>NZ_LIQH01000039.1 GCF_001418085.1 Lacinutrix algicola
TTCAACAGGCTTTTTTATATTCTATATATTTTATTGAATATTAGTGTGGTTTAGCGACAGTAAAACTGAAACTAGTTTTTTCTCCTAATTTTGAATTAACTGCTATTGTACCTCCTAAAGATTTTACTAAATTCTGTACTGTAGATAAACCTATACCATGGCCTTTGTTTCCATTACGGTCCAAGTTGCCTACAGTAGAAAATAACTCGAAAATAGACTCTAATTTGTCTTCAGGAATACCAATACCATTATCTGTTATTTCGAAATTGTAAAAATCATCTGTTACAAAACAAGAAATATCAATTACAGTATTTTCTTTATCACTATATTTTAAACTGTTACCAATAAGGTTAAGTAAAATTTGCTCTAAAGCAACATGATTACACTCTATTTCAACATCTTGTTCAGGGAAGTTAATATGGCAATTAGTATTTATTTGAAGTAAATCTACCAAATCTTCAAGTAGATGATTTATATGAAAAGATTCAAAATCACCTTCAACTTTGTCGCTCTCATAGTGTTCTAATAAATTAGAAATGTATTCGCTTAGCGTAAACGATGCTCTTTTTAAATAGCCTAAATACTCTAAACCTTTTTCATCTAGTTGTCCTTCATATTTCTTTTTTAAAATATCTGAGGTTACTATCATATTTGCCAAAGGCATCTTCATATCATGAGATACGTGGCCTGCGAAATTTTTTAATTTTTCGTTTTGTTGTACTAATTCTTTACGTACTTCTCTAAGTTCTAAATTATTTTTTCTAAGCTCGAAAAGTTGTACCACTTGTTTAGCTAAAACAATTAGCATTTCTTTTTGTTTCTTATTTAAAACTCGTGGTTTAGTATCAAAAATACAGAGTGTTCCTAAAGCAAAGCCATCTGCATTTATTAAAGGAGCTCCTGCATAAAATATAGCGTTGTGTTCTTTTACTAATGGATTGTCTTTAAATCTTTCATCTTCTCTTGCATCTTCAATAATAAACAAATCATCTTCGCATAAAACAGCATGTCCACAAAAAGAAGTCGATCTTGGCGACTCGTTAAAAGGAACACCGTGATGAGACTTTAAAAAATTTCTATCAAGATCTATAAGTGTTACTAGAGAAATAGGAACATCTATAACATTAGAAATTAAACCTGTAATATTATCGAAATCTTCTTCGGGTAAAGTGTCTAAAAGGCGGTAAGAGTTAACCGCTTTAAGTCGAGCAGATTCATTTTTAGGAATTTTAGGAGTTATCAAATTAAAACTAGAGTTAAATTGTTTAAAATTAATGGATTAAACTAGTGTGTAATTTGTTTATCCTTTAGGACAAAGTTAAGCAAAATAAAAATTGAAGATTTCATTTTTAAATGATTTGATAGAGAAGGAGTAAAAAGAAACTAATTTATAGAAATAAGTAGTATCTCTTTTCTAGCTAAAAACCTTCAAAGACACCTAAACCAAATAATGCGAAATCATATTTTACAGGATCGGTTTTGTCTAGTTTTTTGAGTGCGGCATCTAATTCAGCTAATGCTTTACCATCATTTTGTTTTCGTTTTAAAAGCCCAAGTTTTCTTGCAACATTTCCCGAATGCACATCTAACGGACAAGATAATTGAGAAGGCGATAGCGATTTCCAAATACCAAAATCTACTCCAGTATTATCGTCTCTAACCATCCACCGTAAAAACATATTTATACGTTTTGCTGCCGAGTTTTTTAGCGGATCGCTAACATGCTTTTGAGTGCGTTGTAAATGTTCTATTTCGAAAAAGGATTGTTTAAAATAATGTATTGCTTTTTGTAACGAATCCTTTTCTGCATGTTTTGCAAAAACTGCTTCTAAGCCGTTGTGATTGGTGTAAATATGATTTAAACTTTTTATAAAAGTGATAAAATCTAGTCCATTAAAGGTTCTATGCACAAAAGGTTCTAGCTTTTCTAAATCTTCTTCTTGATGATTCATTATAAAATCGTGAGGAGAATGATCGAGCAAATCCATCATTTTTTTACAATTAGTAATAATACTTTTTCTGTTTCCCCAAGAAATGGTAGCACTTAAAAAACCTGCTATTTCAATGTCTTCTTTTTTACTAAATAAATGCGGAATTTGTATTGGGTCGCTAGTGATAAAATCGGGTCTATTGTATTGTTCTACTTTAGCGTCTAGAAATTCTTTAAGCTCTTTATTGGTCATTTCTTTATGTCGTTTATAATAGAATAAGTTTATTGTTCTCTTAAGGTGCTACAATTTTACGCCAAATTTAAAACCTAAAGAAAAATTAAATTCTTTATTTTTATTAATGGTCTTTAAACCTTCGTCACGGAAAAAATCATAATGGTTATCATCATCCCTTAGGTAATGTATTTCATTATCGAACTCTAAAGCTAAGTTTTCTACTTTTCTTAATCTGATACCAAAACCGGAATAGAAATCGAAATAAAACAATTTTCCGACTGGTACGTTAATTCCGTATTTTAAGTTAATTAAAGTAATGGTTTTTTTTCTAGCAAAATCGTCTGTAATTAATGCTATTTCTTGATTTGGATCAAGTTGATTTTCAAAATAACCTATGCTATCATTATAATTGTTTTTAATAATCCGAAGTTCTAAACTTAAGTATTCGTTTAAAGTTGTGTTTCCTGTTAAATTAATTTTATTATATAGTTTTGGTTCTATTCTAAAAGAATAACCTTTATCTTTTATAAGGGTAGTATTCGATTGATCTCTTAAGCGTTCAGTATATTTTGTTCCAAACTCTGTGCTAATACTAATGTTATTAGAAACAAAATATTCTGTACCTAAAGTAAGCATAGGAGTGGAGAATACGTCTATTGCATTAAGAGGAGAAGTATATATAAAAGTAGTCCCTTTTTTTATTTCATTTATCTTTTTAAGGGATAGGTTGAAGTTGTTATTTATACTGTCCCAAGAAAAATGAAGGTTTTTTTTGTAGGTAAAACGTTTTTGGTTAGTTAAATCTACCAACATACCTAAGCCATAATTAAATGGGATGTTTGTAAAAAAAGCAATACTGTTTTTTGCTTTTATATCGAATTCATTCTTATAACCATCTTTTAAGACTACCAAACTTAAAGAGTCTCTAGATCGTAAAGGTTTTATTTTAATGGACTGTTTACCAATAGCGATAGTATCTGTATTATAAACAATGTTACTTTCTGTATCTGCAGAAATAGAAATTTTAGTTGTTTTTCTATTTGTTAATGTAGCGCAAGAGTTTAGTAGTAAAACTATGGATAGAAAATAAAGTATTTGCCTCATGCTTGTTTACTTATAGATGCATAAAGTGATAAAAGGTTGCGTCTTTTCTTTACATAAAAATACCTCCAAACAGTATTAAACTTTTTGGAGGCATTGTATAACTTGCTTTTGTAATTATATGCTTAATTATTATTTAATAAATAATGCTTTGCTTATTAATTCTGCAGGAATTGCAAATCCTAAACCTTCGATACCAACACCAGATAATTTAGCATTAATAACACCAATTAAAGTGCCTTCTTTGCTAATCATTGGTCCACCACTGTTACCTCCGTTAACACCAGCATCGGTTTGAATTAATTTAACTCCTTCATTTTCTCTGTCTCCAGAAATAATACCTTTGTTTAACGTTTGTCCTAACTCTACAGTAGTTGGAGTTCCAATAATAAAGATATCATCACCAGTTTTGTAGTTTTTAGCTGCAGGTAAAGTAAAATGGCTGTTAAAAGTAGCATCTACTTTTAATAACGCTAAATCTAAATTTTCACTCTGTCTTACTAATTTAGCTTTGTATTCCTTATTATCTTTTGTTACAACAGTAATGTCTTCTTTAGAATTAGCAACTACATGAAAATTAGTTAAAATGTAACCATCTGTACTTACTTTAAATCCACTTCCATGACCTTCGGCAACCTTAATAGTAACTGTTCCATTTAATGCAGAATCTACATCATTAATAGTTGTTCCTTTAGATAGTGTAATGTATGGTAGCGTTTTTTGTACAGCAATATTATCTTTACTTAAATGCTCTTTAACTTTTTTGTTATCAATAAAGTTTAAAAAAGAAGATGCTATAGCATCTTCAACAGCTAAAAGAGCAGTTGCTTCTTTATTATAATCTATAGAAAACTGTCCAGATTTAGCCTTGTAACTTTTAGTATAGATTGTTTGTCCGTAAACATCTTGAAAATCCCAAGCAACATTAACTTCGGCTTGTAAAAAACTCATTGAACGTTTAGCAGCAGATTGATATACATATTGTATATCTAACTTGCTAATTTTAGCACTTAAGTATGCAGAGTTTGTTTTGTTTTTAAAAATAGTATTAGTAGAGTCTGAGTACTTATACTTTAATAAAAGGTTGTTTAAAGAGGATGTAAAAATAGAATTATCAAATTCAATTTTATCTACATTCGTGTCTACGTCTTTAAACTTATTTTTCTTATTCTTTTTAAGGGAACGGTGCTTAATTTTTCTAATTTTTAAGGCCTTCTCATCAAGATCGAATTCTGTGTTTTTTACAAAAAGGTATTTTTGATCTTCAGTTTTAATGGCAATAGGTATTAATTTTTCTTTAACTGAAACTTCTTTTTTATAGTTAAAACTTTTAGGTCCATAATCCATAAAAGGAGGGTAGAATAATACACCAAAAGGAACCCAAGATAAAATGTGTAACGCCGATTTCTGATTTTGGTAATGTACTACGTATTGATCTTTGAAGCCTTCAGTTTCAATTTTAAGTTGTTTAACTTGGCGATCTCTTGGTAATTTAGATTTTACATTTCTTCCAGATCCTTGCTTAACATCATCTACATAAACTACAGATTTAGCATTTTTGGTTCTTACGTTAACATTTTTTTGAACTTTACTATTAAGTATAGATGCACAACTGTTCATCATAATTGCAATAGAAAGTAATAGTAGAATTTTTTTCATTGGTTAGGTTTTGTTTGGATAAGGAACAATATTAATAAAAATATAGCGAAAAAGACTACTTTATGAGATAAGTTAAATCCTTGTTAAAAAGAAAAACCATTACGTATTGTGTAATGGTTTGTTTATTAATGTTTTATGGTATTTTTTTTGACATGTAGACTTGATTCGTTATCAATACTTTGCCTTTATAATAAATATGGTATAAATAGTATTTAAAAGGTGCCAATTAATCCAATTTGGTTACCAGAAAAAGACATGTTCCAAGCAATGCGTTTTTCTTTTTTGTAGGTATATGCTTTAGAGTTGAATAGAAATTTATCTACACTATCTACAACTGCAATACTTAAAGCAGTTGCAAGACCAACATCTGTAAGCCAGTGAGCGCCAGCAAATAATCTAGAAATAGGAGCGACAGATCCTAGAGAGTAAACAGCTATTTTGGACCAAGTGTTATCAAACTGTTTTGCTATAGCATGAGACATTGTAACAGATAGTACTGTATGGCCAGATGGAAAAGAATGAAATCCAGATTCCTTAGACCAAAATCTAAACTCATTACTTTTGTAACCATTTAGCGGTCGTGTTCTACCAAAAGCGGTTTTACTAACACTTTGTATTACACCTGTAGTAAAAGAGGATGCAATAATTAAAACACTTAATTTTCTTATGTTTTCGTTCTTAGCAAATAAGCCGTAACCATAAATACCCGCGTTAGCAATAAAGTAAACTTGAGGACTTCCAAAACGAGTTCCTAATTCTTGAAAAAGTTTTGGTGGTTTTTGACGCACAAAAAAAGCACTGGTCTCGTCATCTACAGTAGATAGCGCAGCGGCTCCAAGAATTACAGTTCCTAACGTTGTGAAATCTTTTTTCTTCCAATGAAAAGGCCTGGTAAAAGAATGTTTTACACCTAATATAGCTTGTTTAGTATCATGTAGCAACAATCTTCCGGTAGAGGAAGTGTCTTTTTTTTCTTCATCTATAATACTTTGAGCGCTTACTTTAAAAGTAAAAAGTACTATAAAAATAAACGCGATATTTCTAATAGACAATAGCATACTTTATCTTAATTCAGCTCCTAATTTACTCTCAAAGTTCTTTTGAAGTTTGTTCATTATCTTATCTACGACTTTGTCTGTAAGTGTTTTATGCTCGTCTTGAAACATAAAACTTACAGCGTAACTTTTTTTGCCATTAGGTAAGTTTTTACCTTGGTAGACGTCAAAAAGATTTACGTTTTTAAGTAGTTGTTTTTCAGTTTGTTTTGCAATAGTATGTATTTCTTCAAAAGTTACTTTATTGTCTAATAAAAGCGCAAAATCACGTCTAACTTCAGGATACTTAGGTATTGCTGTAAATTTAATTTTATTACGTTTTGCTATTTCAATTATATTATCCCAGTTAAAATCTGCAAATAATACCTCTTGACTAATATCAAAATGTTTATTAATCTTGTTTTTTACAATTCCAAAATCTACTAAAACTGTTTTACCTTGACTATACTGTATCCCTTCTGTAAAAGCATCGTTTTTTGTAGGCATTGCTCTGTATCGAGATATTCCTAAACGCTCTAAAGCCGTTTCAATAGTTCCTTTTAAGTAAAAGAAATCTCCTTTTTGTTGTGGTGTTGCCCAACTTTCTTGAGATTTATTTCCTGTAACAAATAAAGTTAAATGCTTGTATTCTTCACGTGTACCGTTGTAATCGTGGTATGTTTTTCCAAATTCGAAAAACTTTAAATCACTTCGTCTACGGTTAATATTATAAGACACAGCTTCTAATCCAGAAAACAATAACGACTGTCTCATTACAGATAAATCGTTACTTAAAGGATTTAGCATTGTTATATTGTGTTCTTCTTTTAACTGATCGCTAAGTGTTATATAAGTAGGAGTTGTTAAAGAATTGGCCATAATCTCAAAGAAACCTTGAGCGGCTAATTGATTACCAACAACATTTTGTAGCTTATGATCTTCAAATTTTGAAGAATTAGAGATAGAAGCGTTAAGTTTTGTTGTGGTTTTAATATTGTTATAACCATACACACGTAGAATTTCTTCTATTACATCGGCTTCACGTTGCACATCGTTTCTATAGGCAGGAATCGTTAAACCTAAACCAGTTTCTGTTACATTATTAACTTTAATTTCTAAAGATGATAAAATGCTTTTTATAATTTCCTTATCAATTTCTTGGCCAATAAGTTTTGTAACTTTATCGAAAGTTATATGTACTTGAAAGTCTTCAATTTTATTAGAATACGAATCTGAAACATCACTAGTAATTTCACCACCTGCTAACTCTTGAATTAATAGAGCAGCACGTTTTAAAGCATATTCTGTAATGTTTGGATCGATACCACGTTCAAATCTAAAAGAAGCATCTGTATTTAAAGCATGACGTTTTGCTGTTTTTCTAACGCTCACAGGATTAAAGTAAGCACTTTCTAAGAAAATTTTAGTTGTATTATTAGAAACTCCAGAGTCTAAACCGCCAAAAACACCAGCAATACATAAAGGTTTTTCTGTATCACAAATCATTAAATCGTCTTCGTGTAATTCGCGCTCAATACCATCTAAAGTTGTAAACTTTGTACCTTTATCAACAGTTTTTATTTCTATTTTATTGCCAGAAATTTTATCAGCATCAAAAGCATGAAGTGGTTGCCCTAGTTCGTGTAATACATAATTTGTAGCATCTACAATATTATTTATTGGTGATAAACCGATAGCTTTTAAGCGGTGTTGTATCCAAGTTGGAGACTCTGCAACTTTTACTCCAGATATGGTAACGCCACAATAACGTGGTGCTAATTCTTTATTTTGTACATCTACATCTATTTTTAATGAACGGCTATCTACGTGAAAAGAACTCACAGAAGGCGTTATTAATTCTAGATTTATGTCTTTATGTTGTAAACCAGCTTTTAAATCACGAGCAGTACCAAAGTGGCTCATTGCATCTGCTCTGTTAGGTGTTAAACCTATTTCAAAAACCTGGTCGTTTTCAATATCAAATAAATCGGCACAAGCAGTACCAACAATAGTATCTGGATCTAAAACCATAATACCATCGTGAGACTTACCAAGACCAAGTTCATCTTCAGCGCAAATCATTCCAAAGCTTTCTTCTCCACGAATCTTACCTTTTTTAATGGTCCATGCTTCACCTTCTTCAGTATATAAAGTAGTGCCAATTGTAGCAACAGGTACTTTTTGGCCAGCAGCAACATTTGGTGCTCCACAAACAATTTGTACAGGAGCATCGGCTCCAATATTTACGGTAGTAACCTTAAGTTTGTCTGCATTACTGTGTTGTTCGCAGGTTAAAACTTCTCCAACTACAATACCTTCCAATCCACCTTTTATGCTTTGGTAAGTGTCTAAACCTTCTACTTCAAGGCCTAAATCTGTAAGTAATTCGCTAGTTTGTTCTGGTGTCCAATCTGTCTTTATAAATTGTTTTATCCAGTTGTAAGAAATCTTCATGTGGTGTGCTTTAAGAGCGCAAATATAACAATAGTTCCGGCTTTTTAAAACCAAAGAATCGCTTTTTATTGTAATAAATTTGTTCTTGAAAAAGTGTTAAATGTTATAATTGAAAAGTCTAATTTTCTTTTATCGCCGTATCTACTGTTATATATAAATTACTAATCCACTTAAAATTATCTCAAAAATAAAAAATTTCAAAAAAGTATTATTTTTAGCAATAGCATTAGTTTTTGCAAGTACACAATTTGTTACGGCACAAGAGAAAGTAGACGCAGAGGTTAAAGTAGAGAAGAAAGTTGAAGTTGAAAAAGAAGAGATTGAGGTTAAAACAATTCTAAGAAAAGATGCAGAAGTTGTAAAATCATCTGAATTAAAAGAT
Source organism: Lacinutrix algicola (assembly GCF_001418085.1). Lineage (GTDB taxonomy): Bacteria > Bacteroidota > Bacteroidia > Flavobacteriales > Flavobacteriaceae > Lacinutrix > Lacinutrix algicola. The sequence continues at coordinate 8,796 of NZ_LIQH01000039.1, forward strand.
GAAAAGACAGAGCCAAAGCGCATGGAAGGTGAAGGGACTAAGGAAGGTGATCTTGATGATAATGACGATGATAAAGCCTAAATTATAATTTAAAATGAGGTTTCCCTCAAGCCTTATTTTATGAAAATGGCACTGCGAAAGCGGTGTCTTTTTTTTTTTTTGCGTTTTTATTTGTTAGGTTTTTGTTGTTATTTCGAATAATATTTAAAACACTCCAAAATGCATAAAATACTAGCGCTTTTAGCCATTACATTAATTTTTTCTTGTCAGGAACAATCTACACAAGAGTTTCTAAGTTATGGTGATTATAGAGCAGAGCTTCAAATAAACGATACAGAAGTATTGCCATTTACATTTAAAGTAAAAGATGCTAATAATCTTACTGTTTTTAATGCCGAAGAACAAATAGAGGTTAATGAAATAGAGTACCGTAACGATTCTGTATTTATAAATATGCCTGTTTTCGAGGCTTTATTATCAGCTAAAGTTAAAAACCAAACGTTAACAGGGAACTTTATAATAGAAGGGAAAGATAGGGTGGTGCCGTTTAAAGCTGAAAAAAATAACACACGTTTTAATGTTAAGGCTAAAGCCGAAGCAAATATTACTGGAAATTGGGAAACGGTATTTAGTCCAGAAACTGAAGCAGACAAATACATTGCAAAAGGTGTTTTTAAACAAAACGGAAACGAAGTTACAGGAACGTTTTTAACAGAAACAGGAGATTATCGTTTTTTAGAAGGAGTAATTAATGGGGTAGATTTAAAGCTTTCTACGTTTGATGGTGCACATGCCTTTTTGTTTACCGGAAAAGTAACCGATTCTACAATTAATGGAACTTTTTACTCCGGAAGCCATTGGGAAGAACCTTTTACTGCAAAAAGAAACGAAAGTTATCAATTACCAAGCGCAGATGCTTTGACGTATTTAAATGAAGGTTACGATAGTTTAGCTTTTGCTTTTCCAGATGCTGAGGGAGATATAATTTCTTTAGCCGATAAGCGTTTTAAAAATAAAGTAGTTTTAGTGCAAATTATGGGAACTTGGTGTCCTAACTGTTTAGATGAGAGTAAATACTATGCAGAATTCTACAAAGAGAATAAAGATAAAGGTTTAGAGATTGTGGCCTTAGCTTTTGAGTATGCTAAAACTGACAAAAAAGCCTTTAAAAGTATTAAGCGTTTAAAAGATAGAATTGATATTACGTATCCTATTTTATTGGCGCAAACAGGTACAACAAGTAAACAAAAAGCGCAAGAAAAACTACCAATGCTTAACCATGTATTAAGTTATCCTACTACGGTTTTTGTAGATAAAAAAGGTAAAGTGCGCAAAATACATACAGGTTTTAATGGTCCTGCAACTGGCGTAAAATTTACAGAGTTTAAAACAGAATTTAAAGCATTTGTTGCTAAGTTGTTGGCTGAGTAGGTTATAGAGTTGTTACAGGATGTCGTTTTTATAGAATCACTACTATTTCTTATTGATTATTATTTAAGTGTTTTTTTAGAGTAATAATAGAAGAACTTTTATAATTAAGATTATGGCTGATAGTTCTTGCATTTGTTTCTACTTTTGCATAGAATTATAATAAATAATTAAGATGTTAGATTATGTAGTAATTGGAGGAGCTCAAGCAGGATTAGCTATGGCTTATCATTTAAAACTAATGAAAAAGGAGTTTGTGGTTATTGATGGTGAAAACGAAATTGGTGCATCATGGCTAAACAGATGGAATTCTTTGAAATTGTTTACTCCAACAGAATATAATCATTTACCAGGCTTAAAGTTTGATGCTGCTAAAGGGCACTATCCTACTAAAGTTGAAGTAGCTAACTATTTTAAATTATACGTAGAGAAGTTTAATATTCCTGTACAATTAAATACATTAGTTACATCGGTACGTAAAACAAAAGAAGGTTTTTTTATTACACATAAAGATGGTGAAATTGAAGCTAGAAATGTAATTGTTGCAACAGGTCCTTTTCATATTCCTTACACACCGCCTTGTCATACAAAAATATCAGAAAAGATTCTTCAAATGCATAGTAACTACTATAAAGGTGTGCATCAATTACAAGAAGGAGATGCTCTAGTTGTAGGTGGAGGAGATTCAGGATATCAAATACTAAACGAAATCTCTAAAGATAAAAATAGAACTGTTTATTTTTCTGGAGATACAACTGTAAGATCATTACCTCAGCATTTTTTAGGTAAAACACTATGGTGGTGGTTTACAATAGTTGGCTTTTTAAGTTATAGTAAGTATAGTTGGATTGGAAAGAGGATTAACTCTTCTACTCAGCCAGTTATTGGTACAGACGTTAAAGAGATTCTGTCAAGAGAGAATGTAATATCTGTAGGAAGAACAAAAGATGCTTTAAATGAAGAAATCTTTTTTGAAACAGAAAAAAAGGATACCATTAAAAATATTGTTTGGGCAACAGGTTATCGTCCAAATTTTAAATGGATTGAAGGATTAGAGTTAGACGAAAATAGTTACCCTAAAAATTACAGAGGTGTTAGTAATATAGATGGATTATACTTTATAGGGTTGCCTTGGATGTTTACTCGTGGATCTGCAACATTAGGAGGCGTATCAAAAGATGCTAGTTATTTAGCTAATGTTATGGCTAATAAAAGTTAATAGAATAAATTAATTATCCGTGTATAGTTTCGCTCTTGCCATAACTCTTTATCAGTATACCTTCGAACTCCACTAATTCTTGCCAGCGTTTATCGACATCAATACCTTTTCCATATTGTCTAGCAAAGGTTATAAAAGTGGTGTAGTGTCCAGCTTCGCTAATCATTAAATCGTGGTAGAACTTAGAGAGTTCTTCGTCATTAATACGCTCAGAAAGCAATTTAAAGCGTTCGCAGCTTCGTGCTTCAATCATAGCAGAGAATAGTAAACGATCGACAAAACTTTGTTGTCTGCTACCGCCTTTATTCATAAACTTGTATAGTTGGTTTACATAATGGTCTTTACGTTCACGACCTAAAGTGTATCCACGCTTTTTAATGATATCGTGCACCATTTGAAAATGTTCTAACTCTTCTTTAGCAAGCTTTAAAAGTTCTGTAACCAGTTCTTCGTGTTCACTATTGTGTGTAATAATAGTAATAGCATTGGTTGCTGCTTTTTGCTCACACCAAGCATGATCTGTTAATATTTCTTCAATATTACTTTCTACAATGGTTACCCAACGTGGATCGGTTTCTAATTTTAGGTGAAGCATGCTCATAGTTTACTATTTTTTGTAAAGATAATTATAATAGAAATAGTTTACACGTGTCACTTCGAGTGAAATTCTTTTTTAGAATTTTGTATCGAGATGTCGTTATAGTTTTTCAAGGTTTAGCTACGTTTAAAAAGGTTCTCGATACAAAACTCCTAAAGTCGTATCACTTGAACTGACGATGCTAAAAAGTTTTTATTTGTAAATAGCCTTCAGTTTATTAAAAACAAACTGAGCACTACTAATGGCGCCTTCCATTTTACCAGAGAATGTAGGGCTCGTTTCGGCTCCAGCTATAAATAACTTGTTATCTAAATAAGAGTCTTGAAATAGTGGATGACCATTATTGGTTTGTGGCATTAAAAAGCTGTCGCTGGAAACAGTTGTGTGTTTTTCGTTTTCCCAAACACACTCTGCGTAGCTTTCAAAATCTAAAGCTTGTTTTCCATAATAGCTTTGTAGTTGTTTTAAGGCTGTGTTTTTTCGTTCTTCCTTAGTGTATTTAGAGAATGAAGCGTTTATAAAACCGCTTAAAGCAAATGTGCTTTCATCTGTATTCGAGTGGTCGTAAAACTCTTGAATAATATCACCACTACTATAAATGGTGCCACTGGAACGTTCTGCTTTCCAAAATGGTGTTTTATAGGTAAAGCCAATTCTTATAGAATTATGCATCCAAGTGTGAGTGTGCTCTAAAAGGTCTTGAATAGCTATTGGTAATGCGGGTTCTGTGGTTATGCTTTTAGAAAACAATAATGGTGGAAGTGTAGAAACGATATGTTTACAATGGTATGTTACGTCTTTTGTTTTGGCTTCTAAACCATCGGGAAGCAATTTAATAGATTGCACGATTTGGTTACATGCAATGGTATTGGTATCTAGTTTTTGCTCTAAAGCTTTAATAATAGAATAGGTGCCATTTGCAACACGATAACTAGCAGCATTGTTTGGTGGTAATTGTACTAATTGCGCTGCTTGATCTTGATTAGGATGGTAAATGGCTGTGTTACCATAATGTTGTTCGAAAATAGGTGTATCAAGCGCTTTTAGGAGCGCTAATGCATTAGTTTGTTGGTCTATTAACCATGTAGCTCCTAATTCTATTGGTGCTTGATTGGTATTGTATTGTGTTTTAATTCTGCCACCAACTGTGTTGTTAGCTTCTAGAATTTTGACTTTTATGTTTATGCTTTTAAGATAGTAAGCGAGTGTTAAGCCGGTTAAACCACCACCAATAATAAGTATATCTGTTTTTGTTGTTTCCATAAGTTGTGAGAGATAAGTCTTTAGTTTTAGTCGAAGCTTACGAGTTGTTTGCTAAAGTAATACTAATAAAAAAGAAGCTTCTCTCTTTTTCTTCAAACCATCTACTTTTACTTTGTAAAACCACCTTCCTTCATTTGAAGGAAGGAGCGGTGTGCGATTAGCTTTTGAGTAAAACGATAATAATTTGTGAGATTTTAGTTAAGAGTAAGACCGCACAGATTAATGATAATTAGTATTATTCGTGTCAAAAGAATAACAATAGGAAGTTAAATACTGTGACTGTAACTTAAAACTAACTAATATAATTCCAGATGTTTTTATACTTACTCATTTGTCTGTAAGTTTCTAAAATTACAGCATTTTCTGCATGACCAAGTGAAGGATCTTTTTCTAAAAGTTTTTTAGCATGGTGTCTTGCATGTTTTAATATGTCGCTGTCTTTTATAATATCTGCAATCCTAAGATTTAGTATTCCACTTTGTTGTGTTCCCATAATATCTCCAGGTCCACGAAGGTTTAAATCTACCTCTGCAATTTCAAAACCGTCGTTGGTTTTTACCATGGTTTCAATTCGCTTTTTACTGTTTTCAGATTGCTTGTGACTCGTCATTAAAATGCAATAACTTTGTTCTGCACCACGACCAACTCGACCTCTTAATTGGTGTAATTGAGAGAGCCCAAAACGCTCTGCACTTTCTATAATCATGACTGATGCATTTGGCACATTTACGCCAACTTCAATTACAGTTGTTGCCACCATAATTTGTGTTTGTCCTTTTATAAAACGTTGCATTTCGAACTCCTTATCTGCGGGTTTCATTTTGCCATGAACTATGGAGATTTGAAACTCTGGAGCAGGAAAATCTCGAGCGATACTTTCGTAGCCATCCATTAAATCTTTGTAGTCCATTTGGGCACTTTCTTGTATCAAAGGATAGACAATATAAACCTGTCTTTTCTTCTTGATTTCGGCACGTATAAATTGAAAAACTTTTAGTCTGTTTGAGTCGTATCTGTGGACTGTTTTTATGGCCTTTCTACCAGGTGGTAATTCGTCAATTACAGAGATGTCTAAATCACCATAAACGGACATGGCTAATGTTCTTGGAATTGGTGTCGCAGTCATTACCAAAACGTGAGGAGGGAAGGTGTTTTTTTTCCATAATTTAGAACGTTGCTTTACACCAAATCTGTGTTGCTCGTCTATAACTGCTAAGCCTAAATTTTTAAATTTCACTTTATCTTCGAGTACAGCATGTGTGCCAATTAGGATGTCTAATTCGCCACTTTCTAGCATTTCGTGGATCTCTAGACGTTCTGAAGTTTTACTTGAACCTTGAAGAAGTTTAATACTGATTTTCAAATCTTTACATAGATCAACTAATCCATTATAGTGCTGTACTGACAAAATAGCAGTAGGCGCCATTAAACACGCTTGAAAACCATTGCCAACCGCTATTAGCATTGACATTAGTGCTACAATAGTCTTCCCAGAGCCCACATCGCCTTGTAAAAGGCGGTTCATTTGGGCATTACTACCCATATCTGCTCTAATTTCTTTGAGTACTCTTTTTTGTGCACCAGTTAATTCGAACGGCAAATGGTTTTTAAAAAAGGTGTTAAATGGTTCGCCAACGGTTTCAAATGGAAAACCTTTTATCTTCGATTTATGGATTAAATTTTTAAGAATTAATTGTAATTGTATGTAAAATAATTCTTCAAATTTTAGTCTGAATTCTGCCTTAAAAAGTGCTTCGGAATCTTTAGGAAAATGAATGTTTAAAAGCGCTTCAGATTTAGGTACTAATTTTAAATTTTCAAGCAAGTTTTTAGAGAGCGTTTCTACGAACTTTCCACCAGTTTCTATGAACAAATTTTGCATGATTTTTGTCATCATTCTGTTCGTGATTCCTCTGGTCGATAACTTCTCTGTCGATGGATAAATGGGTTGCAAAGCAGAGCGTAAATTTTGCTCATGTTCTTTCAATAATTCAATGTCGGGATGTGCCATATTATACTTCCCTCCAAAATTATTTACCTTGCCAAATATTACATATGGCGTATTTGTTTTTAGACCTTCGCGAATCCATTTTTGACCACGAAACCAAACCAATTCCATGGTGCCAGTTTCGTCTTGAAAAGTAGCCACTAAACGCTTGCCTCTTTTTTGTGCAATTTCCTTAAAACTTGTAATTTTTCCTATAACTTGAACTTCGGCAGTATTTTGATATAGCGTGTTTATTTTATAGTATTTTGTACGATCTAAATAACGATTTGGAAATAGATTTATAAGATCTTGGTAGGTATGTATACCAAGTTCTTTGCGAAGCAAATCGGCTCGATTTGGTCCAACACCTTTTAGGTAGTCTATAGAAGTTTGAAGATTTGTTGTCATTAGAAAACGAATTTAATGTATTTCTTTTTAAGGTGAAAGTATAATTATTAGGTTGCTGCTACAAAAAATAAGAATCTATTAAAATTTAGGTTTTTATTGTGTTTTTGTATTTCCATAAGATTCTTAAAAAATTGTATTTTGCTCTAAACTTGTTAAAATTCACTTATGAAATACTTACTTTTTATTTTAATCTCTCTAATGGGCTTTTCCGCGGAAGCGCAACAAACTGAATATGTTGATTTTATTTCGGTTAAAGCAGATATTGGTTTTGACAATAATAAAAAGGAGGTTAAAGGTTCTTCAATTTATAGTTTTAAGGTTTTAAAAGATATTGATTCAGTATATATTGATGTTCGAAATAATATTCATCATTATGAAATTCATGATAGTAACTTGCACGCGAGTAATGATTATCAGGATAATAAAATAGTTTTCAAAAAGCATAAGTATAATTTCAAAAAAGATTCGATATATTCTTTTAGAATGATTTATTTCGCTCAGCCTAAAAAAGCACTATACTTCGTTGAGAAAGATGGTTCAAATCAGATTTGGACACAAGGTCAAGGAAAATATACTAGTAATTGGTTACCAAGTATAGATGATACTAATGATAAAATAGAATTCGATTTGTCTATTACTTATGAGAATGGTTACGAAGTTTTGGCTAACGGAAAACTAACAGATAAACAAATTAACGAATCAACCACCACATGGCATTACGATATGCAAAAACCAATGGCAAGTTATCTTGTAGCATTAGCGATTGGTAAATACAATAAAAAGGAGATTGTTTCTAAAAGCGGAATACCATTAGAATTGTATTACTATCCTGAAGATTCTGCAAGAGTAGAGCCAACGTATCGTTACACAAAGCAAATGTTCGATTTCTTAGAAGAAGAAATAGGTGTGGCTTATCCATGGCAAAACTACAAGCAAGTTCCAGTTAAAGACTTTTTATATTCTGGAATGGAGAATACAAGTCTTACTATTTTTAGCGACGATTTTATGATTGATGAAACTTCGTTTGTAGATAAAAACTACGTAAACGTAAACGCACATGAATTGGCGCACCAGTGGTTTGGCGATTTTGTAACAGCAACAGAAAGCAAGCACCATTGGTTGCAAGAAGGTTTTGCAACATATTATGCTTTATTGGCCGAACGTGCTGTTTTTGGAGATGATTATTACTACAATACGCTTTACGAATATGCAAAGGAGTTAATTAATCAAGAAGTAGCAGAAGAGGCAACAGCTTTACTGGACCCGAAAGCAAGTAGTACGACCTTTTATAAAAAAGGCGCTTGGGCTTTACATGTTTTAAAGGAGAAAGTAGGAGAGAAGGCGTTTAAAGAGGCAGTTAAGGTTTATTTGAATAAGTATGCTTTTAAAAATGTAGAGACTCATGATTTTTTAGCTGAAGTTGAAAAAGTGTCTGGACAAAATTTAAGCAGTTTTGAAAACGAATGGTTATTATCTGAAAAATTGCCAATAGCAAAAATGAGAACCACTCTAAAACAGAATGAAAGTATTGCTTTTTTAGAAACTATAGACGATGCCGATTATTTAACCTACAGAACAGATGAGAATGGATACATTGCTTCTAGCTTGGTTACAGAGCTACCAAAAGGATTTTATACAGAAAGACAAGCGGTTTTAAAAGAAGCGATAAAGAAACCAGATTATCCAACGTATAAAGATTTAATACAAGAAGCTTTTAATTCTAATGAAATAAAAACAAGACAATTATTGGCAAGGTACATTCCAGATGGTTTTAAAGCGGAAAGCGAATCGTTGTTAAAAGACGCATCGTACACTACAATAGAAATTGCGTTGATGAATTTATGGTCTAAGTTTCCTAGCGATAGAGCTAATTATTTAAATGCTACAGATGGTGTTATTGGTTTTAACAATAAAAACGTGAGGTCTTTATGGTTAACCTTGGCGTTATTAACACCAGAATATAATGCGGGATTAAACAGGAACTATATTAATGAATTAAGCGATTATACAAATGCTAAGTATAGTGTTGAAACACGACAAAATGCATTTTCTTATATTAATAATTTACAAGTTTTTAATACTGAAACATTTTTAAATTTAATAGATGCAACAAAGCATCATAATTGGAGATTTAAGAGTTTTGCAAAAGATTTATTAAAAACATTATCCGAAGACGAAAAATATAAAGAGATTATCGCTAATTTGCAGGAAGAACTTAAAAAGCAATAAATTATCTAGTATTATTGTTGATCAAGCCTACTAACCAATAAAAAATAAGTATTAATTGAGAGCATTAGTAATTTCAGGAGGAGGAAGTAAAGGTGCATTTGCAGGAGGTGTAGCACAATATTTAATTGAGCAAGAAGGTCGTGAGTACGACATGTATTTAGGAACATCAACAGGAAGTTTGCTTGTACCACATTTGGCTTCAAACGATATTGGTAAGTTGTACGATGTGTTTACGCACGTTAATCAGCATTCTATTTTTAGTATAAACCCGTTTGTAGTAAAAAAGAAAAAAGGTAGAGAATATGTGTCTATAAACTACTTTAATACGATGCTTCAGTTTATAAAAAAGAAACGCACATTTGGTGAAAGTAAATCTTTAAGAAAGCTTATTAAGAAGAATTTTACTATAGAAGAGTTTAATAAAATTAGAGATACAAAAGAAGATGTTGTTGTAACGGTTGCTAATCTTTCTAAAAACAGAACTGAATATAAATCTATTAACGATTTTGATTATGAAGAGTTTTGCGATTGGATTTGGATCTCTTGTAACTATATACCATTTATGTCTTTAGTTAAAAAGAATGGCTTTGAGTATGCCGATGGAGGTTTAGGTTGTGTTGTGCCTATTCGAGAAGCGATAAACAGAGGCGCTACAGAAATTGATGCTATTATTCTTGAAAGTGAAAATTTAGAATACAATAAAGTACTTGGTAAAAATCCGTTTTCTTTAATGATAAACCTTTTTGGTCATTTACTTGATCAGGTTGAAAGAGGAGATATAACCATAGGTAAACTAGCAGCAAGACATAAAAATGTAAAGCTTAACTTGTATTATACACCAACAAAACTAACAGAAAATTCACTTATTTTTAATAAAGGATTAATGGAGAAATGGTGGATGGAAGGTTATTTATATGCACAAGAAAAGCATGGTGATAGTGATCCTATAGATTCTACAGTGCCAATAAGTAGAGATTTAGAAGACATTTAAAAAGAAAAAGCCATATCGATTAGATATGGCTTTTTATTTTTATTGAGTGTTAACTTTAGTTTTACCATAGCTCGCTAACTTCTTGTTTTATGTAAGATAATCCTGCGCTACTTGGTGGTGTTTTATCTATCATATCTGTTAAAATAACTTCTCTTAGTTTATTTGCAGAATCTACTTTATCGCTTAATGCAGCTTTTCTTATTAGTTGTACCGTAGCACTTTTAGAAGCATTAATAATACTCCAACAATTATCTGTAACATAAATTTGTTGAGACAAGTTGTGTTCTAATTCTTGTTCTATATTTTTAATAAGAAGCGCTTCGTAATCATCTTTGTTACTAGAAAGAGGTGTAACTCTAATTAATAACTTGTTAGGAGAAATACGTTCTAAAAATATAGATAGTCTTTCGTAAGCTTGCAAACGTTGCGGTAAAGCTTCTTTTTGAAGCTGTTTGTGCATTATAAACTTACGTCTATTATCTTCATTTTCTATATGTTCTCTAAAAAACAAAAAAGCTATAGCTCCAACAATTAAAGACGGTATAGCATACATTAATAAGTTTAATAATTGATCTCCCATTTATATTCGGTTTTAAATATTGAACAAACTTAATATGTTTTTAAGTATTGTACAAGAAAACCGTTCATGGAATGAAAGCTCTTTTTTATAGAATGAAAACAACGTGTTGTAAAATAGCAATATTTTATTGTCGGTTTTATTGTTATTTTTAAAATGCTATTAATCTGAATACTGAATCGGTTTTATTTACGTGAGTGACTATTACCGATTCTTTTTTCTTAAATAAGGGTAACAAAATGGTTGCTGTCTTTATATAAGTTGTAAATACTAAAACTTAAATCATGAAAATTTCACTTAAAACACTTTTAATACTATTGGTTTTTATAATATCTAGCTGCAGTAGCGACGATAATTTAAATACACCTGTAAATAGTTGTAACGAAGGTTATGTAATTACAGAAGTAGCAGATACTTTTTCTAGTGCAAACGGTTACACAGGTATAATTGATGGAAAACCATTAGAAGTACACCATTATGCTATAAGAATACTTGCCGATGGCAATATATGCAGTGTAGGTTATCAAAATCCTATAGGCTACTCGGGTAATTATACTATTAAAATGACGAATAATAATAACGGATTTATTTACGAAGATGATTTTTCGTTTTCTCAGTCTCAGTTAGAATTTCATAATATCTCTCAAACATTAAGTGTACAAGCAGGAGATTATATTAGCGTATGGAGAACAATTGCTCCAGGTTATACTAATATAAATCAAGCAGAAGGTAAAATTATAGAGAAAACAGATAACACTTCTTTTTTATATCCAATAACAGGTGTTAATGTAAAATTTGAAGCCTCAAGTTTTGAAGGTGGAGGAACAGCAGAATATGATACCGCTATTCCTTATATCGCTTTAGGATTTGAAACTAATTAATAAAAAAACAATAATCTTCTAAAATTATAAATAATGAAAAATTTTTTAAAACCAATATTGCTATTTTTATTAGCCCTTACCATTTATAGTTGTAATAAAAATGAATCGATAGACGGCGAAGGTACTTCGGGAGGAACAAATCAAGAATTTGAATTTGGAAGTCAAGTGCAACGTGATTTTATGGGTTCTATAAAAGACGAATCTAACGTTGCAATTAGTAACGCTTTAGTAAGCATAGGTACAAAAACGGCAACAACAGATGCAAAAGGTGTTTTTATTATAAAAAATGCTACAGTACAAGAGCGCTTTGCCTGTATAGAAGTAAATAAAATAGGCTATTTAAAAGGATTAAAAACGGTAGCGCCTACACAAGATGTTAGTCAGGTAGATTTAGTATTGTTAACAGAAAACATACAGCCACTACCATTAAACAGTCAAATACAATTAATTAATGGAACAAAAGTAACCTTTAATGGCGGTTTTGAAGATGCTTCCGGTAATGCTTATAACGGAGTCGTTAATTACTCGATGAACCATATAGATCCTGCTAGTCCAACTATTGCTAACGAAATGCCAGGAATGCTTTTAGGAAAAACAACTGCAGATGATTTCGAAATGTTACAAACCTATGGTATGTTGCATGTTAGTTTAACAGATGCAAGTGGTAATCCTCTTCAAATAGCAGCTGGAAGCACTGCTGAAATTAGAATGCCAATTCCAAGTGTATTGTCTGGCGCTGCACCTGTTACTATTCCGTTATGGAGTTTTGATGAAGCTGTTGGTTATTGGGTAGAAGATGGATTTGCAACCAAAACAGGTAGTGAATATGTTGGTACTGTATCTCATTTCTCTTGGTGGAATTGCGATATAAATTTTCCAACAGAAGTACTTTGTTTAACTGTTGAGGACGCTAACGGAAATCCATTAGCTAATGTAAATGTAGACTTATCTTTTCCTGGTAATCCTTTTCCTGGAACAGGTGTATCTAATGCGTTAGGAGAAATATGTGGTGTAGTACCAACTAATCAAACGATAACATATACTGCTTACGACGATTGTGGAAATACCTTGTCAACAAACACTATTGGTCCTTTTACTAATGCTACAACTTGGATAAACGAAACGATTACGATACCCAATAGTCCAGCATTACAAACTATTACTGGAAACTTTTTAGACTGTAATGGTAGTCCTGTAATAGATGGTTATGTAGAGTTAAGTTATGGTGGATATCAAACTATTCAATACATAGAAAATGGTGTTTTTGAGATAAGTACATTAATATGTAATGGAAGCACAAGCGGTTTTGTAGAAGGTTTAGATTATAATAATTCACAATCTACAGGAGTGATTCCTTTTATCTTTTCTCAACCAGTATCCAATATAGGAACTATTATTTCTTGTAATTCTATAGACGAATATATTACCTATCAAGTAGATAATGGACCAGCTGTTACAACGCAACAGATTATGATTAGTGCTTATAATAGTGGTAATGGTAGTGGTATAACCGGATTTCAGGTGCTTGCTGATAGTGAAACATCATTTGACGAAGTTAATTTTGAAATAGACACAATAGTAGTTGGCTCTTATAGTCTAACAGATCCAAGTGCACCTTTATTAGTTATCTCAGAAATTGATTTAAATACAAATACTACAACCACACAGAATTTTGAATTTATAATTACAAATTTTGGAAATCCAACGGAATATATTGATGTTACCTTTTCTGGAGATTTTACAGATGTTAATGGAGTAACAAGATCTATTACAGGAACAATTCATGTAAGAAGAGATACATAATAACTATAAACTTAGGGTAACATTTTTAGAGTCTTATTGATATAAAGATGAACACTTAAATAATTTAATTATGAAAACATTAAAAACACTTAAAGCATTATTAATCTTAGTAACAATAACGCTAGTTGGTTGTGATAATAATGACGACCAACAAACAATTCCTGTAACACCAACAGACGGTTTTACAATTAACAATAGTTTTAAAGGAACAGAGAACGCATACATTACCATTGATCAAGCAGATATTGATGGCGGAGGTTTTCCAGATTATTATAATTTTTTCTTTACAGATGGTAGAATGACTGATTCTTTTGGAGATGTAGGTATTGGGTATGCTTATGGATACTCAGACAATACAACCAATTTAGTAAAGTTAAAAGTAATAGCAGGTGCTTCTAATCCAAGTTTAACAGCAGGACTAATTAGCTCTGGAAATAGTTATATCGCTTCTAGTGTATTAACAAACGGATTTAATGCAGGTTATTCAACCGATTCATTATTGGGTTATAACGTGCAACCAGATCCTACTTTTGGAACAGAAAACGGACTAGATTTTTGTCATATTCAAGAAGCTAATGGTACTTGGTATTACGTTGGAACATCTGGACCCATTGTACATATTAATGCTATCAATATAGATTATTCAACACCCTCAAATAGCACTATTGATATCGATTATACTTTTTTAGATACAAATGGCACAACGATTACAGGTCACTATGAAGGAACTTTAGGATTGATATTAGATTAACATTACAACATTATTCAACTTAAAAATATTTAATTATGAAAATTATAAAATCACTTTTACTACTACTCGCAGTAACAATGTTTAGTTGCGATAGTAATGATGACGAAGTAACGCCAGATTCAGTAGATCCATCTACAACTCTCGATGGTTTTACGCACCATGAAAACAATACAACTCCTGTTTTTTATCCAACATCTAATGCTTATATAGAAATTGATGAAGATAATGATGATGCTTATCCATTAGCTCCAGATTATTATGGGTTCTTCTTTTTAAACGGAAGATTATTAGATAACGATACAGATATAAACGGAACGAGTGATGAGGTGTTGCTTTCTGTAAATACAACACAATTTGTTGTACTTAGCATAGATGTTGCTGTAAACCCAAGTTTACAAACAGGTATTCCACCAACAGCTGGTATTACATATATCGCTTCAAGTAACGATTCTAATGTTGTTACAGATTTGCAGGTAGATTCTTCAAGTCCGCAAACGTTTGTAAATATAGATGGTACAAATGTAGAATTTGGCGAAGGCAATGAAACTAATAGTACTATTTACAGTCCAGCAACACTTGGACATTCAGTTACAATTAATGCTATAAACATAGATAATGTAAACCCAACCAACAGTACAATCGATGTAGACTATACGTTTGTAAATACTTCTGGTGAATTAATTTCAGGACATTACGAAGGAACATTAGGTGTTTTTGAAGACTAAAAGCAAGTCTAAATGTTTCCATAATTATACGTTTTTTATAAATGTTTTAATAGCAGAAATTCGTAATAATAGTAACAAAGATTATGATGAAACAGTAGATGAATAAATTTAAATAAACGACTTAAAAATTTTTAAAATGAAAAATAAAATAACACTACTACTAATAATAGGTTTAATATTTGTTGGTTGTAATTCGGACGATGCAGAAGAGGTGCAATACAATCCTTGTGATACTAATGCTCAAGGCTATACTATATCTACTTATAATGAAAATTATATAATAGATGACCAAGCGTTAACAGTGCATTATGTAACAGGTCACCCTCAAGGTAATTATTTCCATATTTTTAATAATAATGGTCCAACTGTTACCAATTTTTACACTTTTGCAGTAAATAGTGGAGACACTTCTACTTTAGAACAAAATTGGAACACAACAGGAGGTAGCTTTTTGTCAATAGATAATGATCCTTTTTATGGGACTTCACAATATCCAATGAACTTAACAACTGTACAAGGAGGATCTCAAATAGGTGATAGAATATTATTAGAGTTTTCTGGTACGGGAGAAGGCCTTGTAGAAGGACAATACTGTGTAGATATAGACGAGGTTATAACAGCGTCAGATTATGTTTACATTACAGATGGTTCAGATTTTAAAATTGTTAATGTATTTGATCCTTACTTACCTTATGTTGAGTATTCGGCAACAGCAAACACAGCGTACTTTGTTGAGGTAATAGATAATATTGCGTATTTAGGCTATTTTGATGCCATTGAACCATTTTTAAACAGTTACGATGTAACAAATACAGGTAGTGTTAGTCTAAATCAATCTATTGCAAAAAGTGGACAGTTTGGAAGGCTTTCAGATATTGATAAAATTGGAGATTATTTATATGTTTCAGATGAATATAGAGGTATTCACCATATAAATTTATCTACTCAAGCAGTAACTTCTTTTGAGAATCATGACGTTATGAGCTTATCGTTAATTAATAATAGAATGACTGCTTTAGGTATTTGGGCCGGATTATACGGTTTTGATGTTATAGACCCAAGTTCTCCAGTTAATTCTAATTATCTTATGTTAGATTTTCCTACAGATATAGATATAGCATCATATCCAAACGCAAACGCAAGTTTTCATAGTTGGATAAGAAATAACGGTACTCAACATTTTGTAGCAAACATTGAAGATGCAAAACTTAAAAAAATAGAAGAAGGGACTTCTGGTTATTCAGCGGTATCTGAAGTGGATATTTCAGGATATGCAACCGCTTTTAAAGTGGATAGTAATTATGGTTTTATAACTACAAAACCAAGTAGTTCTGCGCCTTTACAAAGTAGTTTTGATGGTGTTACTATGGTAGATTTAAGTAATATGGTGGTGGTAGATTCTCAAGCATTAAGTAATGCAAGTGGTGTTACTGTTAAGTCTAATATAGCTTATGTAACAGATGAAGATGGATTGCACATTTACGATGTAAGCCAAGGAAGTTTAAATCTTATAAATACGTATTCACCAGGGTTTGGTAATTACATCTCTATTAATAACTAATAAAAGTAGTGTAAGTTAAATAAATATGAAGATAAAATATATTTTTCTGCTTTTGAGTTTGCTTGTTTTTAATTGTAAAAATGAAAGTAAGACTACAGTGTTAGAAAATAAAACACAAACGGAAAAAGCAAGTGAATTAAGCGAAGCTGAGAAAACAGAAATTGTAAAATATTATTTAATTAACGGAAGGAATTTAGACGAAAAAAATTTCTATAAAATCATTTTTCTTAATGATATAGCAGATGGTGTAAAGGTTATTCATTATGAAGGTAGAGACGCCTTTTTTGGTTTTCCTTTTCGTGATGCTTTAAAATTTTATAACGATAATAAGAAGTAGGAGCATGGAGTAATTTTAAAACCTAAGGTTAATAATCATTAGCCTTAGGTTTTAGTTATAAAGTGTATGTATTAACTGCAACAATAAAACCATTACTTTTGTTTTAAACTAAACAACTACAATTGAATACTATAAAACGCCATATCACTTTACTCTTCATCTTGATATGGCATTTTTCGTTTGCGCAACAGTTTACCAACTATACTACAAAAGAAGGTTTGCCAAGTAAACACGTATACAAAATGACTCAAGATGTTAAGGGTTTTATTTGGATTGCTACAGACAAAGGTTTGGTAAAGTACAATGGTACCGACTTTAAAAAGTTTACAACAAAAGATGGTTTAGCTAATAACGACGTTTGGGAAATATACCCAACACCAGATGGTAAAGTGTGGTACCTCTCTAAAACATCTAAACTTGGATATATTGAAAATGATAGTGTACATGCTTTCGAAAGTGAAGAAAAAGGAGAGATATTTAATCCCATTTTATCAAGCCAAATTGGGAATGAAATTTTTCTAACAAGTACAAATAAAACCCATGTTTTAAAAGATGGAAAATGGAGATTGTTACAACAAAGTAGACTTGGGAGTTTAGATGCTGTAAGGTATTTAAAGCATCCTAATGTTTCATATTTTAAAACAACTACATTCTTAGATTCGCTTATAATTCAAGATAAGAACAATAAAACTGTTAAAAAATATGATTTTAATACTGTCTTAAAAAAAAATAATTATAGAGGTCAAATTACAGATAGTCTTTTTTATTGGGTAAACGATAAGCAGTATAATATTATCAATTTAAATACTTTAGAATTATATAAAAGAACATTTAAAGATGAAATTGGAATTGAAAAATCTAAACATGTAAGATTAAATTTAATTAATAATCAAATACAAGTTTCAGGAGAAGGGTTTGTAGGTGTTTTAGACAAAGAACTACACATCAAGCAAACATATTATATACCTGGTAATTTAAAAGCTCATTTTGGTTTTATCGATAAAACAGGATCTATTTGGATATCTACTTTTACAAATGGTATTTACCAATTACCAATAGAGAAGCAAAATGTAAATTATTGTTTAGTAGATAAAAGTGTTACTAATATAAACAACGTGAACAATAAGATTATTGCTAATGTTTTTAGTAAAGGCTTTTATGAATACGATATTTTAAAAGGTGAATTTGTTCCATATATAAATGAAGAAAGTTATATCTATAATGCAACTTTTATTAAGGAGTTAGATACAGAGTATTATATTTCTAAAAGAAATTTAAAAGCAGTTAGAAACAATATAATTACAGAGATTAAAGTAGATTCAGGATTATATAACGTTAACGATAAAGCAAGGGAGTTAGCATTCTATAATGACTATTTATACGGCGTTTATTCCGTAGGTATAAATAAAATTAATCCAAACAGTTTTAATGTTGAGGCAAGCTATGCGCAAAGTGGAATAAACCATTTGTTTACTTTTAATAATATGCTATTGGTAGCAACATCTAATGGTTTAAAGTTTTTTAAGGATGGTAAATTTGAATCTGTTAATTTTACTAACCAAGAGTTTAATAAATCTATTTTAAAAATCAATAAAATTTCAAATAAAGAAGTTTTGTTAAACACCGATGGATTTGGAGCATTTATTTCAGACTTAAAAACGATTAAACAATTACCAGATTCAGAGTTTTTAATTGTAAATAATTCTTTTTTAGAAAATGAAATTATTTGGTTGGCTACAGAGTCGGGAGTGTTAAAATACGAGAAGGTAGAAAATAATTATAGTTTAAAACAAGTAATCACTAAAAACGATGGATTACCTTCAAATAGTGTAAGTGGTATTATTGTTAAAGGAGAAGAGCTTATAGTAAGTACAAATAACGGAATCGCTATTTTGCCTAAAAATCAAGAAAACAAATCGCAATTATTAGATATTTATTTTGAAAATGTTAGGTATAATAATAAGCCAGTAGTAGCATCATGTGGAGCAGTTTTAGATTATGTAAAAAATAATAGTATGAATGTTTCAATCTCAAGTTTAGATTTTTCAGAAAACAATACTAATTTTTTATATAATTACAGATTAGAGCCTATTCAAAAAGAATGGATTTATTCTAATGTAAAAACTATAAACTTTAACGATCTTCAACCTGGCGAATATGAATTAGAAATCCAGTCTAATGCTATTACCAAAAGCTTAAACTTCACCATTGAACCTTTGTGGTGGCAAATATTTTGGTTTAAAATAGCATCTGTTTTATTAGCGGTGATAATAATTGTTTATATGTCTTGGGAGTTAATTAGGCGTTTACAATTTAAGAAGAATAAAAAAATAGTTGAAGAGAAACGTTTCAGTGAGCTACAACTCCGTGCGTTGCGCTCACAAATGAATCCGCATTTTGTGTTTAACTCTTTAGCGGCTATTCAATATTACATTAACAATAATCAAATGGAAGCATCAGAAGCTTATTTGGTTAAGTTTTCGAAACTAATTAGACAGTTTTTTGAGTGGTCTAAAGAAAAAGAGATTAGCTTAGAAAAGGAGGTAGAACTATTAACTAACTATCTTGATATCGAGAAATTACGCTTTAAAGATAAGTTTCAATATGTTATTAATTTAGATGAAAAACTAAAAAATAAAACAACTAAGCTACCAACCATGCTTTTGCAACCAATTGTAGAAAATGCAATAAATCATGGTATCTTTAATAAAATGGACAATGGTAATGTTACCATTAATTTTATTGCTTTAACTGAAAAACAATTTAAAGTTGAGGTTATGGATGATGGTGTAGGTTTTATAAATACAAAGAAAAGAGGAAAAAGAAAGGTAAAGTCTTCTAACGTTTTGGCAGATAGACTCAAGTATTTAAATCAATCGAGACATTGGGAAATATTTTATTCCGAAAAGGAATTGCATCCTAGTTTAAATGATAAAGGAAACATATCGACATTTATTATTACGCAACTTTAATTTATGAGCACACTAACAGCAATATTAATAGACGATGAAATCTCTAACCTAAAAGGATTAGAGCAAAAACTAGGAAAGCTGTTCCCGAGTATTGCAATAAAAAATACGTTTCAACAACCTGAAGAAGCTATTAAAGTATTACAAAAGAAGCAACCAGATTTAGTGTTTTTGGATATTGAAATGCCTAGAATTAATGGTTTCGATTTATTGGCGCAATTAGAAATAGTAGATTTTCAAGTAATATTTATTACTGCTTATAGCGAATATGCAATAGAAGCATTTAAACAAAATGCAGTAGATTATGTTTTAAAACCTATAGATGATGAGGAGTTAGTAACCGCTGTTAATAAAGCATTACACATTATAAAAACAAAAAGTGAGTTGGAAAGTAGCCATAAACTTGTAAACCTTTTAACTAGCACAATCTCAAGTAATAAAATTATTGTTCCTACTCAAAAAGGGATGTCTTTTATACCTCAAGAAGAAGTATTGCATTTAGAAGGTTATGAAGGATATACTAAAATTCACTTAATCGATGGTAAAACAATAATGAGTTCTTATAACTTAGGTAAGTTTGAGAAACTACTAAATGCTACTTTTTTTAAATGCCATAAATCACACGTTGTTAACTTAGAGAAAGTACGTCATTTTGAAAATGAAGGCTATCTTGTTTTAGAGGATAATCAACGTGTACCAATATCTAGAGCAAATAAAAAAGCGTTTTTAGAGCAATTTAGTTAGTCTGTTAAATCCTTTGTTTTAATCAACCAAGCTATTCATCAAATGAAACTAATTGTTAAAAAATAGGGTAACAAAAAAGGAATAGTTTTTATATAAGTTTGAATAATCAAATCAATAAAATTTTAAATTAACAAATTATGAAAAATAAAATAACAACTTCAAAAGTTTTATTAGCAGTAATGCTAATGTTTGGTATTATGTTTACTTCTTGCGAGAAAAATGAAGGAGTAGATGAGCCAATAATAAACAATGAAGAAGATACCGAATCTGTTTTAGATTTTGGAGCAACTATCCAAAGAGATTTTATGGGTAGAATTGTTGATGCATCCTCATCACCTTTAGACAATGTAAACATTACAATTGGTAACAAAACCGCTATTACAGATGCTAATGGTGTTTTTATAATTAGTAATGCTTCTGTTAAAGAAAAACAAGCATTTATAACAGCAGAAAAACCAGGCTTTTTTAAAGGAATGCGATCTGTAGTACCAACACAAGGTGCTAATAGTATACGTATTATGCTTATTGCCGAAAATTTAGCAGGTACTGTAGCTTCAGGAATACCTAGTGATGTTACTTTAAGTAATGGAGCTAAAGTAAGTTTTGATGGTAATTTTAAAGACGATAACGGCAATGCTTATACAGGTAATGTAGATGTGTACATGTATCACTTAGAGACATCTAATCCAGCAATAGACGATGTTATGCCTGGAAACTTACTAGCGCAAAATGCTAATGAAGAGGAACGTGTACTAGTGTCTTTAGGAATGTTAAATGTAGAGTTGAGAGGCGACTCTGGACAAGAATTAAATATTGCAGATGGAAGCGTAGCACAAATAGAATTACCAATAAATCCAGCACAAAGTAGTGTTGCACCTTCAACAATACCATTATGGCATTTTGATGAGGTTGCTGGACACTGGATAGAAGATGGTCAAGCAACTTTAGTTGGTAATAAGTATATTGGTGATGTACCACACTTTTCTTGGTGGAACTGGGATGCACCATTTCCTGCAATTGTATTATGTGTAAATGTAAAAGACGCTTCTAATATCGCTTTATCGAATGTTAAAATAGAACTTGTAGAAAACAATTTTAATAGTGGTAGATTCGATTATACTAATGGTAGCGGTCAAATATGCGGTTATGTGCCATTAAATGAAACGTTAACCTTAAATGCTTATGATTCATGCGGAACCTTAATACATTCAACTAACATAGGTCCATTTTCTGTAGATACAGATTACGATGTAGTATTATCATCTATTACTGCAGCTGTAATTTCTGGTAACCTTGTTAATTGTACAAATACAAATGTAACTAATGGTTATGCATCAATAATTTATGGAAACGAATTCGCTTCAGCTCCAGTAACAAACGGAAGTTTTTCATTTGGTACTATTCCATGTGCATCATTAACTGGTTTTAGTTTAGAAGGTGTGGATTATGATACATTTCAAACAACTACAGTTATACCTTATAACATTGCGAACTCTAATATTGGTAATATAATTGCTTGTAATACAGTAACAGAGTTTATTACAATACAAGTAGATAATGAACCAATACAATATTTTTTAAGTAATATAATTGCAAATTCATTTAATGTAAATTCAAATAGTATTAGTGCTGATAATGATAATGGAGATACTGTTTTAATTGGTGGTACGACTACAGCATTAGGAACCTATCCGTTTTCAGGTACTCCATATATTGGGATAGAACTTAACAATTTAAACATACCTTCTTCTTCAACAACTATACAGACTACTATTACCAACTTTGGAACTGCAGGCCAGTATATGGATATGACTATGTCTGGAACTTATGTGGATTTTGTTAGCGGAAACACAAGGACTTTGTTAGTATCTGTTCATGTAATAAGAGATAACTAATAAGTACAAATTTTAAAAAAATAAAAAGCCATTTCTTAAACAGAAATGGCTTTTTATTTATAATAACAAAAACCAATTAATTTAATTTTTAAAAATAGGGTAACAAAAACACAATTGTTTTTATATAAGGTTGAATAATTAAATATTAATCTTTTAAATAGAAATATTATGAAAACCCAAAAAACAACTTCCAGAGTAATGTTAGCATTAATGCTAATGTGTTTCTCTTTTTTTAATTCTTGCGAAAAAAATGAAGGCGTAGATATGCCAACAATTAATAACGGATCTAATTCTAGCGAAATAGATCAAGGCTCTACCATTCAACGCGATTTTATGGGAAGAATCGTTAATGCATCTTCTATGCCATTAGGTAATGTAAATATATCTATAGGAAACAAAACAACCATTACAGACGACAATGGTGTTTTTATGATTGATAATGCATCTGTTAAACAAAAGCAAGCATTTATTACAGCAGAAAAATCAGGTTATTTAAAAGGTATGCGCTCGGTTGTGCCAACACAAGGAGTAAATAACACTAGTATTATGCTTATTGCAGAGAATTTATCAGGTACTGTTGCCTCGGGAGTAGCAAGTGAAGTTAGTTTAGGTAATGGAACTAAAGTAAGTTTTGATGGTGCTTTTAAAGATGAAAGTGGAAGTGCCTATTCTGGTAATGTAGATGTTTATATGTATCATTTAGATCCAGCAAATCCGAACGTAGAAGATGTTATGCCTGGAAATTTACAAGCAATAAACACCGGTAATGAGGAGCGTTTATTAGAAACTTATGGTATGCTTAATGTCGAACTAAAAGGAGATTCTGGACAAAAATTAAATATTGCAGATGGTCATGTAGCAGAAATAGAGATGCCTGTGGATCCAGCGCAAAATGGAGTGGCGCCTTCTACAATACCATTATGGCATTTTGATGAGGTAAATGGATATTGGGTAGAAGATGGTGAAGCTAATTTAATAGGAGGTAAGTATATTGGTGAAGTTTCTCATTTTTCATGGTGGAACTGTGACGCACAGTTTCCTACTGTAACATTATGTTTAAATATTGTAGACAGTTCTAACATACCGTTGTCTAATGTAAAAACCGAATTATGGAGAAGTGGAGCAACTTATGGTAGAGTAGGATATTCTAATGGAGATGGTGAAATATGTGGGTTAATTCCAGCAAATGAAACGTTAACTTTAAAAGCATTCGATTTATGTGGCGTAGAGGTGTTTAGTACTACAGTTGGTCCGTTTTCTACAAATACTAATTATGGAGATGTCGTTATGTCAACTGTTAGTGCAGTAGTAGTTACTGGTAATCTAGTTAATTGCTCTAATAATAATGTTGTAAATGGTTACACAGCTTTACTTTATGGTAGTCAATATGCAGCTGTAGATGTAACAAATGGAAGTTTTTCTTTAAGTGTTATACAATGTCCTTCGTTACCTAGTTTTGAATTGGAAGGTGTAGATTTTGATACTTTCCAAACCACTACAGTATTACCATTTAACTTTAGTAATATAAATGTTGGAAATATAATAGCTTGCTCAACGGTTTCAGAATTTATAACCTTGCAGGTAGATAATAATGCTACAGAATATTATTTAACGAACTTAGGTGCAAATGCATATCAGCAAGGTGTTGGATTTTCAATAGGAGCACAGACTAGTAATGGTTATTTTTATATTGGATCAGACACTATTACGCCTGGTAACTATGCGCTAGATCAATTTGGTTTCGAAGCATCGAGTATAGATTTAGATTATTCAATACCAACCAACTTACAGTTAAATTTATCTAATTATGGAAGCATGGGGAATTATATTGATGCTACTATTAATGGAACATATACAGACAATCAAGGATTAGTAAAGTCACTTTCTGTAACCATACACGTTATAAGAGATAATTAAAGTACTATTTTAATTATATAAGTAAAAAGCCATTTCTGTTTACAGAAATGGCTTTTATTTTTTAAGAATCTCAGATTAATTTAATCTGAGATTTTTATTTTTTGCTTATAATATCCACCTAAATGTTCGCAATCTTTTAAAGATTGCATACCGTTAAAAGGTACGGGTGTTTTTTGATATTGATAAGTAACACTAAGTTCAGAAGATAAATTGTGGTCGTCTACATTTATTTCAATATCACTCATTTTAAATTCACAAGGATGCTCGTAACCTGCAGCATGTGTAATTTCTATAAATTCTTTTCTAAAAGATTTAAAGTATTGTGCAGCACGTTCAGATTTTAGAGGCACATCAATACCACGTTGTAACCATTGGCTCTGCGTAGCAACTCCACTAGGGCATTTGTTAGTATGGCAAACTTGCGCTTGAATACAACCAATACTCATCATAGCTTCACGAGCAACATTAATAACATCTACTCCCATAGAAAAAGCCATGGCAGCTTTACCAGGGAATCCTAATTTACCACTACCAATAAAAACGACTTGTTTTTCTAGTTCTTTTCTCTGAAATAATTTATATAAATCACCAAAACCGTAAACCCAAGGTAAACTAACATGGTCTGCAAAACTTGGAGGTGCAGCACCAGTTCCACCTTCACCACCATCTACAGTAATAAAATCAGGACCTTTCCCTGTGTTTTTCATAATATCTGTAAGCTCTTCCCATTGTTCTAGTTTCCCAATGGCTGCTTTTATACCAACCGGTAAACCAGTTTCTTCAGCTATAGCTTCAATAAAATCAACCATTTCAGGAATAGTATCAAATGCTTTGTGATTTGGTGGAGATAAAACGGTTTTACCAACTTCAACACCACGAATATCTGCAATTTCTTGAGTTATTTTTGCTCCAGGTAAAACACCTCCTTTTCCAGGCTTTGCACCTTGAGAGAGTTTTAATTCTATTGCGCGAATAAAAGGATTATCCTCAACAAGTTTTTTCATCTTTTCCATAGAAAAACCACCATCTTCGGCACGAACACCAAAGTAACCTGTTCCAAAATGGAATACAACATCTCCACCATTACTATGGTAAGGAGATAAACCTCCTTCTCCAGTATTGTGGTATGCTCCAGCCATTTTAGTACCTTTATTAAGGGAGTCTATTGCTCTAGCAGATAACGATCCAAAACTCATTGCAGAAACATTAATAATAGAGGCAGGACGAAAAGGTCTTCTTCGTTTATTATGTGCGCCTATAACTTTAGCACAAGGTAAAAAGTATTTATCTTTATTATTAACGTGATCTTCGGCTAACTTATAAGGTATCATTGCATTATTAATAAAAATATGCTGATGTGCATAAATATCTCGATCTGTACCAAAACCTTCGTAATTGTTTTCGCCTTTTGCAGATGCATAAATCCAACCACGTTCTATACGGTTAAAAGGTAATTCTTCTCTATTATTGGCTACAAAATATTGACGAATTTCTGGTCCAATACTTTCAAACCAATACCTAACATGTCCAACAATTGGGAAGTTATGGCTAATAGTGTGACTACGCTGAAAAACGTCTCGAAGCGCTACAATAGCAATGACTATAATAATCCACAGCCACCAAGAGATGCTAGAAATAAAAGTTAAAAAAGTATCCATTTGTTATATAAATTTTAAATCAAAAGTAAGGATAATCTTTAATTTAGATTATAAATAAATGAATAAAACTGAAAAGAGTAGACAATGCTAGCTACCATTGTTAAAGGTATTTTAAATGTTATTGTAGTTAAGGGACTTAGCTTTATCTTTATAAGATGTCAGATAAGAACAGAAAAATATTTATAGCATTAACGCTTTTTATAAGTCTGCTAATAGTAGGCTTAATTATAGCGAAATCTGTAGTTGAAAATAAAATAGAAAATAACTTAGCTAGCTTACCAGAGCATGTTTCTTTAATGTATGAAAATGTAGACATTAACCTTTTAAGCGGCGATGTTAACCTTGAAAAACCTTTAATAACTATAAAAGGACAAACAACAAAAGAAATTAATACTCAGGTAGATATGCAATCTTTATCTATAAAAGGCTTTAGCTATTGGGATTATTTATTTAATAGTACTTTAAGTATTAGTGATCTAGAATTTAACGCACCCAATGTTGTGTATTATTACAACAAATTAACAGATACAGACAAAGGCAGTCAAACTGTAATGTCTAAATTAAAACAGACTTTAAACATTGAAAATATTATTGTTAATGAAGGAACGTTAGAAGTTTATAATGTTGAAAATGATTCTATAATTAGTAAAATTAATAAGATCGATTTTTTAATGACTAATTTCAGTAAAGATCAATCTACTAAGGCAGGCTCTTTATTCAATTTTGAAACGTCCTCTATAATTATAAATGGTTTAGAGCATCAAGTTGGTGAATATGAAAATTTATTTGTTGATAATTTAAAGATTGATAATAATCAAATAACTTTATCAAACTTAAAGTTTAAAACAAAATATTCAAAAAAAGAACTTTCTAAAGTAATAGAAGTAGAGCGTGATTATTTTGATTTAGAAATACCTAAAATTGAAATTAATAATCAAAAATTAGACTTTAATAACACTAAATTAATAGGTGTGGATTGTGATAATGTAATCATTAATAATCCAAAGTTTAATATTTATAGAGATAAGCTTGTTGTAGATGATTTAGTTGAAAAAGATTTATATAGTAAAATGCTAAGAGATTTAAATTTTAAACTAAATATAAATTTAATAGATATTTTAAACGGAACAATAAGCTATGAGGAAAAAGTGAAAGCAGAGCATATTGCTGGCAAGCTAGACTTTTTAGATTTTAATGCAAAACTGACTAAAATTAGCAATACTTATCTTGATACAGATAAAACTAAAATTGATATTAATTGTAATTTTATGGATAATACTCCGCTAAAAGTAGAGTGGTCTTTTAATGTGAACAATGTTAATGATAATTTTGTTTTTAAAGCCGATTTAGGAAACCTTAATGCAGATAGTCTAAACCAGTTTATGAAGACAAATCTAAATTTAAAATTAGAAGGAGAATTATCCAAAACATTTTTTACAATTGATGGTAATCTTGAGACATCTAATGTGAATTTAAAAACAAAGTATGATAAATTCGATATTATTATACTTAAAGAAAATGGCCAGGAAAAAAATAAATTGCTCTCAAGTTTAATTAATGTGTTTGTTTCAGACAGTAGTAAGGATAAAGCGGATAACTTTAGAAATAGCGATACTAAAGAAGTCGTGAGAGATAAAACAAAGTCCGTTTTTAATTTTGTTTGGAAAAATACACAAGCTGGTTTGCTTTCTGCAATGGCAGGAGATGGTGAAAAAGATGACTAATTGTTTATAATTATTAACAAATACAAGGGATTAAAAGAGTTACATTGGTTATTTTTGTAACCTTAAAAAAACAAGAAATTTGGAAAAGTACTTAAGTCAGTTAAACGAAGCACAATACGAGCCTACAGTTCAAAAAGATGGGCCAATGATTATTATTGCAGGTGCAGGCTCAGGAAAAACACGAGTGTTAACCTACCGTATTGCTTACCTAATGAACCAAGGTGTAGATTCTTTTAACATTCTTGCACTTACTTTTACAAACAAAGCTGCCAAAGAAATGAAAGGCAGAATTGCTGAGATCGTAGGAGATGGAGAAGCAAAAAACCTGTGGATGGGAACTTTTCACTCTGTTTTTGCTAAAATTCTTCGTTTCGAAGGACACCATTTAGGGTTTCCAAGTAACTTTACAATTTACGATACACAAGATTCTCAAAAACTTATGGGCTCTATTATTAGAGAAATGGGTTTAGAGAAAGATATCTATAAAACAAAGCAGGTTTATAGTAGAATCTCTTCTTACAAAAACAGTTTAATAACTGTAAAAGCATATTTTAAAAATCCAGATTTAATTGAGGCCGATGCTATGGCTCGTAGACCAAGAATGGGTGAGATTTACAAAAATTATGTTGATCGTTGTTTTAAAGCAGGAGCAATGGATTTTGATGATTTGTTGCTAAGAACCAACGAGTTATTAACCCGTTTCCCTGAAGTTTTAAGAAAATATCAAGACAAATTTAGATACATATTAGTAGATGAGTATCAAGATACAAACCATTCTCAATACTTAATTGTTAGAGCACTAGCAGATAGATTTCAAAATATTTGTGTGGTAGGTGATGATGCCCAAAGTATTTATGCCTTCCGTGGAGCAAACATTAATAACATCTTAAATTTCCAAAAGGATTATGCCGATGTTAAAATGTATCGCTTAGAGCAAAACTACCGTTCTACAAAAAATATTGTCGGTGCAGCAAACTCGGTTATCGAGCATAACCAAACAAAATTAGATAAAGTAGTTTGGACAGCTAACGATGATGGAGATAAAGTACAAGTTAATCGTTCTTTAACCGATGGTGATGAGGGACGTTTTGTAGCAAGTACTATTTGGGAAGAAAAAATGACAAACCACTTGCAAAACAGTGATTTTGCTATTTTATACCGTACCAACTCACAATCGCGTGCTATGGAAGAAGCTTTGAGAAAAAGAAGTATTCCTTACCGTATTTACGGAGGTTTATCTTTCTATCAAAGAAAAGAAATAAAAGATGTTATAGCTTATTTGCGTTTAGTTTTAAATACTTCAGATGAGGAAGCTTTAAAACGTGTAATCAATTATCCTGGACGTGGTATTGGTCAAACAACTATAGATAGATTAATGGTTGCTGCTAACGAATCTGGTAAAACCATTTTTGGTTTGCTGGAGAATATAGATACCGTAGATATAAATATAAATGGAGGGACCAAAAATAAGCTTAGAGATTTTGTAACGCTTATTAAAAGTTTCCAAGTCATGAATCAAACAGCAAATGCTTTTGATTTAGCAGAATATGTTACAAAAACGACTGGCTTAATAAGAGAGTTTAATAAAGACGGTACTCCAGAAGGTGTTTTACGTTTAGAGAATGTAGAAGAATTATTAAACGGTATTAAGGATTTTGTTGAAGGACAAATGGAAATTGTCGATTCTAAAGATAATTTAGCAGAGTTTTTAGAGGATGTAGCATTGGCAACAGATTTAGATGGCGATAAAGGCGATCCAAACCATGTTGCTTTAATGACTATTCACTCTTCAAAAGGACTAGAGTTTAACCATGTTTTTGTAGTAGGATTGGAGGAAGATTTGTTTCCAAGTGCCATGAGTATGAACAACAGAAGTGAGCTAGAGGAAGAAAGACGATTATTTTACGTAGCTTTGACCAGAGCAGAAAAGAAAGCATATTTAACTTATGCATTGTCTAGATACCGTTGGGGAAAGTTAGTTGACTCAGAACCAAGTCGTTTTATTGAAGAAATCGACGATCAGTTTTTAGATATTACAACACCAATAGAAGAGCGTCGCATAAATCCAATGTTATCAGCAGATATATTTGGAGATGCACCACCAAATAAAATAAGATTTAAAAAAGCAGTACAACCAAAATTTCAAAAGAAAGTGGCAAAGAAGAAAGAACCCGTAAATTTCGAGATAAGCGTACCAAAGAAAATGAAAAAAGCTTCAGAAATTGAAGCTCCAACAAAAGCTGAAGTAGTTGCAAGTGCGAGTGAGAATTCGCGCTTAAGCATAAAAACAGAAGACCTTGTTGTTGGTATGAATGTAAAACATTTAAAATTTGGTAGAGGAGAAGTATTAAGCATCGAAGGCAAAGGTGCAGATGTTAAAGCTGAAATTGACTTTGAATTTGGTGGTAAAAAGAAATTATTACTTCGTTTTGCTAAGCTAGAACGCATACGTACTCGTACGCGTTAATTAGAATTTTAATTACTAAGCCATTTGTTAAGGCTTATTTTTTCTTAGATTAAAAGTTTTAATTGAATTAAAGAAACTGTCTTAATGTTTAAAATATTTAAGTCAATAAGTTTATAATGATGAACTTATTGACTTAATATAACTATTGTTTAAGTTATGAAGACATATAAGACACTATTAATACTTTCGTTTTTTTTATTTTCATTTTTAACTATCAAAGCTCAAGTTTTTACAAAAGAAGCTTTAAAAGATTTTTAAATTTTTAAATTTTTAATGATGGGCTATAATAAAAGACTTCAGTTTTGACCAAGTATCAAATAGGTTAGTTCCAGTCCAACCATGTCCTTCGTTTGGGTAAAAGGTGAATTCATGGATAATATTTAATTCTGTTAATTTGGCATCCATATCTATACCTTGAGAGTTCGGTATTAATTGATCCATTCCTCCATAAAATAAAATAGTAGGAGGAGAAGTTGTTTCTACTTGGTGAAAAGGACTATAAGTTTCTAAAAAAACTGTAGTAGGCGTTAAACCAAAGTAAAGTATTAATTGGTCTATTGGTAATTGTGGATTATTTGCGTAGGCAGTATCAGCTAAATTTGTTGGCCCAACTATACTAGCAACCATTTTGGTGTTATTATCCACATCATAACTATAACTCCATAACATCGCCAAATGTGCACCTGCACTTACACCAATAAAACCAAAATTGTTAGAAATAGAATATTCTTCTTGGTTTAATTTTAAGTGGTTTACAACGGCAGTAATATCATTAAGTTGCATTGGGAAAGGAAGAAACGCCTTGGGATGCTAAACGGTAGTTAATGTTAACTATAGCATATTCAGGAAACTCTTCTTGAGTAATGTCTTTATAAGAATTCATATCTGTTTTGTCACCAGATGTCCAACCACCACCATGAATAAGAATGATAACTTTAGTGTTTAGGTTTCTGTTTTCAGGTAAATAAATATCGTAAACTTGAGAGCTATCATTACCATATGCTATATTTAGTAATTGTTTAGCTTCTAGAGAAGTATCCGAGTTTTGAATGCTTGTGTTGGTATTAGAATCTTCAGTACATGAAAAAAGACTACATAATAGTAATAAAGCTAATAAATAATGAACAGATATTTTTTTCATAAACAAATAAGTATTTACTTTAGTAAACGATAGTTAAAGATACTTATAATGGCAGACTTTATTAGAATTTACGAAGAAAACCCTAATCCTAAGGAGATTAAAAAAGTAATAAACGTTTTAAAAAGAGGAGGATTAATAATTTTCCCTACAGATACTGTTTATGCTTTAGGATGCGATATTAATAATAACAAAGCTTTAGAGCGTATTGCACGGATTAAAGGTGTTAAGTTAGAAAAAGCAAAATTATCTTTTATCTGTCACGATTTAAGTAATTTAAGCGATCATGTAAAGCAGATTGATACGTCTACTTTTAAAATTTTAAAACGAGCATTACCAGGTCCTTATACTTTTATATTACCAGGTTCTAAGTCGTTACCTTCTGTTTTTAAAAAGAAAAAAGAAGTAGGTATTCGTATTCCAAATAACAACATAACCTTAGAGATTGTAAAAGCTTTAGGTAATCCATTAGTTTCTACATCTATTAGAGATGACGATGAAATTTTAGAATATACTACAGATCCAGAGCTAATTCTTGAAAAATGGGATAAACTAGTAGACCTTGTTATAGATGGTGGTTATGGAGGTAACGAAGGCTCTACAATTGTAGATTTATCTAATGAAGAGCCTGTTGTTGTAAGAGAAGGTAAAGGTAGTTTAGAAATTTTTTAAGATGAAGAAACCTACAAACAATACAGTAAATTATATAGAATTTAAGTCAAACAATATTGAAGCAACCAAAGCATTTTATATTAAAGTTTTTGGTTGGAAATTTACAGATTACGGAGAGCACTACACTTCATTTTCTAAAAAAGAATCTGGAATAGATGGAGGTTTCGAAAAAACGGAAGATGCAATTGTTAATGGAGTATTAGTAGTACTCTATCATGAGAATTTAATAGAAGCAAAACAAAATGTTATAGATGCTGGAGGAAAAATTAAAGTCGATATTTTTATGTTTCCTGGCGGTAGTCGATTTCAATTTTTAGATCCATCAGGTAACGAACTTGCGGTATGGACATATAATTAGATATATTAGAAAAAGAAAAAGCCCAATCGTAAGATTGGGCTTTTTTATTATAACTTCTAAAGAGATTTAGTTCTCTTGAGATAAGCTTTTCATTTCCGTTTCAATCATTTCATAGAAC
Source organism: Lacinutrix algicola (assembly GCF_001418085.1). Classification (GTDB taxonomy): domain Bacteria; phylum Bacteroidota; class Bacteroidia; order Flavobacteriales; family Flavobacteriaceae; genus Lacinutrix; species Lacinutrix algicola. The sequence continues at coordinate 41,214 of NZ_LIQH01000039.1, forward strand.
TGATCGATTTTTGGTAAAATGTAAATTTTAGTTCTTCTGTTAATAGCTTTATTAGTAGGAGAATCGTTAGCTACTAAAGGTAAATGATCTCCACGACCTGCAGCAATTAATTGTTCTGGTTTAACACCTAATTCTTGTAAAGCTCTTACAATAGAAGTACTACGTTTAACACTTAAATCCCAGTTGTCTAATAAAACACCACCTCTGTTATAAGGTACATTATCTGTATGGCCTTCTACCATTGCTTCAAAATTTGGCTTACCGTTAATTACAGTAGCTACTTTACCAAGAATAGTATTTGCTCTATCGCTAATATTGTAACTTCCTGTTTTAAATAATAACTTGTCAGATAAAGAGATAAAAACAACGCTCTTTTCAACATTAATTTCAATGTCTTCGTCATTTAAACCTACTTCTTTCTTTAAGCTAGTTACTAAAGCTAGTGTTACACTATCTTTTTTAGTTAACGCATCTTGTAATCTTGTAATACGTAAATCTTTTTCTTTTAAGCTTTCTAAAGACTTCTCAACGTTTTTAGCACCTTGCGTTGTTAAAACCGTCATGTCTTTAGTACTTTCAATTAAAGCTAAATTATTAGATTTCATGTCTGCTAAGCGTTCACGAAGTTCTTTAATACGTGCTGCCGAGGCTGCCTCGTCTGCTAAACAGCTATTTAGTTTAACAGTTGCTGTATTTAAAAGGTCTTGAGTTTCTTTCTGCTTTGTTTCAAGTGCCATAAAGTCTTTTTTAGAGACACAAGAACTTAAAGTTAATAGTGCTACTGCACTAAATATCATTAGTTTTTTCATAATCATTTTAGAATAAAATTAAATTTAAACAGTTCAAAAATAGAGAATTTTAAAATGTTAAAAGAAGTATTAACAAAATTTTTGCTAAAACGGTTACAAATTGGAGAAGTACCTTTTTTTATTAGCAAAATAAGACCACACCACAGATTTTATGTTGTAATAATTGCTTTTCTTTTGCAGCTTCTTTCTTTGTTTTAATAATTTAGGCAAACGAGTGTAAAAGCTAAAATGTGCTTTTAAAATAGCTGCTATGTGAGCGAATTTAAATGCTATTAAAAATTTAAAAGCTGCTAAACCATCTAAAGTTAATCTAATAAAAAGTAGAATAAAAATATTACCTGAGGCATTTTTAGTAAGGGTAGCAAGGCTATTTCTAAAATTTAAATATGTTTTTTTAGGATTGGTAGAACTAAGCGTGGCACCTCCAACATGGTAGACTGTAGATTCTGAAATATATTTAGATACATAACCTAAATTAAATGCGCGCCAACACAAATCTATTTCTTCCATGTGTGCAAAAAACGATTCGTCGAAACCATTTAAAGTATTAAAGACATCTTTTCTAATAAAAAAACAAGCTCCAGAAGCCCAAAATATTTCAGAATTAATATTGTATTGTCCTTTGTCTTCTTCAATAGTATCAAAAATGCGTCCGCGACAATAGGGATAACCATATTTGTCTATAAAACCACCAGCAGCACCAGCATATTCAAAATGAGTTTTCTTTTTGTAGTCTAGTATTTTAGGTTGAATAATAGCGGTGTTACTTTCCGTTTTAAACGTATTTAAAATAGGAGAGATCCAATTTTTGGTAACTTCTATATCGCTATTAACCAAACAAAAAATATCTTCCTCTAAATGCTTTAAGGCATCATTATAACCTTTAGCATAACCTCCGTTTTCTTTGTTTCTAATGATTTTTATTTCAGGAAAATTAGAAGTTACAAAAGCGATAGAATCATCTGTAGATGCATTATCAGCGACATAAATAGTTGCTTCTTGAGAATGTTCGAGAATAGAAGGAAGGAACTTTTGTAAAAGTGCTTTTCCGTTCCAATTTAATATGACTACTGCTATTTTCAATTTTAAATTAAGTTATAAATTATTATTGGTAATGCAATTATTATAAGCCCAAGCGCTCCATTTAACTCAATGTTTTCATCATGAAGTTCTTTAAATGTTTTTTCAGATTTCCAAAATCTAGAAATTAACCATCTAAAGCCCGCTCCTGGATAAGAGAAAACTATATATGCTAATATTTCAATTAAGAATTCTATCATTTTTTTTTATACTGCTCACTGTAATCTGGAATATCCTCTAGAAAACCATACTTCTCGGCTTCAAAATCCATAACACAATAATAATGGTTTAATCCATTAGTTACCATAAGATATGTTGCGTTTAATGCTAGGTTATAACGTGCTACTTGATCGAAAGTATCTTGTTTAATTTTTATTTTTGGTGCTTTACACTCAACAATTAAGTGAATACTACCATCTGGATTAAAAATAACAATGTCGTAACGCTTTTTTAAATCGTTGACTTTAAGCTCTTTTTCTACGTTTATAAGTGATTTAGGATAACCTTTTACATCCATTAAATATTGAACACAATGCTGTCTTACCCATTCTTCGGGTTGTAGAATCACAAACTTTTTACGAATAGCATCGAATATAGATACTTTATTTTCGCTATTTTTGAAACGAAACGTAAACTTCGGAAAATTGAGTACTTGCATCAAAGCAATTTATAGTTTTTTCAAAGTTAAGCTTCAACAATCAAAAACCAAATAACAAGGACTATTTATTCGTTCAATTTTGGAATTTGGAATTATTTAATTTGGAATTTATACTACTTTGGACGAGGTTAAAAAACTAGTTACAGACATAAAGAATAAGAATCTTGCACCTATTTATTTACTAATGGGAGAAGAGGCATATTACATTGATAAAATTTCAGATTTTATTCAAGACAATGTGTTGGCAGAAGAGGAGAAAGGCTTTAACCAAATGGTTTTGTATGGTAGAGATGTTACCATAGAGGATATTGTTGGTAATGCTAAGCGTTTTCCAATGATGGCAGATAAGCAAGTTGTTATTGTAAAAGAGGCTCAAGATTTATCGCGTACTATCGATAAATTAGCAGATTATGCTAAAAACCCACAACCGTCTACAGTTTTGGTTATTTGTTATAAATATAAAAGTGTAGATAAACGTAAGGCTGTTTATAAAACCATAAAAAAAGTTGGTGTTGTTTTCGAGAGTAAAAAGTTTTACGACAACCAAGTGCCAGATTGGATAAGACGAACGTTGTCTACAAAAGGCTATAAGATAGATCCAAAAGCGTCACAAATGTTGGTTGAGTTTTTGGGTACAGATTTAGGTAAAATTAATAATGAATTAGAAAAACTTCAGATTATTTTACCACAAGGTACAGAAATTACGCCTTCGCATATTGAAGAAAATATAGGAATTAGTAAAGATTATAATAATTTCGAATTACGAAAAGCCATTGGCGCTCGTAACGATGCGAAAGCATTTAAAATTATTAATTACTTTGGCGACAACCCAAAAGATAACCCAATGGTAGTTACTGTTGCTTTACTATTTAATTTCTTTTCACAATTGTTGCAGTTACATGGTATGACCGATAAATCGCCAAGAAGTGTGGCTTCTGCTTTGCGAGTGAATCCTTATTTTGTTAACGAATTTTTAGATGCTGCGCGTAAGTTTCCAATGCGAAAAGTAAGTGGTATTATTGCTACTATTCGTGAATTCGATTTAAAAAGTAAAGGTGTTAATTCTAACGCTGTACCACAAAAAGACTTATTAAAAGAATTACTTGTTAGAATTTTAAATTAATTACAAAAGAAGAGTAGTCTTCAATAAAACTAAGACTAATTTACTTTTAAAACTTAATAACGCACTTAGCTTTGTGAAGTGTTTTGTACTATGAAAAAATCTATATTTTTATTAATAATACTAATGGTTTCTTGCAAATCTGTACAAACACTTCCAGATCCTTTAGAGGCAGGTTGGGAAGGTAAAAAGGTATGTGAAGTTTTAAACGAAACTAAAAAGCAACGTATTTTAAAATGCACGTTTCCTCCTAATGTAGGACATCAAAAACATTACCATAGACCACATTTTGGTTACACGCTAGCAGGAGGTGCTTTTCAAATAACAGATGCAAAAGGAACACGTACTATTCCGGTTGCAACAGGTGTTACTTGGTCTAAAAGTGAGTTAAGCGAACACGAAGTACTTAATGTTGGCGATAGTACATCTGTGTACCTAATTATAGAATCTAAATAGTTTAGATATTACATATCCTCTAAAGCCGATGTGTAATCGTACTGTAAATCTTCATGTAAAGTCAAGACTTTTTTAGCAATGGCTTCAATATTACGATCGTAGATATTTGTTAAAGTTGTGTTTCTAGAAATTGAAGGTTTCATAGCTTTTAACTTTTTACAAAAATAGAGTAGGAGTTCTACTTCGGTTTCTTTGTTAAGCGAATAGCGGATGTATTTTTTTGTGTTTCGTAGAATTTTACGAACACTTTTTTTAATGTAGAAAAAGCTGTCTGTGTTTATAATTTTGAACTGCTCGTCGATTTCTTGTTTTACAGTTTCTATATAACCAGCTTCGCTATCTGCTTCAAAAAGTAAATAGGTAAGTAGTTCTTTGTTTTCCTTTTTAAAACGAGATAGACGTAAACATAGCTCGGCAAGTTCTTCGCTAGATTTATGTTTTAATTCTTTTCTTATAGTAACTACTGAAACTGCTTTCATTAAAAAAAAATACTTTTTTGTGTTCCCGTAAAAACAGAAACCTTTTGTTTATTGTGTACACTTCTGTCTAAGCAGGAATGATAAATTACACTTTATAATGTTTTTTAATTATGTTTTTTACTCTAAATAAGCGTACTAAACCTATAATTAAAATTATTGGAGCTATTATTAGTAAGGCTATTCCAAGGCTTTTAAGCTCGGTTAAAAATTCAAGCTTTAATATGGTGAAACCAGAAGCTAAAAAGACTATAAACGTTCTAAAATAGGCTAAAAATGTACGTTCGTTGGCTAACTTGGTACGTTCTATAGCAAGCCAATCTCTAGTGGTTAAATTGTTTTCTTTCAGCATAACTTATCCTTTAAGCAAATTTACACTTACTGTTGCTAAATCGCTATCTGGAAATCTAGAAAAATGATTTAAATCTGGTTTTAATCCTGCTTCTGCTGCAACTTTATTAAAAACATCGACTTCTAAAATATATTGATCGCTATAACCATGTGTAGCATCGTATGCCGTTGCGGCAGTTTTACTTATGTTTTTTGCTGTTAATTTTGGGTTTATAGTATGTAACTCTATAATTAACAAACCAAATTGCTCTACATAAGGTTTCCATTTTTGTAAATGTTCTAATAAAGAATCTTCAACCAGATTATTACTAATACGTTTGCCTTTATAAGCAAATGCTCCAGACGAGTTACTTACACGATTTGTTGGATGTTTAGGTGCTTCCCAAATACGATTATGATCTAAAAAGGTACGTACGTTTAGTAAATCTTTAAGTTCAATATTATAATCTTCTCGTAAATCGTTTGCTAATAAATCGGGTCTACCAATATCTCCCCAAATTACTTTTGCCCAAATATCTGCTTTAATTAAATTGGCGCGTGTTACTTTTAATGCTGCCTTATTAAAATCTGCTCCAACAAGCAGTAATGGATATTCTTCAAGCATTTTACCACGTAGCGTTTGGTGTTCGATAACATCGAATATATGCTGAATAAAAGCACCATTACCACAACCCATATCTAGAATACCTTTTGGCTGCTCGTCTATTGGTTTATTAAAAAGCTTAATAATAACTTGATCTATCACCTTAAAATAAGTTGAATGTGCACCTCCAGATCCCCAAACATTCATTTCTCTGTGTACGTGTTTTTCGGTTTCTCCATCTTCAGTCTTTAATACCAATGGATTACCAAAAAGCAACTCGTCTAACTGTAAAAATGTAGGTAAGTAAGAAACGGTTACACCATAGGCCGAAGCACGTTTGGCAAAAAACAAACCTTGATCTGTAAACTGGTAGTTTCCGTTTTTCTTTTTAAACCATCCTAAATGACTTAAGAAATCTAATATTTTTTTAAAACTTTCTGGATCTTTATGGTATTCTTCGGCAGCAAAAGAAGCTTCCATAAAGTATTTATGAAACAAACCGTTAACGCCTAGCATTACAGTAATTGGCGCAACAATACAACCTTCAATATGTTTTAAAACTTGATGTTCTATTGTATTTTCTTCAGGTGTCTTTAATCCGTAGTTATCACTGTATTTTTTAAAAACACGTTCTAAAACAATAAAGGCATCACTTCTTATATGTTCTACAGGAAAGTGTACAGCATAGTTTAAAATAGTTACAGCATCTTCGTAAAGGTGAGCAAGTGCAAAAGCAGTTTCACTGTTTTTATTAGTAGAGTAGGTAACTGTATTGTTTTTGTTATCTAATTCTTGTTCTAACCAACCTTGCGAACATAATACGCGAAGTGCCACATTTAAATAACCTTCGTTAGCTTCAAAATGTGACACTAGTCTAGAAAGTTCTACTGTTTTGTTTTTGAACAGAAAAGTTAAAACACCTTTTTTATGTAACGAAAACATTGTGGTTGCAGTTGCAATGCCATCAAGATGTCTGAAAATATTTCCTCTTAGTTGAACTTTATCTTTTTTTGTTAGCATTTTTGATGTTTTAGAACTTAAAATGAAATGTTAGTTTAGGATTTAATTTTTTTAGTGATTTAGGAAGATTCGTTTACGCTTAATATAAGAGACGTAGGGTAAAAAATAAGCACTTTCGTTTCGGTTTATTACTTAGCTAAATATAAATATTTTGTTCTTATTTTTCATATAAATACCTAATTTTATATTTAAAGGAATTTGTAAATAAACACAGACCTTTGGAATTAATACAGATACTCTATATTTTTTTATGCTTTGTTATTTATTCACTAATTATTTTGTTTCTATGAGTTAAGCCCCAATCTCTCATTGTTTCAATTACTTTATCTAATGATTTTCCATATTCGGTAAGACTGTATTGAACGGATACAGGCATAGTATTAAATACTTCTCTATTGACTAATCCATTTATTTCTAACTCCTTTAATTCTTTAGATAGCATTCTTGGAGTTATTCCTTCAATTTGGCGCTCTAATTCTTTAAATCTATGAATTTTAAACGAAAGAGCTATAATAATAGGTAATCTCCATTTCCCTCCAATTAAATCTATTACATCACGAACAGGGAGAATAAATTTTTTACATTCTGTAGGTGTATAAGTGTCTATTTTATTCATTTCTTATTTATTTTAGATTTACTTGAATAATACTACTATACTAAAGTATACTGATATACTTTAGTATAGTAGTATATATATTATAGTAAATTTAATATAAATTTGTTCATACTCATATAAAGAATATTAAAAATGAAAAAGACATTAATTTTAAGCTATACTCCACGAGATAACTCAAATACAAAAAAAATGCTTGATTTCTTCATAGAAAATAATCAAGATAAAACAGAAATAACATTTGTTGATTTAGCAGAAGAAGCTCCAGATTTATTATTAAAAGAGAATTTAAACCTTTATGTAAATAGAAACTTCGGAGGTGTAGAACTTACAAATGAAGAGCAGAAAGTTTTAGCTAAAAATGATAAAATGATGCAACAATTACTGGATACAGATTTTGTTGTTTTGGCAAGTCCTATGTATAATTTTTCGGTTCCTGCAACAGTAAAAGCTTGGTTTGATGCGGTTATACAAGCAGGAAGAACCTTTACATATACTGAAACAGGGATTAAAGGGTTATGTGAAAACACAAAAGCTCTAGTATTAATGACAAGTGGAAGCGATTTTGGAATTGAACCTTATAAAAGTGTTAATTTTGCAACACCCTTTTTATTAACAAGTTTCAATTTTCTTGGTATTTCAGCAGAGACTATCAATAAGTTTGGTATGATACAATATGCTGATAAATCTGAACAAATGATAGAGGATGCTAAAGAAGAAATTAAGGAAGTAAGTAATAAATGGTATTAACTTATTTTCTTTATAAATTCAAGAAAAATAAAGCCTTCAATACACATCATAATTTAAAGCATAAAAAAAGCGTTTACTAAAAGTAAACGCTCTGTTTTATTATTTTTATGCAGAAATATTATCTCAATTTAGGATAGTCATTTGGATTGTTTTCATGCATTACGGCATAAATAGCTTCGTAAATATCCTCAGCTGATGGTTTAGAGAAATAATCTCCATCTGTACCATAAGCAGGTCTATGTGCTTTTGCTGCAAGTGTTTTTGGCTGGCTATCTAAATATTGGTAACCATTTTGTTCGTTTAAAATTTTATCTAATAAATAAGCTGAAGCACCTCCAGGAACATCTTCATCAATAATCATTAAACGATTTGTTTTTGCTAAACTCTTAACAACATCGTGATTTATATCGAAAGGCAATAAAGATTGCGCATCAATAACTTCTACATCTATACCAACTTGCAATAATTCTTTTGCAACATCTTGTACAATTCTTAATGTAGAACCATAAGAAAGTACTGTAATATCGTTTCCTTCTTTTACAGTTTCTACAACACCTATTGGTGTTTTAAATTCTCCAAAATTGGTTGGTTTTTTCTCTTTAAGTCTGTAACCGTTTAAACATTCTACAACTAAAGCAGGTTCGTCACTTTCTAATAAAGTGTTATAAAAACCAGCAGCTTTAGTCATGTTTCTTGGTACTAAAACATGAATACCACGAATTAGGTTTAAAACACCTCCCATTTGTGAGCCAGAGTGCCAAATACCTTCTAAACGATGTCCACGAGTACGTACAATTAAAGGTGCTTTTTGGCGCCCTTTAGTTCTGTAGTGTACTGTTGCAAGATCATCGCTCATTATTTGTAGCGCATACATAATGTAATCTAAATATTGAATCTCTGCAATTGGTCTTAAACCACGCATAGCCATTCCAATACCTTGACCTATAATAGTTGCTTCGCGAATACCAGCATCTGCGACACGTAACTCTCCGTATTTTTCTTGTAAACCTTCTAAACCTTGATTTACATCTCCAATAGCTCCAGCATCTTCACCAAAAATTAGAGATTGTGGATATTTAGTAAAAATGGCGTCAAAATTATCTCTTAAAACCACACGACCATCAACTTCTTCGTTGCTGCCATCATAAATAGGTTTGATTTCTTTTATGTTTTGTGCTGCCGTTGCAGTTTCATTATGTAAATGAGAACTGTATTTTGGCTGAATAGCTTCGAAATAAGAATCTATCCATTGTGTTAATTGAGTTTTAGCTGAAGAATTTTCTGAAACTAAATATCTTAAAACACGTCTTGCTGCTACAGCTAAATCTTTACGAGCAGGCTCTGCAATTGCAAGTAATTCATTATTTATTTTCTCAATAAATACTCTATTTGCACTTGAATCGGCTACTTGTGTTAATATTTCAGAAATGGTAATTCTTTCATTTAATATAGGATTTAAGTAAGCATTCCATGCTGCTTTTTTTCCTTCGCGAACTGCTTTTTTTATTCCCTTTTCTATTGTAATTAACTCTTCGTCTGTAGAAATCCCAGTTTCTACCATCCACTTACGTAATTGTACATTACAATCCGTTTTTGCTTCCCAAGCTAAACGCTCTTTATCTTTATAACGTTCGTGAGAACCAGAAGTAGAGTGTCCTTGAGGTTGCGTTAATTCGTTTACATGTACTAATACTGGTACATGTTCTGTTCTTGCAATTTTAGCAGCTTCTTGATAGGTTTCAATAAGCGCAACGTAATCCCATCCTTTAACACGAAGTATTTCGTAACCTTTTGCTTCGTTATCGCGTTGGAATCCGCTTAAAATTTCAGAAATATTTTCTTTTGTAGTTTGGTGTCTTGCATGTACTGAGATACCATATTCATCATCCCAAACACTTATTACCATTGGTACTTGTAAAACACCAGCAGCATTAATGGTTTCGAAAAATAGGCCTTCACTTGTACTAGCGTTACCTATAGTTCCCCAAGCAATCTCGTTTCCTTTATTAGAAAACTTAGTATCATCAATCCCTTCTACATTTCTGTAAATTTTAGAGGCTTGAGCCAAACCTAAAAGCCTTGGCATTTGTCCAGCAGTAGGAGATATATCTGAACTTGAATTTTTTTGTTTTGTAAGGTTATTCCATTGGCCGTTTTCATCTAAACTAAAAGTAGAGAAGTGTCCACCCATTTGGCGACCACCAGACATTGGCTCTAAAGAAATGTCTGTGTTGGCATACAAACCAGAGAAGAAGGTTTGAATATCTAACGCTCCAATAGCCATCATAAAAGTTTGGTCTCGGTAGTAACCAGATCTAAAGTCTCCATTTGCAAAGGCTTTAGCCCAAGCTAATTGTGGTACTTCTTTTCCGTCTCCAAAAATCCCAAACTTGGCTTTTCCAGTTAAAACTTCACGGCGACCAAGTAGACTACATTCTCGACTTGTAACAGCAATCTTATAATCTTCTAAAACCTGTGCTTTAAAATCGTTAAAGGATAGCTCTTTTTTTAAGTCGGAATTTGTGCTCATAGTTATGGTTTTTTAGAAACACAAATCTAATTAATAAAAGTGATTTTTGCAATACGAAATCGTCTTAAAAAATTGCTAAATTTTTAACAAAAACACGATTTATATAAGAATAGTTAAAAAATATTCGATAAATAAAAAGTACGTTGAGAATTACTTAATGTTTAATACCATCTTCTGGTAAATAATTTAAGTAATGTTTGTGGAGATAAAGTAACTATAAAACGTATGCTTTGGTCGTAATTAGGTTGTGCTATTTCCCATCCTAAATTAGAATATACAGGTAGATAGAGTTCAAAATAGTCTTCAACTAAATTTAAACGAATTCCTGCATCGTAAACAAATTTTGGGTTTTTACCATGGTTTTTAACTAAACCAAGATCTCCATAAGCCATAATATAACGCCAAATGGTTGTACTTGTATTTGCTGTTGTTATCCATTGGTTTGCAAAGGCTGGTTCTAATTGCGATTTAAAGCCACCTTCAGACACTACCAATTGCTGACTTAATAATCCTGCTTCTTCAGAGCGCCCTAAATAGTCGTAATCGAATAAGTAATCTGTAGGTCTGTCTAAAGCAAAACTAAAGAAATCGGTATCTTGATATGTTTTATTGTATATAAACGAACCTGCATAAAGACGTAAATTATATTGTCTGTTACCTTCGGTAAGCTTTCTAAACTCTGCAGTGGCAGAAATTTTACCAAAGTTTTTAGCCAATTGTAAGTCTGTATTCCAAGCACTAAAGTTTTTTAAATTAGGATCACTCTCTCCGTATCTTGCATTAAAAACACTGTATTTAGGCTCACCATCTGTTTCAAACTCTCCAGTTGGATCTACTTCTCTGTCTATATTCACATATCTAAAACTTAAAGAACTCTTTCTATTGTCTCTTAAATTACTTGGATCTCTAAACCTGAAATCTACATAAGGAGTGTAAGAAGTGTAAGATAAGTTAGGAGCGTAGTTGTAATATTCACCTCCAATACCATATTTAGTGTAATAATTTCTTTTGTTTTCTCTTCTATCTGCATAGCTTACAGAAGCGCTACCCACAAGCTGCTTACTTTTTATAGCATATTTAGGACTTAAACGGTATAGGAAGTTCTTAGATAAAAGTGTTTTATTATATAGTTTTAAACCTGGTGAAAAACCATCGTAAAAGTTATAAGCAAATTCTGGCATAAAAAACACTTGACTATAGTTAGGGTCTTCAATATCCTTAAACAATCTAAACTGTAATGGTTTATTGTTAGATAAAAAACCACCTAAAGATTTCCAGTTATTTCTTAGGTTCATTTCTGGAATAGTGGTATTGTAATTTAATGCTAGCTTATCTGCATCATTATTTGCAATGGTTATTGTTTTATAACCTTTAAAGCCTTCAACCCATTGCTTAGATAATACACTGTCGTTTTTAATAGTAAATAAAGAGACCGGCATTAAATGGTCTTTTTTATTTTTAATAGTAATTATTAATGAGTCATCGGTTTTTTTAACAGATTTAATTTTAAAATCTATTTTTTTACTAGTGCCTACATAGTCCTCAAAAAACCAATTAATATTTTTATCTGTATGCGTTTTTAAATAGTTTTTAAAAGCTTTAGACGTTGTTGTTTCTAGTTTGTTTTCTATTAAATACTGTGTAAGCATTTTATTCATGGAATTAGAATCCATGTATTCATCTAGGTATTTTAAACCGACACCAGCTTTGTATTTATTAGCTATATTTTTATTAAACTTTAAAAGTGAATCTTTAGGCATATCTAATGGCTGATCTAGGTTAGAACGTGCCATATGCATGTATAAAAAGTTGTATTGATCGTTAAATTTCAAATCTGAAGCATGAAAAGATCTAACACCCCAAACATTTGCAAGCTTTCCCAGGATTTTCATGTCTGGATAATACTCTTCAACGTATTTCATTAAATAATACGTTTGTATGCCATCTATTAACCACTGGTCTTCTCTTGGATTAAGTAGCAAAGTGTTTTCTAGATAATTGTGTAAAGTCGACTTTAATATTTTTAACTCATATTGAAACGTATCAGAAAACGGACGCACAAAATCTGGCAATAAGTTTAATCCATAAATAGGGCTTTTCTTATAATCAATTTTTGTTAATAATACTTTTTTATGCGGATAACTTCCTAAGTTTTTAGTTATAAAACCTGCTACTTTATCTGTAACAATAGCAACTTCTTCAGGTTTTAAATTTTCTTCGTCTATATTAGATTCTACCGTAAAAAAATCAGTTTCAACAGTTTTGTAAGTGTCTTTTTTATTTAGAAATAATTTAGAATTAATTCTATCCTTACCTTTTAGTAGTGTAGATTTTGTGTTGTTTTCATTTATCTCTTTAGTAAATTCTTCGTCCAGCTCACTTATTAAAGTATAATTATTAGGATAGTTAACCTCTAAACTAATGTCTGCTTTTGGCACAAAGGCATCGTCTAAATTTTTGTTACTAAAGTATTTCCATTCACCATTAAAAACGGCAGGAGTAATGTACCAATATCTTAAATTATAATCGCCTTCGTTTGTAATTCCATAACGTGTAAATTTATCGTTAGGCACTTGTACTGTATAACTAAGGTTTAGTGTATAACTTTTATTTGGTAGAAGAGTTTGGTTTAAACCAACCTTAATAATATCTGGATGTTTTTCTAAATACGTATAACTAGCTTCACTATTATTTTCTTTAATTGAAGTAATATTTGTGAATCCACGATCTTCATCTTTTGCAAAATGGAAGGTGTTTTTAAATTCTTCTGCAAATCGCTCTGCTAAAGGTGTATTTTTTTCTGAATAACTATTGCTCCAGTCTGTTAAGTAAATAGCATCTAATGCAACATTAGAAGTATTAAAATACTCTATAGTTTGCTCTATAGTAATGCTTTTGTTTTCTATATCGAAAGTAGCATTAATATCTATTTTGTTTTGGCTTGAAGCCGAAAAACATAAGAGTAGGCATAGTAATAAGGAAGCGTAATTTAGATTCAATTTATTTTATAAACTTTAAAGGTTTAACATTAACTTGATTTACTGCAACATAACACATTCCGTTTAAATATGATGTAGTATTAATAATTAATTCTTCACATTTAATAATAGAAATAGTTTCTATTAATGGTCTCATGCTATTCTAAATACTTACGTAAATAGAGAAACTTGGTTTTATTTACTAAAAATATAATTAGATTAAAAATAGTATTATTACTAAAAGAAGCAATACTTTTTATTAAAACCTTTTAAATGATAAGTTTTGGTGTAGTTACATTCATAATAACGAAACTACAGCTGTTAAAATTGTATACTTATTTTTTGAAGTAATTGTTTTCTAATTAATAGAAGGTTTTGCAAAGAGAATAGGCTTGTTATAACACAAGAACTCTAAGGTTTTCTATGCAAAACCTGCATATTAATTTGCGTAGTAAAAAGCACAATTCAAAATTTTACTTTTTAAACTATCACGATTGTGTTTTTTAGAAGTTAGGGCTTAATCCAGATTCTTTGTAGAAAGCGTCTAGAATAGTAACAACTTCATCTTCAGTATCTACTAAGTGAATTAAATCTAAATCGCCAGGACTAACATTAGAAAACTTATCTAACATTGTGCTTTTAATCCAATCCATTAATCCAGACCAGAAATCTGTACCAACTAAAATAATAGGGAATTTACCTATTTTATTAGTTTGTATTAAAGTGATGGCTTCAAATAACTCATCTAAAGTTCCAAAACCTCCTGGCATTACAACAAAACCTTGAGAATACTTTACAAACATTACTTTACGTACAAAGAAGTAATCGAAATCTAAGCTTTTGTCGCTATCGATATATGGATTATCGTGTTGCTCGAAAGGTAATTCTATGTTTAATCCAACAGAAGTTCCACCAGCTAAATGTGCACCTTTATTACCAGCTTCCATAATACCTGGTCCACCACCAGTAATAACACCATAACCTGCATCGCAAATACTTTTTGCTACGCTTTCGGCTAATTTATAATACTTATGATCTGGTTTTGTTCTTGCCGATCCAAAAATAGATACACAAGGACCAATTTGACTCATTTTTTCAAATCCGTTAACAAATTCTCCCATAATTTTGAAGATTGCCCACGAATCGTTTGTTTTTTTCTCATTCCAACCTTTGTGATGTTGTTCTTTTCTCATCTATATTATTTGTTTTTGTTTCTGTTATTTAAACTTAATGTGTTTTCGGTAACAGAACGGTTATTTATTTTTATATCACTCTTTTTTCTGAAAAATCAAGCTTGCTAATTTAGTTCTTTTTTTAAAAATTTAGCGGTATAACTTTTTTTATGTTTCGCAACTTCTTCCGGAGTACCTTTCACAACTATTTCTCCACCACCTTTACCACCTTCGTAACCTACATCTATAATATAATCTACAGTTTTAATAACGTCTAGATTGTGTTCTATAATTAGTACAGTATTACCTTTATCTGCAAGTTTATTAAGTACAATCATTAATACACGAATGTCTTCGAAATGTAATCCAGTTGTTGGTTCGTCTAAAATATAGAAGGTATTTCCTGTATCGCGTTTACTTAATTCTGTTGCTAATTTAATACGCTGTGCTTCACCACCAGAAAGTGTTGTGCTTTGCTGTCCTAAAGTAATATAGCCCAAACCAACATCTTTAATGGTTTTTAGTTTTTTATGAATTTTAGGTATGTTTTCAAAGAAATCTACACTTTCATTAATAGTCATATTCAAGACATCACTAATGCTTTTTCCTTTGTATCTAATTTCTAAAGTTTCACGATTAAAACGTTTGCCTTGGCAGGTTTCACATTCTACGTAAACGTCTGGAAGGAAATTCATTTCTATAACTCTTAATCCGCCTCCTTTACAAGTTTCACAACGTCCACCAGCCACATTAAAACTAAAACGGCCAGGTTTATAACCACGAATCATAGCTTCTGGAATTTTAGCGAATAGGCTTCTAATTTCTCCAAAAGTACCTGTATATGTTGCAGGATTACTTCTTGGTGTTCTTCCAATTGGCGATTGGTTAATATCTATAACCTTATCACAATGTTCTAAACCTTTTATGCTTTTGTAAGGCATTGGTTTTTTTACACCGTTAAAGTAGTAAGCATTAAGAATAGGGTAGAGCGTTTCGTTAATTAAAGTAGATTTCCCACTTCCTGAAACACCTGTAATACCTATCATTTTTCCCAAAGGTAATTTTATAGATACGTTTTTAAGGTTGTTACCTGTACAACCTTTAAGCTCCATAAACTTACCATTACCTTCTCTTCGTTTTGCAGGGATTTCTATTTGCTTTTTACCGTTTAGATATTCTGCAGTTAAAGTTTTCTCTTTTAATAGTTGTTTTGGTGTGCCTTGACTAATAATTTCACCACCAAATTTTCCTGCTCGTGGTCCAATGTCTATAACGTGATCTGCACGTTCTATCATATCTTTGTCGTGTTCTACAACAATAACAGAGTTTCCAATATCGCGAAGTGCAACAAGAGAATTAATTAATTTTTCGTTATCACGTTGATGTAAACCAATACTTGGTTCATCTAAAATATAAAGAACACCAACTAGTTGCGAACCTATTTGTGTAGCTAAACGAATACGTTGTGCTTCACCACCAGAAAGGGATTTAGAGCTTCTGTTTAAAGATAAATAGGCTAGGCCAACGTCTAGTAAAAATTGAAGTCTTGCTTTAATTTCTTTAATAATCTCTTCAGCAATTATTACTTGTTTTTCAGATAAATTTTCTTCTAAAGTTTTAAACCATTCAGCTAAATCGACAATATCTTTATTTGCTAATTCTGCTATGTTTTTTCCCGCGACTTTAAAGTATAAAGACTCTTTTCTTAAACGAGAACCTTCGCAAACAGGACATTTTACTTTGTCCATATATTCTTTTGCCCAACGTTTTAATGAGGTAGATTCAGCATTTTTATACTGGCTGTCAATAAAATTAGCAACACCTTCAAAATCTATTTTATAATCTCTTTTTACACCTAACGTTTTACTATCGACAGAGAATTTTTCGTTACCTCCGTATAATATAATTTGTTTTGCTTCATTAGGTATATCCTTGTAAGCATCTGTCATTTTAAAATTAAAGCGTTCGGCAATTAATTCTAATTGTTTAAAAATCCAACTTTTCTTTTCTGGACCATGAGGCGCTAAAGCACCAGCTTTAATAGATAAACTATCGTCTGGGACTATTTTGTTTTCGTTAACTTGGTATAAATCACCAATACCATTACAATTATCGCAAGCACCTTTTGGTGAGTTAAATGAGAAATTGTTTGGCTCGGGATTTGGATAAGATATTCCCGAACTAGGACACATTAAATTTCTACTAAAATAACGTGCTTCTTGCGTATCGTGATCAATAACCATTAAAACATCCTCACCATGATACATGGCTGTATTTATACTTTCGTCTAAACGTTTATCGTCTGCAATGCTATCGTCAATTTTAAGTCTATCGATTACAATTTCGATGTCATGCATCTTATAACGATCCAGCTTCATACCTTTAACAATATCCTTTATTTCGCCATCGGTTCTCACTTTTACAAAACCTTGCTTACCAATTTGCTCAAAAAGTTCTCGATAATGTCCTTTTCTAGAACGAACGACAGGAGATAGAATATTTATTTTTTTGCCTTTGTAACTTTCAATAATTAGCGTCTTTATTTGCTCATCGCTATAACTCACCATTTTTTCGCCAGTATTGTAACTGTACGCATCACTGGCACGAGCGTAAAATAGACGTAAAAAATCGTAGATTTCGGTAATAGTTCCAACGGTAGAACGTGGTGATTTACTAGTCGTTTTTTGTTCTATTGCAATTACAGGAGATAGCCCATCAATTTTATCTACATCTGGTCTTTCTAAACCTCCTAAAAATTGTCTCGCATAAGCCGAAAACGTTTCTATATAACGACGCTGTCCTTCGGCATAAATAGTATCGAAAGCAAGAGACGACTTACCACTACCAGATAAACCAGTAATAACAACTAGTTTTTCTCGCGGAATAGTAACGTCTATATTTTTTAGATTATGAACTCTGGCACCTTGTACCTCAATATTTTCTTCAAAATTTGTCATAGCAAAAGCATAACTCTGCTCTTTTTAAGCAGATTTGCGAAGTTACGGTTTTTAGCTTTCTTTTTGAAATGGAATAAGTTAGGATTTTATTAAAATTGACTTCAATTTTTCATAATTAATTTTTAACTTCGATTTTAAATATTTTGTCATTCCGCAGTTAATACGGAATCCTCTTTAAAATTAAGTTTAACATTAATTAAATTTCCGTTTTCGCGGAAATGCAGAAACAAGTTTTTTAATGAAAATACTAGGAATAGGCTCAAGAATTAGCCACGAAGTACATGGGAAAGGAGTGGTAACAAACGTTGATAGCGAACACTATTGGGTAACGTTTATAGAAAATGGATTGGAAACAATACCACTAAACGAAGCGTTTGAAGTTATTGAAGCTGCCGAAAACGAAGTTGATGCCGTTAGTCTTTTTGATATTGAAAGTAGCTTAGTTAGTATTCTTAAAAAGTATAGCGATGTCTCGGAAGTAATACATATTGGTGACAAATGGAAAGGTGGTAAACTAATTCTGGAACCAGCAGACACTAATTTAAAAAGTAAGGAAATTAAGATTGACGATTTCTTTCATAAAATTACAATGGTTCGCGATAGACTACGTGTAATGGAACAAAAAGTAAATTCTAGTAATCTTGAAGAACAAGAGAAGATAGATTTACAACAATATATTACACGTATTTATGGAAGTTTAACAACGTTTAATGTGTTGTTTAAGGTAAAGGAACAACAGTTTGTTGGGCAGAAATCTAAGTAGCTTTTTTATTCTTTTTGAAGAATGCTTTTTTTATTAAAACAAAATAAATGACAATAGGGATAAGTACACAAATGATTACAGAAGAAGCAATATAATTACTTCCAACAACATTAAAACTTCTTAAAAAATCAGCAGAGATATCAAATAGCCAATTTGAAAATACAGTAAAATCATCTGTAAAAAGAAGTGTTAAGCTAATTATTATAGATGTTACAATTTTTAAATAATTGAATTTGTAAATTTTGTCAATTAAATAAGCCCAAGACAAAGGAATAATAATAAACCAAACAATTATGTTTATCTCTTTGTAACTAAAACCAGTTAGTCTAGAGAGGTACATTAATATTTCGTATGTTATTTTAAAAGCGTCCTTCATTTGATTAATAACTTTATTTAGGTCTTGGTGGAGGAGGTAAATCACTTATTGAAGTAGTATATAGTACCATTCTTAATGATAAAATTTCTTCAGAAGATTTATTTATGCTATTAAAGTCTTCGAAAATTTTTTGAAAAGTATTTTTCAATTCATTCCTGTTTTTTGTAGAATCTGAAGTGAAAATCATAACAGGTTTTGTTAAGTTTTCAGAAAATACAATATCTTTTCCATTGTTTAATAAATGTTTTTCTAGATATCTAGGAAGACTATCTATTGATTTTTCGCCAAAAGAAGAATGAACAATTTTTCCTGGTGAGACTTCAATTAGGTTTCGACCTTTAGGGCACCAATTAGATTGATGTTTACAGCTGCTAAATGGTATAAATTTGAAAGTAGATTTTTCTGTTTTTAATGTTACTACAGCAGTTTTTTCTGTACACGTAATACTATCTATTTTTTTAATTATACTTTTAAAGTCTTTTATTGAATCTAATGATATTTCAGTTTTGTCTTCGGAATTAATATAATACTCAGTATTTGGATAATAATAAGTTCTACCAGAATCAGGAATTGTTTTAATCCCTTCAATTTCCAGTCCTAAAACCATCATTTTATGAAATGTTGGTAACATAGCTCCTGTTTCGGTAGTTGTCCAATCGCTCCAAGAAGCTTCTAGTCCATTAATTGGTAAAATACCTACCCACATTTGAAAACTTTTAGGTTTCCCAGCTTCATCTAAATGCCATAAATAGGAATCTCCAGGAGTAGAGCCACCAGAACTATAAGTCACTAATAAGGCTTGTTCGTTATTCTCTAAAGTAACGATGCTTCGTGTTGTGCCTTCATCGAAAACTTTATAAGGCGCAACAACCCAAAAGGTGTCATTATTAAAATAACTTATCGCTTTTTCTATTAATGCGTTCCTTTCTTGAGTTTCAATTTTTATATCATTTTGAAACGCTTCGCTTTTAGAACTATCATTTAAATCTAAATTAACTTTGTAGTTTTTCCAATAGACTTCACAGGTGTTTTCAGTTTTATTCCATTTATAATGATGACGCTTTTTAAAGGTGAACTCTATATAGTCTGTTGTCTTGTATGCATCGTAATTTAAGGCATTAAGCATTTTATTAGCTAAGACATCTGCTTGTGCTGTTTTTTCTCCAACAGGTAAATCTTCATTGTACTTAATATATAAAAAACCAAAGAGTAGGAGTGTAGGTAGTGTTAAAAATATAACCGTTCCTGCTACAAATTTTAATATTCTTTTTGGTGTAAGTTTTTTCTTTTTTCTCATCGAAAAGCTTTTTTTCGTTTCCGTTAAAACGGAAATTTTTTTTATTAATTATATTTTTATGTACAACACATTTACACGTCCTACGTCCTTGGAATGATACTTAAAAACCAGCAGCAGCATCATCACCACGAGAATCTGCTCCACCTTCAAGAGAACCGTCGGGTAATACTAAAATGCCATCTACAATACCAATTACTGGCGAGCGTTCTTCGTTTATAGTATAGCCTTTTTGTTCTAAACTTGTAATGGTTTTTGTATTAAAGCGATTAGGTTCCATTCTAATTTCGTCTGGTAACCATTGGTGATGAAAACGAGGTGCATTAACAGCTTCTTGCATACCCATTTTAAACTCGTGTACATTTAAAATAGTCTGTAAAACCGAAGTAATAATTGTGGAGCCTCCAGGTGTTCCAACACTCATTAATAACTCTCCATTTTTTTCTACAATAGTTGGCGTCATTGAGCTTAACATACGTTTTTCTGGTAAAATAGCATTGGCTTCAGCGCCAATAAGTCCGTAAACGTTTGGTATGCCAGGTTTGCTAGAAAAATCGTCCATTTCATTGTTTAAAAAGAAACCTAATTCTTGACAATATAATTTAGAACCATAATAAGAATTTAAAGTTGTTGTTACAGCTATAGCATTTCCAAATTGATCGATAATAGAGTAGTGCGTAGTTTCATCACTTTCTACAATATCAACAGTACCATGAGAAATTGCGGTTGAAGGTGTTGCTTTTTCAAAAGAAAAACTAGACATTCTGTCTTTTAAATAGGTGTCACTTACTAATTTATCTTGAGGGACTTTAACAAAATCAGGATCACCTAAATAATAACTTCTATCTGCATAAGCGCGACGTTCAGCTTCAGCTAAAAGCTGAATTGTTTTTGCAGAGTTGTGTCCAAATTCATCTAAGTTGTAACTTTCAACAGATTTTAATACTTGTGCCATAGTAATACCACCACTTGAAGGCGGAGACATTGAAATAATACGTAAATCGTCGTAATTAAAAGTAATAGGTGTTCTCCATTTTGCTTGGTAGTTCCCTAAATCTTCCTCAGTAATTATACCACCATTATCTTGAATAAACTGCGCTAATATTTTAGCCGTTTTTCCTTTGTAAAATTCATCACGACCGTTTTTCATTATTTGCGTTAGTGTTTCTGCTAATTCTGGATATTTAATAGTATCATTTGCTTTCCAGTTTTTAAGAAACTGAATAGAATCTTTATTGGTTAGTTTAAAATCCGATTGCTTTTCTGCAATTCTAATTTCTTGCTTTTTAGTAACAATAACACCTCTTTTTGCTAAAGCGATAACAGGTTTTAAAATGGTTTCAATAGGTAATGAACCAAACTTTTTATGTACTTCAAAAACACCTGCAATTGTACCAGGAATTCCAACAGCCAATGCACCGCGTGTACTTATATCCGGAATAACATTTCCCAAAGAATCTAAATACATGTCTTTTGTAGCTGCCAATGGTGCTTTTTCTCTATAATCTAAAGCGCCAATTTTGCCATCGTTTAATCTATAAACCATAAAACCGCCACCACCAATATTTCCTGCATTTGGATATGCCACAGCTAAAGCAAGATCTGTAGCCATCATAGCATCAAAAGAGTTTCCGCCTTGTTCCATAATTTGTTTTGCAATGTTAGAAGCTTCAACTCTTGCCGAAACAACCATTGCTTGTTGTGTAACTAAACCACGAATAGGTGCTTTCTTTTTACAAGAAAAACAGATTGTAATTGTCGCGATTACGAGTAGTGTATTTTTAAGCTTCATTTTTAGTATCTGTTTTTTAACGATTCTTCACTTCGTTCTGAATGATAAAATGTAAGGTTTATCTGTCTTCTATTTCTTTTAATTTTTTAGATGAAAACTGAATCAATTCATCAAAAAAGCGGGTAAATTCATCTTCAAATTCATCATAGAATTCTTGAAGTTCGTTTACGGCTAAATTCATTTGAGATCGGTTTTGTGTTCTTTTATTCATACCAACCAAAACTTTTCCAATACCTTCAATAGTAGCATAGCTTAATAGCCAATTATCGGCAATCATATAAGGCATCATTTTTTGAATTCTAGCCGGTAATACTTCAAAATTATCTTGTAAACTACTGTAGAAATTATCAATATATTCAGCTAATGGCACGTTAGAATAATTACTCCAGTTTTTAGCTAAAAAATGATCGTATAAAATATCTACAATTACTCCAGAATAATGTCCATAATTTTTATGAAGCCTTTTAGTGCTTATTCTTACTGTTTTGTGAGCATCTGTAAACGTATCTATTTGGCGATGTAATAAAATACCTGTTTGTATATCTGTTGGATATTTCTGGTATTTTTTACCACGAATACCATCTGCAATAAAATTACCAATAGTTATGTCTTTGTTATTTCCAGATAAATATATGTGTGCGAGAAAATTCATAGGTCGAATTTACGAATTCAGAATAGATAAATCCGCTTTTGAAATAGTATATTTGTAGTTCAATTTTAAAAATTATATTTCATGACACTTATAAAATCTATTTCAGGAATTCGAGGTACTATTGGAGGAAACGTTGGAGAAAACCTTACACCAATTGATGCAGTAAAGTTTGCATCAGCATACGGTACTTGGTTAAAAACACAACGTACTAAAGATAATTATCGTGTTGTTGTGGGCAGAGATGCTAGAATTTCTGGAGCAATGATTCAAAACCTAGTAATGAATACTTTAGTAGGTTTAGGTATTGATGTTATAGATTTAGATTTGTCTACAACACCTACTGTTGAAATTGCAGTACCAATGGAACATGCCGATGGTGGTATTATTTTAACAGCAAGTCATAACCCAAAACAATGGAATGCTTTAAAATTATTAAATGCTAAAGGAGAGTTTTTAGATGCAGCTGAAGGTGCCAAAATTTTAGAGATAGCAGAAAGCAATGATATGCAATTTGCAGATGTAGATAGTTTAGGAGAAATTACTAAAAATGATGCTTATATCGATATCCATATCGACGAAGTTTTAGAATTAGAATACGTAGATAAAAAAGCGATTGCAGCAGCAAATTTTAAAGTTGTTGTAGATGGTGTAAATTCAACAGGAGGTATTGCTATTCCTTTATTATTAGAACGTTTAGGCGTAGAAGCTGTAAAGTTATACTGTGATCCAACAGGAGAGTTTCCGCACAATCCAGAACCTTTAAAAGAACATTTAACAGATTTATCTGCGGAAGTAATAAAACATCATGCAGATTTTGGTATTGTTGTAGATCCAGATGTAGATAGATTAGCTTTTATGGATGAAAACGGAGAGATGTTTGGCGAAGAATATACATTAGTAGCCTGTGCAGATCTCGTTTTAAGTAGAAACCCAGGAAATACGGTAAGTAATATGAGCTCAACAAGAGCCTTGCGCGATGTTACCGAAAAACATGGTGGAACTTACGAAGCTAGTGCTGTTGGAGAAGTGAATGTAGTAACGTTAATGAAAAAAAATAACGCTGTAATTGGTGGAGAAGGTAATGGTGGTATTATTTATCCAGCGTCTCACTATGGGCGTGATGCCTTAGTTGGTGTGGCTTTATTTTTAACACTTTTAGCGGAAAAGAAAATAAGTGTAAGTGAACTAAAAAAAACATACACTAGTTACTTTATGAGTAAAAAGAAAATAGCCTTAACACCACAAATTAATGTCGATGCTATTTTAATGGAAATGGCAGCAAAGTATAAAGATGAAAATTTAAACACTGTTGATGGTGTAAAAATTGATTTTGCTGAAAATTGGGTGCACTTAAGAAAAAGTAATACAGAACCAATTATTAGAATATATACTGAAGCAAAGTCGCAGCAAATAGCAGATGATTTAGCCAATAAGATTATTGATGAAATTAAAGCTATCGCTAAAATATAGTATTAATAGAATAATATAATTATTATGATTACTACAAAAACACCAAGAGAAAGACAGTCTGAATTAGAAGCTTATTTTTCTCAATTTAGAAAACATATTGTTGGTATAGATCAAGAATTTGAATCGCCTTACGGAAAGCAAAAAATTATCTATACAGATTGGACAGCTTCTGGTCGTTTATACAGACCAATAGAAGATAAGATCGTCAATCAATTTGGTCCTTTTGTAGCAAATACGCATACCGAAACGACTGTTTCTGGTACAGCAATGACGAATGCTTACCATAAAGCAAGACATATTATTAAAGGTCATGTAAATACAAATGCGGACGATGTTTTAATTGTTTCTGGAAACGGCATGACGAGTGTTGTCAATAAGTTTCAGCGTATTTTAGGTTTAAAAGTACCAGAGAATATTGCCAAATATGCTAAAATACCAGACGAAATTCGTCCTGTAGTATTTGTAACGCACATGGAGCACCATTCTAACCATACGTCTTGGTTAGAAACTATGGCAAAAGTAGAAGTAATTCCTGCTGGCGATGATGGTTTATTCAGTTTAGAAAACTTAGAAACACTATTAGAAAAATATAAAGACTGTACACTAAAAATAGCTTCGGTTATTGGTGGTAGTAATGTTACAGGTATCCAAACACCACATCATAAAATAGCAAAACTAATGCACAAACATGGTGGTGTTTGTTTTGTAGATTTTGCATGTTCTGCACCGTATGTGGATATCGATATGCATCCTGAAAATGAAGACGAAGCACTAGATGCTATTTTCTTTTCGCCTCATAAATTTTTGGGTGGACCCGGAACTTCTGGTGTATTAGTTTTTAATAAAAAACTATATAAAAATATGGTGCCAGATTGTCCAGGTGGCGGTACTGTATCATGGACCAATCCTTGGGGAGAACACAAGTATATTGAAAGTATAGAAGATAGGGAAGATGGTGGTACGCCAGGTTTTTTACAAACCATAAAAACAGCATTGTGTATTAAATTAAAAGACAAAATGGGAGTTAAAAACATGCTTGATCGTGAGCATGAATTATTACACCAAGTGTTTTCTAATTTAGATGGCGTTGATAATATTAAAATTCTAGCTGGTGACCATAAAGACCGTTTGGGTGTAGTTTCTTTTTACGTAGAAGAATTGCATTTTAATTTAGGTGTTAAAATATTAAACGATAAATTCGGAATACAAACTCGTGGTGGTTGCAGTTGTGCGGGTACTTACGGTCATTACTTATTGCACGTAGATCAAGAACAATCGCATAGTTTAGTGAATGAGATTTCTTTAGGAGATTTAATACGTAAGCCAGGTTGGATACGTATGTCTATTCATCCAACAACTACTTGCGATGAGATAGATTACGTTTGTGAAAGCTTAATTGCTTTAGCCGAGAACCATAAAGAATGGGCTAAAGATTATGAGTATAACAAAGCTAATAATGAGTTTATACATAAAACATTTGTTCCAAAAAATGACGTAAGAGTTAGCGATTGGTTTGAAATGTAATATTTTAGAATAAAAAGAAACATCTCAAGCAAAAAGTAATTCTTGAACAAAAAAATCATAGCTTTTCTTATTTGGATTTTTTTATTTGAAGACCTAATGTTTTTAAAGGAATTTGGCAGGTACTTTATCACGATGTTTCCAACGCTTGTGTGTCCATAAGTAATATTCAGGCTGCTCTTTTATTTGTGCTTCAACAAGCATCTTAAAAGCGTCTGTAATCTCGTAATTATCAAATTCTTTTGGGTGTTCTGCAATTGTTTTAAACGTCGTTTCGTAATACCCACGTTTTATTTTTCTAACATCAAAAAATACAACTGCCATATCTAGGTCTTTGGCTAACATTTCGGCACCAGTATAAAAAGGAACTTTAATACCCATAAAATCGTTCCAATGGTGTGCTTTATCCACTTTTGGAGATTGGTCTGCAACAAAACCAGTAATGCTTAATTCGCCACTTGCTTTTACGTCTTTTAGTGTTTGTATGGTTTCTTTAGTTGTAATTAAATGACTATTGTAACGCGCACGAATACGTTTTACTAAACCATCGAAATATTTGTTATTCAATCTTTTATAAACGGCGAATCCTTTATGGCTAACGTAGGTTTGAAGAATGAAAATCCACTCCCAACTCGCATAATGACCACACATTATAATAACGTCTCGTTTTTCTTTTTCTAGTTTCTGAAGGACTTCAATATTTGTAAATGCGTAGCGTTTTTTCATTTGAGCTTCAGAAATCGACATAGATTTTATAGCTTCAACTACCATATCGCATAAATGATGATAGAATTTTTTTGTAATGGTATTTATTTCTTCCGAAGATTTCTCTGGAAAAACAAGATTTAAGTTTTCTTGCACAGTTTTTTTACGATAACCGAAAATACGATAGATAAAAAGGTACAGAAAATCTGAAAAAGCATATAATAACCTAAACGGAAGGATAGATACTAGCCATAAAAACGGATAAATTAAAATGTACGCTATTAATTGCATGAATTAGTTTTAAATTTGTAGCAGCAAATATATGCTATATTTAAAAAAACAGAATACTTAATGGGTAATTTAAATGTTGTAACAATTGTATTAATAATAGCGAATGTACTATTCTCTATTAAAGGATTTAATGACTTTAGTTTTTTCGAAAAGTATAAGTTCAATATTGGTGCTATAAAAAGAGGTGAGAAAATAAGAATGTTAACGTCTGGTTTTCTTCATGTAAATCCGCAGCACTTATTATTTAATATGCTTACATTATTTTTCTTTGCAAATGGTGTTATTTATCGCATTGGAGAATTAAGTTTTGTAATAATATATTTCGCTAGTTTAATTACAGGTAGTTTATTGTCTTACCTTTTTCATAAAAATGAATATCAATATTCGGCAGTTGGAGCAAGTGGAGCAGTAATGGGTATAATATACTCTTCAATATTATTTGATCCTTGGATGGAAATTAACTTCTTTATACCAGGTTTCGTTTTCGGGATAGGTTACTTGCTATACTCCATTTATGGTATGAAAAACAAAACAGACAACATTGGGCACGATGCCCATTTTGGAGGTGCAGTTGGTGGTTATGCAATGACTCTAATTTTAGCGCCAAGTTTACTTCAACAAGATTTAATGATGATGTTACTAATGGGTTTACCAATAGTAGTATTATTTGTCATGAAAAAAATAGGTAAAATATAGTCTTATGAATTATAATAACGATACCATAGTTGCGCTAGCAACAGCCTCTGGTGCTGGAGCAGTAGCAATAATAAGATTATCTGGTGAAGCCGCCATTACTATTGCAGACGCCAATTTTCAGTCTGTTAAAAAGAATAAATCATTAACAACGCAAAAAACGCATACTATCCATTTAGGACATATAATGGATGGGAAACGTACTATTGACGAAGTTTTAGTTTCTGTTTTTAAAAACCCAAACTCTTACACAGGAGAAAATGTAGTCGAAATTTCTTGTCACGGTTCTATATACATTCAGCAAGAAATTATTCAGTTATTTCTTAGAAATGGTTGTAGAATGGCAAATGCAGGAGAGTTTACTTTACGTGCCTTTTTAAACGCAAAGTTAGATTTAAGTCAGGCAGAAGCTGTGGCAGATTTAATTGCCAGTGACAACGAAGCCTCACACCAAATCGCGATGCAACAAATGCGTGGTGGTTTTTCTAGCGAAATTGCAAAACTACGCGAAGAATTAATGAATTTTGCTTCATTAATAGAACTAGAATTGGACTTTGCTGAGGAAGATGTAGAATTTGCCGACCGAACGCAATTTAAAGAATTAATAGTACGCATAGAGTTTGTATTAAAGCGTTTAATAGACAGTTTTGCTGTAGGAAACGTAATTAAAAATGGAATTCCTGTTGCTATTGTTGGTGAGCCTAATGTGGGTAAATCGACACTTTTAAACGCCCTTTTAAACGAAGAACGCGCCATCGTAAGTGATATTGCAGGTACCACTAGAGATACTATTGAAGACGAATTAGTAATAGAAGGCATCGGTTTTAGGTTTATTGATACTGCAGGAATTAGAGAGACAGAAGATGTTGTAGAAAGTATTGGTATAAAAAAGACTTTCGAAAAAATGGAGCAAGCCCAAGTGGTTGTTTTATTGTTTTCTGCTGAAGAGTTTAAAACCGAAAGTAAAAGATTGAAGGTAGAAATAGAGAAAATAAAAAACCGTTTCCCATTAAAGCCATTAATAATTATCTCTAACAAAGTAGATACTTTAAATGAAGCCGAATTAAGCACCTTAAAATCTCAGTTTGAAGAACTTCATTTATTATCTGCAAAAACTGGTGTTGGAGTAGAGGAACTTAAAGAAAAACTAATAGGTTTTGTAAATACTGGAGCGCTTAGAAATAACGAAACGATAGTAACCAATACACGCCATTACGATTCACTTTTAAAAGCATTTCAAGAAATAAACAGCGTAAAATCTGGTTTAGAAACTGGTATTTCGGGAGATTTATTAGCTATAGATGTTAGGCAAGCGTTGTATCATTTTGGTGAGATTACTGGTACGATAACAAGCGACGATTTGTTGGGTAATATTTTTGCGAATTTTTGTATCGGTAAATAAGTATACAAAGTAATACAAACAAAAACGTTATAAACCTTTATATTATAAGGGTTTATATTTAAAATTATAAAGTAAATACTAAAATTTGCTTTTTGTTGAGTATTGTATTATTAGCACACATGCTAACACTATTTTAAAAGCAAATGAAATAGGAGTGTATATTTAATAAAATGAGAGAATTTATACAAGAGTTCGTTTAAATATTGATAGGATAAAACATATTCAAAATTTTAATTACATGCAATTGAACCAACTACCAGGAATCTATAACATTAAAGGAAGCAATCAAGACGAAGCAGGAACAACCTATAATGGCACATTAGAATTAACCTTAAACGAAAACAATAGAGTTAACGCTAAGTGGGTAATAAACGAGAGCCAAGTACAACAAGGAACTGGCTTTTTTAAAGATAATATTTTGGTTATTAATTTTAATTATAAAGGCGATGATGAGCTTATTTATAAAGGCGTTGTGGTATACAAATGTATTACTCAAGATATTTTGGATGGGTTTTGGTCTGAGAAACATGGTAATCCATTATACTTAGCCGTTGAACGTTGTTTTAGAATTGGTACGCAAAAAGAAGCAGCTAATTAATGTTAATTAGAGTCTATTAAGAATTTAGCTAAGCGCTTTATTCTAAAATTAATATAATAATTACCGTTTAAATTAAGTAAGAAGTATAATAATATAGAGTTATCTTGCAGCCGTTTTAGTTGTAGTTAATACAATTAATATAAAAGTAACAATTATGGAGAAAAGGGAAAGTAAAGAAGACAGAGTAACCCAAATAAATAAAGTAGTAGAAAATTACTTTAATACAAATACAAAAAAGGATTGGATTCCAGTAAAAGATATTATGCCAGCTTTAATTGAAGCAGGTGTTTTTGCAAAAGATAATAAAAAAGGCTTACCACTTAGAAAAGTACTAAGAGCTTTAGATAAAGAAAATAAACTAGATGCAATACCATCTGTTCATGCACAAAGAATAGAAACTGCTGTGTATTGGTATTTAGTAAGAGAAGGTGCTGAGTTTACCGAAAATGAAGCTATAGTTAAGGTCTCTAAAAAAGACAGATCTAAAGAATTAAGAGAAAACAGCGATGAATATTACATTTTAGATCTTTGCGACGAGTTGCTTAAAGAGAAGGCCTCACGTAAACACACTTTTGCAGGTTTGTTAGGAGACATGCACAAAAAAGGAAAAACAAGAACAAAATTACCTTTAGCAGCTTTTTATGAAACAGCAAATTTAGCTATAGAGTTTACCGAAAAGCAGAACAAAACTAAAGAATATTTAGAAAAACTTGATGTAATGACAGTAAGTGGTATTACTCGAGGAGAACAGATTCTTAAATACAACAAAAGACGAAAAGATTTCCTTGAAAAAAAGGATATCAATTTAATTGAAATTGATTATTCTTTATTCGAATGCGATGATAAAAAGAATTTAAGTCGTGAAAAAGATAAAGATGTAAGACTTCTTAAAAGTATATTGAAGCAGTATATCAAATAGTATTCAGTTGAAATACTAAAAGAAAAACTCATTTTTAAATTAAGAAAAAACTACTCGAAAGGGTGGTTTTTTCATTTTTAATAATATATTAATTAGGTAAATTTCTAAGGAAAATATTTTTTACTGCTTTGTAAAAAAAGACATTGTTATAGCTATTAGATCCAGAAGATCGTATTCTTTTAATTTTTTCTATGGCTTTTAAAACTTTAAAAACAAGAACAATTAACACTATACAAATAATTGCTAGTATAAAGAATAAGTTCTTATCCATGATTAGTGGTGTTTTTATTCTGTTCTATTTTTGTATAATTTAAAATGTCTTTTTCCATAGTTTCCCAAAGCGTATTTACATTTATAAAATTGTTTGTACCATTTAAAGACTTAGACAACGTAAAGATGTATTGTTTAATGTAAGCCTCCTTTTGTTCATCGGCTACAAATGTTTTTCCATCTACAATTATAAAAGCAATTAAGGTTCTAATAATTTTTGTGAGCTCAGTTTTGTTTATGTTTTTGTCTAACATTAAATGATTGCTTTTAGGTAAAAGCTAAATTTACTTTATTTAAAAAGGAGTAATTTTTTTGAAACCGTAAAAACAAAGCTTTACGATTAAATGTAAATAAACACGATAAAATGATTAAATATGTTTTATGTAAGCAACGTAATTTCTACGGTTTCTCACTAAAACAAGAATTTATATAAATCTTAAATATTAATATAGCTATACTTTATAGTTTTTTGATTGGCTATATAATAAGTAAAAGTAAATTTGTAGATATAAGTAAATAAAAATAGTATTATAAAAACAAGAATAACATTATTAGCAATAATTATGATATCTATAATGAGTTGTAATTCTGAAAAAAAGACAAATTCTGAAGTAATAAGTGATACTATAACCGAAAAATATTGGAAACTAAAATCCTTAAACAGTAGAGAAATTAATATGGTAGAAAATCAAACATGCGAAACTTTTTTCATTTTAAAATCTAAAGATAATAGACTAAAAGGATTTGCTGGATGTAATACTTTTGGAGGTACATTTATTTTAGAGAAAAGAAATACTATTCGTTTTACAAATGTATTATCAACACTTATGGCATGTCCAGATATTACTATAAACGAAACTGAATTTTTAAAAAATTTTAACTTAACAGGTAATTACACCATAAAAGATGATGTTTTATCTTTAAGTATTGGAAAAAGAGCTCCTTTAGCTGTTTTCGAAGTTGTTTATACTAATTAATCTGTCTTTCAATACAATTGTAATATTAACTTAGAAATAGTAATTTAATGAACAGAACAGAGCAAGCATTAAAAGAGCGTATTAAAGAGCTTACTTGTCTATACGAAGTATCTTCAATCATTGTAAATGCAAATGAAGAACTTATAGAAGATACGCTTAAGGCTATTGCTTTCAGTATAAAAAAAGGATTCCAATTTCCTGCTGAAACTGAAGTTGATATTATTACAGAAGCCTTTTGTATCTCTACAGATAAACGAGAAGGAAGTATAATTGCGATTAGTTCGGAAATAATTCTTTTTAATGAAGTTAAAGGGCAACTAATTGCAAATTTAGAAACCAGTAAGTTTAAAATTGAAGATTTTTTAGACGAAGAACAATTACTTCTTGATAATATTGCCATGAAAATTGGAAACCTGTTGGAGCGGTTAGAAATTCAGAAAAATGAAACCTCCTTAAAGAGGCAAATGGAAAGAGCCGATAGATTAGGGATTTTGGGAGAAATTACCGCAGGTATTGCTCATGAACTCAACACACCTTTAGCTAATATTTTAGGCTTTGCCGAATTATTAAAAGAAGATTTAACGACTAATAATAAGCAAACTAATGATGTAGATAAAATTATTAAAAATGCAATTTTTTCTAGAGAAGTAGTTAAAAAGTTAATGTTTTTTGCTTGCGAAATGCCTCAAGAAATGAAACGTGTAAATATTGTTCCTAATGTTAAAAATGCTATTAATTTATTAGATGCAACCTTTAGAAAAGAGCAGGTAAAATATATTGTAAAAATAGAAGAAGAGGAGATGTGGCTTAAAGCAGATCCAATACAATTAACTCAAATAATTTTTAATCTATTAATAAACGCTATTTATTTTTCGCCAGTAAATGGGTTGGTAACAATAGAAGTTAAAGCATTAAAAAATGAGATTGTTCTTAAAATAATTGATGAAGGAAAAGGTTTATCAACAGACGATCAAAATAAAATTTTTCAACCATTTTTTTCAACTAAACCTATTGGTGATGGTTCTGGTCTTGGTTTAAGTGTGGTGCATGGTATTGTATCATCACATAAAGGAACAATAACAGCTAAAAACAATAAAAATAAAGGTGCTATTTTTACAGTAACACTTCCTAAATAATATATAGTTATGCAGTTACGTAAAGAAAATATACTTATTGTAGACGACGATGTAAACATTCTAGAATTGTTGCAACGCCATTTGCAATCATGGAATTATCATGTTTTTAAAGCTATCTCTGTTAAAGAAGCCGTTACTATTTTAAGAGATACTAGCATAAATTTGTTAATCACAGATTTAAAAATGCCCGAAGTAGATGGGTCTGAGCTTATAAAATTTGTGTCAGAACATTACCCGAAATTACCAAAACTAGTAGTTACTGGTTATCCTTCGGTTCAAGATTCTTTAGTAGCTATTAAATCTGGAGTGGTAGATTATTTAACAAAACCATTTACAAAATCTGAATTAAAATCGGCTTTAGATAGGTCTTTAAATTCTTCAGAAGAAAAAGAAATAGAATCTAAAAAAATACTTGTAGATAAAAATAAATCTTACGGAGAAATTATAGGTAATTCTGAAAAAATAAATAATGTTATTCAGGTTATAGAACGTGTAAAAAATAATAAGGCTACTATTTTTATTAAAGGAGAAAGTGGTACCGGAAAAGAGTTGGTTGCAAGAGCAATTCATTACCAAGGTAAATTTTCTAGAGCGCCATTTATTGCTGTAAATTGCGGTGCAATTCCAGAAAATCTTTTGGAAGCCGAGTTGTTTGGTTATTTAAAAGGCGCATTTACAGGAGCCGAAACCAATAGAGAAGGTCTTTTTCAAGCAGCAAATGGAGGTACTATTTTTTTAGACGAAATTGGTAACGCATCTTTAACTGTGCAATCGCGTTTATTACGTGTATTGCAAGAGAAGGAAGTTGTTAAAGTTGGAGCTACAAAGGCTGAAAAAATAGATGTACGTATAGTTGCTGCCACAAATAGTAACTTAAGAGAAATGATAACAAAACAAACTTTTAGAGAAGATTTGTTTTATAGACTTACAGTTGTAGAAATTGAAATTGCACCTTTAAGAGAACGAAAAGACGATATTACTTTGTTGGTAGATAAGTTTCTATTTAAATATGGAGTAGAGTACAAGGATAAATATATTCAAATTACTCCAGAAGCGCTAACCGTTTTAGAACGTTACAATTGGCCTGGAAACATTAGAGAATTGGAAAATGTTATCCAACGTGCTGTAATTATGTGCGATAAAGTTATTGATGTAGAGCATTTGCCAGAACATTTAAAATATGCTTTAAATTTTAGAGAAGGTGATTTACTACCACTAAAAACCATAGAAAAACAATACATTGAAAAAGTATTACGAGCAACAGGCAACAATAAAACTAAAGCTGCCGAAATTCTAGGAATAGACCGCAAAACTATTCGTCAAAAACTTTTAGACTAACCTTTTTGGTGGTACATTTTTACTCGGTTGGGTAATTTGTTCCCATATCAATAATTCATATTTATTTCATCTTATTATTAGAAGGCCTTTGTTTATAAGGGCTTCTGTATTTTGCTGCTTTTTTTTTAATGTTTTGGCACACGCATTGCTTTTTGGTGTATATATAACATTAAAAAAGTTTTTAATATGAATCACTTTAATATTTGCCCGAGTTGTAAACATAGCAATTCATGTGCATTAACAACACAAAAAGAGAAAGTCTGGTCGTGTAGTGAGTTTGATGAATTTAGGCCGCACGAAGCTATTATGGATAATGTAAAGCAACCAAAACGCGAACTAGAATTAGTTTAATATTAATAATTAAAATTATGATTTTCGACACATTAATTTCGGCATTTACAACTCGAAATACAATAGATAAAAACGAGAGCAGCAGAGTTTCAAGAAAAAAATATATTATAGATAAGTATAACGAGAGATCAATTACAAATAGATATTTCAAATAAGAATTAAAAAAAATCATTTATAATGACAATAGCAACAGCGAATATAAAAAAAGCAACTAAAAAAGTACCAGTAAGAGGTATGATGGATAATGTAATGGAGCAGTTTAATAGTGCTGCAGACCATATTAACCTTCATCCAAATATTAGAAAAATTTTAAGTATTACTAATAACGAAATCCTTGTCAACTTTCCAGTAAAAATGGATAATGGAGATGTAGAGGTTTTTACAGGATATAGAGTACAACATAATAATGCATTAGGACCATATAAAGGAGGTTTACGCTACCATCCAACTGTAGATATTGATGCTGCTAGAGCATTAGCAATGTGGATGACATGGAAAACATCGTTAGCAGGTTTACCATATGGTGGAGGAAAAGGAGGAATTAAAATTGATCCTTCAAAGTACTCTCAATCCGAATTAGAACGTATTACAAGACGTTTTACATTTGCTTTAGCAGATAATATTGGGCCAGAACACGATATTCCAGCACCAGATGTTAATACAAGTAGCCAAACTATGGCTTGGATTGCAGACACTTACATGAGTACGCGTCCACCTGCAGAGCGTACAGCAAATCAACATGTTGTTACAGGTAAACCAGATGGAAGTGGAGGATTAGAAGGTAGAGATAGAGCAACAGGATATGGTGTGTATTTATCAATAAAATTTTGGGCAGAAAAAAACGAAACAAACTTAAAAGGAAAAACATTTATTGTTCAAGGTTTTGGTAATGTTGGTTATTGGGCGTCTCACTTTTTAGAAAGAGATGGTGCAATTTTAGTAGGTGTTCAAGA
This sequence comes from Lacinutrix algicola, assembly GCF_001418085.1. Lineage (GTDB taxonomy): Bacteria > Bacteroidota > Bacteroidia > Flavobacteriales > Flavobacteriaceae > Lacinutrix > Lacinutrix algicola. The sequence goes on from NZ_LIQH01000039.1 coordinate 76,268, forward strand.
TGCTTTTGGAAGTGTTGAAAACCAAAAAGGAATTAAAGTAGAAGATCTTTTTAATTACAGCCGTATTAACGATGGTAGCATTGTAAATTTTCCAGACACGAAAACTGTAGATAAAAACAAGTTTTTTACTTTAGATTGTGATATCTGTATTCCTGCGGCATTAGGAAACCAAATTACTAAAGAAAATGCATCTAAAATAAAGGCAAAACTTATTGCTGAAGGTGCTAACGGGCCAACAAATGTAGAAGGAGAAAAAATTCTTCTAGAAAGAGGTGTTTCAATTATTCCAGATATTTTATGTAATTCTGGTGGTGTTGTTGGTAGTTATTTTGAATGGCTACAAAACCGAAATGGAGAAATTTGGCAACTAGATGAAGTTATGGCTAAACTAGATAAAAAGATGAAAGAATCTTTTAATAAGGTTTTCGATTACTCAAAAAATGAAGGTGTAGATATGCGTACAGCTGCATTTTGTATAGCAATACAACGTATTGAAAAGGCATATATACAAAGAGGAATTTTTCCTTGATTTATTAAAATTTAAGAAAGATATTATGAAGTATGGAAGTTTAATTTTAGAAAAAAAGGAGTATGTATATTTAAAACGCATACTTAATATTTCGGGTTATGCAGATGATCACGAAGTGCAAAAGTCTTTATTTAAATTATCCGAAGAACTAAAAACGGCAACTATTGTAGATGAAGAGGAAGTGCCTAAAGATGTAGTTAGGTTTAATAGTATTGTAACCGTAAAGTCGGATAAAGGTTGGGAAAGAATGTTAGAAATAGTTATCCCGCAAGATAAAAACTTATCGTTAAATAAAATATCTGTTTTAGCGCCTATGGGAGCAGCTCTTTTAGGCTATTCTAAAGAAGATGTTGTGGATTGGGATTTTCCAGGTGGAAAGCAAAAACTTGAGATTGTCGACGTTAAAAGAGAGGATACACTAAAGGGATTATATATAGTTATTTAAAACTTAATATTATGAAAACAGAAAATTTAGAAATATTCAATCACGATACTAATGTAGATGTTACACATAAAGTAAATACTATGGAGCTTGATAATTGGATAAATCATTTAAAATACATTAATAAAGAACTATCAAACCTTATTAATGTTTGTAAAAATGAACTTAATGATAAGTTAGATGATAATAGTGTTATAGTGAGATTCGAAAAAAAACAAGTTGAAAATGAAATACTTTTTAATGCTCTTAACAAGTACTCAAATTCTAGATTAAATATCGTGGAATGTGAAGACACAGAATGCGATATGGTGTATATAACAGAGCACGAAAGTTATAGAAGAAGCTACTTATATCATTTAGATAAGTATAGAAGGCTTAAAGATGAGTTTTTTAGTAAAGTACAAGGGAGGTTTACATTTGTAAAGTCTAACTAAATTATAATAATAACATAAACTTGATAACATTACATAAAATAGATTTGCATAGAAGACTATGTATTAAAAAAGATTTAAACGAGGTGTGTTCTTGGCATAACGCTTTAGAGGCTTTTAATACAGAACTAGACCACTTAAGTGTTATAGAAAAGCAATTAATAAAAAATGCTTCGGTATCTAGTACAATTCTTGCAATGCGTAGAAAAAATGTAATGCTAATGGCAAGTTTATGTAAATATGAGCAAGAGCTTAATAGAGAACTTGAGTATGGTACTACTGAATATGATTTAAATAGACTAAAAGTCCATGAACAAAGGAGAGATAGCTATGTATTAGTAATAGAGAGATTTAATATTTTCAAAAACCAGTATTACACCTTGCTTAAAAAATTTAGAAGAGACTAATTGTAAACTTTCCTTATTTTTAATAATGGATTAAAAGATGTTAGATTAATATAATCTAGCATCTTTTTTTATTTGTCATTATCTGGGTAATTTAAATTGATATTATTTTTTAGAATTGTAGCTTTTTGCATCTCTAATAGTAATTTGTGACTCGTCGATAAGCAGATTCTATTAAATTTACTCAATTTTTAATTTATAAAAAGTGTTAGAAGATTAATTACGTAAAAACAGGGATTTAAGTTTTTAATTTTTCACTAAAAGGTCATTAATTTTTTCATATAGGACGTGAGAGAAATCATTTACAACTATATCTGCTAAACTATAATCTTGATTTTTAGAATGAAAACTGTTATAGCCTATACAATAAACACCTGCAGATTTTGCTGCTTTAATTCCATTTGTAGAGTCTTCAATAACCATGCATGCTGCTCTAGGAAATCCTGAAAGTTCTGCAGCTTTTTCAAAAATCTCAGGATGTGGTTTAGAAGCTTTTAAATCTGCACCACTAATTTTAGCTTTAAAATATTGATTTAATTCAAAGCGTGTAAATACATTATTAATTGTCTGCATAGACGCAGAAGAGGCGAGTACTAAAGTTAATCCATTATCGTAATAATTCTTTATTAAGTCTAAAACACCACTTATAAGCTTTAAGCTTGGATCGCTATGAAATAGACCAGTAAAAATTTTACGTTTGCATTGTACTAATTCTTCAGGATTGTTTTCCAAGCCAAAAATATTGCAAAGATTTCTACAAACATTAATTGTAGATTGTCCAGTAGTAGATTCATATAATTCATTAGATACTTTAATATTAAAAGCATCAAACATTAAAAAATAGGCTTTTTTATGAAGTGGTTCTGTGTCTACAATAACACCGTCCATATCAAATAATATAGCTTTTAACATCTTTATTAGTTTTTGTGCTAAGATAATTATTCAGTACACTTATTAACTAAACATATATTTTTTTCTCTCTTATATTTAGAATATTTTGCAAAAACAATTAAATAAATATGATTTACACACTTGTTTTTATAGTATTAGTGGTTTTTGTATTCTATGCTTTTTCTAAAGCAAAGCCTAAGAAAGTAGAAAAAGTCCCAGACCATTGGCATAATGTATTAATTAATAAAGTACTTTTTTACAAGAATCTCTCAATAGGTGACCAAGCAATATTTAGAAAACGAATGTCTCTTTTTTTAAGTGAAATAAATATTGATGGCGTTAATACTGAAATAGAAGAATTAGATAAAATATTAATTGCTTCTAGCGGAATTATTCCTGTTTTTGGTTTTCCTAATTGGAGTTATAATAACTTAACAGGTATAATTGTATACCCAGACAGTTTTAATGAGGATTTACAGTTTTCTGATAAAGATGAAAACAAGAAAATACTAGGAATGGTAGGCACGGGAAGGTTTGAAAAACAAATGATTTTGTCTAAAAAGGCAATTAGATTAGCTTTTAGTAATAAAACAGACAAACATAATACACCGGTTCATGAGTTTGTACATTTATTAGATAAAATGGATGGGCAAACAGATGGTATACCAGAGTTTTTTTTAGGTAAAGAATATATTGAACCTTGGTTAGAATTAATGTATAAAGAAATGGAAGCTATTAATAACGATGCTTCAGATATTAGAAAATATGGTGGTACAAGTGAGGCTGAATTTTTCTCTGTAGCTTCCGAGTATTTTTTTGAAAGACCAAAGTTATTTAAACAAAAGCATCCCGAATTATATAAAATGCTATCCTTATGTTTTCAACAACCTAAAAGTAATCATTAATTTAAACAGGAATTGTAAAAAAGAAAGTACTTCCTACATTAACAGTCGATTCAAACCATATTTTTCCATCATGAGCCTCGACTATTTTCTTACAATGTGCTAAACCTATTCCGGTACCTTGGTATTGATCTCTAGAGTGTAAACGTTGAAAAATTGAGAAGATTCTTTCTTTATGTTTTTTAGGAATTCCAATACCATTATCTGTTATAGAAAATTCCCAATACTTTACATTATTAATAAGTGTTTGTCTAGCTTCAATTTTTATTTTAGGAGTAACATTTGGTTTAGTAAACTTAATCGCATTGCTAATTAAATTTTGAAACAATAAACGTATTTCTAATTCTGTTCCTTTAACTATTGGTAGGTTAGCAGTTGTAAGTTCTGTTTTTGTTCTGGTAAAAACATTATCTAAATCTGCTCTTAGTATAGTTATTAGATTGTTACAATCAATATTTAAAAATACTTTAGACTTTCCTAATTTAGAATAAGAGAGAATGCCTTCAATTAGTTTTTGCATTCTATAACTAGATTCTTTTACATATTTTAAACTTAAACGCCCGTCTTCGTCAAATTGTTCTCCATAGTCTTCGACTAAAAGATCAATTAAACTAGAAATGGTAATTAACGGCTCTTTTAAATCATGACTCGCTATATATGCAAATTGCTCAAGTTCATTATTTTTAATTTCTAATTCTTGAGATTGCTTTAATATAGCTGCATTTTTTACTTTTAGAGTTTGAGATAATTTCGTCTTTATTTTATAGTTTTTATACAGTAAAAAAGCACCAAGCAGTGCAAGTAGTATAATACCAACAAGTAAATAACTAATACTGCGTTGTGTATTTATAGTATTATTTTTCCCTTTTAATATTTCTGAATTTTCTCTTATTTCAATTTGTTGTTTCTTAATACTATCGTCTTGGCTAAGTATTAGGGCATTGCTAGAATTTATTCTATCCTCTTGATTTTTTAATATTTCTAATTGAGATAAAATAGTTTTTTCGAGTTCTTGCTCTATTTCTATTTTAGAGTTTAGTTCTTGTTTTTGTAAATTATTTTCTTGAGACAAAAGGTCTAGCCATTTTTTTCTTACGTTAGCAAGATTCTGTACAGTTTCTATAGAGTCTTTTTGTTCTATTATAGTATTTTTTTGATAAGCTATAGCTTCTTTGTTATTCTCGATTTCTTGCTCTTTGTTTTTTAAATCGGCTTGTTTTTCTGCTGTTAACTTCTTGTTTTCTTCTAAAGAGGCTTCTGTAGTTTTAAATAGTTTTTTCCATTTTTCTGAAGAACTAATACTGTGTTCATTTAAAGAATTTGCTATTGTAAAATTCTCAGCATTTAATAAGTTATTATTTATTTCGTACTCAAAGGTGTTTCCAATATTAACCATATTAATCATTGAAGTCTTATAGCTATAACCTTCACTTACTAATAGAATGTTTTTATTAGATATCTTATTCAGAATATAATCGATATCAAAATTAAAAGATTTATTAACGTATAACAACTGAACATTAGACACGTCTTTTACGCTATTAAATTTAATAATTTTTACTTTCTTGTTGTTAATGTTACGTTTTTGAGAAAGTGCTGCTAAGTCTATAAACGTTCGATCTGGACCTAAAACACCAATTTTAAATTCTAAATGGTCGTCTTGGTTTTGCCAAGTTACTTGTTCGGCAAAATTAAATATAAAAATAGCACGTTGTAACCTCTTTACTTGTTGGTTAGTAGTATTAACTTGAGCGTAGCCAAATAAAGGAAAAAACAGCAATGTTAGAGCTGTTTTTAGTATAAAGAGGTTTATTTTAGATTGCGAGTTATTCATTTATAATTTAATAAGCGCTCGTAAATAGTAATTTGCTCCATTAACGCCAAATTGTTGCACACGTCTACTATAGGTAAAGTTACCATTATCTATGTTAGCAGAGTGTTTTTGTTTGTCTGGATATACATTAAAAATATTATTACCACCAAGCGTAAACTTTACTTGTTTATTTATATCGTAAGATAGTAGTAAATCCGTTACTAGTTTAGCGGTAAATGTTTGATCTCTTGTTTCTATCTTATTTGTTAATGTATTTAATACCCAATTAGCTTGGTCACCATCTGTAGGATGTACAAATTCCACCTCACCAAAATAAGTGTTATTTAGTTGTACTTTAAAGTCGTTAATTTTATAAGAAAAACTTGTATTCATTTTAAAATTTGGTTGAGAGCTTTCAACTCTAGCAACTTCTTCTCTATTAAAAAGTACTTCTTCTTGGCCAATTAAAGATTCTGATACTTTTATAGGTCCAACAACCTTTGTTTTTGTAAAGTTAGCTCCAAAAGAAGCTTTAAACATTCCATTTGCAATAGGTTTTCTGTAATTTATTGCAGCGTCAAAACCATTGGTTTTAGAATCTATGGCGTTTGTTAAAAACTGTGCAGCACTAACATTAAAAGGTTCTAAAGTGGTTTCGTATCCTTCGGCAAAACGTCCAGATAAAACAATACGATCTTTAATTTTTATGTAATAATAGTCTAGAGTAAAAGTAAAACTCTCTTTTATTTTACCACTTAATCCTGCACTAAAATGATTTGATAATTCAGGTTTTAATTCACCAATTTTAAAAGCTTCAGATGCAATAGCACTTTCGTTATTAAAAGTACCAACTTGTACAATTTCACCATTTATAAACTGAGAACTTATATTTTGAAAATAAACTTGATGTAAAGATGGTGCTCTAAATCCTGTAGCATATCCAGTTCTTAAACTTATATTATCATTAAAAGCATAACGCCCAGATAGTTTATAAATTAATTGTCCACCAAAATCGTTGTAAGACTCATATCTAGCGGCTGTTTTAACTAAAAGCTTATCTGTAATGTTAGTTTCTAAGTCAACATAGGCAGAAGAATTTGTTCTAAATCTACTTAATTCATTTTCTGGTTGTATACCTGGAAATACTTGAGCACCGGGTATTCTTGGTTGTTCGTCTCCGTTTTCATCTATATAAGTAGATTCTCCATTAATGTAAGAAGCTTCTTCTCCAGCAATAATTTGATAGTTTTCTACTCTAATTTCTGCTCCAAAAGCTACGTTTAAACCTTTTAACCAATCATATTGTCGTGAGATATCAATATTAGAAGTACTTTGTTTGTATTGAAATCCTCCAGAATAAAAGGTGTTAGGAGATGCAATACCAAGAGAAGCATTGTTGGAGTTATTAACAGTATAGTCTAAACTGTTTTTTCCAATAGAATGACTAAAATCTAAATCCCAATTGTTTTTTACACCTTTAAAACCAATAACAATTGCATCATCTTGAATATCTGTTAATATTTCAGGAGAAAACCCATTAGGATAGAGTTCTAAAACAACTCTATCTTCATCTTTTGGCAGTCTAAAAAAACCTTTAGATTTTCCTTCTCGATAGTTTCTACCAGCATTAAAATAGAAGCGAGCAGTATTAGAAATTGGTAATTCACTATTTAAAAAAACAGATAAATTTTGTGTTTCGGCACTTCCAATTTCCATTATTTGTTTATTATCGAAACCAGTTGTACTGAAAAAATCATTTTCGGCTATTAGCAACGCATCTTCATCTGCATTGTTAGAATATACAGTTCCATTATAATTACCCGCTCTATTTACAGCATCTTTCTTTCTATATTCTCCAGTAACATTAATAAAACCTTTGTTTCCAACTTTAAAACCAAAATTAGTTCCCATATAAACAGATTTTCCATCACCTTCTGTATTTAAACCGTAACGTGCATCAATTTCTATGGTCTCTATTTGTTCTTTTAAAATAATATTAACAACACCTGCTATAGCATCAGAACCATATTGAGAAGTTGCACCATCTCTTAAAATTTCAATATGTTGTATTGAAGCTACAGGTATAGCGTTAAAATCTGTACCAACGGTTCCACGTCCTACGGTTCCATTAACATTTAGTAAAGCACTATTGTGTCTACGTTTTCCATTAATTAAGACTAGTACTTGGTCGGGACCTAAACCTCTTAAGGTTGCAGGATCAATATGATCTGTTCCATCTGCAATGGTTTGGTTTGTAGAATGAAAAGAAGGAACTAAATAATGGAGTAGGTGACTTAATTCTATTTGCGAAGCATTTGTTATTTCTTCTGGTGAAATAATATCTACTGCAGCTGTATTTTTTAATAAAGATTGTGGTTGTGCTCTTGTACCTAAAGAGACTGGTTCATCCATAGAGAAACCTGTTTTTAACTTAAAGTCTTGTAATACTGTTTCTCCTACTTTTACACTTAATGCATTTGCTTTAGTTTCGTACATTACAAAGGACGCAACAACAACGTAATCTCCCTCTTCCAAATTAAAAGAATAACTACCATCTAAGTCTGTGGTTGTTTTATAAGTGCTACCTTCAATACTAACAGTCGCTCCTGGTAAAGCACCATAATCATCAGTAACTACACCATTAATTGTAGCTCTATCTTGTGCAAAAAGATTAATTAAAGTAAAGAATAGAATAGAAAATAGTAAATACGTTTTTCTAGATTGTTTTAAAGGAGTCACAAATGTTAGTTGTTTTAAAAATAAGTAATAATAACTAAATTAATATGTTTCTATAGAAAAGTGATTTTCTATAAGGTTTGATAACAAATCAACAGATAGAGGTTTATTTATAAAATCGTCTACAGTAGCATTAGATAAAGATTTTTCATAGTCCTCTTTACTATTAGAAGTGGTAAGTATAACTATTTTAATACTTGAAGTAAAAGAGGTATCTAATTTGTTAAACTCTTCAATAAATTCCCAACCATTCATTGCGGGCATATTAATATCTAAAAAAATTAAATCTGGTTTTTTGCATAAACCATTTTTAGAATTAATAATGTAATCTAATGCCATTTCTCCATTAGTTACAGTGTTTACTTCTTGAAAGTTATCAAGTTTACTAACAACTCTTTTGTTATAAAAGTTTGTAACCTTATCGTCGTCAATTAGTAAAGCACATTTAATAATTTTTGTCATAAAGCAAATATAGCAGATATTATATTTTAAGAATTAATTAAGATAAATACAAAATTAATTTTCGGTATAAAACCGTAAAATACGTTTAAGTGGTTTATTTAACAAGTTTTTAAGAGTTATATAATTTATTATTAATAATTCTAATAAATTTTGTAATTTGTTTCTCGCGTTAAATATAAAATATTTTGCAAGATAGGGAAGACAAAACCCTAAATTTGCATGACTAAAAACAGTTATGTTAAAAACACTTACAGAACAATACGGATATTTATTTGAAGATGATTTACTTCAAGAAATTAACGAAGTCGGTATTTACAAAGAAATTGATCCCGGAACCAAACTGATAGAGATAGGAGACTATATTAAGTCTATGCCTTTACTTATTGAAGGTGCTATAAAAATTCTTAGAGAAGACGAAAAAGGAGATGAATTAATTTTATATTTTATAGAACAAGGTGATACTTGTGCCATGACATTATCTTGTTGTTTAGGTAGTTCAAAAAGTGAAATTAGAGCCATTGCAGAAACTGATACAAAACTAATAATGATTCCTGTAGAAAAAATGGAATCATGGTTAGGTAAATATAAAACTTGGCAAAAGTTTATTTTACAAAGCTATCACGATCGCATGACAGAGTTACTAGAAGCTGTAGATACTATAGCATTTTTAAAAATGGACGAGAGATTGTTTAAATATTTAAAAGATAAGGCAATGGTTAACCATAACGAAGTTATTATAGTAACACATCAAGATATCGCAAACGATTTGCATACCTCTAGAGTTGTAATTTCTAGAATTTTAAAAAAGCTTGAAATTAATGGTAAAATAGAACTTAGTAGAAACAGTATTAAAATTCTAGATTTATAGTTAGTGTAACTATTGTTACAATAAACACTTAAAAGTTAATTAAATTTACTCAATAACTTTTCTTAAAAAATGGATTTACAACAAATAGTAACATATTTAGGCGCTTTCTTTATTGGCGGAATATTAGGATTAATTGGAGGCGGAGGTTCTATTCTTACGGTACCTTTATTAGTATATTTTTTAGGGTTTAATCCAGTTATTGCTACAGCTTATTCTTTATTTGTTGTGGGCTCTTCGTCTTTAGTAGGAGTTATTCAAAAGCATCAAAAAGGATTAGTAGATTTTAAAACAGGTTTAGCCTTTTGTTTTCCATCATTTCTTGCAGTCTTTATTTCAAGACGTTATTTAGTACCAGCAATACCTGAAACACTTTTTACTATAGGAGATTTCTCATTGTCTAAAGGAATGGCAATTATGATATTTTTTGCTATAATTATGTTTTTAGCCGCCTTTTCTATGATTAAATCAAAACAAAGTAAGGCTGTAAGCAATGTTCCTCAGCCTTATTATAAAACCTTTATTCAAGGTGTAATTATTGGTGTTATAACAGGTCTTATAGGTGCAGGAGGTGGCTTTTTGTATGTTCCAGCATTAGTACTTTGGGCTGGTTTAGATATGAAAAAAGCAGTTGGAACCTCTTTAATTATTGTAGCTATAAACTCTTTAATAGGTTTTTGTGGAGATGTGCAAACCCTAGACGTAGATTGGTTTTTTCTATTAACATTTTCATTATTAACAATAATTGGAATTTTAGTAGGTGGCTATTTTTCTAAATTTGTTTCTGGGAAAAAATTAAAAAAGAGTTTTGGCTGGTTTGTATTAGCGATGTCAATTTATATAGTTTTAAAGGAGTTAGTATTATAGCTATATTATTTTGGGTTTTTACAAACATTAGTAAATTTGAAAAATTAAAAATAAATAGCAACAAAATAAATATAGTTTTTGGTAAAATTTAAAATAGAATTAAGATGAAAATAGAACAAATATATACGGGTTGCCTTGCACAAGGCGCATATTACATAGAGAGTGAAGGCGAAGTAGCAATTATAGATCCTTTACGTGAAGTGAAAAATTATATCGCTAAAGCGGAAAATAATAACGCTAAAATTAAATATATTTTCGAAACACATTTCCATGCAGATTTTGTTTCTGGACATGTAACGCTATCTAAAGAAACTGGAGCACCAATAGTTTATGGACCAACAGCAAACCCATCTTTCGATGCGATAATAGCCGAAGATAATCAAGTCTTTAAACTAGGAAAAGTAACTATTACAGCATTACATACTCCTGGCCATACTATGGAAAGTACAACATATTTGTTAAAAGATGAAAACGGAAAAGACCATGCTATATTTAGTGGTGATACTTTGTTTTTAGGTGATGTTGGTAGACCAGATTTAGCTCAAAAAGCTGCAGATATGACTATGGAAGATTTAGCAGGTTTATCTTTTGATAGTTTACGTTCTAAAATTATGCCGTTAGCAGACGATGTTATTGTTTATCCAGGACATGGAGCAGGTTCTGCATGTGGAAAAAACATGATGAAAGAAACAGTAGATACATTAGGTAACCAAAAAGTTATGAATTACGCTTTGAGAGCAGACATGACTAAAGCTGAATTTATAAAAGAAGTTACAGATGGTTTATTACCTCCACCAAAATATTTTCCTTTAAATGTGAAAATGAATAAGGAAGGTTACGAAGATATAGATGAAGTAATAAAAAAAGGAGCAAAAGCCTTGTCTCCGGATGCTTTTGAAGCAGCAGCAAACGAAACTGAGGCATTGGTTTTAGATGTTCGTCATCAATCAGAATTTATTAAAGGTCACATTCCACGCTCTATATTTATAGGATTAAAAGGTGGTTTTGCTCCTTGGGTTGGAGCTTTAATTGCAGACGTAAAACAGCCATTATTATTGGTTGTAGATAAAGGAAATGAAGAGGAAGCTATTACAAGATTGTCTCGTGTTGGTTTCGATAATACTTTAGGTTATTTAGATGGTAGTTTTGAGGCATGGAAAGAGGCAGGAAAGGAAACAGACAATTTAATTTCTATTTCTGCTGATGAATTTAAAAACAGATTAGAAAAAGATAACATTCCGGTATTCGACGTAAGAAAAGAAGGTGAGTTTATTGCAGGACATATTGAAAATGCAAATTTCACTCCTTTAGATAACTTAAACGCTCATTTATCAGAATTTCCAAAAAACGAATCTTTTTACGTGTATTGTGGTGGTGGTTACCGTTCAGTAATTGCAGCTTCTATATTAAAAAGTAGAGGTATTCATAATTTAGTAGATGTAGCAGGAGGAATGGCAGCTATTAAAAAAGCGGGTATTCCTGTTTCAGATTTTGTTTGTCCAACAACACTTAAAAAATAAAAAACTCAATATGGATATAATCTATAGTACTTGGCCATGGTACGTTGCTGGTCCATTAATTACATTAACAATGTTTTTACTTCTTAAAATGGGTAAAAAATTCGGAATGTCTTCAAGTCTAAGAACCATGTGTTCTATTGGTGGTGCAGGAAAGTTGATGGATTTTTTCAAGTTTGATTGGAAAAAAGACGCTTGGAATTTATATGTTGTAGCTGGAGTTATTGTTGGAGGATTTATTGCTTTACAATTTTTATCTCCTACTGCTCCTCAAATAAATCCAGATGTAGTTGCTCAACTTCAAGAATTGGGTATCAATAGTACGAATACAGAATTCTTACCTACAGAGTTATTTAGTATAGAAAGTTTATTAACTGTTAAAGGTTTTGCTATTATTTTAATCGGTGGATTTTTAGTTGGATTTGGAGCGCGCTATGCAGGAGGTTGTACTTCTGGTCATGCCATTTCAGGTTTAAGTAATTTACAGCTCCCATCTTTAATAGCTGTAATAGGCTTTTTTATTGGTGGTTTAATAATGGTACACCTTATATTCCCTTTAATTTTTTAGAGTTATGAAGAAATTTTTATCATTTTTTGGCATCGGTTTATTTTTAGGCATATTGTTTATTAAATCTGAAGTTGCTTCATGGTTTCGTATCTACGAAATGTTTCAGTTTAAAAGCTTCCACATGTATGGCATTATAGGATCTGCAATCGTCTTAGGAATTATAGTTGTTAAGTATTTAAAACGTAATCAATCTAAAGATTTTAACGGCAATGAGATTATAATAAATGAAAAAGACAAAGGCTTTACAAGATATATTGCTGGAGGTATTATTTTTGGTTTAGGTTGGGCTTTAGCAGGAGCTTGTCCAGGACCTATGTATGTATTGTTAGGTTCTATGCTACCAAGTATTTTAGTTTTAATTCTAGGAGCACTTTTAGGAACTTTTGTTTATGGTGCTTTAAGGACTAAATTGCCTCATTAATTTTAATGAGTTGCCAAGCTAGACTATAGCTGTAAAATAATTAATTATCAAAAACTCATTTTTCTCTATTTTTAGAGCAGAATGAGTTTTTTTTGTTTTCATAATTTTTTTGAGTAAAACTGTAACAATTTTGTTAGACTAGCGTCATATAAGTATCAATCAATCAGTTGAATTTATTCAGCACACTAAATCAAAATGCTATGAAAGAAGATAAACAATTATTAGTATTAACTCATTTAAGCCAGTTATTAACTGCAATAACAGGTTTTGGAGGTTTAATAGTACCATTAATAATATGGTTCACTAAAAAAGATGAGAATTACCAAATAGACGAACAAGGAAAAAAAATTATTAACTTCCAGTTAAGTTTAATTGTAAACTTTATAATTTGTATTCCTTTAATTCTATTATTTGGACTTGGATTGGTAGGCTTTATTGTATTGGGAGTTGTTTCAGTATTGTTTCCAATTATTAATGCTATTAAAGCTAATAATGGTGAAAACCCAACATATCCATTAAGCTATAATTTTATAAACTAGTAAGTAAAAAGAAAATACCTTTATCTTATAATTTTGTTAGTTAGTTGAATTTTATTTTAAGATAAAGAGAAACGCAACCTGAAGAGGTTGCGTTTTTTAATTTATAGATATAATATATTTACTATTGCTTTATAAAATCTAATTCCGAAAAACTTGGTAAAAGCAACGACTCTTTATTAGATGAAAATTGAAAAGTTGTTACAACTTTATCTAAAGTCAATACATCGTTATTAATATTCCAATTAAAATCACCTAAACTAGATGTAGCCTCTCCAGTACTATAGATAACACTGCTAATTATGTAGCCTATTTTTTCAGAATCATTTTCTAAAACTTGTTCTGTGAAAACCATTTTATACTTAATATCGTCCGTAGAGTCGCTACGTAACCATTCTCCAATAAAATCGTTAGCACTATTAATGTTTTCATTTGAATCATCATCTGTGTTGCAGTAAAATAATGTTGTACAAGACAGGGTTAGTAATAGTATTTTAATTTGATGTTTCATTGTGGTATAGATTAATTAGCGAGATAAATCAATGAATAATGATTTATCATAGTAACAAACATCAATTAAATTTATTTTAAAGACAAAATTATTCGTTCTACAGTAGTATTAAAAAGCTAAACGCAACCTCGAGAGGTTGCGTTTTTATAATATTGGAGATTTTTCAGTAAAATAAAAAATCTATTTTATTTAATATTCAGAAAATTAGCTATTTAACATAACCGGCATAACAAGCATTGTTACATGTTCACCTTCATCTAATCCATCAATAGGAGTTAAAATTCCAGCTCTGTTAGGCATACTCATTTCTAATTGTACATCTGTTGCACTTAAGTTGTTTAACATCTCTGTTAAGAAACGGGAGTTAAAACCTATTTGCATATCGTCTCCTTGATAATCACAAGTTAAACGCTCTTCAGCTTTATTAGAGTAATCGATATCTTCTGCAGAAATATTAAGTTCTGCACCAGCAATTTTTAATCTAATTTGGTGTGTTGTTTTGTTTGAGAAAATACTAACACGTTTAACAGAGTTTAAAAACTGAGTACGATCAATACTTAATTTATTCGGATTCTCCTTTGGGATTACCGCTTCGTAATTAGGATATTTTCCATCAATTAAACGACAGATTAAAACAGTATTCTCAAAAGTGAATTTTGCATTAGAATCGTTATAATCAATAGTTACATTTTCTTCACTAGAAGATAAAATACCTTTTAACAACGTTAAAGGTTTCTTAGGCATAATAAATTCTGCAACTTGAGAAGCAGAAACATCTTCACGAGTATATTTTACAAGTTTGTGAGCATCAGTAGCAACAAACGTTAAGTTGTCTGTAGAAAACTGAAAGAAAACACCACTCATTACCGGTCTTAAGTCATCGTTACCGGCAGCAAAAATTGTTTTACTAATAGCAGTTGCTAAAATATGTCCGGCTATAGTTGTACTAGAAGGATCTTCAAGCGCTACAGCTTTAGGAAATTCTGCACCATCTGCATAAGCTAAAGCGTATTTACCATGATTAGAGCTAATTTCTACAGTGTTATTTTCTTCAACAGTAAAGGTTAACGGTTGTTCCGGAAACGTTTTTAAAGTGTCTAATAATAAACGTGCAGGAATAGCAACACTTCCTTTGCTATCGCTTTCTATGTCTAAAGTTGAAGACATAGTCGTTTCTAAATCACTAGCTGAAACAGTTAATGCGTTATTATCGATATCGAAAAGAAAATTATCTAAAATAGGTAAGGTATTAGAGCTGTTAATTACTCCTCCTAATACTTGTAATTGCTTAAGTAAGTATGTACTTGATACTATAAACTTCATATGTATATTGGTCGTTAAATTCTCAATAATTAGTTATTACAAATATATTGTTTAACTGTCTAAAACAGAAAGAAACTTATTAACAGAATTTTTTCATTAAAAAGAAAAAATAGTGATGCTAATTTTAACTTCTTTTAGCGTATTTACGTTTTCTTAGAAAGTTGAAAATAAAACCAAACAAGCCTAATAGCAGTAAAGGCAACACAATATTAATGGTTTGCCATTTAGTTTTTTCTTTTGCAATTTTTGCTTGATCTAAAAACGCAACTTTTACTTCCTTGCTTCGAATGTTTATAAGTCCGTCGTCATCTAAAAGATAATTGACAGCATTAAGCAAAAATTCTTTATTGCCATAAGTCTCTTTTGTCCACTTATCGAACCCTAAAGTTGTTGGTCTACCTTTGTCTATGTCGTTTTTAATAACATCTCCATCGGCAATAATTATCATTTTAGTTTCGGTGCTTTTTGTTTTGTCATTTTCTAATTGAAGAGGTTTTACACGATTGTTATAAACCGATGTAAATTCGCCTTCTAAAAGCACAGCAAGGTTTTGTCTGTCTTTAGTAAAAAGCTTAGAATCTGGCTCTGTTAAAGCAAAACTTAGGTTTATCTCTTTAGGAGTACCTTCTAAACGACTTGGTTTATCACTTTTAAGTAGAATAGTCTTCTTTATATCGTTTTTAAGCGTGTCTATTTGGTTTGCAAAATCAAACTTAACAAAGTTTATGTTATTTGTTATAGGGTGGTTTACATCGCTTAATGCTAAAGGCGAATAGGGCCATAAAAAATGTTGGAGCTTTAAACTTTCATCTTGACCAGTTTCTAAGGTTATTCTTCCAATATTCTGGCTCTTAACACTTGTTAGTAAAGGATTTATTCGTGCACCATATTTAAAAAAGAAGTTGGTTAAATTTAAATCACGAGGTACGGCAACATTCATACCTTGAGGATTAAATAAACTGTCTTTCTCCATGTTAATTTGATCTATAAGCCAGAGACTTTTTCCGCCATTCATGGTGTATTGATCGAGCACATATTTTTCTTCTTCAGAAAATGCTTCAGTAGGTTTTGCAGCAATTATTAAATCGTAAGTATTTAGTGATTTCGAAGCTTTTTGTGGATTTGTAGCAACGCTATCTAAAGTAAAAGGAGCAATGTAATAGTATTGACCAAGTGTGGTTAGAAAGTCTGCTATTTTAAGATCTTCAAGTTCTGCATTACCTTTTAAAACAGCAATTTTTCTACGTTTTGGGTTTATTAATTTGCTTAAACCATCGGCAAAAGCATATTCTAAGTGTTGTACAGAGTTTGTTACCAATTCTTGTTGGTTGGCATTTACTTTGTATTTAACTAAAGGAATATCTACCGTTTGATTGTTGTAGCTTGCCAAAGCCCAAGGTATAATTACGGTTTGCGATTGTTTCCCATTATCTTGAACGCTTAATTGCATTGGTGTTAAGCCGCGGTCTGTAAGTTGAGCAATGTTACGTTCGCGCGTAGCTTCGTCTTCAATAGGATTTATAAAATTGAATTTTATATTACTATTATATGCCGTAAACTCTTCTAGTAATTGTCTTGTTTCTGTTTGTAATCTTCTAAATTCTGAAGGAAAATCTTCACCTTCTAAAAAGACATCAATTAGTATTGGAGAATCGACATCTTTTATAACATTTAATGAAGCTTCGTTTAATGTATAACGACTATCTGAAGTTAAATCAAAACGTTTGTAAATAGTTGTACTAACAACATTTAAAACAATCAAAGCTATAGGGATAATAACTAGGTGTATCCATTTTATAGGTTGAGAGCCTTCTGCATTTATACGTTTTACAGTTAAAAATATAAATAACGCAGTAACACTTAAAAAATAGATAATATCTCTTGTGTCTAGAACGCCACGACTCATGCTTTTAAAATGAGATGCCATACCTATTTGCTCTACAAAGTTTCCTAATATATCTGCTAAACCTTCAAAACCAACATAAAATAAGAAACATAGAAAAACGGCTATAATAAAAGCCACTATTTGATTATCGCTTAAAGTAGAAGAGAAAATACCAATTGCCGTATAAGCAGCAACTAAAAAAAGTAATCCTAAGTACGAGCCTAAAGTACTACCAACGTCTAAATTACCAACAGGTTTACCTAATTGGTTAACAGTATAAACATAGAGTAGAGTAGGTATAAGTGCTAAAATTATTAATAAAAATGCTCCAAAATATTTGCCAAGAACAATTTGTAAATGCGAAATTGGTTTGGTTAATAAAAGCTCTAAAGTACCTTGCTTTTTTTCGTCGCTAAAACTACGCATTGTAACAGCAGGAATAAGAAAAATAAGAATCCAAGGCGATAATAAAAAGAACGATGATAGGTCTGCAAAACCATAATCGAGAACATTAAATTCACCTTTAAATAGCCATAAAAACAAGCCATTTAATAATAAAAATATAGCAATCACCAAATAACCAATTGGTGAAGCGAAAAACGAGTTTATTTCTTTTTTTAAGAGTGCTAACATTTAAATTCTTGTGTTTTTGTAAAAGTACTACTAAATTTAGGTTACGCTTAATTTGCGTATCATTTTAGATAACAATTTTGGGAAAAAGCGTTTTGTATAAACGCCTAATTTTTCTTTAAAGCCAGCAATATAGACTTCTTGCTTCTTTTTATATATTGCTTTAGCCATTAATCGAGCAAAATGTTCTGGTGCTATTCCGTTTTTGGTAGCATTATCCATTTTGTTTTGTGCTTTACCGTTTCCAGTTAATGCATTTAAAGATATATTGGTGTTAACAAATCCAGGGCAAACCAAAGTAATAGCTATATTATTTGTGTGTATTTCTGCTCTTAAACTATCAAAAAAACCATGTAGTGCATGTTTACTTGCAGCATAGCTAGAGCGTAAGGGCGTACCAATTTTGCCAACTATACTTGTTGTTGTAACAAAATGACCGTTTTGGTTTTTTATAAAGTGAGGTAATAACGCTTTTGTTAATGCAATCGTTCCTAGATAATTAACATCCATTATACGTTTGTCTACGTCTATACTTGTTTCTTTTGCAAAAGAACGTTGGCTAATACCTCCATTATTAACTAATATATCGATAGTCTTAAAAGCAGAAATAGCTTCTTCAACTTTTGATTCTAAAGTATTGTAATTTTCTAAATCTAGAGTGATTAATTTAATTTCGGATGATTGATTACAGAGGTTTTTAACAGTTTCTAATGCTTCAATGTTTCTAGAAGATAAAATAAGTTTGGCGCCCAGATTAGATAATTCTATAGCCAAATGCTTGCCTATTCCAGAAGAGGCGCCAGTTATCCATATAACTTTGTTATTGAAGTTCATGAATTAATCTTGTTATTTTAAACTCTCTAATTTATCGACACTCCAAGCCTCTGGCTTAGCATTAAACATAGGCTTTGTTTCTGCCCAAATCCCTTTAAACAACTCAGAATGTCTGTAGTTATTTAAATCGTCTTCGGTATTCCAATAACTATACGTAAAAAAGATGTTTGTATTGTGTTTATCGCGATATAATTCAAGAAGTTGACAACCTTCAAAGCTGCGGATTTTTTCTTTTACCGTTTCAAAATTTGCTAAAAAAGATGTTATGTTTTCTTCAGCGAAACTCAATTTAACAATTCTTACAAACATAAATTATATCTATTTTATTTATTTCCGCGTAAGCGAAAAGTAATTTTATTTAAACCCTTATAATGGAACGTTCGATACTGGTTTTACAAAATTAATAGTAACAGTATCTCGTAATTTTAAACCCATTAAACTACTAGCGCCACCAACGTTGCCAGTATTTCCTTTGTAAATGGCAATCTCTAAGTAGTTAGACGAGTTAAAAACCACTAAACCACGACCTTCATCGTTTCTGTTTTCTTCGGGTATATCGAAATTTATAATATCGCTATACTTAGCGTGTATTTTTTTAAACTTATGGCTTCTTGCTGAAACCTCAAAAGCACGTCCTTTTTGTATATTCTCAAAAAACGACTTTTTAATATTTGTAACTACGTTGCCGTAATTGTCTATATAGATAATGCTACCTATAATTTGTGTTTTCTCTTCGTTAACATAAGGCTCTAAATTTCTTATTGGTTTAATAGTACTTATACTTTTACCAATAACACCTAAAGTACCTCCACGAGCAATATGGCAGGCTACCTTAACAAAAACGTCTAGTACAGGAAAACTGGTTTCAATTTTATCGTGAATATTAATTTCTACAATTTGGTTTGGTACTATCTCTGCACAAATCATACTCATAATTCCATTATTA
Source organism: Lacinutrix algicola (assembly GCF_001418085.1). GTDB lineage: Bacteria > Bacteroidota > Bacteroidia > Flavobacteriales > Flavobacteriaceae > Lacinutrix > Lacinutrix algicola. The sequence continues at coordinate 95,781 of NZ_LIQH01000039.1, forward strand.
GCACACACAAAAAAGTGTCCATCTAATTCTATAGCAATATGTTTGTTTTCTTGATTGATTTCGGAGTCAAGACCAATAATATGTATGGTGCCATCTGGGAAACTGCTATATGCATTTTGTATAATATAAGCAGCCTCAGGAATATTAAATGGTGATACAGAATGCGAGATGTCAACAATCCTTACATCTGGTAATTCACTATAAATAGCACCTTTTATCGCACCAGCAAAGTGATCTTTCTCACCAAAGTCTGTAGTTAATGTGATAATTGCCATTTAATAATTGTTGATATTTTTATTGATTAATAGTACTAAAAGTTAACTAACTTCCTTAAGTTTATAACAAAGAACAAAACTAAGAAAATAGAATAGAAATTCTTAATTAAAACGATACGCTTTTGAACGAAATAATAATTCAACTTGAAGAAATCACTCCAAAAGAATTTTTTGGACCTGGAAACGAAAATATTAAACTCTTAAAAAAACATTTTCCTAAATTAAAAATTGTTGCACGTGGTAACGAAATTAAAGCTTTTGGTGAAGAGGAGCTTTTAGACGAGTTTAGCAGAAAGCTAAAAATGTTAACCAAGCATTTTGTTAAACATAAAAAGTTAGACGAGAACGCAATAGAGCGCGTATTAACAAGTAATAGTAGCCAAGATTATAATACCACTGCAAAAAGTGGAGAAACCATAGTGCATGGTGTAAATGGAAAGCTAATAAAAGCCCAAACAGCAAACCAACGTAAGCTAGTAGAGCTTATGCGTAAAAACGATATGGTGTTTGCTATTGGTCCAGCTGGAACAGGAAAAACTTATACAGGCGTTGCTTTAGCGGTAAAAGCATTAAAAAATAAAGAAGTAAAACGTATTATTTTAACGCGACCGGCAGTAGAAGCAGGTGAGAATTTAGGTTTCCTTCCAGGAGATTTAAAAGAGAAACTAGATCCATACATGCAGCCACTTTACGATGCACTTCGTGATATGATTGCTCCCGAAAAACTAGCACAATACATAGAAAATGGAACCATACAAATAGCACCTTTAGCCTTCATGCGTGGACGTACTTTGGATAATGCATTCGTGATTTTAGACGAAGGACAAAACACAACGCACGCACAAATGAAGATGTTTTTAACGCGTATGGGAAAAAACGCAAAATTCTTGCTAACAGGCGATCCCGGACAAATAGATTTGCCACGACGTACCGTTTCTGGACTTAAAGAAGCCTTATTGGTTTTAAAAGATATAGATGGTATTGGCATGGTTTTCTTAGACGATAAAGATGTTGTGCGCCATAAACTAGTAAAGGCAGTAATTGCAGCGTATAGAAACATAGAAAATATAGAAGCATAGTTTTTTAGGAGCCAGGAACCTGCTTTCCACTATATCTTTTTTGCTTTTAATGGCAAAAAAGGATGCCGTATCAATCAGGGCTATGCAATAATTGATACTTAGGTAAATAAAATGAATGAAGTAATCAGTGCTAAACGTTTATGTCCTTATTGCTAAAGAGGAACGATTGTGGCAATCTCAATAATAAGAGACATTGATTTTTTATTTAAAAGGTTTCAGGTATTTTCTTAATTCAAAAGGCTAAGAATGACATTAAATTTAAAATTAATCAATATTTTTGTAACTCCTAAAATATAGGTAACACAACACACAACTAAAAACTATTACACTCGTGGCTAATAACACAATTACAGATACCAATTTTAAGTTTCCAAATCAGAAAAGTCTTTATAAAGGCAAAGTAAGGGCTGTTTATAATATAAACGACGAAGAATTAGTAATGATTGCAACAGATCGTTTAAGTGCGTTCGATGTTGTCATGCCTAAAGGAATTCCATACAAAGGGCAAATACTAAACCAGATAGCAACAAGTATGATGAAAGCTACCGAAGATTTAGTGCCAAATTGGTTAACAGCAACTCCAGATCCTAATGTAGCTGTGGGTCATTTGTGCGAACCTTTTAAAGTAGAAATGGTAATTCGTGGTTATATGTCTGGTCATGCGTCTAGAGAATATAAAGCAGGAAAACGTATGCTTTGTGGCGTTGCAATGCCTGAAGGAATGAAAGAAAACGATAAATTTCCTAATCCTATTATTACACCTGCAACTAAAGCAGAAATGGGAGATCATGATGAAGATATCTCGCGCGAAGATATTCTTGCAAAAGGAATTGTTAGCGAAGAAGATTATATCATTTTAGAAGATTATACACGTAAATTATTTCAAAGAGGAACAGAAATAGCAGCATCTCGCGGATTAATTCTTGTAGATACTAAATATGAATTTGGAAAAACTAAAGATGGAAAAATTGTTTTAATCGATGAAATCCATACACCAGATTCTTCACGTTATTTTTACGCAGATGGTTATCAAGAGCGTCAGGATAAGGGTGAAACACAAAAGCAATTGTCTAAAGAATTTGTAAGACAATGGTTAATTGCTAACGATTTTCAAGGATTAGAAGGTCAAACTGTTCCTGTAATGAGTGATGAATACATTGAAACGGTTTCAGAACGTTATATCGAGCTTTTCGAGAATATAATGGGAGAGCCATTTGTAAAAGCAGATGTTTCTAATATTAATGAGCGCATAGAAAAAAATGTTTTGGCATATTTAGCTTAAAAGCATTTTGCAAAATAGATAAGCCTCACTTGTTGTATAGACTAGTGAGGTTTTTTTTTTTTTTGTTCATAAAACAAGTGGGTTTCCTTTAAAGTTTTATCGCTTCAATTTAAAATACACTTTACGAATCTGTTTATAAATAAATGCATTCGTTTTTACATAATAAAAAGAAATAAGACAAACCATTATAATAAATAATATAGCACCAATAACAGCTTCTATTGGTGTTAGACTTTTGTAGAAAAAATGTTTTAATCCAATGCCTGTAAAACTTCCAAAAATAATTACAAAATGTATAAAATAGATAGAGAGCGTTTTCTCTCCAATTTTGGTAATTATAGACTGTTTTAAAAAGTCTTCTAAACTATAAAAAACACCAAAAAATAAAAGCACATTTCCAAAGCGAGTAAACAGGTAGTTATAATATGCAGAAGCCTTAAATATTTCTATATCTGTTATGTAATAAAGCCTCATTAAAGCCCATGAAGAGCATGAGATTAATAAATAACCGATGATAAAAAACAGAATTGAGGTTATTAATCTAAACCGTTTTTTGTGTACATGTCTAAAAAATACTGTAGCTAAAAAACCACCAAAAGCAACGAATCCAAACCACGGTAAAATGGTAAAAATCGAGCCGTTAGCTTTGGTTAGGTAATTCGCAAAGAACTCTGGTAGCCAATTAAAATTAAGATCTTTATAAATAGGTTCGTATAAAAAACATAAAATCCCAATAACTAATAATACAACAGATAATATACGATCTTTTTTAAGTGATAAAATATATAAACCAATAAGTAATATTAAGGATAAGCCTATACACTGTAAGACGTCTATTATTAAAAAGTAAGTATTAAAACTACCATAGAGCCAACCTAAAAAAGGAATACGTAATAGATAACCTATTGCAATTAGCATTAAACCACGTTCTAAGCCTTTTTTTATTCTAGCTTTATCGCAACCTTTAGCCTTTGCTTTTAATATTAAGTAAATAAAAACTAAACCAGATATAGTAAAAAAAACAGGAGCAGTAATACCTCTAAAATAGTACCATATGTTGTAAATGATGTTAGTATTGTCGTTATAAATTGGGTCTAGGAGTGTGCTAATAAAATGGCCTTGAAGCATCATTAAAATAGCAAATGCACGTACGGCATCAATAAAATATAATCTATTTGGGTTCAAATAAAAGAGATATTTAAAAGTGTAAAGATAATAGGTTATATTTAAAGTCTAAACTCAATTTACGTGTATAAATTAATAAACGATTTTATAGCGGATTTCGCCTCTTTTGTTTGGGGACTTCCATTACTTATTTTATTAATTGGAGGTGGTTTTTATCTACTTGTACTTTCTCGATTTTTACCATTTCGGTACTTAGGTCATGCCATACAAGTGCTTCGAGGTAAATTTGATAATCCTGAAGATTCAGGAGAAATAACTCATTTCCAAGCCTTAACAACAGCATTATCATCTACCATAGGTATGGGGAATATTGCAGGAGTTGCAGTTGCTATTTCTATTGGTGGACCAGGAGCTGTTTTTTGGATGTGGATTAGCGCAATCATTGGTATGTCTACAAAATTCTTCACCTCGAGTTTGGCAATTATGTATAGAGGTAAAGATAGTGAAGGTAAAACTCAAGGTGGACCAATGTATTTTATTACAGAAGGTCTTGGTAAGCATTGGAAACCGTTAGCTGTATTTTTTAGTCTTTGTGGTTTAATAGGAGCATTGCCAGTTTTTAACGTGAATCAATTAACACAAGCTATTAACGATATCGTTTTAAAACCAAATGGAATAGTAGTAAATTTTACTTCAAACTTAATAATAGGTATTGTTTTAGTAGTAATAACCTCTATAGTAATTCTTGGAGGTTTAAACCGAATTAGTAAAGTAGCCTCTAAGTTAGTGCCAAGTATGGTATTGCTTTATTTCGTACTAATCATGATTATTTTAGTCGCTAATGCGGAGGTTGTTCCGACCTATTTCAAGCTTATTTTTACAGATGCTTTTGCAGCAGAAAACTATAAAGGTGATGCTTTTTTAGGTGGTCTTTTAGGTGGATTAATAGTTTTAGGGGTTCGTAGAGGTGCTTTTTCTAACGAAGCCGGTATTGGTACAGCACCTTTAGCACATGGAGCAGCAAAAACTAACGAGCCTATTCGTGAAGGTTTAGTTGCAATGTTGGGTCCGGCAATAGATACATTAATTGTGTGTACATTAACCGCTTTAGCTATTTTAGTTACAGGAGTTTGGCAAACAACAGAAGCTAATGGAGTAAGTTTAACCGCAAATGCTTTTGGAGCGGCAATGCCAGTTTATGGTAGGTATTTATTATTACTTTGCATTGTGGTTTTTAGTGTATCTTCTTTATTCTCGTATGCTTATTATGGCGGAAAATGTTTGTCGTTTTTAATAGGAGATAAAAACAAGCATTATTATAATTACTTCTATATATTAAGCATCATTTTAGGAGCGACAACTTCGTTGGCCTTAATGATTAATTTAATAGATGGCATATTTGCACTAATGGCAATACCAACAATGACAGCAACATTAATTTTAGCACCAAGAGTTGTAAAAGAAGCGAAAGCTTATTTTAAGAGAATGAAAAATGCTTAAGCTCTATTAATAGACGCCTTAAATTGTTGAGGTGTCATTAGTTCCATTTTTTTAAATTGCCTGTTAAAGTAACTGGTATTATTAAAACCAGATTTAAATGCAATGTCCGACATTCTAAAATCTTTAGATTCTTTAATAAGCTTTTTCGAAAACTTAATCTTTTCAGAATTTATGTAATCAATAGGAGAGATTCCTAAAGTATTTTTAAACTGTTTATGAAAATGAGACGTACTCATGTAAGCCTTTTTTGCTAGTAAGTCTACGCTAATATCTTTATTAGTTAAGTTCTCTTTAATAAACTTTATAACGGTGCCTATTCTTGTATCGTTAAAAATTTGATTCGGATCGTTTATAATTAAGGACTTTGCTTTGGTTTGTAACAATCTAATAATCAATTCTTGTATCATTAAATCTAAGAGTACATCTTTAGATTTATTATTGTTTGTAAAGGTGTAGGTTAGGCGTTCAATTAAATGATTAACATCTATATTATTTATTAAATGCGAAGCGGTTTCATCTAAATTCCAATCTTTATTCTCATTTTCAATGGCAACTTGTTGATTGAATTTTTCAACAACCTCATCAATTTTAAAAGCATCAATACCTAATGCTAAACATTGTGTCGGACTCTCTTTTGTGGCTAAAGGAAAATCGATAACCATTTCCTTATTGGTTGGCATAACTACAGATTCACCTGGAAAAAAATCGAAAGCTTCAAAACCATCAATGTGCATCGTTTTCTTTCCGGTAAGCATACTTGCTATAATTGGAAAATTAAAGGTCAACGATACTTTTTCCGCATAAGCGTGAGTTTCAAAAATATTAAGTTCAGCATAATCAGCGCTATAAGTCGTTCTGTTTTCTACCAAAGTGGTTAGTTTTCTATGGTTTTTATGATGATTTAATAGCGATTCCATACTTAATGTTAAATTTTTTTGTTAACAAATCTGTTAATAATAGATATGTTCACAATTATGATATATACGTTCAAGATAATTAGGATATGATAAAATAACTTTATCAAAAATAAAGATAATATATTTTTTACATAAAAAAATTATCTAATTAATAATTTAACACGATTTTATATGAGTTATTCTAAACCAGTATTTAAAGAGAAATATGGCAATTTTATAAACGGAAAATTTGTAGAACCCATAGGTGGACAATATTTCGAAAATACGTCTCCAATCGATAATAGTTTAATAGCTAAATATCCGCGTTCTCAAAAAGAAGATGTAGAGATGGCTTTAGGCGCAGCAAATGCAGCAAAAGAAGCTTGGGGAAATACCTCAGCAACAGAAAGAGCAACGTTATTAAATAAAGTAGCAGATATTATTGAAGCTAATTTAGAGGAATTTGCTATTATGGAAACTTGCGATAACGGAAAACCTATTCGCGAAACATTAAATGCAGATATTCCTTTAGCTGTAGATCATTGGCGTTACTTTGCAGCTTGTATTCGTTCGGAAGAAGGAAGCGCAGCAGAGCTAGACCAAAATACATTATCCTTAAATATAAAAGAACCATTAGGTGTTATTGGTCAGATTATTCCATGGAATTTTCCACTTTTAATGTTATCATGGAAATTACCTCCAGCTTTAGTTACTGGTAACTGTGTGGTTTTAAAACCTGCAGAACAAACGCCATCTACAGCAACTTTATTAATGGAGAAAATTGCTGAAGTCTTTCCTCCAGGAGTTATAAATATTGTACACGGTTTTGGTCCAGAAGCAGGAAAGCCATTAGCATCAAGTTCTAAGGTCGATAAAGTAGCGTTTACTGGTGAAACCACAACAGGTCAGTTAATCATGCAATACGCGTCTAAAAACTTAAATCCTGTAACGATGGAACTAGGTGGTAAATCGCCTAATGTATTCTTTAATTCGGTTATGGATCATGACGATGCTTATTTAGACAAAGCCGTTGAAGGTGCTGTTTTATTTGCATTTAATCAAGGTGAAGTGTGTACTGCTCCTTCTAGAATTTTGGTTCAAGAAGATATTTATGATGCTTTTATGAAACGTGTTGTAGAAAGAACCAATGCAATAATTCAAGACAATCCATACAATGCAAATACAATGGTTGGTGCGCAAGCGTCTAAAGATCAATACGAAAAAATACAGTCCTATATAGAAATAGGAAAAGAGGAAGGTGCAAAAGTACTGGCAGGAGGTTCTGCTAATAAATTAGAAGGTAATCTAGCAAACGGATTCTATATTAAGCCAACAATACTTGAAGGTCATAATAAAATGAGAGTGTTCCAAGAAGAAATTTTCGGACCAGTAGTTTGTGTGACTAAATTTAAAGACGAAGCTGAAGCTTTAGAAATTGCTAACGATACACTTTACGGACTAGGAGCTGGTGTTTGGACGCGAGACGCACACCAACTATACCAAATACCAAGAGCTATAAAAGCAGGTCGTGTTTGGGTAAATTGCTATCATGCTTATCCTGCACATGCGCCTTTTGGAGGTTATAAAAAATCTGGATTTGGTAGAGAAAACCATGTGATGATGCTTAATTACTATCGTCAAACTAAAAACATGCTAATTTCTTACGATAAAAATAAATTAGGTTTCTTTTAATAGAAGTTGAATAGCGAGAAGAGCTGGATTACAACTTGTAGTTCAGCTTTTTTTTAATAAATTTAAATCAATAGTATGGAAAGAGTAGCAATTACAGAAGCGGCAACGAAGGTTTTAGAGCAGTTAAAAGTAAAACATGGCGATTTAATTTTTCATCAAAGTGGAGGCTGTTGCGATGGTTCTGCACCTATGGTTTTCGAAAAAGGAGATATGTATTTAGATGAAAGCGATATTCTTTTGGGAACTTTGAATGATGTCAATTTTTATATGAATCAAGATCAATTCGAATATTGGAAACACACACATTTAACAGTAGATGTAACCGAAGGGCGAGGTGCTAGTTTCTCTTTAGAGATTCCGCTAGGTCTTCGTTTCTTAATTCATTCACGATTATTAACTAAAGAAGAAGAGTCTTTTTTTAATGGTTAACACTTATATGTAACTAGCTATATTTTCATTTTAATAATATAAGCTCTAAAAATTAAGTATAATCTTAGTTTTAGAGCTTTTTTTATTGCTAATTCTTAAGTTTTTAACAATATGCTTTTATTTATATTGCTAAATTGATATATTTATGCTAAATTAATATATATGACAGTAGATTTATGTCCAAATTGTGGGTCAGACCATTACATTAAAAGCGGAATTGTCAATAATAGACAGCGTTATAAGTGTAAAAAATGCAACTATTTCTTCTCTGTAAATAAGATAGGAAAGAAGATAGACGACTACTACGTTAACAAATCGTTACAATTATATTTAGAAGGCTTAACGTATCGAGAAATTGAACGCATTTTAGGTATTTCTCACGTTAGTATCATGAATTGGGTGAAAAAGTATAATATTAAACGACCTTATAACTCAAATTACCATCCTACTTACAAGATTTTAAATGCTTCAGAATTAGCAATTTATTTTAGTAATTCTGAAAACATAAAAGGAGCAGGTGTTGTTGTTACAGAGTTAGGAGATAAATTCATGTTAATTAAATGGGAGCGTTTTAAAGATTAGTATATTAAATTAACATAAAAATATATTAATTTTTTGTTAACACATTGTTTTTAAGAGCTTAGTAGTGCACACAAAACTAATTAAGTACTAATTAATCCTTTAAACAATGAGAAAACAAACCCTTTTATTGGCCGGACTCTTTTTAATGTCCTTTCAATTTATGACCGCTCAAGGCTCTCCAGATTACGATGGTGGTCTTAAGTTTAAATTTAACGAAGATGGATCTAAATATCTTCGGCTTATTTCTTGGGCGCAAGTTCAAGCCAATTACAATACAGACGATACTTTTGATGCCAACGGAAACGAAAACAGTAAATTAAATTTTAATTTACGTCGTGCTCGTATATTAATGTTTGCACAAATTAATAAAGACTTTTTAATTGTAACACATTTCGGATTAAACAGCTTAACAAGTTCTACACTTAGTCCAACAGGAAAAGGAGATGGCTCACAACTCTTTTTTCATGATGTTTGGGCACAATACAATTTAGGTAAAGACCACACAGTTGGTGGTGGTTTGCATTACTTTAATGGTATTTCTAGATTAAACAATCAAAGTACGCTTAACATGATGACGTTAGATAATAATCGTCAATCTTGGGCAACTATTGGCTTGTCCGATCAATTTGCACGTCATTTAGGTGTTTTTGCAAAAGGTAAATTCGATAAATTGCAATATCGTGTTGCTATTAATGATGCATCAGTTTCAACTTTAGATGCTCGAACTGCTGTTGCAGGTGGAGATGCTGTCTATAATGGTCGCGCAACTTTAGGTTCTAAAGATGCTGGTAAAACTTACGCAGGTTATTTCGATTATAATTTCTTAGATCAAGAATCTAACTTTCTGCCTTATAAAGTAGGTAGTTATTTAGGTGGAAAAAAAATATTTAATGTAGGAGCAGGTTTCTTTTTACATCCTAAAGGATCTGTAATAGATTCTGGTACTGCTTTAACGCCAAATTTGGAAGGTGAAGACGTATCAATATTTGCAGTAGATGCATTTTATGATGCTCCAATTGGAGAAGAAGGAAGTGCAATTACCGCGTATGCTGTATACCAAAATAGTGATTATGGTAAAGACTATTTATACAGTGCTTATGGAACAGGAAGTATGGTTTATGGTCATGTAGGTTACGTTTTTAAAGGCGATAAAACCAAAACAAGATACCAACCTTATGTTAGTTACGGCACGCATAGTTATGATGCTGTAGGAGACGATAGATCTACTTTAGGCATTGGTGTAAATGCTTATATGAGTGGACACAATTCAAAATTAACTTTAGAATATAAAAATCAAGAATTTGGAGCTTTAGATTCGAATACTATTTCGCTTCAAGCCATGATATACCTATAAAACGAACAACTATGAGTGAAAAACAAAAAAACGCTTCGGCGTATTGGAAAGAGAACATAAAGTATTTAGCAATATTACTTGTTATATGGTTTGTTGTATCCTTTGGGTGTGGCATTCTCTTTAGAGAAGAATTAAATCAAATTAGACTTGGTGGTTTTAAACTAGGTTTCTGGTTTGCCCAACAAGGCTCTATATATGTATTCGTAATATTAATATTCGTGTATGTAAGATTAATGAACAAACTAGATAAAAAATACGGTTACGACGAGTAGTCTAACTAATAACTTAAAAACAATAATATTATGAGTGTACAATTTTGGACATGGTTATTAGTAGGAATTACTTTTGCCTTATATTTTGGAATAGCAATTTGGGCAAGAGCAGGCTCAACAAAAGAGTTTTATGTTGCAGGTGGAGGTGTTTCTCCTTTAGCAAATGGTATGGCTACTGCAGCTGATTGGATGAGTGCAGCCTCCTTTATAAGTATGGCAGGAATTATTTCCTTTTCAGGATATGATGGTTCTGTTTACTTAATGGGTTGGACTGGTGGATACGTGCTTTTAGCGTTACTTTTAGCACCATATTTACGTAAGTTTGGAAAGTTTACAGTGCCAGATTTTATTGGTGATAGATATTACTCTAACACCGCAAGAACAGTAGCAGTAATTTGCGCATTAATTGTATCGTTTACTTACGTTGCAGGTCAAATGCGTGGTGTTGGTATTGTATTTTCACAATTCTTACAAGTCGATATTAACATAGGTGTAATTATCGGGATGACAGTTGTTTTAACCTTCGCACTTTTAGGAGGTATGAAAGGGATTACATACACACAAGTAGCACAATATTGTGTATTAATTTTTGCTTTTATGGTACCTGCATTCTTTATTTCTATGCAAATGACAGGAAACATTATTCCACAATTAGGAATGGGAGGAACCGTTGAAGGTGGTGAGTTTTTATTAGATAAATTAGATAAGTTACATGTAGAACTTGGTTTTAACGAATACACAAGCGGAACAAAATCTACTTGGGATGTTTTTGCAATTACCTTAGCATTAATGACAGGTACAGCAGGATTACCACACGTAATTGTACGTTTCTTTACAGTGCCTAAAGTAAAAGATGCACGTAAATCTGCAGGTTATGCATTATTTTTAATTGCCATTCTTTATACAACAGCACCTGCAATTGCAGTGTTTTCAAGAACAAATTTAATAGAAACGGTTAGTAATAAAGAGTATAAAGAAATTCCAGAATGGTTTAAAAACTGGGAGAATACAGGATTAATTGCTTGGTCTGATAAAAATGGAGATGGAAAAATTCAATATGTAGCTGGTAATTCGTTATCAGGTAAAAAACCAGAATATACAGAAGCGAGAGGAGCAAACGGAGAACGTATAGTTTCTAATCCAAGTAATGCTGAAAACGAATTATATGTCGATAGAGATATTATGGTATTAGCAAATCCTGAGATTGCCAACTTACCAAATTGGGTGATTGGATTAGTAGCAGCAGGTGGATTGGCAGCAGCATTATCAACTGCAGCAGGATTATTATTAGTAATCTCAACGTCGGTCTCTCACGATTTAGTTAAAAAACAATTAAAGCCAGATATTTCAGATAAAGATGAATTAAAAGTAGCAAGAATAGCAATTTTTGTAGCTATCTTAATTGCAGGATATTTTGGTATTAATCCGCCAGGATTTGTAGCTGCAGTCGTCGCGCTCGCCTTTGGTCTCGCAGCAGCCTCCTTTTTTCCGGCCATTATTTTAGGAATATTCGATAAGCGAATGAATAGCCAAGGTGCCATTTCAGGAATGGTTGTAGGTATCGTTTTAATGCTATTCTATATGATGAAATTCAAACTAGACATGTTTGGTGGTGGTACAAGTGAAGATTGGTGGTTTGGTACGTCTCCCGAAGGATTTGGTACCATTGCAATGACGGTAAACATTGTAATATCATTAATAGTATCACGTATGACGCCTGAGCCACCGCAAGATGTACAAGATATGGTTGAAAGTATTAGAATACCTTCAGGAGCAGGTGAGGCTCAAGACCATTAAAGTATTGAGTTCTGTCTGAATATTTTTCAGCGAAAGCTAAAGAATATTGAACTTAATTTAAATTTAGTTAGTTAGCAAATCAGCATTACATTTTGTAGTGCTGATTTTCTTATATTAGTAAAGTTATTATTTTTTCGCTTTCGCGGAAAAGAAAACCAATCATCCAAATGAAAAAACGGCACGAACAAAAGCTAGTGGTATTATCGATAGCATTATGTTTAATTTTTAATATACCATTCATTCTTATTTTTAATTTTGAAGGTGCTGTTTATGGTATTCCTACGTTATACTTTTCTATATTTTCAATTTGGTTGCTATCTATTGTTATTTCATACATAGTTTTAAAACGCCATTATGAATAACTACGCATTAATAATTATAATTGTTATCTATTTAGCAGTCTTGTTTTACATTGCTTTTTTAGGTGAAAAAAAACGACAAAGTAAATGGGTTAACAATCCATACGTTTACACTTTGTCTTTAGCAGTGTATTGTTCTGCTTGGACCTATTATGGTAGTGTTGGTATTGCCGCAAATTCGGGTATTAACTTTTTAACAATCTATTTAGGGCCAGTTATAGCAGCACCTTTGTGGATTGTTGTACTTCGGAAAATTATCAGAATTTCCAAACAACATAAAATTTCATCTATTGCCGATTTTATTTCATTACGTTATGGTAACAATAGGTTTTTAGGAGCATTAGTGACTTTAATTTGCTTGTTCGGAACCTTGCCATACATTTCGTTGCAATTAAAAGCAGTGTCAGAAACGTTCGAAATCATGTCCGACGATACTAGTTATGTATCTACAACTGTAATTGACGATTCTACATTTTACGTCGCTTTATTATTAGCAATATTCGCTACTTTTTTTGGCACGCAAAATACAGATGCTTCCGAAAAACACAAAGGCATCATTGCTACTGTAGCATTCGAGTCGGTTTTAAAACTCGTATTCTTTTTAGCCATTGGTATTTATGTTACTTTTTACCTATTTGATGGTACTACAGATATTTACAATCAGATTTCAAATACAGAAAACTTTAAAGAACTCACTACGCTTAGTGGTGTAGAGGACGGTTTTAACTGGTTTTTCTTAATAGGGTTGTCTTTTATGGCTATATTTTTATTGCCGAGACAATTTCAAGTTTCTGTTTTAGAAAACAATAGAGAGAAACATCTTAAAAAGGCTATTTGGTTGTTTCCCTTGTATCTATTACTCTTTAATCTGTTTGTTATATTTATTGCTTGGGCAGGAAAACTAACTTTTGGATCCACACAAAATGCAGAATACTACTCATTGTTGTTGCCTCTCGAAAACGGGAATTCTTTTTTAGCCACACTCGTTTTTTTAGGTGGGTTTTCGGCAGTAATATCAATGGTTATTGTATCTACATTGGCATTATCAACTATGGTAAGTAACAACTTAATTATACCTTATGGTTTTCTTGATAAATTTATAAAAAACCAACCAGAGCGAAATTCCAAATACATTAAGAATATTCGTCGTATTTCTATTTTTACCATAATTATTACAGCGTATTTCTTTTATGTAATATTTTCAAAGGAGTTATCGTTGTATTCTATTGGCTTAATCTCGTTTGTTATTATTTCGCAATTGGCACCTTCTTTTTTTATTGGCTTGTACTGGAATCGAGGGTCTTCAAAAGCAGCAATTATAGGTATACTTATAGGTTTTTTTATAGCTATATATACTTTGGTATTACCATTTACATTACAAGCGTACACAGGTACGGACGATTTTACGCAGTATGGCTTGTTCGGTATTTCAGCTTTAAAACCTTATGCATTATTTGGTGTCGATTTTTTAAGTCCGCCAGCACATGCGTTTTTCTGGAGTATGACGTTTAATATTATGAGTTATTTAGTGTTTTCATTAATGTCTAAAGGAAATTATAGAGAACGTAATTATGCCGAAATGTTTGTAGATAATCAAAATTTCACTAAACTTCAAGACAGTGCATTTGTTTGGAAAGGTGAAGCGTATGTTACAGATATTAAAAATGTTTTAATTCGATTTTTAGGTGAAAAAAAAGCAACCAGAGCCTTAAGAATTTTCTTCACTAAATATAAGCTACCTCAAGATACACAATTGGCAGATGCACGATTAATTAATTTTTCTGAAACACTGTTAACTGGTAGTATTGGTTCGGCTTCAGCTAAAATATTAATTGCAAGTGTGGTAAAAGAAGAGCAAATTAGCTTAGTAGAAGTGTTGAAGATTTTAGAAGAATCTAAGGAAAACATCATCAGTAATAAAGTACTTTTAGATAAGTCTAATGAATTGTCTTTGCTATCTTCAAAACTTAAAGATGCCAATGAAGAATTAATAAGTAAAGACAAGCAAAAAGATGAGTTTTTAGATACTGTAGCGCACGAACTTAAAACACCAATTACAGGTATTAGAGCTGCAACAGAGTTGTTAATGGATGAAGACGATGATATGCCGAAAGAGATAAAGGCACAATTTTTAAAAAACATCCTTCAAGATTCCGATCGTTTGGGACGATTAATACATAATATTCTAGATTTCGAAAAACTTGAAACTGGACGTTTGCATTTAGATATGCAATATCAAGACATTCAAAAAACTATTGCTAAAGCTATTGGTAGTATTTATCAAATTGCTGTAAAAAAAGAAGTGAAAATTGTAAATAAGAATGTGCACAGTTTTAAAACCAATTATGACGAAGATCGTATTCTTCAAGTGTTTACCAATTTATTATCCAATGCAATTAAATTTTGTCCATCAAAAACAGGAGTCATACAAGTAGATTATAAATTAGGAAACGAGTTGCTTGAAATATCGGTAACCGATAACGGTAAAGGGATTCCCGAAGAAGATCATGATTATATTTTCGATAAATTTTACCAATCAAAACATCAAAATACTATTAAGCCACAAGGCAGTGGACTAGGTTTAGCAATCACAAAACAAATAGTAGAAAAGCATAACGGAAAAATTTGGGCAAAAAAAGACGTTAAAAAAGGCGCAACGCTTGTTTTTACCATACCTTTTAAGTAAATTGTTGTCATATAAAGTATGAAGAAGAAAATTTTAATTGTTGACGACGAGCCCAATATTGTAATGTCGTTAGAATACGCTTTCAAAAAACAAGATTTTGAAGTGTTTATTGCAAGAGATGGAAGTGAAGCTTTAGAGATTTTAAAACATCATATTCCTAATGTTATTTTGTTAGATGTTATGATGCCAAATGTAGATGGGTATCAAACCTTAACACACATTAAAAATACAGACAGCTTAAAAGAGACCAAAGTGGTGTTTTTAACAGCTAAAAATAAAGCTTCAGATATTGAAAAAGGTTTAAAACTTGGAGCAGATAAGTATTTAACAAAACCTTTTTCTATAAAAAAATAGTTTCAGAAATATTGGAACTAGTGACTTAGAAATAATTTTTGAGTTTTATTAAAATTGGTTTTGTGTGCAAACAAACTAAGTTTAATTAAAGTTTAAAGACATGAAATTTCACATCAACCCATTAGCGTCAGATATTATTATAAGTATTTATGTAATAGTAACGCTTTATTTAAGGTTAAAATTTGAAAATAACACAAACGCAAGCCCTATACTTTCTATAGTTTTGGGTATCTGTTTTGTGGTTATTATTTGGGTACTTATCAAACTCAAAATACTTAATCCTAACTGGTTTGGCTTATTTAATTCTAAAAAAGCTTAACTATGTATTATCAAGAATTTTATAAAAAAAGTATTGAGCAGCCAGTGCTTTTTTGGCAAGAACAAGCGATGCAATTGGATTGGTTTAAAGCACCAAAAGGCATATTATCTAAAGATAAATATGAGTACGATCAATGGTTTCAAGATGGGCAACTTAACCTAAGTTATCTGTGTATAGACAAGCACATAAAAGATGGTTTTGGAGAACAGAATGCTATTATTTACGATTCGCCAGTTACCAATGCAAAAGAGCATATTACCTTTAATAAATTACACCACGAAGTATCAAAATTAGCAGGTGGATTACAAGGTTTAGGACTGCAAAAAGGAGACACGTGTATTATTTATATGCCTATGATTCCGCAAGCATTATATGCTATGTTAGCCTGTGCTAGAATAGGTGTAATACATTCGGTGGTATTTGGTGGTTTTGCACCACATGAGTTGGCAATTAGAATAGACGATTGTAAGCCAAAAGCAATAATTACTGCATCTAACGGAATTGAAATAGAGAAAATTATTCCTTACAAACCCTTTGTAGATCAGGCTATTGTTAAAGCTAAAAATAAGCCAGAATATGTTATTGTTTTCGACCGACAATTAGGTGTTGAAATTCCGAAGAAAAACTACGACGTAAATTACACTACTTTAGTAGAAGATTCTCCTTCAATTGAAGCTATTTCAATAGAATCCACTCATCCGTCATATATATTATATACTTCAGGAACCACAGGAACTCCCAAAGGTATAATTAGAGATACAGGTGGTTATGCCACTGCTTTAAAATTCTCTATGAAATACATTTATGGCGTAAATGAAGGCGAAACGTTTTGGGCAGCAAGTGATGTTGGTTGGGTTGTAGGTCATAGTTTTATTACATATGGACCCTTAATAAATAGAAACACAACTATTCTATTTGAAGGAAAACCGATTAAGACACCAGATGCATCTACTTTTTGGCGTGTTATTAGTGAGCATAATGTAAAAGCAATGTTTACAGCACCCACAGCAATTAGAGCAATAAAAAAAGAAGATCCAAATGGAAACATGATTAAACGTTTCGATTTGTCTTGCTTTAAAAATTTGTTTTTAGCCGGAGAACGTTGTGATGTCGCGACGCTAAGTTGGACAGAAGAAAAACTAAAAGTTCCAGTAATAGACCATTGGTGGCAAACGGAAAGTGGTTGGCCAATGATTTGCAATATGGTTGGTGTAGGATTGCAAGAAGTAAAACCAGGTTCTGCAGGCTTACCTGTTTCTGGTTACGATATTAGAATATTAAACGAAGAAGGCGAAGAAGTAGAATCTTCGGTTGAAGGTTACGTTGTAATAAAACTGCCGTTACCACCAGGAACATTAAGTAACCTTTGGGGAAATCCGGAACGTTTTAAATCTGGTTATTTAGACCGTTTTCCAGGTTATTATTTCTCTGGAGATGGCGGTTATAAAGACGAAGATGGATATGTGTTTATTACAGGTAGAGTAGACGATATTATTAACGTTGCAGGACACCGTTTATCTACTGCCGAAATGGAAGAAATTGTAGCCTCACACCAATCTGTTGCAGAATGTGCCGTATTTGGTGTGCATTGCGAACTTAAAGGTCAAAAACCTTTGGGATTAGTCGTTTTAAAAACCGAAGAGTCTTCTGGAAACCATACCATTCAGAAAGAAATTATACAAGATGTACGACGAGAAATTGGAGCAGTAGCCTCATTTAGAGAGGTGTTAGTCGTTAACCGATTACCAAAGACACGAAGCGGGAAAATTCTTCGTAAATTGTTGCGTAATATCGCAGACGAGCAGCAGTATAATATACCATCAACAATAGATGATGTTGCAATAATAGACGAAATAAAATCAGTATATCAAGCCCATAGTATTGGGATTCATAAATAAAACAAATAATTTTGAGTACTTACATAGTCTAAGTATTCAAACAAATCTTAACTAATACATTATGAGTAATTATCACATAAAACACTTAGAAGAATACTACCAAGTTTACCGTAAATCCGTCAGAAATCCAGAAAGTTTTTGGGAAGAAATTGCCGAAGAACATTTTATGTGGCGTAAAAAATGGGACAACGTATTAAGTTGGGATTTTTCTAAACCAGAAGTCAAATGGTTTGAAGGTGCAAAGTTAAACATCACAGAAAACTGTATAGACAGGCATTTATATACAAGAGGAGATAAAACAGCAATTATTTTTGAACCAAATAGTCCAGACGAAGCGGCGCTTCATATTACATATCGAGAATTGCACGAACGCGTGTGCCGATTTGCTAACGTACTTAAAGAACAAGGAGTTGGTAAAGGAGATCGTGTTTGTATTTATTTACCAATGATTCCTGAATTAGCAGTCTCTGTCTTAGCCTGTGCACGTATTGGAGCAATACATTCTGTAGTATTTGCAGGATTTTCTTCAACAGCATTAGGAACAAGAATTAACGATAGCGATTGTAAATTAGTAATTACAAGTGATGGTTCTTATCGTGGTGCGAAAACAATCGATTTAAAAGGGATTGTAGACGAGGCTTTAGAAGAGTGTCCAAACGTAAATACTGTTTTGGTAGCAAAACGTATTAATTCAGATATAAGCATGCAAGAAGGACGTGACAAATGGTTACAACCTTTATTGGATGAAGCTTATCACGATTGTGTACCAGAAATTATGGATGCAGAAGATCCTTTGTTTATTCTATATACTTCAGGATCTACTGGGAAACCAAAAGGAATGGTGCATACCACTGCAGGTTACATGGTATACACAGCATATACGTTTAAAAACGTGTTTCAATATAGAGAACAAGATGTGTATTGGTGTACTGCAGATATAGGGTGGATTACTGGGCATAGTTACATCGTATACGGTCCGCTTTGTAATGGAGCAACAACGGTTATGTTTGAAGGTGTACCAAGTTATCCAGATTTTGGACGCTTCTGGGAGATTGTAGAAAAACATAAAGTCAACCAATTTTATACAGCACCAACAGCCATTAGAGCTTTGGCAAAAGAAGGAGTAGAGCATTTAGAAAAGCACGATTTATCATCCCTAAAAGTATTAGGTACCGTGGGAGAACCAATAAACGAGGAAGCATGGCATTGGTACGATGATAATGTTGGTAAGAAAAAAGCACCAATTGTAGATACTTGGTGGCAAACCGAAACTGGAGGGATTATGATAACGCCAATAGCCTTCGCAACACCAACAAAACCAACCTATGCAACACTACCATTTATTGGTATTCAGCCCGCATTAATGGACGAGCATGGAAACGAAATTAAAGGAAATCAGGTCGATGGACGTTTATGTATCAAGTTTCCTTGGCCAAGTATGGCTAGAACCATTTGGGGAAATCACCAACGTTATAAAGACACCTATTTCTCTGCGTATGAAAATAAATACTTTACTGGAGATGGTGCATTAAGAGATGAGGTTGGCTATTATAGAATTACAGGAAGAGTAGACGATGTCATCATTGTATCTGGTCATAACTTAGGTACCGCACCAATAGAAGATGCCGTTAACGAGCATCCAGCAGTAGCAGAAAGTGCAATTGTAGGTTTTCCTCACGATATTAAAGGAAACGCGCTATACGCTTACGTTACTTTAAAAGAAACAGGAGAAAGTAGAAAACACGATAACCTTCGTAAGGAAATTAATCAGTTAATTACAGAGCAAATAGGACCTATCGCGAAGTTAGATAAAATCCAATTTACAGACGGATTACCAAAAACACGAAGCGGTAAAATTATGCGTCGTATTTTACGTAAAATCGCTAGTAATGAAACCGATAATTTAGGAGACACAAGTACATTGCTAAATCCAGAATGTGTGCAAGATATTATGGATAATGTATTATAATGTCATTGCGAGAAGGCACGACGAAGTAATATTAAAAAATAATTTATAAAACTATTATTTGGGCATTACACTTTTTCGCTAAAGCTACAAAGTGTCGGGCTTTCCGTTATATCTTTTGCAGAAAAAGCAAAAGGATGCCACTGCAATCCCTAATGCAAAACGAAAAAACGCAACCTTTTTAGGTTGCGTTTTTTCGTTACACTATTTAGTAATGTAACATAAACCAATAGTATGCGTCTTATTATTAAGTACTAGTTAGTAACTCACATTCTTTACCAAGTTAATACCAATTGTAAATTGGTTGTTAGTCGCATTAAATAAATAAGTAAAGTATTTCTAACTAACTTTGTTATAACAGCATTCAAAACCAATCAAAAATGAAAAAACTACTATTCATTGCATTAACCTTACTATTAAGTTTTCAAGTTAAAGCACAAGATTCCAAAATTCCAACCGAAGTAAAAGAGTACATACAATCTAGAGTAGAAAACCAAATAAATGTTGGTATCGTTGTAGGTTATATAAATGGAGATACTGTAAATTATTACAGTTTTGGTAACACTGCGATAGAGAACGGTACACCTGTAAATAAAGAATCTGTTTTCGAGATTGGTTCAATTTCAAAAACATTTACTGCAACACTTTTAGCCTTAAAAGTTAATAGTGGAGAAATGAGTTTAGACGATCCTATTTCTAAGTATTTGCCTAAAACAGTAAAAGTACCAACGCGAAACGGAAAGGAAATTACCTTAAAACATTTAGCAACACATACATCTGCTTTACCAAGAATGCCAGATAATTGGTCGCCAGCAAACGATAAAAATCCTTTTCAAGATTATACTTACGAGAATCTATATAGCTTTATTTCTAATTACAAATTAACAAGAGATATTGGAGCTGAGAAAGAATATTCTAACGTAGGAATGGGTTTACTTGGTCATATTCTGGAATTGCAAAGCGGTAAAACATACGAAGAATTAGTAATAGAGAATATTGCTAAACCATTGCAAATGGACGATACAAGATTAGTATTAACCCAAACAATGAAAAACCAATTAGCAAAAGGGCACGACGGACTTAGTGAAACCGAAAATTGGGATATTATTACACTTGGTGGAGCAGGAGGCATACGTTCTACAGTTAGCGATATGGTAAAATACATTCAAGCAAATATTAACGCAAACACTATAGATTCAGAATTACATAATGCAATGGCATTGGCTCATAAATCAGCATTTAAAAGTGAAGAGCAAAACGCAGAAATGGCATTAGCTTGGCACATAGAAAATGGATCGTTTTTAATGCATAATGGAGCAACAGGTGGTTATTGCGCAATGTCTGCAATAGATAAAGCATCAAAAAGAGGCGTTGTTGTTTTAACTAATAGTAACGAAAACGTAGATGCTATTGCTATAAAATTAATGGTACCTTCTTATCCTTTAAAACCTATTAAACCATCTATTGCTAAAGTGTTAGCAAAAGAAATAAAAGTAAATGGTATTACTAAAGCTATTGCTTTTTACAAAGAAGCTAAAACCAAACAAGCAAATAATTATAATTTTGAAGTTGAAGAATTAAATACTTTAGGTTATCAATTATTAGCCGAAGATAAAAAGGACATTGCATTAGAAATTTTCAAACTAAATGTTGCAGAGTTTCCAGAAGCATCAAATCCTTACGATTCTTTAGCAGAGGCTTATTTAGAAAATGGAGAACAAGAATTAGCAATAGAAAATTATAAGAAATCTTTAGATTTAAATCCTGCAAAC
The DNA here is from genome assembly GCF_001418085.1 of Lacinutrix algicola. Taxonomy (GTDB): domain Bacteria; phylum Bacteroidota; class Bacteroidia; order Flavobacteriales; family Flavobacteriaceae; genus Lacinutrix; species Lacinutrix algicola. Next base: position 117,418 of record NZ_LIQH01000039.1, read on the forward strand.
GATAATGCTCGCGATGTTTTAAAAAGCTTAAAGGTCGATATAAAAGAAGTAACAGTATCTAAAGAAATGTTAGAAAGTTACACTGGTAAATACCAGCTAGCACCAACATTTGCTATTACAATTACAACAAAAGAAGGGCGTTTGTTTTTACAAGCAACAGGACAACCTCAATTCGAAATTTTCCCTTCAGATTATAATATCTTTTTCTTAAAAGTTGTAGAAGCAAGAGTAGAGTTTAATGCGAACTCTAAAGGCAAGATAGATAGTATGACTTTGTTTCAAAACGGACAAGTATTACCTGGAAAACGAGTAGAATAGTTAAAATATATCGCGATATTTGCAATGGATAAGCGAATATGGTAAACATTAGAGAATACATAGAGAAAACAGTTGCTATTTCTGATAAAGATTGGCAACTGTTTTCATCTAAATTAGAAAATAGAATCTTCAAGAAAAAGAGCGCTATTGTTAGTGTTGGAGAGACCGAAAACTATATTTCATTTATAGACGAAGGTATCGCACGCTTTTTAATTCCGAAGGAAGAAAAGGAAAAAGACATTACATTTGGTTTTTGTTTTAAAAACGAATTTGTAAGCGCTTACGATTCTTTCCTTACCAGAAAACCATCATTATACAGATTAGAAGCCTTAACAGAGGTTTCCATGTGGAGTATTTCGTATGACGATTTACAAGAGGTTTACGAGAAAAGTTTTGCCGGTAATGTTATTGGTCGCTTGTCTTCAGAGCGGTTATTTCTTATAAAATCTAAAAGAGAACAATCCCTTTTAAACGAAACTGCCGAAGAGCGTTATCTTAATCTTTTTACAGAACGACCAAACCTAATAAAAGAGATTCCATTAAAATACATCGCGTCTTATATTGGTGTTACAGCACAAGCCTTAAGCCGCATTAGAAAGCGAATTTCTTAACTTAGGTTCATTGTGTAAACCATTATTAGCACCGACCTTTGCGAAAAGCAAAAGACTATGATGATTATAATATTAATAATAACACTTTGGTACTCAGGACTGTTTTTTCAAACGTTCTTTTTACACCGTTACGCGGCACACCAAACCTATACAATGTCTCCTGCAATGGAGAAAATATGTTACGTATTAACATGGGTAACACAAGGTTCTAACTACTTAAGCGCCTATGGTTATGGCGTAATGCATAGAATGCACCACGCGTATGCAGATACCGAAAAAGATCCACACTCACCAAAATACGATGCAACTGTATTTTCTATGATGTGGCGTACAAAAAACATTTACCAAGACATAAATAACAAAAGAATTGCAGTAGCAGATAAGTTTACTAAAAACGTTCCACAATGGGAAGGTTTTGATAAATTTGCAAGTTCAAAATTTTCTAGACTAGGTTGGGCTACAGCTTATACTGTGTTTTTTATTGTGTTTGCAACAGCTTGGTGGCAATGGTTATTTCTACCTATCGCCTTTTTTATGGCACCAATTCATGGTGTAATAATTAATTGGTTTGCACATATTTATGGTTATGTAAACTTTAAAGTTAACGACACTTCTAAAAACTTATTACCATTCGATTTTTTAATGATGGGAGAAGGTTATCACAATAACCATCACACACATTCTGGTCGTGCTAATTTTGGAGTAAAATGGCATGAGGTAGATTTTACATATTTAATTATGGTAGTTTTAGATAAATTAAGACTGATTAAACTTAAAAAATCGACTGTAAAAGTATCTTAATAGTAGACTATATTTTAAAATAAGAGTAATTGTATTTAATACCAATTACTAAAGAATTAAGCCATTATTTGTAATGGCTTTTTTTATATTTGTTAGGCAATCAAAATATAATAATGAATAGCCAACCACTCTTATCTTACATTAATAAAATAATAACATTAACAGAAGAAGAGGAAACTTATTTTACTTCAAAAATAGTCTATCGTAAGTATTTAAAAGGGCAGTATATTTTACAGCAAGGAGATGTAAATAATAAAATATGTTTTATTATATCGGGATGTGTTAAAATGTTTTATGTAGACGATTTAGGGCAAGAACATATTCTTATGTTTGGTGTCGAAAATTGGTGGGCTTCAGATTTAGGAAGTTATATTTCGCAAGCACCATCAGACTTTAATGTGCAATGTATTGAAGACACAGCATTAATTCAAGTGGCGTATAATGATATTGAAGACTTGTATTCTAAAATTCCAAAGCTAGAGCGTTGTTTTCGTATAATAATCGAGAAAGCGTATGTTGCTTCACAAAAAAGAATTGTCAGAAATTTTAGTATGTCTGCAAAAGATAGATATTTAATTTTTAAAGAAAATTATCCAGAAATAGAACAGCGCATTCCACAATATATGGTAGCTTCTTATTTAGGTGTTACTAAAGAATTTTTAAGTAAAATTAAGAGTCAGATTGCTACAGAACAGTAAATGTTAATCTAGATTAACATTATTTAATAAACTAGGTCATCTTTTATGTTCTATTGTTGTGAGATCTTTGTGGCATAATATAAAAACATAGAAAAATGAAAAAAGTTTTAACAGCAATTATAGCATTTGCAGCATTTACATCAACAATTGATGCACAATCAAAAACTATTAACACAGCAGATAGTAAAGTAGTTTGGAAAGGTTACAAAGTAACTGGTTCTCACGAAGGAACAATTAATTTACAATCTGGAGATTTAGCTTTTAAAGACGATGTATTAACAGGAGGAGCGTTTGTTATAGACATGACGACTATTAGCGCTACAGATTTAGAAGGTGAATACAAAGGGAAATTAGATGGACATTTAAAATCAGACGACTTTTTTGGAGTAGAGAAATTTGCAACAGCAAAGTTAGTATTTACAAAAGCAGAAGCTTCGGGTAAAAACTCATACACAGTTACGGGAGATTTAACTATTAAAGGAAAAACAAATCCAGTAACAGTAAATGTATCTGTATATGGAAGTAAAGCAACTGCAACATTAAAAGTAGACAGAACAAAATTTGATGTAAGATATGGTTCTACTAGCTTTTTCGATGGTTTAAAAGACAAAGCAATTTACGACGAGTTTGATCTAGTAGTAGACTTACAGTTTTAAGCAAACCGTATTTCTATAAACAGAATAATAAATATTAAAAAACCAGAACAGCAATTGTTCTGGTTTTTTTCGTTTAATATATTCTGGTTTTAGCTTATCACTCAAACAAACTCACACAATACAATTTTACTTGTATTTCGGTTAAAACCGAAGCATGATTTATTAAAGCATCAATCTCTTCGTCTTTTAAAGGCGTTAAATTAGTACTTACACCTCTTGCAATTTCTAGTTGCACTTTTGTATTCGCATTAGCAATTATAGCTTTGTAGTCTATACTCGCTTTTAACTTGTTTTTAATGGTAGTCCAATCTTTATTGGTAATATCTGTTTCTGTAATGTTATGGTGCTCTAAAACCTGAGGTAAAATAATACCATCTTTAACACCATCTATAAATTTAGGAATAGAATTTTCAATCTCCCAACCAAGCGATTGGTAGGCAATCTCACGTTTTTGGTTGTTATGATTCTCATATAGATATTGTACCATTTGTAGGTTTTTAATCCTATTCATAAACACTTCGCTGGTTCTAATAAGCATGGTTAACGTATTTCTATACGAGTTTTTAAAAGGCATCGCATTTCCAGCATCGCTAATAATAACAATCTGACTTCCATAAGCACTTTTGGTCTGCGTAATTTTATGCGCACCTTGGTTATCGTAAACACCACCATCTACTAATCGTGGTTTTACACGCTTGGTATCTTCGATAGTACTAAAAAACTTTTTATCAATTTTAATAGGAGTAAACACAAACGGTACAGCCGTAGAAGCTGCAACAGCTCGAGCGATAGGAAAATTATCCGACTCAAATTTTATAGGTTCATCATCATCCGAAGGAAAATCGTAAGCCGAATCTCCCATAGTATCATTACTAAACGTAAACAAGCGCCCACTTTCTAAATTTGTAGTATTTATAGCAAACCTAACGTCTTTACGTAAATGCTTTAGTGTTTTGTTTTTAAAGAAAAACCTATTATACATCCTTTCGTTTAACTTGCTAATAGGGAAGAGGTTAAACTGAAACAATAAAAACACAATAATTAAAGCAATTAGCAAACCAAAACTAGACCAAGCATAACCATTAGCCAATAAATAGAGTATAGTTAACACCCAAAAAAGAGACGCAATAAACACTAATATAAAGCGCCAAGAAGACAAAACACCTTTAATAACACTACGTTTTACACCTTTTCTAATGGTATCCTCGAAAGCCTCAAAATCACCTTCATGTAAACCATAAGTTGCTCCAGTAATAGAACCACCAGAATTAGTAGAAATAACATCAACCGTATCAAGTATTTCTAATTCCTTAAGTTTCTTTAAAGTCCCTAAATGGTAAATAGTCGCACGATAACCACCACCAGATAAGCTTAATCCTATTTTTTTGTTGTTTTTCATAAGAATTTTCGGCCTTAGCAGAAATTTCGTAATTCCCACGAAAGTGGGAAACTCAATAAATTAATATTTTCTAATAATAATTTGGGCATTACCTTTTGCCTAAAAAAGGCAAAACGTCAGGCTTTCACAAGTCGCTCTCTGCGAGGAGCTCCAACAATTGTTCAATCCTTAATGCATAAAAAATCACTCCATTTAAACTGTCATTGCGATCCCGATAACTATCAGTATTACAATGACGCATAATTCGAGAATTTCTTTTTTATAACCTCTAATTTAGGATTAATAAATTGTTTACAAAACGGTTTAGCAGGATTTTTTAAATAGTAATTCTGAAAAGCTTCTTCCGAAGCTTTAAATGCTGAAAACGGATAAACCTGTGTAATAATTTTTTTATTAAACTGTTCTTGAAAATTATCAAGTAAAGCTGTAGCTTCTTTGTTTTGACTGTCTGAAAAACTATAAATAGCCGATCGGTATTTTTTTCGCATAGAATGATTACTCGTACTTTTATGTGTTAGTAAATGCACTTCTATTAAGGTTTTTAAAGTAATGTCTTCAACTTGAAAATGCACAATTACAGCTTCAGAAAAACTACTGTTTTCATCTATAGAAGCCACAAAGCCTTGTTCTACTTTTTCTACACCTTTTAACGATTGAAACACTGCTTCTGTACACCAATGGCAACCACCACCAAATGCTACTTTTGTTAATTCCATTGTAGATTCTTTCTTTCTGTCCAATACAATTCGGGAGTCGTTTTAAAAGTGTTTAATAACTCGATATCGGTTTTAGAAAGAGAAAAAGAATTCGCTTTTAAATTTTCGTCTAATTGATCGCTATTACTCGCTCCGCTTAAAACAATACTTTCAGGAATTGTTTGCTCACAATATTTTAGTGAAATAGCATCTACGCCGACTTTATATTTATCAGATAAAGTATCTAAAACAGTATATAGCGCTTTATAATGAGGGTATTTGTTATTCTTAAAAACACGACCATTTGCCACAGCTTCTTTAATAACAATCGATTTGTTTTGTTTTATTAATTCATTAGAAATATCGCTTAAACTTTGATCTAAAAAATTATACGTCACTTGAAACATATCGAACAATTGTTCACCATCAACCAATACATTTAAAGCTTCTTTTATAACTTCAACCTGGTTCGTTCCTGTTGTAGTTAATCCTATTTTTAAATTGTGTTCCTTTTTTAAAAATGCCAATTGTTTTAATACAGCTTCATTTTTTAAAACACCAGTTTGCAAAGTCGCGGAATGAATTTGATAGACTTTTAAATAAGGGAAAAACTGTTTAGAGACTTCCCATTGCTCGATTAGTTTCTCTAAGCTATGTTCTTTTACTTCGTGAACTTTTGCATTAGCATTAAAATTAGCAACATAGGTGTATCCCCATTTAGTTGCGATTTCAATACTAGAATCGTTTTTGGTTTTTAACCATTCTATAAGTAAATCTTCAGCCAAACCATAACCTGGAGCGGTGTCAAAATACCTAATACCTAAATTGTAAGCATTCTCTAAAACAGAAAAACTATGTTTTCTAAAGGTTTCAATATTAGAGTTGTTAGCTTGCTTTTGACGTATGTTGATATATTGTGGTCTTCCAAGAGCCGCTGTTCCTAATCCTAATGTCATATTTTAAATTTTGATGTCAATTTTACTGAGTAAAGTATAGCTTATGAACTACAAGATAGCATAGAACAACCGACTTTATGTCTCGCCCAATCTGGACGTTTTACAAACCATTTTTCGTTTTCTGGTTGCTCATCGTATGGTTTTTTTAGAAGATTGAATAAATTATCTATTAACTTGTAATCACCTCTGTTAGCATCGTCTATTGCTAATTGTGCTATATAGTTTCGTAATACGTATTTAGGATTCACTTTGTTCATTGCAAGCTTTCTATCTTCAAAAGAAAGTGTTTCATTTTGTAAGCGTTTAGCATAACTTTCAAACCAAGTATTCCATTGTTGTTCAATAGTACTGGTTACTTCATCTAAAAGATAGAAAGCATCTTTAATAACGGTTAATCCTTCGGAAGGTTTAATAGCAGAGAAATTACTTAAATTTCTAAAAAAGAGTGTCATATCAGTTTCAGTTAACTGTAAAACGGTTTCTAAACTAGAAATAAGTTCTGCATCGTTGGTTTCTTCAGTATGTAAACCTAATTTGCTTCGCATCATGCTTATATATTGAGAAGATGCTTTTTCGAAGTATCCATTTAAAATAGCTTCTAAGCCTTTGGCTTCTCCAATTAAAGGATATATAGCGTTTGCTAATTGGTATAAATTCCAATGGCCAATGTCTAATTGCGACCCAAAACGATAGCGTTTATATTGGCTATCTGTTGTGTTTGGTGTCCAATCGAGATCGAAACCTTCTAACCAACCATAAGGTCCGTAATCTATAGTTTGACCAAGAATAGATAAGTTATCGGTATTCATAACACCATGTACAAAACCGACACGCTGCCAATGTACAATCATTTCTAAAGTACTATTTGTTACGGCTTCAAAAAACTGTAAATAGCTGTCTTTATTTGGTTCTCCTAAATACGAAAAATGATTGTTTATGGTATAATCGACAAGTGTTTTTAAAGTCTCATTATCTTGTCTAGCCGCTAACAATTGGTAATTACCAAAACGTAAAAAGCTAGGAGCAACACGACAAACAATAGCACCTTTCTCGTAAGCAGCATTACCATTGTAAAGCATATCTCTTAAAACTTGATCTCCAGATATAGCTAAGGATAATGCTCTTGTTGTAGGTACTCCTAAGTGATACATAGCTTCGCTACACAAATATTCGCGCACAGAAGAACGTAACACGGCTAAACCGTCTGCCGTACGAGAATAAGGTGTTTCTCCTGCACCTTTTAATTGTATTGCCCAATGTTTATTATTGTGTTCAATTTCGGTTAAATTTATTGCACGACCATCTCCTAATTGCCCAGCCCAATTTCCAAATTGGTGTCCACCATAACACATAGCATAAGGCTTGGTATTTGGTAAAACACTATTTCCAGTAAAAACGTTTAGAAAGTCTTCACTTTTAGCATCTGCTTCGGTAAGACCTAAATTTTTAAGCATTTCTGGGGAGACGTGGAGTAGTTCTGGTTTTGCGGTTTGCTTTGGTGTAACATAAGAGAAACAAGCCTTTTCAACCTGTCTTCTTGTGTTTTCAAGAATAGGATCTGCTGGTAATTCTTTATTAAATCTATCTTTTATATTTAGTTGCATTCTTGTGCTTTCTGTTTCTATTCAATTTTTACTTTTAGTAAGTAATTGTACTAATATAAGAACAAATTACGACAGCCTAATAAGCATCTTTTATAAGTTATTATTTACTTTTTATAACTGATACATTTTTAGAGTCTTGACTTGTTATTTTATAATTGGTCGTATGATTTAGAGTTTAATTTCAATAGCTAATGTTATAGTAAAAGTTAGTATTGTATTTATGTAAAAAAATAAAATCATTTTAAATAAACTATCATCGAAACCATTCACTATATTTAATCAATCAAATTAAAAATAAACATTAAAACATAAAGTTATGGCAAAGTCGCAAGATTCTAAAAAGAATGTAAAAAAAGAAGCAGCATTATCTCCTAAAGAAAAAAAGGCAGCTAAAGCAGCTAAAAAAGCAACAAGAAAATAATATATAAATTATAAAATTTTAAAAACCACTCTAATTTAGAGTGGTTTTTTGCTTTAAAGCAATTATCTTTATGTGTGTATAACAATTACTTTTTAAATTTATGGATATAAAACTTGCAGTACTTATAGATGGAGACAATATACCATCAGCGAATGTAAAAGAAATGATGGAGGAAATTGCTAAATATGGCAACCCAACAATTAAACGTATTTATGGAGATTGGACTAAACCTAATTTAAATAAATGGAAAAGTTTATTGTTAGAAAATGCAATTACACCAATTCAACAATACGGTTACACTACGGGTAAAAACGCGACCGACTCTGCAATGATTATTGATGCTATGGATATTTTATATTCGGAGAAAGTTGATGGTTTTTGCTTAGTCTCTAGTGATAGCGATTTTACAAGGTTAGCAACACGACTACGAGAGGCAGGAATGAAAGTGTATGGTATTGGAGAAAAGAAAACACCAAATCCTTTTATTGTAGCCTGTGATAAGTTTATTTATATCGAGATTCTAAAAAAGCAAGCATCGGAAAGCGAATTAGAATCTGTAGATAAATCGATAGCTTCTAAAAATGACTATGATAAAATTACCCAAAAAGAAATTCAATTTATTGCAGCAACTATAGATGATGTTGCCGATGATGATGGTTGGGCTTTTTTAGGAGATGTTGGTGGTTTATTACAGAAAAAGCAACCTAATTTTGATTCTAGAAATTATGGGTTTCAAAAATTAACTCCATTAATAAAATCTATTACAGCTTTTGAAATTGAAAGACGAGAAGATTCTAGAGGTCATAAAAAACTAATTTATGTAAAGCTAATTGAGAAGAAAAATAAAGCTCGAAAAAAATAAGTTTAGTCTAGTTTATATAAAATGATAAATAGTAATTTCATGTTATTATTAGCTAAATAGACATGGTTTTAATCAAATATTTATTTGCTTAACTTAGTATTCTAATACCTGTTATATGAAAACCAAAACCAAAATCTTATATCTTAGTTTAATTATTGTAATATGTTTTAACTGTAAAAAAGAAGTTCAAGAACATGTTATAGTACAGAGTACTTCCGCAGAAAACTATTTAATCCCTAATAAAGAAGATCAGTTTCTTGGTGGTATAAAAATGATACCAATCCAAACACCAAAAGGCGAATTTAATGTTTGGACTAAGCGTGTAGGTAATAATCCAACCATGAAAGTATTATTGTTACATGGAGGACCAGGAATGACACATGAGATTTACGAATGTTTCGATGGGTACTTTCCACAGGAAAATATAGAATACTATTATTACGACCAATTAGGATCTTATTACAGCGATCAGCCAAAAGATTTAAGTCTTTGGGATTTAGACCGTTTTGTAGAAGAAGTAGAGCAGGTGCGTATTGCTTTAAATTTAGATAAAGACAACTTCTATCTTTACGGACAAAGTTGGGGAGGAATTTTAGGTATGCAATATGCCTTAAAATATCAAGAAAATTTAAAAGGATTAATAATCTCTAATATGGTAGCTTCTATACCAGATTATCAAAAATATAGTGATGAAGTACTAGCTCCAAAAATGAATCCGGAAGTTTTAAAAGAAATTTTGAAATACGAAAATGCCGAAGATTACAGTAACCCAAGATACATGGAGCTTATTGTAAATAACTATTATACAGAACATGTTATTAGAATGCCTGTTGACGAATGGCCGGAACCTATTAATAGAAGTTTTAAACATTTAAATACAGATGTTTATGTAACAATGCAAGGCCCAAGTGAATTTGGAATTAAAGGTAATGCTACGCTTAAAAATTGGGATATTAAAGATCGTTTAAACGAAATTATAGTGCCAACCTTAACTATTGGTGCAACTCACGATACTATGGACCCAGAACATATGGAGTGGATTAGTACAGAGGTACAAAATGGTAGTTTTTTATTATGCCCAAATGGGAGTCATTTATCTCAATTCGACGATCAAAAAGTGTTTTTTGAAGGCTTAATACAGTTTATTAAAGATGTAGATTATGGTGAATATGAAAACCAATAGTGCTACTACATAAATAATTATGCTAAAGCTAGTTCTCTATCTCTTAAAATTCGCATTCTAATGAAAATTAATAGAGAGAGTCCACCAAAAACAACAAAACCAAGAAATAGAGGTAGAGCAGTCTCTTTTACATAGCCACCAATAAAGTTTGCAATTGGTACAGCCATTATTGTAGATGTAAAACCAGTTATAGCAGCTCCTATTCCTGCAATATGCCCAATAGGCTCCATTGCAATAGCTCTAATGTTTCCGAAAAGAAAACCTATTGTAAAAAACTGAATAGCCATAAAAATTAAGATAACTACTAGTGATGGATTTGTTGCAGCATTCCAAAATAATATCACGTACAATAAAGAGTTTAAGCAAAATACAATAGTTGCTATAAAAGATAAACGCCACATACCCAAACGCATTACAAAAGAGCCGTTTAAAAAAGTGGATAAACCAATACCAGCAGCTAAACCGGCAAAAATATATGGAAACTCGTCTACCAAACCATATTGATTTTCAAAAATAACTTGAGAGGCGCTTAAGTACACAATAAAAGCACCAGATATAAAACCAGAAATAACAGTGAAACCCATTGTTATTTTATGCTTAATTAATTCTTTTAAACCGTCTATAAAAACATGTTTGCTAAACTTAATTTTATATTCTAGTTTTAGTGTTTCTGGTTGTCTTTTCCAAAACCAAATACTTACTACCAATGACATAATTAATTGCACATAAAAAATGCCTCTCCAATTGTAATGGTTCAATATAAATTTACCCATCATAGGAGCTATAACAGGAACTAGAATAAAAAAGGTTGTTACAAAAGACATAATTTTTGCCATGTAATCACCTTTAAATTTATCTCTAATAATAGCTATGGCAATAGTTCTAGGTGCAGATAAACCTATACCTTGTAATATACGACCAAAAATCATCCACTCTAAACTAGGAGATGATACACACACAATACTACCAACAGTAAAAACACTAAAACCGATGTATACTATTGGTTTTCTTCCAAAACTATCAGACAGTGGTCCAAATAATAATTGTCCAAAACCTAAGCCTAGAAAAATCATGGTAATTAGTAATTGGTTGTTACCAGTATCGACACTATTAATATCTATACCTATGTAAGAAATTGCAGGTAATATTGCATCTATAGCCAAAGCAACAATAGACATTAAAGAAGCCATTAATGCTATGAATTCAAATTTAACAGTTTGTTTTGTTTGTACTAGAGGTTGGTTATCTTGCATGGTACAAAAGTAATTTAATTATTAACCATATTTGGAATTCAAATCTTAATAAAAAATTAAATAATGATAGTAGAAAGTTTAATAAAACTCTTTAAAAGAGACTTAAATATTTTAATTACTGAAATTGAAGCATATAAAGATGAAAAGAACCTTTGGATTACTACCGAAGCAGTTAAAAACTCAGCAGGAAACTTAGGTCTGCATTTAGTAGGTAATTTAAATGCTTTTATTGGTGCTGCATTAGGTAATACTGGCTATGTAAGGCAAAGAGATTTAGAGTTTTCGCTTAAAAACGTTCCGAAAGCAGAGTTAATTAAGCTAGTAGAATATACTATTATTGTTGTTGAAAACACTTTAAATTCACTATCGGAAAACGACTTGAAAAAGGAATATAAACGTCGTGTAAATGAAGATATAATGAATACAGAGTATTTTTTAATACACCTAACAATGCATCTCTCTTATCATTTAGGGCAAATAAATTATCACAGAAGATTATTAGATAAATAGCTTTTAAACTATAAGTTTTAGCACTATTAATAATATAACTATTTGATAATTTAAATTTTAATACGAAGGAGTGTAATGTTGAGTCTATTAAAAGAAATAAACAAGCTTTATTTAATATTATATAGAGTTTATTATCAATTAACAAAACATTAAATTATTAGTAGAAGTTTATTGCTTTTTTCGAGCGTATCTTTGCGTAACAATTCTATAATATGCGACATTTAAAAACTCAAGATTCTAAAAATAAAACCAAACCAAAAGTAACCTTAAAGCAAGCGTTTAAAACCATTATTTGGCCTAGACGTAAATTGGTGTTTATTGGGTTAGTATTAATAATAGTTAAAAGTATCTCTGGTTTAATACTGCCTTGGCAAAGTAAAGTATTATTAGATGATGTCGTGCCAAGTGGAGATTCAAGTAAACTATGGACGCTTATTCTTATTGTAATTGCAGCAATAACAGTGCAAGCAGTTACCTCTTATTTACTTACAAAAATATTGAGTGTACAAGCGCAATACCTTATTTCAGAGCTGCGTGCTCAAGTACAAAAGAAAGTATTATCACTCCCTATTAGTTTTTTCGATAATACAAAATCGGGTGCTTTAGTTTCTAGAATAATGACAGATGTAGAAGGTGTAAGAAACCTTATTGGTACAGGTTTAGTACAATTGGTTGGTGGTACATTTACCGCAGTTGTTTCTCTAGTAATCCTAATTAATTTAAATCCATGGATGACACTTTTTGTATTCGTCCCTTTATCAATTTTTGGAATAATAGCACTAAAAGCCTTTAAATACATAAGACCAATTTTTAGAAGCAGAGGAAAAATTAATGCTGAGGTTACAGGTCGTCTTACCGAAACGTTGGCTGGTGTTAGAGTAATTAAAGCTTTTAATGCCGAAGAACAAGAAAATGTAGCTTTCGAAAAAGGTGTAGATAAATTGTATCAAAATGTGAAAAAGAGTTTAACGGCTACGGCTTTAATGACGAGTTCTTCAACGTTTTTAATTGGTGTTGCTACTACCGGAATTATGGGAATTGGTGGCTATTATATGATTCAAGGTGAAATGACCACAGGAGATTTTCTTTTCTTCACTTTAGTGTTAGGTTTTATGATTGCTCCAATTATTCAAATGAGTAATATTGGAAGTCAGTTAACCGAAGCGTTAGCAGGTTTAGACAGAACAGAAGAGCTTATGAATATGGCTGCTGAAGATGATGACGAAAACCGAACGGTAGAACTAGAAAATGTTAAAGGTGATATTGCATTTAATAATGTCAATTTTTCTTACGAAGAAGGAAAACCGGTATTGCATAATATAGATTTTAAGGCACCATCTGGTTCTGTAATTGCTTTAGTTGGAAGTAGTGGATCGGGTAAATCGACAATAGCAGGTTTATCTGCAACATTTTTAAATCCAGAATCTGGACAGATAACTATAGATGGTAAAGATTTATCTAAAGTTAAACTGAATAGTTTTAGAAAGCATTTAGGTGTTGTTTTACAAGACGAATTCTTATTCGAAGGTACAATACGCGAAAACATTATGTTTCCAAGGCCAAATGCAACAGAAGCACAATTACAAGCAGCAGTTAAAGCAGCGTATGTTAATGAATTTACAGATAGATTTGATGAAGGCTTAGAGACTTTAATAGGAGAAAGAGGAGTGAAGCTATCTGGAGGACAAAGGCAGCGTATTGCCATTGCAAGAGCGATTTTAGCAGATCCTAAAGTTATTATTTTAGATGAAGCAACCTCGAATTTAGATACTGAAAGTGAAGCACTAATTCAGAAAAGTTTATCTCAGTTAACAAAAAACAGAACTACAATTGTTATTGCACACAGATTGAGTACTATTCGTAAAGCAGATCAAATTTTGGTTATCGAAGCAGGTAAAATTGCAGAACGTGGTAACCATGACGATCTTATTGCAGCTCAAGGCAGATATTACGATTTATACACTTACCAGGCTAAGATTTAGTAACTATTAATTGATGTTAAATTTACAATTTACACTCGCTTAAACTAAGCTTAATGTTTAGATGTTTTTAATTATACATTGTGTTAATGTCGTTTGTTTTGCTTTGTAGCAAATAACAAACCATAAAAAATACAATGAAAAACTATTTTAAATTATCCTTAGGATTTTTATCACTTTTGGCTTTAGCATCTTGTAAAGAAGATGATAATAGTGTTGAAGTAGAAAACGTAAATTTAGTAGAGTTAAAGGCTAGGTCTATAACTCCATCGTTTTTAAATCTTTCTTCAGAGTTTAGTAATGTTAATATTTATCCTCTATTAACTTCAGAAGATCAATTAGAGCAATCACCAGATTTTGTATACGGTTCTATGGCAGATGGCGCTGGTTTATTAAAAAATGACGATGGTACATTTACATTAATAAATAATATAGAAGCAGATTATGCAATTGCACGTATAGAATTAGATGAAACCTTTAAACCGGTAAAAGGTGAGTATATTTTAAATGCTAATGCAACAGCATCTACAGCACAATGTTCAGGATCTTTAGTAACACCTCAAGAACATGGTTTCGGACCATTGTATTTATCAGGTGGAGAATGGGGAGGAGCAAGTAAAGGTGTTTTTGCAACAGATCCTTTTAAAAGCTCGGGCAATTCATCATTTGCACAAATGCTTCCAACTTTAGGTCAATGGTCAACAGAAAATGCTGTTGTAATTGGTAAAGAAGCATATGCCGATAAAACGGTAGTATTTATTGGAGATGATCATGCTGATAATGAAGTTCCTTCAGGTCAATTAGGAATGTATGTTGGTAATCGTGGTGATTTATTTGGAGGTCAATTATATGCTTTACGTGTTACAGATGATACTGTAGATTTTGAAGTTGATATGCAAGAAGGCCAATCTTATAATATTGATTTTGTTCCATTAGAGGAAACAGAAATTAGTATGTTAGATACAGAAGCTAAAACTAAAGGAGCAATGGGCTTTTCTAGATTAGAAGATATTGATTGGAGAAGAGGTTCAGCTGTAAATAACAGAGAAATCTATTTTTGTGTTACAGGAAGAAAAAAACCAGGATTAGTAGGTAAAGGAACAAGTTACGGACGTGTTTATAAAGTAACTTTAAATGAAAACGATCCATCTTCAGTAGGAACAATTACTTGTGTACTTGATGGAGATTTAGAAAACGGAAAAGCTAAAATGTTTCACAGTCCAGATAATATTTTAGTAACAGAAAACTACGCGTACATTCAAGAAGATCCTAATGGTTATTTTGATACTGCAGATAAGCAACATTATGCTCAACTTTACCAATACAATTTAAATACTGGAGTTTTAAAAACGGTTTTAGAATGTGGACAAGATAATGCAGCAGCTCAAGGTTATGGTACAAGTAATAGTATTTGGGAGCTAACAGGAATGATAGATATATCTGAAACTGTTGGTGTTGATGAAACATTCCTTTTAATTACACAAAACCATGGATGGAATAATAATTTCACAGATCCAAATGCAAATGCTACACCTGCTACAGGAGAAGGAAGTATGCTTTTTACTATAAACGGATTAGAAAGATAGTATGTTATTTTTTAATAATAAACTTAACAAAACACGCACATTTTGTGCGTGTTTGTTTTTATTCTTGTTTCTAGGTTGTAAACAAGAAAAGGAAACCTTAGAAGTAGACTCGCTTTCGATATTAGAAGCTCATTATAAAACAAAACTAGAGCAATGTATTAGTCAGTTAGAAACCATAGAAGCTGCTACAAGTAAAGATGAAGCTATTGTTAACTATAAAGAAGCAAGAGCAACTTTTAAAACATTAGAACCAATTTTAGCATTTGTAGATAAAGACAATTATAAGTTTTTAAACGCACCAAATATTCTTAAAATTGAAGAAGAAGATGCTACAGATATTAAAATAAGGCAACCTAAAGGATTTCAAGTTTTAGAAGAATCTTTATTCGATGATACTATTGCTTTAAATCAGATAAAAAAAAATGTAAAAACTACTAAAAACCGCTTAGGGTTAATACATAAGAATACGAAGCTAAATTTAAAGAAGCATCACGTAATATGGCTTATTAGAGATCAAATTGCGCGCGTAGCCTTAACAGGTATTACAGGTTTCGATTCTCCTGTTTTAGAACAATCTCTAGCAGAAGCACAATTATCTTATAAAACTATTAATACCATTTTAGAAATTAGTAAAGATCATTTTATTAATAAGGATCTTTTAAAAGGATGGCAAGATGAAATAACTAAAACCATTATAGATTTAAATGAAGAGTTTGTAGATTTTGATCGTTATAGCTTTATTAAAAACCATACCCATAAGCAATTAGAGCTCCTGGTAAAGACGCAAAAAGATTGGCAAGTAGTATTTCCTTTTGAACTTGCTTTTTCTAATAATATGACTTCTTTGTTTTCTAAAGAAACGTTTAATGTAAATTATTTTAGCGACAGTAATAAGCCTGTAAAAAACGTAAAAGAAAAAATAGCATTGGGTAAACAACTGTTTAACGATGAAAACTTATCAGCGACTAAAGATATGAGTTGTGCTACTTGTCATCATAAAGACAAGGCGTTTACTGATGGAATGGTTGTTTTTCCAAAGCAAAAACGGAATACACCAACATTAAATTATTCATCTCTGCAACAAAGTTTCTTTTACGATGGAAGAGCAGGAAGTTTAGAAGGACAAATTATAAGTGTGGTTGATAATGAAAATGAATTTCATACTAATTTGGAAAATATTACCGAAGCAGTTTCCAAGAATTCAGAATATGTAAAGACCTTTAATACACTCTACAAAAAAACTACAGATAGAGAAATAAGGCACGCCATAGCAACATACATTAGAAGCTTAAATACCTTTAATTCTAAATTTGATAGAAATATTAATAATGAAGAAAATACACTTACAGAAAGTGAAATTAATGGTTTTAATATTTTTAGTGGCAAAGGAAAATGTGCGACTTGTCATTTTGCTCCAGTTTTTAATGGTACAGTACCACCAGCATTTAATGAAAGTGAAATGGAATTATTAGGCGTACCAAATTCTACAGATTTAGATTCTAAAGTAAGTAAAGACCTTGGGCGTTATCATGTTTTTAAAACAAACGAGCGTAAATTATTTTTTAAAACTCCAACTATTAGAAATATTGAGAAAACAGCACCTTATATGCATAATGGCGTTTATTCCTCTTTAGAAGAAGTGGTTACATTTTATAATAATGGAGGTGGAGCAGGCTTAGGATTTGATTTAGAATACCAAACATTACCAACAGATAGTTTAAATCTTTCAAAAAACGAAATTAAAGATTTGGTTAACTTCATGAATAGCTTAACCGATAATTAAATACAATATATTACAACAATGGAGTTATTTTTAGTCGCTTTTGGCGCATTATTTTCAATCATGAATCCTTTAGGAACAGTACCTGTTTTTGTGGGATTAACAATGGATCATACAAAAAAAGAACGTGCAATTACTGCGTTTTGGACCGCAATAGATGTGCTTATTATTTTGTTATTATCTTTTTTTGCAGGTAAGTATATTTTGGCTTTTTTCGGGATTAGTTTAAATGCTTTAAAAATCGCAGGAGGTTTAATAATTGCTTCTTCTGGTTTTGCTTTATTAACAGGTAAGTTTAGAGAGCATAAAGGTATGAAACGTCAAAAAGTACAAGACGATATTCATAGTAGAGAAGCAATAAGTTTAACACCATTAGCAATACCAATGCTAGCAGGTCCTGGAACTATTTCTTTGTTAATTACCTATAATCAAGAATTTGAAAAAGCTTATGAAATTGGTATTATAGTTGGAGCAGTTATACTCGCAACATTAACTATTTACTTAGTACTTAAAAGTGCACATATAATCGTGAAGTTTTTAGGAGCTTCTGGTATAAATGCACTTTCAAGAATAATTGGGTTTATAGTTATTGCAATAGGCGTAGAGTATATAATCTCCTCGGTTACTGCAATATTTGGCTTATAAGCCTTAAATATGACATTAAATATAATTTATAACGGAATGTTACCATGTTTACGTTTAGGTCTTTCTACCTCTTTATTTTCAAGCATTGCAAACGCTTTTATTAGTTTTCGTCTGGTATCTTTTGGTAAGATAACTTCATCTATAAAACCACGTTCTGCTGCACTATAAGGGTTTGCAAAAAGCTCAGCATATTCTGCTTCTTTTTCTTTCCATTTTACTTCTTTGTCATCAGCTGCATTAATTTCTTTTTTAAAGATAATTTCTGCAGCACCTTTGGCTCCCATAACAGCAATTTCTGCACTTGGCCAAGCAAAGTTCATATCACTACCAATATGTTTAGAGTTCATTACATCGTAAGCACCTCCATAAGCTTTACGTGTAATTACAGTAATTCTTGGTACTGTAGCTTCACTAAAGGCATATAAAAGCTTTGCACCATGCACAATAATACCATTCCATTCTTGGTCTGTTCCCGGTAAAAAACCAGGGACATCTTCTAAAGTAAGAAGAGGAATATTAAAAGCATCGCAAAAACGAACAAATCGTGCTGCTTTTTTTGAGCTGTTTACATCTAAAACACCAGCTAAATACATAGGTTGGTTGGCAACTATACCAATACTTCTTCCGCCTAAGCGTGCAAAACCAACTAGAATATTTTCGGCATAATTTTTATGTATTTCGTAAAAGGAATCTTCATCTATAATTCCAGCGATAACCGAATGCATATCGTAAGGTTGGTTTGCATTGGCAGGAATAATAGTCGATAAACTCTCTCGTACTTCATCTTTTAGTTTAAAAGGAAGTAGAGTAGGTGTTTCGGTATTATTTTGTGGTAAATAGCTTAATAGTTTTTTTACATCTTCTAAGCATTCTATATCGTTAGAAGATGTTTTATGAGCCACTCCAGATTTTGTAGAATGTGTACTTGCTCCACCAAGTTCTTCACTTGTAACTTCTTCATTAGTTACTGTTTTTACAACGTTTGGTCCAGTTACAAACATGTAACTTGTATCTTCTACCATAATGGTAAAATCCGTCATTGCAGGAGAGTAAACCGCTCCTCCAGCACAAGGCCCCATTATTGCAGATATTTGTGGTATTACACCAGAAGATTGTACATTTTTGTAGAAAATATCGGCATAACCACCAAGCGAGCGCACACCTTCTTGAATACGTGCACCACCAGAGTCGTTTAAACCAATTATAGGCGCTCCAACTTTAAGAGCCAAATCCATAACCTTGCAAATTTTCTCGGCATGAGTTTCGGAAAGTGAGCCACCAAAAACGGTAAAATCTTGAGCAAAAACGTAAATAAGTCTTCCGTTTACGGTACCATAACCAGTAACAACACCATCACCATAAAACTGTTGCTTATCCATACCAAAGTCTTTGGTTCTATGGGTTACTAAAGCTCCAATTTCTTCAAAAGAACCTTCGTCTAGTAAATACATAACGCGTTCTCTGGCGGTTAGTTTTTTCTTTTCGTGTTGTTTATCTATTCGTGCTTGTCCGCCACCTAAATAGGCTTGAGCAAGTTTTTCGTTAAGATTTTTTATTTTAGATTCCATATTATTTTCAATTTTGTCATTCTGCGATATTATGCAGAATCTATATTATGTTATTGCGGATTCCGTATCAAGTACAGAAAGACAATTTATATTTTAAATTAATTAGGTACTCGTAATAACTTCTGATCTTCGATATATTGTTTTACAGCAATAAGCGCAGCAATTTTTGCTTCTTCATCCTGCTTGCTTTTTAAAGATTCCGCTGAATAATATTTTTTTACAAAGTGCGTATCAAAATTACCGGAACGGAAAGCATCATGCTCGCAAACAAAACTTCCAAAAGGCAATGTTGTTTGGATACCTTCTACTTGATAGTCTTGTATTGCCTTAATCATAAGCTCAATGGCTTCCTCTCTAGTTTTTCCGTAGGTAATCAATTTAGCCAACATTGGATCGTAATAAATAGGAATATCCATGCCTTGTTCGAAACCATTATCTACTCTAATATTATCGCCAACAGGTAATTTATAAACTTCTAGATTTCCTACACTTGGTAAAAAATCGTTTAAAGGATCTTCGGCATAAACACGTAATTCTAGTGCATGGCCTTTAATTTTTAAGTCTTCTTGTTTTATAGGAAGTGCTTCACCTCTTGCAACACGAATTTGCAACTCTACTAAATCTGTTCCTGTAATTAATTCGGTTACAGGATGCTCTACTTGTAAACGTGTATTCATTTCAAGAAAATAGAAATTTTTATCATTATCTAATAAAAACTCAACAGTTCCGGCACCAAGATAATCGCAAGATTTAGCCACTTTTATGGCAGCTTCTCCCATTTGTTCTCTTAATTCGGGTGTTAATACAGCAGAAGGTGCTTCTTCTACAACCTTTTGGTGACGACGTTGTACACTGCATTCTCGCTCAAATAAATGAACAACATTGCCGTGAGCATCTGCCATAATCTGTATTTCTATATGCCTTGGAGAGGTTACATATTTTTCTATAAAAACCGAACCATCACCAAAAGCATTTACAGCTTCACTAATTGCTCTATCCATTTGCGAGGTAAAATCGGCTTCTTTTTCTACAACACGCATGCCTTTTCCTCCACCTCCCGCAGAAGCTTTAATTAAAATAGGAAATCCAATTTGTGTTGCTAGTTTTTTAGCTTCAGGTATATCTGTAATTGCCTCGTCTGTTCCAGGAACCATAGGTATATTATAAGCTTTTACAGCTTCTTTTGCCGCTAGCTTAGAACCCATAATTTTAATGGCTTTAGATTTTGGACCAATAAATATGATGTTATTTTTTTCGCAAGCTTCAGCAAAATCAGCATTTTCAGATAGAAAACCATAACCAGGATGTATAGCATCTACATGTAAACTTTTTGCGACCTCAATAATTTTATCTCCTAATAAATAGGATTGATTAGAAGGTGCTTCGCCAATTAAAACAGCTTCATCTGCAAACTTTACATGTGGTGCATTTCTATCTGCAGTAGAGTAGACTGCAACTGTTTTAATTCCCATTTTTTTTGCAGTTTGCATCACGCGAATTGCAATTTCTCCTCTATTTGCTATTAGTATTTTTTTCATCGATAAATTTATTTATCGTTCCCGTGAAAACGAGAATCTATTTGTTTTTTATTTCCGTAACAAGGAAATCTTATTTTTAATTCATTATAAGTTCTTGATACATTTTGCTTATTTCTTCGCAAAATATTAGAACTGATAGTATTTATTCAAACTCAATTAATAAATCGTTTTTATCTACAGCATCTCCTTTGCTTACAGATATAGATTTAATAATACCATCTCTTGGCGAAGTGAAAACGTTTTCCATTTTCATAGCTTCTAAAATTAAAAGCGGCTCATCTTCTTTAACTTCTTGTCCAACGGCTACACTAATGTCTAATATGAGTCCAGGCATTGGTGCTTTGATGTCGTTTATCTGCTTTGTAGCTCCAACCTCAAAGCCCATTTTTGTTATTAATTCGTCTAAATCATTTTGAATTAAAACAGAATAAGTATTGTTATTGACTTTTACTTTGTATGTTTTATTGTTGAAATCACCTTCAATAATCTCGGCTTTAAATGGCGTGTTATTTTGAAGGATATGAAATTTAGACGAAGAAACTTCTATAGTATCTAAAGCTGAAACATCATTATTGGTAATATCAATTTCTGTAGTAGTATTGACCTTTACTTTATAGGATTTATTCATTTTATTCAATTTAAATGCAAGTAAATATATGTATAATATAGAAATCCATAATACAGATTAATATATTTTATGAAAGTTTGTTAATTAGTAAATGGACTGTATTTTGAAACGTATAATAATAAAAACACTATTAAACTCTTAAAATTCATCAAGAAATAGGTTCAAAATCGTCTTTAAATACAGAACTGTTTTGATGGTATTTAATAGCTTTTCTAGATAGAAAGATTCCAATAGCAAGAGACACAAAAGCACCAACCCAAATACCTGGAACAAAGTCTATAAATAAGAAAAAGTCGTAAGTGCCATGAAACAAAGCAGCAAAAAATAAACCTAATAGATTTAAGTATAATTTATTAGGTGCAAATTTTGCTTTACCCATAAAATAACCCATTATAATTCCGAAAGTAGCGTGCGCTGGCACTGCCGTAAATGCTCTCGCTAACGCTGTTGCTGGTCCGCTTTGCATAACATACATAATGTTTTCTGTCGCAGCAAAACCCATAGATACCATTACGGCATATACAATACCGTCGAAAGGTTCGTTAAATTCTTTACGACGTTGAGCAAATAGTAATACAATTAAAAATTTACTTAATTCTTCAGAAAAACCAACCACGAAATAGGCTTGTTTAAATTGCTCCCAAATACTTAATTCATTTTCTAAAGGTACTAGTATGTTAAACGCATAATAGAGTAGTGTGGTTATAATAATACTAACAATGGCACCTAATAAAAACGATATTAATAATAAGCGTATTGGTTCTTTCTCGTATTTATCCTTTAAATAGATGTAAAATATTATAATAACAATTGGCGCTAATGCCATTAAGAGTAGTTGCATAATTCAAAAGTAATTAAAAAAGAGATACTAATTCCTTTCTGCTTTCTTTGTCTAAAAAGAGATAAGCAATATTAGTAATAAAATGACTTGCTAATACGGCAATAGCAGCGCCAGAAACTTGCCAAATTGGAATTAATAAATAGCACAATACCACATTAAATGTACAGCCAATTGCAAAACGGTAAACATTTTTTTGTAGTTGATTTGCGTTAATCAAGTGTTTTTCGTATATCATTCCTATAAATATAATAAGTGGCGCCCAGCAAAATATTAATAGCGGGCTTTTTGCTTCAGCATAGCTTTCAGTAAAATAAGTGTTTAATATAGCGTTGCCAAATAGCGTGTAAAGTATACCAATTAATAGGCCTAATATGCACATGATTTTAAATAACTTTTTTATTTTTTTAGCATAAAGTATACTATCTTGTTTATAAGATTCAGCTAAAGATGGGTATAATGCATTAATTATCGAAAAGCCAATATTCCAACTTAATGCTATTACTAAAAACTGAACGGTTGCAAAAATACCGTTAGCATGATCTCCTAAAAAATGCTTTAAAAACAGCTCGTCTATAGAGATATAGAACATAATTAAACCACTGGATACTATAAGCGGAAAAGACATTTTTAATAACGACTTGCCTAAAGTCCAAGAAAATCGACATTGCTTGAATAAAAACTGTTTTTTATATTTTAATATGAAGTAATAAATACTGCCTTGAATTAAAAAATCTAAAGCAATAAGCTTCGCAAAATAATTAACGTCAAAATTATTTTTAACACCATAATATTGCAAAGACACTATAATAATAAGGCTAGATATTTTACTTATAAATATAATTTTTGTCCATTTTTTTGCAAGTAAATAATACTCGAAAACATCTGTAAGTTTAAAGAAATAACTACAAGTAATTATAATATATAAGCTCGTTAATGGACTACTTTCTATAACATAAAAGTAGATTGTAATTCCAATAAATATAGCAATCCAACTGGCAAGTCTTAAATAGAATGCAGTAGCTAGAATTTGTTCGCTTCGTTTTGGATTAAATACAATTTCTCTAATACATATAGCGGTAAGCCCTAAAAAAAATAAAGGAGCAAATAATCCTAAAACGGATTCTACAAACTTAAGTTTACCAATATCTACAGTACCTAAAGTACTAAAAATTTGAGGAACAATAAACACACCGGTTGCAAACTGAATCAGTTTTTCTAGCGTAAACCATTTGGTAGCGATAAAGTCTTTTTTACTAAAAACCGATGTCATAAATTATAATTATTGCTCAAATATATAAAAGCGTTCCGTTAGCTGTTTGAAAGATTAGTATTACTTTCGTTTTTCATTTTTTTTATATGACACCAGAGTTTCTTCGACGCTATTATATTTTGCGAGTTATTTCAAATCCTAAAGTTTATGGAGTTGAAAAAAATGGTTTTGTACCGTTAGAAGATTTACAAAATGCGCTAGACCGATTGCGTGTAGACAATATTGATGATCCGTTATACGATAAGTTAAATCAGTTTTCTCAAAAAACGATTAAACGCGATTTAGAAAAAATAAAGTCTTATTACCAAACCATAATATTACACAAACGTAATTATGGCTATTATTTAGAGGGATACGAATTAAGTGATGCATTAAAGGAGATTTATGAAAAAACAGAACTTTATCTCCTACATCATCATGCACATTCCTGGAAAGAACACGTTACTACTACACGAAGTTCTTTAAGTTCTTATATAGACCTTGTACCTTTAATACAAGCTATTGAGCTGCAATTTTTAATAGAAATCTCTTATCATGGTTGGTACGATGATAATGGTTTTGAAACCATAGCAGGTTTTTTTCAGCCGTTGCATATTAAAGAGGTTAATAAAGCTTGGTACTTGATAGCACATAACGATAAATACGGCGTTTATGCGTTTTGCTTAGATGATAGAATTAAGTCTTTAGATATAACTACACACGCTGTTAAGAAAGCTACACCTTTTAATCCTAAAAGCTATTTTAAGGATGTTATTGGTATTTTAAAAACGGATAGTAAAGCAGAGTGGATACATATTCAAGTTGCTAATCATCATTTTAAATATTTAGAGAGTAATCCATTCCATCATTCTCAACAAATTATTACGCGCCCTAAAGCTGCCGAAACAGAATCTTTAGATTATAAGAATGCTAATATTTGGGGCGAAATAAAAATTTATATCGAACCTAATTATGAATTTTTAATGGAGATTTTAAAGTATAACCTTTGGGTTAAGGTTGTTGGCCCGGCTCATGTTAAGGCTTATGTAAAGGAACACTTAGAGTTTATTGCGAGTTATTATTAAAGTATAAATATACTCTTCTTAATTTTTACATTTTTTTACTTTTAAAGTTAATTATATTCAATCTATTTTTTTTTAATTTTAAAACAGACACCTTTTGTCTGTTTGGTAGATAGATTTGTTTTCTTACAGTTAATGCCCAAAAATGAACTTCTAAATTTTGCTTTTTAGGAATTGGAAGAGTAAAGAACAAAAATATTTTTGATTGAAATAGATTTAAAATTTGAGTCCATATATTATATTTTATTGTCTTGCTTTTTCTCTAAATAAGAGACATAAGGTTTTTATAAAAAAATATTATAAAACTTATAGTTTCTTGATTTTTTGGGTGTTTAGAATTTAACTAATTTAAATATTAAACACATTAGAATTATGAAAAACATTAGCATTGAGGATATTGTTAAGGAAATGAAAATCAAAGCGCAAGAATTAGAAAATGTAAAGGTTAAAATTGCAATTTCAGGCCAAAGTGGCTCAGGGAAATCATCTATGATTAACACTATTTTTGGTGAAAAAGTTGCATCAGTTGGGAGTGTTGAGACTACGCTAGAAATTGAATCCTACAAACAGAATGGTCTTGAGTTTTACGATTTGCCAGGTTGTGGGACATCAAAATTTCCAATCGAAACTTATATTGAAGATTGCAACTTGTTAAGTTTTGATTCATTTATAATTGTGACTAGTAATCGTTTTTATGAAAATGATGAATGGTTAATTAATAAGATGGTTGATTCTGGACGTTCTGTTTATGTTGTTCGAACTAAGATGGACGAATCTATTGCTAATGAAAAAAGAGATAACGATTTAGAAAAAGAAGAAGTCTATTTAAAAGTAAGAGATAACATCCTAAAAAGTACTAAGGGAATTGATATTAAAGGAATTTATTTAATATCTTCTGTAGATGGTATTAAAAATGACTTTAAAGAATTGTTGGATAATATAGAGAATAATTTGGACGGAATTAAGAAGGAACGTTTTTTAATGGATGTTACTCCATACAGCAGAGAAGTTCTACAAGCTAAAAAAGTAGCTGCAGGAAAAATAATTTCATACTCAGCTACTGTAGCAGCAGCAAATGGTTTAAACCCAATTATTGGGCTTGATATTTCAGTAGATGTAGCAATCTTAATAAAGTTATCTAAAAAAATTGGTGATATTTTTGGTATTAACGAGAAAGAAATAAACTATACTACTACAAAATATGGTTTGGATGGAAAATATGTTGTAAGTGGAAAACAGTTTGCTGCTAAATTTATTGCAAAAGAAGGAGTTTTATTGCTATTAAAAAGATATAGTGCAAGTACTGCTTCTAAAACAATTTTTAAGTTGATTCCTTTTGCAGGCCAAGCTATCGCTGCTGGTATAGGTTATAAAATGACTTTTTCTTTCGGTCAGGAGTTACTTGAAGAAGCATATGATTTAGCATATAAAATTTTAGATGAAGCTAAAAATAAAACAAGTAATCATTTTTATGAAAATGAAACCTTAAAATATTAATTTTTTTTGAATATTTCAAACTCAAACCGCCCATACCACCGCGCTGAAATAGACCTACTTTTTACAAAAGTAAAAGCACAAATGCATCAACAAGCTTTAAAAAGAGGTGGAGATGACATAGCGCTTTATACCGATTGTTACACAGGAGAAACCTTACGAGGAGGTGATAGATACGATTATGAGCATATAAGATCTTCAGAAGAAATCTTTATGACCTATCGAGACAGATTAACTAATTCGGAAATAGCTAAAGTTGTAAACTGTCCAGAAAACGTTGCTGTTACTTTAAGAAGTATTAATCAATCTAAAGGTAAGCTGAGAATGGAAGTTTGGATGGCTAACGTTAATAATATTTCAAATCATGCTATAAACGTTAGTTTGGTTAAAAAGTGTTTAGTAAACGCAGATAAAGGAATTAAATTAAAGTTCAATCACGTTTTATCTACCAAGTAGAATAAAATATTTTAATTAAAGTAAAATAAATCTTAAAACAGACACATTCTGTCTATTTCAAATATATGTTTGTAGTATGAAAAATAAGAGGAGGTATTTAACCAATATCGACTGTTTCATTTTTTAATATTCGCGGTGTAAATAACATAAGATGATAAAGCTATTAATCAACAAGGGCTTATGCTTTTATCGTGAGTAGATTAAAAAAAAACTCAACTTTTTTTAAAGTTGAGTTTTTTGTTTTTATGGTAAGCGTTAACTATGTTATTCTTTCTAAAATAGCATCGGAAACCTTTGTATAATAGTCGTAGTTGCTTGCTACAAAATGACCGTTAGTTTCGCTATTTACTAAGAGTTCTAAAAAATCGAACATACTAACTAACTTTAAAGCCTCAACCTCTTCCTTTTGAAGAGTTAAGGATGAAACAGGTAGTATTAATTCAGCTATATAAGTATGATGAAACTCGTTATCCTTAATACCATTTGGGTAAGTTTGGAAACACTCGAAAACACCAATTTTTTCTAAATCTGATGTTTCTATTTGTAAACCAATTTCCTCTTCAATTTCTCTTAGAGCACCAATTTCAATAGTTTCACCAGCATCAATATGTCCGGCGACAGATACATCCCAAAGTAAAGGGAAGATTACTTTTGAAGCTGCTCGTTGTGCTAATAATACTTCGCCTTCTCTGGTATAAAACCAAATGTGTGCAGTATTATGGTAATGTCCTTTACTGTGAATCTCACTTTTTAAAGCAGATTCACCTGTTGGTT
Organism: Lacinutrix algicola; assembly: GCF_001418085.1. Taxonomy (GTDB): domain Bacteria; phylum Bacteroidota; class Bacteroidia; order Flavobacteriales; family Flavobacteriaceae; genus Lacinutrix; species Lacinutrix algicola. The sequence continues at coordinate 145,005 of NZ_LIQH01000039.1, forward strand.
TACCATCTTTGGTAACTATGTCAATTAATTCATCCATACTTTATAAGATTAAAAAAAGCCTCTAAAAGAGGCTTAATTATTATTCGGGTATTTGCCAAATCTAGCTTAGCAAGTTATTTAAAATAAGAAAATGTTTCACCATCTTCAATTTTAAGTAATGTTTCGTAAATTAATTTAATTACGTTTTCTACATCATCTCTATGCACAGTTTCTACTGTTGTATGCATGTAACGTAAAGGTAAAGAGATTAATGCCGAAGCAACACCACCATTACTATAAGCAAAAGCATCAGTATCTGTTCCTGTTGCTCTAGACAAAGCAGCACGTTGAAAAGGTATTTTGTTAGCATCTGCAGTATCTGTAATTAAATCACGCAATTTTTGCTGTACAGCAGGTGCGTAAGCTATTACTGGTCCATTACCAATTTCTACCTCTCCTTGAACTTTCATATCAATCATTGGAGTAGTGGTATCGTGTGTTACATCTGTAACAATAGCCACATCAGGTTTAATAGTCTCGGTAATCATTTGTGCACCACGTAAACCAATTTCTTCTTGTACAGAATTTGTAATGTAAAGACCAAAAGGCAATGTTTTCTTGTTTTCTTTAAGTAAACGTGCCACTTCAGCAATCATAAAACCACCCATTCTGTTATCTAAAGCACGACAAACAAAATTGTTTTCATTTAAAATATGAAATTCATCTGGATACGTAATTACACAACCTACATGTACACCAAGTGCTTCAACCTCTTCCTTAGTTTTACAACCACAATCTATAAAGATATTGTTTGGTTTTGGAGCTTCTTCCTTAGCCTTGCTTCTTGTATGTATTGCTGGCCAACCAAAAACACCTTTTACAATGCCTTTTTTAGTATGGATATTTACAATTTTACTTGGTGCAATTTGGTGATCACTACCACCGTTTCTTACCACATAAATAAGTCCTTTTTCACTAATATAGTTAACATACCAAGAGATTTCATCTGCATGACCTTCAATAACTACTTTATATTTTGCTTTTGGGTTAATTACACCTACTGCTGTACCATAAGTATCTGTAAAAAACTCATCGACATATGGTGTTAAGTAATCCATCCATATTTTTTGCCCATCCCACTCGTAACCAGTAGGTGCAGCATTGTTTAAATATTTTTCTAAAAAGTCCATAGACTTTTTGTTAAGTATGCTCTTTTTTGTCATTATTTTAATTTTTTACTAAAATAACAATAATCGCTGCTATTTAATAGTTAAGATTAGTATAATTATTAATTTTGCTGTAATACCACTAACTTTTTTTTGGAACGGTTTTAGCTTAAACTTTAATATGAAGTATATTTTACCACTTTTATTAGTGTTTCCGATGTTAATTTTCGGACAAGCTCTAGAAATAGAACAAGATTCAACGCAAGTTGAATTCATGATTGTTGAAGGAGATTCGATACCTCGTGAAGCTATAGGTCTTGACGAGGTACAATTATTACATAGACTTAAATTTGATAGTAAAGAAAATAGAAGACGTTATTATATTTTAAGACGAAAAACGCTAAAAGTCTATCCTTATGCTAAAATGGCAGCCGAAAGACTAGATTCGTTAACCAAGCAACTAGCAACTTTAGATTCTAAAAGAAAGCAAAGACGTTATGCTAAGAAAGTTCAAAAATATATTGAAAATGAATTTTCTGCCGAATTAAAAAAAATGAGCAGAACCGAAGGTCAAATTCTTATAAAGCTTATTCACAGGCAAACAGGAGAAACTGCTTTTTCTTTAATAAAAGAATTGCGTAGCGGTTGGAGAGCATTTTGGTTTAATAATACAGCTTATTTTTTCGATATTTCTCTAAAACGAGAGTTCGATCCCGAAAATGTAAAAGAAGATTATTTAATAGAAGATATTCTACAACGTAACTTTCAAAACGGTGTTTTAGAAAAACAAAAATCGGCTTTAGATATAGATTTTTTCAAGCTTACTAGTAAGTGGTTAAACGATAAGAAAGAACTATAAAAACCAAACAAAAAACTAAATTTTAAATGCGCATACAAACTAAACGCGAAGAGTTCTGGAACACTATTACACATGGAGTAGGAGCTATTTTAGGAATTATAGCCTTAGTATTATTTGTACTAAAAGATACAGAGAAAACAAGCTATAGTTTATTTAGTGTTATTATTTACGGTATCTCTATAATTGTTCTTTTTTCGGCATCTACAATTTACCATTACGTTTCAAACGATAAGTATAAACATACTTTTAGAATTATAGACCACATTAGTATTTATTTACTTATTGCAGGAACATACTCTCCAGTATTATTAATAAACTTAGAGCAAAGTTTAGGTTGGACATTATTTGCCGTTGTATGGGGAATTGCCGCTTTTGGTGTGGTTTTAAAGATATTTTTTACAGGTAGGTTTAATGTGTTTTCTACACTCTTGTATTTAGTAATGGGTTGGTTAATTGTTTTCGATTTCTCGGAATTAAAAAACACAATGCCACCTGAAGGTATTACATTATTAATGCTTGGCGGTGCAGCTTATACTATTGGAATTATTTTTTATACGCTTGAAAAGAAATTGTTTTATCACGTTATTTGGCACTTGTTTGTACTAGCTGGCGCTATTTTTCACTTTTTAATGGTGTACTTTTATGTGATTTAGAGGTTTAGGATTTTAGTTTCGTTTAATGTTTCGTTGATATAAAATCGTTTCAATGTTTTATATCATACGTTAAACGAAGGTAGCGGAAATAATTTTGAAAGTCAAGTTTGCAATTCTTCAAATAGATGTACTTAAAATTTTGAAATTAATGACTATTAACTATATGTTATTCAATAACTTCAATAAAGATATCGTTTTCGGGAGTATATCCATTTATATTTCCAATGAGACCTTTAGAAATTGAAATTAACTGTCCTAAATGGTTTTGATATACAATGTGTGGATAACCTTTAGCATCATAAATTTGCTCATTAAAATCAGGATAGCTTAACGTTCTTACCTTCTTTTCATGGAAACTATCGGTTGTAGATACAGGATTATTATTTGTTCCTAAAATAAGATTACCGTTATTACTAATACCAGAGGCAAAGAAGTTTGAGCTTAAGGTAGTTATTAAATTATTAGTACTAGTAGAATACACAGTGTTGTCTTCCGTATTTAAAACATAAGCTAAATCTTGAGAATATAAACCATTATTATTCCATTCCGAAGTCAAGTTAGAATTTACAGTAGTAACATTAGATAAAACACCAGTATTAGAATCAATATCTACTATTAAACCTTGAGATTGGGTAGCGTTCCCTACTAGTATTCTATTTAAGCCTATATCCATTATATTAATTATGCTAGAACTGAAATATTGATTGTATAAATTTTGAGTGCTTATTAAATTTAGGTTATTGGTTGTTCGTGAAAACGAATAAAGTTTCTCTCTATCTGCAAAAACCCAATAACCGCTTTGGCCTATTACAAGATGGTCTGGGTTAAGAGAAGGATTAGAAATTTGAAGATTGTACTTAAAATTTAAGTCACCATCGTACACTTTTAAAGTACCTCCAATATTAACAATAACTTCGGTTCCAAAGTTAGACTCGAATACTTTTACAAAAATAATTGAAGAACTATTTAGAGTTGTAGAATTTTCGACCGTAAATGTATTGTAATTATATTTATACAAATCTGAATAATCTGAATAATAAAGCACAGTTTCATCTGGTGAAAACGCAGAATATTTTATTGAGTTTATAGGCAGTATTCCTTCTCTAACAAAATCTGTACTTTTTTGGTTTTCGCCTTCAATTACATAAGTGTTTTTATGCCCAAAAATATTATAAACATTAATTACAAAAACAGGATTAGAAATATAAGGCAACTCGAAAGCGTAATTGGTGGTTTCAATAGTATTAATTACTGCAATTTGTTGTTCTTGATATCCTCCTCCAGAGCCAGAACTATAGTTTTTAACTTGAACTTCATAATAAGAAAAATAATAACCTTGATATTGTTCCCAATTTAATTGTACTGTATTACCACTTAATACAGGTTCTACCAAATTTACATTTGGTATTTTTAACGAACTCGTAGGTACATTTACGGGATTGCTTTCTCCTAAAAGACCTTGGTTAGTATAAATTTTAAACACGTAGCATATTTCTTCATATGGAGGTGGTGTTAGATCTATAAAAGAGGTTTCGTTTACATTAGTTATTGTCGAAATTAACTCAGGATTAGAGGTAGAGCAGTTTTGGTCTAGTCTATAGATTTCATATTTTTCAAATTGATTATAGCCTTGATAACCATTCCATTCAAGTAATATTTTATCATTATTATCTATGGTGTAATCCCAATTAAAAGTTGCTGAGTAGCTATCTAGTTCCATTGGAGGTTCGTAGCGATTACATATGGCTTCATAGGTTTTTAAATCGCCATTGGAATCTACATCAAACTTAAACTTAAAAACCAATTTGGTTGCTGTTAGTTCGGTAATTACCCATTGCTCCATTTCAGAACCATTGTCTAACGTTATTACACCATTAGAAAGAGTCCAGTTTAGCATATTTATGGATGGTGTACATTCGTAGTTATCATTAAAAACGTAATCTGTATAATTACTTTGTGGTTGAAAGTAAAAAAAATCTCTACCACATTCTTCGAAATCTACAGGTACATCGGATATCTGTCCTTCAAATTTAATTTGATAAATAGCCCATATACCTTCTAATTGTTGATTATTTGCAGAGGTTACTGCACCGTTAAAGAAGGAATCAGTTATAGTATTTTCATCATCTTCACTACAACTAGATAGGATTAAAATAAAACTTAAAAATAATAATAATCTGTTCATAGTTTGGAGTAGGTTGTTTTAGCTAAAATAGAGGATATTATTAGTAAATTCAAATATATAATCGAATAGCATTTTTGCAGAGTTGACATACTTTTTAAAACAATTATTGATTTAACTGACATAGTTGCTGATTAAATTGCACGTGAATAAATTATTTTAAACTGCATAGTAATAGTTACTGTTACCTACTATAATAGGCTTACAAACCATTTTATTTATTTTGAACGTATGTATTATCAATTTGTAAATCATCATTTTAGTATTTTGGCTTGATTTTGGCAGAAACCGAAAGTATAAGTTTAAACTAAAATAATTTTGTGTAATAATTATGCAAAATGTATTTTTAAAAATTGAAGAATATAGTATGAGTCAAGTAAAAGAGAATAGTACAGTAAAAGTAAATTATACAGGTAAATTATCTGATGGAAAGATTTTTGATACGTCTGAAGGAGAAGCACCAATAGAATTTGTTTTAGGACAAGGAAGATTAATTCCTGGTTTTGAAAAAGGTTTAATTGATATGAAAGTAAACGAAAAGAAAACCATTACTATTCCTAAAGCAGAAGCTTATGGAGAGGTTAATAAAGAATTACTTCACGAAGTAAACAAATCTGAACTTCCTCAAGATATGGCTCCAGAAGTGGGTATGGGATTAGTTTCTAAAGCTCCAGATGGTAGAGAAATGAATTTATTGGTTGTAGAAGTTAAGGAAGAAAGTATTGTTGTAGATGCAAATCATCCTTTAGCAGGTAAAGACCTTATTTTTGATCTTGAAGTTGTAGAGATTCTGGAAACAGAAGTTGCCGAATAAAGCAATTATAATATAGAATAAAACAGCCTTTGCTTTAATTAGCAAAGGCTGTTTTATTTTAAGTATCTGTTATTGTTTTTCAAGATAATACTACAAATCTCTATTGTTTTTAGTGTTCAAAAAAAGCAATATTATAAATGTTCTATCCTTAGATTGGTTGTATATTAGCGAGCTTAAAAATAACCTATAGCAAGGCAATTACTGCTTTCTATTAATTTGTAGATATTATGAAACGTATATTTTCGAACTTATTATTTAAAGTCTTTTTAGCCATAGTATTAGGTATTGTTTTTGGTCAGTATTTTCCAGAATCTTTAAACCGAGTTTTCGCAACTTTTAATGCCTTTTTTGGTCAGTTTTTAAATTTTGCAATACCATTAATTATAATGGGTTTAATAATGCCTGCCATTTCCGATTTAGGGAAAGGAGCAGGTAAATTATTATTACTTACAGCCGGTATTGCTTATGGTTCGACCTTATTTTCTGGGTTTATGACTTATTTTACGGCATCCAATATATTTCCAGCACTTTTAGAATCTCATGTTAATGACGCTGCACAAATTACCGATGCTGGACGCGAATTACTACCATATTTTAGTATTACTATTCCACCAGCATTAGATGTTATGACTTCTTTAGTTTTAGCCTTTGTAATAGGTTTAGGTCTTGCTTCTCAAGAGAAATCTACTTTAAAATTAGTGGTTAAAGATTTTCAGAAGATTATAATGAAATTAATAGAAAAGGTAATTGTACCATTATTACCATTATTTATTTTAGGCATATTTGCAAGCATGTCTTTTAGCGGAAAAGTGTTCTCAATTCTTTCTGTATTCATTAGTATTATAGGTGTAATTTTTGCCTTACATATTTTATTATTATTGCTTCAATATACTATTGCAGGTATACTTACAAAACAGAATCCTTTTAAATTGTTGGCAACTATGATGCCTGCATACTTTACAGCATTAGGAACTCAATCTTCGGCAGCTACTATTCCTGTGACTTTAGAGCAAGCTTTAAAGAATGGTGTTTCAGAAAAAATAGCAGGTTTTGTTATTCCTTTATGTGCTACAATACATCTTTCTGGTAGTATTATGAAAATTACAGCTTGTGCTATGGCATTAATGATTTTACATGGTATGCCATTTAGCTTTACACTTTTTGCAGGATTTATATTTGTGTTAGGAATCGCTATGATTGCTGCACCTGGTGTACCTGGAGGTGCAATTATGGCTGCTGTTGGTATTTTACAGTCGATGCTAGGTTTTAATGATGAAATGTTAGGATTAATGATTGCTTTATACATTGCAATGGATAGTTTTGGTACTGCTTGTAATGTTACTGGTGATGGCGCTATTTCTCTAGTGGTAAATAAAATAACGCAAGAAAAGGTTACTGCTTAGTTTTAAGAAGTAACTTTAAATATTTATAAATCATTTCCTGTAAGAGTAGGAGTGATAACGTAAAAAAGCCTCAGTATAACTGAGGCTTTTTTGTGAAGTCTATTTATTAAAAGTCTATTTTGTTTTTAATTGGAATGCTTTTCTAACTATTCGTTTTTATTCATAGCCCAAATCATAGCTTTTTCTTTTGTAGCTCTAAAAATAGTACTGTGCTCTTCGTTAGGCTCATTAGAGTATTTCCAAATTAGATTATTTGGATGGTCGTTTTCTAAAGTCTTAGCAAGGTTTTTTGTGTGGATTGAAATATCCTCTACCGCAGAACCTGCAAACCAAAGTGTAATGTCTTTGTTTGGAAACTGTTTTAAATAGTCGCTAGCTTTTCTTTCTAAATAATGATTATTCCACCATAAGGAAGGATCCATGGCAATATAATAATCGAAAGCTTCGGGCTGTAAAAACAAGGTTTCCATTACAAATAATCCGGATAAAGACTCGCCTATAAGGCCTTTTTTAGTAGTTGTTCTATACTCACTATCAATTTTAAGCATTAATTCTTGAGTAATAAAAGCTCTAAAGTTTTTAGCGCCATCTGTTAATGGACAGTATTGCTCATCGTCTTTAATTTCAGAAAAGCCTGTTAAATCTCTTCCACGTTCAGTGTTTTCAATACCTACTAAAATTGTTGGCGGAATACTTTTAGACGCTATTAACTTAGAGATGGTATTCGCTATATGCGGAAAATCTTCTTTTATACCTCCATCTGGCATGTATAGTACAGGAAGTGAATCTGTAATAGCATTATAATTTTCGGGAACCCATACGTTTATTACTCTTTCTTGATCTACGAATTGAGAGTGGATTGTAAAGTTATTGTGTTTAGGTATTGGATCGCTATTTCCTGGCTTATTTGTGCAGTTAAAAGCTAATAATACTAAAAAGGAATAATAGAGTAGTGTCTTCATTTTCTATGCTTTAAAAAACGAAGGTACCAATTATTTAGGCTTTTATAAAATCTTCATACTCATAATAAAAGGCTTCAAAAGCACTCATTTTTTCGTTTAAAAATACCATAACTTCTTGCCAAGTATTTTTATTATGGATGGATACTTTATAACCTAAAGGCACATAAATTCTAGAGATTTCTTTACCATTATCGAGGTAGTATTCTTCTTCAAAAATAGCATCTGGTAAAAAATCTGTAGTTAAAATAGATTTTACTTGTTGTAGTTTTTCCCAATAATTGATACGGTTTTCTAAATCGTCTTCTAGGTCTAAACTAACGTGTGCACTTTTATTATCGAAATAAAATTTAAAGCTAAAACCTTTTATTTTAGTATTGTATAAAATCCATTTTGTTGGAAAAGATTTCCCAAAACTGGTCCAGAATAATTGCTTTATTTGTCTTGATTCTTCTTTGCTAAACACGTTTTCAAGTTTATGATTAAAATTTATTCTGTTGTTACTTCGAGTAAATTGTTGAAGCATGAAACAATTTGTATCGAGAAGGTGGTTTGGTTAATTAGCTTGTTCTCGATACTTAACGTTTTCAGGCTATTTTGTTATTCCTGAGAAAGAAGGAATCTAAATTAAAATAAATTCCTGCTTTCGCAGGAATTTGCTAAATAAAATAAGCAATTATAATTGCGCTAATAATAGTTGCTAACTTAGTGATATTGAATTTGTGATCTTCATTACTTTCAAATAAAATAGTAGTAGAAATATGTAAAAAGATACCTATTACTATTGCTGAAATTTGAATATGATAGTCTTCGAAAAAATTGAAATTAGCAGATAAAAACACGCCTAAAGGTGTCATTAAAGCAAATAATAACAAGAATGCTAAAGATTTAGCTTTAGACATTTTTGAAGCCAAAAAGAACGTCGATAATATAATAGCAACAGGTAATTTATGGATAATGATACCATAAATTAAGTTTGTATGTCCATCTATTGGTAATCCTTCTAATACACTATGTATGCTTAAACTAATAAACAGTAACCAAGGAAAGGTTGTTTCGTTTTTACTAATATGCACATGACCATGTTCGGCACCTTTAGAGAAAAACTCTAGTATGATTTGTAGTAAAATACCAATCATAATAAAGAGTCCTACACTTTTATAATCGCTATTATAGACTTCTGGTAGAAAGTGAAAAACAGTAATAGATAATAAAAATGCACCACTAAAAGCAAGCAGTAATTTCAAATACTTAGCTTTATTAGGTTTAAATGCAAAAACGATAAAGAAGCCTAAAACAACAGATAGTATTGGGAGTATAATATTTACAAGCATAGTTTACTTAAAAATAAGTATTAAACGTTGAGATGTTTTTTTATGGAATTTATTTAATTTATAATCGCCAAAAACGTCAAGTAAATAAACACCAGCCTTTTCAAAAAGTGCTTCAAAATCTGCTAAAGTAAATGCACGAACACGTTCTTGAAACTCGTAATCTTTACCATCAGCAATAAAAGAAATATCTTTAATAATATAACCGTTCTCTACACGTCTTTTTTGCAAAAAGTCGATACCATCTACAGTTTTTGTATCCTCAGGCACTAAGTTATCTATAATAAAATCACTATTTAAAAAGTCTATTACACCAAAACCAGTTTCGTTTAAATTGGCTTTAATTGCTTTTATAGTTTTAAGGTTATCTTCTTCATTTTCGAAGTAACCAAAGCTAGTAAAGAGATTAAATACAGCATCAAACTGTTCGTGATATGGTTTACACATATCGTGAACATTAAAGTGCAACGTATCGTTTTCAAACTGCTTTGCGTGTTTTATACTATTTTCAGATAAATCTACTCCAGTAACATTGTAACCTATTTTATTTAAATAAATAGCATGTCTACCTTTACCACAAGCAAGGTCTAATATTTTTCCGTTTTCAGGAATATTTAAGTATTCTGTAAGATTATACATAAAGTTTTCTCCTTCAGCATAATCTCTGTCTTTATATAAAATATGGTAAAATGGAGTGTTAAACCATGAAGCATACCATGTTGTGTCGTCTTTTATCATAATTATTTCCCATGAAAATGGGAATCTGATTTTAGTTTATTACTAGTTAGCACAAAAATAGAGTATTTTTGTATTCTATTAGACGAAAAGAATGGAAGATAATTTCAATATGGTTGCCAAAACCTTATTTGGTTTTGAAGAAATATTAGCAAAAGAATTAACGCAGCTTGGTGCTATGGGTGTAAAAGAAGGTGTTAGAAATGTTAGTTTTTCTGGAGACAAAGGTTTTATGTATAAAGCCAACTTAGCTTTAAGAACGGCAATAAAAATTTTAAAGCCTATTAAGACATTTCGTATTAACAATGAAAAGGATTTATACGATAATGTGTATAAAATGGATTGGAGTCAGTACATGAAATCTACTGGAACATTAGCCGTTAGTGCTACCGTAAATTCAACTGTTTTTACACACTCTTTATATATAGCACAAAAAACAAAAGATGCGATTGTAGATAAGTTTAGAGATGAAACTGGTGAGCGTCCAAATGTAGATTTACGTTTTCCAGATTTAAAAATAAATGTACATATAGACCGTACGGTTTGTACTATTTCTTTAGATACATCTGGAGAATCGTTACACAAACGTGGTTATAAAACAGCAACTAATATTGCACCAATTAACGAGGTGCTAGCCGCTGGATTAATTATGCTTTCTGGTTGGGATGGACAATCGGATTTTATGGATCCCATGTGTGGTAGTGGAACTGTTTTAGCCGAAGCAGCAATGATAGCTTGTAATATTCCACCAAATTTAATGCGTAAAGAATTTGCTTTCGAACGTTGGAACGATTGGGATGTTGACCTTTTTGAAAAAATTGAAGCTTCTCTATTGAAAAAAACTAGAGATTTCCACCATAGAATTATTGGTTTTGATAAATCACCAAGTGCTGTAGCAAAAGCAACAGACAATATAAAAAATGCACATTTAGACGAGTTTATAACTATTAAACATGAAGATTTCTTTAAAACACAAAGAGGTGGAGAAGGGAAGTTACATATTGTTTTCAATCCGCCTTATGGAGAACGTTTAGATATTGAAATGGAAAGTTTTTACAAGGAGATTGGAGATACTTTAAAGCAAGGGTATCCAAATACAGATGCTTGGTTTATTACTTCTAATTTAGAAGCAATTAAACACGTAGGTTTAAGACCTTCTCGTAAAATTAAATTAATGAATGCGAAACTTGAGTCTCGTTTACTAAAGTATGTAATGTACGCAGGAAGTAAGAAAGGCAAGTATATGGATAATTAGAAACCATAATGGAGAAAACCGATAAAGCATTTAAAGCAGATGCTAAACTATTGCCTCTTAGAAGAAGAGGATTGTTGCCTTGGTGGATTCGTTTTTTTAGTTGGTTTTTTATGATTACCGGTGGACTAGCTGTTTTTGGACTAATAGCTGGTTTTTTTAATATAAGCTTTAGTATTTCGCTTTATGGATTGGAAGAAACAAATCCACATTCGTTAATAGGTTTACTAATAATAATTCTATTTATTTATAAAGGTGTTACAAGTTATGGCCTACTTTTTGAAAAAGATTGGGCCATTATTTGGGCGAAAATAGATGCTGTTTTTGGGATTTTTTTTTGCGTGTTTAGTATGTTTGTATTGCCTTTTCTAATTGAAGAACAAGGTGTTGTAATTAGACTTGAAATAGCACTTTTAATACCCTATTTACTTAAGGTTGATAAAATAAAGACTGCTTGGCATTCTTTTAAAACTGTATAATACCAGAACTTACTAAAAGGTTTTGTGTTAAAGTGTTTATTCCTTTTCTTCTTTTACTTCTTCATTTTTAGCTTCTTTCTTACCTTTTTTAAATAAAGGTATCGAATATGAAATAGTATAACTATAGCCTACACCAAAATTCCCACTATCGTAAGTTTTGTAAAAACCTGGAATGTATAGGCTTTCAAAATTGTCTAAATCTTTATTAGATATTGTGCTCTTTAATTGTGCATTTAATCCAATAAATAAATTGGTTACAATTTCGGCTTTAATACCAATTATTAGCTCTAACCATGTTGAAGATAGTCCACTAAACTCTTGAGGTTCGTTATTTGTAAATTGTGGTTGCCAAAATTGGTTTTGGTTGTAAACAGTATAGCTATTTCTAGTTTGAGAAAAAGAACTAAAACCAACTCTAAAACCACTATAAATCATGTTATTCATGTCCAGCCAGTTAGTGTACATATTATAATCTACACCAGCTTTAATATAGCTACCATTAGCAGTTGAGCTTAAAAAATCTGTAGTTGTTGTTTTTTCTTCATTACCTAATTCGGCCGCAATAAATAGTTTTTTTGTTAATCTAAAATCACCATTAATCTCAAATCCAGAATAATCATCATCTGTAGCTGTACGAATAAGTTTTCCTATATCTGTGCCAACTCTAAGACCATATTTTTGAATGTATTGTATTGAGTCTACAATTTGTGTTTCTTTTTCTTCTTGCGCATTAACAAATAGGCAACAAAACAGTAAAAAACAACTAGTGACGTATTGTATAGTGTATCTCATCTTCATTTATTACAGATTGGTTATCATTTTCTGGTACGGCAAATAGCATCCAGTTATCAGTTATTGGGATTTCTTGTGTGATAATTATTTCTACATTTTCAAAAATAGTTTTATAACCACAAGCTCTAGAAACATATATTTCTGAAGTTTCGTAAGTAATTGTTATTACATCTGGATTACCTGTTTGAAAATCGTCACTCTCATCATCAGGAGTATCATTATCATCAATTTCATAATCTCTATACACACGATACTTAGTCTCATTTGCATTAGTATTTAAAGGTAATAACATTTGATCTTCACTTGTAATACTATGATCTTCATCTAGAGTACGTGTGGCATCATCAAAATCTTCAATACGTAATCCAGGAACGCTTTTTATATTATCTGTCGATGAAATATCTCTAAACTCTACAATAAACCTTGGAGTGGTAGGCGTATCTTCTGGACAAATATCGTCTCGTTCGCAACTAAAAGCAATACAAACTAAGAGTAGAAGTAAGGTTGTTATTTTTTTCATGTTTACTTTCCGCGAAAGCGGTAATCTTATTTTATTATTAACTCTTTTGCAAAATAGAAATCTTAACGTTTTTCTAAAAGTACAATGTTTTCTACATGGTGCGTTTGTGGAAACATATCTACAGCCTGCGTTTTTGTTACTTTGTATACAGCATCCATTAGCTCTAAGTCTCTAGCTTGTGTAGCACTGTTGCAACTTACATAAACTACTTTTTGTGGCGCAACGTTTAATATTTGTTTAACAACGTCTTTATGCATACCATCTCTTGGAGGATCTGTAATAATAACATCTGGTTGGCCATGTGTATTAATAAACGCTTCGTTAAAAACGTTTTTCATATCACCAACATAAAACTCAACGTTATCTATGCCATTAAATTGTGCATTTTCTTTAGCAGCAGTAATTGCATCTGGTACAGATTCTACACCAACAACCTTTTTTGCCTGTTTGGCAACAAATTGCGCTATAGTTCCTGTTCCTGTATATAAATCGTAAACTAATTCGTCACCTTTTAATCCAGCAAATTCACGTGTAAGCTTGTATAATTCGAATGCTTGCGCAGAATTGGTTTGGTAAAAAGATTTAGCATTAATCTTAAATTTTAAGCCTTCCATTTCTTCAAAAATGTGGTCTTGTCCTTTATAGCAAATTACATCTTGATCGTAAATAGTGTCGTTTGCTTTTTCGTTAACAACGTATTGTAATGATGTTATCTGCGGAAAAACTTCAGAGACATGGTTTAATAATAACTCACGTTTTTCTTTATCGTCTTTAAAAAACTGAACCAATACCATTATATCTCCAGTGGAAGATGTACGTAACATTAAAGTACGTAACAATCCAGTTTGGTTTCTAGTATTAAAAAATTCAAGGCCATTTGCTAAAGCAAAATTCTTGATTTCATTTCTAATAGCATTCGAAGGATCTGCTTGTAAATGACATTTTTTTACATCCAATATTTTATCCCACATTCCTGGAATATGAAAACCTAAAGCATTTCTATCGCCTAAATCTTCATCACTTTGTATTTCGTCAAGTGTTAACCAACGGCTATCACTAAAAGAGAACTCCATTTTATTTCTATAGAAGTACTGCTCTGCAGCAGCTTTTATAGGTGTTATTTCTGGTAATTCTATATGTCCAATTCTAATTAAATTATTGGTTACTTCTTTTTGCTTGTAATATAGCTGGTGCTCGTAAGCCATATCTTGCCATTTACAACCACCACAAACACCATAATGCTCGCAAGCAGGCTCTGTTCTTTTATCACTTAAAGTATGAAATACAGTTGCTTTTCCTTCATAATAAGCTTTACGTTTTTTAAATGTTTGCACATCTACAACATCTCCAGGTACTGCATTTGGTAGAAAAATTACTTTTCCATCTGGTGCTTTTGCAACCGATTTTCCTTTTGCAGCAGTATCAAAAACTTCAACTTCTGTAAAAACTTGCTTTCTTTTATTCTTTCTTGCCATAGATGCAAAAATACTAATAGGAATAAATAAAATGTGTGTAAAATGAAGTTTTTTAAAAAACTTAAAAATAAAACTCAAAAAAAAATACTGCTCTAAAGTTTTAGAGCAGTTTTTTTTGGGAAGAAAAAAGGTTTATTTTTTATTGAATTTTTCTAAGATATTAGACATTTGTTTCCCAGCTGCTTCACGACCACCAAGTCCAAAGGATAGTACAATAGTTAACGCTACGGTTCCTAATGTAATACCAAAAGCTAGATTAACTATTTCGTCTGCAATACCCATTGAGCGTAATCCAATAGCTAAGAAAATAGCAATAATTGCAATTTTTACAATTGATGTAACAAATACACTATTACCTTTAGCAATTGTACTAGTTAATAAGTTTGCTAACCACATACCAATAGCAATTATAACAATACCAAATAATACTTTACCACCATAAGATATTACAGTATCTATAATATTAGTAAGTTGAGAAAACTCTAACTTCTCTAAAGCAGTAACTAGACCAAAAAGTACAATAAAAGTGTATGCAATTTTAGAAACAGCATTTGCTATATTGGTATTGCCAAATAAGCTATTTAAATTCATTTTCTCTATTGTGTTATCTAAATTCATTCCGTTTAATAAGTCTTTTAATAAAGACGATATAAACTTAGCAGCTACAACAAAAACTATTAAAATTAAAGCAGCTAAAAGTATTTTAGGAATTGCAGCAAAGAATGTAGTAAGCATTAATGTTGCTGGCTTAGAGATTGTTTCTATATTTAAAATATTTAAAGCCGAAATTAGTAAAGGAATAAATATTAAAATAAAAACAACTTGCTTTAAAATTTTAACAAGATTTAAGTTTTCTGGTAATTTAAATTTAGGAACAAATTTTTGTATTGTATCTCCAGATAATCCTACAAATTCAGAAACTACGTTTGCAAGCATATAACCTATATAAGCAACTAATCCAGCTCCAATAATATTAGGTATAAATCCTAAAAATTTATTAAGCATTATTTTTAATGGCTCTAATACATTAGTCATTCCTAATTTTTCTAATGCTAGCATAAATACAATAATCATTAAAAGAAAATAAATAATTTTACCAATTAAATTAGATAATATTACTTTATCACTTTTAAGTTTACTGTCAATACCAATTTTTGCTATTAGTTTTGTTATTATCTTTTTTACAAATTTCGCAACAAATATGCCAATAATTAGTATTAATAATGCAGCTATTGCATTAGTTAGATTACCTCCTAAAGATGAAGAAAGGCTATTTTGAATGTTGTTTAAAAAGTCCATAATTTAATTATTAGATGATTAGTGTTATTTTTAGATAAAATAAAGGTAGGGTCTATTAAAATAAATCATATTTTTTTAAATTAATTAAGAGGTCTTTGCGATGAAAAGTAAAAAAAATAAGACAACGTGTAAAAAAAAAGAGAATTATCAATATAGATATATTTCTGTTTTTTATTTATTACGAAATAAATAATGATTATTTTGCGAGCCTTAGGGATGATTTCTTTCCCACGCTGAATTTTCGACTCTTCGAAAGGATAAAGGTAGATAAGGAATGGATATTTTATTCATTAATTAAACACATTTAAAATGGCTGTTTTAGAACAATTAACATCGCAAGAAGCGATGGATTTAGAGAACAAGTATGGAGCACATAATTACCATCCGCTTCCGGTAGTATTAAGTAGAGGAGAAGGCGTTTATGTTTGGGACGTAGAAGGAAAAAAGTATTACGACTTTCTTTCGGCTTATTCTGCAGTAAACCAAGGACATTGTCATCCTAGAATTATTGAGGCAATGACAAATCAAGCTAAAACATTAACCTTAACTTCTCGTGCATTTTATAACGATATGTTAGGTAAGTTTGAAAAATACGCTACAGAAACTTTTGGTTTCGATAAGTTATTACCAATGAATACTGGTGCAGAAGCTGTAGAAACAGCTTTAAAACTGTGTAGAAAATGGGCTTACGAAGTAAAAGGAATCGATGAAAATGAAGCTGAAATAATTGTATGTGAAAACAACTTCCACGGAAGAACAACTACAATTATCTCTTTTTCTAACGATCCTGTTGCAAGAAAAAACTTTGGTCCTTATACAAAAGGATTTATAAAAATTGAATACAATAACCTTAAAGCTTTAGAAGAAGCACTTTCTAGTAATAATAATATTGCTGGATTTTTAGTAGAGCCTATTCAAGGTGAAGCTGGTGTTTATGTTCCAACAGAAGGTTATTTAGCGGCGGCTAAAGCATTATGCGAAAAGTATAACGTTTTATTTATTGCAGATGAAGTACAAACAGGAATTGCAAGAACAGGTCGTTTATTAGCAACTTGTGGAAATTGTACCTGTGCAGATAAGCATTGTTCTGGAACACCAGAAGTTAAAGCAGATATCCTTATTTTAGGTAAGGCTTTATCTGGAGGTGCATATCCTGTATCTGCTGTTTTAGCAAATAATGCTATTATGGATGTTATTAAACCAGGAAACCACGGTAGTACATTTGGAGGTAATCCTGTTGCAGCTGCTATTGGTATGGCGGCTTTAGAAGTAATTA
This sequence comes from Lacinutrix algicola, assembly GCF_001418085.1. GTDB lineage: Bacteria > Bacteroidota > Bacteroidia > Flavobacteriales > Flavobacteriaceae > Lacinutrix > Lacinutrix algicola. The sequence goes on from NZ_LIQH01000039.1 coordinate 162,179, forward strand.
AAGACGAAAACCTTGCTGAAAATGCTCAAGTTTTAGGAGAATTATTTAGAGCAGAAATAGCTAAATTTATCGAAACGTCAAACATTGTAAACGGTGTAAGAGGTAAAGGTTTATTAAATGCTATTTTAATTAACGATACAGAAGATAGCGATACCGCTTGGAACATTTGTATGGCTTTAAGAGATAACGGCTTATTAGCAAAACCTACACATGGAAACATTATACGTTTTGCTCCGCCTTTAGTTATGACTAAAGAGCAATTATTAGATTGTGTGTCTATTATTACAAAGACATTAGCGCAATTTGAAAAGTAGAATCACCAATACAGTTAGCTAATAGTTTTAACTAATAGAATAAAAAAAAGCTTATAAAACTTAAATTAATGAGCTTTTTTATTTTAATAATGTTTTCATTTACTCTGCAGTAGGCTGTGCTTCTTGCATTTCTGTTAACATTTCCATATAGTTTTCTCTAAGCTCATCTAATTGACCTGTTGAAATTAAGTAAATGTATGCAGCAGCTGTAATAGCTCCTAAAATTAATCCAATAATTGCAATAATTTTGGCTGTTTTTACTTGTCCGTAATTGCTATAATTCTCTGGGTTTTCAAAGTATTTCTTTTCATCTTTTTTTGCTAAAAATAGAGCAACACCAGATAAAACGATACCTCCAAATCCACTTGTACAGCAGCAACCAATAAAAGATGTTATTCCTAAAATAATACTTATTAATGCGTTTGGTAGTTTTTGTTGTTCCATTTTTTGTTGGTTTTTTAAATTATTTTCTTGACTATAAAACTAATAATAATAATTAAAACGGAAGCTATTGCAAGTCCATTAATAATTTTATTTATATGTTTAAGTTTATAAAAAAAAGAGATTACTATTATAAGTGCTAAAGGAAGAAGCGTGTAAATAGCTGGATACATTTTTAAAGCAGCTATAAATTCTCCATGATATAAAAAAGAAAGACTTCGCTGCAAACCACAGCCCATACACTCAAAACCAAATAGTCTTTTGTTTAAGCAAGGTAACATGTATTGTTCTTGTAATATAATCATGTAGGCAAATGTAAATAATATTCATAAAAAAAGCCGCTATTTAAATAGCAGCTTTTTATTTTTTGAGTTATGTCTTATTTGTTAGCAATAACAACTTTTTTACTTATTACATTATTGTTTTCTAAAGTTACTGTTGCTACATATACACCGTCGCTTAAGTTTCTAGTAGAAAATTCGTGACGTGAAGTATTACTTAAATTCACTTTCTTAAAAATTTGTTTACCATTAATATCTATTAATGATACAGATTTTACTGCTAAAGAATTAGGGTTGGCAACAACTAATTGAGAGATTGTATTGTTTTGAAACACCATAAAATTAGAATCTGTAAACTCATCTGTAGATAATGTATCTGTAGTGCCTGTAAAAGTAATCTCAAAACGATCAGTATAAGTACCTGTATCTAAATTTGTATTGTAATCTAATACTGTTAAATCGTAATAAATGTCTGTTACTTTATCGTGTAGGTAAATTGATTCATCATTAAAATTTTGTATGTCGTAAATTCTTACACGTAAAGGCATATCTGCATCAATAGTAACAACTAAAGGGATTTTTAAATCGATATCATACACATTTGCTTGTGCAATGTATGCCATTGTAGTTTCATCAATAAAATAGGCATCTCTACCATTAGGAGAACTATTGTTAGTTTCTAAACCATAATCGAATCCGGTTGTAGCCGAAGGAACAAAGTTATGTACTAATTGTCTAGTTATTTCATTATTAAAATCAATATTTAGTCTAAAACGTCTTAAATCTTCACTCTGAGGTAGTACTTGAAATCCCTCAGTATTATATTGTATATCATTAAAAGTATTTTCTGTAACGTTAGAAACAGTACTAGAGCTAGAACTAGAACTAGAAGTTCTAAAAAATTCACTTTCTGTACCAGACTCTTTAGAAAATGCACGGTGCGTATTTTTGAAAGTCACAGATTGTGTTCCTGTAATTCCAGGATCACCTTCAATCATAAAACCTTGTCCAATTGGTAAATAACGTTTTACTTTTTTAGATGGGTCACTTACTGTACCCGCTCCAGAAGCAGGAAATCCATCATTGCCAAGTGTTTGAAATGTAGCAGGCACATAAGTCCCTAGAAGAGTACCTGATCCAATATCTGCAACAGTGTAAGTGGCATAACCTCCCACATAAGCAGCAAGATTATGTGAATTTACAGTTGGATCCTGTTCCCAAAACAATAAACTTCCTAACATTTTTGAAGAATTATCTGTATCATGAATAAACGCATATGCATCTAAAGCAGAAGGATAAGGATTTCCTGCTAAAGTAAATTGCGTTGCAATAACATCAACAGTTATATTTCCAGAATTTGGTTTACCTCTAAAATCGTATTGTTGGCTTGTAGAACCTGTAGAACCTTTCATACTAAAACCATAACCAGGTTTTAAAGGTGCTCCCGCTCCTATATAATCCCAATCGCTATATGTAGCACCAGGACTATAACCATAAAGCCAATGCTGAGAAATGGTTAAAGGAGAAGCGGTACCATCATAAGATGTGCCTAATGCTATAGGAAGGCTAGAGATTAGGCCAGTAGCATCGTTTAAAACATCTCCAATTATAAAATCTCTGTTTGTATTATCGTTTACACTAATTTCACCAACAGGCGAAGCCCAATAGTTATAAGCATAATTATTAACGGTTCCTTCTTGATAAACACTAAGTTTACCAACACCAGAATTCCCAGTCGTTCCTGTTCCTTGTAGTAATTGTGCTTCGTCTCTAAGATAAATTCTTGTGGTAGCTTCTTCTAGTTTTACATCGTCTTTAACATAAACAAATGCATCTTTAACAAAAACATAAGCGTTATTTCTAACAGAGAGTTGTGCAAAGGTGTAGCTGCATAAAAAGCATAGGATAAAGGTGTTAAGGTAGGTTTTCATAGTGTTGTTAATTTGGTTACTACTAGGTTTGATGTGGAGCCTAGGCAAATATAAAAAATTATATGTAGTTAACGTGTTGGTTTTCATAGTATTTTAGTGTTGTTTTAGCGTATTTATTTTAAATCATTCAATTTGGTCCTATAGAAAACGTTTATATTTGCTTTTTTATATACAAATGAAACATAAAAACACCATAAGCTACTTGCTTATTTTAATAGGAGGAAGCATTGCTATTTATGCTAAAGCAAACGAAAACCAGAGTATTTTACTTTTGGTTTTAGGGATTTTTACACTAATGGCTGGTTTGTTTATGCTTAATACCAGCTTATCAAGTAATAAACCTAAAAACGATTATGAAATAAAAGACGAAGAAGAATGAGCTTTAAAATTGGTGATTACGTATATGTTTTAGACGAAGCACTTTCTGGTGTGGTTATTAAAATTTCTAATTCTGAAATTACAATAGAAGATCAAGATGGTTTTGAGTTGTCTTTTAGTGCTCATGAAATTGTAAAAAAAGAAGGCGATAGTCTTAGAAAAAGCGCTTTTAGTAGTAAGAGTATAAATCAAGTACTTTCAGAAAAAGAATCGAACAAAAAAAGAACACTGCCTAAAGTAAAACCTAAAGAACGCTTTCAGCCTACAATGGAAGTCGATTTGCATTTACATCATTTAGTAAAATCTGAAAGAAACATGACTAGTCATGATAAAAAACTAATTCAGCTAGATACAGCAAAACACAAGTTAGAGTTCGCCATGCAAAAGAAAATACAAAAAATTGTATTTATTCATGGTGTTGGTGAAGGCACATTAAAAATGGAATTAGAGTACCTTTTTAAGCGTTATAATAATGTGAAATTTTATGATGCCGATTACAAAAAATACGGACAAGGCGCTACAGAGGTTTATATCTATCAAAACATTAAACCACACGACTAAGTTTTAAAATGTAGGCGTTACAGTTCTAGAACTTGTAACAGTTTTAGTACCAAAATCTATAAAGTCTTGCGATAAAATTGATAAACTAATATTACTAATAAATAACTCTATTAGAAAACTTTGTTCTATTGTGTGTTCTATGTATAGAAGAGTTCCTGCATCATTATTGCTTACAGCTGGATTTAAATAATCAGGACCCACACTAGGATCTGTGATATCGTCTGTAGGATCTAAGTCTGGAGTAAGAAAACCTTCTTCATTTATGGTTAAAACACCATCAGCATCATCATCTGAATCTAAATAATTTGGATCATTATCTCCATTTGTAAAATTAGCATCAGTATTTAAAACTAGTTCAAGTTCTTCTAATGTAGTAATAGTTTGAAATTCAATTTCTACAGCTGTTAATACATTATCACCATCATCGTCAGCATCTAAGAAATTTGGTATACCATCACCGTCAGTATCTGTAGGGTTTGTTCTTGGATCGTTATCACCATCATCATTGTCATCTTCAAATTCAGCAGGAATACCATCATTATCATCTTCGGTTAAAACAATATTAAAATTTGCAGTTCCTATAGTGGAAATATAATCGTTTGTTATTCCTAAATTTGAAGCAGGTATAGCATTACAAAAAATACTACCAGTTACTGCACTACTATATGTTCTATAATAAAAAGGATAAGAACTACTAATAGTCTCCGTTGGTGTTTCGTCAACAAGATAGTATAATAAAGCATCGGCATCTGTTTCAGTTTCTAACAACTCTTCATAAGTAATATTCATTTCAAGCGATAAGGTTTCTGCAGGATCAGACTTTATTTTGTAAAAGACTAAACTTGTATCTCCACAGGTTTCAAAAGTATCTCCAAAACTTAGTTCTGCAGTAATAACGTCACCATCATCACAACTTGTAAAAAGAAAAGCTAAGGCTAAAAAAGAAAAGATAATTCTCATAAATTATAGATTATGCAACAAAAATAACAGAATTGAGTAAATGATAACGCTGCTTATGGTAATTAATTTTATTTGGCTTATTTTTGTTGGCTTGTAATGGTTGTTTTTCCTTTTAAAAATCAGTAGTTACAAGGATTAACAATAAATATTAAAGTTTTCCCAAAAAAATGAAGCAAGTATATTTTGATAGTGCAGCAACTACGCAAATAAGAACTGAAGTTGTAGAGAAAATGACTACAGTTATGCGCGAGTGCTATGGTAATGCATCTTCTACGCATAGTTTTGGACGTACTTCTAAATCTATGATTGAGAGTGCAAGAAAAACAGTAGCAAAGCAACTTAATTGTTCGGCTTCAGAGATTATTTTTACTTCTGGAGGAACGGAAGCAGATAATCTTGCGCTTAGAAGTGCTGTTAGAGATTTGGGTGTAAAAACAATTATTACTTCGCGTATAGAACACCATGCTGTTTTATATACTGTAAATCAATTAAAAATTGAATATGGTATAAATATTGAGTTTGTAGATTTGGAAGACGATGGACATATAAATTATGCACATCTTGAAGAATTGTTACTTTCTTCAGAAAAGAAAATGGTAAGCCTAATGCATGTTAATAATGAGATTGGAAACATTTTAGATCTAAAACGTGTTGGTGAATTATGTAAAGCGAATAATGCTTTATTTCATAGTGATACTGTACAATCTGTTGGACATTACGAATTAGATTTACAAGACATAAATATTGATTTTTTAGCTGTTAGTGCACATAAATTTCATGGACCAAAAGGTGTTGGTTTTGCTTTTGTTAGAAAAAATTCGGGTATCAAACCATTAATTTTTGGTGGAGAGCAGGAGCGTGGTGCAAGAGCAGGAACAGAATCGGTACACAATATTGTAGGTTTAGAAGAAGCGTTAAAAATAACTTATGCTAATCTAACCGAAGAACGTGCATACATCACTTCATTAAAACAATATTTTATAAAATCTATAACCGAAGCTTTTCCAGAAGCAACTTTTAATGGAAGTTCAGGGGATTTAGGGAAAAGTACATATACAGTAGTTAATATTTGCTTGCCAATTGCAGCAGAAAAAGCACCAATATTATTATTTCAATTAGACCTAAAAGGTATTGCTTGTTCTAGAGGTAGTGCTTGCCAAAGTGGTAGTAGTAAAGGCTCTCACGTATTATCGCAAATACTATGTGATGACGATATGCAGAAGCCATCTCTTAGGTTTTCGTTTAGTAAATATAACACTACAACAGAAATTGATTATGTTGTAGCTGTTTTAAAAGACTTTATGTAATTTAGCTTTATGATAAACTACTCTACTTATTTACATAAAACAGCAACCGAGTGGGTAACTTTTGTTCACGGAGCAGGAGGAAGCTCTTCTATTTGGTTTAAGCAAATAAGAAGTTTTGGTGCACAGTTTAATGTTTTAGTTTTAGACTTGAGAGGTCATGGTAATTCTAAACCTGCCTTAAAAGATGCTTTTAAATCTAAATATACTTTCGATTCTATTACTAACGATATTGTAGAAGTTATAGACCATTTAAAGATTGAAAAAAGCCATTTTGTAGGTATTTCTTTGGGTACAATATTAATACGTAATCTAGCAGAAAAACATCCAGAACGTGTACAAAGCATGATTATGGGAGGCGCGATAATGAAATTAAACTTCCGTTCTCAAGTCTTAATAAAACTAGGTGTTGTATTTAAATCTGTAGTACCTTATATGTTGCTTTATAAGTTTTTTGCATTTATTATTATGCCACGTAAAAACCATAAAAAGTCACGTTCTTTGTTTGTAAATGAAGCAAAAAAACTTTACCAAAAAGAGTTTGTACGTTGGTTTAAACTAACATCTGAAATAAATCCATTATTACGTTTTTTCAGGGCTAAAGACATAAAAATACCAACCTTATATGTTATGGGAGAACAGGATCACCTGTTTTTACCTTCTATAAAAAACATAGTCGCAAAGCACATTAAATCTACTTTATTAGTAATAGAAGATTGTGGGCATGTTGTAAATGTAGACCAATCTGAAACGTTTAATATTCAGAGTATTAAGTTTATAAACAGCTTGGCTTAAGCTAAACTATTTTAAAAAAAATTAGTAACTCTGTTTAAACTTCTTTTCTACAGAAAAGTTTATTAAATTCATGAAATTATCGTGTACACCAAGTGTAGCCTCTAATTTTAACTGATTAATAATTTCTTTAATACGTTTTGCATCAAACTGTAGGTCTGGAATAGAGATATAATTTTTAAATAACTCTCCAATCGTTTTATAATATAGAGCTTCAAAGCTATTATGGTCTAATGGCATTTGGTCTATATACTCGTAATTATTTATTTGAAAAGATTCAAGTACTTTCCCAACATAGTCCTTGTGTAACACTTGTTTAGGATTTACAATATTTAATTCTTTAATTTCAGGATGTTCAACAGCATACAATATGGCTTTAGAAACAAAATCGACAGGTACTATATTTAGTCCACTTTCTTTGTCAATCCATATTCTAAACGCATCTTTAAACTTTTTAGAATATTTATCTAAAAACATAGGCCATGAATAGAAAACATCATATTTAGGCGTTTCAAAAAAGGGCTTATCTATAAGTCTACCACAAATAATACTTGGTCTTAAGATTTGAGAAGTGATATTAATTTCTTCACATTTTTTAATAACATATTGTTCGGTTTCGAATTTAGACTGCTCATAAGGATTTCTAAAACTACTAACGTTATATTTTGAAATACTATCGTTTACTACTTCGTTTTGAATACCAAAAGAATAGGCTGTACTTATGTATATAAAACGGTTTACACTTTCTGGAAGGTTTTCTAAAAGTTGTTGCGTTGCTACATAATTTTGCTCATGTACAACAGTTTTAGAATTTGTTGCATGAGATAAATTAGTAGAACCTGCACAATGTATAATTGTAGAAAAATTATAAGCCTGAAGTGTCTCTTTTTTTATACTTACAAGGTCTTCTGCTATTATTGTAATTTTTTCTAGACATTGTTCTAAACTGTAATTTTTTAGATAGTCTGGCTTTGTAGCATTGTTTAATATATTGACTAAACGCTCTTTTGCTAGAATATGACTATTTCTAATAACTAAATATAGATGATCTTGAGAATTACTAATAAAGGTTTGCTTAAGCCAATCGAATATTACGTGACTTCCAACAATTCCAGTTCCTCCGGTAAGTAAACAATTCATAATTTGTTTTTAAATAAATTAGGCACGAAGATACTATATTTAGTGTTGCTGTAGTATTTCTATTTGTTCTAATATTTTTTGTGCTTCAAGTTGTTTAGCATCGCTTTTAGTTTTATTTGAAGAAGGTAGTTTATTAGATTGTTCTAATGTTTTTTCGCAGGAATCCTGAAGTATATCAAGTTTACTTTTAAGTATACGAAGCATAGTTTTTTTCTACAAAGGTAAAATCATCATATTCACATACTTTTAAGTTTTTGTTAAAAGAGAAAAATTAAATTTTTATCCAAAGAATACAGAATGTAAGTAACGGCCTGGCATAAAAGTAAACGCACCGGCAATAATTAATGCACCAAAGTATAGTAATATCATTTTACGTTTATGGGCTTTTATGTTTCCTTTTTTAATAGCAGTATATGCCGTTGGAACAGTGTAAAGTGTTAAAAAACTAAAGAGGTGTATCCACCCAAAATGATTAAAAACGGTTGGTCCAACTGCAGCAGGCATAAAAAGAGTTACTGTAGCTGTAAATAGCATTAGTACCATATATATTCTACCTAATACTTTGTGTAATTGAGTTCCTTTTTTTAGAGCAAGACTTATGGTTCCTATAATAAATGCGGGAAGTACAGTAAACAAATGCAAGAACATTAAAATTTTGTATGACATATTTCGTAATTTAATTAATTACTCAAATATCATTAACTCATTTATGGTTTGCATTTAAAAAAGGATGAGTTGTCGTTTAACAGTTACCAAATGTATGTTATTTATCTTTAATATTATAAATTGAACTTTAAGATGATAGCTAGGTAAATTACAGCCACTTTTTCCTCTTAAAATAATACAGCATACCTAAGAAAATAACAATCATTACAATCCAAAGTATTTGGTAACTGTATTTATAATGCAGTTCTGGAATGTTATCAAAATTCATCCCGTAAATACCAGCAATAAAAGTTAATGGTATAAAAATAGTTGCAATAATGGTTAGTACTTTCATGACTTCGTTCATGCGATTACTAATGGTGGTCATATACATATCCATTAATCCCCAAATCATTTCTCGATATATATCTATAGTATCAGACACTTGTATAATATGGTCATAAACATCACTAAAATAGTGTAGTGTTTTTTCATCAATAAGTTTACTGTTATTTTTATCGATACGATTTATAATTTCGCGTAACGGAAAAATAGCACGTCTTACTTTTAACACTTCTCGTTTAAGTCCTTGTATTTCTGTACTAATCTCGTCTTTAGTTAAGCCTTCGAATAAATTATCTTCAAGATCTTCAATTTTATTACCCATTGTTTCAATAATGGCATAATAATGATCCACTACAGAATCTATTAAAGCATAGAGCAAATAATCTGAGCCTAAACCACGAATACGACCTTTACTTTGGCGAATACGTTCGCGCAAAGAGTCGAACACATCGCCTTCAGCTTCTTGAAGCGATAGCACATAATTCTCACCTAAAATAAAACTAACTTGCTCAGATATAATTTTCTCATCAGCATCATAATACATCATCTTTAAAACAATAAATATGTAGTCTTCATATTCATCAATTTTTGGACGTTGATTTGTGCTTACTATATCTTCTAAAACTAATGGGTGTAAGTTGTAATGCGTACCTAGTTTTTCAATCTCTCCAATTTGGTTTAAACCATTAAGGTTAATCCATGTTACAGTACCTGAGGATTTAAACTGAAAAGCCTCTTCTACAGTCTTTAATTCTTTTTCTACAAAAGAATCTTTATTGTAGTCAAACGATTCTATAAATAATTGAGAAGTTTCTCTAGTACCTGTATATATTAAAGCACCAGGAACTTGCCCAACCTGCTTTTTATAATTTTGAGTTCGCTTTTTAGGTTTTCTCTTAGTCATTGTTTAATTGTTAATGAAAATCACCAAAATCTTCTATGGCGTCTTTTTGAACTAAAGTTACTGCTTTTTGAAGAATTAAATTATTTGGATATGTTACTAAATCACCAGAATCTATTCTAAGATGTAATTGGAAAGCACGAATATCTTCTATTACAGCTTCTATTGGGTAATCTTTATCATGGATTTTTATTTTATCTCCTACTTTATAAGGAAACGAAAAAAACATAATTACACCAGAAGTAACATTGCTTAAAATAGACCAAATAGCAAATAAGCCAACACCAATTACAGCAAAAACAGAAGAGAATACAATTGAAATTTCATCTAGTTGTACACCAACAATAAATGCTTCTATAAATAGAAAAATAATTAATAGAGTAAATGTGAAGTATCTAGAAATTAATCGGATACGTGCATCGTTTATAGTGCTTTTAATACCGATTTTTCTAATAGCAATTTTCCCTACTGTTCTAATAATAATAAATACAGCTAATAGAATTATTGTATTTATAAGTTCTGGTTCAATTTTTTGTAGAAACATGGTGTAAGTTTTAAGTAGTAACATAACACTATTTTATTGTAAGAGAAGCGTTTCTCTTAATACTTCGTCTTTCTTACTTTTTTTATTCCAGTATGCAGATTTTATTGTTTTTAATCTTGTTGCTTTTGTAATTGCACCATCGATATTTTCTTCCCAATCTAATATCTCGTAAGGAAATTTTGGATTAAAATTAATACTAAGTTTACGCTTTAAACTAGGGTAGTTAAGTGTGTAGTTGCCTGTTTTTAAAATAGCAGAAACGTCGTATGCTTTTAGAGGATCGTGTTTTAAACGAACAAACTCTAAAGATGGAATTATCTTAACTTCTCCTGTTGGAAGACTTTTAGGATCGATACGTAATTGTGTCCAAAGTTCGTTTTCTAAAATACTTTTATCTAAAGTAAAATCATTATCTGCTTGATTTTCGAAGTAGGAGTGAGAGTCTATTTCAAACTGATCACGGTTATTTAATTGAGTATAAACATGCCCACACCATTCTTGTATAGAGCAGCTTACTTTTATTGCATGTTTATTATTTGTAACAGGATAAAAAGTACTCTGCATAATAGAGTACGGATAAATACCAGTAGTGAAATTTTTAGTCTTATTAAGCTTTAAAACATTAATATTAGAAGGGTTACTATTATCTGATTTAACTTGTTTATCGGCTAGAAAAGGTTCCGTTACATATATTAAAACAGCTGTTCCGTTCCTTGTCTCTCCATAGCGAGATTGCTCAAGATTATAAGAAGAAATCTCAGCTTCACCAGCATACCAGTAATCATTAAAGCTTTTGTTAGGTTGAAAGACTTTAGTTTTAGGGCTCGTGTTTATTTCAGTTTCAACTTTGGAATGGTCTAAGTTTTTTGATTCTTTATTAGTACAAGAACATAGTGTTAATGCAAAAACAACAACTAAACATGCAAGGATTTTATTTTTTGTATTCATGTTTTTTTTATTACAAAATTACAATACTAATAATCGTCGGCAACAGTATTTAACGTTTCGTAAAGTAAGTGTGTTGGTAAACCCATAACATTAAAATAGGAGCCTTCTATATTAATAACACCCACTTGCCCAATCCATTCTTGAATACCATAAGCTCCAGCCTTATCTAAAGGAGAGCACGTTGTAATATAATGCCAAAGTTCTTTGTCTGTAAAGGCTTTAAAAGTAACTTTTGTAACGGCATTTACAGTCTTTTTATAAACTTTTGTGCGTATACAGATAGATGTAATAACTTCGTGAGTATCGTTACTTAAAGATTTTAACATGGCAAAAGCTTCATCATTATCTTTTGGTTTGCCTAAAGCGATGTCTTTATGCCATACTATAGTATCGCTCGTCACTAGGATGTCTTCATCTTTTAGTTCTTTAATAAAAGGTAAAGATTTTAATTCGGCTAAATAGTCACTAATTTGACAATGCGTTAATTCAGGAGGATAGATTTCTTCAATATCTTTTAACCTTATTTCGAAATCTAAACCTAAATTTTTAAAAAAGTCTTGACGTCTTGGAGAACCTGAAGCCAATATAATATGTCTATTTTTAAGTTTTTCGTTTAGCATAATTATAGTATTACTCTGTAAAGTGCCATCGATAACATTCCAGTAATCATTACTATTTTAAGCATAAAACTTATGTGTTTAAAATGGTTACTATTTTCTGCAGTAAACATTTTAATAGCAATGTAAATTAACGGTCCAACTACAGCAATTAAAAAATAGGCAATTGCTGTAACATGCATGTATAAAAAAGTCGTTATATAGTAAATAATTATAGCAATAGTTATTAACGTTAAAGCCATTGTTACTTTAGATGTTCGTGCTTTACCAAATAAAATAGGTAAGGTTTGCATACCAGCTTTGTGGTCTCCATCTACATCTTGAGTGTCTTTTACTATTTCACGTATAAAATTAATTAGAAATGCAAAAATGGCAAAATCTGTTAGTACCTCAAGCATTGTAGATTGTATAGTTTCGTTTTCAATAGTCATTGCAGGAATAAGTTCAAAAACGCCAACAATTAGTAAGCTAAGTGATACTAGTATTGACACTATAATATTACCAGCAACTGCAATTTGTTTTAAATAAGAAGCATAGACATAAAGTGCTGCAGCAATAATTACAAATAGCCCAAAAAATGGAGGTCTACCAACTTTGTGAGACAAATAGAAACCAATACAAACACCAATAAAAGTAAATAAGATGTATAATTTGTTAGCAGAACTCTCTGTTATTTTTTTACCTACAATTACTTTGTTTGGTTTGTTTATGGTATCTGTTTCAATATCATAAATATCATTAATAATGTAGCCACCAGCAGCAATGGCAAGTGTTGCTAGTATTAATAAAAAGAAGTTTAACGGACTCAAAGTTGTGTCTATTACAAAAGCAGGGAATAATGCATATTTAACTAATAGTTGCACTACGGCAATCATTAATAAATTTCTCCAGCGGATTAAGTTTAGTAAATTCAAAGTTTATCTATGGTATTGATAATACATCTTTTTATTAATGCCATTATTCCAAAAAAAATATAGGAATAAGTATTAAAATTGAAAGTATTAATGTTATTCTATTTTTCGTTTACTTAAAACAGATGCTAAATTGAAGCATCAAAAAAAGTATTCCAATCGTTTTTTACTTTTAAAACCTGTTCTATAACATCGCGTACACTACCTTTTCCACCACTTATATGTGAAATGTAATTTGAAACTTGTTTTACTTCTTGTACAGCATCTTGTGGGCAAGTAGCTAAACCTACTAATTCCATAACAGGAATATCCGGAATGTCGTCTCCCATATATAACACGTTTTCTGGTTTTATATTTTTATCTAAAATATATTTATTAAACTGCTCTATCTTATTGTGTGCACCTAAAAACACATCTAAAACGCCTAAATTTTCTAAACGTTTTTTAACGCCTTCGTTTGTTCCTCCAGAAATAATACAAACGTTATAACCTTTATTTAATGCTTGTTTTAATGCATAGCCGTCTTTAACATTCATGGTTCTTAACATGTCTCCAGTTTCTGTTATTGTAAGAGAACCGTCTGTTAATACACCATCAACATCAAAAATAAAGGTATTAATGTTTACTAAATACTCTTTGTAACTTTTATCGTATTCCATGTGTCTTTTTTATAGCTTTTGTAAGCAACTCGTAAACGTCTTTATGTTGGTCGCTTTCTAGTTGTTTTAAATGTCTTTTTATTGTTTTCTTATCGTTGCGTAATGCCGGTCCAGTTTGTGCCAGATAAGGAGAGAGCGATTCTATTTTATTAGCAGTCTCTTTAATTAATGGTTTTAAAATATCGAATTCTGCTCCATTCATTTCTGTAATTTCATGAGCCATTCTATACAACTGATTTGTAAAATTATTTACAAATACTGCTGCTAAATGTAAGGCTTGTCTTTGGTCGCTATTCACCTTATTACTCTTGCTACCAATAGCTTCAGCTAATTGCTTTAAAAGTGGTAAGTCGGCTTTCTTCAAAGCTTCAATACAAATAGGAACATCTGTAAAATTAAGATCTGCAGCTTTAGAAAACGTTTGTAAAGGATAAAATACACCTCGTTTTTGTTTCATATCTACAGCATATAAACTCGTGCTACCAGAAGTATGTACTACCAATCGGTCTTCGAAAGGGAGTTGCATAGATAAATCTTCTATAGCATCATCACTAACTGCTAGAATATAAATATCTGCTAGAACCAACGACGATAAATCATCGGTTACTTCCACTTTGTTTTTATATTTGTCAATCGTCTTTAAACTACGATTATACCATTGTTTTATTTCAACTTCTTTCGAAGCATGAAAAGCTTTAAATAGGTGAGTGGCTACATTTCCTGCGCCTAAAAGTACTACTGAAATCATTTGGCTAAAATAAGTAACCAAACGCTTAAAAAAAAGATGATAATAGTATCTTTGTAAACAATGGAGAAAAAAGATATAAACACTCGAGAAGATGTAGCGTTATTGGTAGATTCATTTTATGTTAAAATAAGAAATGATGAAACTCTAGGGCCAATTTTTAATAATGCGATTACTAATTGGAAAAAACACCTTAACCATTTAACTACATTTTGGGAATCTAGTTTGTTTTTTTCTAGAAAATTAGAACATAAATACATAGGCAATCCGCTCGAGGTGCACGCAAAAGTAGATAAGGACAATAATAATAGTATTACCGAACTTCATTTTGGGATTTGGTTAAATTATTGGATTCAAACTATAGACGAATTATTTGAAGGAGAAGTAGCCGAAAATGCAAAACGTCGTGCTCGAAAAATGGGCTCATTTTTATACTTAAAAATATTTGAAGCGCGCGCTAAAGATTTATCGTAATTTTAACAGTAATTCCTCATTTATCCGATAACTAAAACAAACAAAAAGGATTATATTTGCACGAGCTAAACAGAGCCTTGATATGATGCAAAATAAACTCACGAAAATCCTTTTTTCTACTCGTTTAACAGCCACTTTATTTATTCTTTTTGCTGCTGCCATGATTATTGGTACTTTTATGGATGCAGGACAAGAAACTTCTCCAACACCTTATTCTCGAACCTTAATTTATAACACGTGGTGGTTTGAAGCAATTATGGTTTTTTTCGTCATTAATTTTGTTGGAAATATTTTTAGATTCCGTTTGTATAAAAAAGCAAAATGGGCAACATTAGTGCTGCATTTGGCTTTCATTTTTATTCTTTTAGGCGCTTTTATTACGCGTTACATTGGGTATGAAGGAATGATGCCAATTCAAGAAGGTGAAACAGAAAATACTTTTCTATCTCAAAAAACATACGTTCAAGTATTGGTAAACGGAGATTACAAAATTAATGATGTACCACAACGTTTACGTATTGAAAAGGAAGTCGATTTCTCTGAAAGACTAAACAACTCTTTAGAATTTAGCACAACATACAATACTACACCAGTTTCTGTGTCTTTAGAAAAATTTGTTTCTAGTGCAGAAAAAGATATTATTCCAAATGAAAACGGTGAAGAGTACCTAAAAATAGTAGAAGCAGGTAATGGTGCACCACATAATCACTACTTAAAATCTGGTGAAGATCAATTGATTCATAATATTATTTTTACTTTAAATAATCCTAAAAAAGGAGCTATTAATATAGTGGATGGTGAAAATGGGATAACTATAGATTCTCCTTTTGAAGGTGAATATTTACAAATGGCAACAATGTCTGAAGGTAAATTGGTTAAAGATAGTATTCAGCCTTTAATGTTACGTTCTAGATACGTAATTGGTAAAATGCAAATGGTGTTTCCAAAGCCAGTTATAAAAGGAACTTTTGATATTGTAAAAAAATCGCAATTATTAAAAAGTGATGAAGATGGCATAGTATTAAACGTCTCTGCTAATGGTGAAACGAAAAAAGTAAACCTACTTGGCGGAATGGGTACCACAAACCAATGGGAAAGATTAGAAATAGGAGGTTTAGATTTGGATTTTAGATTTGGAGCTAAACTGTTAGAATTACCATTTAGTATAAAATTAAATGATTTTGTTGCAGATAAATATCCTGGAACTAAAAACAGTTATTCGGCTTTTTCAAGTGCTATTACTGTAAACGATGCGCAAGAAGGTGATTTTGATTATAAAATTTTTATGAATAATGTTTTAGATCACAGAGGATACCGCTTCTTTCAAGCTGGTTTCGATAACAACGAAACATTAACTAGACTCTCTGTTAATCATGATTATTGGGGAACTTGGTTTACGTACTTAGGTTATATGTTACTTTATTTTGGTATGATGGCTATCTTGTTTGATAAAAACACACGTTTTGCCGACTTAAAACGTGCATTAGATAAAGTAAAAGAAAAGAAATCTGAGATTATTTCTATTCTATTAGTCTGTTTTTCTCTTACAGGTTTTGCTCAAGAACAACACTCTGCAGACGATGGTCACGACCATTCTGAACACGCAGCAGTTCAACAAGTGCAAACAAAGGCTAATGTAGTAGAGCATGACGAATACACTTACGAAGAAAATAAAGCTGCAGTAGATTCTATTTTACGCGCTAATATAGTACCAAAAGAACAAGCAGATAAGTTTGGTCGTTTGGTTATACAAGATGTTGGAGGACGAATGATGCCTGTTAATACTTATGCATCAGAATTTTTAAGAAAATTAAGTAAAAGTGATACTTACGAAGGTTTTAGTGCAGATCAAATTTTTCTTTCTGTACAAGAGAGTCCTGCATTTTGGTACAACGTACCAATTATCTATTTAAAAGCTAAAAAAGACGATTCTTTAAGAAGTATTATAGGCGTAGATAAATCTGTTGGTTATGCTACTTTAGGTAATTTCTTTACTGGTAATGGAGATTACAAATTAGCACCATACTTAGATGAAGCATACAAAGCAATAGCGCCTAATGGTTATCAAAAAGAATTTCGTGAAGCAGATCAACGTGTAAACTTGCTTCATAATACAGTACAAGGTAATTCGCTTAAAATATTTCCTATTCCAGAAGACGAGAATAATAAATGGATTTCTTCTAACGAATACAGAAAAGAACATTATAAGGAGCAAATAAAAGATACTATTTACCAGAGTTTTGTAAACCAGAGTTTTAATCTTTATTTATACCGTTTAAATAATGCAAAGCAATCTGGTGATTTTTCTGAAGCTGATAAAATTTTAGAAGCTTTTAAAAGAAATCAAGTTAAGCTAGGAAGCGAAGTCATGCTTAGCGAAGAAAAAATTAACACAGAAATTTTATACAACAAGTACGATATCTTTAAAAATCTACATTACGCTTACATGTTGTTTGGAGCAATACTATTTGTATTATTAATCGTCCAAATTTTTAAAGACAAAAGCAAGTTTCTTAATCTATTAATAGTAACGCTTAAAATATTAATATTACTATCGTTTATAGCACATACAATAGGTTTAATTTTACGTTGGTATATTTCAGGACACGCACCATGGAGTGATGGTTACGAATCTATGATTTATGTAGCTTGGGCAACAATGTTATTTGGATTAATGCTTTCTAGTACTTCGAATAAAAGTTTAGCTACCGTTTATACTAGTTTAATTAGTGGAAAACATTCTTCTAATTTAACTACAGCAGCAGGAGCGTTTGTAACGTCTATGCTGTTAATGGTTGCACATTTAAGTTGGATGGATCCAGCGATTGCAAATCTACCTCCAGTTTTAGATAGTTACTGGTTAATGATACATGTTGCAGTAATTGTTGCAAGTTACGGACCTTTTACTTTATCTATGATTTTGGGAGTAACAGTCCTAGTATTAATGCTGTTAACAAACAAAGAAAACAAAGAAAAAATGCTCTTAAACATAAAGGAGCTTACCATTATTAACGAAATGTCTTTAACCGTTGGTTTAGTAATGCTAACCATTGGAAACTTTCTTGGCGGAATGTGGGCAAACGAAAGTTGGGGACGTTATTGGGGCTGGGACCCAAAAGAAACTTGGGCACTTATTAGTATAATGGTTTATGCTTTTGTAATACACGCCCGTTTAGTACCAGGTTTACGTGGTAGATGGTTTTTTAACTTGATGTCTATTATAGCTTTAGGATTTATAATTTTCACTTATTTTGGTGTAAATTTCTACTTATCAGGATTACATTCTTATCAATCTGGACAGGATTTAAGTTATAAGTACATTGGAGTAGCAGTAGTTCTTATAACTATATTAGCTGTTTCTTCTTATAGAATGTATGCTAAATATTATAAGAAATAGGTTTATAACATTATCTAAGGTTTAGTATGTCTACATTTTTAAAAGAGTTCAAAGAGTTTGCTGTAAAAGGTAATATGATGGACATGGCAATTGGTATTATTGTTGGAGCATCCTTTAATAAAGTTATAGATGTTCTAGTAAAAAAAGTATTAATGCCACCTTTATCTTTATTAACTGATGGTATTAATCTTCAAGATAAAAAAATTGTTCTAAGAGAAGGAACTTTTGATGAAGCTGGTAAAGTAATTGCAGACGAAGTCGTTATGCAATATGGTGCTTTAGCAGAAGCTTTCATGGATTTTATAATTATTGGAATTACTGTATTTCTTGTTGTAAAAGCAATGAATAGATTACGAGACAAGTCTCACGATGCTAAAGATAAAACAGTTAAAACACCAAAAGATATTCAGTTACTTACAGATTTAAATGAACTAATGGCTGAGCAGAATAAACTACTTAAATCACAGCTTAATAATAAAGCATAAAAAAACAGCGTATGTAGTGGAATCTATACGCTGTTTCATTTCTAATTAGCTATAAATTATAGCTTAATTAGTGTTTTGTGTAAGTTTATATCGTTTAGAAGATCATTTGTAAATTTATAATGTCCTTTTGTAGTTATAATTCTAAATCGGTGATCGTTCATTCTACTTAACACATCTATAAAACGCCATTTAGACTTTAATAAACGTGGTTTATCACTTTTTAAACTAATTTCAAAGTAGTATTTCCTGGTACGCTTAGTAGCTGTTATATCTGGAGTAATCTTAACATCACCATCTTTTTTAACGTAAGATTTAGGACTTTCATAACCTTCTACATCTGCCTTTATATTTTCGAAACCTAAGTGTTTCAAATAATTAACTGATTCTTTAATAAACGCTGTATTTTCTTTTTTTTCTGTCTGTATCATAATACTTCTAATATACAAATAGAGGTTTTTATTTTGCGTTAAAACGTTGTTAAACCATTGGTTTTTAATAGATTTTAAGAATAATACAATTGTTTATAGATAAGTACTAAAACTTAAATGTAACAATTACTATCTTTACGTTATGAGTAAAAATAAATTAGGTTTAAATACCATTTGTACACATGTTGGAGAAATTAAAGACGAACAGTTTAAAGGTGCAGTATCTCCTATTTATTTAGCAAGCTCTTACGAGTTTATAGATATGGATGTAAAACGTTATCCACGTTCTTTTAATACACCAAATCAAGAATATTTGTCAAAAAAAATTGCAGCTTTAGAGCGTAAAGAAATGGCAATGATTTTTGGTTCAGGTATGGCAGCTTTAAGTCATATGTTTTTAGCCTTCTTAAAATCAGGAGATCATATTGTCGTTCAAAATACACTGTATGGTGGTACAAGTAATTTTATACGAGAGGAATTTCCTAAATTTAATATAGAATTTACCTTTACAAACGGTTATAGCATAGCAGATTTTGAAGCAGCAATTCAACCAAATACCAAGTTAATACATTTAGAAACACCTTCTAATCCTTTGTTAACCATTACAGATATTAAAGCTGTAGCAGATTTAGCAAAAGCACATAAAATACTTACAAGTATTGATAATACATTTGCAAGTCCAGTAAATCAAACACCTGGAGATTTTGGTATAGATTTAATTATGCACTCTGCAACCAAGTATTTTGGAGGACATAGTGATATTTGCGCTGGAGCGGTTACAGGCTCTAAAGAACACATGGATCGCATATGGAAGGTTTCAATAAATCTGGGAGGTAGTTTAAGCGACTTTACCGTTTGGATGCTAGAACGTAGCATGAAAACTATGGGACTTCGTGTTAAAAAACAAACTAAGAACGCGGGTAAAATGGCTAAATGGTTAGAGAAAAACGATGCCATTAAAAAGGTCTATTACCCAGGTTTAAAAAACCATCCAGAGCATGAACTCGCAAAAGCGCAAATGCATGGTTTTGGAGCTATGCTATCTTTTGAATTAGAAGATGGATTGGATTCAGAAAAATTTCAAAAAGCATTAAAACTAATTAAAGCTTCTCTAAGCTTAGCAGGAGTAGAGAGCACTGTTGTAAGTCCTTCACAAACATCTCATTCATTGTTAAGTCAAGAAGAAAGAGATGCCGTAGGAATAAGCGATGGTTTAATTAGATTCTCATTAGGAATAGAATCAGTAAAAGATTTAAAAAAGGATATACAACAAGCAATAAACACATTATAAAATTTTGCATAAAAAAACAAACACATTATTGATTACGACATCGAAAAACTAACAGAGGTTTTTCCGGAATTAATACCACACGTTTTCGTTAATAAATACGAAAAACAAACCATAGATTTCGCAGACGCTAAAGCTGTAAAAGCATTAAATACAGCATTGCTAAAGTCTCATTATAATATAGAATATTGGCAGTTTCCAGACACTAATTTATGTCCTCCAATTCCTGGTCGTGTAGATTACATACATCATATTGCAGACCTTATAAGAAAATCTAAGATCAGTAAAGATATTACTGTTTTAGATATTGGTACAGGAGCATCTTGTATTTATCCGTTACTTGGTAATGCTGAGTATAACTGGAAATTTGTAGCTACAGATGCTAATAAAAAGTCTATCGCTTACGCGGAAAAAATAATTATTAAGAACAAGCTTAAAAAAGAGATTCAGTTAAAACACCAGCCTGTTGCAGAAAGTGTTTTTAAAGGTGTTATAAGTTCAAATGATAAATTTTCTGTATCCATTTGTAATCCTCCATTTTTTAAAGACGAAGCTGAAGCTTTTGAAGCTACAACACGTAAATTAAAAGGTTTAGGTAAGCTTACAGATGCGGTAACAAGAAATTTTGCAGGTCAAGCACACGAATTGTGTTTTAAAGGCGGAGAGAAGGCTTTTTTACACACTTATCTTTACGAAAGTTCTCTATTTAAGACACAATGTTTCTGGTACACTAGTTTAGTATCTAGTAAAGATAATATTAAGTCTATGAAGAAGTCTTTAGCGAAATTAGGCGCAACTACTGTTAAGGTAATAGAAATGAGTCAAGGGAATAAAAAGAGTAGAGTAGTAGCTTGGACGTTTTTAACAGAAAAGGAACAACAAGATTGGATAAATAAATAATTAAAGCGATTTCCACTTTTGTGGAATGAAAAATAAATTTTCTATGAAATTAGATATACTAGCATTTGGAGCACATCCAGACGATATAGAACTAGGAGCAGGAGGAACTATTGCAAAAGCAATTGCCGAAGGTAAAAAAGTAGGCGTAATAGATTTAACAAAAGGCGAATTAGGTACTCGTGGTACAGCCGAAACAAGAAGAGCAGAAGCAGCAAATGCGGCTGAGATTCTAGGTTTGTCTATTAGAGAGAACTTAGGTTTTGCAGATGGCTTTTTTATTAATGATAAAGAGCATCAATTAGAAATAATTAAAATGCTTAGAAAATACCAACCTGAGATTGTGCTTTGTAATGCTATTGACGATAGACATATTGATCACGGAAAAGGAAGTAAGCTAGTAAGCGATGCTTGTTTTTTAAGCGGATTAATTAAAATTGAAACAAAGCTTGACGATGTAAATCAAGAAAAATGGAGACCAAAGCATGTGTACCATTACATACAATGGAAGAACATTGAACCAGATTTTGTAGTCGATATTTCTAATTTTATGGAAATTAAGCAAAAATCTGTAGATGCATACCAGACTCAATTCTTTAATAGTAAAAGTAATGAGCCAGAAACACCAATAACAAGTAAAAGCTTTATTGATAGTGTTAATTATAGAGCTAAAGACTTAGGTCGCTTAGTTGGAGTGGATTACGCCGAAGGTTTTACTGTAGAGCGCTATATTACTGTTGATAGCTTGTTTGATCTAAAATAAAAAGATAAAAAAAGATTAAAAATTTTAATAAAAAACTTTGTAGTAAAAGGGATTTAATTTACATTTGCACACGCATTACAAAAATGTGTTTAAATGGTGATTGTAGCTCAGTTGGTTAGAGCATCGGTTTGTGGTACCGAGGGTCGCGGGTTCGAATCCCGTCTTTCACCCAAAAGCAAAAAGCTTCTCAGAAATGAGAAGCTTTTTTTGTTATTATAATTAGGTGTTTGCTTTGGAAATTGTGATTAAATATTAGATAAAATTAAGTAGAGTGTATTGTTCCTAATTTAATTTTTTCTATAAGTGTGTTGCTAGTAGTACTTTATTCACGATTGTTTTCCCGAAATCCATTAATCGCTCCTAAAGCTTCAAAAACCTCATTTTGGTCAGATTCTTTATTCCAACCTTTTTGTGATAATTCTGCTCTAACTTCGCTTACCTGCATTCCAATGTCAAAAAGATAAATTGTATATTCTAGAACTTTTTTAGGAATTTTTTCAATCATATAATTCATTGTTATTCCTGCAATTTTTACTTCAGCTAGAAAGAAAGGAAAAACAATTTGAAAAATCCAAAAAAGTAAAAGACCAACAGAGCCAGTTTCTAATTTTTTAATTTTTAATCCAACTTCCCAACGAAATCTCATAAATTCAATAAAATTAAATGTTATCATATTGTTCTCTATGGAAACTAAATAATATTGAGTGTATAGATTTGTAAAAAAGAGAATAACCATCATTCCACCAATAATGAATTGAATTGGTCTAAATTCTAT
This sequence comes from Lacinutrix algicola, assembly GCF_001418085.1. Lineage (GTDB taxonomy): Bacteria > Bacteroidota > Bacteroidia > Flavobacteriales > Flavobacteriaceae > Lacinutrix > Lacinutrix algicola. Next base: position 185,103 of record NZ_LIQH01000039.1, read on the forward strand.
GTAATTAGTTTGCCTTAAAACTAGTCCGAATAAATAACCAATTCCGATTCCGATTCCGAGTTCATATAAACCAATAAAATATGTGAATTCAATAGTTAAAAACCCAATTAGCATTCCAAATAGAATTGCGATTATTAATCCACCAATTATTGTGAGAATCAAGTTTGGTTTTCCAAATTTTTTAGGTTTTGGTAATTTCGATGGAACTTCATAATCAACCCAACTATTTTGTTTTTCAAATTCAGTTTCTAATTCATTAAGCTTCCCGCTTTCTTTATATTCGATTGCTAACTTTTTGAAAAGAGCAATAAACAATCCTGTTCTTTTGGAGTTCTTACCAAAATCAAAAAAAATTCCTTCTAATGATTTGCTATTCACCTCAATTCTTCCAGAATTATTTTTTGTTATGGTTAGTTTTCCTACTAATTTACTAAAATCGCCTTTACATTTTGCTTCTACAGACTTATTGTTTTGAAAAACTATTGGCCATTCCAATTTTTTAAATACTTCGATAATTAATGGTGTAATTTGATTTTCGTTAATATTTGTTTTGAATGATTCAGAAAATTTAGGCTTGTATTTAAAGCTGTGTTTTCTCTTGATTTCATTTCGTAGTTTTTCGTATTCTATTTTCATTTAGGTATTATTGGCAACTCGTTATAAAGTAATTCACATTAACTAAATTCTCTAAACAAAACAAAATATGAAAATTTAGATGTTATTTAGTAATGATAAATTTTATTTTGATAACTAAAAAAAAGCTTCAAATTAATTGAAAGGCTTTTTTATATCTATTGTTTACGTTTAAAAACTATTCTGTAGTTTTATCTACTGTAATTCTAGCGTCTCTATTAGCTAACTCCCATGCAGTATAAAATACTAAACGTGTTCTGTTTTCTAATAAATCGTATTCAATTTTATCTGGTGTATCTCCTGGTTGGTGATAATCGTCGTGAGTACCATTGAAATAGAAAATTACAGGAATATTATTTTTAGCAAAGTTATAATGGTCACTTCTATAGTAATAACGGTTTGGATCGTTCTCGTCGTTAAACGTATAATCTAAATCTATGTTCATGTATTTAGTGTTCATAGCTTCAGAAATATCGTGTAATTCTGTACTTAATTTATCACTTCCAATTAAGTATAAGTAATTTCTGTTTTTCTTTTCACGTTTAGGATCTAAACGCCCAATCATATCTATGTTTAGGTTTGCAACAGTGTTTGCTAATGGAAAAATAGGATCATTCTCTGTATAATGTTTAGAACCTAAAAGTCCTTTCTCTTCTCCTGTTACGTTAAGAAAAACAATAGAACGTTTTGGTCCATTACCTTCTTTTTTAGCTTTAGCAAAAGCTTCAGCTATTTCTAATACAGCTACAGTTCCAGAACCATCATCGTCGGCACCATTATATACTTTACCATCTTTAATACCTTCGTGGTCTAAGTGTGCAGAAATAACAATGTATTCGTTTGGTTTTTCGCTTCCTTTAATAATTGCAGCTACGTTTTCTGAGCTTATTTTTTCAGAATTATTTTTATAAGTAATATTCACATCAGATTTTACAGACATTGACTTTTCGTTAGTTTCAATATCGTTAACTAAAGCTTTAGCTAAATCTGTATTAATTAGCATATACATCATGTCTTCTGCACCACCTGCTAAATTCATTCTTCCGCTTGAGCGACCAAAACGATTAGCTGCCATAGCGTAAACTTCTGGATAGTAAAATAAAAGTGCTTTAGCTCCTTTATTTTTTGCAACGTCTTGTTTTGATGCAAATGCTTGACGCATATTAGACCATTTAGAGCCTTTATCTGTTCCAGTAATAACATAATTACCATCTGCGTTTTTTGGTTCTCCAGAACGAATTACAACAACTTTTCCTTTTACGTCTAAACCGTCGTAACTAGAATAATTTTCGTCGTCTATACCATAACCAGCAAAAACAATATCTTTTGTGTTTATTGTAGCATCTTTAGAAGAGACAACAGATACGTAATCGTCTATGTTTGTAAAAGATTTTCCGTTGATGCTTAATTTTACATCTGGAGTTGCAATAATTTCTAATGGAACATTTTGAAAATAGTTACCATCGCTTTTTGCTGCAGGTATTTCGTCTTCTATGTAATGCTTTTTAATGAATTCTACAGCCATTTTCTGTCCTTCTTTACCAGTTTCACGACCTTCGAATTCGTCTCCAGCATAAATGTAAAGAGCAGTTTTTAAATCTTGAGAAGTAATAGTTTCTGCATATTTTGTTGGATCTGCAGGTGCTTTTGTGGTTGTTGTAGCATCCTTGCTTTTAGAAGAGCCACATGCTGCTAATACTAGTGTAATAGCAAAAAGTGAAAGTAATTTTTTCATTTAATAATGTAATGGTTTGATTAAGAAGTAAAAATACGTGAAAAAATAATGCCTTTAATATTTGTTGTATTTTTTTTAACAGCTTTAAATTTCCTCATTATGAGTTAAGAAATCAGTTCTATTTGCCAATTGCCATGCTGTTGCAAAAATTAATTTAGTGCGTTTAGCTAATAACGGATAGTTTATTTTTTCTGGAGTATCTGTAGGTTTGTGATAATCTGGATGCTCTCCATTGAAGTAAAAAATAACTGGAATATTTTGCTGGGCAAAATTGTAATGATCACTTCTATAATAATATCTATTTTTATCGTTTTCGGCATTGTATTTATAATCTAATTCTAAATTTGTAAATGCCTCGTTTGTTTTATATGAAATGTATTCTAATTCTTTACTAATTCTATCTGCACCAATAATGTAGATGTAATCAGGATTTTTTTCGTGTATTTCATCTACACGACCAATCATATCTATATTAAGGTTTGCAATGGTTTTGTTTAATTTAAAAATAGGATTTTCTACATAAAACTTAGAACCTTGTAGTCCTATTTCTTCGGCTGTAAGATGTAAAAATAAAACGCTTCTTTTAGGCGAATGCCCTTTTAGTTCTGCAATTTTAAAGGCTTCAGCAATTTCTGTTATTGCCATAGATCCAGAACCATTATCGTCTGCACCAAAATGGATACTGTCGTTTTCGATACCTAAATGATCTAAATGACCTGAAATAATTAAGACTTCCTCGGGTTTCTCGCTTCCTTTTATATAAGCTAATACGTTTTCTGATGCACCAATTCCTTCTGGTAAAAAGTCTGCAGATATAGTTTGGTAGTAAGTAGAATCGTTAACTGCAGGAGCTATAGCTTTCGATTTATAGAAGTTTCTTAAATAGTCTGTTGCTTTTTTTTGACCTTCTTTTCCTGTGCCACGACCTTGAAATTCTTCTGAAGCAAAAATGGCTAATCTACTTTTTAAATCGGCAGCATTTATAGAGTTTGAATATTCTAGAATAAGTTCACTGTCTTGTATATTGACACTGTTTTCTAAGTTTTCAATTTTAGTGCTATATTTAGTTTCTGCGCATGAACCAACGATTACAAACGCAGAAACTATAAGTAAAGATTTCATTTTAAATAAATTTATATATCAAATATATAGATAAATTCTTACAATTAGCAAAAACGTTATTCTGATATATCTATATCATTCAATTCCTCTATTGCATCTTCTTCAGAGTCTTTAGCACGTTGTTCAAGTTGTTCTGTATCTCCAACTTCGGTAGTTGCAGTAACAGATTTGTAAGTTGCTAATGCTAAAGAAATGATGGTTAATAGGAATATAAGTTGAATTGTGTGTTTTGGTTGATTAGTACCTTTAGTTTTAATAAATGCTAATATTCCAAATATTAATGCTGCTATTGCAGGAAAATAAGCAAAATTAGATAAAGGTAAAACCGATAAAATAACTGCAAATATTGCGCTTATTAATCCTAAAATAATAAATAATAATCTCATAGTTTTTAATTTTTTAAACCTGTTGCGCTTTTAATTTTTAATTCTCCACTTCCTATCGCTACTTTAAATTTAGCATAAACAGGAATTTTATTTTCGTCTGCAGTTAACCAAACAAAATTATCGTTTCCTTTTAAAGCATTATTATTGATAAGGTTAATACGTAATTTATAACATTCTTTTTTGCCTAATGCAGTGTTAATAGTCTCTTTGGCAGCATAAGTAAATCTAAATCTCATCTCTTTATTGTCAAACAATACTTGAAAAGTATCACTATCTCCAACACTAGCTTTTTTAATATCTAGAGTTCTTAAATGGTAAATAGTTGTTACTATATCTTTTGTTCCACTACTAAATTTCACTGTTTTGTTAACATCCCAAAAACCAGAAGCAAAGTTTTTACTCTTTTTTCTAATTAAACTTTTTACAGATCTTGTTTTATGGTTAAAGTTGTACTTAACAAATTTGTAATGCCCGCCTTCGTTAATATCACGCTTGTATAGATAAGGTGTTAATGTTTTTGGGTTAACATAACTCTCGTAAAGATCTCTAATTTTAAAAAAATCATCCCATTTACTATAAGTTGTTGCTTTAGTTTTTAAGCGTAATAAGGTTCCGCTTTTTGTTTTTACATTACTAGTTGTCATTGTTACTTCTGCAAAATCCGTCATTAATCCAGACATGGTGTAACCAGCAGTAAAAGTTAAATTTTCTCCTCCTTTAAATGCATTGTTTTGAGCGCTTGTTAAAACAGAAAAACTAAGTGCTAAGAGTATAAAAAAATGTTTCATAAATATTATTTAAGTTTCAAATATAGATAATGTAAACACGAACTGTGCCTAAATTATTGTGTTTAGCTTTTATTTAATATTTTTCACTTTTATTTTAAAAGTAGACTTCTTAAAATACTTTGTACATCGCTATTATCTTTTTGTTTTATTAAAAAAGGTTCTAGTTCGTGGTCATGTAAAATTTGTTCATTTTTATCTATAAAACCATAACCTAAATATGCTCCATTTTTAACTATTACAAAAGCGTCTTCATAATCATATCTACCTTTTTCTTTTATCACAATATCTTGGCTATCGTTAACTATTTGGCAAATGGCATTGGTAACACGCTCGTTGTAATCTGCAATGTCTTCATTGCCTTTGCAAATACCTTTACATGTTTTTAGTATGTAGTGAGAGCATTCATCTACACCTTCTTGTAAATGGCAAAACTTAGGGCACAAGTTAAATTGTTCGCAAACACGTTCTAAAAACAAACGTGCATCTCGCAAACTATAAAAGGTAATTATTGGGTTTGGTGTTGCTTTACTATTGTTAATAGCAATATGCATAACGTCGTTTCTATCTTGATAACTAAAGAGCGAAAAACCTTTGGGCGCGCGTTTAGAGACTTTATTATATTCTGGAAAATGATGTTTAATGGCTGCATCTTCCATTAATAAAGCAATAAGCTCGCTACCAGATAATTCAAAATCGATATCTGCAGTTTCTCTAACCATATCTAAAGCCTTTTGAGTTTTACTATGGAAATGACTGAGTACTCTCTTTTTTATGTCTTTAGATTTACCAACATAAATAATTTCTCCTTTCTTATTTTTTAATTTATAAATACCTGTAGCATTTGGTAAGGCATTAAAAGTTTCTTTTGGTAGGTTAGGAGGTAAGGTGGCTTCCTTGTTTTTTTTATTTAAAAATTCAGAAAAAATAGCTTCTGCATTTTCTTGAGATTGTAAAATTTTAAAAAGAATAACAGTAGCCTCGGCATCACCTCTTGCTCTATGTCGTCCGTTTATATTTATATCTAAATCTTTACAAAGTTTTCCTAAACTATAACTTTTATGTCCAGGCAATAATTTTCTACTTAAGCGAATGGTGCAGAGCTTTTTTCTTGTAAAGTCTATATTTATAGCCTTAAATTCGTTTCTAATTACGTTATAATCGAAATTTACATTGTGAGCTACAAAAGTAGTGCCTTCAGTAATATCTAAAACCTGTTGTGCAACTTCATGAAATTCTGGAGCGTCTTTTACAGTATTATTATCTATTCCTGTTAAAGCAGTAATATGGTCTGGTATGTAACAGTTTGGGTTTACTAAGGAAGTAAACTCGTCTACAATAACATCGCCATCGTATTTAAACACCGAGATTTCGGTAATTCTGTTAGTTCTTCCTGAGGTTTCAACGTCTATTATAGTGTATTGCAATGCGTTATTTTTAAACTGAAAATTAATAGCTGTTATTGTAGTTTGTTCGATGTTGTTTCATCTACTTTCTTCCACATGTGTTCTGATGTTAAATAGAAGCTACCCACAAAATCGAAATTACATTCGTTTGGTGAGATTATAGATAAAAACGGTTGTCCTTTTTTATCTTTGTACAAATGATAAACCTCTCCAAGATCTGGCTGAAAACTAAACTTAGCATTATAGACTAAGTTGTTGTATTCTAGCTCTTCTATCATTTTATCGTACTCAGCTTTAAGCTCTAAATATTTAGCTTTAAGTTGTTTGTTGGCTTTATTAACGTTTTTGTTTTTCCAAGTAATATTTTCAGTTACTTTAATAGCGGGAGCTCCAACATTTGTACCATAAGGTTTTAAAGCAGCATCGTATTGCTGACTTTCTTTATTAAATACAACGTTATCTGGTTTTTTTGCGTCAGACATTTTTCTTTTTTTAGCTCTGTAAAGATAAGAGATTAAAATTTTGGAATGAAATATTTTAAGAGTTGCTAATTCTCTTCATTAGGCATTAGATTTTTTATCAGGTGATATTTATCATCTTTTAACCATTCATTTCAATATAAATTTGCTTTAAAATAGTTTATAAAAATGAATACATCTCTAATAGCAAAATACAACGTAGCAGGACCAAGATATACCAGTTACCCAACAGTTCCTTATTGGGATAATGATTCGTTTTCGTTGAAATTATGGAAAGCATCGCTTAAAAAAAGCTTTGACGAGAGTAATGATACTGATGGCGTAAGCTTGTACATTCACCTTCCTTTTTGCGAGAGTATGTGTACCTTTTGTGGTTGCCATAAACGCATAACAAAAAACCATGGAGTAGAAGTACCATACATAGAATCTTTAATCGAAGAATTTAGGCTTTATAGACGTTTTCTTGGTAAGACGCCTAACGTTAAAGAATTACATATTGGTGGTGGAACGCCTACTTTTTTTAAACCTGAAAACATAAAAACACTCCTAAACGCATTAAACTCAATTGGGAAATTTAGTGAAGATTGCGAGTTAAGTTTTGAAGGACACCCGAATAACACAACCGAAGCACATTTAAAAATGTTTTCAGACTATAATTTTAAACGTGTAAGTTATGGTGTTCAAGATTATAATTTAAAAGTACAAAAAGCAATAAATAGAATTCAACCTTTCGAGAATGTAAAACAAGCTACAGAAGCTTCAAGAGTAGAAGGCTTTACATCTGTTGGCCATGATATTATTTTTGGTTTACCGTTTCAAACAGTGGAAGATGTTGAGAATACTATTAATAAAACAATTACCTTAAAACCAGAACGTATCGCGTTTTACAGTTATGCACATGTGCCATGGATTAAAGGAAACGGACAACGTGGTTATAACGATCAAGATTTGCCTACTGCAACTCAAAAACGTTTACAATACGAAAAAGGCAAACAAATGTTGCTTGAAGCTGGTTATTTTGAAATAGGTATGGATCATTTTTCATTACCTACAGATTCACTTTACAAGGCACACGAAAACCAAAAACTACATCGTAATTTTATGGGATACACCGTAACTAATACTAAAGTAATGATTGGTTTAGGAGCATCTGCAATTAGCGATAGTTGGTATGGTTTTGCACAAAATGATAAAGGTATTGAAAGTTACAAATCGCTTGTTAAACAAGGTATAATACCTGTTTTTAGAGGACATATTTTAAATGAAGAAGATTTAATAATACGCAAACACATTCTTAACTTAATGTGTAAGTTCGAAACCTCTTGGAAAACCGAGGCATTAATGTTTAATGAACTTCCAGATGTACTTATTAAGTTAAAAGAACTCGAAAACGATGGTTTAATAGAAATCGATTCTAAAACAATACGTGTTACAGAAAAAGGTAGACCGTTTGTAAGAAACGTTTGCTTACCATTCGATAGACGTTTACAACGTAACAAACCAGAAACACAAGTGTTTTCTATGACTATTTAAAAGAACATAGAAGAGTTAAACAAAAAAAGGAAAGCCACTATATTCTCTTCTTTTTTGTTTAAATGTTTTAGTGATTTTTTAAAATTACTAAAGCTCAGTAGAAGTCTCATCGTTAGAGGTGTCACTTTTCTTTTTACCGCTTCTAGACATGTTGTAGACAATAAGCGATAATACAAGGCATACAAGAAGAAAAAAGCCAATAAAAATTGCTCCCATTGTCCAATTAACTATAAGTATTATTAAACTTTCCATTAGTGTTATATTTTTAAATTATTAATTTTTTTAATGACAATTAAACTGAGAATCTACTTGCTCTACAGTAACCATATTAGATGGTGATAAATAAGGAATTCCTAAGCCTAAACCACGAATAATAAACAGTAAACCAACAACAACTACAAAAGCAGGAATCAATTTTAAAACACGTTGTTTTACGGTTTTAGTAAGAAAATTACCAAGGTAAATAGCAGTCGTCATAAGCGGTACAGTTCCTAAACCAAATAAGGCCATATACAAACTACCTTCCCAATAACTTCCAGTTGCTAAAGCTCCAAAAATTGCCATATAAACAAGTCCGCAAGGCAATAAACCATTAAGATACCCAATAGTAAAAAAGGTACTAGGTTTCTTCTTTTTTAAATTAGCTCCCATTTTACTTTTCACTTTACCAACTAGCTTATAAATAGGTTTAGAAAAGTTATATCTGTTAAATAATTTAGTAGGTATTAATATGGTAATAATCATTAACGCACCAATACCAATAGAGAGTTGCTGTTGTAAACCAAATAAATTTAAGCTTTTACCAACAGCACCAAAAATAAGACCTAAAACGCTATACGTTAAAATACGGCCAGCATGATAACTCAATAATTGTAGAATACGTTTGGTTTTGTTTTCACGATCTAAAGGCAATAAAAAGGCAATAGGTCCACACATACCAACACAGTGAAAACTTCCTAATAAGCCAAATATAATTGCCGAAATTAACATTAATACGTTATCTGTTCTTTATATAAATATGGTGTGCCTTCGTACATGAAATCGATTGTAATGTTCCAACGACCGCCTAACATCTTATTGTCAGGTATGAGCAAATGTGAAGATGTTAGATTTAACTCTTGGTCAAAATCCAACGTTTCATTAGACGGTCTGTATAGAAACACTTTTCCTTTAATTTTAGATAGTTCAAGTTCCTTTGGAAACACCAATAGCCAACCATTATCAGTTTTTTTACTTACAAACCTCTCTGATAAATTGTTTGTATTCGTTTCGGCATCAATTTCATTTTGATATAGCATTTCTTTAGCATAATAATCCTCAGTAACTAAATCATGGCTAAAAGATTCTGTTGTACTCATTAAATAAACAAAATATAATATAAAGCACATAAATGCAGCCATAACAACAACTATACTTTTTCCCCAATTCCATTTCATAGTACTTGTGTTTTAATTTTTTTGGCGTGACCACAAGGGTCAGGCTGTACGTTTCAATTCCTCGCTCGTGCCTCGCTGTGGGATTTCCACTGCCATCCTTCACGCAAGCATTTTTACTAGAGTAAGAACCTCAAACATTATATTTGTTTACTTATAACTTCTTGGTCCTAAAAAGGCTGTAGTAGTCGTTTCAATTAATTGGTCTCCACTATAAATTCCAATTTCTACTCTATCTTTATCGCCTTTTAAGGCACTTGCATTTAGCTCTATAAACAATGTACCTTCAGCAAGACCTTGTCCATCAACTTTAAAACCGTCGTGAGAAACCAAATTTACTGTTCCTTTATGCGATAATAGTTTAAATGAAATATCTTCAATATCATTTACCGTTTTGTTTACTAATTTAAAGGTGTAAACATTACTAATAATATTATCGGCTTTGTGTTCGTATAACTGCCCTGGTAATCTTAAAATAGTTGCCTCAACATCATTACGTAAAAAAAGCATTCCAATAAGTACAGCTATTAATATTCCTAAAACAGCAGTATAACCTTTTAAACGAGGTGTAAACTTGAATTTTTCTTCTCTTTCAATTTCATCTTCACTTGTGTATCTAATAAGCCCTTTCTGTAAGTTTACGCTTTCCATCATGTGGTCGCAAGCATCAATACAAGCAGTACAGTTTACGCATTCTAGTTGCGTTCCATTTCTTATATCAATTCCTGTTGGACAAACATTTACACATTGAAAACAATCTATACAATCTCCTTTACCAGTAGTTGGTCTGTCTTCATTTTTCTTAAACTTTGCACGACCAGCTTCTTTTTCTCCGCGTTTATGGTCGTAAGCAACAATAATAGATTTATTATCAAGTAATACACCTTGCAACCTTCCGTAAGGACATGCAATAATACATACTTGCTCTCTAAACCAAGCGAAAATAAAATAGAAAACACTAGTAAAAATTAATAAAGAAATTAGTGTGCTTATGTTATTTAATGGTCCTTGAGAGATGTAACGTATTAACTGATCGCTACCAATTAAATAGGCTAAAAACACATTGGCAATAATAAAAGAGATGATAAAAAAGATAATCCATTTTAGTACTCTCTTTTTTATTTTCTCGGCATTCCAAGGCATTTTATCTAAACGAATCTGTTTTCCTCTGTCGCCATCAATCCAATATTCTATGCGTCTAAAAACCATTTCAAGGAAAATAGTTTGCGGACAAATCCACCCGCAAAAAATACGTCCAAAAGCAACGGTAAATAAGATGATAAATACCACACCAATAATCATCATTATTACAAATAGATGAAAATCTTGTGGCCAAAACGGAAATCCGAAAATATTAAAACGACGTTCTAATACATTGAACATTAAAAACTGATTGCCATTAACTTTAATAAATGGAGCAGATAGTAAGAAAGCCAATAAAATGTAGCTTACATATTTTCTATAAGTATACCATTTACCATCCGGCTTCTTAGGAAACACCCAAGCACGCTTACCTTCTTTGTTAAGCGTACCTATTGTGTCTCTAAAATTTTCTTGACCTTGTTCTGCCATTTCAATATTGTTTTTTGCTTCCGCGAAAGCGAACTATAAATTATTTAATTATAGTATTTTCTACTGCTGTAGAATCCGAACTTACTTCTTGTATAGTTTCAGTTGCTTCTGTTGTTTGTTGTGGTGCGTTTGGATCGTTCCAAATATCACCTTCAGGAGCTTTAGGCTCAGCAGGTGTTGTACCTTGAAATGATAACACATAACTAGCTACTTGAGCCATTTCTGCTGGCTTAAGATCAGATTTCCAAGAAATCATTCCTTTTCCGGCACGTCCACCTTCAGAAATAGTTCTAAAAACATCTTTAATGCCACCACCTAAAATCCAGTGTTTATCTGTTAGGTTTGGACCAATACCACCACCACCATCTGCTTTATGACAAGCAATACAGTTAGTTGAAAATATTTTCCCACCAGCTTGTAAATCTGAAGCTTCTGTAAGTAATACCACAGAGTTTACATCTACTAGATCTTTAGCTGTTTTTTTCCATTCTGCAATTTCAATCTTAGCTTCGGCTACAGCCATTTCATATTCTTCAGCTTGGTTATAATCGCCTATTATTTCAAAACGTGTCCAATATACAACGGCAAAAATAATAGAGATATAGAATAAGTATTTCCACCATGGTGGTAAATCGTTATCTAGTTCTTTAATGCCATCGTAATCATGATCTAAAATAATTTCATGTTCTTGTTCAATAGATTTAGAACCTAAAGATTTTGTGTAGGCGTCTTGTATCCATTTAAATTGGTTCTTTTTCCTTAAGGCTTCTTTAGCTAAATAATTTGCTTGTTGCTCTTGGTTTAATGTTTTAAATAAAACATATCTTAAGCCTTCAACACAAATTTCAAATGCCATAGCAAATAACATTGCTGTGCCTATAATTGCCCAAAATATGGGTTGGGTAAACATTGCCCATTCGTCTCCAGTGTAGACCCATTCCATTAATATTATAGCTAGTATAAAAAAGAATAAGAGTCTTAATAATGATGCTGTACTTCTCATAATTACTCGTTATTGGTATTAATAGTATCGTCTTCTAAAGGTATATTGCTAACCTCTGTAATGTGTGCTTTTTTTGCAGTAAAAACCCAAAAGAATAAGCCTGCGAAAAAGAGGAAGAATATTAAAAGAGATATAATTGGATATATTTCTACGCCTTCTATTTGTTCTAAATTACCTTTTATAAATTTTAACATGGCTTTAGTTTTTATTTAAGGCAGAGTCGTCTGCATTTTTAATTTTTATATCTGTACCTAAACGTTGTAAGTAGGCTATTACAGCAACAACTTCACGATTACGCATTTCTATAAACGCTTTGCCATTTTCCTTAGCATATTTTTTATCTGCTTCGTATGTTTTGGCAAAATCTGGATCGTTGTATAGGTTTTTTTCAATTTTAGTACCTTGCTTATCCATTGCGTCTTGAGCATTGGCTATTTCTTCATCAGTGTAAGGCACACCTAAAGTTACCATAGCTTCCATTTTAGTTTCGGTTAAACCTTTATCAAGTTCATTTTTAATTAACCATTTGTATGATGGCATAATAGAACCTTCTGATACACTTTGCGGATCGTAGAAATGACTTAAATGCCAGTTGTCACTATATTTACCACCTATTCGATGTAAATCTGGACCTGTACGTTTACTTCCCCAAAGGAATGGATGGTCGTAAACATATTCTCCTGCTTTAGAGTATTCTCCATAACGTTCTACTTCGTGTCTAAAAGGTCTTACCATTTGAGAGTGACAGCCAACGCACCCTTCTCTTATGTATATATCTCTACCTTCTAATTCTAATGGAGAATAAGGTTTTACACTAGATATTACCGGTATGTATTCATCTACCATTAGAGAAGGAACTATTTGCACCATTCCACCAATTAAAATAGCGATAGTAGCAAAAAGTGTAAGTTTTACTGGTCTTCTTTCTAACCAAGTATGGTAACCTTCTTTGCTAGTACGTTTTTTAGTTACTTTTTGAAGTGGCGCAGACTCTGCTAATTCATCTGTTACTTTACTACCAGAACGTGCAGTCATGATAACGTTAAATACACCAATTAAAGCACCTGTAATAAATAAAGTTCCTCCAATAGCACGCATCCAGTACATTGGCATAATTTGAGTTACGGTTTCTAAAAAGTTACCATAAGTTAATGTACCATCTGGATTAAACTGTTGCCACATAGACCATTGTACAAATCCAGCTACGTAAAGCGGTAATGCATATAATATAATACCTAAAGTACCAACCCAAAAGTGAAGGTTAGCCAATGGTGTTGACCATAATTTTGTTTTAAATAACTTAGGCACCATCCAATAGATCATACCAAAAGTTAAGAATCCATTCCAAGCTAATGCACCAACGTGAACGTGTGCAATAATCCAATCTGTAAAATGCGCTACGGCATTAACATTTTTTAATGAAAGCATTGGACCTTCAAAAGTTGCCATACCATAACCTGTAATGGCTACAACCATAAATTTAAGAACCGGATCAGTACGTACTTTATCCCACGCACCACGTAAGGTTAGTAAACCATTTATCATTCCTCCCCAAGAAGGAGCTAACAGCATAATAGAAAAAGCAACACCTAAATTTTGTGCCCAATCTGGAAGTGCAGAATATAATAGGTGGTGTGGTCCAGCCCAAATGTAAATAAAGATTAAAGACCAAAAGTGAACAATAGATAATCTATAAGAGTAAACTGGTCTATTAGCAGCTTTAGGTACATAATAATACATTAAACCTAAAAAAGGAGTAGTAAGGAAAAATGCTACCGCATTATGTCCGTACCACCATTGTACTAAAGCATCTTGAACACCTGCGTAAGCCGAGTAACTTTTAAAAGCACTTACAGGTAATTCCATACTGTTAACAATATGAAGCACTGCAACTGTAACAAATGTTGCTAAGTAAAACCATATGGCTACATATAAATGACGTTGTCTTCTCTTAATCATTGTACCGATTAAGTTTGCTCCAAATACTACCCAAATTAATGCTATTGCAATATCGAAAGGCCATTCTAATTCGGCATATTCTTTTGAAGTAGAATATCCTAAAGGTAATGTTATTGCAGCTCCTACAATTATAGCTTGCCATCCCCAAAAGTTAAGATTACTTAACCAGTCTTTCCACATACGAGCTTTTAATAATCGTTGCGTGGAATAATAAACACCTGCGAAAATGGCGTTACCTACAAAGGCGAAAATAACGGCATTAGTATGTAATGGACGTAAACGACCGAAACTTAACCAAGATATACCATCTGTAAGATTAGGAAATAAAAACATGTAGGCTAGCAGTAAGCCAACACTCATTCCTACAATTCCCCAAAATAGTGTAGCGATAATAAATTTGCTAACGATTTTATTATCATAATAAAATTTTTGTAATTCCATAGTTACTTTAGTTGTTCTTTAAATATAATTGGTTTTTTGATACTTTTATTTTTTTGTTTATCACTTTTTTCTTTAACTAATTCATCTTCAAAAAGCATTCTTACGGAAGGTGTATACATATCATCATACTGCCCGTTTTTGACTGAGAATATAAAAACCGTAAAAAAAACAAGTGCAACAATAACGCTTATTGCTAATAGCATATATATAATATTCATACCTACCTGAATTATTTCAGCAAAAATACTGTTATTGGTTTTTAGAAAAGGTGACTTTTATCAGTTTTAAAAAAAATGTTAATTTTTTTAACAGACTATACTAATATGTACAATCCTAAAATTGAAATTGAGCGTTTAATCTCTACTATATTATATCCTTTTGGTTGTATGAAATTAGATTTTAATAAGGATTCTACAGACTCATATTTGGTACGTAAATCGTTATACTCTCTAGTTATATAATTGCGCTTTAAGGAACATCCGTTGCATTCTTGACTTAATGTAGCAGCTTCTAATTTCGCTATTTTGTGTGTTAACTGTAATGTTTCTTTTATCATGACACATTGGATTTATGATTCAGTTTTTTACCTGTAAAATAAGTTGCAATAGTTGTAAATACGACAATACTTATTGAACTTAAAGGCATTAAAATGGCTGCAACAACAGGTTTTAAATGACCTGTAACAGCGAAACCAAGCCCTATTAAATTATAAACTAATGAAAAAATAAAGGCGTATTTTATTATGGTAACACCTTTCCGCGAAAGCGATAAAAAAGATGTGATGTCTTTAAATTTTGAAGCATCTAAAATACCATCGCAAGCGGGAGAGAAGATATTTACGTTTTCGGATATAGAAATACCAACATTACTTTGTGCTAAAGCTCCTGCATCGTTAAGTCCATCGCCAATCATTAAAACCGTTTTACCATTTTGCTGCTGCTGTTTAATATAATTTAGTTTGTCTTCTGGCTTTTGATTAAAAAGTAAGGTGGCATGCTTTGGGAGTATGGTTTTAAGATGTTCTTTTTCACCTTCATTATCACCAGATAAAATAACAATATTTACAGTTTTACTAAGTGAATTAAATACGTCTTTTACACCATCTCTGTATTCATTATAAAAGACATAACAGCCTTTGTATTCATTATCTTTACTAATATGAATTGCTGTTCGCTGTTGTATTTGAGTATTTTTAATTTTCGCATCTTTTTCTACATAATTAAATGACCCAACTTTAATCTTTTGCTTATTAATTACGCCTGTGATGCCTTGACCAACATCTTCTTTAAAGTCATCTAAAGTTTGAATATTGTTTTTATCTAAAATGGCATATAACGATCTGCTTAATGGATGGTTTGATGCTCGAAGTGTACTTGTAAGTAAGGACTCTTCTTCTTTTGTAAGCGTAATACCTTCGTAACTAATAGTGTTTTTTGTGCTTGTAGTAAGTGTTCCTGTTTTATCGAAAACCACCATGTTTATATGAGACATTTGTTCTATAACACTACTATTTTTAATATACAGTTTGTGGCGTCCAAAAATGCGCAGTAAGTTCCCTAAAGTAAAAGGTGCTGCTAATGCAATTGCACAAGGACAAGCAACAATTAATACAGCAGTAAAAACATTTAAAGCAATCGATACATCTATAAATAACCATACAGTAGTTGCTATTATAGCTATTAGTAAAAGGCTTAATGTAAAACGCCTACTAATACTATCTGTTAAAGACTGGAAGCTGCTTTGGTTGTTTTTGTTAAAAATCTCGTTAGACCAAAGTTGGGTAAGGTAACTTTGTTCTACCGGTTTTAATACTTCGACTTCAATAGATCCTGCTTGTTGTCTTCCTCCGGCGAATAAATGTTCTCCAGATTGTTTAGTAATAGGTTCTGCTTCTCCTGTTACAAAGCTATAATCTATTAATGCGTTTCCTTTAATTAAGATAGCATCTACAGGTAATAACTCTGCATTTCTAATTAATAATCTATCTCCTTTTTTAAGTTCGTAAACTTGTGCTTGCTCTTCGGTTTTTGAAGCGTTGTTTTTTAATAATCGTGTTACTGCTATTGGAAAATAAGATTTGTAATCGCGCTCGAAAGACAGGAAAGCATATGTTTTTTGCTGAAAGAATTTTCCAAGAAGTAAGAAAAAGACCAAACCAGACATACTATCGAAAAAACCAGTACCTAAATCGAATATAATTTCGATTGTAGAGCGAATAAATAATACCGAAATACCTATGGCAATTGGAACATCGATATTTAATATTTTAGAACGTAAGCCTTTGTAAGCAGATACAAAATAGTCGCGACCAGAATAAAAGGCAACTGGTAATGCGAAACCAAACATTAACCATCTAAAAACAGGTTTAAATTTATCTAACCAAAACTCATTAACCTCAAAATATTCCGGGAACGAGAGAAACATTATGTTACCAAAAGCAAAGCCTGCAACACCTAATTTATAGATAAGACTTCTATCTACTTTTGAGTTTTTTTTGGTAGCATCATCTAAAGAGATATAAGGTTCGTAGCCTAATTTTGATAAAAGGATAACTAGGTTTTGAAGTGTTAATTCTTCCGAAGAAAAAGTGATTCTAACCGTTTTTTTAGGAAAATTAACTTGAGATGTTTTTATAGCTGGATTTAACTTGTTAAGGTTCTCTAAAACCCAAATACAAGAGCTACAATGTATAGTTGGTATTAATAGTGAAACAACTTGGGTACCTTGCTCGTTAAACTCTAAAAGTTGACCGGTTATTTTTTCGTTTTCTAGAAAATCGAATTTCCCTTCTTGAAAAAATGGAGTAGTACCAGGTGTTTGTTCTAAATCGTAATAATACGACAGATCGTTATCATTCAAAATATCGAATACAGTTTTGCAACCGTTACAACAGAAGAATTTATCGTGATGCTCGATTACAGTTGTCCTGCACTCGTCTCCACAATGGAAACAATTTTCCATAATTATTTTATTTGCTCATTATACCTGCTGCAAAGGTGTTAAAATCTAATGTTTAAAAATATGACTTTTATCATGTTTACAGCGGTTTTTTATGCTGCAAACATAAGGTAAGATGGCAATGATTTTGTTATCTTTATCTCTCAAAATTGAAACATAATGCATAACCGTTGTGAAAACTGTATAATAAAAGAATTAAATTCTCTTAAAGCTTTAAAAAAGGATGAGTTGAAGAGAATTTCGGAGAGTAAAGTCTCTAAAAACATTAAAAAAGGTGAAGTTATCTTTAAAGAAGGAGAGCGGTTAAACGGTGTTTTTTGTGTACGTAGTGGCGTATCGAAACTGTTTAAGATGTGTGATAATGGGAAGGACCAAATAGTAAAAATGTCTGCTCGTGGAGAAGTTTTGGGACAACGTTCTGTAATTACAGATGAAAGAACTAATTTAAGTGCTGTAGCACTTAGCGATATGGAGGTTTGTTACATACCAAAGCAACATCTTCAAGATAGTATAAATAACAATATAGATTTTACCAAAGCTGTTTTATTAAATATTGCTAATGATTTAAAATTTGCTGATAATGTTATAGTAAATATGGCTCAAAAAACTGTAAAACAACGTTGTGCTGAGACTTTAAAACACTTAGAAGATAGTTTTGGTACAGATTGCGATGGTTTTATAGCTGTAACGCTTACACGAGAGGACATTGCCAATGTTGTTGGTACGGCTAAAGAAGCTTGTATAAGAACATTATCTGCTTTTAAAAAAGAAAAATTAATTTCTACAGATGGTAAGCGTATAAAAATTGAAAATAAAAAAGCCCTCTATCGTTTAATAGAAGGCTTATAAAATATATAAATAAAGGTTTTATATTTTTACTGTAAGTACAGGAAGTTTAGAGTGGTTTACAATATCCTCGCTTATACTACCAGAGAAGAAATGTGCTAATCCTTTTCTTCCATGAGTTGGAATACCTATTATATCTGCTTTAATTCTGTTTGCGTAATTAAAGACCCCTTTTTCTACAGAATAATCAGAATATATAGTAATATCTTCTGGTAATATTTTCTCGTCTCCATGTAGATGTATTATAAAATTAGCAATACGTTGCTCTATTTCATTTGTACTTAAATAGTATTCACCAGGAAGATTTACAAATAGTAGTTTAACTTCAATGTTTAATAATTTAAAAATAGAAGTTACTCTATTGAATACTTCAATGCTTTCTAGCTTATAATCTGATGCAAAAACAGCTTTTGAAACATTAAAACTACTACCTTCTTTAATCACTAAAACAGGAACAGTACTTGTTCTAACAACTTTTTCTGTATTAGAACCAACAAAAACTTCACTTAAACCGCTGCTACCATGAGAACCCATTACAATAAGATCTACATTGTGTTCTTTTGCTACATCATCAATTTCGCTAAAAACTTTATAGTTTTTTACAGCTTGGTGTATAGTAATGCCTTCTAAGTAGTCTTTGTCTAAAAACTCAACAAAACGTTTTTGAGTCAGTTTTAAAAAAAACATTCCTTCCATAGAATCTTCTTCTTTTGTAATTACTGCATCGCTAAGACCAAGCATATGTACAGCTACTATTTCTGCATTTTGTTTTTTAGCAATTTCTGATGCAACTTTTAAAGCATTTTCTGAATATTCTGAGAAATCTACAGGAACTAGTATTTTTTTCATTGTTAAAGTGTTTTAAATTAATTTTAAGTCAAAGTTAAGATAAGAATTAATTGCTTAAGATGATAAAAGTCATCCTTTAATATTTATTTTAAATTTATGTTTACATTTTAAAATTAGATTTAAATGAAAGCTACAGTTATATCAAAGGACTCAAAAAATGATTCTTCTATTAAAAATTGTCTTGCGAATACAAAAGGGATTTCTAATTTGGTTGTAGATAAAATCAACCATAAGTTTATTTTTGAATTTTCTACACATAATGTAATAGAAGGTGTTCGAGAAAAATTGACTTCTTTTGGGTTTGCTTTTGAGTTTGTTTTTTAGCTTTTTTTGCTAATATTTAAATTATTAATTTTTGTTGCTCTTGCTCAAGCACTTTTATTGCTTCTTCGTATCCAATATTAAAAATAGTATCTATATTTTTTATACTAAATAAACTATATTCTTTAAGTTTTTTTGGATATACTACTAAATCGCATAGATTAAATTTTAACATGGATTGATTATTAAAACTAATATCGTAAGCACGATTTAAAACTTGATAAGAGTGCTTTAAATCTTTAGTTGTAACATCTGGTATGGGATTAACATACACACCTATAATTTTTGAACACTCTTTTTGTAGTGGTTCTACAGGAAAGTTATTTAATATGCCACCATCTATATATGTGTTATTTTCTATTACAACTGGAGAAAAAATTCCTGGTACTGCAGCTGATGCTAGAATAGTTTTTATAAGCGTACCAGTATTAAATGTTTTTAATTCTGTAGTTATTAAATTGGTTGCAGTAATATATAATTTGAGTTTTAAAGCATCAAAATTGTCTTGAGCAAAAAAAGGCGTTAATTCTTTATGGAATTTAGAAGTATCAATAAATCCGGGTTTATTACTTGCATATTTTTTATAATTGAAGAGAGGGACATTTTTAAAAAATTGTAAAATCTCTTGCCATGAATGTCCTGCGGCATATAAGCTACCTACAATAGCACCTGCACTTGTTCCAGAAATATGAGATATAGTAATATTATGCTCTTCAAGTGCTTTTAATACACCTATATGTGCAACACCTCTAAGGCCGCCACCAGATAAAACTAATCCTATATTCATTCTTTTTATTTAAAAATACGCATTACAGGTTACAACAGTATTATCTAAAAATAATGATGATAATATTGTTGCTTTTTTATACTTACGTATTAGGGTTTATTGTATTGGCCATATTTATTGATAATAGCCATTTGTCCAGCATGATAAGCAGTATGAGAAATAATGCGCCCAAAAGCCTCAGCTTTTGTTTTTCTCCCAAATTCTTTAGTTTCAACTATAGTTTCCCAATCTGCTTCGGTTTGTAACTCTACTATTTTCTTTAATTCGTTAAATGAATGCTCTACATAAGTTTTAAGTTCGTCTAGTGCTGTCCAATCTCCAGTGTCTTTTTTAGCAATAACAGTTTTTGCAATGACACGAATATTACTAGCTCCAAAAACATTTTTAGCAAAAAGTAGTTCTACATCGCCAATATGCCTAATTAAAAAACCAATGCTATTTGGGGAAGGTGAAAGTTTTTTACTTAAATCCTCAGTAGTAATATCTTGTAATTGATTGGTGAATCTAGTTCTAGCTTCAATCCATAAATCTAATAAAAGGTCTGTTTTTGTTTTCATGAGTAGATCTCCGTATTTGTTAATTACTTAAGTATTAATAACGATAGTTATTTAAAAGACTAAAGGATTTTGATCATATTTTTTAATAACGGATAGTAGTTTTACTAAAGGGATTTCTACAGAATAACTTCCAGTATAAGATGGACACATAATACAATCATCAAAATAATACTCTATATAAGTTTCGTTTAAAACAAAATTGTTTTTATGTTCTATAAAATCTTCTGGAGAGAGTTCCCAACAATCGTAAAACAGTTCTCCTTTACTTATTTTACTATTTATTTCTTCGTTTATTAAAGCTGTGAATTCTTCTTCTGTATTTTCTAAAAAGAAATCTTCATAGGTCATGAATACACCTCTGTTTAAATCAAAATTTAAACAATCGAAAGAGTAGCTAGGATGCAGTGTACCAGAGTAAAAGTTTTCTTTGTAAAAAACGACACTTATTAAATCGTCATTAACATTATAAACTTTATAATTAATTAATCTATTTTCTTTAAATTTTAATAGAGCAATACTATCGCACAAAGCTTTACTTTCTAAAATAGCTGTTTCGGTTCCAGATATATCAACATAATAATTATTTATATAATCGTTAAAATTTACATATTTAAGGTTTTGTTTCTCGTTAAGTAATGGGTAAGTAAAGTCTATAGAGTAGCCCTCTTTTTCTTTTAAATATTTTTTCTCAATAATTAACGATTCCAGAGATTGTCTTTCGTCTTTTTTCTCAATAAGTTTATTTTGTTTTAATTCTATAGCTATAGATTTATCTTGTATAATATCTGGTGTGCTTATTACTATAGAATCAGTTTTTTCATGATTAAGTTCTATTGTGTCTTCTATTGTTTCTGTTTTTTCATTTTTAGTATCTGTTTTGCAACTAAAAAATAGAGTAAGAATTAAAATTACTATTAGGTGTTTCATTCTATAATATTTTTTTAAAATTATTAAATATTTGTTTTATCTAATTCGTTTTTAGAACTGATTTCTTTTAAAAGTATCTGTAATTTACCAAGCATAATAAGTTCACTTTTATTTTTTGAGGCGAAAGCACTTGCTATAGATTCTGTTGTTTTAAGAATAAGTTTAATAATCTCTTTTGTAAACAGTGTTGAGTTTGCTCTAGCATAGTCACAGAAATTTTTAAAACAGTCTTGGGCATCCATATGCTCATAATCAAACCATTTAAAAACAAATTCTATTTGGTATCCTGGTGCTTCATTGTAAAATTCATCTGTATTTTCATAGATTTTCCAATCATCTAAAACCATTTTTAAAAGTACATTATATTCTTCAACTTTAACTATATTATCTGAAGCTGCTATAGCATAAAATAATTCACCTAAACTTTGATAAAAAAAAATGTTTGGTTTTTCTAAATGTGTCATTATAACTAATTTGCTCGCTGTAAATGTAATACCGGCTTTGTAATATAAAAATGACATTTATCAGTATTTAACAGAGGTAAAAAAAACATATCTTTACTTATGGAAATTTTCAAAAAAACGAATAACGTTTTTAAAACGCTTTCTGAAGCTATTTCAGAAGGTATTATTGTTGTTAATAGTAAGCAAATTATTGTTGCTACTAATAAATCTTCGAATGCCTTATTTGGTTATGAAGAAGAAGAGCTTATAGGTAAGCCTTTAGAGATTTTAATTCCACAAAAATACCATCATAACCACTCGAAACAAGTAGACACCTTTTTAGAGCATAGTGGCAAACGCCAAATGGGACATGGTAGAAATTTGTATGGATTAAGAAAAGATGGTTCTACTTTTCCGGTAGAAGCAGGTTTAAATCCTTTTAAGGTTTACGATAACGATTATGTTATGGCATTGATAATAGATATTACGGTGCGTAAAAAGGCAGAAGAAGAGCTAACACATTGGGCTAATATTTTTAATGAATCTTTAAATGAAATTTTCATATTTGATACAGAAACATTCAAATTTCTAAATGTTAATGCTGGAGCAATAAAAAATATAGGTTATAGTCTTGAAGAGTTAAGAGAGCTAACACCGTTAGATATTAAACCTCACTTAAATAAAGATCAGTTTAAAGAAACAATTCAACCGCTTTTAGATGGTACGGAGATTAAAATAAAGTTTAATACCATTCATCAAAGAAAAGATGGTACTCAATATCCTGTAGAAATACATTTACAACGCTCGAGGTCTAACGATAGAGATACTTTAATAGCTATTATACTTGATATAACAGAACGTTTAAACTATACCGAAAGATTAGAAAAAACGGTAGAAGAGCGTACACAACAACTACAAGAAGCTTTACATGTAGAAAAAGAGCTTAATGAGCTTAAAACTAAATTTTTATCTTTAGTTTCTCATGAGTTTAAAACTCCATTAAGTGGTATTTTAACCTCTTCAACATTAATAGGTAAGTACACAAAAAGCGAACAGCAAGAGAAAAGAGATAAACACATAAATACAATACAGAATAAAGTAAAATACCTTAATAATATTATTAATGATTTTTTATCTATCGAACGTTTAGAAAGTGGAAAAGTAAATTACAAATTCTCAACGTTTTCATTAAGTAAAGTGGTAAACGAAGTGATTTACGATGCTAATATGCTTTTAAAAGAAGGACAAACCATTATATATCCAGATGCTATTGATGATATTGTATTAGATTTTGATGAAAAAATTCTAGAGTTAATGCTTACCAATTTGGTTAATAATGCAATAAAATATTCTCCTGAAAACACGAAAATAGAAGTAAAGGTTTGGGTTGAAGAAGAAGGTTTAAAAATTAGTATTATAGATGCTGGTATTGGTATTCCTGAAGAAGAACAAAAGTTTTTATTTAATAGGTATTTTAGAGCAGAAAATGCGTTATTAACGCAAGGAACAGGTATCGGCTTAAATATAGTGAAAAGTCATTTAGAAAATTTAGGAGGTTGCATTACATTTATAAGTGAAGAGAATAAAGGAACTACTTTTACTGTTACAATTCCGGTAAACATAATAAAATAAAGACTATGCAAACATTATTGTTAATTGAAGACGACTTGGCATTGCGTGAAAATACTGCAGAGCTTTTAGAGCTTTCAAACTATAAAGTTTTAACAGCGGCCAATGGTAAATTAGGAATTGAGAAAGCAGAATGTAATATTCCAGACCTTATAGTTTGCGATATAATGATGCCTGAAATAGATGGTTATGGTGTATTGGAAGCAATATCAAACAACCCTAAAACAAAGCATATTCCGTTTATATTTCTTTCGGCTAAAACCGAACATAAAGAAATACGAAAAGGAATGGATTTAGGTGCAGACGATTACCTTACTAAGCCTTTTGAAGAGGAAGAGCTTTTAAGTGCTATAGAAAGTAGGTTAGCAAAAGCTCAAATTTTATCTAAAATAACTACAGAAGCTTCCCAAACAAAAGTTAGCGATAACCAAGACCGTTTAAGGGATCTCAGCGAGCTTAAGAATTTTTTTAACGACAATGGTTTACCTCATAAATTCTCTAAAGGAGATATTATATTTGAAGAAGGTTCACATTCTAACTATGTTTATTTAATTAAAAAAGGTGTTGTAAAAAGCCATAAAATAGACGAAAATGGAAAAGAATTAATTACTGCATTGCATAAGGATGATGATTTTCTTGGTTTTACGTCCTTTGTAGATACTATGCCATATCAAGAATCTGCTACTGCTGTTGAGGCTGTAGAATTAACAAGTCTATCTAAACTGCGCTTAAAAGAAGTGTTAGGTAAAAGCCAAAATGTTTCTATAGAACTTATGAATGTTTTAACAGCAAATATTTCGGAAATTAAAGATCAGTTATTACAAATGGCATATAGTTCTGTTCGAAAAAAAACAGCGCAAACTATTCTTCAATTTGCTAAAGTTCTAAATAAAAAACCAGAAGAAGCTATTAAGATATCTCGTTACGATTT
Organism: Lacinutrix algicola; assembly: GCF_001418085.1. Lineage (GTDB taxonomy): Bacteria > Bacteroidota > Bacteroidia > Flavobacteriales > Flavobacteriaceae > Lacinutrix > Lacinutrix algicola. Next base: position 209,838 of record NZ_LIQH01000039.1, read on the forward strand.
AGCTAGTGTTGCTGGAATAGCAACCGAAAGTTTAATACGAACATTATCAGGATTTAAAAAAGATAATTTTATTGAAATTGAAGGACGTAACATTAAAATTCTTGATTTAGAAGCACTAGAAAATGTAGAATAATTGTGGTTTACTGATATTTATCATTATTTGATATAAAAACGCTTAATACTTTTGTTTACAGCATATTTCTTAAAATATGTAGTAATTAACATTAGTAATGAAGAATATTTTAATTCCAACAGACTTTTCTCAAAATGCCTGGAATGCTGCGCAATTTGCGTTAGCTTTTTTTGGTAATGATGAGGTTAATTTTATTTTAGCACATATAGAGCATCCAAGTACACTACCACCAGCATTTGAAGCTATAAATAGTTACATAAAAGGTGAAATGTCTTCAAAGAATCAAGTTATTAAAGCTTTACAAAATAATAGAGATAAAATGCTGGAGAATTCTTCTCTCAAAGTGTCAAATATTGTTATCGAGCATTTAAAGAATAGTTTTACAGAAGGTTTAAAACAATTAGTAGATAAGCACGAAATTGATTTAATAGTAATGGGAACACAAGGTTTTTCTGCTAGTAAAAATAAAATTATTGGAACTCATGCGCAAACTGTAATTACAAAAATTCAATGTCCTGTTTTAGTTATACCAAAAAACGCAAAGTTTTCTATTCCTTTAAATATTGCATTTCCAACAGACTATAATTCTATTTATAAAAGTAAAGTTTTAAATACGCTAACAGCAATTTCTAACTTGCATAATTCTAGCGTTAAAGTTATTAGAATTGTAAATCCAAAAGTGGCATTAACACAGTCTCAATTAAAAAACAGAAGTTATTTAAAAGACTATTTTAAAACAGTTACTAGCAGTAGCTTCCATAAAGTAAATCATATCAATTTTCAAGAAGGATTGCAAGAGTTTATAGATTCTATGCATATAGATATGGTTGCAATAATAGCTAAGAATCTTAATTTTTTCGAGATGCTTTTATTTAATCCATCTGTTGTTAAAATGAGTTATCATACCAATATTCCATTTTTAGTTTTACATGAATAAAGTCTTCATTAACTGATATATATCATTTTAATTATTATGTATCTGTTATAGCTTTGAAGTATTAATCATTATTTATAGAATTAATATGAAAAAGATACTTATCTCCACAGATTTTTCCGAAACAGCAACCAATGCTATTAAATATGCTTTAGAACTATTTAAATATGATAAAAGCGAGATAACTATAATTCATGCTTTTGCAGATGAGGTATACGATAATACAATCGAAATGTCTAGAGAGTATTTAGAAGAATATAAAGACAAAGTTGAGAAAAATGTAGATAAAAGATTGCAAGAAGTAATTGCCGAAATGCTTGAAATTTCTCCAAACCCTAGACATGTTTACAACAGACAGTCAAGATTTGGTAGTATTGTAGATGTTATTAACGACTTTGTAGATAGCGAAAATGTAGATGTTGTAGTTATGGGTACAAAAGGAAAAACAAACAATCCTAAAGTAACCTTTGGTAGTAATACTATAAAAGTTATTAAATATGTACAATGTCCTGTTTTGGCAGTTCCAGCTACTTATCATGATATGCATCCTAAAAACATATTATTTCCAACAGATTTTATGATTCCTTTTAAAAGAAGAGAACTTAAGCTAATAAGTAGTTTAGCTAAGAATTATGTGTCTACTATTAATATGTTATATGTTTCTAAAGCGAAACATTTATCTCATAGACAACAGGATAATCGAGCTTTTGTAAATAGTTGTTTTAACGATAATAAGTTTTTGTGCACACAAACACCAGAGGATAATGTTACAGAAACTATTAATAAAACGATTAAAGAGCAAGATATAGATATGCTTGTTATGGTTAATGAAAGACATTCCTATCTTGAAGATATACTATACAACTCTACTATAGATAAAATAGGCTTAGAGATTAAAATTCCATTTATGGTACTTCAAAATTTACGCAGAGAATAACTTCAAAATATTAGATAGATGAAACATATTTTATTACCAACAGATTTTTCGGACAATGCATACAACGCCATTTCTTATGCGGTACAATTTTATAAAGATGTGGAGTGTACATTTTATATTCTTCATACATATACACCTTCTACTATAAGTTCTAGTAATATGTTAGATAGTTATAGTGTATTAAAAATGTATGAAATTGAAGAAGAAACTGCTAACTTAAATTTAAGTGAGTTAAAAGAAAGTATTGAGAAAACGTTTAATAATAGCAAACATACATTTGTTTGTATTTCGGCATTTAATTTATTGATTCCGGAAATGAAAGAAATTATAAACAAAAATGCTATTGAATTAGTAATAATGGGAACTAAGGGAGCAACTGGAGCTAAAGAAGTATTTTTAGGATCGCAAACTATGTACGCCATAAAAAAGTTAAAATGTCCAGTAATTGCTGTACCATCGAGTTTTAAGTTTGAAACACCCAAAAACATATTGTTTCCAACAGATTATAAACTTAAAAAATCTAATAAATACTTAGAACTTATTAGAGATGTATGTAAAGAACACAGCTCAATATTACATTTTCTAAATGCATATTACCATCTTCCTTTAGAAGAAGAACAAAAACGTATGAAAGTGTTTTTAGATGCTTTTTTTATAGATAATGCTCACGAGTTTCATATAGGAGAAGATCAAGATTTAATTGAAGTTATAAAGACTTTCGAGATAGAAAATAAGATTAATTTTTTAGTGATGATTCATAACAAGCATAGCTTTTTCGAAAACTTATTATTTACACCTGTTATTAATAAAATGGTGTACTATACTAATGTTCCTTTTTTAGTTATTCCTTCAGAAGAAAGAATTGAAAGCCTTTAATATTTTATTATGCAAAATTTAGACATCGATATTATAAAAGCTTCGGGAGATCACGTAAAGTTTTCAATCGAAAAATTAAAAAACTCTTTACTTAGCAGTGGAGCAGGTGAGGATATCGTTTCTAATATTGTTGATGTTGTTAGAGGTGAATTATATCAAGGCATTTCTACCAAAGAAATCTACAATCGTGCTTTTGCTTTACTTAAAAAAAAGAAAAACATTTATGCATCAAAATACAAACTAAAAAAAGCTATTTATGAGTTAGGACCAACAGGTTTTCCTTTTGAAAAATTTATTGCTTCCATACTTGAATACTCAGGATACAAGGTTTTTGTTGGTTCTATTTTACAAGGAAAATGTGTGTCGCATGAAATTGATGTTACTGCAATAAAAGAGAGTCAGCATATTATTGCAGAATGTAAATTTCATAACGATAGCAGCATTAAATGTAATGTTAAGGTTCCATTGTATGTAAACTCAAGGTATCAAGATGTTATTAAAAATTATAAGAATACTAACACCTGTCCAAATGAAGGATGGGTAGTAACTAATACACAGTTTACTAAACAAGCAATTACTTATGGAGAATGTTGTGGACTCAAGTTATTAAGCTGGGATTATCCTAAAAATAATAGTCTAAAAGATAGAATAGATCGCTTAGCACTATATCCTATTACCGTTTCTACATTGTTAACAAACAGAGAGAAGCAATTTTTATTAAGTAGAGATATTGTTTTATGCAGACAATTAATTAAAGATACTTTTTATTTAGATCATTTAGGAATATCAGAAAAGAGGAAGGAAAAAGTTTTAGATGAAATTAATCTGCTTTGTAGTAAAACATAGCGTTAATTTAAACAGAATACACGCCATTAAAAAACTATAATTCTTAAGCTATATGATGCTAAAGAAGTAGGACTTTAATTTAATAAAAAAGTAATATTACAAATAAAACATAATTTAAAATTCTCTTTTGGAATACAATTGAGATAACAAATTTTAATATATAAAAGTTATGAATAAAGAACACACGCACTTAAAGTTTATCAAGTTTCACAATCCAGAAGAACTGCATCAAGACACCCTTAATTCTATATCACATCTTCTCTTTAAAAGAGATGAATTAGATTTTTTAAACGAATTAATAAAGGAGTATACTATAGATTTAATTTCAGAAAAAACTTTTGAAGAAAGTAAAGCTATTGCAACAGAGCTTGTTGAATTAAAGAAAGAATTAAAAGTATTACTTTTTAAAGTAGAAGAACATAAAAATAATCTTCAAACACTATTAGATAATGATATTGTGCCAAATGAACTAGAAGATTATAAGGATGGACATTATAAAGTTATGTACGAAACCGTAGCTTTCAATTCAAAATTTAAAACATTAAAAAAACGAATTTATGGTCTAATAAAAGAGATAATGAAAATGAATAAAAGTAAACGCTTATTAAATTAATATAAAGATGAATAAATTAATTACAACCGTATTTTTAATTGTAATATTCTGTTCTGGTTGCTCATCGAGTAAATTGATTAAGGCTTATAAAAATCCAGACACTTATACTTTTGAAGCTAGTAAAGTACTAGTAATTGGTATGACAGCAAATAAGGAATTAAGACAAGGTTTTGAGAAAAATGTAGCCGAAGCTTTAGAAAAAGAAAATGTAAATGCTGTTAAAAGTGTAGATTTCTTTGAAAGGTCTTTTACTAATAGAAAGCAAACAATAGAAGAATTAAATGCTTTAGAATCTCAATTACTTGAAGCCGGTTTCGATGCTATTGTGTTAACTAAGGTTGTTGGACAGCAAACAAAAGTGCCTTTAATTGCTGTTTATGATGCAGTAGAAAGAGGAAAACATAAGAGCTTTGATAAGTACTATTATGGAAATCAAAATTTATTTTTTAATGCAGAACCAGAACATTATATTGTTTACTCTACAGAAACTTCTTTGTATTGCATATGTCCTGGAAAAGAACGCGAACTATTATGGAAAGGTGATATAGAAGTAACCAAATCGTCTAATACTAAAAAAAACATTAAAGATTATACTAAAACATTAATTAAAACTCTGAAAGAGAGTGATCTAATTGTGATCTATTAAATTGTACTTTACCACTACTTACGTAAAATGAGTAGTGGTAAAGTAGAATTATAACTAATTTCGTTAGTAATAGAACCATATATAAAGCGTTCTATAAAAGATTTAGATTCTATAAACAATGCATGTAAATTATAATCAAACAACTGCGTAACCGTATTTATAACCATTGGGTAGGGCACTTCTTTAATTAAATGATAAGTATAAGGTTGTGTGCCAAAAAGAGCTTTTAAATCGCTGTTATGGCTTTTAGTATTGTTTGGGTAGTTAGCAAAGTCAATATCTATTACATTTAGTTTAGATTTATAAGTAGTAATAATATCTATTAAAGGCTTTATACCATTTGCATTAAAATCTTCACAATTTTCTGTTGTAAAAAGTATAGTATCAATACTAGTAAATTTATAGTTTTCTGGAATTGTTAAAATAGGACAATCTGTTTTTCTAATTATATTTAATGTATTACTACCAAAGACTATTTCTTTTGCCCCAGTTGCACCATTTGTGCCCATAATTATTAAATCTATATTTTTAGCTTGTACAACTTGGTTAATAGAAGCGGCAAGACTATCAAAATCGAAAATAGATTCAAAATTGTAATTTTCATTTGTATTTTGTTTCTTTAATTCTGCTAAAAACTGATTTAAGTCTTCTTCATTATCTTCTGTAATGGCTGTGTTTATAGACGAGTTTGCTGGTGCTGCCATTAAATCGTCAAGTATAAATTCCGATTGTTTTTGCACGTTTAATATATAGAAGGTGCATTCCCAGTTTTTACATAATGCCATAGCATAATCTATAGCATTCTTTGAATTTTTCGAAAAATCTGTAGGTAATAATATTTTTTTCATTCCTAAATTATTTAACATAAATATATAAAGAATAATTATTTCATTACATGATAATTGTCACCTTTTATCTAACGAATCTCTACTACATTTGATTACATAAAGGATGTTTTTGTCCTATTTATATTAATACAGATTTATAACACTAAAACTATAACCAAAATGAAACAAGTAAATTTATTGCTAAGTAGTGTATTGCTAGGAATGCTTTTTTTTACATCATGTAAAAAGAGCAATACAGAAGAACACTTAGAAACCTCAGAAATTTCTGTAAATAGAGAAATGCTGGCAGAATTAACAGCACCACCGCATGTACCCACAGCTGTAGGAAGACGAAAAGCTAAAAAGCTAATTGTTAATATGGAAATTTTAGAAAAAGTAGGAACCATGACAGATGGTACAACTTATAATTATTGGACCTTTGGCGGATCTGTTCCAGGAAGTTTTATTAGAACTCGCGTTGGTGATGAGGTAGAGTTTACATTATCAAACCACCCAGATAATAAATTACCGCACAATATAGATTTACATGCGGTTACAGGACCTGGAGGAGGAGCGGAGTCTTCTTTTGTAGCTCCAGGACATGAAAAAACGTTTTCTTTTAAAACTTTAAATCCTGGGTTATTTGTTTACCATTGTGCAACAGCACCGGTAGGAATGCATATTGCAAATGGTATGTATGGTTTAATTTTAGTTGAACCAGAAGGCGGATTACCACAAGTAGATAAAGAATATTATATAATGCAAGGCGATTTCTATACTAAAGGTAAAAATGGTGAACGTGGATTACAACCTTTCGATATGCAAAAAGCGGTCGATGAAAATGCAGATTACGTTGTTTTTAATGGTAGTGTTGGTGCTTTAACTGGTGATAACGCGCTTACCGCTAAAGTAGGAGAAACCGTAAGACTTTATGTAGGTAATGGTGGACCAAACTTAGTATCTTCTTTTCATGTTATTGGTGAAATATTTGATAAAGTACATGTAGAAGGCGGAGACCTAATTAATGAAAATGTACAAACAACACTAATACCAGCAGGAGGCGCAGCTATTGTTGAGTTTAAAGTAGATGTACCTGGAACTTTTATTTTAGTGGATCATTCTATTTTTAGAGCGTTTAATAAAGGTGCTTTAGGGATGTTAAAAGTTGAAGGAGAGAAAGATAAAAAATTATACTCTGGAGAGATACGCGAAGGTATTTATTTACCAGAAGGACCTGGAATACAAAATATGCCAACTACAAACGAAATTGTAGCGTCCGAGATTCCTGCAAAATCTTTTGAAGAACAAATGAAATTTGGTAAAGAAACGTACATGCAAACCTGTTTTGCTTGTCATCAAGCAGAAGGACAAGGTATTCCAAACGCGTTTCCTCCATTAGCAAAGTCAGATTATTTAAATGCAGATGTGGACCGTGCAATTGGTGTTGTAATTAATGGTTTAACAGGAGAGATTTCTGTTAATGGCGCAAAATACAATAGTGTTATGACGAGACAGTCTCTCTCTCCAGATGATATTGCAAACGTATTGACTTATGTTTATAATAGTTGGGGAAACTCTAAAAAAGTAGTGACTAGAAAAATGGTTGAAGACGTAAAAAATAAATAAAACATGTATATAAAAACCAAAATCTTTAGCTTGTTTTTACTTTGTTTAATGTTTCAATCTTACTTGTTTGCACAGGCTAAAGACATGGTTTTAATAGAGGGTAGTAGGTATTTGCCATTATATGGTCGCGACTCTACAGTAGTTGAGGTTAAAGATTTTAAAATGGATGTTTATCCGGTAACAACTAAAGAATACCTGCAATTTGTAAAAGCGTTTCCGAAATGGCAAAAATCTAATGTTATAAAATTATTTGCAGATAAAAGCTATTTATCTAATTGGAAAAATAATTTAGAACTTAAAGATTCTACTAATACAGAAAGCCCAATTACATACATTTCATGGTTTGCTGCTAAAGCTTATTGCGAATGCCAAGACAAACGTTTACCAACAATAGACGAATGGGAATATGTAGCAATGGCAGATGAAACGACTAAAGACGCACGAGTTAAAAAATCTTATAACCAACAAATTTTGGCTTGGTATGAAGCACCACGATCTAATGAAAATAGTATAGGTCAAACACCTAAAAATGCTTGGGGAGTTTTCGACTTACATGGTTTGGTTTGGGAGTGGACACTAGATTTTAATTCGGTGTTAATAACTGGAGAATCTAGAAAAGATGTAGATAAAGATAGTAATTTATTCTGCGGAAGCGCTGCTATAAATGCTACAGATTTAATGAACTATGCTGCCTTTATGCGTTACGCTATTAGAGGAAGTTTAAAAGCTAAATATTCTATGAAAAACTTAGGATTTAGATGTGTTCAAGATATTAAAAAATAGAGAAATGAAACAATTAAAAGTAATTACAAGTGTGTTATTATTGCTCATAACATTGGTTTCGTGCAAAACAGAGACCTCAAATAGTTTAGAAAATGATCTAGCAGTTTATCAATGTCCTATGCAGTGCGAAGGCGATAAAACTTATAGAGAACCAGGAAGTTGTTCTATTTGTAAAATGAATTTAAAACAGATAGAAAAAGCTTCAGAAAAATTGATAAATACTGAAATTTCTGAAGAATCAATTTTCAATCTAACGAGTACATGGTATACAGAAGAAGGTGAAGATATTCAGCTTAAAGCATTAAAAGGAAAAACCTTGGTAATGGTCATGATTTATACGTCTTGTAAAGCGGCTTGTCCAAGATTAGTAGCAGATATGAGAAGTATTGAAGCTAAACTTCCAGACAATAACATTAAAAATTTACAATTTGTATTAATAAGTATCGATCCAGAAACAGATACTCCAGAGCGTTTAAAAGCATTTGCTATAGAAAATGCTATGGATGGTGAGCAATGGACTTTTTTACAAGGTACAGAAAGTGGTATAAGAGAATTTGCTAACGTATTATCTGTAAAATATAAAGAGATTTCACCCATAGATTTCTCTCACTCAAATATTATAAGTGTATTTAATGCAGAAGGAGAATTAAAACACCAACAAGAAGGTTTAGGTGTCAATAACAAAGAAACTATAGACGCTATTTTAGAGTTAACCCAATAAAATAATAAAGATGAAAACCATATTAACAATCCTATGCTTAGGAGTTGTAATGACTACTTATGCGCAAGAATTCGAAATTTCTACAGAATTAAGACCACGACTAGAATACAGGCATGGTTATAAAACTTTAATACCAAACGACGTTGATGCAGCGACATTTGTATCTCAACGTACACGTTTAAATTTAAAATATGGTAGCGAAAAGTTAAATGCTTATGTTGTGTTTCAAAATGTTAGAGTTTGGGGAGACGTTGCTACTTTGGGACTTTCAGATAATAATGGAACAGCTATACATGAGGCTTGGGCAGAGTTAAAATTAGATACAAAGTTGTCTTTAAAATTAGGGAGGCAAGAGATTGCTTACGACGATCAAAGAGTATTTGGTAATGTAGGTTGGGCGCAACAAGCCAGAAGTCATGATGCTTTAGTGGCAACTTATAAACCCAATGCAAAACATCGTTTGGATTTTGGTTTAGCAATGAACGAAAATTCTGAAACACTGTTTAATACGGATTATGCTATAAATAACTATAAGGCATTTCAATACTTATGGTATCATACCAATTTTAAATCTGTAAATTTTAGTTTTTTAATTTTGAATAACGGTTTGGCATTTTATAATGATAGCGATAGCGAGGAGCAAAGAGTAGATTATAACCAAACCATTGGTTCTAGAGTTACCTTTAATAAAAATAAAATCGATACCGATGCTTCAATCTATTTTCAAACAGGAAAAATTGCAGGTGCAAGTCTAAGTGCTTTTAATATTGCAGCAAATGCTAATTATAGTATTAATAATAAATTTAAAGCAGGTTTAGGTGCAGAGTATCTTTCTGGTACCGATATGGATGCTACCAGTAATACACTTAAATCTTTTAATCCTTGGTTTGGAACCAATCATAAATTTAATGGTTTAATGGACTATTTTTATGTTGGAAATCATACAAACTCAGTTGGCTTATTAGATATTAATGCAACATTAGCTTATAAAAAAGATAAATTTTCGGTAAAATTAATGCCTCATTTATTTTCTTCTGCAGCAACTGTAGTAGATAGCACAGAAAAGGAAATGAGTAATACTTTAGGCACCGAATTAGATTTGGTTTTAGGTTATAGTTGGACAAAAGATGTTAGCTTTCAAGCAGGCTATTCGCAATTATTTGCAACAGAAACATTAGAGGTTTTAAAAGCAGGTAATAGAGATAATACTAACAATTGGGCTTGGATTATGGTAACCGTTAAACCAAGTTTATTTAAAACAACGTTTAAAGCGGAATAATTTAAATGCTATTGAAGTTGTTTGTAGGTTTTTAGTTAAGCTTTTTCCTTTTTAGAACGACTACCGTTTAATTTATAGGTGTAACTTAAAATAACATAACGACCTAAACTCTCAGAAGTAGTTTCTTCAAAGAAATTGGTGGTGCTATTTCTATAAATATCTACATTTTTATCTAGTAAATCAATAAGTACTAATTTAACAATACTATTCTTTTTTTTTTTTTTTTTTTGAAAAAGCATAAGAAACGGCAGCATTCCAAAGCGGTAGTTTTTGTTTTGAAGCAAATGCATCGTCTGCATATATTATATAATCGAAGTGTGAATTTACATTAAGTTTGTTACTAAAATTGTAATCTGCAGAACCAAAATAGTGCTGCTTGGTATATTCTCGATCAAGATCTTGTTCTATAGAAAATGAGGTATTATTAATGCTATAATCTGCACCAATCTTTAAATCAATTTTATTTTTTCGTGTATTTTCAATGAGTCCGCTAAAAAGATAATCTTTATTTAAATGTAGCAAATATAGAGCTCCTCACAAAATTTGAAAGTTTTGTAATAAAACATGATTTTTGGAGTATTTATTTGAATATTGAACTCCTATTTTTTATTTTAAAGAATCTCTTAAAACGATATCTGTGTCTACTGTTATTGATGTGGTATTAGTAATTTTATTTTCTAATTTATCTATTAAAAGAGTAGCCGATTTTTCTCCTATAATTTCTCCATGCCTACTAATTGTGCTAAGTCTAGGATTAGAATGTCGTGCAAGAATACCATTTGAAAATGCTAAAACGGACAGATCTTTAGGTATTATTTTTCCTTTTTCTTGTGCTATTTTCATTGCAGCAATAGCAACAGATTCGTTTGATGCTATTAAAGAATCAAACGAATAATCAAATAAAGGCTCTACTATTTCTTTATGATTCTTATAGTACATTTCATGTGTTGTAAGAATTAAGGATTCATCCTTTTTAAGATTATTTCTTTTTAAACCAGCTAAGTAGCCTTCGTAACTTGATTTTCCTATACTTAATTCCATGTTTGTTCCAACAAAAGCTATCTTTTTAAATCCCTTACTTTTTAGATAGTTTACAGCGTTTAAGGTGGCCATAAAATCGTTAGTAATTACTTTATCACAATCTATTTCGCTAACAATACGATCAAACATTACTATAGGTATTTCTTTAGCTATGCAAGAGGTTAAATGCTTATAATTTTCGTTTAACAGAGTTTCTTCAGAGACAGATAGAAGAAATCCATCAACAACACCTGTCGATAACATTTCTATAGTTTCTATTTCTTTTTTTAGAGATTCGTTAGATATACAAGTAATAATTTTATAGCCATTTTTTGTTGCTACTGTTTCAATCCCTTTCAAAACTTGAGCAAAAAAGTAGTTTAGCATGTTTGGAATTATTATTCCAATAGTTTTAGTGCTTTGGTTTTTTAGGCTTAATGCATTAAAATTAGGAGTGTAATTTTTCTCTTTAGCGTACGCTTTTATTTTATTTTATTTGCTGTTGCTTCGCTAATTTCCTCACTGTTATTTAGTGCTTTGGATACAGTAGAGATCGAGACATTCAAATAATCTGCAATGTCCTTTAATGTAATTTTTTTCATGTTTGCGAAATAAGTAAACCTTAGCGTTCTAGTTAATAAAGCTTAATATAGAAAATGTTACTCTAAAACAAAAATAGTAAAATTTTAATTCCCTCTATAGCTTTGTTTCCATTTCCATGAGTAATCAAACATTTTATCTAATCGTTTTTTAGTAATCTAACTTAGTTTTTCTTTAGCCAAATTGATTGGAGCATAAAGCTCAGAAACTAAATCAATAAAACGAGAAGAAATAATTGTTTCTAAACCTTGATGTTTTAAAAGATCTTTAAGTATAATAAGAAAACTATTTTAATAAGATTCATGTTCGTGCTTCCTATATAAAAACTTTTTAATAAATATCTTTATCGCAGTAAACGCATTGGTATTCATAGCAATGTTGCGTAATGGGCCAATTTACGTTACCTTGTTGGAACGCACTTTACATAACAAAAAATGAATGTTTAACGTATTCTAACTGTAAATCTAACATTCGATGTAACATGTTTTAAAAGCTAATACGAACAGCTAGTTATGACTAAAATCAGCTTTCATTCTTTTTTTAAATGGTAATTTGCAACAATTGATTGAAAATTAATTTTATGATAAAAAACTTAGTAATAATACTATTTTTAGTAAGCTTAGGAGGCGACTCTAAAACTTCTGTAGAAACCCTCTATTTTGATATTATTCATAAAGACAAAGTAATAGGTAGCCTTAAAGCCACTAAAACAATCAAAGATTCTACAACCTTTTATAAAAGTTCTACAACCATTGAAACTCGCATTATAAAAGAAATTCGCGTCAATTATAAATATGATGTTACATTTAAGAATAATCTATTAGAAACCTCAAATGTAGATATTACTGTAAACGAGAAACCTCACGCTAAAACAGATACTAAAAAGAAAGGAACAGATTATAAAATCGTTAAAAATGAAAATGAAGTAGAAATTGTTAAAGACGCTATTTCTTTTGCGACTGTTCAACTTTATTTTAAAGAACCCAAAAATGTTGATAGCTGTTATTCTGAACAAGATGGAAGTTTCAACACCATTAAGGCTTTAGGAAACCATTCGTACAAAAAAACAAATTCTAAAGGACGAGAGAATATTTACTATTATAAAAAAGGTGCTTTAAAAAATGCAACTATTGATGGCGGATTAATAACATTCGAAATTGTTACTAGAAAACCATAACACATTATGACGTTAGCCATTACTTTATATTTTATTTTAGTATTTGTTTTAATGGGCAAACTATTGTTGTATGGTATACGTCCTACCAAAACCTTAGCTTGGTTGTTGGCAATTTTTACTATTCCCGTAGGCGGTATACTTTTTTATTTTGCACTTGGCAGGAATAGAAAAAAAAATAAATTCTATACGCTAAAAAAAACTGAAGATATTTCAAAATACCTTGATAAAGTTGAAGAATATCATCAAAACGTTGGAAAAGAAAATAACGTTCCTCTTGCCATTCAAAATTATATTAAGCTTGCAAAACTGATTACAAAAAGCTCGAATTTTTTACCAACCATAGGAAACGAGTTAATACCTCTTAAAAATGGTACAGCTACATTTGACGCCATTTTTACGGCTTTAGAAACTGCTGAGAAATTCATTCATATTCAATATTATATTTTTGAAGAAGGAGATTTGGCCGATAAGTTTAAATCCATTTTAATTAGGAAAGCCTCAGAAGGTGTTCAAATTCGTTTGCTTTATGATGCATTAGGAAGCAGAACATTAAGCAAGAAATACATTAATAATCTAAAAGCGAATGGCATAGAAGTTTATGGTTTTTTGCCTATGCGTTTAGGTAGATTACTTTCTTCTATAAATTATAGAAATCATAGAAAAATTGTTATTGTTGATGGGCTTATTGGATTTACTGGAGGCATTAATGTATCTGATAAATATGTCTCTGGCGATCCTGTTTTAGGAAATTGGTACGATACACATTTGCAATTAAAAGGTGCTGTGGTAAATAGTTTACAAGCTGTTTTTGCAATGGATTGGAGTTTTGCAACTAGCACAGACAATTTATTAAATACTAAATATTTTATAAAACACGACTCTTACGGAAAATCTATTGCCCAAGTGGTTTCTGGTGGTCCAGATTCTGATTTTTCTTCAATACTACAACTCTATTTTTCAATTATTAATAGCGCAAAAAAATATGTTTATATTACCAATCCATATATAATTCCTGGAGAAGCATTGAAGCAGGCTTTGCAAGTAGCAGCAATGAGCGGTATAGATGTTAGACTGCTATTATCTGCAAATTCCGATAGTCTTTTGGTAAAATGGACGGTACGTTCAAGCTTTGAAGATTTACTAGAATCCGGAGTCAAAATATACTTATATCCAGATGGATTTTTACATAGTAAAGTAATTGTGTCAGATGATGAACTCACGTCTATAGGAACAGCGAATTTAGACATTAGAAGTTTTGAAGTAAATTACGAAGTCAATGTCTTAGTTTATGACAGCGACATAACTACCAAATTAAAACAAGACTTTTTAAAAGATTGCATAAAAAGTAAACAATTAAACTTTCAACAATTTATAAAAAGACCAAAAACCGAACGATTAAAAGAAGGCATTGCAAAAGTGTTTAGCCCTGTTTTATAATTAACTTACATAAATCATTAGCCATTTATCATTAACCAATTTAAATCACAAAAATGAACATAGGATTAGTACTTTCTGGAGGAGGCGCACGTGGCGCAGCCCACATTGGTGTTATTAAGGCATTAGAAGAGCACAATATTTTTCCAACACATATTGCAGGCGCTAGTGCAGGTGCTATTGTTGGTGCATTATATGCGGCAGGTATAAATTGGACTGAAATGTTGAATTTCTTTAAAACCATTCCACTTTTTCATACAAGTAGATACGCGAGAAACAAACCTGGGTTTTTAAATTCAGTAAACTTTTATGATGACCTTAAAACTTATTTTCCTGATGATAATTTTGAAGCCTTAAAAAAACCAATGTTTATTCCAGCAGCCAATATAATTGATGGTAATTCAAAAATTTTTAGCAAAGGACAACTCATAAAACCTATTATTGCTTCTGCTTCATTTCCTGGCGTTTTTACACCTACTGAAATTAATGGAAAATACTATGTTGATGGTGGCACATTAAACAATTTTCCTGTAGAACCTTTAAAATCCACTTGCGATAAAATTATAGGCGTTTATGTTAATCCTTTAAAAGTTGTGAGTATTAAAGACTTAAAACATTCTTATTCCGTAATTGAACGTGCTTATAAAATTAAAGTTGCAGCTGAATCTATGTCTAAATTCTCAGATTGTGATTTGGTTATAAGTCCTCAAGAACTAGAGAAATATGGCACTTTTGGAATGAATAATATAGATGCTATTTTTGATTTAGGTTATATAGCTACAAAGAAAGCTTTAGAAGAAAAAAAAATATGGTAGATAAGTGCTAAAAATCAAAATGTGCAATCAATAGCTATATTTTTGATACAATTTAAAAGACTGACTTAAATCATTTTATGTAGAAAAACGTTCATCTACTTTTGCATTCTGTATGAATAGCAACAACATCAAACTACCGTTTAGTTTAAATTCTTGGTTTACTTTTAGTGTGGTAATTCTAAGTTGTATTATACTTGGAGTAGTTTCACAATGGATTCTTTTTTCATTGATTAAAATTTCTAATCGAAGAAAGCCAACAGTTTTAAAATCTCAATTGCTCAAGCATTTAAAAGCACCTGCGGTATTTTTATTCCCTATACTTTTTGTTTTTAGTGCACTTCATTTTTCAGATATAAATGCGATATGGCATAAGGTTATTGAAAGCTTAATTATTATTAATTTCTCATGGCTGTTAATTGCATCAATAAATGCTATAGAAGAAATTGTAAAACAAAAATTTACCGTTAACAATACACACTTAGTAAAGGAAAGAAAAGCATTGACGCAATTGCGTTTTATGAAAAATCTTTCGGTAATTATAATCATCACACTTGCCTTAGCTACTATTTTATGGAATATTCCTGCAGTTAGAAAATTAGGAACCACTATACTAACTTCTGCAGGTGTTATAGGGATTATAGCAGGTGTTGCGGCTCAAAAATCAATTTCTAATCTCATTACAGGATTCCAAATTGCATTTTCCCAACCCATAAAAATTGATGATGAAGTAGAAATACAAGGCGAAGTTGGTACGGTTGAAGACATCACACTAACTTATGTGGTTATTAAAACTTGGGATTGGAGACGACTGGTATTACCGCTTAATTACTTTAATGATAACTCATTTATAAATCGAACGTTTAACTCACAAGAATTAATTGGCACGGTGTTTTTTCACGTCGATTATATGTTTCCTGTAAATGAGATAAGACAAAAATTTTTAGAAATTTTACAAAATGATAATTTGTGGGATAAAAACGTTGCCGATTTAGTTGTTACTAAAGCAGATAGAACAACAATGGAATTACGAACTACTTTTAGTGCAAAAAATGCTTCAGACATATGGGATTTACGTTGCAATGTAAGAGAGAAATTGATTGCTTTTATTCAGAAGAATCATGAAAATGGCTTTCCTACAATTAGGTTGAAAGAATTAAGCCAAACTTAAAATAGTTAATCCTAATTACCGTAAATTTAAGGTAATTTACTGACTACTAAAATGATAAGACATAGTACATGAAATTAGATTCTTTAATTAATAATCTGCCAAATTTATTTTACCGTGTAAAGAACGATAAAAATTGGACTGCAGAATATGTTAGTGAAGGCTGTTACAAACTAACAGGCTACAAAAGTGAAGAAGTTCTAAATAAAGATGTTCACTTAGGTCAAATTATTTTGGAAGAAGATCGCAGTATGGTTTGGGATGTTGTTCAAAAAGCAGTGGTTAAAAAAGAAACATTTAATGTGGAATACCGCCTAAAACATAAAAATGGATCTATTAGATATTTTTGGGAGCAAGGTCAAGGTATTTATGACTCAAATGATGCTTTAATTGCTATAGAAGGCTTTATACAAGATATTACAAAGCAAAAAGAAACAGAATACCAGTTAAGAGAAAATAAAGCCAAATACAAGGCCTTATTGGAAGCAATGCCAGACATGTTATTTATTCAAGACTTAAATGGTGTATATACAGATAGTTTTGCACCAAAACCAGAGCAATTGTTTATGTCTCCAGACAAATTTATAGGCAAAAATATGAAGGATGTTTTACCTTCTCATGTTTATAATAGTGTTAAAAAAGGATATGATTTGGCTATTACAAGTGGAGGTGTAGAAGTAGCAGAATATAATGTTACTAATATAGAAGGAGAGCAATTTTTCGAAGCACGAATGGTGCACTTAAACCAACATGGTGTTTTAACTATTGTTAGAGATATTACAGAGAGGAAATTAGCGAAAAGTCAGTTTACAGAAAGTGAACATAGAAATAAGGCTATGTTGCAAGCTATTCCAGATTTTCTATACGTTCTTAATAGGCAAGGTAAATATTTAAGTGCAAATGCACCAGATAACTTAGCACTTCCGGAGCATAGAAAAGATTTGGTTGGTCTTTTTATTCATGATATTCTTCCTAATGAACTTTGTGAAAGAATAATGAAAGCCCTTTATGTTGGTGAACAGACAAAGGAGACTCAGTTTTTAGAATATTCATTCTTAGTTAAAGGGAAGTTACATTATTGTGAAGCAAGAATTGTAGCAAAAGATAATGGTAAGTTTTTAGTGATGGTTCGTGATATTACTGAAAGAAGAGCAATGGATGATATGCTCTATCTTAGAAACAAGGCTTTAGAAGCGGCATCAAGTGGTATTATAATTACAGATGCACAACAACAAGACAATCCTATTATTTATATCAATGAAGCTTTTGTGAAAACTACAGGCTACCAAAGTGCCGACTTTATTGGTAAGAATTGCCGTTTCTTACAAGGCGACGACTTAGACCAAGAAGAAATTAAAATCATGTCTTCTGCAATTAAAAACGGAGATCGCTGTAATGTGGTGTTACGAAATTACAGAAAAGACGGTTCGCTATTTTGGAATGAAGTATCGCTCACGCCTATCTTTAATAAATATAGCGTATTAACTCATTTTATAGGTGTCCATAAAAATGTTACGGCGCGTAAGGAAGAAGAATTCTTTAAAAATGCCATACAAAATGTGATGGATATGATTATTCAACATGAGCCTTTAGAACAAATTGGTGATAAAATAATTGAAACCATTGAAAACGCTATTCCCAATTCAATAGGTTCTATTTTTCTACTGAATAAAGAAAAAACGACACTACATAAACTGTCTGCACCTCATATACCTCTAAATTATAGTAAAAGTATTGAAGGCATTGAAATAGGCGAAAAAGAAGGTTCTTGTGGCACTGCAGTTTTTTTAAAAGAAGAAATTATTGTCTCAGATATAGTCACTAGTCCGTTGTGGGAAAAAAATAAAAAATTAGCATTAGAAAATAATTTAAAAGCCTGTTGGTCTTTCCCTATATTCTCTTCCAATAAAGAAGTCTTGGGCACATTTGCCATATTTTTTAAAGCTATAAGAGCGCCTTTAACTACAGAGACAGACACTATTCATAATATTATACGTACAGCGAGTTTAGCAATAGAGCAACACAATACAAACAATGCTTTAAAACAAAGTACAGATAAACTTGCAGACTATGCTGAAGAGCTTGAAAATGAAGTAGAATTACGTACTAATGAATTAAAACATATTGTTCAAAAATTAACGGAGTCTAATTTAAGTCTCGAAGACCAAATTCACGAAACCAAAATCGCAGAAACCAAAATGCTGCGCAATAAATTTTTGTTAGATAATATCTCTCAAAATTTTCCGAAAGGATTTATAATCGTAATAGATTCTAACATAAGAGTAGAGTTTATGGCTGGTGAAGAATTAGAAGAATTAGGTTTTAGTGATTTGGCAAAAAAGAAACCGACATTAGATGATTTTACCATGGTACCAAAGGATCTTTTGGTTGATTTTGAAGACTATGTAAAACGAACGTTTAAAGGTGAGCATTGTTCTTTTGAAGTCGATTATTTAAACAAAACATTTCTAGTTAATACTACACCTTTGCTAAATAGCATTAATAAAATTGAAAATGTCTTGTTTGTTTATAACAATATCACGCTACAAAAATTAGCAGAACTTAATGTTTTAAATTCCTTAAAAAAAGAAAAAGAACTGAGTGAGTTAAAATCACGTTTTATATCCATGGCATCTCATGAATTTAGAACACCGCTTAGTGCTATTTTATCTTCGGCTATTTTAATAGAAAAATTAAATGCACCAGGCAAAGAAGAGAAAAGAATTAATCATGTATCAAAAATTAGATCCAATGTTAAAAATTTAGTCGTTATACTCAACGACTTTCTGTCGTTAAGTAAACTTCAAGAAGGTAAAGTGATTGCTCAACCTTCGTTTTTTGATTTTATTGCATTTTCTAAATCTGTAATTCAAGATATGGAAGGTATTAAAAAGCGTGGGCAAAAAATTAATATTAAGTGTAAAGAACCTCATATCGAAGTGTATTTAGATTCAAAATTAATGCAGCACATTATTTTCAATTTGTTATCTAATGCATTTAAATATTCAGATGAGAACACAACCATTACTTTTAAGATAGAAACGGTTAAACAGCAATTATTTATAGAAATAACAGATCAAGGTATTGGTATTCCAAAAGAAGAAATAGATAATATGTTTCAACGTTTTTATCGCGCCAATAACACAACTAATATCCAAGGTACTGGTTTAGGATTAAATATTGTAAAAGAATACACAGAACTTATGGAAGGCAGCATAAAGATTAAAAGTGAATTACATATAGGTTCTACTTTTTATGTTACGTTTCCATTAAATTTAAAAAAAGATGAAAAAAATACTATTCATTGAAGACAATAAAGATGTTAGAGAAAATACAGCAGAAATTCTTGAATTAGAACATTACGAAGTTTCTACAGCCGCAAATGGTATTATTGGTGTTGAAAAAGCAATAAACGATATTCCTGATATTATATTATGTGATATTATGATGCCAGAGTTAGATGGTTACGGTGTTTTTAAAAAGTTAAGCACTAATCCTAAAACGGCTAGTATTCCATTTATATTTTTAACAGCAAAATCTGAAAAAGCAGATTTAAGAAAAGGAATGAATCTTGGTGCAGATGATTACTTAACCAAACCTTTTGAAGAAACAGAATTGCTAGAAGCGATAGAGTGTAGAATAAAAAAAAATAATTTTTTAAAGAAAAAATACTCGAAAAACATACAGGGAATTAATGAATTTCTAAACGAAGCTTCAGAATACTTAGATTTAGAAGAACTTTCAAAAGAACGTAATTTTGTAAACTATAAGAACAAGGAACGAATTTATAACGAAGGCAATGCGGCACATCACATGTATTTTATACAAAATGGGAATGTAAAAACGTATAGAACAACAGAATCCGGAAAAGAATTTGTTACAGGGATGTATAGTGCAGGAGATTTTATTGGGCAATTATCCTTGCTTGGCGATTCTGGTATTTATATAGAAACCGCTAGTGTTTTGGAAGAAGCTGAGGTTTGTAGTATTCCTAAAGCAGATTTTACTAAGCTTTTGTTTGAAAACAAAGATGTTTCTAATAAGTTTATTGGAATGATTTCTAATAGTTTAATCCATTTACAGGAACATTTGGTAGATATGGCATTTGCGACTGTAAGACAAAGAACAGCAAAAGCGCTTTTAGAATTAGAAGATAAAGGCATGATGATAAATGAAGATCATGATGGTATTAGTATTCCTAGAGAAGATTTTGCAGGACTTATTGGTACAGCTACAGAAACAGCGATTAGAATGTTAACCGAGTTTAAAAATGAAGGATTAATAGGAGTAAAGCCTAATAGAAAATTGGTGTTGTTAGACAAAGTAGGTTTAAAAAATATTACTGAATTTGGATAATAAAAGTTGGATTTAAAATTCACTTTTAAGTTACATTCCCGTTAATAAAGTAAATAAGGTGTTTTTGCTATTTCTTGTCATAATTATATGTTTTAAAAGCTTACAGTATATAATGGCAGGCAGATTAATAATTTAATTAGATACTTCAAAATTAATACTAATATCATAAGATTAGAATGACCAAGGCAAGTCTGTAAAAAATAAAACAGCTTAAAAAAAGGAGGATTGATGTAGATCATTTTACAAGTTTAATTATCCTATTAATTTAGCGATACAATTAGGAATAATAGTCTTAGTTGTAAAATACAGATGAAGAATAGAGTAGAAGATATAAAGGATAAACGAATTTTATTAAAGTCATTTCAATCCATTAAACAAATTGAAAATGTAATAAAACAAATTTGTAGTTCTAACATTGATGATATTCAGATTTCAGTATTAGGAAAAGTTGAAGATATCAATTTAGATACAAATTTTGCAGATTCATGGACGAAATTAAAATCATACTGTTCAAATAAATTACGTCTAAATTCAAATTTTGGAATGGTTTTCAACCCTGAGATTGGAACATATTTTATAGCAGGATTTTTAGAACCTATGTTTTTACAAGAAATTAATGGCAAAACAATAGGAGCTATGCCTGCTGGTTTTTATGGGATTTTAAGAGGTTTGGGTATAGATAAAGAAAATGTTTCTTATTATTCACAAGCATTAAATAAGGGAGATTTGTTACTTGTAATTAGAGGCGATAAAAGTAAAATAACTAAGCTAAAACCATTTTTGGTTTAATTTTTAGACACAAAAACTTAGATTTTACTTTGATTCAATATTATTAAATTAATAGTGTTTTTAATGTTATTGAGAATATTTTATAACATTTCATAGCAATAAGCTTCATTAATAAGTTCACTTAATTAACTAAACAATTATATAATATTCTAAGTTTTAATTTAACATGCTCAAAATTACTTTAGAGTATTAAGGTGTTAAATAATGTAAATCAGATTGATATATTTTTATAGACTGACCCAAGTCATTCTAAATAGATAAAGGCATCCTTAAATTTGAAATATATAACCACGTATAAAAAATTTCAAAATGAATAGTCTAAAATATTATGAAAGTAAAAATGAATTTAATGTATTTGTAGCAAGTACGTTTTCAGATTTAAAGACATATAAACTCGAAAATAAACAAGCAGCCTTCAATGAATTATTATTTACAGACTTGTACGAAGTAAAACATTACATTATTAAAAGATTAAGTACTGCTTTAACAAAAGGAAATCTACCTCACGGCAAATACAAAGCAGATGATTTTATAGATCAACTTTTTATAGAAGTCTATGATCATTTTGAAGACGTTGAAAATGAAAAACAACTATACCCTTGGTTATTTAAGAAAGCAAATGATTTGTTGGATGATGTTATTACAGAAGAAGAATTTGATGATTCTTTTCTTAAAAATATAGATGATTATACCAAGCCAGAATGGGATGCCATGCAAGAAAATTTTAGCACAGATGCTAACGGTCATTTATTGATGATTGAAGAATTAGACGATATGTCTTATAACCATAACGACTACACTTTAAATCATGTATTTATAGAAGATAACGAAAAAGATTGGATAGAAAAAATAGACAAAGATTTAACAGCAGAGGACATTCAAAATCATATAGCGATGGTATTGTATTATTTACCATTAGAAGTTCGAACTGTTTTTCAATTGTCTATCGTTCAGCATTTAGAATTGGTTGAAATTGCTGAAATAAGAAATATTACAATCGAAGCTGTAAAACTACATTTAGCGACTGCAAAAAAAGCACTTAAAGTCAGTTTTATAAATAGATATCCTTTAAAATAGTAAATCACTTTGTAAGATGAGCTACAAGAATTATTACAAAATATTAGGTGTTAGATAACACATGGAGATTTGCTTGTTAAATTAAATGAAGATCTATCTAAAACACTGATTAAGGAAATACAATGAGTGCATTAATAGTTTGGTTTTAAAATTAAAACAGATGAATGGCAATTTTAATAAAATAATAAATAAAAAAACACCTGTTCTGGTAGATTTCTTCGCAGAATGGTGTGGCCCTTGCAAAGCGCAATCGCCAGTTATTAAAGAGCTAGCACAAGAAGTCGATGGTAAAGTACGTGTTATAAAAATAGATATTGATAAAAACCAGGCAGTTGCACAGCGTTATAATGTTAGAGGCGTGCCAACTTTGGTTTTATTTATAGAAGGTAAGATTGTTTGGCGACAATCTGGTGTACAAAGTAAATCGCAACTTTTAGATGTTATAAAACAGCATACATCTGTATTTGGTTAACTATTAATTTTAAAAAAAAGACATTATGGAATTAGCAATTTATACAACAAACTATGACGTAACAGATACGGTTCAAAATTTTATGAATATCTATTATGCAACACACATGCCATATTTGGCAAGCGACCTTTTAAAGAAAGGATTAACACCAGCTCAAATTTCTGATGCTGTTAGTGTTGCTATTAAAGTGATTAATGCTTCAGGTATTGCTGCTCACAAACATTTTATGCCTGTTTTTAGTAGCTTAAAAGAAGGAATTGTTCAAGATTGTAAACTTTCCGATGTAGGATATGGATTGGTATTGATGAATGCGGATAAAAATTTACAAGCAGTTAGTGAATTTCAAATGAATATTTTAAATAATTTTTTAAAAGTGCATTAAACATACAATTGGCATCAAATTTTTAGAGAGCAGAAAGCTCCTTCAGTATTAACTTTAATTGTTCTTTAGAACTATAATTAGCGCTGAAAGAGCAGTTTTGTTTTTTATTGATATCGTACTCAGAGTTATTTCGATAGAAAAACATCTTCTTAAAATTCATGATAGATTAATAACCTATTACATTTAATGCGTTAATTACAATATGAACACCAGGAGCTAAATAAGCCACTTTTTCAGCGGCTTTCTTTTCAGTTATAGAGCGTACTGTTCCGTTTAATTTTACGAGACCATTGGTGATGTCTACAGAGATGGTATTGGCTTCAATATCTGCTGAACGAATAAATGCTTTAGCTATTTTCTCTTTAATATCAAATGGCTGAGAACTTTCTTTTATAGTAATGGTGTTGTTTATCCATTTTGCACCAGTGATGTTCTCTGCAACACGTTTAGCAGCATCTCTTTGGTAAGCAGAGTTGACTTCTCCAGATAAATTAATCCAACCATCTCGTACTTCAATCGCAATTTTATCTTCTGGTACTGCAATATTCCATTCAAACGCTTTAACAATAGCTTTGCTAATCTCTAAGTCTGTCTTCTGGTATTTTGTTCCATATTTTACTTTGATATCTCCTGCTAAAGCTTTTATACCTTTTACTCGTTTTATTGCGTTCTCTGCAGCTACTTTTTTCTGATAATTATCAAGAACACCTGTTAGCATTACAGTACCATTCTCTACAACGACTCCAATTTGAGTTTCATCTATATTTGGCTGCCATTCAAGCTCCTCTAATATATCTTTTTTAATTTCTGAATCAGTTTTCATGGTCTAATGAATTAATCTATTATTAATTTTATTACTTTCACTATAAAATGATACTATTTTAAAAAATCTGAATCTTGAAAGGCTGGATTAGGATATTTATAGAATCCTTCACCTGTAGAAACTCCTAATTTATTTTTATCTATAAAGTTCTCTTTTAGGTATTTTACTGTTTTAATTTTTAAAGGATCATTAGTTTGTTCTACTGCTATTTTATTAATATTATAAGCTGTAGTAATCCCTACAACATCCAGAATACCAAAAGGTCCAACAGGTGCTCCAGTTGCTTTAATCCATGTTTTATCTATAGTTTGCACATCTGCAACCTCATTTACTAATAAGTTAGTAGCTGCGCTTAATAATGGTACAAGTAAAGAGTTAAGAATATATCCCGGTTGCTCTTTATGCAGTGGTAATGCTAACATACCAATAGCTTTAGCAAAAGCAATTACATCATTAAAATTTTGTGGATCTGTAGTGGCATGACTCATAACTTCTGCGGTATTATGAATCCAAATATTATTTGCAAAATGCAATGCTAAAAATTTTGAAGGTCTTCCTGTAGATTCTGCAAACTGACTAGGTAATAATGTTGAAGAATTGGTTACAAACACTGTTTTTTCAGGAGCTACTTTTGCTAATTTATGGTAAAACTCTATTTTTATTTTTGGATTTTCCGGCACGGCTTCAATTAATAAATCAGCCTCTTTTACGGCTTGTGCCAAATCGGACGTATAACTTAAGTTTTGACGCGTTTGATCTAATTGTTCTTGCGTTGCATTTAGGTCCCTTTTAAAGACTTCACACATGTTCTCAAATTTAGCTTTTGCTTTATCTAAAACAGCATCATTAATATCATAAACGGTGACATTAAATCCATGAAATGCGGTTTGAAATGCTATTTGATATCCTAAAACACCACTTCCTGCTACGGTTACATTTTTATAATTCATTGTAATAATTTTTATTTGCTTTTATAAATACATTGGGTAATAATCGACTTGCAATTGATTGATTACGTTATTAATTCCTGGCGCATTATACGCTGCAATTTCGGCATCATCTTTTTCCTTAATAGAATGCACAGTTCCACTTAATGTTAACGTTTGATTATTGACCGCTACTTTAATATTTTTAGCGTCAATATTGGCCGAACGCTTAAATGCTTTTTGAATGAGGTGCTCTACATTATGAGGTGTTGCTTTTGGTTTTAAATGAATATTATTAACCACTTCTTTTACACCATATAAATGTTCAGTAGTTCTTTTGGCGAAACTTTTTTGATGAGGCCACTCTAATTCGCCAGTTAAATAAATCCTACCGTCTTCCACCTTAACAATAATATCCTCTGATGGTACAGATGCATTCCACTCTAAAGCATTTATTGCTGCTTTTGCAATCTCTATATCAGACTGTTTATCGCTACTACCATATTTTACTTTAATTGCTTCGGCTACAGCTTTTACTCCAGAGAGAGACTTTATAGCATCTTCAATAGCTATTTTTTTTGGTAAATCACTTACAATTCCTGTAAGTGTTGCAATACCATTATTTACGGTTACACCAATTTGAGTCTCGTCTATATTTGGCAGCCATGACAATTCTTCTAAAATGTTGTTTTTAAGTTCAAAATCTGTTTTCATATTCTATAAGTTTCAAATTATTTAATACTATATAAAATTACTACTCTTAATTACACTATGCACTGACCTAAGTCAGTCTCAAAAAAAAAATCACCCTAGCACAATACCATGTGTTAGGGTGATTTCTTACAAGACAACAAATTTATTATGTCTTATAAACTTAAAAAAAATTAATACTCTACTTCTAACTCGTTGTCTACACTCCATACTCCTGGTGCGTAAAATGCAGTTCGTCTAGCATCATCTTTTTCTTTTAATGAATGTACTTTACCTGTCAATTTAATGTTATGACCTTCGGCTTTTACTGTAATATCTTTAGCATCAATATCTGCAGAACGCTCAAATGCTTTTTTAATTTTATTTTTAATGTCTTCTGCTCTCACCGCGTTTTTTAATGCAATATTATTTACTACATACTTCACACTTTGTAAGTTTTCGACTGCTTTTTTTGCAGCAGTTTTTTCAAAATCCCACATCACGTCACCACTTAAATAGACCCAGCCATCTTCAACTTTAACCTCGATCTTTTTAGAAGGTACTGAAATATTCCATTTTAATGCATTAACAGCAGCGGTAGCTATTTCTGTATCCGATTTGTGGGATGTTTCGCTGTATTGCACCTCAATCTCTTCGGCTACAGCCTTTACACCAACAACGCTTTTAGCAGCATTTTCTGCTTCTCGTTTTTTAACATAACTATCTACAGTTCCTGTTAGTGTTACAATACCATCTTTTACAACAACTCCAATTTGAGTTTCGTTAATACTTGGTTGCCATTCTAATTCATCTAAGATGTCTTCTTTAATACTTAAATCTGTTCTCATAATTTTAATGATTTAAATTAAACAATTAATATACGTTAAAGATATCTAGATTATAAACCACTGACACTGACTCACATCAGTCTTACTTTTTATTTTAAAAACTTTAACATAATTATGGATTGTGCACTTCAAAGTTTACACATAAAAAAAACCTAAATAGCGTGTAGCTACTTAGGTTTAAATTGGTCACTTTAACTAATAATTGACTAACTTATTTTAAATGCGATCTTAACATCCATGCCGTTTTTTCGTGTTGTTCCATTAGTCCAGTAATATAATCGCTTATACCATCTGCCTTCCATTTGTCGGCAATTGGTGAAATGTTTTCTCGAATATAAATAATGATGCTTTCGTGATCTTCTAACAGTTCTGCAAATATGCTTTGACTATCATTTTTACCTTTTGTTTTTTCGGTTAGATGTGTCAATTCAGAATACTTTGCTAACGTTGCTGGCACATAATGACCTATCATGCGTATTTTTTCTGCTACGGTATCTACAACTTCTTGTTGTTCTTCATATAAGGTTTCCAAATAAACATGTACCGAATGAAAATCTGGACCTTCAATATTCCAATGAAAGTTTAAAGTCTTAGAATACAATACAAATTCGTCCGCTAATATTTTTGATAATTGGTCTGCTATAGCTTGTCTATTTTCTGCTGAAATTCCTATGTTTGGTGTTTTCATCTTTGTGATTTTTAATTAATTATAGGGTAAAGGTATTGGATGCATTTAAAAATTATTATGATCTAGGTCATTATGGACTATTTTTAAGATTTTTTTTACGGAATAAATAAGATATACTATAGCAGCAAATACAACACCTAAAAATGCTACGGACATATCCTTTTGCGAATCCCATACGTCTCCTTGCGTACCTAAATAAGAAATCCCTTCTTCTACAAAAAATACATCTGCTACCAACCATTCTGTAATTTCATATATGGCGCTTGCAGATAGAATTATTAGAATGGGAATTACAAAAGCTTCGAGTTTTGAAAGTCTAAACCATTTTGAAAGTAATTCTTGTAATGGGAAGAAAAGTAGAAATCCAAAATTAAAATGAACGAGTCTATCATATGGATTTCTAGAGGTGTGAAATACATCTTGAAGCCAAAAACCAAATGTATTATCCGCATAAGTATATTTAGAGCCGTAAACATGCAGGCATAAAAAAACACAAATTGAGAGATAACTAAAATTGCTGAATTTGTGTTTTTTATAAGAGACTATTAAAAAAAGCAATGCTATTAATGTTAACGTATTTTCTATAAGCCAATTCTTAATGTCTGTAGTACCAATTAGGGAATTTGCCCAAACAATACAAAACAACAAACTATACCAAAAAGTCTTATGTCCGATTACAGTAATAACACTGCTTTGTAATTTCATTTCAAAATAATTCTAAATTATAAGTTGCTACCTACTAATAGATTTAGCAGCTTTAATAAGCGATTTTGCTTCATGAATTGAAGGATAAACAGGAATCACTTTTTTTCCTGTTTCAAACAATCCGTATACTGCTGTTTGCGCTGTTCTTACAGAATATTCTACCGTAAATACAATATCTTTTGGCACCTCTGAAAACTGACCTAAGAAAGCGAAATTAGTTGCTCCTTCAACTAAAACATCTGGTCTATCGCCATATGCTCTTGGCATAAATAAACTATCAATAAAAGGCATCGCTGTTGGAATACAATTTACTTTTCCTTCAGTAACAATTGGCTTCATTAAATTCTGAATTTTTAAATGATACCATAGTTCTTCTAGAATTTCCTCACCTGTACATTCTGCCATTGTTTTATTGACATAATTTCCTTTTCTATCTGGATATAAACCATACCCCCAAAATACCTTAACATCTTTGGGTTGATTAGGAAAATGTGGTTGACGCGCAATAACAATAGACATCAGCCAATTAGAATCAGTCATGGTTACCAAACCACCTGTACCATCTACATTACCTGAAAAATTTTCCATGTAATCATGGAATGTGCTATCTTTTAAGGTTGCCGTAAATGAATACCACTTTTGTAAATCTATATTATCACAGAAAACACCAGGATTACCAAAATCCTTATCTTTTTTAGCAATGTTTTTCCATAGTTTCCAAGCTCCAGACTCTGCAACTCCTTTTAGTTTTGCGGGTCTATCCCAAGCTCCATTATCTGTACTATCTGTAATAGAACCATTGGTAATAAAAACGTAATCGTTTTCACCAAGTACTATTTCATTCTTATTTTTTAGATGTATTACACTCGCTGTTTTTTTATCTGAAGATAAATCAAAATCGATATCAACAACTTCACATTTCATATCAAATATAACGCCTTTGTCTTCTAGATATGTTTTCATAGGACGCACTACAGAATCGTACTGATTGTATTTTGTACGCATAACACCTCCTAAACGATAAAGTCCATCTACCAAATGAATTAAACGTCTCATGTATCTTCTCATTTCGGCAACACTGCTCCATTTCTGAAAAGCAAACATGGATGACCATATGTACCAGAAGTTAGTTTCAAAAAAATCGTGATCATACCAATCTTCAATTCTTTTGTTTTCTAATGACTTTTCAGATGTCATTAATAGTTTTAAGAAATCTGCTTGCTGTTTTAATGATAAGCCATAAGAAGACACATCTAATTTTTTTCCATCTTTTAGCAGCCTCGCTTTACCGTTTGAAACAAACCTTTCATTAAATTCAAACGATTCATCTCTTACAGAAACTTTTGGGTCTTCCAAAGATGGAATATAGGATAGTAAATCCCAGTAGCACTCATAATGTTTTTCGTGCATTCTTCCTCCTCTAACCACAAAGCCGTCCTCTTGATTTCCATAGCCATCCAAAGCTCCACCAAGGATATTATCTTTTTCTAAAACATGAATATTTTCACCTTGCAATCCAGCATCTTTCACCAAATAAACAGCACTTGCAAGCGATGCTATTCCGCTACCAATAAGATATACTTTAGCGTCTTTTGGATTTTTATTTTTATGTCGTTTCATAATTTTTATTTTTTACTCAAGAAAAGTGACTACTATTCTTGTTGTTAACTGAAATTGTTTTTAATTTTCTTTAAACCAAATGCCAGCAATATTCTAAATATACCTGCACTTACAAATGCCATCGCTGTCATGTAAACAATGCTTAAACCAGTGAACACCGGATTTGCTAATAGTAGAAATGCAAACATTAAAGTAAGAAACCCTAAAAATAATAACCATCCCCAATTTGGAACATCAATAGCTTTAAACTGAAACGATAATCCAATAGCCATAAAGGCCTGAAACAATAACCAAAAACCAACGTAAAAAGGTAAAATGGTCATTGTTATTAAGGGATGTGATATTAATAATATGCCTATAATAAGATCTAGAATACCACCTGCAAG
The DNA here is from genome assembly GCF_001418085.1 of Lacinutrix algicola. Classification (GTDB taxonomy): domain Bacteria; phylum Bacteroidota; class Bacteroidia; order Flavobacteriales; family Flavobacteriaceae; genus Lacinutrix; species Lacinutrix algicola. The sequence goes on from NZ_LIQH01000039.1 coordinate 240,032, forward strand.
ATGCCAACCCCAATTATTTATATCGTTTTTATTAGAAATAGAAAAGAAAATTTGAGATATACCTGAAACAAATATAAACACACTAAAAACAATACTTAAGGACACATAACTTGCTAATGGTGTTTGAAACACCCAAACTCCAGCAATGATGTATAAAATTCCAATTAAGAGTGATATCCACCAATTTTTTACTGTAGATTGTACTGAACTGAATACTGTAGTTGCCATGATTTTTTTAATTCACGTTATTTTTAAAAAGGTCTTTTAAAGCTGTACCAAGTTCGCTCATATCATGTAAAAACTCGCGTTCAAATTTTTGCTCGTTAGCAATAGAGGCCTCATTAAAAGAAATTACGCCGTCTGTAAACGCTTTAGCTCTTTTTCCTAATTTTTCTTTTAGTTCATTATTTTTTTGTTCAAGATTATCGAGTTGTTTTGTCCATTTTTCTTTTTCACTTTTACTTGCTTTTGCAATTTTTTCTCTCAATACTTTGATTTCTTTTTCAGAGTTTTCAATAGTTGTTTCAGACTCCGCTTTAAATTTTTGCCATTCAGAACTTACTTTAGTTTTAATCTCTTTACTAGTATCTGCCGCTCCTTGTCTTAAATCTTTACTCAGCTCTTTAGTATCTTGTTTAACAGCTTTAGCATCTTGTTTAGATGTTTCTCCGCAGCTTGTTAATACTGTTCCTGTCATAAATAGTATTATGATAAAGGATAGAATATTTGTTTTCATAATTAATTGTTTTAAAAATTATTAATTTTTTCTGTTTACTAATATTAATTTTCCCATAATTACATTATTTATAAGATGAGATGAATTCAGGTTATTAATCCACAATATCTTCGCCTAATGCGTTATGCAATTGATATAATTTTTCTTCTTGTCTTTTTATTCTCTTTTTTAATCTGTTTTTTCGTGCTGTTGTAAATGAATTAGAAACGGCATGCTCAAAGCCTTCAAGGCGAGATTCCAGTTTTTTGATTCGAGAATTTGTTTTCTCTTTAATCTCTTTTAAAGTGGATTTTCTTTTGGCGTCTAACTCAGCAATTTTAGCTTTTCGTTTCGATTTTAAACTGGTAATCTTATTCTTGATCTTAGTTTTTTCGTCTGAGGTAGCTTTTTTAATATGTTGACGTTCATCTTCAATTTCTTCTTCTAATTCTTCGATTTGTTCATCTATATAATCATCGTATTCTAATTCTGCTTGACTTCTTATAATTTCTGAACTTGTCGATTTAAGGGCTTCATCAATGAAAATAGAACTATCTTCTGCTACTTCTGCAATAATAGCAGTGGTGCCAACAGTCATTTTATTGCTTACTTTTTTAATAAAATCATTTTCGAAATCAAAGTGGTTAACATCCCAAATAACACCTGCAGCAGTACCTGTATAAATACCAATAACAAAACCTATTGGACCAGCCAATGCACCTGCTAATCCGCCGATGGCCATTCCTGATAATATTCTCCATCCTGATCCATCTGTTTTATTCTTTAGTACTTCGTATTGATTTTTATCTGTTTTACGAATCATCACGTGTTCATAAAGTGTAATGTCTCCATAAGCATCTAGTTCTTTAATTTTGTGTAAAGCATCAATTGCTTTTGCCTCTTCCTTAAAAGGAATAACTATGATATTTGCCATTTTATTTGTGTTTTACCTAGAACTTCATTCTAGATTTAATTAATATTATTTTTTTAATAAAAGACGTTTCTTAATCTGCTAATAATCCCATTTCTTCATGTAATTCTTTTAGCATAACTAATCATATTAACTTTGTTAGGTATAATCTTGAAGAATACTCTTCTTGTCCAGTTCTATATTTAAGGAACTTAATAAATCCTTTGTTTAAAAATTCTGATTTAGTTTTTACCTCTTTTTATTTTAAAGCTTATTTGTTCGTTTTAAATAATACTCAAAATTAGATAGTTATGGTGAGAGCTATAATGACCTAGGTCAGCGTGATGAAAAAAAATAAGATTTTATTTATGAAGATACTTATGTGAGGATGATTACAATTAAAATCTTAAAACTTGACCACAAGGAAGAACCGGTAATTGTAATGGAGAGCATGACTCTTTTAATCATGCCCTAACTAAAATTTAACGTTATTATATCAATATACTTTGGAATAAAAAAAAGACCTCACAGGTTTTGAAAACCTGTGAGGTCTTTTTTTATAACTTACATTTCAAGTAGTATTATATTTCTAGTTATTTATTTTGAACAGTGAACAGTGAACAGATTACATATACTTTTCTAAAAATCTAAAAAAACCTTTTTTGAGTTCTGAATATATCTGTCTTTGCGTTTCTATGCGGTTTCTAAATTCAATGTGTTTTTTTGCTAATTGCAAATCTATTGCATTTTGGTCTGTGATGCTTTGTCCTGCAATACGTTCTTCGTGCTGTTCTATGGTTTCTTCTAATTCTTCGATGACGCTACCGTGAAGTACAAATTCATTTTGATAGTGCTCTAATTGAGCGAGTACATCCTTGTTTGTCCAGCGTGTTACGAGCTCGCTCAATCTGTTATTAAAGGATTTTAATTCGTCTTTCCAGAATTCGAGTTCGCTTTTCCACAGGTGGTGTTCGAAATGCATATTCGAATTGTATAAAACTTCTTTTTCCATGGTGTTTTTTATTAAAATTAATATAATTCAAAGGTTACGTTTTATCTACCTCTATGAAATGACTTAGGTCATTCTTAAAAATAAAACTCAAAAAATGGTGCTTAAATTTTAAGAATATCTGTGGGTGTTTCGACCAGAATACTTTTATCGCCTCGTAATACAATAGGTTGTTTCATGATTTCTGGATTATGTTGAATCATTTTAATCCAATCGTTAGTAGAAAAATTGTGATGGTCAAAATGGGAAGTATAAGCTGGATGATCCTGGTTTACAAGGTCGACTACTTCGATGTGTAATTTTTCGGCAAGTTCAGCTAATTGTGTTCCAGTTAGTTTTGTTTTTAGAATATCGATTTCTTTAAGCTTATAACCTTCTGATTTGGCATATGCTAAGGTTTGCTTTGCTCTTACAGATTTAGAATTATAAAACAAGGTAATTTGTCTTTTTGATGTTGCTATTTCACCCATAACATTGATTTTAAATTTCGAATTATTTGTTTTTTTCCTCTTCTAAGTAACGTTCCAATAAGTCTTTTAAACTTTCTAGATATTCCTCCATTACCTTTTTGTCTATTTGTGGATGTTTACTAACAGGCAAGGTTATTGGGTTTTCATCTAATGAGCGATAAAGTTCTGGGTAATTGGTTTCAATATTTGAGGTTAGTTGTGTTATCTGGTTTAATATGTTGTGTAGATTTTTCATAGAATATGTGCTTTATAGATTCAAAATTGAATAAATTACTTTGAAAGAACATTAAGTTGACTCACGAGTTCTTCACTTTTTATTAAATGTTCACTAATTTTAAAAACGTCTTTTCGGTTTTTCCTGAAATCTTTTACAAATTGAGCTATGTTATCTTCTAATTGTTCGTGCTCTTTTCTAAATTTTGGTGAATCAGAAAGGAAAGGGTCATCAATTAACTCAGCGATATGATGTAAATGTAAATCGATACTTTCTAACAATGAATCACATATATTATCTAACTTTAATAAGCTGATTTCAATATCTTGAACATTGTCTATATTCTCTTTTTTTGAAATAAAGAGAAAATATTTATCAATAAGATGATGCAAGAATTTTAAATCTACGTTATAGAAAAGGAGGTTAGATTTCCAATGTTCAGTAAGGATATAGAGTTGTTCCCAATTGGCTTCGTAAATGTAATTATCTTTTGGTCTGTATCTAAAATTATTCATGATGTTAGATTTTAGAGTATAAAGATAATTTAGAGTTTTTGTGTATGGAATGACTTAGGTCATTTGTGGAACATATTAGATATTTAATGGAAATAATCTATTACAACTTTGATTAACTTAAATTTGAGATAGTACTATTGGAAGCCATTACATTTTTAGTTGTAATGGTGTTTTTTTTGTCTAAAGGATTGGAGGAAAAGGAATAACAATAGGGTAGTACTCTAGTACAATTTTGTTTTTTTTTAATATTAGTAAAATGAATGTTTGATAACGATTTATTGTTTTTAGCATTGGTTTTCAAGGATACTAAATTCTGATTGCTTACCATTTAGAGTCATTCTAAGGTCGATATTGGCTTTACCATTACTATGTTTTTACATTTTGTAATATAAGAAAGTGGAGAAATTGTATTATCCATAAGATTTTATTTTGAATTTATAAAAATGTAAAACAAAGAAATGTATTTGTAAGTATTTTTGTTTGAGATGATTAATTAGGATTCAGTTGAAGAAAAATAAAAGAGACACCTAAATAGTCCTTTTTAGAATGGTAGTAATTTATATTGGTAAAAAAATAAAACCCTATAAACATTAAGTTTATAGGTTTTTTTGCGGAGAGTAAGGGTCTAACCATAATTGCTGATTTATTAATATTTATAGGTGTTTTGAGGATCTTCAAAATGTAGTGACCCCTAATTAGTCCCTTTTTAACAATTATTTAACATCATTCATAAGATTTGACTGTAGTTGATATGTTTTAGTAACATTAAGTGGAATTATTGATTTTAAGGATTTACTTAAATTCTTTTAAATAGCAGTAGAAACACGTTTCTTTACTAAGTAATCATCTAGTGCTAAATGAGAACAATCGTGACCAATACCACTGTTTTTTATACCTCCATGTGGTAAGTAAATGGCATACTTTACACCATTTATTTGTATTTCACCAAATTCTAAATCTTCAGTAAAACGCTATATTCGTTTATGGTTGTTGGTAAAAATGTAAGAGGCTAAACCATATTCTGTATCATTTGCTAATTCTAAAACTTCATCGTCTGTATCAACGAATGGAAAGCAGATGGCATGCCTCATTTTGAGAAAACATTTAGCTTAGATTAATGTATCTTGGCTAAGTAATATATTTTTAACATGAGCGACAAATCTAAAAGTAAAAACTACAAAGCATTAGAAGATAGATATGATAAAATGATCTATAAAAGATGTGGAAATAGTGGTGTGCTTTTACCAGCTATATCTTTAGGCTTATGGCATAACTTTGGTTTTGTAGATGATATTAAAAACGCAAGAGACATTTTAAAATGTGCATTCGATTTAGGAATAACACATTATGATTTGGCCAATAATTATGGACCGCCTTATGGCTCTGCAGAAAAGAATTTTGGTAAGATTTTTAAAAAAGATTTTAAGCCATACAGAGATGAGTTGTTTATTTCCACAAAAGCAGGTTACGATATGTGGCCTGGACCATACGGGAATTGGGGTTCTAGAAAATATTTAATATCAAGTTTAGACCAAAGTCTTAAACGTATGAAGTTGGATTATGTAGATGTGTTTTATCATCACAGACCAGATCCAAACACACCTTTAGAAGAAACAATGGGTGCTTTGGCAGATATTGTAAGGCAAGGGAAAGCGCTTTATGTAGGTATTTCTAATTATAAACCTGAAGAGACTGTAAAAGCTTCAAAATTATTAAAAGATTTAAAAGTGCCTTTTATTGTAAATCAAGTACGCTATTCTATTTTAGACCGTTGGGTTGAAGACGGTTTATTAGAGGCCTTAAAACAAGAAGCATTAGGTTGTATTGCTTTTTCACCTTTGGCTCAAGGTATGCTTACAGATAAATATATTAATGGTGTTCCTCCTAATTCTAGAGCAGCAAAAGAAAGTAGGCATTTAGACATTAATAAAGTAAATGCGACTATCAATAAAGTAAAAGCATTAAATACTATCGCAGAAGCAAGAGGTCAAAAATTATCGCAAATGGCAATTTCATGGTTGTTAAATAAACCTGAGATTACTTCAGTTCTTATTGGAGCTAGCTCTACCAATCAGTTAAAGGAAAATGTAAAAGCATTAGATAATATTAATTTTTCGGTAGAAGAAATGACTAAGATTAAAGTTATTAATAAAGGTTAGTCTTTTCTGTTTTTTAAATTCCGAAAATGAATTCTTACTAATAAAAAAAAATAGTTACTGGTTGGTTTTATTAGCGGATTAGTTTTGTAATACTTATTTTTAGCAATTAAGTTATTTTAATTATAAATAACTTTGTACTATTCTTGTAAACCTGGAAAAGATATATGCTAAAAAAACATTGTTTATTAATTGTCCTGTTTATCTGCGTTGTTTTTGGTGTAACGTCTCAAAATAGTGAGCTTAATTATCATCAAAAACTAACAATAACCGAAGGTTTAGCTCATAATGGAGTAACTTCAATGTTAGAAGATTCTAAAGGTTTTTTATGGTTTGGTACTTACGAGGGTATTAATAAGTATGACGGTTACGAGCTAAAAACAATTAAGAACACTGTAGATAATAATATTCTAACAAGTAATAGAGTTAGAACATTAAATCAAGACGCACAAAATAATATTTGGATAGGTACGGATGAGGGCGTTACAATTTATGAATATGATTTAGATAATTATAGAAAACTCACATCTAACGCATTAAACAAGGCTGGTTTTCAATCTTCAAAAATTAGAGATATAATCATTAATAAGACTAATGGTTTTAGTATTTGTGTAACAGAAAGTAATGGCTTGTTTATTTTTAATAGCAAGGATTACACATTTATAGGGCATTATGCTCCAGAGCAGAAAAGTGATTATACTTTTTTTAAAGGCTTGCAAGTAGATAAATCTAATTATTTAGTTAGTACTTCACAAGGTTTATTGGTTTTTGATTTTGAAGCCAAAACATTTAAAAATATTTTAGAAAAAGACATTACATATAGTAATTCTATTACAAAACTTGATGATAATTCTTTCCTTATTACACTTTTAAACGGTGTCGCTATTATAGAAAAAAATAAGGATTCTAAAGATGAATTATTCCATTTAAAAAGTAAAAATTTAATTGAATACCAGTTTAATAGTGCTGTTGTAGATACAAAAAACAACTTGTGGTTAGGAACTTTAAATAAAGGTTTCATTTCTATTGAAGATGTTGAGAATTTTAAATCTCAGGACAATTTTAATATAAAAACTTTTAATGACGGTTTACCTATTTTAAGAGCTAGTAGTCTAATGTCAACTTCAAATAATAATTGTTGGTTTTCAACTTTTAATGAAGGAGTATATAGGTTTGATACCAATAAAAATCCGTTTTGTAATTTTCGTACTAATTCTAGTTTTAGGACCAGTTTAGGTTCGGCTAGCGTGACTCATATTGCTTCAATCGATAAAAATAGAGTCTATTTAACTTCTTCTCTTGGAGGTTTAACGATATTAAACACCCAAAGTAATACGTTTGAAAGGCTCCCATTTCAAATTTCTAAAACCGATTTATCTTTAATATCAGCAGTATATGTTGATTCTAAAGAAAATGTATGGGTAAGGTTTAGAGATGAAAATGGATTAAGACGAATTACTAAAGGGAGTAAGACTATAGAAAAAGTAGAGGGTATTGTTTTTAGTAACAACACTAATTTTGCATTACGATCATTTACTGAAGATAAATTTGGAAACATTTGGATTGCATCTAATACTAATGTTTATAAAATTGTATTAAAGGCCAATAATACATTAAAAACGTTTGAAAAATTAAGTGATAATAAATTTTTTAAAGGTGAAACTACTCTAATTACTAGACGTGTTTACGCAGATCCTGTTTATGATTTTGTTTGGGTAGGCTCACAGTCAAAAGGTTTAATTAAAATAGAAAATAATAAAGGCGCATCAGTAAAAGCATCTACTATAGAGTCTTTTACACATGATAAATTAAACGAAAATTCTATTTCTAGTAACTTTGTAACTTCAATAATAAGATTACCTAATAACGACTTGTGGATAGGTACAGAAGGTGGTGGAATTTGTAAAGTGCTAAATTCTAATACAACACCAACTTTTATTTCGTTTACAGAAAAAAATGGATTGTCTAATAATGTAGTAAAAAGTATAGTTTACGACAATAATTATAATTTGTGGGTCGCTACAAATATTGGCTTAAACTTATTTAATACTCAAAAAAGAGAATTTAGAAAATTCAATAATTCAGATGGCTTAGCTTTTGAGGACTTTTGGTATGCTTCTAGTCGTCAAGAAAATAGTATGTTATTGTTGTCTGGTCTTGATGGGATTATTAGCTTTAATCCAAATGATGTACCAAATGCAGAAGCACTTCCGAAGATAACATTCGAAAATTTTAAAATTTTCAATAAAAAAATTATTCCGGGAGATACTATTAATAAAAGAGTGTTACTTTCTAAAAGTATTTCTGAAGTTGATAAAATCACCCTAAAGCATAACGAAAATGTATTTTCTGTAGATTTTACAAGTTTACATTTTTTAAATTCAAAAAACCATGGTATAAAGTACCGATTACTCCCTTTTAACGAGCAATGGATAGAGGTGCCATCAAACCAGAAAACAATCTCTTATAACGGTTTACAACCTGGTTCGTATAAATTAAGCGTCATGGCTTCTAATTCTTTAAACGATTGGACCGAACCAAAAACCTTGAATATTGAAATTAAACCGTCAAAATGGAATACTAATTTAGCTTATTTGGTTTACGCGCTTTTAGGTTTACTTGTTGCATATATTATTGTTAAGGTGATTCTTAAAATACAAAGTTTAAATCATAAGGTAGAAATAGAACAATTTGAAAAAGATAAAGTAGAAGAAGTTAATGAAGCCAAATTAAGGTTTTTTGCAAATATTTCTCACGAAATTAAAACGCCATTAACGCTAATTTCAAGGCCATTAGATGTACTTAAAAAATCTTTTAGAAATAATCCAGATGCTAATGAAAAGTTAGATTTAATAACAAGACAGTCTAAAAAAATACAACAGTTAATAGAACAGGTTCAAGATTTTAGAAAAGCAGATGCAAATATGCTTAAAATGCACTATTCGCGATTTAATTTTGATACTTTTATTAAAGATATAATTGTAGATTTTAAGTTTTTAGCAGACAACGATAGTAAGAAAATAGAGTGTATTGGAGACGATTCTATAACTATTGTTTCAGCTGACAGAGATAAGTTAGAAAAAATATTTAATAATTTACTTAACAATGCTTTTAAGTATACAATTACAGACGATTTAATAAAAGTTGAGTTCAAGAAAGAAAACGATAAAGATTTAATTGTAAAAGTAACAGACACAGGTAAAGGAATCGATAGTGTCGATCTTGCTCATGTATTCGAGCGTTTTTATCAATCGCAAAAAAAGGACAATACACATATTAGTGGTTCTGGAATTGGTTTAGCATTCTCAAAGCGATTAGTAGAAATGCATTACGGTTTTATTACTGCGGAGAGTATTAAAAACGAAGGAACAACTATCACTGTTCGATTACCAATTGTAAAAAAGCATTTACCTACAGATGTTCTAAATGAAATTGATTTACCAAAAGAAAAAGAGGTATCTGTAAGTTCTACAATTATTCAGGAAAATACAGCGTTAGATATTGTTAGTTCTGGAGATTTTAAAGATTCTGTTATTTTTTATGCTGAAGATAATTTAGAGATGAGAAATTTTGTTTCTAATTTACTCGCTAATTATTTTGTGGTAAAATCATTTAGAAACGGTAAAGAGTGTTTCGAAGCCATGGAAGATGAGTGGCCAGATATTGTAATTAGTGATGTGCAAATGCCAGAAATGAATGGCTTAGACTTGTGCTTAAAAATTAAATCAGATTTAAAAACAAGTCATATTCCAGTTGTTTTATTAACAGCACTTACAAATATAGAAGACCATCTTCAAGGCATTAGAGATGGAGCAGATGCTTATATTAAAAAACCGTTTAATGTACAGCACTTAATTACTAATGTAGAAGCATTATTAACCATTCGAAAACAACTTAGAGAGCGTTATCAAGTTGGTATTCCATTAACCAAAGAGAATAATAAGAACAACAGAAATGATAATGCGTTTTTAGAAAAACTCTATAGCTTATTTGAAGAAAACTTAGATAATCAAGAATTCGATTTAAATAATCTTGCTAGAGAATTATATCTTAATCGTACACACTTTTATCAAAAAGTAAAAGTACTTACTAATCAAACGCCTTTCGAGTTGTTAAAAATGTATAGACTTAAAAAAGCGGCAGACCTTTTAACTCAAAAAGGATTATCTGTAAACGAAGTTTTTACAATGACGGGTTTTAAAAGCAGAACACATTTTACTAAAGTTTTTAAGGAGAAGTACGAAACATCTCCCGGAAAGTATGCATCAGAGTCAAAGAAAAATCACTAATTAACTTTACTTATAGTTGAATAAATTTACTCATAAAGACAAACAATTAACCATAAGGAACATGTTTTTTGTTATTCATAAATACATTTGATTTAATTAAAAACTATATTAAAAACTATATTAAAAACTATATTAAAACAAATATTATGAAAACAACTTTACTTAAAAAAACATTTATGGCATTAGCGCTTGTAGTTTGTACTACATCTTTTGCTCAAATTGATTACACATTCGATACTGACGATGAAGGTTTTTCAGTAAACGGTCCAGGAACTTCATCAAGTCACTCGGCAACTACAGGTATTTTAACTGCAGTAACTGGTACAGGAAACAATCTACAACTTAGAAAAAATGCTAACGATATTGGTGATCCAACAACTTTAACAACTGTTTTTATTGACTTAAAAAACAACTCTAATGCAAACAGTTTAGTGCTTCAAACAGTTTCTGGTGGTACAACTACTATAGAAACAATAGCTATTACTGCTGCAGATACAGCTGAACAATCTTACCAGATTGATGTTCCTGCAGGAAGCACAACATGGATTGGAAGTTTTCAATTAAGATTACGTTTTGTAAATACAGCAGGTAATCTAGATGGTGGATCAATAGAGGTTAACCGAATTCAAATTGTAGATCCAGCAACTTTAAGTGTTGAAGAAAACACGTTAAGTGCATTTAGCTTATATCCAAACCCAGTAAAAAACACATTAAACATAGAATCTCAAGATGCTATTAGTAATGTAACTGTTTACAATTTACTTGGTAAAGAAGTAATATCTTCTAATACAGTTAAAAATACTTTGGATGTATCTACATTATCTAATGGTGTTTATGTTATTAAATTAACATCTGATAAAGGAGTTGCAACAAAGAAATTTGTTAAGGAGTAATTTTTTTTAACATTATATTTTATCTAAAAGACCACTGTACAGTGGTCTTTTTTTTATTTTTAATGTAAAATTATTCACAAAGACATTATATTTATTTAAGCATACATGAAAAGCAATTTGTAATAAGACATTTACAATAACAATCTATATGTTCAATTCATAATTAATAACACTACGAATGATAAAATCCTGCAACATGAAAACGTTAAAACAGTTTTGTTTAATTGTAATTTCACTTACGCTAATTAATTGTTCTTCTGCACAAGATAGCAAGCATACTGCTAAAAGTCCAGAACAAGGTCTGCTTAGTATTGAAACTGGTTTAACAATTACCAAAGTAAGAACTGCAGTAAACAAAAATCAAACCTATATAGCAGCAACTAGTTATGAAGGCACTATTGTAGCAGTAAGTTATAGTGGAAATGTTTTATGGAAAAACAAACTGTCTGGTTATATGAACCATGATATTTGGGCAGCAGATATTAATAATGATGGTAACGATGAGATTTTAGCAGCCAATGCAGATGGTTCTGTGTATTGCTTAGATAATAAAGGTAATTTACTTTGGCAATTTAAACAGAATGACGCACCAATGTATTCAGTATGTGTTGTTAATAAAGACAGCAAAGCGTATGTAGTTTGTGGTGGTTTTGATAATAGTTTCTACTATGTATCTCCAAAAGGAGAACTGGTAAACGAAATAGCTTCAAAAACGTATTCTATAGAAAAACCATTTGGTAAATCACATAAAGAATTACCGCCATCTGGTTTACATGTTACCAATTTTTTAAGACCAGGAAAGCTTAATGGAAAAGAGATATTAATTGTTAATGGCGTTCAAAACAGTATGAATGGAGATGGATCAATATATTTATTTAACCCTTTAGAGAAGTTACCTTTTGAAACTGTTAGTGTAAAAAAACGTGGACCTTATGGAGACTTAAGAGTTGTTGATGCTAATGCAGATGGCAGTAGTGAAATTTTATTAGGACGAACTGGAGCTAAGGCAAAAGGAATGACTTTTCGTATTATTGATACAAAATCTCCAAATAATCAAAGCATTCAAGATCTAAATAAAGCTAAAGACAAAACATCATTAAAAAGAGGCATGTATCGTGTAATTCAACCAGAAGTTATAAATAACAACGGCAAACCAGCTTACATGGCTTTATTTGGAAGTAACATTGTTATTTCAAATATTGGAGAGCCACAAGCTAATGCTGAAGTAATACCAACACGATTTTCTTTTAACGATATGTATAAAGATCCTAATGCTAACAAAGTAATATTAGCAAGTGCACAAAGTGGTGGAAGCGCTGTCCATATTATTGATTTTAGTAATAAAGATTGGAAAAGCGCTTATAAGAAGTTGAATCCACCAGGAAAAATTCAAGAGATTCTATCTAATTCAGCAGAAATTAAACAAAATTTAAAAAGCTTTAAAAAGCCTTCATATCAAAAAGAATCTGCTCCAGTTTATTTCATGTCAGAAAACAGAAGAAAAAATGGTACTGCAGAACCTATTGAAAGAATTGAAGCCAAGTACAATAATCCAATTTTCTTAACGGGAGGAAACTTTGATAAAGAAAAATGGGATCGTTCTGCAATGGCAAGTGAGAAATATAAAAATAAGCGAGATAGAAGAATGAAATATATTTTATCTCAAAACGAAGTGTTAGAAATTATTAAGAAAAAGCATCAAAAATCTAATGGTAAAGGTATTTCATATTGGGGAGGACACGGTAACGATCCATTTATGTATCAAGTAGAAACTACTAAAAAAGGTATGGATTTTGCCAATGGAAATAAAACAGTATTAATTTACCCAGAAGTTGTTGATGCTTCAGAGGAATTTAAATATGTTATGAATGAAATGTATTGGCCTTTAGCAAATCATGCTAAGACCAGAAATGGTAATTTGTACATGCGTAACAAGCATTTGTTTTGGCAAGCAGATGTTTACATGCCAATGTGGAAGCCTTTAGTTTCTGGTAAATATGCAAACGTATTTGTGCCAGCAATGGAGGAAACAACAGATAAGTCTATGGAGCTAAGTTTTACTTCAAGACTAGGACTTTGGGCTAGTGGATCTGTAGATAGTTGGGGTGCACGTGGTGCTAGAGATAATACTAGTTTTGATCGTTTACGTCAGCATTCTAACCAAACGTTGCCAAACCATTTTTTAAGAACCATGGTATATTCTATTGCCAGTGGTGCACAGTATATCGATAACTTTCCAGTAGATCAAGAGTATATGAGTTTACTTTGGGATTTAATAGCCGAAGGTGCATTATACGTTCCAGAACGTTCTGATATTTTAAGTTTTTCGCCTGTACATTTAAGTATTAATAATCCTAATGAAGAGTACGTAACAAGCTCAAGCAATGTAAAATGGTTAACGTTTTTTAAAAAGGAAGGAGATAATTTAGATGACTTTGCATTTAGTAGATTAAATGGGACTTGGCCAGGCGCACCTTTAACCGAATGGGATTTTTCAAGGTATGCTGCAGGAGCAAAGGAGAGACGCTTAAATTTTATTCCGAAGTATAATAATGGTATGGTATTAATAACACCACCTCAAAATGGCATTTTTGCAGACAAAGAAGCAGTTAGAAAACCTTTAGTTGAAAATATTCATCCATGGTATAAAGATATTATGAAAGAATATCATACTGATGGTAAAAACTATATGTCGGCAGATGGTACAGAAACTTTTCAGCCAAGCGAATATTACAAAGTAATAGAAGAAGATATTAAAAATAGTGCGTCTAAACTACCATTATCAGTTTCAGGAAATGTAGGTTGGGTTGTAGCACAAACTGGGCCCAAAAATTTACGATTAACCATTGTTGAAAATGGATATATTAATCCCAATGCAGCAACAGCTAGTGTTAAGATTAATAATATTAAAGTGGTGAAAATTAAAGATATTTTAAATAATGAAGAGTTTAAAGCGAATGCAAATTCTGAAATTAAAATTGAAATACCACTAGGAGGCTTTCGTTTTATTGATATTGAACTTGAAAACGAATTATAAAAGTTCGTATTGATAGATACATTTTATGTATTAGTAAATACAAATGTTGCTTAATCTTTTACTTAATTTATAGAACAATTTAAAGATTAATGAATTAGTCTAAATTGATTCAGCATTAAAGCCGAAATAACATTACGCTATTCCGGCTTTTTATTTCATTAGAAATCTCTTAAAACAACCAAATGAAAACATATAGTTTCAACATAATTCTACTTGCAATAATTATCAGTTTCAATAGCTGTGATACCAAGCAAAAGGAAGTAGCTGTAAATAACACGAACAATAGAGATCAACCAAACATCATCCTTTTTGTATCAGACGACCACGGAACAGATGCTTTAGGAGCTTACGGTAATCCAATCATTAAAACACCAAATTTAGATAAATTAGCTTCTGAGGGCACCAAATTTACAAATGCCTATTGTACCAGTGCAAGCTGTGCAGCAAGTCGTTCTGTTATATTATCTGGTCAATTTGGTCATGCCACAGGTTCTTATGGTCATGTGCACGATTATCATCATTTTAGTACTTATGATAGCATTAAATCACTTCCAGTATTATTAAGTAAAGCGGGTTATGAAACAGCTCGAATTGGAAAATATCATGTTGCACCAGAAAAAGTATATCATTTTAATCAAGTATTAGAGGCAGATCCAAGAAATACCGTTGAAATGGCAGAAGCATGTGCAGAAGTTCTAAAATCTGACAAACCATTCTTCCTATATTTCTGTACAGACGATCCACATAGAGGTCAACCATTTACTCCAGATCCTTGGGATGCACCAAACAGTTTTGGAAATAAAAAAGAAGGTTATAAAGATGTTGAAACTATTACTTATAAACCTGAAGATGTTTTAGTACCAGCATTTTTACCAGACACCAAACAAACACGAGAAGAAATTGCAGAATACTACCAAAGTGTATCGCGTATAGATCAAGGTTTTGGAAAATTAATGCAAATGTTAAAAGACACTGGTAAAGCAGAAAATACAATCGTATTTTATATTTCTGATAACGGAATGGCATTTCCTGGAGCAAAAACTACAGTACATGAACCAGGAATTAAATTACCATGTATTATAAAAGACCCAACTAAAGATGCTAAGGGAATTACAAGTGATGCCATGATTTCTTGGGTAGATTTAACACCAACCATTCTAGATATGGCTAAGGTGGATTTTGAGCCAAATAAATTTCACGGAAATTCTTTTAACGATGTCATAGGAAAAGAAAAAGTTGAAGGTTGGGACGAAATTTATGCCTCACACACATTCCACGAAATCACCATGTATTACCCAATGCGTGTGGTAAGAAGTGATAATTATAAACTTATTTGGAACATAGCTTACCAACTAGAATACCCATTTGCATCAGATTTGTGGGCATCGTCTACATGGCAAGCTATTTACAGAAATGACATCGAGTATTTTGGACCTAAAAAAGTAAAAGATTATTTATTCAGACCGGAGTTTGAGTTATACGATTTAAATAAAGATCCAAACGAATCTAATAATCTAGCAACCAATGAAGCTTTTAAAGAGGTCTTAGAAACTATGCAAACCAAAATGAAAGCCTTTCAAACCAAAACTAAAGATCCTTGGATGATTATGTGGAGTCATGATGCATCTTTACAAGGTAGTGGAGTAAATTTATAAGTTTATTTTTTCTTACAGGTTTCCAAAACCTGTAAGGAATTTTAGAAAAAAATAGTTTATCGTTAAAATATAATATGAAAAAAATTAAACATATCAGTCTACTTATCATTTTCAGTCTATTAATGTCATGTAATTCAAACGCTACGGAAGTTATTGACATAGTTCATTCTGAAGGAGACATGACAATGACAATTCGAGAAGCTATTAAAAACGCCAAAGAAAAAGATATCAAACTTGTTTTCGAAAAAGGCACTTACACCTTCAAAACAGATTACGCTATTGGTAAGTACATGTATGTTACAAATCATAGTAATGGGTTCAAAAAAATAATTTTCAATTTTGATGGATTTAACTCTGTTGAAATTGAAGGAAATGGGTCAGAATTTATTTTTAGTGGACAAGCCATGCCTTTCGATTTTGAGGAGTGTAATAAAATTAGAGTTAGCAATATTGTTATAGATTGGGATATTCCTTTCAGTTTTCAAGGTGATATTATTGAAATTAATAAAGCCGAAGAATGGTTCGATTTAAAACCATATACCGAAGGATTTTCTTGGGAACTAAAAAAAGGTAAAATTACATTTCCAAATATTAATGGTTTTAGCTATTCAGAATTAGGAAGCACATTATCACACAATAAAGAAACCAAAGCAGTCGATTATGGTGCTTGGGACATGTCTCTACATCCAGATTCTGTTGAAAAACAACCAAACGGATTATTGCGTTTTTACGCTAAAGGAATAAAACATTATCCTCGCGTAGGTTCTGTTTTACAATCTAAAGGTGATCATGATAATAATAGATACGCACCTGCATTTTTAACCAGAAATTCAAAAGACATTGTATTTGATAAAGTAATAATTCATCACGCTTTAGGAATGGGTTTTTTGTTTGAAAGATCGGAAAACATTAAAATCATAAACTCTGGAATTTATATAAGAGAAGGTTCAGACCGAATGATATCTGCAACTGCAGATGCTACACATTTTGCCAATTGTAAAGGTGATGTTTTAATAGAAAATTGTCGAATAGAAGGTATGTACGACGATGGTACAAACGTTCATGGAACCTATGTAGCAGTAGATAAAATTATCGATAGTAAAACGGTGAGAGTTGCATTAAAGCACAAACAGCAAAAGGGATTTCAGTTTGCAGGAGTTAATGATGAGGTTTGGTTTATTAAACAACCAAATCCGCAACGAAGAGAAACCAATTCTGTAACAAAAGTTAAAGTTATTAATGATGATTATACAGATTTAACCTTTACTTCCAAAATCCCAACAGATTTGAAAGTAGGAGATATTTTAGAAAATAAAACATGGAATCCAAACTTTACAATGCGCGGAAATACCATTAGGGATCATAGGGCAAGAAATATTATTATTAAAACACCAAAGAAAATAATTATTGAAGACAATGATTTGTCATCAATGATGTCTTCAATTATGTTACGAGGAGAAACTTTTTTTTGGTACGAGTCTGGTAATGTCGAAGATGTGCTAATTAGAAATAATAGATTTATCCATTGCGCTTATGGTGGCGCAGAACATGCCATTTTAAAAGTGTCACCAAGACTAGGCAAAACCTTTGATAATTCTGTGCTTTACGATAGAAATATAATCTTTGAAAACAACACCATTGAAACTTTCGATAACCGAATTATTTGGGCAGATAGAGTAGATGGATTAATAGTGAGAAACAATACTATTAAACAAACCTTTACTGAAAAACAACAATATCCTGATGCGTTTATGTTCGATTTAATTAATTGTAATAATGTCGAAATTAGTAATAATACATACGAAGGTAATTCTAAAAATGTATTGAAAGCAGATGCGGTTTCACAAAAGACATTAAAGTTTAATAGCAATAAAGGATTAAAAAAATAAACGATGAAAAAATATATTTTCATTTTTGTAATGGTATTCATTTTTACAGGATGTAAAACAAAGAATGTTGAAACTAAAACTGAGGATAAAAAAGAGGTGCAAGTCGTTTTATTAGCAGGACAATCAAACATGCAAGGTGCAGGAGATTTTGATCAATTAGATCCTTCAGAAATTAAAAGAATTGAAAAGATTTCAAGTCGAGTTTCACTAAGTTTTAATGGTGGTAAGGCAAAACCATTATCTTATTATGATAATAAACCATCAGAAAAATATGAGTTTACAAAACGCTTTGGGCCAGAAATTTTTATTGGTTTAACCTTAGCTGAAAATAATCCTGACCAAGAATTCTTATTAATAAAATGTTCACAAGGCGGAACGGCTTTATATGGCGCTTGGAATCCTAATTGGACAGCCGAAAAAGCAAAAGCTGTTGAAAAACCAAAGAAACAAAATATTAAGCTTTATAATATGCATGTTCAAGATGTTAGGGCCAATCTAAAAGCATTAGAAACTCAAAATAAAACCTATAAAATTATTGGTTTGGCTTGGATGCAAGGTGAAAACGATGCGGCTAAAGAGATTAGCGCAACAACCTATGAAGCAAATCTAAAACTATTAGTCCAAAGTTATAGAGATGAATTTGGTGTCGAAAATATGCCATTTGTTATCGGACAAATTAACTCTAGATATGGTAAGTTTAAAAAACTAGGGCCTGCAATGGTAAGAAAAGCAATGGAGGATGTTGTTAATTTAGATGCAAACGCAGACATTATTAAAACAACGACAGATGCTAATTGGAGCGATTATCCAAAACATACAGATAATGTGCATTACAATGCAGAAGGACAAAGACGCTTGGGAATCGCATTTGGAGAGAAATTAATTATTTTAAACAAATAGATAAAATGAAAAAGGGTTTACTACTTGTAATAATTATTGCTTTTTTCTCGTGTAAAACGGAAAAATCTTCTAATGTTGAAACTTTTAAAAAACCAAATATTGTTTTCGTTTTAGTAGACGATTTGGGTTATGCAGATGTCGGATTTAACGGTTCTAAATATTTTCAAACACCAAATTTGGATGCCCTTGCTAAAGAAAGTTTAGTTTTAGATAATGCCTACATGTATCCAACTTGTTCTCCATCTCGAACTGCAATTTTTACAGGAAAACAATCGTTTAGAACAGGCGTTTATACCGTTCCGGTTTTAGAAAAAGGAACAGCCGAAGAAAATATTTTTTCACGATGGACAGTCGGAAAAGAACATCCAATCTATGCAGAACCTTTAGCAGAAGCTGGTTATAAATCTATTCATATTGGAAAATATCATATCGTTGGCCCATATCCTGAAAAAGAATTAGCCATGCCGTTTCCGTTTCAACAAAAACTAACACAACCAGAACCAGGAGATTATTCTTGGGTAGAAACACATAAAAAACCCGAAATTGCTCAATATTATCCAGAAGGACGTGGTTTTATAAAAAATGTTGGAGGTACTTTTAGAGGTGATCCAGGTTTTGAGGAAGGTGGTTACAAAAGTGTTGCTGGTGGTTATTGGGCACCTTTTAGTAATCCATTTATAAGAGAAAAGGCAAATGATGATTGGTTAACAGACCGATTAACAGACGAGGCTATTGACTTTATGAAATCGCATAAAACCGAACCGTTTTTAATCAACTTAAATTATTACGCAGTCCACAGAGCCATTAGGTCTAGAAGTGACGCTTTGTACGAGAAATATAAAAACAAACCTGTCGATTCTGTTTTAGGTCAAGGTATTGGTAGAAATGCTAAACTAAGAGATTTAGCCATAAAATATGCTACAATGGTGGAGTCTGTCGATGATAATATAAAACGTGTATTAGATTTTTTAGATGAAAGTTGTCTAAGAGAAAATACTATTATCATTTTCACATCAGATAATGGTTACCACAGGATGGCAAGTGCAAACAAGCAATTAAGAGGTGCAAAAGGCGATATTTACGAAGGTGGAATAAAAGTACCTATGTTAGTGAACTGGCCTGAAAAAGTAACACCAAGACGAAGTGATGTTGCGGTAACTGCTTTAGATATTTTTCCAACGTTAATGGATTTATCTAAAACGGAAGATTACGATAGTTCTGAATTAGATGGAGCTTCAATAATACCATTATTTAAAAGTGATGATAAATCACTTAACGAAAGACCATTATTTTGGCATTTGGCAAGTCGTTATAAACACGGAACCTGTTCTGTAATACGAAAAGGAGATTATAAATTAATTCAATTTTTAACTGATGGAAAATTAGAATTATACAATTTGAAAAATGATGCTTCAGAAAGTAAAAACCTTTCAGAAATGGAGTTAGGAAAATCTAAAGTATTGCTGTCGGAATTAGTGGCATGGCGAAAAGCAAATAACGTGCCTTTACCACCAAATTCTGTTTTAGAGTTTTAGGTTAAACCAATTTTAGAATTATAAGTCAAAAGAACATAATCTTGTGTAAAATTAGAATAATATGAATTCAAAGTTTTTAAAATTATCAGTTTTCGTTTGTTGTTTCATGGTATTGTCTTGTAATGCACAAAAAGGAAATAAAACAACCATAACAACAGAGAAAAATATTAAAAAGAAACCTAACCTTATCATTATCCATACAGACGAGCATAATTTTAGAACCATAAGTGCGTATCAAAAATTATTATCAGAAGAGCAAGCTTTTGTTTGGGGAAAAGGGAATAATACCACGACACCAAATATTGATAAATTGGCAAATCAAGGTGCTATAAGCACAAGCTATTATGCTGCTTCACCAGTATGTACACCTTCAAGAGCATCTTTGGTAACAGGTTTATATCCACAAGCAACTGGTGCTCCAAAAAACGGATTACATTTAAGTGAGGATGTTCCAACCTTTGCAACCATTTTAAGAGACCAAGGTTATGCAACTTCTTATGTTGGTAAATGGCATTTGGCAGGTCATGATAAATATAGTTTCGGAATAAAGTATAAAGCAGGATTTGAAGACAATCGTTTTATGATGCGTGGTGGTCATGCACCATATTTCAAACTTTCTAAAGACGGTTCCGTTATAACAGGAATTAATGAAAAAGTCGCGGCTAAATTACCTGAGGAAGAAATCATTCATGTAACGGACTTCTTTACAGATAAAACACTCGAAATTCTTGAGCGCGATAAAGACAAACCATTTGCTATCATGTTATCTATTCCAGATCCGCACACACCAGATGTTGCGCGTCCGCCTTACGATGTTATGTACAAGGATTTAAAGATTGAAGCACCAAAAACAATGTCGCCAGAATACACAGCCATTAAACCATCTTGGGCAACAGATAAAACCAAGAACGAAACTATTGGCAGTAAATCTTTTGAAAATAATAAAGAAAAAAATGCCTTAAAGCAATATTTTGGAATGGTGAGTCATATCGATGATAGTGTTGGACGTATTCTTAAATTTTTGGATGATAATAATTTAGTAGAGAACACCATAATTATTTTTACATCAGATCATGGAGATATGTTTTTTGAACACAACCGAAGAAATAAAGGTGTGCCTTATGAAGCTTCTTCTAGAATTCCATTTTTGATTCGTTATCCTAACAAAATCCCATCCGGAAAAGTGATTAACACCGCATATACAAATGTAGATTTTACACCAACAATATTAAGCCTGATGGATGTAAAAACAGATGTGAAATTTCACGGTTTAGATACTTCTAAAGATTTTACAAATTCAGAAAAAGTAGTAAATAGCGATAGAATTACATATTACGCCAAGTCAGGCGGTTGGTGGGTAACAGCTGTTAGTGATCGTTATAAATTGGTTATTGATAAAAATGAGAAACCGTATTTATTCGATTTAGAAAAAGATCCAGATGAGCTAATAAACTTTTACTACGATAAAGCGTATTCAGAAATAGCAAAAATGATGCAAACAGAATTGTTTAAACAATTAAACAAGTATGATGAGCCTGGATTAAAGGCTAAACAAGGATATGTTACTGAATAAAAAAACAAAATGTATTTATTCTAGGAGACATTGAATAAATCGAGAAGCACATTTCAAATCTATTCTCACATTACTTTAGTAAAAAATTAGTTTTATTATGATTAAAAGAAAATTGAATTATCACGTTTTTGGTTTTAAAATATTATTTTTTTCTTTGTGTTTAAGTATAACATCTTGTTCTAAAGACGAAGTTGCTCCACAACAAGAAATTGCACAAGAAGAGGAAGAAGAAGTGGTAGAAGAGGAAGAGCAGAACAATTTTCCAAGATTAACAGATAACGAAGATCGTTTTTATACAGATAATATACCTAATACAGAAAACACTTTACAACTTAGCGGTATCCAGAGTGCAGCAGACAGTAATTTATTAAATCAAGAAATTCTAAATCTTTCAAATACTGGAGGAGGAATAATTAAAATTACAGGAGGAACGTATTACTTACTTGATGTAAAATTAAGATCGAATGTGCAACTTAAATTTGATGCAGATGTTATTATTCAGCCAGATTTAAGCGGAAATACCTTAAATAAAAACTTAAATATTTTCGACATTGGAAACGAGTTTTTGGTTCAAAATTCAGCAATTACAAATAGCCAACAAAATAGCGTAGATTCAAGCACATGGTTTACAGTGGTTATTCCAACAGGAGATTATAGAGGTGTGCGAGTAGCTGAGTTTAGTTATGCTCATAATTTTCAAATGTCTGGTTTAAAAATTGAAGACACTAACTCTGTTTTTTCGAGTATTGTGTTAAATCTATCAGATAGTAATAGTAAAGATGAAATTTCTAACAATGGCATTATAAAAGATATTATAGCTACAGATAGTCATGTTGGATATGGGATTGTTCAAATTCAAGCAGGAATAACAATTTTGTTTAAAAATCTTGATGGTGAAGGTGGAAGTACATTAAGAGTAGAAACTGGTGTATCAACCATTAATATGGACAATCAATTAACTGTTGACGATGTTGTTGGTCGTAATATAATAGGTCGATTTGGTGATGGTGTGCTAACATTTTCTCCTCATAGAGTAGATCAAGGTCGTGTGGATGTAGAAAATATTGTGGCAATCAATTCAACTTATGCAGTACGTTTGGCTGCTGGTTTTTTAGATAATTCAGGAACATTAGATAATATTGGGACTTTTAACAATTTGTCTTACGTTGGGAATATTACGTGTACAGGTGGAAATGGAGCACAAATAAAATCTAAAGATTATCCGTTTTTTAACTGTGTGGATAGACAGATTATAATTGATAGTCTATGGAATGTAGATGAAGAAAGTAAATCTGGTAAATCCATTGGTGTTTTTAGAGACAATTCAAGCCAAGCAAGTGGATGTGAAGATGGGTGTTATGAGGTTAATATTGAAAATATTAATATAACTAACGATGATTTTGAAAATGGAGCAGATTACATAATTAACAGTATGAAAATAAATTGCTAGTACAACTGGATAAAAATAAAAAACGTAAATAATGAAAATTACATCATATAAATTAATTCTTTTTTTAGTTATTAATTCAATGCTTTTTTCGTGTAATACACAAAAAGAGAAAGTAAAGGAACAAAAGCAACCAAATATTCTTTGGATTTTTGCGGAAGATTTATCGCCTTTTATGGGATGTTATGGTGATTCAATTAATAAAAATGCAACACCTGCTATAGATAAACTAGCTTCAGAAGGTGTACTGTTTAATCGTGCGTACACAACAGCTCCTGTATGTTCTGCAGCACGTTCGGCATTAATTACTGGGGTTATGCAAACAACAACTGGAACACATAACCACAGGTCTAGTAGAGTGCCAGATGTGGTTGTGCCAGAAGCGTTACGTATAAATCTGCCTGATGGCATGAAAACAATACCTGAATTGATGCGAGAAGCAGGATATTTCACCTTCAATAATGGAAAAGACGATTACAATTTTCATTATAATAGAAGAGATTTATACACTGTAAGTACAAAAGACGATTATAAACCAGGAATGAATGGATGGCAAGGAAACTTTCCTAAGCATAAAATGTCTGCAACCCAAGATGCTTGGAGTTCAAGACCAGATAAAAACCAACCTTGGTTTGGCCAAATTCAAATAGATGGAGGAAAAGCGCATGCTAAATACGTTAGAGAAGGAGAAGTTTTAGCTGATAATGCTGTTCCTGTTCCTCCATATTTTCCAAACATTCCATCACAGCAAAGTGCATGGACAGATCATTATAATGCCAATCGTGGTGCAGATGTTAATGTAGAAACCATTTTAAAACAATTAGAAGCAGATGGCGAATTAGAAAATACTATTATTTTCTTTTTCTCAGATCACGGAAGTCCAGTGTCATTGCGTCACAAGCAATTTTGTTACGAAGGTGGTATGTTAGTACCATTAATGATTAAAGGAAACCTTCCTGTTTTAAAATCTGGAACAATTAGAAACGATTTAGTATCGCTTTTAGATATTTCGGCAACTACTTTAGCTATGGGAAAAGCCAAAATGCCCGAGTATTTAGACGGTCAAGACTTATTTGCGGAAACGTTTAACGAGCAGGAGTATGTAATTGGAGCAAGAGATCGTTGCGATTATACTATTGATAGAATTAGAACTGTAGTTTCTGAAGATTATCGATATATTAAAAACTTTTATCCTAACAGACCAATGATGCAAGCTGGTTACAGAGATAAAAAAGCAATTGTAAAAGATTTAAAAAAGGCTTATAATGAAGGAAAATTAACACCATACCAAGCAGAACATTGGTTTGGAGTAAGACCTGTTGAAGAATTATACGATTTAAAAGCAGATCCACATCAAATAAACAATCTTGCTAATAATTCAGAATTTGCTACAATTCTTAAAGAACATAGAGATGTATTAGAAAACTGGATTAAAGAAACGGATGATAAAGGACAATATCCTGAAGATGCTGCACAATTAGAAGCGACTTATAACTTATGGAAAGACAGACCTCGTTTTAAAAATGCGAAGGTAAATCCAGAGTATGATCAGTTTAAAAAATAAGTTAAGATTTTTTTACAGAGCCATTCAACTTATAAGTATAGCTTAAAACAATATAGCGACCTAAACTTTGAGACGTAGTTTCTTCAAAGTAGTTTGTTGTACTCCTTCTATAAATATCCACATCTTTATTTAGTAAATCTATAAGTACTAACTTTACTATACTATTTCTTTGTTCTGAAAAGGAATAAGATATTGCTGCATTCCAAAGTGGTAATTTTTGATTTGAAGAAAAGGCATTGTCAGAAAATAGTATATAATCAAACTGTGAGTTAACATTCAGCTGCTTTGTGAAGTTATAATCTACAGAAGTAAAATACTGTTGTTTGGAGTATTCTCTATTCAAATCTTGTTCTATAGAAAAAGAGGTGTTGTTAATACTATATTCTGCACCAATTTTAATATCTATTTTGTTTTTACGGGTGTTTTCAATAAGTGTACTAAATCGATAGTCTTGCGAGGTAACGTCATTAAGTTCTTGATTAATTAAAGAATTCGACGTGCTATAAGTGGTGTTGTTTTTAAGAGAGTAGCGCAACCCTAAAGTTTTAATTTTTTTACTAAATCTTATGTTGGCATTTAGCAATCTTCTATTACCTTCATTTTTGTAACCTCTTGTTCTTATAAAGTCATCATCTATAGATATGCTTTGTATAATAGCATTTGTAGCATATTGATATTGAAATTTGGACCAAAAGCTAACACCAGATTTGTAATTATTTATCACAGCAAGTAGTGCCAAATTATGCAGTTTTTCGGGTTTTAAATCTGGATTTCCAACTCTAATAAAGTTAGGGTTTAAATCATTAATTACCGTAGAATTTTGCGAAGGATTAGGTGACTTAACAGATTTACTATAATTTATCCTGTATTTATAACCTCTCTTTGGTTTGTATTGCGCAAATGCAATAGGATTAAAATAATACTGATTTTTACGTATTGAGTTTTCTGTAACCACACCATAAGCGCGATTAAGATCTTGCATACCTAAAGCAGAATAAAAATTGAATTTTTTATTGTTATAACTATAGCCAAGTCGTGTTTGGGCACTTAACTCTTTAGTAGTATATTTAAAAGCAAGTGTATCTTCTGTACTAGTTGTGGTTTGAGTATGTCTTGTTTGATTAACGTCTTCTTTTTCAACTTTATTTGTAAAATACGTGTCTAATTTTAAGTAATGATTTTTGGCTATCGGTTCAGTATATTTAAAATTGAAATCTATAATAGAGATATTAAAAGCCTCATTTCTTAAAGCAGAGATATTTCGTGTCGATTCATTAGTATTGCCAATGTTTCTAATGTTAAATGTATTCTGATTATTGTTCTTTGTTAAATCAGTTAATCTTGTATTTAAACCAACTTTAAAGCTTCGTCCTGCTTTAGCTAAGCGTTGGTAATAGTCAATTTTTAAATTACCGTATGTTCTTTTAAAATCGTTATTAAATTTTTGATTATTTGTTGTTGCTAATGCTCCTAAATCGTTAATATAGGTTTCGTCTCTATTGGTGTCTGTAAATGTTTTGTCTGAAGTAATTCGACCTTTTATAGTTAGACTTTTTGTTTTAGACGCTTTATTAATGTAATTAAAATTAAGATTATGTTTATTTATAGTTTTTACATTTTGATTAAAAGAGTTATAATCAAAATTATTATTGTTAGAGAAAGAGATACGTTTAGAGTTTGAAACACCATCATTGTCTGAAAAATTGAAGAAATAATCAGCATTAAAAGATTCTTTATCTTTAAATTCATGACCAATATGTATACCTGTAACTGCAGTAGTTAAGAAGCCATTTAAACTTTTACTTCGTTTAGCATTATTTTCATCCTCTCCAGAGTCGTCATCAATACCATCGGCATTTTCAAGAAAACTTTGAATATTAGAACCTGTAACGTTAATATTATTGAATTTGCCAATTATAGAAAATTGTGTTTTTGAAGAAAACTGATTGTAATTTAAATTACCAAAATAGCGACTATCCAATCCTAATCCACCAGATAGCTTCCCGAAGCCACGATTTTTTTTAGATTTTTTTAAGGTGAAATTAATAACCACTTCCTTATTACCATCATCTACACCAGTTAGTTCGGCTTCATCACTTTTTTTATCAATTACTTCAATCTTAGAAATGGCATCTGCCGATAAATTTTTTAATACAATTGAAGGATCACCACCAAAAAACTCTTTTCCATCCACAAAAATTCGCGTTACTGGTTCGCCTTGAGCAAGTACTTTTCCGTCTGAATCTAACTCAATTCCTGGTAGTTTTTTTAATAAACCTTCAATATTATCTCCAGGATTGACCTTAAAAGAATTAGCATTATAAGCTATAGTGTCGTTTTTAATTTGAATAGGAGCAGAAACAGTAATAACCACTTCATCTAAAGCATTATTATCTTCTTCTAGTGTAATAGTTTTAAAATCTATAAGCTCATTATTATAAACGAAACTTTTAAAATAGGGTTTATAACTAACATAATTTAGTTGAAGTAATAAGGAATCCTTAGGAAGGTCGTAAAGGCTAAAATTGCCATTAACATCTGTTGTTATAGAATTAACATAAGTAGAATCACTTTGTTGTAAAACAGCTACAGATACATATTCTAAAGGTTCTTGACCATAACCAAGAATTTCACCTTTTATAGCAATATTATCTTGTGCAAATGTAAATGTTATGCTTGTTACAAAAGTAAGAAGAGATAGTAATACTTTAGTTTGATGCATTGGTTGGTTGAGTATACATGTAAGTTACTTTGGACTAAGTTAAAGTAAAATGGTTTAATCTAAACTGAAAAAGTCAAAACACAAACGGTTTTGACTTTTAGCAGACTAATTGTTTGAGGCTATTTTTTCTTCTTTCCTTTTTTCTTTCCTTTTGCAGCAAATTCTTCTAAAGACAGAGCTCCATCTTCATTAGTATCTTTTCTTTTCAAAATTTTTGCAGCATCAAATGCTTCACCTTTTTTGTTTTTCTTTCCTTCATAAAAAGCAGTTAATTCTTCTAAATTAATAGACTTATCATTATTTGCGTCAGTCTTATTAAATCGCTTTTCTACTTTAACGTCAATATCTTGTGCATAAGTTTGAGAAAAAGTAAATAATGCTGCTACTGCCAATGTTGTTTTTAAGTATTTCATTTTTTTTAAGTGTATTAAAATTATAGTATAAATATATCTAAGATTGTACCATAATATGTTTTTGTAGGTAAATAAAATGTACGCTTAGATAAATAAGAGCCATTTTTTAAGCCCATCAACAGTGGATTTATAAAATTTACTGCTAAAGACATTTTCTAAACCAATAACAACAATTTTTTAGTAGTTTCATTCGATATTTACATTAAACATTAATTGTTATAGCCACATGACCATCCAAAATGTATTTATAAAAAGTAGTATTGTGCTATTTACTATGATTTTGTTTTCTTGCAAAAGTCAAGAAGATAAACTAGTTGTAAGTCTTGATAAACCAAATATCATTTTGTTATTTATAGACGATTACGGTTGGTCGGATATTGGTTATCGTAATGATGTATTTCAAACACCAAATCTAGATCAGTTTAAAAAGGAGAGTTTAGATTTTAATCGTGCATATATACCAACACCAACTTGCAGTCCAAGCAGATTGTCTATTTTAACAGGAAAGGAAGCTATTAGATTAGGTATGCCAAGACATATTTCTATTGATCCAGAAAATCCAGATGCAGAATATAATTTATGGCCAAGTGATCCTGTGCAACGACCATCTAGAAATTATTTACCACTAGAAGAGATTACCTATGCCGAACGTTTAAAAGAGCTTGGTTACTACAACATGTTTGTTGGTAAGTGGCACTTAGGCCATCAAGGTCGCTATCCTACAGATCAAGGTTTTGATGCAGATTATGGCACAACAGATGCTGGACATCCAAAAAGTTATTACTATCCGTTTTTTAAAGCTAAAGACGATCCAAAAGGATTTTTAAAATCTGGACTTAAAGAAGGTGACTACCTTACAGATGTCTTGACGGATGGTGCCGTCAACTTTATAAAAGATTATGATAAAGACGAACCGTTTATGTTGTCTTTTTGGTATTATTCAGTGCATGGTCCATCCATTGGAAGAGAGGATTTACTAAAAAAATACCAAGATGCAGGATTAAAAGGGAAATACGCACATCATGCTGCAATGGTAGAAGCGATGGATGAATCTGTTGGTCGTGTTAGAGAAGCAATAGAAGCTAAAGGAATAGCCGATAATACAGTAATTATAATAATGTCAGATCAAGGAGGTGCTTATACAAATGCGCCATTAAGTGGAGGTAAAAAAGGAGGGAACGCTTTAGGCGAAGGAGGCGCAAGAGTACCATTGTTAATAAACTATCCAGGTATAACAAAAGCAAACACAGAAACAAATATTCCTGTACAATCTATAGACTTATATCCAACGTTAATGGAAATAGCTTCAGGAAAAAAATACGATAATAAAGACATTCAAGGCGTGAGTTTAATGCCAATTTTAAAAGGTGAAACTATTAAGAACCGAAGTCTATACTTCTTCCGAAGTTATGAAGACCAATATGCAGCAGTTATTAATGGGAATTGGAAATTAATAAAATACCATAGCGGAAAGTTTCAACTTTTTAATGTTGCTGAAGATATTAGCGAACAAAACAATTTAATTGGAACAGGATTAAAAATTGAAGAAGAATTAAAAACGAATATTGCTGCATGGGAAGCTGAAGCAGTGCCGGAATACTAAATAATAACGAGATGAGATCATTTTTAAAAATCACTATAGGTCTATTGTTGGTTACAAATGTTTATTCGCAAACCTTACCTTTAGATAACACATTTTTTAATCCAACTATAGGAGCTGAAACACAAACTATTTCTGCATCTGGAGGAACGGGAGACGATTCGCAAACACTTCAAAACGCTATTAATACTGTAAATACTGCAGGTGGTGGAAAAGTAATTGTTAACGCAGGGATTTATAGAGTTTTGGAAGTTAATTTACGGTCTAATGTGCATCTTGAAGTTAATTCTGGTGTTACGTTTTTACCATTTAATCCTTCAGCTTCGGCAAATAATGCTTTGTTTAATGCAGATTTAAATACCGGAATAAATAATTTTAGTCTTATTGGTATTGGAGGTAATTTTACTATAGATTTTACAGCATTAGCAGCTACCATCAGGATAAGAGCTATTTCTTTCAAATATTGTAGCAATTTTAAAGTCTCTAACTTTAATATAATAGATAATTATACTGAGTTTTCTTCATTAGCTTTTGGTAGTAATTACACGACCACATCTACAGCATCAGGCACAAGAATTAATAATATTAGAGGTATTCCTAATGGAGGAATTATCGAAAATATATCTATGACCAATGGACATTATGGCTTTGGATTAGTACAAACACAAGGTGGTAAAAATTTGTTGTTTAGAAATTTGTCAACGGTTGGTGGTGCTACACTCAGACTAGAAACAGGCTTCAACTTATTACAATACACAGAGCTTTATAATTTTAATGATATAAAATTAGATAATATTTGGGCTAGAAATATCGCATGTACCAATGGACAAAGTGCTTTGCAATTGTCTCCACACACCTTAAGTCAAGGATATTTTAATGCTGAAAATATTACTGCAACTAGCTGCGAAATGGCTGTAGTTTGGGCTGCAGGGTTTGCTACAAATACACAAGAGACAGATGGTTTAATACCAGGTTCTTTTGATGAGACTTCTAAAATTAGAAATGTAACCGCAACTTTTGGACAAAATGCTCAAATGAGAGATTCTAGATTGCGTTATATTCCTTGTCAGTTAAGAGTGGAAAGATCTGGAGGTATTGGTGTAGCATCAGCCTTAAACACAGATGGAGAAAGCAGAACTGCGCCTTCTCCGGGAGCAGTACTTAGCGAAGAGGACAGGCCAGGATATTATACATTAGATTTTCCAGATACAGAAGTTACTGCAATTGGGTACAATATTGCAGCACATTACTTGCCTACAAATGCTATTTTTAAAAGCAGTGTTGATGATTATGAGGTTTGTAATGAATCTGTAAACGGAGTAAACTTTTTTATACCTAATGGCTATCAAAACACACCTAATCCTAGAAATCCATTAGAAAATGGAACACTATCAGTTACTAATCTTGCATTAGAAAGTATCGTTATTTATCCAAACCCAACAACTAATATTTTAAACATTATACTACCAAATAATATGGAAGGTGGAGCTGTTCAGTGGTATAATATTCTAGGAAAACGGGTTGGTAGTTACCAATTGCAATCACAAAATAAAATAGACGTTTCGCATTTAAGTAATGGAGTCTATATTTTAAAATTTGGTAAAACTGGTATGGTGAAGAAAGTTGTAATTAATTAATGCTTCAACCATAAAATTTAATTTTAGAACATAAGTTTTTAGTCTATGAAAATATATACAAAACACTTCATTTTTATTATAGCATTAAGTTTAATACTTACAGCATGTGAAAAATCAAAGTCACAAACAAAAGAAGCTATTATAGAAAAGAAGCAACCCAACATTATCTGGCTTATGGCAGAAGATATGAGCACAGATTTAGCTTGCTATGGTTTACCAAATGTAAAAACACCATACTTAGACAAGATGGCTACAGAAGGCATTAGGTTTGATAATGCATTTGTAACCAATCCAATATGTTCGCCAAGTCGATCTGCTATGATAATTGGAACACATCAAGTTAAAACAAATACGCATCATCATAGAAGTAATAGAGAAGTTCCTTTAGATAAACAATTTACTCCATTTACTCAGAAATTACGAGAAGCAGGATACACCACTATTTTGGGTAACCATGCGGTCATGAAAAAAGGACGTAAAATCGACGTTAATTTTAAGCATGAAGCTTTAGGAGAGTGGGATGGAGAATCAAAATTTGGTCTGTTTGATAAGTATGATACTTTTGAAAAAGCAGACGAGCCTTTCTTTGCTCAAATTCAATTAGCTGTAACGCATAGAGGAGATTGGTGGGACCAAGTACGAAGTGAATCTAAACATCCTGTAAATCCTGATACAGTAGAAATGCCACCATATATGGCAGATCATCCTGCTATACGATTAGATTGGGCTAAATACTTAGACCAAATCGAATATATGGATAATGAAGTCGGCATGATTTTTAAAGAACTCGAAGATAAGGGAATGGCAGATAATACAGTTGTCATTTTTATTGGAGATAATGGTCGTTGCAATATTCGTGGTAAAGGCTATTTACACGATCCAGGATTACGTATTCCTTTAATAGTCTATTATCCAGAACAATTTAAAGGTGGAGAAGTTCGAAAAGATGTTGTGAGTGCTACAGATATAACAGCTAGTATTTTAGAATTTGCTAATATTAAAATTCCTGAATACATGACAGGTCAGCCTATGTTCAATGAAAATTTCAATAGAGAATATGTCTATGGAGCAAGAGATTTATGGGATGAAATTCCAGAAGAATCTCGAGGAATAACTTCTGATGAGTGGAAATATATAAGAAACGATAAACCAGAAATTCCTTTCGATGCACACCAAGGATATTTAGAATTTTACAGACCAGCAGTTCATGTTATGCGAACGTTGAAAAAAGAAGGAAAGCTAACTAAAGAACAAGCATTCTTTTTTGAAGATTCTAAACCAGTAGAAGAATTATATAATTTAATAAATGATCCCTTTGAATTAGTGAATCTAGCAGACAACCCTCAATACGAGGGTTTGTTAGCTGATTTAAGAGAAAAAACAATAGGTTTTGACAACCTAATGAAACCAGTAAGCATTATTTATAATCCAAAAAACATGGACCAAACTATTGGTTTGGTTAAATGGATAAAAACAGAGCATCCAGAAATTCAAAAACAAATGGAGGAAGGAGTAGAAGTAGGTTTTAAGAAATGGGGAAAGGAGTATAGAAATTATTTAAAGAATCAAAAATAAAAACTAATTAATATAACGAGCTGCTCAAAATTATATAGTCAAAGAGAATGACTAATAGAGAATAACACGTGATATAAAATAATAAATATAGGCATATGAAATATTTAAAAATAGTACTATTACTAATAGTTGTTGTTATAGTTTTTCAATTTTGTAAAGAAGTTGTTACCAATGAAGAGATAAAAATTAATGAAGATTGGAAATTTAGTAAAGTAGAAGAATCTAAAGATTTAGATAGTAAAATTCATACTGTAGATTTTAACGATTCGGCTTGGGAAACGGTTAGTTTACCACATACAGCTAATATTGAGCCTTTAACAGTAAACGACCAGTGGCAAGGCATATGTTGGTATCGTAAAACTATAACAATACCTAAGAGTGATAACGATAAAAAAGTGTTTTTAGAGCTTGAAGCTGCCATGAATTATTCTAAAATGTACATAAACGGAATAGAAGTAAATGAGCATCAAGGC
Organism: Lacinutrix algicola; assembly: GCF_001418085.1. GTDB lineage: Bacteria > Bacteroidota > Bacteroidia > Flavobacteriales > Flavobacteriaceae > Lacinutrix > Lacinutrix algicola. The sequence goes on from NZ_LIQH01000039.1 coordinate 273,223, forward strand.
GGTTATTTACCAGTTATTGTAGATATTTCAAAATACATAAAAGCTGGTGATAAAAATATAATTGCTGTACGTTTAGATAATACCGATAACTTAGTCACTGGGCCAAAACCATTAAATCGATTAGATTTTAATATGTATGGAGGTTTGTATAGAAAAGCCAATTTATTTACAAAAGAAAAAATCTATATTTCACATCCTGTGCTAGCCAATAAAGTTGCAGGTGGAGGTGTTTTTATTACCTATCCAAAAGTATCTAAAGCTGAATCTGTAGTTCATGTAAAAACACATTTAGTTAATGAATATAAAGATTCAAAATCTATTGAACTAGTTCAAACAGTTTTAAGAAACGGAAAAGTAGTGGAAGAGATAAAGTCTTCCGATGTGAGAATAGAAGGAGAAAAAGATATAGAATTATCAAAACAAATTACCATTGTAGATGCTAAATTATGGTCACCAAAACTGCCTAATTTATACAGTTTAGAAACCAAAGTACTTCAGGATGGCAAAATTATAGATCAACAAACTACGCGTTTTGGTATTAGAGAATTTACTTTTGATGATAAACATCAATTGTATATCAATGGAGAGAAAACGTTTTTAAGAGGTGTTAATCGTCATCAAGAATATCCATACATAGGCTACGCGCTATCAGACAATGCACAATATAGAGATGCTAAGAAAATAAAAGACGGAGGTTTCGATTATATCAGGTTATCACATTATCCACAGTCTCCAGCGTTTATGGATGCTTGCGATGAATTAGGATTAGTTGTTATAGATGCCATTATGGGTTGGCAATTTTATAATGATACCGAAGATTTTAGAAACTATTGTTATAAATCTGCAACAAACTTAATTAGAAGAGATAGAAATCATCCATCAGTTTTGGCTTGGGAAGTATCCTTAAACGAAACTAAGACAATGCCAGTTTATTTCATGGAAGAATTAAACAACATTACACATGCCGAATATCCAGGTAAGAATGTATATTCTTGTGGTTGGAAGGACGATGTTTACGATATTTATTTAGAAGCACGTCAGCATAGAATATTAAGGCCACATCCTTATAAAGAAAAACCAATTACAGTTTCAGAATATGGTGATTGGGAATACTACTCGAAAAATGCGGGTTTAAATCAAGATAAAATGCCTAAGGATATAAGAACAGAAAAGAGTAGTCGTCAAGCTCGTGGTTTTGGAGAAGAACGTATGATGCGTCAAGCCTACAATGTCCAAGAAGCGCATAACGATAATTTAAGTATGCGAGCGTATTCAGATAGTTATTGGGTAATGTACGATTATAACCGAGGTTACCACGATGATATCGAGCGTTCTGGTTTAATGGACTTATTTAGGTTACCAAAATTCGCCTATTATTTTTATCAAAGCCAGCGTGATATAGATGAATTAAAAGTTGTTGAATTAGCAACCTATTGGAATGATAAATCACCAACAGATATTATGGTGTATTCTAATGCAGATGAGGTAGCGTTGTATTTAAATGATGAATTAGTAGGAAAACAAAAGCCTAATGCTAATAAAAATACAACACATTTAAATCATCCACCTTTTACCTTCAGTCTAAAAACTTTTAAACCTGGAACTTTAAAAGCAGTAGGTTTAGTTGATGGGAAAGCAATAGGAGAAGACGTTGTTATAACGCCTCAAAAAGCAACGAAACTAAAAGTTTGGTTAGACGAAAGTGGTAAAGCTCCAACTGCAGGTCAAAGCGACACCATGTTTCTTTATGTTGCTGCAATTGATGATAACGATACAGTTAATCCAGAATTTTCTGAAACCATTACTTTAAGCATCAATGGTAATGTAAAAGTGATGAATCTTGATGCTGTTAAAGCAGAAGCAGGAATTGCATCAGCAATCTTACAATTAGGAAACACTAAAGAGGTTATTAGTGTATCTGCAAGTTCCGAATCATTAAAAGGCAACTTAGAGTTTGAAGTAAAATAAGTTTTTTAATGTATTCAATAAATCAAACAATGCCGCGTATGGCTTGGTTTTAAATGTTAATTTACTGTTAAGGACATATAATTTACCCATATATACAAACACTTTATATAATTAACTGAAATTTAACCATTGTAACAAACCAATTTTAAACCTCTATGCAAAAAAATAGTTTCATATTATTTCTATTAGCACTATCCTTCTTAAATTTAGGATGCTTTAGTAAAGCAATGCCAAAAGCAGAAGTTGTTACATTTGGTTTAGAAATTGCAGAAGATGCAACACCAGCATTAGTATCTAGAATATTAAAGACTAACGATAATCCTATTTCAGAAATTATATTCGAAAAAGGAACATATCATTTTTATCCAGATAAAGGTTTCGAGAAGTTTAGTTATATCTCAAACCATGGAGATTTAATGATAAATACACCTTTTCCATTATTAAATATGGAAAACTTAACAATAGATGGTCAAGGTTCAACTTTTATTTTCCATGGTGTTATCATTCCATTTTTAATTGAAGGTAGTAAAAATATTAGTGTAAAGAATGTGTCGATAGATTGGTTTCAGTCTTTTCATAGTGAAGGTTTAATTGTAGCTAATGATGCGAAAAATAAAACTTTCGATATGCAAATCGATGAGAAGTATCCTTATTATATAACAAATGGTGAATTAATTTTTGTTAAAGAATACTATCAGCATACTATCGGACAATCTATTTTATACGATCCAGAAAGAAAGGCAATTGCTTTTAATACCGAAGCTTATACAAGTATTACAACTAAAAAGAAAGCAGATGTAAAACGTAACCTAAAAAATATAAGCTATAAGTACGAATACGATAGACGCGATGTTGGTTATAAAGATATAGGTATCGAAAATCGTGTAACTGCCGAAGAATTAAAACCAGGCTTAATAAGAATTCACGGTCATACTAAAAAAATGCCACCAGTTGGTTTTGTCTTATCGATGAAAGGTGAACAAGGTTTAAATAGAGTAGCACCAGCATTTAGAGTAACACATACAGATGGTTTTAATGCCTTAAATGTAAACGTACATCATGCTGGAGGCATGGGGATTATAGCAGAAAACTCTTCAGATTTAATATTGGATAATTTTAATGTAACACCTTCTCAAGGACGCATGGTTTCAACCACTGCAGATGCTACACACTTTGTAGGTTGTAGTGGTAAAGTAGTCTTAAAAAATTGCACATTCGAAAATCAACTAGACGATGCTTCAAATATTCATGGCACGTATCAAAAAATTGTAGATGTTTTAGACGATTATAGAGTAGGAGTAAGAATGGGACATCATCAACAAAAGGCATTTGTTATTGGTCAACCAAATGATAATTTAGGTTTTGTAAGATTGAGTAATTCATTTTTCGCCTATCAAAAATCAACTATCAAAAGCATTGAATACATTAATAATAGATATCAAATTATTACATTAAATGAAAAATTGCCAGAAGATGTAAAACCAGGAGATTTAGTAGAAAATCTTGATGGTTATCCAGATTTATTAGTTCAAAATTGTAAAATAAGAAATAATAGAGCTAGAGGTTTGTTAATTTCTAATCCTGTAAATACGGTTATAGAAAACAATTTTTTTAGTACAGAAATGGAAGCCCTTTTAATACCTGTAGAAAGTGGTCATTGGTACGAATCTGGAAATGCAGCAAATGTTGTTATTAAAGGAAATACATTTCAAGACTGTCAACATGGAGGTAAAAATAGAGGTGTTATTCGTTTTGATACAGATGATGATAACAAAAATATAGCCTTTAAAAATATTGAAATTACTAACAATACTTTCAACCAATTCGATAATTTAATTTTAGAAGTAACCAATGTAGATGGATTAGTTTTTAAAGGAAACACGATTACTAATTCTGGTACATTTCCTCAGCTTCATCCCAATAATCCAGCAATAAGAGTTGAAGCATCAAAGAATATTACATTAGAAAATAACACGTATCAAGGAAAAGCAAAAGAAATCCTAGAGACAGACGAATCTTTAACTAGCTTAAACTTTAAATAGAATATATCAATCAAAACCAACCATATGAAAAGCAAAATATTAATCAAAAAACTAAATTTTATGAGATCTATTTCTCTACTACTGTCGATGACCTTAGGTGTGTCATTTTTTGGGTATGCTCAAGTAAGTGGTAAAATTACAGACGCATCAGATGGGATGCCTATTCCTGGTGTAACTGTAATTGTACAAGGTACAAATGTTGGGACTTCATCAAATTTTGATGGAGATTACACCATTGAAGCAAAAACAGGTGATGTTCTAAATTTTACATTTATCGGCTTAAAGTCACAAACTTTAATAGTAAGCTCTGCAACTGCTAATATTTCTATGGAAGAAGATGCAGAAAGCCTAGACGAAGTTATTGTAGTAGGATATGGATCGGTTAAAAAGAAAGAAGTTACTGGTGCTGTTAACAGAGTGAAAGCTAAAGATATTGAGCAATTTGTAACCTCAGATATAGCATCAAGATTACAAGGGCAAATTGCTGGTGTAAGTGTATCTGCTAGCTCTGGAGAACCTGGTGAAGCTTCAAATATTCAAATACGTGGTATTACTTCTTTAAGTGGAAGTAATACACCATTGTTTGTTGTTAATGGAATACCACAAATTGGAGATCCAGGACTATCGGCTAACGAAATAGAAACTATAGATGTACTTAAAGATGCAGCATCTACAGCTGTTTATGGGTCAAGAGGAGCAGCAGGTGTAATATTAATAACAACAAAGACTGGTAGAGATGGCGTAATGAGTGTGGATTTTGATTATACTGTGGGACAACAATTTCTTGGCGTTGGTACACCATTAATGAACACAGCAGATCAATTATTTTATGAGATTAATACAGCTAACTATTTTGGAGGTATTGATCCAGCGACAGTTAATAACCCAGAGTGGTTAGGTAACGATAATAATTTTGAGGATTATGTTTTAGTCGATGCTGCCGAAGTAAAAACGTATAATTTAAATTTATCTGGAGGTACAGAGAAATTCTCTTATAATGCTTCAGGAAGCTTGTATGATCAAGATGGTTCATTAGTCAATTCAAATTTTAAACGCTACAATGGACGTATTTCAGCACAGTACAATACTGATAAATGGAAAATTAATGGAAGTATAGCTACTACCAACGAAAATAGAAGAAGAGCAAGTGAAGGACTTATAGTAACTGCTAGTAGATACAGACCTTATTTTCCTGAAATTAATCCAGATGCCGATGTTGCAGTTGTAAATAGCTCTGGAGGAACTAGAACACCAGCAATAGCGTTAGGGCAAGCGCTTAAAAGAAAAGATGATAGTAATAGAGATAGAACGAATGTTAGTTTAGGAATTAGACGTAAACTAGTGGAGAATTTAGATTTTATAACCAATGTTGGTTCCTCAATTACAAATGATAGTAGAAGTATTTTTCGTCCAAAATTCGATTTATTTAATATTGATGATGGTACAACCGAATCAGATCCTACTTTAAATGGAGTAACAGAAACGGCAACAAGAACTACAAAGTTTAGTTGGGATGCTGGTCTAGATTTTAAGAAAGAATTTGGGAAGCACAGTGTTTCGGCTCAAGCAGTAGTTACATTAGAAGAAGATAATAATAAAACGTTTTTTGCTTCTATAAACGGTGTCTCAAATAATGCAATTACCGTTTTAAATGGTGGTACTTTGAATGAGAATGTAGGAAGTGGGTTTGATTATACAACTAAAAGAGTTGGTATTTTAGGAAGGATACAATACAATTACGATGGTAAATATATTATATCTGCATTAGCGAGACGTGATGGTTCATCAAGATTTGGTAGAGACTTTAGATGGGGAACATTCCCATCTGTAGCTGCTGCATGGAATGTATCTAGCGAACCATTTTGGGAGCCTTTAAAGAAAGTGGTTAATAAATTTAAATTACGTTTAAGTCACGGTCAAGTAGGTAACGATAGTTTTAGTGATTATGAGTTTGCAAGTACTATTGCACCATTTGCAGATTATATTTTTAGTGAAAATGATAGTTCTGTAGACTTTGGTTCTTCAATACGTTCTTATGCTAATAGAGATGTTAAATGGGAAACTTCAATATCCAATAATATAGGAGTTGATATTTCATTATTTAGAAATAAGGTGACCTTAACTGCAGATTACTATATAACTAAAAAAGAAGACATGTTATTTCCAGTAACACTTCCAGGTTCTTCAGGAGCGCTTTATGATCCAAGTCTAATATTAAATGTTGGTAATATGACTAACAAAGGTTTAGAGTTAGCAGCTAATTATAGAGCATCAATAGGAAAAAGTAAGTTTAGAATAGGTGCAACTTTTACTACTAACGATAATGAAATAACTAAAGTAGCTGGTGATGGTATAATTTATAATAGTAATTCATCATTAATTAGTGGTGATAGCGATTTATATGCAACAACTGTTATTGCGGAAGGTTATGAAGCAGGTGCATTTTTCTTACATGAAACATCTGGGACAATTAAAAATATAGCAGAAAGAGATCTCTATAGACAATTTCCTTCAAGAGCCAATGCAGAAGTTGGAGATTTAAGATATGTAGATTCTAATGGCGATGGAAATATAACAGCAGAAGATAGAACATACCATGGTAGTGGATTAGCAGATTTTGAATATGGAATTAATTTTAATTGGGATATTGGTAGATTCGATTTTTCAATGAATTGGTTTGGTACATCAGGAGCCGAGATATTAAATGGTAATAAAGCAGCAATGTACGGTTGGCAACGTCACCAAGACCTAGTAAATCAATGGACACCAGACAATCCTACGTCTAATATTCCTTCGTTTCAAGGTCGAGGTAGAGAACATCCAAACTATGCAGGAACAACAGATTACTGGTTAGAAGATGGAGATTATTTAAGATTGAAACAAGTAACTTTAGGTTTCTCTCTTCCTGAAGAAGCATGCGATAAAATAGGATTGAACAAATTAAAAGTCTATTTAAGCGCACAAAACCCAATTACTATTACTGGTTACGACGGTTATGATCCAGAAGTAGGAGGTAACAACGTCGCAAGAAGAGGTATCGACCAATCAAGATATCCAATTTCGTCAACCTATAGTTTAGGTGTCAAACTTTCTTTTTAATCAAAAAAAACTTAGAAAAATGAAAACATATTTAATAAAAATAGCAGCATTTGTTTTTTGCCTAGCAATGGTACAATCATGCGAAGATTATCTTGAAGAGACGAACCCAAATGAAATTTCGGCAGACACCTTTTTTCAAAATTTAGACGAGTCAGAAACAGTATTAACTTCAGTTTATGGAGCCATGTTAAATACTTGGATTGTATCTGCTAGAGAAGAATCTTGGCGATCAGATATGGCCTTTCCAGGGATTAGATCTGGAAATATTAGAGCTGATGCATTAAATATTTATGAGCACGTTATTAATGAAGATAATGATTTTATAAATCAACGATGGGATGCGTTGTATCAAGTAATATGGAGAGCCAATCAAGTTATGGATGGTTTAAATAGTATGGATGCAGATTTACAAGCAGCAGACCGTTGGACAGAACAAATGGCTCAAGCCAGATTTTTTAGAGGCTTAGCTCACTTTTATTTACACGCTTTATATAACGAAGGAAGTATAGTAATAAGAGACGTTATACCAGCTACACAAGCAGATTTTTCTAAACCATTAAGCACTTCAGAAGAAGTAATGACATTTTTTAGAGACGATCTAGTATTTGCTTACCAAAATTTACCAAACACATTTCCTCAGAAAACAAGAGTAACAGCAGGTACAGCAGCTACTATTTTGGGAACAAGTTATTTATATTCGGCTTCAAATAATCCAGCAGATTATCAAATAGCAAAAACGTATTTCGATGATGTAATTAATGGTCCTTATGGTTATGCTTTAGTACAAGATGCTAGTCTTATGTTTACAGAAGCTGGAGATTTTAATTCTGAGTCTATTTTAGAAATTAATTATTCAGTCGATCAGCAATTGGAAGAATCGCAATGGGACGAAGAAAGTTTTAATATGAGAAACGGTAGGTTCTCCGGGCCACAGGATGCTGGAGGTTCTAGTTTTAATCAACAATTTACAGCAGCAGCATGGTTGATTCATGCTTATGCTAACGAGCCATTAAACATGTCTGACTCAAGAAACACAGTAATAGACAGAGAAACAGATTTACCTAGAGCAAGACACGTATCACTTAGATCCTCTGCAATGATAGCTGTAGTCAATGACCAGGACACTGAGTATTATTTACAACCATCTGCACCAATAGCACAAAACTTTGGTAGCTCACAAAGAAAATATGGTTATTTTAAAAAATATACTAATCATGATATTGCAGCTAACGAAAATGATACTGGAGATACAAGTTGGAAGTCTGGTAAAAATGTAATCATGAATCGTTTAGCAGATGTCTATTTAATGTATGCAGAAGCTGTGCTAAAAGGAGACAATAATATAAGTGGAGCAATAGATTTAATAAATCCTATTCGCCAACGTTGGGGATTACAATTACTTGATGCTAACGTAAGTTTAACAGATGGTACACCATATACAGAAGAATCTCTTATGGATCATTTAATGTATGTAGAGCGTCCATTAGAATTATCTGTAGAAGGTGTTTCAACTAGAATTATAGATTTAAGACGTTGGAACGTTGCTAGTGATAGATTTAACAATTTATCTACACAATCGTTTTACGTAATAGATTATGATTATTATGACGATGAAACATCTAGTACGTTATCAAGAAATAGTTCTTTAGTACAAGCAGGTGTGAGTCCAGATTCAACAGAAGATCCACAATTAGTACAAGAATATACAGGAGCTGCACAGTTTTATACTAATGGATATTTTCCAATACCAACAAGTGAAACATTAAGTAACAATTCAGTTTCAAACTAATTTTAAAAAGAAGAAAGATGAAAAAAATATTTATTATTTCGGCATTGATACTGGCGTTTATAGTTAGTTGTGAAAAAGATGATTATGAAGCACCTTATGGCGATTTTTCAAGTCTATTATGGACTACAACTCAAGGTTTTGAAGAATCTGATTACGTTTCAGCTTTAAACGATTATGTAGGATTTAGGGATGTGTCTAAAAATGCATTAACGCATAGTTGGCATATACCATCAGGAACAAATTTATTAAATGGAGATTTTAATGCAGAGCAAGATACAATTTATACAGATTTTATATCTTCTGCAGGACCATTAGCATCTAGTCAAAATCATATTAATGTTATTTTTAGACAACCAGGAGTTAAAGAGGTAGAGTTAAGGAATACATTTAGAGATTCTGTTGCAGAATCTGTTTTTAGTGATGGTGTATGGAAAGTAAATAAAGTGTTTACAGTTACTGTTTTTGATGATGTTAAACCTATGTTTAAAGTTATGAAAGGGACAGAAGAAATACTTTCAATAAATGAAACAGATATGCCTAGTGAAGCTAATGCTGCTTCATGGCCAACTGTAACGTTAGAAGCTGGTGAACAATTGACTTATATAGATTTAACAACAACAGGAGCACCAGATGCCAGAACTTGGATTCTTAATGGTGCATCGCCTAATAATAGTGGAGCTGAGACTGTAAATGTATCCTATAACGGGTTAGGTAATTTTGCTGCTGGAGCTATCATTTCTGCAAGAACAGATAATGAAAAACCAGAAGGTGAAGCGATTAAGTTAATACCTTTAAAAATTGAGGTTATTCCATCTACACAACCTTTCGTACTTAATGGCATGATAACAGAAAATGCTTCTGAAGTTATTTCTTTTAATGTAACAGGAGAAATAGAAACACTAATAGGTGAGGAAGGTAATTTTACTGTACATGTTGTTAATGCAGCTGCAACTCCTATGTTCGATCAAAATATTGCAGTTCAATCTGCAACTGTAAATAGTTCAGATGCTACACAAATAGATTTAGTATTGTCTGCGCCAATTTATAATTCAGATAACATTACAGTTGAATATACAGCTGGAAACATTGGTTCTGTTGACTTTAGAGTTTTAGAAAGTTTTGCTGTAACAAACGTAGTAATGCATAGTAACGACAATATAATTACAGGTTCAGGATTAGATTATACAGGTTTCGAAGTAGAAGCAAGTACAGGTAATTTACTTAGAAAAGGATATGCAGAAGGTTATTGGGTTGGTGCCACTAATAATGCATTTCTTAATCTTACAAGAACAACAGATCTTTCAAATAGCGGGTCTGCTTCAATGAAATATGAAAGCCCAGCAGGCGTTACAACAGTAAAACTACAAGGGACTTGGTTTACTAATGGATCACAATCAACATTTGCTATTGCTACTTTACCAGCAGGAACTTATAATGTGTCTTACATGGTATACTTAGAGCCGGGAAATACAATGCTAGCTTTTGAAACGGAAGTACAAGGTGGAGAAGTTTCAGCTTGGGATATTTCTACTTTACCTAGAGGGCAATGGGTAGAAGTAAGTAATACAATTTCTGTAGACGCTTTAACTAATAAAAAGTTTGACATTAAAATAAATGCATCAGACAATGTTGGTGTAACTGGAGAACAGATTATGTATTTCGACGATTTAAGTTGGAGACCTTTAGAAGTTAGATAATAAACACTATTTTTTTAAGTAAAAAACCTACCTCTTTCTAGGCAGTTCTTTATTACTTCATTTAAAGTAATTATAATAATTTAAAAACTAAGTATGTTAAGAAAAAGCTATATAAGTTTATTCGTTTTATTAACCGTTACAATTTTATTAGGTTGTAAATCTGATAAAAACAAAGAAGAAGTAAAGCAGGTTGAAAAAGTAAGCGCTATTAATAAACCAAACATTATTGTCATCTATTTAGACGATTTAGGTTATGGAGATTTAAGCGCTTATGGCGCTACAGAATTAAAAACTCCAAACATAGATGCAATAGCTTCTGGAGGTGTAAAGTTTACTAATGGTTATGCATCCTCAGCAACATGTACGCCAAGTAGATATGCAATACTTACTGGTATGTATCCTTGGAGAAATAAGAAAGCAAAAATCCTTCCAGGAACCGCTCCTTTGTTAATTAGTACAGAGCAACAAACAGTACCAAAAATGTTAAAAAGTCAAGGTTATGATACTGCAATTGTTGGTAAATGGCATTTAGGTTTAGGAACCGGAGTTGTAAATTGGAACGCGCGTGTTTCTCCAGGACCTAATGAGGTTGGTTTTGATGAATCTTACATTTTAGCAGCAACACAAGATCGTGTACCAACGGTTTATATAGATAATGGAAATGTAGTTGGTTTAGATAAAAACGACCCTATTTCTGTGAGTTACAAAGAGAACTTTGAAGGAGAGCCAACTGCTGTTTCTAATCCTGAAATGGTAGATATGAAATGGCATCATGGCCATAATAACAGTATTGTAAACGGTATTGGTCGTATTGGTTATATGAAAGGTGGAGAAGCTGCTAAATGGACAGATACAGATATGGCAGACCATTTTTTAGTAAAGGCTCAAGATTACGTAAAAACACATAAGGATAAACCATTTTTTCTATACTATGCAATGCAACAACCACACGTACCAAGAACACCACATCCTAGATTTGCTGGTAAATCTGGTTTAGGACCAAGAGGTGATGTAATTTTAGAAGCAGATTGGTGTATTGGGGAATTCATGAAGACTTTAGAAAATGAAGGTCTTTTAGAGAACACATTAATTGTCTTTTCTAGCGATAATGGACCAGTACTTAACGACGGTTATTATGATGATGCAGTAGAAAAAACAGGAAAGCACGATCCTAGTGGTGGATTAAGAGGAGGTAAGTATAGTATTTTTGAAGCAGGTACGCGTGTACCATTTATAACGTATTGGAAAGGGAAAATTAATCCAAGTGTGTCTGACGCTGTTGTTTGTCAAATGGATTTATTAGCATCTTTAGCTAATTTAGTTGGTACAGAAGATACTACAACAGATAGTAAAGATTTTCTAAGTGTTTTAATGGGAGAATCTAAAGTAGGAAGAGAAAACTTAATTATTGAAGCCACAGGAAAAACAGCATTACGTCATGGAGATTGGTTAATGATTCCGCCTTATAAAGGAAAGAATTTTAGAGAAAAAGTTGGGATAGAAGTGGGTAATTTACCAGAATTTCAACTGTATAATTTAAAAGAAGATGCAGGCCAACAAAATAATTTAGCAAAATCAAATCCTGAAAAATTAGAAGAATTACTTCAAATATTTGAATCCTTAAGAGGTGAAGGATATGATAGAAATGTAAAGGAAGTTATCTTTAGATAAAAACAAAAAAAAACACTCAATTCTACTTATAGAATTGAGTGTTTTTAATTAAAAGAATTTTAAGCTATTGCTATAAAAGTAAAAGAGCTATTATTTTTGAGATAGCATGTCTACTGTAGCCACAGTTCTAAAACCAATATGGTCCGATCCAGAATCTGGACTCATTCCCATTTTTGCTGAAATTCTAAAACTTGCACAATAAGAAGCATTACATAAAAAAGAACCGCCTTTAATAACATACTCAGTAACAAAAGGATTAGTTGCTGTATATGTTTTTGAAGCTCCTTTAGGGTTATCTAAAATTTCATTATCTGTTAAGGTTTTATAATAATTAGTATTGAAAAAATCACTAGTTATTTCCCAAACATTTCCAGACATATCATATAAACCAATCGAATTAGGATCATAAGATTTTACTGGTGATATATATTTAAATCTGTCAATAGGATTGTTTATAGTTGGAAATGTACCTTGCCAAGTATTTGCATTTTTATTTAGTAACTGTGGGTCGTTTCCCCAAGTAAAAATTGCATCTGTGTTTTTTCCTTGCGCTGCAGACTCCCATTCGGCTTCTGTAGGTAGACGTCTATTTGCCCATTTGCAATACGCTAGAGCATCTTCGTAGGCTACATGGACTACTGGGTAATTATCTTGTCCTTTTATAGAAGAATCGGGACCTTGTGGCTGTTTCCAATTGGCTCCAATTTTCCATGTCCACCATTGCCCATAGTTTTGCATGTTTACTACAGCATTTACATCTTTATTAAAAATAAGACTACCAGGCTGTAATATAGAATCATGTGGTTTTGGAGTGTTTTCTGGTAATTGTGTTTTCATTTCCTCCCAATCAATTTCACGCTCTGCAACAGTTAAATAGTTTGTAGCATCAACAAAAGCTTTAAATTGTTTGTTGGTTACTTCCGTAACATCAATAAAAAAACCATCCACTTTTACATTATGAGATGGTTTTTCTCTTGGCATTGCATATTGATCACCAGTTTTTCCACCTTGCAAGAATATTTTTTCTGGCACCCATAACATTCCCTCAGGAGTTTTAACTGTAGCTTCCGTAGGAGCAGCATCTTTAGTTGTTGTAACTATTACTTCCTCTTTTTTAATATTTTTAGTGTCTTCTTTGCAGCCTATTAATAATAGAATGAAAATAAATAAGAAAGGGTTTAATGCTTTTTTCAATGTTTATGTTTTTGTATTATAGTAAATCTTTTAATCTATTAGCAGCTTGTTCTGCTGTTATATCTCTTTGAGGCGATCCAAACATTTCGTAACCTACCATAAATTTCTTTACAGTTGCGCTTCTTAATAAAGGTGGATAAAAACTCATATGACAATGCCAATGGTTGTTTGCTTCTCCATTTGTTGGAGATTGGTGTATACCACTAGAATATGGAAAAGAACATTCAAATAATTTATCGTAAGCTACTGTAATTTTAGAAATGGCATCAGCAAAAGCCAAACTTTCTTCATTAGATAGTTCTGCAATATTCCTTTTTTGTGTTTTTGGAACAATCATAGTTTCAAAAGGCCATACAGCCCAAAAAGGTGTTAATACTACAAAATGGTCGTTTTGATAAATAATACGCTCGTTAGCTTCTAATTCTTGTTTTAAATAATCGCCTAATAAACTGCTGTTATTTTTACTAAAATATGCTTTTTGGTGTTGGTCTTTTTTATCAACTTCATTTGGTAATGTAGACTGACTCCATATTTGACCATGTGGATGTGGATTACTACAACCCATTACAGATCCTTTATTTTCAAAAATCTGAACATAGTTAATCATGTCGTTAGACCCTAACTCGGTATATTCTTTTTGCCAAGTTTTTACAACCTTATCAATGTCTTTAACCGCCATATCTGCTAAACTCTTAGAGTGATCTGGACTAAAACAGATAACTTTACAGATACCTTGTTCGCTTTCTGCTCTAAATAAGCCTTCGTTTACAGCAAATTTTGGAGAGGTTGTTTGTAAGGCAGCAAAATCGTTTGTAAAAACAAATACGTCTTCATATTTTGGATTTTCTTCTCCATTTATTCTAGTATTTCCTGCGCATAAGTAACAACTTGGATCGTGTGCTGGACGTTTTTCGTTGGACACATCTTCATTTTGTCCTTGCCAAGGTCTTTTAGCTCTATGTGGAGAAACTAAAACCCATTCTCCTGTAAGTATATTAAATCGCTTATGCGAATAGTCTTGTAAATTTGTATCCATCTTAGTTGTTTTCTTTTTTAACAATTTGTGTTCCTCTTGATAGCTTTACACTGTACACAGAACAATCATATTCGAATGTTGCTCTAAATTTTTTAGCGACCTCTTTTTTAAATTTTTTGAACTCGTCTTTTTTCACCAAGTTAATAGTACAGCCACCAAAACCGCCACCCATCATTCTAGCACCAAGAACATTAGTGTTTTCTTTGGCTCTGTCCACAAGGAAATCTAATTCTTTACAGCTTACTTTGTAGTTTGTACTTAAACCTTCATGAGATTGATATAATAAATCTCCTAAAGCTTCTATATCATCTTTTTTTATGGCTTCAGAAAACTGTTTTACACGATTATTTTCATTAATCACGTACAATGCTTTTTGATAGTCTTCCTCTGAAATATCTGTTTTAATTCTATCTAAATCTTCTTTCGAAGCATCTCTTAAGGCATCAAGATGTAATAATTCAGAAACTCTTTCACAGACTTCGCGTCTATCATTATAGGCACTTTCAGATAAATCGTGCTTAACATTACTATTAATAAGCATTAATTTATAATCTTTAAAATCTATTTTATAAGGTTCAGATTCTACTGTTCTGCAATCTAATAGCAATGCACTTTTTTTAATACCAAACATACTTGCGTATTGGTCCATGATGCCACATTTTACGCCAGCAAAATTGTGTTCGGCTTTTTGGGATACTAAAATCATTTGGTGTTTAGTTAAGCCTAAATCAAACAAATCATTCAATCCATATACAAAACTATTTTCTAAGGCAGCAGAAGATGACATACCGGCTCCTCCAGGAATATTACCTGCAAAAACGCTATCAAAGCTCCCAATTTGTTTGCCCAGCATTTGTAATTCTGCAACAACACCAATAACATAATTTCTCCAACCTCCATCTACTAAAGGTTTAATTTTTGTAGTATCAAATGCGTAAATTTCTTCTTTATTTAATGCATAAACGCTACTAACATTAGATGTGCTTTTGCTTATTGCAAGTGCTATACCTTTATTAATTGCAGCAGGAAATGCGAAGCCATCATTATAATCTGTATGTTCTCCAATAAGATTAATTCTACCTGGTGAAAATACAATAAGAGGTTTTGTTCTAAAGTGCTCTTTAAAACTCTGCTTTACTTCTTTAACTAATTTCTTATTCATTATTTCGCAAAATATATATAGATTCCTAAAACAACTGTACAAATAACAATGGCCATTGGTTTTAAAAACTTCCAAGGTGTAATATCAACTTCTTCTGAATACTCTAATATAAATTCTTCTTTTCTAGGTGAAATTTTACCAATTATTAGCATTATTATAATATTCAATACAAATAAAATTGCCATAATATGAAGGAAATGTGGGTACGTATTTCCTGTTACTATTTCAACGCCATCAACCATTTCTACAACATTAAAGGTAGGTTTTATTAAAAACTGACTTATAGAATAAAGAATAACACCAGAAAATAAACCAACTTTCGCAGCTATAGCAGGTACAAATTTTGTAGTGTAACCAACAACAACTATTGTTAAAATTGGAATAGAGTAAGTACCATTAATTTCTTGCAAGTATTCAAAAACACTTCCAGCATTTGCAATAAAAGGCGCTACCATCATAGCTAATATGGCTAGAAAAATGCCAAAAGTTTTACCTGCCTTTACTATTTGTTTTTCTGTAGCTTCTTTATTTATATATTCATTATAAATATCGATACCAAATAACGTCACACAACTGTTTAATGCAGAGTTAAAAGAACTTAAAATGGCTCCAAATAAAACAGCAGCAAAAAAACCAACTAATGGTTTAGGTAATACTTCTGCTACTAAAGCAGCGTATGCTAAATCCGGTTTTTCTAAGCTTCCGTTAAAAATATAAAAAGCAATAACGCCGGGTAGTACTAAAATTAAAGGACCTAATATTTTTAAAAAAGCACCATACACTAGTCCTTTTTGTCCTTCGGCTAAATTTTTAGCACCAAGAGCACGTTGTATAATTGCTTGATTAGTTCCCCAATAAAATAAATTTACTAATAACATACCAGTAAATAGGGTACTTAATGGGACATAAGAATCTTCCGATCCAGTAGAATCGAATTTTTCTGGATGCGCACTGACCAAAGTATCTATACCAAGAAACATATCGCCATCTCCAATATAACACAATCCAAAATATGGAATCATTAAACCACCAATAATTAAACCTACTGCGTTAATGGAGTCTGAAATTGCAACTGCTTTTAATCCTCCAAAAACAGCATAAATAGATCCTATTACACCAATAGCAATAACTGTTAACCACAACGATGCACCTTTGGATATACCAAATACTTCAGGGATATCAAACATTGTATTTATTGCCAATGCTCCTGTATATAAAACTACAGGTAAAAAGATGGTAACATAACCAGATAAGAAAAGCCCAGAAACAATTGCTTTTGTAGTTTTATCATATCTGCTTGCAAGAAACTGTGGTATTGTTGTAATTCCTCCTTTTAGATAACGTGGTAACAAGAACATAGCTATAATTACCATTGTAATTGCGGCTATGGTTTCCCATGCCATTACTAATATTCCTTGTTCATATGCCTGACCGTTTAAACCTATAATTTGCTCTGTAGATAAATTAGTTAATAGTAACGAGCCTGCTATTACTATACCTGTTAGGCTTCGTCCTCCTAAAAAATAACCATCAGAGGAGCTTTCGTCTGTATTTCTAGTTTTTAGATAAGATATTACGGCTACAAGAACAGTAAATCCAAAAAATGTTAAGAATTGCATAATTTGTTAGTTTAGTTAGTATTATGTTTTATTTTTTTGTGGGATCAATAATTAAGTTCCATTCAACTTTATATTTGTTTTTTGGTTCGAGTATCTGTAATCCTATTTTATTATTAAAATTATCAGCAGCACCAGTCATAGGTTCTATAGCAATAACATTAGTATCTTCCGGTGTGTAAACTTGTAAAAAGGTATCTTTTGAAGACGTTTTTATTTTAAAACTGTATTCCGGTGTAATAAACTCAACCTTATTAGAATCAAGAGGATAGCCATCATCTAATTTTGTGTTTTTAAGATTATAAGGTAGGCTAAAATCTAAATCTTTAGTACCGGTAATAATTTGTTGTTCATCAAAAGTATATTTCAGTTTACTTTTAAAATTGATACTACTTTTAGATAAGTCTGAACTCAAAAAATAGGGATGCCAACCTAAAGCAAAAGGGAACGCTTTTTCGTCTTCATTTATAATTTTCACTATTAAATCAAGTCCGTTTTTATTTAAAGTATAAGTTAATTGTAAGTTGAATTTATAGGGGAATCCTTCATTTAATCCTTTGTTTTTATATTGTATGGTAATTGAGGCATGGTTAGGAGTTATTTCTTTTTTTATAGAACTAAAAGTTTTATTGAAAACCAAACCGTGTAATGCATTATTTTTATCTACTTCGTTACACTCTAATTGATAGTTTTTATTATTAAAACTATACTTGCCATCCTTAATGCGATTTGCAAATGGAAATAGGATAGAAGAGGCGTAATTATTTTTATAAGATGAAGGTTTATAGTCTGCAAGCAATTTAATATTATTAAATAAAAACGCACTTAAACGTCCACCTTGAGTAAGGCAAATACTTGCTTTCGAAGCATTGTCTGGGCTCATAAGCTGTATAAAACTTAAATTATTGTTTTCTATGTGCGTTATTGTGTACAAATTATTATAAAGATTTTCTTAAGATTAAACTATTCGGATTTTCGACTTGCGCAAATTCATTTTTTAAAACCATTTCCGCCAAACGTTGTCCCATAAGATTAAAGTTGGTTGAAATTGTTGTAATACCACCTTCGACTATTTCTTTTAAAAGCGTATCATTATAAGATATTATGCCAATATCTTTTGCTAAAATTAATTGCTTTTCTTTAATAGCTTTTATTATTCTAATTAGGTTTTTATCATCTAAAATGATGTATAATTCTTTGTCAGATAATACTCTATCATTTAAAGTATCTATAATCTCATTTTTAATATTATGGTGAGTACAAAAGAGATTAAATCCGTCCAAAATTCCTTTTGGTTGGCGAGAGGCACTATACAATAGAATTACCTTTTTATATTTTTTTATTTTATCTAAACCAGATTCAAGACCTTGGTAGACATCTTTCTTAAAATTTTGATGTATTGACGGATATTTTAATAATTCCTTATGTGTTTGGTCTAAAATGTAAACTTTATCTTTAGGAAGGCGATCTATTACTTTTTCCGTCTCTTTAAGATTTGCAGGCATAATAACGTAATAGCTATAATCTCCAGCATTATCATTAATTAATTTATTAAAGACATCATAATTAAAATGATGAAAAAATATATCCACCTGAACATTTTTCCCCATACCAGTTAGGAAAGCATTGTAAAGATCTTCTTTAAAAGAATTGAACTCATCAAACAATAAAAACACTTTTTTGTTTACATCAATATCTACACTATTTACATAGTATCCTTTACCAACAATGGATTGCACTATCCCTCTAGTTTTTAGCTCATTAAATGCTGTAAGAACCGTGTCTCTAGAAAGAGAGTGTTGGTTTTTAATACTGTTTAAAGAAGGTAGTTTATCGCCTTTTTTTATGGTACCATTTAATATAGCCTCTTCTATAGAAGCTACAATTTGTTTATACTTAGGTACACCTGACTTTTCTTTGATAGTTACAATTCCCATTGGTCAAATATATAATAAAATTTTTAATACACAAACTGGTAGGTACTAGTATGTTTATTTCGAAATAATTATTAAATTAGCATTCTTTATAGATTGTATAATCTATTTATTAAAAAATGAGCATGTTCATGAGGTTTTCATAAGGAAATATGAATAATAGCAAATAACGTATGATCATTAAAAACAATAAACAAAGACACATGAAAAATAAAATTATTGTAACAGGAGGTTGTGGATATATAGGTTCTCACACAGTTATTGAATTAATAGAAAATGATTTTGAAGTTGTGATTTTTGATGATTTATCAAATTCTACTGAAAAGACAATTTCTAGAATTCATAAAATCACAGGTGTAAAGCCAACCTTTATTAAGGTAGATTTAAAAAATCAAGAAGCTACAAGTAAAGCCTTTGAGGCTCATAAAGATACTTTAGGAGTTATACATTTTGCAGCACATAAAGCGGTTGGAGAATCTGTAGAAAAACCATTGATGTATTATAAGAATAATTTATATTCTTTATTAAATGTATTAGAATCTCAGAATGAAAATAATATAAATAATTTTATCTTCTCTTCATCTGCAACAGTATATGGAACACCAAATACATTGCCTATTACAGAGAAAAACGAAACACAACGTCCATTTTCACCTTATGGAAATACTAAAAAAATAGCAGAAGAGATTTTAGATGATTTTACTAAATCAAGTCAAGATTTTTCTGCTATATCATTGCGCTATTTTAACCCTATTGGAGCTCATGAATCTGGCGAAATTGGTGAGTTACCTAATGGGATTCCTAATAATTTGATGCCGTATATTACACAAACAGCAGCTGGAGTTAGAGATAAGTTAATGGTTTATGGAAACGATTATCCTACAAAAGATGGTACACCAATTAGAGATTATATTCATGTAGTAGATTTAGCTAAAGCACACGTTTTAGCTGTAAAACGTTTGCTCAAAAAAGAACAAGAAACTGCTCTTGAGTATTTTAATTTAGGAACAGGATTAGGGTATTCAGTTTTAGATGTTATAAAAACTTTTGAAAAGGTAACAGAATCTAAGCTTAATTATGAAATAACAGACAGACGTGATGGAGATGTACCACAACTTTACGCTTCAACGGATTTGGCTAAAGAAAAGTTAGGTTGGTCTGCAGATAGAGCGCTTGAAGAGATGATTAGCTCTTCATGGACATGGGAACAGAATCTTAGAAATGAAACTAAATAAACTATTATGATGCAATCAAGAACAACACTTTCGGAAATGTCTAAGGCATTAAATTTATCTATTTCTACAGTATCAAAGTCTTTGTCTGACAGCTCAGAAATTAGTAAACCTACTAAAGATCGAGTTAGAGATTTTGCTAAACAATGTAATTATATTCCTAATAGTTTTGCAGCTAGTTTTAGAAAAGGCTATACTAATACTATTGGACTTGTAATACCAAATATAATAAATCCATTTTATGCTAATGTTTTATCTGGGATCGAAAAACAATTGGATAAAAACGGTTATAAACTAATTACTTCTATTTCTTACGAATCTTTAGAAAAAGAGTCTAATAGTCTTAAAAACATGTCTGCTGGTTACATAGATGGTCTTATTATTTGTCCATCTAAAGAAGCTGAGATTAAGAATGATTACAGCCATATAAACTCGTTATTAGATCAAGGTATTCCTGTTGTAACATTCGATAGAATTTGTGAAGGAATAGATTGCGATAGAGTAATTATTGATGATTATAAAACCTCTTATGCTACGACTAAACATTTAATTGAGGTAAAAGGATGTAAGAATATTATAATGGCTTCCCTTATTGATGGTTTGCAACATGGAAAGTTAAGAGCGAATGGTTTTAATGATGCTATAAAGGAGCATAATATAAATAGTACTAGTGTAATAGCGGATAGTACTAAGGATTTAAAGAAAAAAATAAAATCTATTCTTAAAAACGATATTAGTGTCGATGGTGTCTTTGGAGTAACAGAGCAAGCAGTTGTCCAGGCTATGCATGTTATTAGAGACTTAAAACCAAAGCCATTGAATAATAAAATTGCTATGGCCGGTTTTTGTAACCAAGATCAAGCTGACTATAACCCATCTTTAATAGTTGTAAATCAGAATGCTGAAGAAATTGGAGTTGAGGCTGCAAAATTAGCGCTTGAGAGAATAAAGAAAGAGGATAAAAAAACTTTTTTCACTAAGACTATTGCAGCTTGTTTTTTGTAAACAAGAACTACTAATATCTAAATATTTATTCAATTTAATATTAAACAACAAGTTGAAAACATTTTACAACAGGATAAGTATAAGGAAATTTTCAATAAAACCTACAAAATGGTTTAATATTCCATAATAAAGATTCGGTCTGGTGCCTTAAACTTTAGTTTTTCTATTTAAATCTTGTATTAACAAACGTTCTTTCAGATAAAAAAAAGAAAGGAGTTATCTATTTTGCTTACCGATTCTATAGGAACACCATTGGTTAAGGTAACTGTCGTAGCAAATGTATGCCGTGCTAAATGAAAGGTAAGGTTTTTATTTATTTTACATAAATCTGCAATCTCTTTTAAATAAGCGTTCGTTTTTTGATTACTTAAAACAGGAAGTAATAGTCCTCTATTTAAACTGCTTGGATGTTTTTTATACTTTTCAAGTATTTCCAATGGTATAGCCAAAATAGGTATATTGCTTCTGGTATCAGTTTTAGACCTTTTCGTTTTTATCCATTGCTCTCCATCAATGCCTGTAGTAATATCGTTTTTAGAAAGTTTCTTCACATCAGCGTATGCCAAGCCAGTAAAACAACAGAAAATGAAAACATCTTTTACTTGGTCTAGTCTAGGCATTACAAACTCGTGTTCCATAATTTTTTGAATTTCTTCTTTAGATAAAAATTCTCTCTCTACTATTCTAAGTTTAGATTTCCAATGAAGAAATGGGTCTTTTTCAATCCAATCATTTGCATGTGCAATGCGTATTATTTTTTTAAAGTTGGTTACATACTTGACAGCGGAATTATGAGAACACTTGCGCGTTGTTTTAAGATAGTATTCTAATCCTGTTATGAACTGATGATTTACATCTTGGACGGGAATATCCTTTTTCTTGTATTTCGTTCTTATAAATTCAGCAACGTGTTTTTTACATGTTCGATAGCGTTCTGAAGTTCCTTTAGCAAAACCATTACCAATTAGACTTTCTACTTTATTATTATGATCTTGAAAAATTTCTAAGACCATCTTTTGTGTTTTGCCTTTACCCAAGAGCACATCACGAATATTTGTAGCCGAATACAATTTGCTCTCACGTTCAAAATTTTGTTGAATTGAATAAACCTTATTCTTAATTAGACTTAATTGTCTGTTGATTTCTCGAGCTTCTATCGAATTCCCAAGTGCAAGTTGATTTTGTGAATTCCAATCGTTAATATGGATTTTTCTATGAATACTAAATTCAGACCTTCGCTTGTCAAGAGTTATTCTCAAATAGATGTTTGTTTTTCCTAGCGAATCGGCTTTGCTTTTTTTGATGTAAAATAGAAGAGATAGAGAAAGTGGCATCTTGAAATATATTTATTTACTTAAATATAGGTAAAATAAACAAATTCAACAATGAGTTAATCGTCTTATATTCAGTTGATTAAAATTATTGGTGGAACTTTTTTTAAAGAATTTAGTGACACCGAATTAGCCCCTTTTAATTTGTGTTTAAATGCTATTATATGGTATTTAATAAAATTAAAAAACCCTATAAACATAGTGTTTATAGGGTTTTGGTAGAATTTGATTAATTCCTTGCGGAGAGTAAGGTTATCGAACCTTTTATGTGTAAATATACTTAGTTACCTATTAATCAAATAGTTTATCTTTTACTTAGAGTGTTTTATATCCCTTTTATACTCGATAAACATAATTAATTATATCTTTACTGTCAGCTAAACTGTCAGCATATGAGATTTACATTTAATTTAAGAAAACCAAAATCATTAGAACCTACTTTAATATTTTTTTCAGCGTATTTTAAAAAAGAAGGTAAGAAATTTGTTTATTCTACTGGAGAAAGTATTGTACCTTCAGAATGGGATTTTAAAAACAGACTTCCTAATAATATAAATGGAAGAACAAGTCAAGCAAATAATCATAGATCAATAAAAAATCAATTAGATAGATATTCTATGTTTTTTACTGAGTTAACAAATAGATATTTAAATTCTAACTTGGAGCTTGATATAAAAGGAGCAAAAAAAGAATTCGATCAACATTTTAAAAAAGTAGAAGCTATTTCTAATAGTTTTTTTGATGTGTATGATTTATTTCTGTTATCAAAAAAATCAGATCATACTGATAAAGCAAATTCTCTGTCTACAATAAAAAGATATGAATATAATAAGACTTTACTAGTAGATTATCAGAACCAACAAAATAAAGATTTACACTTTAGTAGAATAAACGATGAGTTCTATAACTCTTATATTAATTATTGTGTACAGACTAAAAAACACTCTGCAAATACTTTGAAAAGAAATATAGGACTTCTAAAAACGTTTTTAAATTGGGCTCTAATAAAAAACCATACTTACAATGAGGATTTTAAAGGTTTTAAATCTCCTAAAGCATTTGAAACAGATGAAATCGCATTAAATTATGATCAGGTACAAGAAATTTATGCTAAAGATTTACAAAATAAGCCAAGGTTAGAAAGGGTAAGGGATTTATTCGTTTTTGGTTGTTCTACAGGTATGCGTTATAGTAATTATTCTAAAGTATGTAAAAACGATGTGCAAAATGATATGATAAAAGTAATGGATAAGAAAAACAAAGATAAAGTTCTTGAGATTCCATTAAATAGTATTTCAAAAGGTGTCTTAATAAAGTACGATTACAATTTACCTGTTATTTCTGAACAAAAATTTAATGATTATATAAAAGAAGTTTTCCAAGAATGTGGTTATACAGATGAAGTAAAAAAGATATCTAAAATAGGAAACGAAGTAACGGAAGTAATGATGCCATTTTATAAAAGAATGTCATCACATACAGCCCGAAGAAGTTTTATAACCATAATGAAAAATAAAAAAATACCCGATAAAGTAATCATGTCATTTACTGGGCATAAAAGTTTAGAGGTTTTTAATAAATATTATAAACCTCATGATACAGATAAAAAGGATTTTATGAAAAATGTTTGGAATTAGGTTATGGAAATATCAGAAAAATACAGGATCATTACTGAAGCAGAAGATGAAGTTATAGCTGAAGTTGATCAAGAATTAAAGATATGGGGAAAGTCTGTTTTTGCAAAAGAATTATTTAAAGATGACAAAATTGAGTTTATTAAGTTATTCTTTGAAGTTAGGAAGAATTATATAAATAATTTTCAATCTGATTTTATCTTGTATGATAAATATATTGCCAATTGTTTTATACAGAACACCATATTTAAGACATCTACTCAATTAGATACAGCTATGTCATTATTTGATTTAATTGTTTCTGCTCCGACATTTGAAGATAAAATAATTCTTTTTAAAATAGATTACAAATTATTTAAAACTCACGAACTACGTTTTTTATTTTTTGAAAAATTAATAGATGAAGTTAACACAACAGTAATAGATAAATCTGAAAGATTACCAGAATTTAAAAATTTTGAAATTGGAGTTTTGCTTGATTTTAACGAAAAGCTTTTGAATTCAAAAGAGTATATAAAAAAAAACGTGGGTTTTATTAAAGAGCTGGATACTGAAATAAAAGAATTCTATAAGGAAACTAGTAGAAAAGATAAGGAGATTGGGCTAAAGAGTGATCAGTTATTTGAACTAGAGTATGAAGTAAATTTTTTGAGAAATAAAAATGAGACACTAAAAAATTATTATGAAACAGTAGCTCCAATTCCAGTAAATCAGTTCAATTCTTTTGTTTGGGGTGACAACTATCCAGCCTTAAAAGTTTTCTTTGACTTTTTAAAAAAGAATAAGATGACCTATCTAGGATGGAGTCATTTTGCTAGTTTAATGGAGGAGAGTAATTTAGAGCCTATTGATATACAGAGTGTAAGTTTTAGTAAGGACGAGTTGGGTTTTTTATTTTACCATTTAAAAGACTTCTTTAAAATAAGTATTAGAAAAAATTCTAAAGATTATAAAAAATGGATAAAGCAAAAATTTTATGTAGATGGTTTAATTTTAGAAGATTCATTTTTTTCTAAAAACTTCAGAAGTTTTAAAATAGAAGCAGATAAAAAAACTGACAATAAAAATTATAAAAAAGACCCTATAAAAGACAGGATTTCTTTCGAGTTATTGCTTGATAACATAAAAAAGGCATTTTTATAAAATAATTATTTTGTTTTACTACCTGATTTCTCTTCAGTGTTGTTATTAATTACTTCGTAAACACTTGTTTTGTAGCGCTTTATAGTTTATGGTGTTTTAACATTTACTACTTTTTTTCTCCAAAGCGTTCGTGCAATATTTGTAGTAGACAATTAGCGCTAATTGTATTTATTAATATTAACAAATAATAAGTATGAATAAATTTGTTATTACATCAGAAGAGGAATTAAGATCCTATATTAAGCAGGCACTAGAACAGCCTTTAAAAGAGATAAATAATTCTCTTAAGCAACTGGTAAAACCAGTAAAAAAGAACCTAACAGTTAAAGAGGTTGCAGTGCAATTAAATGTGTCTGAGTTAACTGTACGTAACTACATTAATAAAGGCTTTATTAAAGCCGATAAAATAGGACGTAGAGTAGTTATAAATGCAGAGAATTTAGAAAAGTCATTATCAGAAGTTAAATCTTTAAAATATAGAAGATAATGAGAACATTTATAAGAAAAATAGAGTTTCCTGTTTGCGAAATTGAAAGCAACGTAAGAGAAATTAAGAAACAAGTTGATTGCCTTAGGGCTAAATTTAATTATGATAATACTTCACTAGATTTCTTTAATTGGTTAGATGATAAAGTAGATCTAATTTCCAAGGTTTCAAAAACAGAAGTTCGATTTAATTATTTAGTTATTCAAAATGAAATGGATAGACTATATAAGCTTGATCCAACGATCACAGGTTATAATATAACGTTCGATTTTGTTAAGACTAATGATCCATTTAGAGCAAAGTTTAATCTACTAATATCTAAAACCAACTAATTATGGAATATTTAAGAGTTGGTACAGATTATTATAGAGTTGTAGATAAACCTCTTTTAAGTGGTGATGCAATGAATACTTTGGTAAAGTGGACTAAAGGAGAAATTATAACAGATTATGGTAAGGATTATATTGCTAAAATCAATAAATACAAAGGTTTTGCCACAATACCTAGTAATACTAATTTTGAAAAGGAAATTAAAGGTTTTTACAACGAGTATCATGAAATTAGTCACGAGATAAGAGAAGGATCATTCAGTAAAACGGAATCATTTTTAAAACACATATTTGGCGAACAATATAAAATTGGTTTAGATTTTTTAACCATACTATGGCAACAACCAACACAAATTCTACCAATTTTGTGTTTGGTAAGTGATGATAGAAATACAGGTAAGACAACATTTTTAAATTGGTTAAAGTTAATTTTTCAAAAAAACATGACAATTAATAAAAATGAGGACTTTAGGAGTCAATTTAATGGTGATTGGGCTACCAAGCTGATTATTGCAATAGATGAAGCCTTTTTAGATAGGAGAGAAGATAGTGAAAGAATTAAAAATCTATCGACCTCTAGAACTTTTAAAATGGAATATAAAGGCAAGGATAAAGTTGAGACACCATTTTTCGGAAAGTTTATTTTATGTTCTAATCATGAAAAAGATTTTATTATAATAGACGAAAAAGAAATAAGGTATTGGGTTAGGCAAGTGCCTTCTTTTAATCCTGGAGATGAAAATACAGAGTTATTAGTGGAGCTAGAAAAAGAAATTCCATATTTTCTTAATCATTTAAATAGTAGGAAAATAACAACACCTAAAAAAAGTAGAATGTGGTTTTCTAAAGAAGAGATTTATACACCTGCACTTACAAAATTGGTTAAAGGAAATAAAACGAGTCTTGAAAAGGAAATTATAGAAATAGTTAATAATGATTTTTTTAGATTCGAAAAAGAAACGATATGTTATACTGCTTCAGATTTAGTAGAATTACTTAAAAATAATAATATTAGAGTTTCATCTTTTAAAGTAGTCGAAGTTTTAACATCTAAATTTGGCTTAGTACAGTTCAACTCTTCTTATCAGCGTTATAATATATCTGCAATACCATTTTCGAATGGAGAAAAATCATTTATAGAAGAGACAACTTTAAGAGGAAGGTATTATGAGTTTAAAAAAGAAAACTTTGATTAGGCCGTTGTTCTGTGTATTTTCTTTACTAATCCCTTTTAAAGCTTCATTAATTTGACGCAACAGTAAATCAACAATCGTTCAACAAGGTAAAAAAGCACCGTGTTGAACGGTTGTTGATTTGTTGTTGTTCGCTATTTACTGTTGTTTACAATGCTTTGTACTTATTCTCAACGCTGCAACGTAAATTTATGTTATAGGAGTTTTATATCATCAATTGGCAACAGAGAAACAGTAAGTTCCTAAATATTGGTAAGTATTAATTTAATCAACTTTAATTTATATTTTCAATAAGAACAAAGCAACAGGCAACAACAAAGCAACAACGCTAAATAGGTGATTGTTGACAGCAGGTTTCTCAATTGTTTACGTAAGGTGTTTATTTTTATGAGTTTGTAAATAATCAACATTGTTTTGCACATATATCCAACAACAAGCAACAACAGTAATTGTTCTATATTATAAAGCTTATAAAATGCTACTAGTTATTTCTTATTTAACTTATTGTCTTTTAAAAACCAGATTGCTGATGTTTATTTCATGAATATTGGTTTTAAAAAAAAAAAATCAACAAATGAGGCTAACCGTAAGTCTGCAATAAAAAAGATTACTATTTTAGACTTCCCTTATTAACGTTTACAAAAATTTAAAATTATTATATCTAACAATAATAGCTTTAAACGAATGATTATCTATGATTTTCAACGAAGACTCAAGAGTTAAAATACCTTCTATATTACACTTAATTCAACTAGGTTACACCTACCTATCATTGAAAAATAGTGTTTGGGATGAAAACACCAATATTTTTAGTTCAATTTTTAAGGAGCAAATTCAAAAAATAAATCCTAAGTTATCAGAAAAGGATATTCAAAAAACATATGACGACATTTCTATTTCTTTAGAGAATGAAGATTTAGGACGTGCTTTTTATAACAAACTCATAGATCAGTCAGGTGTTAAGCTTATAGATTTTGAAAATTTCGATAACAACTCATTCCATGTAGTTACAGAATTACCATATAAAAAGGATGACGAAACCTTTAGGCCAGATATCATTCTTTTAATTAATGGGATGCCTTTGGTTTTTATTGAAGTTAAAAAACCAAATAATAGAAATGGTGTTCGTGATGAACATAATAGAATGCAACGCCGTTTTCAGAATAAGAAGTTCCGAAAATTCGTCAACCTAACACAACTCATGGTGTTTTCTAACAACATGAAGTATAGTGAGGATGATACACAAATGCTAGAAGGTGCATTCTACAGCACAACAAATTATAGAAAACCAATATTCAATTATTTTAGAGAAGAAGAAACCTTCGATTTAAATACGATATTAAAACCTTTATCAGAAGAGGATGAAACCTTTGTTTTAAAAGACACCAATCTTTTAAGTATAAAAAACTCACAGGAATATCAATCCAATAAAAACCCAAGCACAGCAACTAATTCTATTTCTACATCTTTATTTCAACGGGACCGTTTAAAATTCATTTTACGATATGCTTTTGCTTACGTAGAGGAAGAAAAAGGCTTAGAAAAACACATTATGCGTTATCCACAACTATTTGCTACCAAAGCGATAGAAAACAAGTTGGAAAACGGTATTAAAAAAGGAATCATTTGGCATACGCAAGGTTCTGGTAAAACTGCCTTAGCGTTTTTTAATGTCAAGCATCTAACACATTACTTTCAGCAGAAAACCATCATACCTAAGTTCTACTTTATTGTTGATCGCATAGATTTGTTAGTACAGGCGGCAAAAGAGTTTAATGCACGTGGTTTAAAAGTACACACGATAGATAGTAGAGATGCTTTTAGTAGAGATATTAAATCGACTCAGGTAATACATAACAATTCTGGGCAAGCAGAAATAACCGTTGTTAATATCCAAAAGTTTAAAGACGATCCCGATGTTATAAAAAATAACGATTACAATTTAAGCATACAACGTGTTTTCTTTTTAGATGAAGTACACCGTAGTTATAAGCCTACAGGTAAATTTTTAGCAAATTTACATTTAGCCGATAAACATTCCATTAAAATAGGATTAACAGGAACACCATTGTTGGGTTCAGAATATAATTCTAAAACCTTATTTGGCGATTACATTCATAAATACTACTACAACCTATCTATTAAAGACGGCTATACTTTGCGTTTAATCCGTGAAGAAATAGAAACCAATTATAAGTTGGTATTACAAGAAGCTTTAGAAAACATTAAAGTATTACAAGGTAATATTGATAAGAAAAAACTCTTTGCCGATCATCGTTTTGTAGAACCTATGCTAGATTATATTGTAAAAGATATGGAACAGGCTAGAATTTCTATGGGAGATAATAGCATTGGTGGTATGGTAGTTTGCGATTCATCGGATCAAGCTAAAATGATGTATGACATTTTTCAAGAAACTTACGCAGACAAATCAGCTTCTTTATTCAATCATGCTGCAGAAGAACCTACAAGTTATGGCAACAAGAAAAAGGAGGAAAGTAAAGTAAATACTGCACAAGTTATTTTACATGATATTGGCACCAAGCAAGACCGAAGAGATTGGGTATCCGATTTTAAAGCAGGAAAACTCGATTTACTATTTGTGTATAATATGTTACTTACTGGTTTTGATGCCAAACGTTTAAAGAAACTTTACATAGGCAGGAAAATTAAATCGCATAATTTATTACAAACGCTTACACGTGTAAATCGAACATACAAAACACATAAATATGGTTATGTGGTTGATTTTGCTGATATTCAAAAAGAGTTTGATAAAACCAATCAAGATTATTTTAACGAGTTGCAAAGTGAATTAGGTGATGAGATGCAACATTACTCAAATCTATTTAAAAAGCCAGAGGAAATAAAACAGGAAATTGAAGAAATAAAAGATATCCTTTTTAAATTCAATACAGAAAATGCTACTGTTTTTGGGGATCAAATTTCTGAAATTAACGATCGTACAGAAATACGTCAAATAGCAAAAGCTTTAAACAATTCTAAAGAGTTATATAATCTAATCCGTTTATCTGGTAATTTTGAATTACTAGAAAAATTAGACTTTAGAGCACTTTCTGTTTTAGCACGATTAACGAACGATAGATTAGCATTAATAAATACCAGAATAGCATTAGAAAATAATGTAGATACCGAAAACATTTTAAACACTGCCTTAGAAGATGTTATTTTCGCTTTTACTAAAGTGAAGGAAGAAGAAATGGTATTGGCAGATGAACTGAAAAATACGTTGGGAAAAACTCGCGAAATGTTGGCAGGAAATTTCGACCAGAAAGATCCGAGTTTTGTATCGCTTAAAGAGGAATTAGAACGTTTGTTTAAAAAGAAAAATTTAAGTGAAGTTACTAAGGAAGAAATGGAAGCCAATATAAAAGCCTTAAATGCCATTTATGATAAAGCTAAAAAATTAGAACGTGAAAATCAGTTACTAAAAGCGAAATACGATTACGATGCTAAATATGCACGCATCCATAAACGATTAATGGAAAAAGATCCGCTAACCGATAGTGAACGCAAATTGTTTGATGCTTTAAAAGGTTTAAAAGCAGCTGTAGATACAGAAATTCAGCAAAACGCTAAAATTTTAGAAAACGAGAGTTATGTAGAAAAAATGGTGATGCGCTTAGTAATCAATCAATTTAAAAAAGAACAAAAAATAGATATTAATACTACCGATGTTAGGCGTATTAATAGCATTATAGTAAAAGAATACATGAACGAATACAACGGTAACGTTGCATAAAATAAACTATGACAAGCACAGCAAAATTTGAAACCCAAACCAAAGCACTCATAGACGACCTTAAAAGCGTTTGTGCCAATTACGGTTTAGGAAATGACGGAAACGAATTTAAAATAATAACCCAAGTTTTTCTATATAAATTCTTAAACGATAAATACGTTTACGAGTTAAAACAATTAGAACCAGATTTAGCCAAAGCAGATAATTTTGATGAAGCTTTAAAAAAGTATTCTGATGATGATTTAGAAATGCTAACCATGCAAATTAGCGAAAACACCGCGCGTATTGCACCCAAAAATTTATTGTCGCGGTTATTCGAGCAACAAAACAAAGACCAATTTGCCGATATTTTTGATGAAACCTTAATAAGTGTAGCCAAAGACAATATCGATATTTTCTCGGTACTCACACAAGGTGGCGAAAAGGTAGTGTTGTTCGAAAACCTAAGTAAATACGTAACCGATAATAAAGATGCCTTTTGTAAAGCCTTAGTCAATAAATTAGTAGGTTTTAGTTTCGAGCATATATTCACGCAGAAGTTTGATTTTTTCGCAGCTATTTTCGAGTATTTAATAAAAGATTACAACACCAATAGTGGCGGTAAATACGCTGAGTATTTTACACCTCACGCTGTTGCAAAAATTATGGCAGCTTGTTTGGTAACCGATACTAACGTAACCAATGCCACCTGTTATGACCCTAGTGCAGGATCGGGAACGCTATTAATGAATATTGCCCACGCCATTGGCGAAGATAAGTGTACCATTTACTCGCAAGATATTTCTCAGAAATCATCGGCATTACTGCGTTTAAATTTAATTTTAAACAATCTGGTACATTCCATACAAAACATTATACAAGGCAATACCATTTTAAGTCCGTATCACAAACAAGATAACGGACAATTAGAACATTTTGATTATATAGTATCCAACCCACCATTTAAGCTAGATTTTAGTGATTACAGCGCAGATTTAGATAGCAAAGCCAATAAAGAACGCTTTTTTGCAGGCATACCTAATATTCCTAAAAGCAAGAAAGATTCTATGGCCATTTACTTGCTATTTATACAGCACATCATGTATAGTTTAACAGCAAAGGGAAAAGCAGCTATTGTGGTACCAACAGGTTTTATAACCGCACAATCTGGTATAGATAAAAAAATTAGACAAAAACTAGTAGAAAGTAAAATGCTAGCAGGTGTAGTATCTATGCCATCTAACATATTTGCAACCACAGGAACCAACGTAAGCATTTTGTTTTTAGATAAAACCAATACCAAAGATGTGGTATTAGTGGATGCTTCTAATTTAGGAAGTAAAGAAAAAGACAGTAATGGTAACCAAAAAACCGTTTTAAGTGAAGCTGAAGAACAACAAATTATAGAGGTTTTTAATGCCAAAGAATCGAAAGATGATTTCTCTGTTGTGGTGTCTTACGATGCTATAAAAGCCAAAAACTACAGTCTAAGTGCAGGACAATATTTTGAAGTTAAAATAGACTATATAGATATTACTGCCGAAGAGTTTGCAACTAAAATGAATGGATTTGAAAACAATTTAGAAAGCTTGTTTGCCGAATCTAAAAGTTTGGAAAAAGAAATTCAGAATAATTTGAAAGGGTTGAGGTATGATTAAGATAGATTTGAGAAACCTTAGTTCCTTAATTGAGTTTAAGAATGGTAGAATTGCACCAAAGATACTTGGTAAATATCCAATTTATGGCGGAAATGGTATTCTTGGATATTGTAATCAATGGAATTATGAAGATACATTGATAATTGGGCGTGTTGGGGCATATTGCGGAAGTATTCATGTTGCCAAGGGTAAATGTTGGGTTTCGGATAATGCAATTGCTGGTATTCCTAAAGAGAATCAAGTGCTTGATTTTAATTACTATTTATTTGGAGAATTAAATTTAAACAAAAAACAAATAGGTTCAAGTCAGCCACTACTTACACAAGGTATTTTAAATAGTATTGACGTTAAAATTCCTACTAACCTTCAAGCCCAAAAACAAATAGCTAAAGTCCTTTCCGATTTAGATGCTAAAATAGAAGTGAACAACAAAATAAACCAAGAATTAGAAGCGATGGCAAAAACGCTTTACGATTATTGGTTTGTACAGTTTGATTTTCCAGATGCTAATGGTAAACCTTATAAATCGTCTGGTGGTAAAATGGTTTTTAATGAAGCTTTGAAACGTGAGATTCCTGAGGGTTGGGAGGTAAAAGAGCTTTCTGAAATATCTGAATTAAAAGCAGGAGGAGATAAACCAAAGTCATTCACTAAAGAACAAACAAAAGAAAATACGATTCCCATATATTCAAATGGTATTACTAATGAAGGTCTATATGGTTATACAAACGCTGCTAAAATCAATAAGGAAAGTATAACTATTTCTGCCAGAGGTACAATTGGTTATTGTGTTTTAAGAAAAACTCCTTTTGTTCCTATAATCAGGCTTATTTCAGTTTCTCCTAATAAGGCTAATGAAATTGCATTCTTATTTGAATCTATAAAAAATTTAGTTTTTGAAAATTCTGGTTCTGTACAACAACAACTAACAGTGCCACAAGTTTCAAAGTTGAAATTAGTTTCACCACCAAATCATTTCATAAAAAAATATGATTTATGTACTAGATCAGGTTTAGATAAAATAGAAATCAATAAAAAAGAAAACCAAAAACTCTCAGAGCTTCGCGATTGGTTATTACCTATGTTAATGAATGGGCAGGTTAGTGTTGCGTCATTGCGAGGCACGAAGCAATCTCATGATGTAAATACTAATGATACTTTGGGTATGGTTGCGGAGGAAGGAGAAACGTATAATAGTTAGATATGAAAGAAGTCGATGTAATTAAAATATGTAAAAAGGTTTTAGAGCGATTGTCTATAATGACTTATGAGAAGTTTGATGATAAAAGAATAGTTAATAAAAATATCTCTTTAGATTTAAATAGACAGCTTATTTTTCCATTGAAAATTCAAGGAAAAGAACTTAATCAAGTAGATAGAATTTCTGAGCAGGAACTTCGACAATTATTTATTGAAGAGTTTAAGATTACGCATCCTGATTTATTTTACTCTATAGAAACTCCAACTCAAGAAAAATATAAATTTGGTAAAAGTTATGAGGAAATTAAACAAAACCGAGACAAACATATAAGATCTGCATCTATAGATATGTGCGTGTTTGATAGTGGAGATAACGGCTTTAATCGGTTACTAAATATAGAGTTTAAACATAAGAATACTAAAGACAAAAACATTGCAAAAGATGTATTGAAATTAATGCGTGAAAAGCAAAATGGAGCATTTATTCTTTTGTTGAACAATACTCAGAAAGGTGATGCTAGAGGTACATTATGGAATGAAATTAATACTGGTGTTTTAAATAAATTATATAAATCATTTAATGATTTTGGTTCGTATTGGAATGGAGACGATAAAAATATTCAATTGGTAATATTGTCTTTAAGACAAAAGAAGTTAATACATCGAAAAATAAAGAAAACAGATTTAGTTAATTTAAAGGATATCTTTTTTATTGAAAGTGGATGTGGGAATATTATGGATATTAATGGTAACGGTTGGACAATTGAA
Source organism: Lacinutrix algicola (assembly GCF_001418085.1). Taxonomy (GTDB): domain Bacteria; phylum Bacteroidota; class Bacteroidia; order Flavobacteriales; family Flavobacteriaceae; genus Lacinutrix; species Lacinutrix algicola. Next base: position 308,153 of record NZ_LIQH01000039.1, read on the forward strand.
AATGGAGAGTTAAAAAAATAATTAATTGTGGTGGAGTATAAGAATTTTAAATATGAAGAATTATGAGGTTAGCGGCAATATATTTAGATTTTCATGATTACTTGTTTGAAGAAGAACAGAAAATAAATCTTGGAGGTAAGTTTATCTATGATTTTATAAAAGATGGTGAAGAAATAATTGTTAGTAGAAAAGTTAATACTAGCTATATAGATGGTTTTTTTGATGTTACAAAACTGGACTCTAAACTATTGAACGTTAATGCTATAGTTGGACAGAATGGAGCTGGGAAATCTTCTGTTTTAGATTCTTTAAGAAGTCTGTTTATTCAAAACCCATCTGCTCTTCCATCAAATAATACTTATTTATTTTTTGAAACTGACAATGAAAAGGAATTAAGATTTGTTAGTTCAATCTATGAAGTTGGTAATAAATCTTCTTTAAAATTCATTTCAAATTCAAATGAGTTTACCATCGATTATGAAAGAACGAATAGTAATTATCAAACTATTTATTATTCACCACATTTTGATTTTAAATATAATCCTGATTTTGATAATATAGACGATTTTGATATTTCTTTTGATAAAATATTGCAAGAAGATTTAAATGATTTAGAAAATAAGGAAGCTAGTCAATCAGGTACAAATTATTCTGCCGCTCAAGAATTATTATTTAAAAATGCAATAAGACAAATTTTATTTCTGTCTTCAGATGTAGTAAATAAAGATAAAATATTCCAAGATTTATTTGATTTCCCAGACTTAGGTGAAGCACGATTGGTTATAAGAGGTCATAAGAGAGATCAAGAATTGAATATACCAGTGTCTTTTAGAACTGGTTTGAGATCGATAAAAGATAAGCTACAAAATGAATTAGATGATTGGGGAAATGTTAGAGAGTATAAAAGCCATGGCAGAGTTTCAAATCAAATTGATGTAAATAAATATATTTTAAAAAGATATACCTTAAGAGCTTTAGTTTCTTTATTTGAAAGACAAATGGAAAAGAATAATTCCTATTTATCTGCCGGTAAATTTGAATATGAAAGTTTTGAAAGAGAGAGCAATGGTCTAGATGCTTATGAATCGCTTTTAAATTTTGTTAGCAATAGCTTTCTTTCTTTTGGAAGTGATAAAGTTAAGGTTTTTAAAGATGAAATTATTAAAAGTCTACTTGATAAAATTTATGTATCTATTGATAGTATTAAAGTTGTAAGAAAAGTTAAGAATGATGTTTTAGTTATTGATAGTGTATCTGCAATTGAAATATTAAAATTACAAAGGGAGTTTTTAATAGACATTATAAACTATTATTCTTTTTATAAAGAGAAACCACAAAAAAATATAATTCCAAAAAATAATTTAATAGATGGTTTTATAAACTACATGCCATCAAATAAAAAATTAAGTTCTGGAGAAAATGCATTGTTAAATCTTTTTTCAAGAATACATGATTTTTTAACGACTAAACTTTCTTTAGAAACTCAAGTTTATAAAGAGGCAGAAAATTATATCTTATTATTAGATGAAGCAGATTTGGGATTTCATCCAGTTTGGAAACGTAAATTTGTTAATACTATTATTAAAACAATTCCATACTTCTTTAATGAACTAGATAGAAATCCTAATGTTCAAATAATATTTACTACTCATGATCCTCTTACTTTATCAGATTTACCAAATAAAAATATTGTTTACTTATTGAGAAATTCAGAAAGAAATGAGACTGAGTTTTTAGAGTATGAAAATCCTTCAAGACCTAAAAAATCTTTTGCAGCTAATATAACAGATTTGTTAGCAGACTCTTTTTTTGTTGAAGATGGTTTGTTAGGTGATTTTGCTAAGGAAAAAATTCAAGATACTATTATTTGGTTAAGAGATGAAAAAAGAGATGTTTCTGAAGTAGAATATCACAAAAGCTTAATTAATATAATAGATGAGCCAATTGTTAAACGAAAACTATCAGAGATGTTTGATAGTATTTTTAATACTGATTTTGAGATTCAAACAATAGAGGAACAGATAATTGAGTTGCAAAAATTAAAAAGTAAACTAAAAAAGTAGTGTTATATATAGATCCAAACTCGTTAAAAATTAAAAAATCTAAAAAGGCTCATTTAGAGCACTTGATTGATTTAATATATGAACGCATTGATAATCTGGAAAATTTATATTCTAAACGTTTATTTAATAACTTTATAAGTGATGATTTAGAAACTATATTAATTGGAGATCCTCTTCAAATTCTTAATCTAAGCAAAAGGTTAAACAGTCAAATTGGATCAAACTCTAAATTGAAGAAAGATGTAGGTTATGTATTTAGTTACGATTGGTTTATTGATAAAACAATAAAAAGATATTCTGGTTATGATCTAGCAAAAATGTTAGATATGCCAACTTGTACTTACTGTAATAGAAATTACACTACTACGGTTATCAGTAAAAATAAAAAGAAAATAATAAGACCACAATTTGATCATTATTTTGATAAAAAAAGACATCCTTTATTATCTCTTTCTTTTTTTAATTTAATTCCAAGTTGTTCAACTTGTAATAGTAATATCAAACATGGTAAAGAATTCAGTCTTAATTCTCATATTCATCCTTATATAGACAATGTTGTAGATGGTTTTGAATTTTCATATAGTTATAAATCTGATCCTTATTATAAGAATGGATTAAAAGTAGATGTGAATGTACATAGTGATAGATTTTTAAAGAATTTCTTAACGGATTTAGAAATTGAAGAAGTTTATAATTCACATACAGATATTCTTTATGATTTGTTATATACCAAGCAAGCATATTCGGATAGGTATTTAACCATTCTTGAAGATAATATTCTTAAAGGATTCCATTTGTCTAGAAAAGACATTTATCGACTAGTTTTTGGTGTATATATGGAAAATAAAAATTTTGAGAAACGCCCTTTTAGTAAGTTTAAGAAGGATATTTTAAGTGAGTTAGGAATAATTAGTTAATATAATGAGGTAATAAAAAAATATAGATGAATAGTATAAAGGTCTACGATAATCAATTACAATCAAAATTAAGCCATTTAAAACTGCATCCAGCATATTTACCTCACATTGGTTTAAAATATAATGAGGCTCGTGCCAAAACGCTTATTATAGCAGAGAGCCATTATGTGCACAAGGATTATAATAATAAGTTTTCTGTTGAAGATTGGTACAATAATCCAAAAGTTATTTACCAGGCACTTGATGCAAAAAATAAAGGTTATAAAGGTTGGTTTAATACTAGACAAGTTTTAGAGTATTATCAAAGTTCCAATCCATTAGCAAAAGGTCATGGGATTTTTAATAATCTTGAAATAGCATATAAAGAAATAGGTTCAGAAGTAAAGCTATTTGATGAATGCGTATACCTTAATTACTTTCAAAGACCATCTGAGGTTGAAGGAGACTCCATTAAAGTACAAGAAATAGACAGTGAAATTGCTTTAGAAAACTTGATGGTTCTTAACGAAGTTTTAAAACCAAACAAAATCATTTTTGTAAGTAGTAAAGCGTATCATAATTTTATGTCTAATGTAACTAAAGCGCAAAAAGACCAATTACCTTATGTTGGTTCTGTTCCACATCCATCTGCAAGTTCTTGGTGGAATAGAAAATCTAAAAAGTATGGTTTAAACGGAGCAGCAGCAACAGGTAAACAGAAGTTTATCCGCATTATGACACCAAAATAAAACTATTCACTTATCCATGAGCATCTCCCAATTACAAACCAATCAAGTCAAAGCACCATATATGGGTAAGCCTCATTATCCTATTACTGGGCTGGATCAATTGGGTTTAAACCTTACAAGCGAGCGTATTTTCGATTGTTTGCTTCCAGGACTTAATAATGTAACACAGCGTATTCGATATTATTCGTTTTATAGTTGGTTTTTTCAGTGGTATGCAGCGCATATTGGCAATACATCGGTTAAACAACAAAACAGCTATCTAAGACGAGCAGAATTTATATTGGCACTCGTTGCTGCACATAATCAAAAAGGTGGTGTGCCTGGTATTACAAAAGCACAGTATATCTATGAGGTTTCAGACGAGGTTATAGATTTAAAGAAAGGCACACAAGAAGGTGGTACTAGTGTAGGTTCGTACTGGAATAATAGTAGAGGAGTACTTGGTCAGTACTATATCAGTTCAATAAAGCAATTAGGCATTTTGGCAGATCAAGGCTCTACAAATGGGCTCTATATTCGTACTGATTTTGAGCATGAAAGCAAAGTGTCTGGAAAACAACTTGCAGAAGCGTTTATAGAGAATACAGCATCTCAACTTTCTGGTTTTATTAAAGCTATAGAAGATAATAGCATATCTAAGACAACTTTAGAAGAATTAAAAACTGGCTTCGATATGTTGCTTATTCCAAATAAAAGTAAAGAGCAAAAATTATTCTGGCAATTGTTTTCTGGAGTGGATAACCCAAAACTCAAGGTCGATACTTTTTATAGAAAAGAAACGATAAAGTTGGTTTTACAGAGCTTTAACAAAGCATATAACATCCAAAAGTACAATCAACTCAAAGTACCTTTATCTCTATACGATAAGAAATGGGATATGCTAAGTACAACCACAGAGAAATTGTGGTATTTGTATATGATGGAGCAGTTTTGGAGTGTGGCGTGCACGAGTGCACTAGATTCTTTTTTAAAAATACTTAAAGACATATCTAATGACAATTGGATTGATGAAGCAGAACTAGTCACTAGCATTATGTCTAAGTTAGATGTATTATATGAATCTGAAGGAATGCAACCTAAAAAAGACTTGTTTATTGCGCAGCAATTTATGGAGTATTCTGTGGTTGACTTAATAAACTTAGCAAGAACAGAACCTGATCAGTATATTAAATTAGTATTTATACTTTGTGCAATTCAGAAGTTGTTTCTAGAGAATTGGCCACATTACACAAGTATTTTAGAGTTTGCAAAAAGTTTTAATATGCATGCTGCAAGTAGTTTTATAGTTTCAATTGCAGATATTGAATCTCAAAATCAGCTAAGCATATCGGACTTTAGTCATTATTTTCTAACACGTTACATCATTAATAGACATTACTATGTTGCCTTAAGAAAATTAAGTGCAACACAAAATAGTGCCAAGTTCTATAGAGAAGAAGGGAATATACGCTATGTGGATAAATTTATATATGGCTATTCATCACCAAGAATACATACACTTGTAGACTTTTTAAAAGATCTTAATCTAATCCATAGAGATAAAATTGAACTTACTGAACTTGGGCAGCAAAAACTTAAAGCTTTATCTGTATGATTATAGAAAGAGCAAATATTCTAGAACTCATTGGTACTGGTAAAAACAAATATCACAGTTGCGTAATTACCAGTTATAGTATGGATTTGGCATTTTTTGAGCAATTGGTTTTACCTAAGCTAAAAGCTGCTGGCATTACTAATATTAATGTCTTTGTAGATGCAACAATGCTTGAAAAATATTTAGGATCGCATCTTGCAGATAATAATAAAAATTATAAAGTTAATTACAGTATTACCGCAATGGATAAGTCTGGTGCTTTCCATCCAAAAATAATGTTTCTAGCAGGTAAGACTAGAGGTTATTTATCTGTTGGTAGTGGCAATATAACCTCGAGTGGTTTACTTTATAATGATGAGATTTGGGCTTCATTCTATTTGGGAGAGAATAAGTTAATAGCACAGCCCATATTTAAACAAGCTTGGAATTATATACAAGACTTAGCTACAGATAGTCATAGTATAAATAAAACCAAGATACAGTGGATACAACAACATGCTAAATGGTTGCAATCTCTTAGTGAAATAGATACACAAACAGCTGAATTTAATAATAGTACGTTCCAATTCTACAATACAAATAATACAAGTTCTTTGTATAATGATATCTTTAGTATTATCCAGAAACAACCTGAAAGTATTAAGATTGTTGCGCCATATTACAACAAATCGGGTGCTTTTATACAAAAGTTAATAGACGATGTACAACCAAAGCATATACATTGCGTAGTTGATACGAGTCATGGAAGTTTACCAGTAAATTTTAAATCTGATGACTGTCAATTTTCAGATTGGACTATGGTTATGCCAAAGGATGACTTGGGGAAAATCAATCGTTTACATGCTAAAGCGTTTCAAATAGAATATGTAGACCATACATTATTTATTCTTGGTAGTGCTAATGCTACTTTAGAAGCTTTTGGAATCAGCCATAGAGAAGTTAAAAATGATGAAGCAGTAATAGTAATTAAAACGTTTAAGCCTCGTGACTTTTTTAAGGACTTAGGTATTGATATTCCTTTAAATGGTGCTTTAAATATTAATGAATTTGAGCAATCATCAACGGAAGAAGTTCTAACAAGCGTTTCGCGAATTAAATTAAAACATGCAGAAACTAAAGGGCTACAACTTACTTTACTGTTAGATAAAAACATAAATCAATCGGTAATTGTAAAGTTGTTTAGTTCCGATAATAAGATATTAGAGGAAATTTCTGTTGCGAAAAGTAACATAGAGCTAGTTGTAAATATCGAAGATGATGAACATCTTTTTAAAGTAGCACTATATGATGATAATTTAGTGGAACGACTTACCACATTTGCTATTGTTCAAAGAAATGAGGTGCTAAAAAAATCGAATCCAGATGAAAGATTAGCCAAACTACAAAGCTTTGAACATTTAGATATTCTTAACGCATTAGATATTGAATTAGTTTTAAATTTTTTAGAAGATGAAAAGATTCTAAAAGAAAATAGTAGTTCATTTACAGTTACACCTATGCAAAAATCAGAATCGGAAGATCAGGGAGAAATCCTGTCTGAAACTGAATATAATAAAAGAGCAAATCTAATATTAGAGGAACAGGTTTCTGCGGAAACCATAACCTCAATGATTGAAGAGTTTTTAGATGTGCTTAAAATAAGAGACAACAACGAAGAGTTGTCAAATAATAATGAAGAAGTAGCTTTGGTTGCAGGTGATGATGGTTTGGATGAGTTACCTGAGCTTAAGTCGCAAACGTATGTCATTGGAACAAAAGAAGGTGAGCGCATTAAACGAAAAATAAATAAAACGCTTTTGTCCGTTTGCAATTTGATAAGTAAACGCTTCGACAATAATATACCTTTAGATGAAAGAACTTTAAACGCCTTCTTTATTGGTTGTCATATTCTTATACATTTTTGGGACGAAGTCTATGAGGAGGAAATTTGCAAAGTAAAAATTCGTTACAGGCAATTAGATGAATTGGCGAAACTAGAGCGTAGTTTTAAATTGGTGAGAACAAAAAGCCAAATGGATTCTATCGATAACGAAGTGAGTTATTTTATAGATGTGTCAAGTCTTCAGAAACTTCAATTTCTGATACAGAATAGTAAAGGAGTCTTTAAAATGACTTCAAAACCTTCTGATCCTACTTTAGTTAAATATAGTTTTGTAGATAGTAAACATATAGGTGTTTTAGACAGTGCAAGTATTCTAGTAAAGGTTATTAAAACAGCTTTATGTCCTGTTTTGATAGCGTTAAAAGAAAATGAATTTCAGATTAAACTAAAAGATAAAATAAAGCTTTTAGTGTTAACAGATCAATTGTTGTCTTCAATGACATGGTCGCCGAAATTGATCTACTTTAAGGATTTACTATCTTTAAATTTATTCGAGATATTGGCTATTGAAAGCATCGAAGCAGATAGATATACTAAACAAATAGGGCATAATACGAATGTATTGTTGTCTAAATATTTAAGCTTCAAAATTGAACTTAACCAAAATAAGATTAAGTCAGTTCCAATGGGAAATCACTTATGTAATGAGTTAATATATAGCACTCAGTTAGGGTTTTGTAAACTAAAAACTGTTAGGAGCAATATGCGAATTGATTTGGAAAGCCCAATTGGGTCATCTCAAAAAAATACTGACTATTTAGGTTTTTATAAAGTTTTTGTAGGACAGAAAATTAAGTGTTTTCGTTAATGTTGTATTAGTCTTTATAGATATCCAGAAACACATTACTATCAAAGATCAATACGACAATGTAAAGGAAAGGTTGAAATCAAGAATAATAGATTTAATAGTTATTGATAATCATTAATGAATAAATTAGAAGAAAGAAAAAAAATAAAGCACGTACTCTATATAAAAAAGGTAATCTTTTAGAAGCGTATAAATACGCATGGAAATTACCTTTTACAAGTTTTGTGTCTTGGTACACAAATACACAAAATAGAAAAAGAAGTGATGGTATGTCTTTTTTTTATGATCCTTTTTTTTCAATTCATTCTTAATTACTCAATCTTCTGAATGGCTTAACCATAATGAAGCTATCCTATTATGGGAGTATTATCTAGATACTCAAAAGAATACAGTACTTGAATTTGAGTTATACGTTGCGCATAACAATCCATTACTTTTTATAGAAGGCTATAAAACAGGATTAGCCTTTTTAGACAATAAACGATTATGCAAACTAGAAGAACAGAATTTACCAATATCTATTGTAAATGAGCTTAAAATCTGGAATGAATTTAATAATTTATTAAACCAAAAATGGAATAATGTTAAGGCTTTTTTTGAGGAATTGGAATTGGTTCCTCATGAGTTATGTATGGCAGTATGTGCTGCTTTTGAAGCTTTTATTTATAAAAATCCAGATGATAAATTACGATGGCATTATGCTGTCGAATCTTTAAGCTTACTTATTGCTTTTATTCAAGATAAATATAATTTACTAACTATTGAAGTAGATGAAATGGCTCTTCATCAAGCGTACTTAGAAGGCGCGATAAAATTAAAGTGTGAAGCTGTTTTTAATGAGGTTTATGATTATGTTTTATTAAAGGAAAAAACACATAGATATGTCTATGAGCCTAATGTTAATGTTTTTATTGATAATAATGATGCTTTACAACTTCATGGAAGTGATGCTTTTAATAAGCAATGGAAATATGATGAGCATAGATATACAGTTAATGAGGGATTGTACTATAGATTTGGAGAACATCTAACGGATGCATTAAAAGGTGCTGATAAAATTAAATATATAAATGACAATAAAGATCAAAATAACCAATTAGGTAATGCCAGACAATACGCTATTAAACAGGCAATATATGATCTAGGCATAAGTAATGAAGATTTAAAGAATAATAAATTGCCAGATCTTAATTTTATTATTTCATTTCTACATGGTATAGCTTGGCGTAAGTTAGAAACTTCTGAAAAACCTTTACATGAAATAGCACGTGCTAGAAAGAATGATTATGCTAAAGGAATTGCAGAACTACTTAATAAAGAGAAGAAAGCTTTAGAATTTATATTTGTGAGTGATAAAAATATACTACACGATGCAGCTAAAGCTTCTGGATTAAATTGTAAAAAAGAAGAGTTTGATGAATTAATGAATGTATTCTCTTTAAATAGTCAAAGCGAAATATTCAATCTATTCAATCTATTTAATCTACCAGTTAGTTTGTGGAAAAAACCATTTATTCAAATAGGAGAGCATATTATTTCTCCAATAAGTGTCCTTACTGGATTTACTGGACTTTATACAATATCAGAGTCTATCTTAAAAACCTTTAGACCACAAGATGGTAAAAGGATAGAGGGTATTTTAAAAGACACATATGAAAATGCAGGATGGAAGACATCTGTATTAAATGATAATCAAGAGTATGGAGATGTAGATGTAATGATGGAGGATGATGAGAATATTGTTTTTATGCAACTTAAACGTACAACACAAAAAACAAATATGCTTGAACTGAATAATCAGTTACCACAAGATATAAAGGCTCTAAAACAACTTACTGAAGCGAAAGCAGGAAATATGACACACAAAAAGGTTCACCTTTGGTATGTTACAACCGCATTTGAGAAAGTAGGGACATGGGAAAAAGAAATTTATCGCGTTAGCTATCAAGATTTAATTCATGTAAAACGATTATTAGATTCAGAAGCTGGATTGCGATTTAATAATCTTAATGATTTCATAGAAATGATAGAGTCTGATTTTCTATACAAGGATGCGATGCAGAGCATCAGTTAATTCTCAGGAAGCTACAAATAACTCGAAGCATTAAAAATGAAGATCAACTCAAAGTCTTCTCCAAAGCCTTCAATTCAACACCCAATTCATTAAACATACCAAGAATACTGCTAATTTTTAATTCTTCGGCAGTATATTCTTGTGTGTTTATACTACAGGTAAATTCCCAAATCTCTAAAACCTCATTAATAGGTACGCTGTATTCATTATAAATTTTATTATCAGATTTTAATACAAGCGAATTATTTAAATCAATGTCATTATAAACACGTTTGTAAACCATACCATCGTTTAAAGTGACAAGCACATAAGTTCTGCCGCTTTTTATCTCACTTCTATCTTCAACAAATCGACCAATAACAAACGATCCATCTTTCATTGGCAGCATAGAATCTCCTTTTATAGGGAATGCTCTATGTTTTCCTGTTGGTAAAAAAGGGAGTTTTATTTTTTGAAGCTGCTCAATATATTCAGGATCATCATAACCTGCTAAATATCCAGCAGAAGCTTTTACAGGAACAACTTCAATTAAGTTATCATTATCACTATCTACAGTAATAGGAAACAGTACACGTTGGTTATTTAATTCTATAAAAGAAAAATCTTTAGCCTTAGTTAAGTCGTTTCGTAATAAAATATCTATTGGTATTTTAAAGTAATCTGAAATGCTAATTAAAAACGCTATTGATGGAGCAGATCGGCCTTCTTCATAAGAGCTTATACGAGAGCGAGATACTTTTAAATCTTCAGCTAATGCTTCTTGAGAACGTTTTTTTAAACTCCTTAAATGCTGTATGTTTTTTGAGATATAATTCATATTGCTACAAATGTAAGCAATAATTGATTGTATTTGTAGCTAATTTTGCAACATGCAGAATAATATTTTACATCTAGATTTAGATACGTTTTTTGTCTCTTGCGAACGTCTTATAGACAGTCGTTTACAAAATCGACCACTGTTAGTTGGTGGAACAGGAGATAGAGGTGTAGTAGCGGCATGTAGTTACGAAACACGAACTTTTGGTGTACATTCTGGTATGTCTATGAAAGTTGCGAGACGTTTATGTCCAGAAGCAACAGTAATTAAAGGAGATGCTTCAATTTATACTAAATATTCGCATTTAGTAACAGAGATCATCAAAGAAAAATCTCCCATTTTTGAAAAAGCGAGTGTAGACGAGTTTTATGTCGATTTATCTGGCATGGATAAATTTTATGGCTGTTATAAATATGCTTCAGAGCTACGTCAAAAAATAATTAAAGACACAGGATTGCCAATTTCGTTTGGATTGTCAACTAATAAAATAGTGTCTAAAGTAGCAACAGGAGAAGCGAAACCCAATAATCAATTACAGATAGATTCAGGTTTCGAAAAAGATTTTCTGGCACCATTATCTATTCGTAAAATTCCTTCAGTTGGAGAAAAAACATATCAAATTTTAAGAGGTTTGGGTGTGGATAAAATTGGAGTAATCCAACAAATGCCATTAGAAATGATGATTAGTGCATTAGGAAAAAATGGACGTACGATTTGGAAAAGAGCTAACGGTATTGATAATCCACCTTTAGTTCCTTTTTACGAACGGAAATCGCTATCTACAGAACGTACTTTTGGAAAAGATACCATAGATATGGTTAAGCTTAGAACCACCATTTTTGCCATGGCAGAAAATTTAGCCTTTCAGTTAAGAAAGGGAAATAAACTAGCAGGAACATTAAGTGTAAAAATCAGGTATTCAGATTTTAATACGTACACAAAGCAGGTTAAAATCACTTATTCTAGCGCAGATCATGTAATTATTCCTAAAGTATTAGAGCTATTCGAAAAATTATTTCAACGTCGATTATTAATCAGATTAATAGGTGTTAAGATAAGTGATATTGTTACTGGTAATTATCAAATTAATCTTTTCGATGATACCGAAGAAATGTTGAGTCTTTATAACGCAATGGATACCATAAGAAATCGATATGGAGATTTAAGCATCATGAGAGCGTCTGCAATGGGAGCAAAAACTATTGGCAGATTTGATAATCCTTTTAATGGCGAACCACCAATTTTATTAGCACATCGTAATCAATAATGTATTTAAACTGTCATTCATATTATTCTTTACGTTTTGGAACATTTTCTGAAATAGAACTTTTAGATTTAGCTAAAACTAATGCTATAGATACTATTGCATTAACAGATATTAACAACACATCTGCTTGTTTAAATTTTGTACGACAGGCTAAAAAACGAAATATTAAACCAATAATTGGTATCGATTTTAGAAATGGTACAGAGCAAAACTTTGTTGGTATTGCAAAAAACAATGCAGGATTTAAAGCGTTAAATCAGTTTTTGTCTAAACATTCTGAACAAAAATCACTGTTGCCAGATGTTGCAACAACGCTGTTGGTAGATGTTGCAACAACACTGTTGGTAGATGTTGCAACAACGTTGGCCAACGTTGCTATTATTTATCCTTTTGAGAAGGTATTACAACAAAATAAGCGTCAATTCACTGATAATGAGTTTATTGGTGTATCTATAAGTGATTTGCGTAAACTTAGGTTTTCATCTCTAAAGCAGCAACAACAACATAAAATAGTGTTGTTGCAACAAGTAACTATAAGAGATAAAAAAGATTTTAATGCACACCGATTATTAAGAGCAATAGATAATAACACATTATTAAGTAAACTAGAAAAAACAGAAGAGTGTAATCCTTCTGATAAAATGTTGTCTTTAGAAGAATTGAAAATAGCTGTTGCTGAATTTCCTTTTATTTTAGAGAATACAAAAAGATTGATGGATGAATGTGAGATCCATTTTGGTTTTGATGACGAACGCACATCTCAAAATCAAAAATTATATACAGACTCCTTTGAAAACGATTGTTTGCTATTAGAAAAACTTTGTAAAGAAGGTTTGCTAAAACGTTATGCCAATCCATCACCAAAAGTACATGCACGTTTAAAAACAGAATTAGACACTATTAAAGCGTTGCAGTTTGTGTCTTTTTTTCTTATCAATCATGATATTGTGTCTTACGCTAATAGTAAAGGTTATTTTCATGTTGGTAGAGGTAGTGGAGCTAATAGTATAGTGGCTTATATTATTGGTATTACAGATGTAGATCCTATTGAATTAGATTTATATTTTGAGCGCTTTATTAATCCATTTAGAGCATCACCACCAGATTTTGATATTGATTTTTCATGGAAAGATCGTGATGATGTTACTGCTTATATTTTTAAAAGATTTAAGCATACTGCATTATTAGCAACATACAGTACTTTTAAATATAGAGCGGTTGTTAGAGAATTAGGTAAGGTTTTCGGTTTACCAAAAGAAGAAATAGATAAACTGAGTAAGCACAATTATAACATTTCTACTTTAGATGATATTTCAAAATTGGTTTTAAAATACGGTAAACTTATTGAAGGTTTTCCAAACCATTTAAGTGTGCATTCTGCAGGAATATTAATATTAGATCAACCTGTTCATTATTATTCTGCAACAAATTTACCTCCAAAAGGATTTTCTACAGTACAATTTGATATGAATATAGCTGAAGATGTTGGTGTCTTTAAATTTGATATTTTAGGACAACGTGGTTTAGCAAAAATTAAAGAGGCATTAGAAATTATTGCACAAAACAGACCAGAATTACCACCAATAGACATTACCAATGTGGAAGCTTTTAAAAAAGATCCTAAAATTAATAACTTACTTAAATCGGGTGGTGCAATTGGCGCATATTATGTAGAATCTCCTGCTATGAGAGGATTAATGCAACAATTACAAACACAAGATTATCTTGGTTTGGTGGCAGCAAGTTCTATAATTAGACCAGGAGTTTCTGGTTCAGGAATGAAGGAGGAATTTATTAAAAGACATCGTAATCCTGAAAAAAGAAAAGAAGCACATCCTATCTTGTATAAGATTATGCCAGAAACCTATGGAGTAATGGTTTATCAAGAAGATGTTTTAAAAGTAGCTAATCAGTTTGCAGATTTAACTTTAGGTGAAGCAGATGTGCTTAGAAGAGGAATGAGCGGTAAGTATAGATCTAAAAAAGAGTTTGAAGCTGTTGAAGAAAAGTTTATTTCTAATTGTAGGAGCAAAGGCTATAAAGACGACTTGATTTTTGAAGTTTGGAACCAAATTAAAAGTTTTGCAGGTTATGCTTTTGCAAAAGGACATTCAGCTTCTTATGCTGTTGAAAGTTATCAAAGTTTGTTTTTAAAATGCTATTTTCCTTTGGAGTTTATGACTGCTGTACTTAATAATGGTGGTGGCTTTTATAGTGCAGAACATTATTTTCATGAAGCAAGGCAACAAGGAGCAACAATCTGTTTGCCTTGTGTAAACAGAAGCGATCACCCAAATAAACTTATTAATACATCTATTTATTTGGGATTTGGGTATTTAAAAAACTTAGAAGCTTATACTATTAAAAGACTTTTGACTGAAAGACAATTAAATGGTCTGTTTAGGTCTTTAGACGATTTTATTGATAGAATTGTAATTAGTATTGAGCAGCTTACTATTTTAATTAGAATCGATGCTTTTAGGTTTACTAATAAGCCAAAAGTAGAGTTACTGTGGCAAGCTATTTTTAAACTGAATGCAAAAGGTAAAAGCACCGTACAATCTAAATTGTTTAAAACGGAACATAAACAATTTACGTTACCAAAATTAGATAATAACTGGATTGAAAACGCTTATGATGAAATGGAACTCATTGGATTTCCATTATGCAATTATTTTGACTTAGTTAATGAAGATATGAAACATGATGTGTTAGCATCACAAATGAATCAGTTTATTGGTAAAACAATTCTTATTTATGGAAATTTAGTCACTACACGCTTTAATAAAACAGCACAAGGTAAATTGATGCGTTTAAGTACGTTTGTAGATAAAAATGGAGATTATTTTGATGCTGTACATTTTACTAATGTGGTTGATAAATTTCCAATTAATGGATTAGGAGTCTATGCATGTTATGGTAAAATAACAGATCGATTTGGTTTTTATAGTATGAGTGTAGTTTGGAGTAGGAGATTATCAGTCGTTAATGATCCTAGAAATATTTGATAAAATAAATTGCAAACCTTAGAAGAGGTTATAAATAAAAAGATAGAACTGATCAAAATTAATGATTATAATACAACAAGTACAAAAGAAGTACTGTCAGCTTTAATGTCAGCAGTAAATAAAAAAGCCCGTTATCATTGAGATAACGAGCTTTTAAGCGGAGAGTAAGGGATTCGAACCCCTGGAGGTATGACCCTCAACAGTTTTCAAGACTGCCGCATTCGACCACTCTGCCAACTCTCCTTTTAATTAGCAACAAACTATTTGCCTGTATGCGGGTGCAAATATAGTATCCTTTTTAGTTCTTATCAAATAAAAAATGTATTTTTTTTGAAAAAATTATCCTAAAATTGAGATTGGTTTCATTTGTGCGCTGACTGCCACGAACTTAAAGTATCCCGTGACTGATAATTCTCTTTCATAATTATACATATTTTCCATAAATATGTCAACTTTTACCGTACAACTAGTGTTTCCTACTTTATGAATTCTTGCAACAAGCTCTATAATTGTACCTTCTGGTATTGGTTTTTCGAAGTCTATTTTATCTGTAGATATTGTAACTACTTTTTTTCTGCTAAATCTAGTAGCACAAATAAAGGAAGCTTCATCCATCATTAATAGAGCTGTTCCTCCAAATAATGTATTGTAGTGATTTGTTGTGTTTGGAAAAATGGCTTTAAAGATTCTTGTTTCGGATTCGTTGATTAATTCTTCGGTAGATTTCATATCTATAGTTATATCATTTTAATTTATTAGACATTATAGTCTTTATTGCGAATGTAATTCTATTTTTGCATAAAGTTATTATACATTTATATGAACACAATAGAAGCTCTAAAATGGCGCTATGCCACTAAATCTTTTGATAAAGACAAAATGATTTCTAAAGAAAAATTAGATATTATTTTGAATGCTTTTAATTTAACAGCAACATCATACGGTTTACAACCTTTAAAATTGTTGGTGATTGAAAATAAAAAGTTACAACAAGGTTTGGTTTCATGTTCAATGAATCAAGAACAAATAGCTCAAGCGTCTCAAGTATTAGTAATTTGTATTGAAACTGGAATTGATAAAGTTTTTATTGAAAACTATTTTAGTTTAGTTAAATCTATTAGAAATACACCTGATGCTGTTTTAAACCCGTTTAAGAATTTTTTAATTGATGATTTTGAAAAGAAATCGGAAAAAGAAATTAAAGAATGGTCTGTAAAGCAAGCCTATTTAGCATTAGGAAATTTATTAACTGTTTGTGCTTTAGAAGAGGTGGATGCTTGCCCGATGGAAGGTTTTGATCCTAAAAAATACGATGAGTTTTTAGACTTAAAAACTAAAGGCTTGCAATCGGTATTGGTGTTACCTATTGGTTATCGCGCAGAAAATGATTTTATGGCAGAACTAAAAAAAGTTCGTAAAAATTTAAGTGATAGTATTATAATTATGTAATACAATATCATGGCAAGATTGTTGTTATATTATTATTGTAATATTTTTAAGTTCTATTTCATTATGAAGAAATTGTTTTTTTTATTTTTTATAAGTGCTTCTTTATTTGGTTTTTCTCAAGAGGAAGAAGATTATTCAAATCTTAATTGGTTAACAGATTTTGATTTAGCAAAAAAAGAATCTGCTTCATCAAAAAAACCAATATTAATATATTTTACAGGAAGCGATTGGTGTAGTCCTTGTAAGATGTTAAAAGAAGATTTTTTTAATACTGAAGCATTTGAAACCAAAGCAGAAAATTTTGTTTTACTAATGGTAGATATGCCTAGAAGAATAGATATTATTACTCCCGAACAAAAAAAGAAAAACAAAGTTTTAGTAAAAAAATATAATAAAAAAGGAGGTTACCCTAATTTAGTAGTTTTAAAAAAGGATTTAAGTGTAATAGGTGAATTATCTGGCTATACTTTTTTAAGAGAGACAGATAGACATTTTACATTTATTGATGAACATATAGGTAAATATTAAATATTTTAAATTCTTAGTAAAGCCTTTTAAACTTTGTTTTAAGAGGCTTTTTTTATTTTAGAAATTGAAGTATTTTTGAATAACTAAAAATATAGATTTATGCCAGGATTTGAACGGTTTGGAGATTTAGAAAGAGAAGAGTTACAAGATGTATTAGATAATGGTGTTTTAATGCGTTATGGCTTTGATGGCATGAGAAATGGGCATTGGAAGGCAAAAGCTTTAGAAAAAGAACTAGAAAGCACTTTGGAATGTGATTATGTTCAATTAGTATCTAATGGAACTTCTGCAGTTTCTGTTGCTTTAGCAAGTGCAGGTGTTGGAGCAGGAGATGAAGTTATTATGCCTACATTTACTTTTGTTGCTAGTTTTGAAGCTATTTTGTTACTAGGAGCAGTTCCTGTTTTAGTTGATATTGATGATACTTTAGGTTTAGATCCTAAAGCAGTTGAAGAAGCTATTACACCAAAAACAAAGGCTGTTATGGTTGTACAAATGTGCGGTAGTATGGCTAAAATGACAGCTTTATCTCAGGTTTGTAAAAAATACAACTTACTTTTAGTTGAAGATGCTTGCCAAGCAATTGGAGGTCGTTACAATAACAAACCATTAGGAAGTATAGGAGACTTAGGTTGTTTTTCTTTTGATTTTGTAAAAACAGTTACCTGTGGAGAAGGTGGTGCAGTAATAACTAACAATAAAGAATATTATACAAATGCAGATCATTTTAGTGATCACGGTCATGATCATGAAGGTAATGATAGAGGAGCCGAAACACATCCGTTTTTAGGTTATAACTTTAGGATTTCAGAATTGCATGCAGCTGTTGGTTTAGCACAAATAAAGCGTTTACCCGAGTTTTTAGCTGTTCAGAAGAAAAACTATACAACACTAAGAGATACGTTGTCTGATATTCCAGAAGTTACTTTTAGAACAGTACCTGAAGGTGGAGAAGAAAGTTATGCTTTTTTAAATTTCTTTTTACCTGATTTAGAAACTGCCAGGAAAACAATAGCTGGATTTAAAGATAGTGGAGTAGATGTATGTTGGAATTATTTTGATAATAATTGGCATTATGTTAGAAAATGGAACCATTTAAAAGATGCTAAATCTTTGTTTCCTTTATCTAAAGATATTAAAGACGCTTTAAGTTTACTAAGTGAAAAAGAATTTACTCAAAGTGATCATTACATTGGACGTAATATTTCATGTCTTATAAAACTTTCTTGGAGTGAAGAAGAAGTAAAACTTCGTGCAGAAAAAATGAAAGAAGCGATATTAAAAGCGCTTTAATACAGATATAGTAATTATTAAAAATTCCTTTTAAACATTTGTTTAAAAGGAATTTTTTTATTTAAAGTATTTACTTAAAAGCAATAAACCCAATAGAATCTCAAAAATTCTATTGGGTTTATTTATAAAAATATACCGTTAAAAGACGTGTTTAGTAACCGACATATTCAACAATCTCTAGTCCGTAACCTATCATTCCAACACGTTTAGTTTGTTGCGTGTTAGAGATTAATTTTAGCTTGTGTATGTTTAAATCGTGTAATATTTGAGCACCTATACCGAAATCTTTATTATCCATAGAAATTGCTGGAGCTTTAGATATTGTACCTTCTGTTTGGTTCTCTTTTAAAAGGCTTAAACGCTTTAATAAGTTTAATGATTGCGATTGCTGGTTTATAAATAGTATAGCACCTTTTCCTTCATTACTTATTACACGAAACATATCGTCTAATTTTTCATCAGCATTATTGGTAAGTGTTCCTAAAATATCGTTGTTTACTAAAGTAGAATTTACCCTAGTTAATACTTTTTCATTTGTAGACCATTCTCCTTTTGTTAAAGCAATATGAACTTGGTCGTTAGTTGTTTGCTGGTACGCTCGTAGTCTGAAGCTTCCAAAGCGAGTTTCTATATTAAAATCTTCTTTCTTTTCTATTAAAGAATCATGATCCATTCTATAAGCTACTAAATCTTCAATAGAAACCAGTTTTAAATCAAACTTTTTAGCAACTTCAACAAGTTGCGGTAATCTAGCCATTGTTCCATCTTCATTCATGATTTCTACAATAACACCAGCAGGTTCTAAGCCAGCTAAACGCGCAAAGTCTATAGCAGCTTCTGTATGTCCTGTTCTACGTAAAACACCACCTTCTTTAGCTACTAAAGGAAAAATATGTCCAGGTCTTGCTAAATCAAATGGCTTAGTATCTTTATTAACCAAAGATTTAACTGTTAATGCACGATCTGCAGCAGAAATTCCAGTAGTTACACCTTGACCTTTTAAATCTACCGATACCGTAAATGCAGTCTCCATAGGATCTGTATTGTTAGTTACCATCATATGTAAACCTAAGTCTTTACAACGGTCTTCGGTTAGTGGAGCACAAATTAAACCACGTCCATGAGTAGCCATGAAATTTATCATTTCAGGAGTTACTAATTCAGCTGCAGCTAAAAAATCGCCTTCATTTTCTCTGTCTTCATCATCAACAACGATAATAACTTTACCAGCCTTAATATCGTTAATAGCTTCTTGAATTGTATTTAGTTTAAATGTCACTTTTTCTTCTGTTTTAGTAATCATTACAAGACTTTTTATTATAGCAAAGATATTGCTTAATTATGTTTTTTATTTTAAACAAGATTTGATTTTTCTATTGACTAATAGAGATATCAAAGCTTAATAGTTATGATAATTTACTTTTTATGAAGTAAAAACCAGACACTATAAATGATATAATGCTTAATTGCAATGCAGCAGAAGCATATAGAGGTAATTTATTATTTACAAATACAAAATGAAGAATAACTAGAAGTATAGCTAAAATTAAAACTCCTATAGAAAGTTTTATTAGACTTTTACTTGTAGTTGCCTTTAATTCTGTATTAGATTCCGTTATATGCTGTTCTATGGCTTTGTTATTATGATTAACCTTGATTGTGTCCTTTCTAATTTGTAAATTCTTAATAAAGTAAAAAATACTCACTGTAAGAGAAACAATACTTAGTTGTATTGAAGCCGAAGCATATATTGGTAATTTATTATTAGCAAAAACAAAGTAAAGCACAACTAAAACCAAAGCAAAAATTAAAGTCGCAATTGAAATTTTAATTAACGTTTTTTGTTCTTGATTAATTGGAGTTTTAATTATTGTGTTATCGGCTTTAGAAACATCAACTGCTTCGGTAGCATTATTGTTAATGCCAAACTCAATGGTGTTTAAGTCTTTTTTAATCTGTTTTTTCTGAATAAAATAGAAAATGAAATACAGAGGAAAACCTAATAATGAAAATAGGACGCCATTAATACTATTGTTTTTACCTAAGTGCTTGTATAGGTTAGTATGCTTAGCGAACGATTTTGAAAGTGCGAATATAAAAATTAGAAAAGCAACAATTCCTATTACAAATATGGCATTACCAATAATTGCTAATTTGTTATTAATTAATATTCTACCACCAAGAATTAATACTAAGCCTATAGAATAAAGAATAAATGCTAGTTTAGAATCTTCTTCATAATCATTTTTTAAAGTAGACGCTTCTTCAAGAAAGTCGTTATTTAAATGCCCAGCCATTTTTAATTCTTGCCTTGTAATACCTCTAGAAGTAAGTACAGAAATTGCAGTATTTTTATGCTCTACAGTATAATCGAAACTTCTGTAGTCTTTTACAATAGCAATAAGTTTGCTGTCATTTAGGTTTTGGATAACTTTATAATCTTCAGAATTTACATTAAAGACTTTAGTGCTAAACTCAGTCTTTTTAGTTTTAATTTTAAAGAATTTTTTAAGAGGTTCTAAAAGACCATCTGTATCTAGTAAACCTCTGTCTTTTGTGGCTCTAGAAGTTAAATATATACTCAAAGGCAGCATAATAAGGGTAGAGAACCAGGAGGCTAACACAGGATTAAACGAGCCGTCTTTGGCACTATTTTTTGCAAAAATTCCAATAAAGTGATAGCTTAAAAATATAACAATTGCCATAACCATTGGTAATCCCAAACCACCTTTTCTAATTAATGCACCTAAAGGAGCACCAACAAAAAATAAAATAATACAAGCAATTGCTAATGCAAATTTCTCGTGTAGAGCAATAATATGTCTGTTTAACCAAATAGTACTTCCTTTTATATTGGCTTCTTTAGCAGTAACTATTTGCTTTGTACTAGTTGTAGCATTTATAGCATAATCTAGCAACTGTATTTTTTGTTTTAGATTAAAAAGGTCTATTACGTTATTAGTGTAAGTAGTATCTTTTTTTGTTTCTACAGATAAGTTTACTGTTGCAATATTGGTTCTATTATATAAGGTTGTTCCAAATTTTTCGAATTCGTTTTTGCGTTCTGTAATAAGAGAATCTGTAGTGTATTTTAAATCTCCAATGGCAAGCATCGAATACTTATTATCGGTTTTCTTTTCGTCTAGATCTACACCACCAAGTTGGGATAAATCTAAATTGATAGTATATTTTAGAAATTCACTTTTTACAAAAGGCTTTTTTACTTTTTCTTTATGTTTGTTTGGAGGCGTGTCATCATAATAATAACCATCAAAAAGTATAAGTTTTAAAGTTTCAGAATCTTCGGCACTAACAAGTTCTCCTGTTTTTGCAATAATAGTAACGTGGTTTCCAGGCTTTTTTGCTTGTCCTTTATGGATGACAACGTTTTCTAAAAATTGTCCGCGATCACCAGTTTTCTTAGCTACTTTAATATTGAAGTTGTCTACAATTTGGTTAAACTGTCCTTCGGCTATAGCCATTGCAGGCTTTACTTTTGCAATGTTTTTTCGTAAATTATAACTTTCGTATTCTGCTCTAGGTATTATATTATTACTAAAAAAGAAAGTAAGAATACTTAAAAAGAATATAAAGACACTTAAACTAGCCATTGCGCGTTGTAATGAAATACCAGTAGATTTCATTGCAGCAAATTCATAATTTTCGGCAAAATTACCAAAAACCATTATCGAGGCTAGCAGTATTGTAAGCGGTAAAATTAGAGGAATTAGGGTAGGAGTAATGTAAAATAAAAATTTTAAAACCGTTATTAAGTCTAAATCTTTACCTGCTAGTTCTTTAATATAAAGCCAAATAGCCTGTAATACAAAAATCAGCATGAGTATTACAAACACGCTGATAAAAGTTTTTAGATAAGAAGTTAATATGTATCTATCTAGTATTTTCACTAATTGTCCTTAGTCTAGTTTATTTATAAAGTAATCGTTGTACTTACTTTCGTCAAAAGTAAACAAGGTTTTCGAGATAGGCTCATTTGTTTTAAAAGAATTAACAGTAAGTGTTGTTTTAGTTCCATTTTTACCAATCTCGATAAGATTATAGATGTGTTTTGTCTCTGCATCTATGCCTAAAAGAATATACTTTATGCTTGCATTAGAATCCATAGGAGATAATTTTACATATTGAATGTTTCTTCCTTTTACTTTTTGAATGATATCCATTTTATAAGTAAAACCATCTTCGTAAAACGATAACATCTTGCTAGGTGTAATAGTGCCTTCATCTTCTCCATTATCTGAAGAAACAGTTACCTCTTCATCTTCAGAGCTAATTGTATATAATTTATTACCATCAAATATTCTAGTAATACCAAGTATGTTTAATTTGTACTTATCACCTTGCATGTTAACATCACCACGTGTTTCTTGTTTGATGTTTTCGGAAGTGTTTTCTAAAACATATTTAAAATCTATAGCAATATTATTGTAGCCTTTTACTTTTGTAGAGACTTCGTTTAATAATGTTTTTGCTTTAGCATCATTCTGCGCAAATGTGACACTTGAAATAATTAAAGCTAATAATAGTAGTACTTTTTTCATCTTAAAATTTTAATTTTTTTATTGACCTTCGTTTGATAATAATTGATCGAGAGCAACTAAATCTGGCACTAATACTTGTCTAGCTTTACTACCTTCAAAACCACCAACAATTCCAGCGGCTTCTAATTGATCTATAATACGTCCTGCTCGGTTGTAACCTAACTTTAACTTACGTTGCAATAACGAAGCAGAACCTTGTTGAGCTGTTACAATAATTTCGGCAGCATCTCTAAACAGTTTATCTCTATCGTCTATATCTATATCAAGACTCGTGCCACCTTCTTCGCCAACATATTCTGGAAGTAAATAAGCGTCTGGATAAGCCTTTTGAGCACCAATAAAATCTACTATTTTTTCTACTTCAGGAGTATCAACAAAAGCACATTGCACTCTTATCATATCGTTTCCTTGTGTGTATAGCATATCTCCACGACCAATAAGTTGGTCTGCGCCGCCGGCATCTAAAATAGTACGTGAATCTATTTTACTAGAAACTCTAAATGCTATACGTGCTGGGAAATTGGCTTTAATAATACCTGTAATTACGTTAACCGATGGTCTTTGTGTTGCAATAATTAAGTGAATACCAATGGCACGAGCAAGTTGTGCTAAACGTGCAACTGGCGTTTCTACCTCTTTACCGGCAGTCATAATTAAATCGGCAAACTCATCTACAACTAGAACAATGTATGGTAAATAAGCGTGTCCATCGTTAGGATTTAATTTACGAGCTTTAAATTTTGCATTATACTCAACAATGTTACGACATAATGCATTTTTAAGCATTTCGTAACGGTTATCCATTTCAATACACAATGAATTAAGTGTGTGAATAACTTTAGTATTATCAGTAATTATAGCTTCAGCTTCATCTGGAAGTTTAGCTAGGTAATGTCTTTCAATTTTATTAAATAAAGTTAATTCTACTTTTTTAGGATCTACTAAAACGAATTTAACTTCCGCAGGATGCTTTTTGTATAATAACGAAGTTAGTACGGCATTTAATCCAACCGATTTACCTTGTCCTGTTGCACCAGCCATTAAAAGGTGAGGCATTTTTGCTAAATCAATAACTAAAGTCTCATTACTAATTGTTTTACCTATTGCAATAGGTAAGTGCATTTTTGAATTCTGAAATTTTTGAGAAGCAATTACAGAGCGCATAGAAACAATAGTTGCATTTGTATTTGGCACTTCTATACCAATAGTTCCTTTTCCTGGAATAGGAGCAATAATTCTAATTCCTAATGCGGCTAGAGATAATGCAATATCATCTTCTAAATTTTTAATTTTAGAAATTCTAACACCAGCTTCTGGAACAATTTCATAAAGAGTAACTGTAGGTCCAATAGTTGCTTTAATACTTGAAATACCTATTTTATAGTTATTTAAAGTATCTACAATTTTATTTTTATTCGCTTCTAACTCTTCTTGATTTATGGTAACACCTTCGTTATCATATTTCTTTAATAAATCTAAAGGAGGAAATTGATAATTTCCTAATTCTAGAGTAGGATCGTATGGTCCAAAATCGGCTACTAATTTATCGGAAAGATTATCGGTTTCAGATTTTTCTTCAATTACTTTTTCTACCTCAATTTCTACTTCAGGTTCATTTTCTGGAATTTCAATTTCCATTGTAGAAGTGCTAACACTTGGTTTTTCAACCTTTGGCGTTTCTACTTTTAATTCTTGAACAGGAGCATCTTCTTTGGTTTCAATTTTAGAATGATTAGAAATTGTTGGCTGAATATCTTCTTTAACTTGAAAAGCAGATTTAAAAGCTTCAGCTTCGTCTGTTAAAGTATTATCTATAGGTACTATAACGTCTTTAGACGCTTCGTTAAATTCAGATTTAATATCTTTTTTAGCACTCCTTAATAAGGCTCCAATACGTTCAGGTGTAAAACCAAATCTAATTGCTAAATAGGTGATAAAACCAAAAATTAATAATAGTACAATACCTATTTTACCAATATAATCTTGTAAAAAGTTGTTTAATTCAAAACCAATAGTACCACTTAAAATACCTGTTTGTGGTCCTGTAAATCCTAAAAGAATAGAAATCCAAATTACCACTAAAGTTCCCCAAAACCAATGTTGGAAAAGTTTCTCTTTTTTAAGGTCTAAAAGAATATAAATTCCAGATAAGAATATAAGTCCTGAAAAAATAAAGGATGCAACACCAAATCCACGTTGAATAAATAAATCACTAATCCAAGCGCCACTTTGGCTTGCCCAGTTTTTTGTTTCGACTACTCTAGAAGGAAGCTCGCCAAGTACACTTTGGTCTGCCTTACCAGTAAACAAAAAAGATAAAAATGCTATAAATATTAAAACACCTAAAAGCACTAAAAGGCTACCAAAAATTAATTTTTGTTGACTTGTTAGTATTAAATTAGGTTTTTTAAAGCTTAATTTTTTCTTTGCTGTTTTAGGTTTGGATTTCGATTTTGCTTTCGCCATTGTTGGTTTTTAGATTGCGTAAAAATAAACAAATTCAATTAGATATATTGTTGTTTATTGGGTATAAATAACGCTTTTTCTACTGTGTAATTGTGTTTAAAACTTAGGAATATAAATAATACAACCAACCGCAACCGCGGCAACAGCCATAATAAAAACAGCTCCAGCAGCTAAATCTTTAATTAAACCAATTTTTGGATGGTGTTCTGGGTGTATAAAATCTGCAATTTCTTCAATAGCCGTATTTACACCTTCAATAGCCATTACCATTGCAATAACTAAAATTTGAAGACACCATTCTGTTGCGGTAAGACCAACATAAAAGCCTAAAATAGTCATTAATAGACCAATAGTAGTTTGTACTTTTAAACTGGCTTCTGTAGTAATTAAAAGGTAGGCTCCTTTAAAGGCGAAACCTACACTTTTAATTCTATTTACTAAAAAAGAGTCCTTTTTTTTATTCATCTAAAAGGGCGCTCAATGAAGCTTTATAGTTCGGTTCGTCTACAATTTCTTGAACTTGTTCAGTGTATTTTACAATACCATTTTCGTCTAAAACAATAACAGCACGTGAATGTAATCCTTCTAGTGGACCTGTTGTAAATTCTAATCCGTAGTCTTTTCCAAATTGTCCAGTTTTAAAATCGGACAACATTATTACATTCTCAATACCTTCAGCACCACAAAAACGTGCTTGGGCAAAAGGTAAATCTCTAGAAATACATAAAACTTTTGTATTTTCTATTTTAGAAGCTTCTTTATTAAATGTTCTTACAGATGTAGCACATGTACCAGTATCGATACTTGGAAAAATATTTAAAACAAGCTTTGTGCCTTTAAAATCTGAAAGTGTTTTAATTGATAAATCGTTTGCTGCTAAAGAAAAATTTGGTGTTTTTTCTCCTGTTTTTGGTAAGTTTCCACTAGTTTCTATATGTGTTCCTTTTAAAGTTATTTCAGCCATTTTATAAGATTTTAATTAAAAGATAAAATTAAGAATAATATGTTCTAAAACTGTCCTTGTTTTAATTTTTTTTAATAATTAGAAATGCTTGTTGGTCATTGTGTTAGTTTATAGGCTTCAGTTAATTGTTTGTTAAAGCTATGGAGTTCTTAAAACCGACATTGGAGAAATCTCGTTAATAGAGGAGTTAACAATATGATAATTATTTAAAAAACGAAATTTATGAAAGCATCAAAATTTATAAAAGCGACTTTATTTACACTTGCAGTTATTACTTCTATAAACGGATTTTCTCAAGAGAAAATGATGAAGAAGGACAAAATGAAGAAAGAAATAACAGTTATGGTTTGTGGAGCAGAAATGTACCCAAGTAAAAACATTATAGAAAATGCTGTTAATTCTAAAGATCATACCACTTTAGTAGCAGCGGTAAAAGCGACAGATTTAGTAGAGACATTATCTAGCGAAGGTCCGTTTACTGTATTTGCACCAACAAATGCCGCTTTTGCAAAATTACCAGAAGGTACAGTTAACACTTTATTAATGGCAGAAAACAAGAAAACATTACAAACAGTATTAACATACCACGTTGTTGCTGGGAAATGGAATGCTAAAGCTATTTTAAAAATGATTAAAAAAGGAAATGGTAAAGCTGAAATTAAAACAGTAAGTCGTGGAACCATTACGGCTTGGTTAAAAAATAAGGAGGTTTACATTACAGACGAAAACGGAAACTCTGCAAAAGTAACAATCGCAGATGTTAATCAATCTAACGGTGTTATTCATGTAATTGATACAGTTTTATTGCCTAAGTATTAATTATTAGGTATTTACTAAGTTTATTTAAAAGAGTTACTTCTTATAGAAGTGACTCTTTTTTTGTTTCATAAGTAAGGTTTGCTTAAATTTAAGGACACAATATTCATATAGTCTATAAGTATTATTGATGTTAAAATAAAAACAATCAATTTTATTTATAATTGTTCAGCCTATCAATAGAGTAATTTTATCAAAAATTAAAACATCAAATAAAAAACAAATAAAATATATGGATCATTCTACTAATGGAGATGCAAGCAAATGCCCTTTTATGCAAGGAGCAGTTACAACTACCGAAAAATCTGTGACAGATTGGTGGCCTAATACCTTAAACTTAGATATTTTACACCAGCAGGATTCTAAAACAAATCCTTTAGGTGCAGATTTCGATTATCACGAAGAATTAAAAAAATTAGATGTAGCCGCTTTAAAAAAGGACGTGAATGATTTTATGACGGATAGTCAAGATTGGTGGCCTGCAGATTGGGGACATTATGGTGGATTAATGATTAGATTATCATGGCATGCTGCAGGATCTTACAGATTAGCAGATGGACGTGGCGGCGGTGGTACAGGAAACCAACGTTTTGCACCTTTAAATTCTTGGCCAGATAATGCGAGTTTAGATAAAGCAAGACGTTTACTTTGGCCGATTAAGAAAAAATACGGTAATACAATAAGTTGGGCAGATTTAATTATTCTTGCCGGAACTATTGCTTACGAAAACATGGGATTAAAAACCTATGGTTTTGCATTTGGTCGTACAGATATTTGGCATCCAGAAAAAGATGTGTATTGGGGAGCCGAAAAAGAATGGTTAGCACCAAGCGACGAGCGTTATGGTAGTGTTGATAAACCAGATACTATGGAAAATCCATTAGCAGCCGTACAAATGGGATTAATTTATGTAAACCCAGAAGGTGTAAATGGTAAATCAGATCCATTAAAAACAGCATTACAAGTTAGAGAAACATTCAAGCGTATGGCGATGAATGATGAGGAAACTGTTGCTTTAACTGCTGGCGGACATACTGTTGGTAAAGCACACGGAAATGGAGATGCAAGCATTTTAGGCCCGGATCCAGAAAGTGCAGATGTAGAAGAGCAAGGTTTAGGTTGGTCTAATCCAAATAAATCAGGAAAAGGAAGATATACGGTTACTAGTGGTATAGAAGGTGCTTGGACAACGCATCCAACTAAATGGGATAATGGTTTTTTCGAAATGTTATATAACCATGAGTGGGAATTACGTAAAAGTCCTGCAGGCGCTACACAATGGGAACCTGTAAGTATTAAAGATGAAGATAAACCTGTAGATGTTGAGGATTTAACAACAAAATTAAATCCAATGATGACAGATGCAGATATGGCCATGAAAATGGATCCTATTTATAACGAAATTTCATTAAAATTTAAAGACGATTTTGATGCGTTTTCTGATGCTTTTGCACGTGCTTGGTTTAAATTAACGCATCGTGATATGGGACCAAAAGACCGTTGGTTTGGACCAGATGTACCACAAGAAGATTTAATTTGGCAAGATCCAATTCCTAAAGGAAATAACGATTATAATGTAAATGCTGTAAAAGATAAAATTGCTAGTACAGATTTAAGTATTTCAGAATTAGTATCTACCGCTTGGGATAGTGCAAGAACTTATAGAGGATCAGATTTTAGAGGTGGCGCAAATGGCGCACGTATTAACCTAGCGCCTCAAAATAAATGGGAAGGTAACGAGCCTGCTCAATTAGAAAAAGTATTAGCGGTTTTACAGCCAATTGCTACTGAGTTTGGAATTAGCCTTGCAGATACTATTGTATTAGCTGGTAATGTTGGTGTAGAAAAAGCTATTAAAAATGCTGGTATGAAAATTAGTGTTCCTTTTACTTCAGGTAGAGGTGATGCTACGCAGGCTATGACAGATGTAGAATCTTTTGAGTCTATGGAACCACTTGCAGATGGTTTTAGAAATTACCAAAAGAAAGAATATGTAGTTAGCCCTGAAGAGATGTTACTAGATAAAACACAATTACTTGGATTAACTGCTGCAGAAATGACAGTATTAGTAGGAGGTATGCGTGTTATGGGAACTAACTTTGGAGGAACAAAACATGGTGTGTTTACAGAAAACGAAGGCGCTTTAACTAACGATTTCTTTGTAAACCTTACCGATATGATTTACGAATGGAAATCTCAAGATAACGGTATTTACGAAATTAAAAACCGTAAAACTGGAGATGTTAAATTTACTGCAACACGTGTAGATTTAGTATTTGGTTCTAACTCTATTTTACGTGCGTATTCAGAAATGTATGCACAAGATGATAGTAAAGAGCGTTTTGTAACAGATTTTGTTGCTGCTTGGACTAAAGTGATGAACGCTAACCGTTTTGATATAAAATAATTTGTACTAACATATAATATAAAGGAGTGGATTTTTAAAATCCATTCCTTTTTTATTGCAAAAAAATAAACATTTACCATTGGTAAATTGAATAAAAACCACAAAAGAATAAAAGAAATGAAAAATATAAACACACTTTTCGAAAGCATAAAAAATAAAGATACTGCTACTTTAAAAGCATTACTTACAGCAAATCCTAAATTAGCAGAAGCTAAAGACGAACGCGGATTTACACCATTAATTTTAGCTACTTATTTTGATAATGAAGCTGCTACTAAAACATTAGTAGAACATCAAGCACCAATTGATGCCCAAGATGCCTCTGGAAATACCGCTTTAATTGGTGTTAGTTTTAAAGGAAACGTGGCTTTTGCGAAGTATTTAATTGAGAATGGTGCTAATTTAAATGCAACAAATAACAACGGAACCACAGCATTAACCTTTGCAACACAATACAATAAAGTAGATATTGTAAAATTGTTATTAGAACAAAAAGCAGATGCTACCATTAAAGATAATGATAACAAAACAGCTGTAGAATATGCTGAAGCAAAAGGTTTTAGTGCTATTTTTGCGCTTTTGGGATAAAGAAGTATTTGCTTACTTTTTGTTATTATTGCTTTAAAAAGTTATGGTTTTGTAAAACTGTTAGAGTTTTTTATTTGGGTTGTGTTTTATAACTAACTATAGTAATTTATTTAAGAAAGGGCTTACTTTAGATGTTTGTTGGAGTTTGGGAATTAATATGCTTAACAAAGTGAAAGCTTTTTATGGTATTTAAGTTTTTTAGTAACATTAGAGTGTTTGTATATTTTCATTTCCAAACCATTCGGTTATTTTAACCATTGCTGAATCTCCCATTTGAGAAAGAGCTAAAACAACTAAATTTTCTTTAGCCCTAGAACAAGAGACATAAAATAGGTTTTTAGTTCGTAATTTTCTTTGTTCTAAATGATCTGTAACATCAAAGAATTTTTCAAAATTATATTGTGCTGGCCAACTTGTATCATCAATTACCACTAAGACATTTCTATATTCTTCTCCTTTTGTTCCGTGTTTAGTTGAATATGAAGTTTGTTCTTGGATGTGTTTAAATACAGAGATTACTTCACTATAATTTATAAGCATTAAGGATTCATAAAATTCTTTATTTTTAGTTGCTCTTTTGTTTTCATCTTCATCTGTAATACTTGTAATATCTACACTTAATTGTTCTATGAATTTTTGTAATTTTCTAGAAGCAAGCGATAACTTATTTTCTTGACAAAAATTAAAAACATCTTGAACTGCTCCAGTCATCCTTATAGTAGTCAATGCTTGTAATTTACTTTCTATTTCTTTTTTATCAGAATGTTTAGTTAATGAGCTAAAAACACCTTGTTGTTTTAAATATTTTATAACTCTGTTGTAATTTCCCTCTTCCCAAAAAGAAACTAAATGTTCTATTCCAGTCTCACGTTCTTTAGAAGTCTTTTTGTCTATAGAGCCCATAAAGTATGAAGAAAAAACATTTTCTCTCTTTAATAATGCTTCTTTTGCACTTTGAGTGTACCTTTTTACGAAAAGTTTATAAAGATTTAAGAAGCCAGCTCTTTCAGCTACTTTACTGTTTGCGATTATTAATATTTTGTCATTGCCTGATTCTGAAAAATCCCAACCTTTTGTTTCTAAACTTGAAATTATGCTCTCATAGTCAGAATCTTTTTTAGGTGCAATTCTTTCTTTATAATCTGCTACTTTTTCTTTTGGCTGCTTTGGAGTATTTGTACAATTAATAAATTGAACACTTCCTCTAGTACTTTCTTTACTTTCAGGTATTGTTTGAGTTATATTATCTCGAATATTATTTAATAGTTTAACAACACTTTCGGAAGAACGATAATTATCGTCCTTTGTTACAAGTTTAAGTTTGTTAGAATCGATATAGGATTGTAGTGAACCAATTCCTTCATCATAGATTTTTTGATAAGAATCTCCGTAAAAACCAACTAATAGTTTTGTTTTATTTCTTTCGAGTAAATGATTAATAATAGCATCAACAGTTTCAATTGCTGTATCTTGATATTCATCTATAAATAAATAGGGATATTTTTGACCTAAAATATGAGTTAATGCAGTATAGTTTTTAAACATTTGTAAAGACAGTGTAATTACATCATCATGATGTAAACTTCCTTGTTCAAAATCTCTATAACCACTATCATCGTAAGTAACTTCTTTAATTCTATCTTTTAATCTAGTTTTATAATTTTCAGGTTTTTTGCTATTTAAAAGCATAAACTCATTTAATGCATCTAATTCAATTATTAGTTGCTTGTTGAATCTTTTGATACAATCCCATAAAAATTCATGAATGGTAGAAACAATAACTAACGGATTATTTTCAAGCCTTTCAATAATTTCATTTTTTGCAACATTAGTATAAGTGATACAAACAATTTTTTGATTATTTAATTTTATACTTTCTCCTTTTGTTTCTAAAACGTAATTTATCGTCTGAATTAAAGTATATGTTTTTCCTGAACCAGCGCCAGCTTCAAGTACATAACTTTTATTTTCTTCTATATGTTTTCTAATTTGTTCAATAGCTGTCATTCTAATCGTTTTTAGATAACCATATTAAACCTTCTTTTATGTATTCTGGAACTTTCCATTCTCCATATTTTTCTTCATTAAATGACATAATATCGAATGTGAAATTTGTTTTTACTTTAGAGCTTGATGGAGTAGGGATTTTATCCATTAAAGAATGTGATTTTAAAAAAGAAAAACGATTTTTTACAACAATTTTAGATTTATCATCTTTTGTAAATTCAGATAGTAAAAGTGTTTTATTAGTATTAATAAATGATTCTTCAAAGCTTCTTCCAATAAAACTATTTTCATTTGTTTGATATGCTACACGAATATTTTCTTGTGTTTTTTCATCATTTGTACAATTCGTAAGATCTTTAATAGTTGTTTTATTTGGCAACCATTTTTTTAATGTTTCATTAGTAGTAAATTTATTATCATCAATAGGACTAACTTGACAAGCTCCATTTTCGTCACTTGAATCAATATCTGTAATTATCAATGTTCTTACATTAATAAACTCTAATATTTCCCTGAAAGAATGGGCATATGCTCCACCAACTTCTAAAATAGAAACATATTCATTACATAATGATTTTGCTGATTTCTGTATCATTTGAGGTAAAAGCATGCGTTCAGTTGTTCCTTCAACTAAAATAACTTTATCAGCAAAAAACAAATCAGATTTATGAAGCGTTAAATATTGTCTTAAAAATCTAAAAGTTCGTTTATAATCTTTAATTTTTAAATTATTAAAATCTTGATTTGTTATTTTGTATCCTCCTGAATCCGTTGGAAATCTATTGAAATATCTAATTCTATTGAACCCTTTTTCAGTTTCAATTCCAGATTCTGAAAGAATATGTGATGAATGAGTTGTAATTATAACTTGTATTTGTAAAGCTGTATCTTTTTTTGCCTCTTTAACAACTTCTAAAACTTGACTTATAAACACTTGTTGCATTTGTGGATGCATATGCGCTTCAGGCTCTTCTATTAATACCACAAGAAAATTTGACAGTTTTTCTTCTTTGGAGTTTTTAAATTTTTCAATGAAACTTGCTAATTCAAGAATCATATAGATAAGATTGCTATAACCTAATCCATTATAGCTTTCGGGTAAGTTAACCTCATTTTGTTTATATAAGTACTGAATATTATTTTTTAAAACTTTTTCAGAGTCAAATTTTGAATCTATTTCAATTTCAGGTATTTTAATTTCAGTATGTGCCCCAAATTGTTTAAGCTTTGATTGAATACCCTCAAGTACTTTATTGTATTTAATTTTTAAATCTTTTGATACGGAAGTAAGTGCATTTTCTAGATCAATTACATCTTTATTATTTTTATCTCTTTGGTTATAATAGTTAGAAAACCCAAGAGATAAAGCATTGTTAGAATCACCTTTTGTGTCATCCAAAATTCGCATTGCTTCAATACTTTCAAAAAGTACTACTTTTTGAATTTTAGTTTTAAAACTATCCTCTATTATTCTTGTATAGTCAGATTCTTTATCAATTGCATAACAAACTGTTTGGTATAATAAGGTTATATTTTTATGAAGATATTCTATTAACTTTATTGCTTTATCTTCTCTGTTTTCAAATGATTGAAATACTTTTAAAGTGTTTTTTGGTTCAAAAGAAATAGAAATTACAGCATCGTTTCTAGCGTCCTCCAAATCGGTTATAAATTCACTAAGTTCAACTAATGATTCATTATTTTCTTTATTGTATTCAATTTCAAAACTGATTTTAATTTTTGGAATATCAACTATTAGTTGTTTTTCAAGTGTTTTTTTGTATTCTTCTGTAATTCCGTGTTTCTTAGATTCTAAGTATTTGCTGTGAACAGCTTTGAAAGTAGCATAAGTACTTTGGGAAAAGTCCTCAAAAATAAATTTACCATCAGTAGAAGTAGCCAATTTGATTGCTTCAAAAAAAGAGGTTTTTCCGGTATTATTCTTTCCTACAATTAGCGTGATGTCGTTTTCAAGACTGCAATTTATATCATCCAAAAGACGAAAGTTTTGGACTTGTATTTTATTGATTTTCATTTAAATTCTCATTTGATAAGGACTTTTTTTTGAAACTTAATTTCTTTAGTATCAAAAAATGTTTCTAATAGATTAATTAATAGCTAAAACGAAGTTACCAAAAACCGAATGAAAATCAACCATGAGTCTAAACAAAAAAATACCGGATTTCAGCTAACTAGTTTTCAAATTCAATTTTCTAAAATTCTACAAAAAAACGAGTGCTAACTTCGTTAACTAATTTAGCAACCTCTTAATCTGTTTGTATTAAAAATCTCTATATTTAATACTCCGTTGTATCCAATAACTTAGCACAGTCTACAACTTTAGTAATGGTTTTATTGCCTTCGTTTTTCCGCCAATGGATATACAAATCGATTTGTTGTTCTAAATCTATAAAACGCACATTATTAAATTTGGAGTATTTAAAAGAATGCGGTAAAATAGAAATACCAAGTCCTTTAGACACGAGATTTAAAATCATGCCACCAAAATCGGATTCGATACTAATTTTAGGTTCAAAACCATACTGATTAAACAAGTTACGTAGTAAAGACGAAAAATAGGTGGTTTGGTGTAAACCCGAAAGTATAAAATTTTCGTGTTGTAGTTTGTCTATATTGTTAACGGTATCGGCATTTAACCAATGGTTTTTGGGTACTGCAATGCAAATAGGTTCTGTAAATAATTTAAGCGATTGTATGTTAATATGTGAAATAGAGTCGCGACTAAAGGCAATATCTGTTTGGTAATTAAGGAGTAGTTTTTCGTGGTTTTCGTCGGTAAGTTCGGCTAGTTCTAATTTAAGATCTGGTAAATTGGTTGTAATAAGGTCTAGAAAATTAGGCAGCAAACTAAAGGTGATGGAACCAGGATAGGATATAGAAACCACACCAGCATCGCCTTGATTAATTTTTTTGGCTTGTTGGTAAATATGGTCCAACTCGTTCATGGTTTTGCTCCAATGTTGTTGCAGGAATTTACCAGCATCAGTCAGTTTTACGTTTCTTTTATTTCTTTCGAAAAGTAAAAAACCCAACTCGTCTTCCAGTGCTTGTATTTGTCTGGTTAAAGAGGATTGCGAGATGTACACTTTTTCGGCAGTGTTCCAAAAGTGGAGTTCTTCGGCTAAAACCAAAAAATATTTTATTTGCTGTGTGGTCATAACAAATGCGTTTTTTGCATTACTGAATCAAAAATATGTATTTTTTAATAAGTAGCATCCTATTTTCTTTGTGTAAAGTTTATTAATAATTCTAAATTTTAAAATGATGTTAGGTGTTGAAAATTTTATAACCTTTTTGGTTACCGCAGCTTTTTTTGTAATGATACCAGGAATGGATACTGTTTTTGTTTTAAATAAATCGATTAGTCAAGGACGTAAATCTGGAATAGTTTCAGCAATGGGTATTAATACAGGTGTGTTAACACATACGTGTTTGTCGGCTTTGGGTTTATCGGTTTTAATTGCAAAATCTGCAATAGCCTTTATGGTTATTAAATATGTTGGCGCAGTTTATTTAGTATATATAGGCGTGAAGAAATATAGAGATACATCGGTATTTGCTATAGAAAACAACACGGAAACGGTTAAAAATAATACTAAAAATGACTTTTGGGCTGGTTTTTTTACTAACTCATTAAATCCTAAAGTTGCATTATTCTTTTTAGCATTTTTTCCGCAGTTTATTACACCTTCAAAATTAGAAGATCCTATTCCTTTTGTTTTATTAGGACTTACGTTTGCAACAATAGGTGTGGTTTGGTATGTGTTATTAACGTTATTTGCAAGTACGTTTTCTAATAAAATAAAAAGCGCTCCTAATTCGGGAAAATGGCTTAATAAAATTAGTGGTTTTGTGTTTGTACTAATGGGATTGCAAATTGCTTTTGGATAGAAGTGGTTTACTTTTTTAGTGAGTATTGGTTTCTCTTTTATTTTCTACCATTTCTAAATAAAGGTCCTCAACATGTTCTCGCGCCCAAGCAGTGCGCCTTAAAAAACCGAGACTCGATTTCATAGTTGGGTTGAAGATAAAACA
Source organism: Lacinutrix algicola (assembly GCF_001418085.1). Taxonomy (GTDB): domain Bacteria; phylum Bacteroidota; class Bacteroidia; order Flavobacteriales; family Flavobacteriaceae; genus Lacinutrix; species Lacinutrix algicola. Next base: position 344,444 of record NZ_LIQH01000039.1, read on the forward strand.
ACGAAGATTGGTGCGCTCTCCCAAATACTCCCAGCCATAATGTGTTACTAAACGCTCTAAGACTTGTTTAAGTTTTACACCATGAAATGGGTTGTCTAATTGTTCTTGTGTGGCTTGCCTTCTTATGCGTTTTGTTGGTTGGCTTTCATTAGCTGTTGGCTGCAACTCTGTTTCTGGAAGAGCATGAGGTTGTGCGTGTTTATTATCCAATTCGTTCTTTTTTTCGGTGTCCATTATTGGTTTATGGTTTGTTGTCGCTTTTATTTTGTGTGTTTATAGGGTGGTCTGTTTTTCTAGTTTCTATTTAGCCGTTATATTATCACGCGGTAAATTTAAACTAGGTTAGCTGCTACTTGCTTTGTTTTATTTTCTTTTTGTTCTCGAATCTAAATTCGTCTAATTCTAATAATTCAGATTTAATCTTTTCTTTCCATTCTGTAACCTTTTTTTCATTTCGACCACTTTGGGTTGTTCTCATTAATTCTAATCTAGTTTCAGATAATTCTGATATTATTTCGTTGTTAATTTTATTCACAATATCAACACCTTTAGAAATTTGGCGTTTATTTTTTAATATTCTTTTTCTGAATTTTCTAGTACTAATTTCGGTAAGATCAAATTGCATTTGCTGAAAGTGAATTTGCTTTTCAATACTCTTAACCTTTGTAGTATCTATCCAAGAGGCATTACCTAAAAATAGATTTTCAATTTTCTGATTCAGATTACGTTTCATAAAATCGAAACCACCAATAGAGTGGGTGACTATAAATTGACTATAAACAGCATCATTGCCTTCGGTACCTATTTTAATTTTAAAATCGTCTATTGTTAATTTAGAACTTGAACTCCATCTTTTTTGTCCGTCTTGTAATTCTTGTGAAAAACTTGAATTTAAACACGCTGTAATTAATATAATTGATAGGAATATTTTTTTCATTTCTTTAAATAAGTTTTTCTTCTAGTGGTATAGTCTTTTGGTTACACTATTTTTCAATTATTGAATCTGTTTTTAAATAGTGATCACAAAAACTTTTAAACTCCATTTTTGTTAATAATACTATGTACAATTTGTAGAGTTATTAAGCTTATAAAGTTATCAAAAATAAAGCCAATTGAAAATCTGAATAGCATTATGTGTCTTTTAATATGCAAAATCAAAGTTACTAAAGTTTAGTTAGCATAATTTGTGACAAACCGTAATTGTAAAATAAAAATATAAAAAAAACCACCTTGCTTTCGCAAAGTGGCTTAAAATAATTTATTTCTGCTCCCAATCATTTTTTAAGTAGTTAAGGGCTTCTTCTAAAGCTTGTTTTGATGTCTTTGGATTATAGCCTAAAACGGTTTTAGATTTATTGATGTCGTAATTTTGTTTTAAACCATAAAACATATCTAAATAGTGGCGTTGTAGTAAGGGTTCTTTTCCTGTTATTTTACTACTAAATTCCATTAATCCTGCAACGGAATACAATAAGCATTTAGGTACTTTTTTAGGTGTTTTTAGTTTTAGTTCTGGATATAAATTTGCTGCTATTTTTACACTGTTTTGCAATGTGGTGTGTGTTGGGTTGGAAAGAATATAGCGTTCTTGGTTTTCGCCTTTTATCATGGCTTGATAAGTGCCAAAAGCTACATCTTTTACATCTACCCAATTTAAAGTAACGTTGGTATCTATGGGAATTTCGCCTTTTAAAATTTGATGGACTAAATTATTAGAATAGCTTAATTTGTGTGCGTAGCTACCAATCATGGCAGATGGCAAAATTAATACGGTTCTAATATTATATGCTTTGCCTAATTTTAAAGCAAGTTTATCGGAGTCGTTTTTAGAATTGTAATACCAGTTTCTACGGTCTTTATTATAGCCATTATCTACATTTGCTGGTAAGGTTGTAAAATCTAAAGAAGCTACAGAACTTACGTACACAATGTTTTTAATACCACAAGCTTTAGCCACATCGAATACATTTTGTGTGCCTTTTAAGTTGTTGTCGTAAATTTCGACCTTTGGATTTTTTGCCCACATACTAAAATTTGCAGCTACAGCATATAGATGTGTAACACCTTTAAAGGCTTTTTCTAGTGATGGTTTGTCTAAAAGGTCTGCTTGCACAACTTCGCAATTTAAACCTTTAAAAGGTGAAGTATTATTAATATCTCTAACGGTGGTTCTTACGTGTTGGTTTTTAGAAAGTAGCAAGCGTATTAAATTATTTCCTAAATGTCCGTTTCCACCTGTAACTAATGCAATGTCTTTACTCATGTTTTTGTTTTTTGTTTGAGCAAAGGTCTGTGGTAATTAAGAGTCTAAAAATAACATTTGTTAGAAAGTGATTTGTTTTCTAATTCTGCTTAGAGATTGTGGTTCCATACCTAAAAAGGAAGCGATATTATCTATAGAGACATTTAAAGCCAGGTTTGGTTGCTGTTCTACAAATTTTAAATAGCGTTGTTTTGCTGTTAATATCTGAAAATCTTTAACGCGTTCTAGTTTGCAATTTAAATGTTCGTTAGTAACCGTTTTTATAAAATTGCTCCAAAATGTAGAGTTGGCTTGTAGTAGGTTGTAATCTGATTTAGAGATTTTTAATAGTTTGCAATCGGTAACGGTTTCGTAGTAGTCGGGAGCAGGAGTTTCGGTCATAAAACTCTCTAAAGAAGTGAAAAAATCGTGCTCTGGTACTAAATGTTGTATTACAATTTTTCCATCAATATTTTGATAGCCTTTTACAATGCCTTCACTTAAAAAATAAATATAGCGTTCTGTTTTACCGGCTTCTAAAAGCTTGGTTTGTGCAGGCCTATTTTCGATTATAAAATAGTTTTTAACTAAACGGATATCGTCTTCAGTTAAAGTAAATCGAGATTGAATATAGTTTAGTAAGTTTTTCATTGTTAGAGTATGTAATGCTATAAAACACTGTGCTAAAGTTTTGTGTTATTTGATTTTATAGATAATGAAACGAAGTTAGCCAAAATTATTAAAGTTTTAGGTTTGAGTAAAAACAAAAAACCACTTTGCTTTCGCAAAGTGGTTTTAAATAATTTTTCTTTTTCAGTTTTTCTATTTATCAATAGATCCTAAAACACGTTTCATAAAACCATTAACGGCATCTTTTTTAGTCGCTCCATCTTTAATCATTTTATTCACTTCTATAGCGCCATACATATTAGAGATTAATTCTCCAATAACGTCTAGTTCCTCATCTTTAAGAGAAGGTACTTCGGTTAGGGCTTCAAGCGTTTCAATGGTTTCGATAACAAAGTCTTCGTCGTTGTCTTCTATAAATTGCGTAAGGTGTTTTATTACTGGTAATTTCATTGATAAATTTATTTTTTTACTTCCGCGAAAGCGAAAATAGTTTTGTTATTATGCTACTTCGTCAACTAATGCTTTTAAAACATCGAATTTGTTAGTCTGTGTTTGATTTACAAATTTTCCGTCTTTAAAAGCCGCAAATGTTGGTAAGTTATCTACTGTAGCTAATTTTCTAGATTCCGGGAATTTTTCCGCATCAGCGATAACAAATGTTATATTTTTTAATTCGCCAGCTAATTTCTTAACCTTTGGTTTCATAATACGACAGTTACCACACCACGTTGCAGAATATTGTACTACTACAGTATCGTTAGCAGCAATAATTTCGGCTAAATTGTCTTGACTTAATTCTTGTACCATAATATTTTATTTTTAGTGAGAAGCTAAATACTCAGCAGTTCCAGTTCTGTTAGCAGACATAGCGTCTTTTCCTTCTTCCCAGTTTGCAGGACAAACTTCTCCTTTTTCTTGTACATGCGTTAATGCATCGATAATACGTAAAAATTCGTTTACGTTTCTACCAATTGGCATGTTGTTTATACCTTCGTGTTGTACAACACCATCTTCGTCTATTACGTAAGTTGCTCTGTAAGTTACGTTGTCTCCGTCTACAGTTACAACACCAGTTTCTTCGTTGTACTTTTCGTTAGTGATATCTAAAATACCTAAAGTATTTGCTAAGTTACGGTTAGAATCTGCAAGAATTGGGTATGTTACACCTTCAATACCACCGTTATCTTTTGGAGTATTTAACCATGCAAAGTGAACTTCTGGAGTATCACAAGAAGCACCAATTACGATAGTATTTCTTTTTTCAAATTCTGCTTTAGCAGCTTCGAATGCGTGTAATTCTGTTGGGCAAACAAAAGTAAAATCTTTTGGGTACCAGAATAATAATACTTTTTTCTTGTTGTTTTTTGCTTCTTCAAGAACGTTTAATTTAAAGGTGTCACCCATTTCGTTCATTGCGTCTACATTTAAATCTGGGAACTGTTTTCCTACTATTGCCATTTGTGTAAAATTTGTATAATTATTAGATTGTTTTTTCTAATTACAAAGATACATTAGAAGGCAAAAAAAATAGCCTAATAAAATCTTAAAATCTTATTAGGCTATAAATTTTGATTATAGTAAAAGGTTGTAGTTATAATTTTTAGTTATTTATCTTTAAGTAGTTTTATTTTTATATTAAGCGCCGCAAAGAAAAGTGTAGTAAATGGACTTAGCCAGTTAAAAACAGCATAAACAAAGTATTCGCCAACGCCAACACCTAATACACCAGATTGATAAGCTCCACAAGTATTCCAAGGTATTAATACAGAGGTTACTGTTCCAGAATCTTCAAGAGTTCTACTTAAGTTTTCTGGTGCAAGACCTTTGTCTTGATATGCTTTTTTAAACATTTTACCTGGTATAACTAATGCTAAGTATTGATCGCTGGCAATAGTGTTTAAACCTAAACAGCTTATTACTGTACTTGCAAATAAACCAAAAACAGTTGTTGCTATAGATAATAATGCTTTTGTAATTCTGGCTAAGGCACCAATGGCATCCATAATACCACCAAACACCATGGCACAACATATAAGTAGTATGGTCCATATCATACCATTCATTCCACCAGAACTAAATAAGTCGTTAAGTTTAGGATTATCTGTAACTATACTAGTATCTGTTAAAATGGCATTTGTAATTGCACCAATTTTAGTATCTGCTATTCCATTTAAAATTTCTGGTTGAAATATAAAAGCAAAAACAGCCGCAAGAGTTACACCTATACCTAAAGCTATAAGTGGTTTTGTTTTTAATAGTATTAATCCAACAACTACTAAAGGAACAGTAAATAACCAAGGTGTAATATTAAAAGTAGCATCCATAGTTGCTAATAAGCCACTAATATCTGCGCTTCCTGTTGTGTCTACTGTAGTACTTAGTATAGCAAAAACAATTAGCGTAATTACAATTGTAGGTACTGTAGTAATTGTCATGTAACGAATGTGTGTAAACAAATCTGTTCCAGCCATTGCAGGAGCAAGGTTAGTGGTGTCGCTTAAAGGTGACATTTTATCTCCAAAATAGGCTCCAGAAATAACCGCACCGGCAATCATTCCAGATGGTATACCTAAAGCACTACCAATACCAATTAATGCAATACCAACGGTTGCAGATGTGGTCCATGAACTTCCTGTTGCAATAGATATAATAGCTGCGATTATTACAGAGGCTGGTAAAAATATAGAAGGATTTAATACTTGTAAACCATAATAAACCATAGCCGGAATAATACCACTAACTAGCCATGTACCAGCTAATGCACCAACAAAAAAGAGTATCAAGATAGGAGTGAAGACACTTCTTAGGTTTTCCCAAACTTCTTTAACCATAATTTTAAATGAGACTTTGTTTAAAAAACCACCAATCATGGCTACAAAACCACCTATTAATAAAATGATTTGATTTGTATAACCACCAAACCATTCTTGGCCTTCTACAAAGAAGATATTGTAAGCCAACAAGCTCATTAAAATTACTACAGGTATTAATGCTTCGAAAATATTGAGTTCTTTATTGTCAATTATTTTTTGGTCATTAATATCTATATCAGAAAGATTATCGTCTTGCATGTTAGTCAGTTTATTTTTGGATATGTAATGTTACGATTTTACAAGAAGTTATGCAAATTCAAGTATGTGCTGTAAATTAACGGTTTATATAGATTTACATAGTCGAATTCTTTTTTTAGTTGCCATTTGAGAAGTTATTTTAATAAATATGACTTAGTTTTATAAGTGTAAAAAAAGCCTGAACATTTATTATATTCAGGTTTTTTAGTGTTTAAAATTAAACGATTGTCATTTCTTTAAGAGATAATACTACTTGCTTGGCTATTTAAAATATCTAATATTATTGGCTTAAGACCGCTAAAAAAGAATTCTACAGCTATTACCATAACTATTAAACCCATTAAGCGCATCATTACATTTATACCTGTTTGACCAAGAATTTTAATAATTTTAGTCGAGCTGTATAGAATAATATAGGTTAAAGATATAACAGCTACTACAGCAAGAATAAGTATTACTTTTTTCTCTATAGAATGTGCATCTTCCATCATTACTATGGCATTGGTTAATGCGCCAGGTCCACAAATCATCGGGATTGCTAATGGTGTTACAGAAATATCATCTATATAGGTTTTAATCTCGGAGTCTTTTAATTTTACTTTTCCTAAGCGTGCTTGTAGCATGTCCATTCCCATTAGAAAAAAGATGACACCACCAACAACTCTAAAACTATTTACAGAGATGCCAAAGAAATTAAATAATACTTGACCAGAAAAGGCAAAGATTATTATGGTAATAAATGATACTATCGATGCTCTTTGTGCAGTTTTAGTTCTATGACTTTTATCTAAGTCTGCAGTCATCGTCATGAATATTGGCATTGTGCCAAAAGGATTTATCAACGTAAAAAAGGAGGTGAATGATAAGATCCCGAATGCTATTACTTCGTTCATTGTACTTATAAAATTGCTAGTTTAATTATACCATTTCTGTTTTTAGAACACCAATTTCAAGCATACATGCTTTCATTATATCGAAAGTACGTTCTATGTCTGCATCTAATCCAATAGAAAAACGAATTAACCCGTTACTTAATCCCATTTCTTTTTGTTCGTCTTCAGGAATCTCAGAAGAAGTAGAACTTCCAGGAGCACTAAATAGTGTTTTGTAGAACCCTAAACTTACTGCTAAGTAGCCTAAGTTTTTCTCTTGCATTAATTCCATTAAAGCATTTGCTTTTTCAAGAGAACCAGTATCTATAGTAAGCATGCCGCCAAATCCGTATTTTTCATTCATCATTGTTTTAAATAACTCATGAGAAGGATGAGATGCTAATCCTGGATACACTGTTTTTATACCTAAATCTTCAAATTTTTCAGCCAGAAAAGTAGCATTATAACTGTGTTGCTGCATTCTAATATGTAATGTTCTTAAATTTTTAAGCACTGAAGCTGCACGAAAACTATCCATTGTAGCTCCTAAAAGCATACAAGCACCATCGTTTACACTTTTTAAACTGTCTATAAATTCTTGCGTTCCACAAACTACACCACCAACAGTATCACTAGATCCGTTAATGAATTTTGTTAAACTATGTATTACTATATCTGCACCTAAAACAGTAGGAGAAACCAATAAAGGAGAGAATGTATTATCTACCACTAATTTTAAATTATGCTTTTTAGCTAATTTTGCTAAACCTTCTATATCTGCAACCTCTAATAATGGGTTACTAACAGATTCACAATATAAAACCTTAGTATTAGGAGTTATAGCAGCTTCAACAACATCTAATTTTGTAATGTCTACAAAAGATGTTGTAATATTTAAACGCGGTGTAAAGTTTTTTAAGAAAGCATAAGTACCTCCATAAATAGTTCTACTAGAAACTACGTGATCTCCAGCGCCACAAAGTTGCAAAATTACAGGTGTAATTGCACCCATTCCAGAAGCTGTAACATTAGCAGACTCTGTGCCTTCCATTGCAGCCAAAGCTTGACTTAAATATAGATTAGAAGGAGTAGTATGTCTTGAATATAAATAACAACCATCTGTATTACCTTCAAAAGTATCTTGCATTGTTTTTGCAGATATAAAGGTGTAAGTAGATGAGTCTGAAATTGAAGGATTTATACCTCCAAATTCTCCAAAATATTGTAGGTCCTGAATATTATTTGCTGGTTTAAATTTCATAGTTTTGTATATAAGTAATTAATGTATGTGATTATTATGGTGTAAAACTGATCTATTTTAGATTAATAATCAATAGATTTGTTTAAATTCAGTTTTTAAAACTGAATAATTATATTTTTGTGGTTTAATTTTAATTATTTATTTAGAATTTCCCAATCCAACTGAAAATTTTTCGATTATGACTTTTGATGCTATAGATACTAAGCTAATTCAATTGCTACAAGAAGATTGTAAGCAAACCAATAAGGAACTTTCAAATAAATTAAACTTATCCATTACAGCTGTTTACGAGCGTATTAAAAAACTTGAAAATAATGGCGTAATAGATAAATATGTGGCTTTAATAAAAAAGGAAGCTATAGAAAAATCGTTTGTTGCTTTTTGTCATATTAAATTAGAAAAGCATTCTCAAGCTTATGTAATGAAGTTTGAAAAGGAGGTCACCGAATTAGACGAAGTTCTAGAATGTTTTCACATAAGTGGTGATTATGACTATTTGCTAAAAGTTTTGGTAAAAGACATGGAGGCTTTTAGAGAATTTATGGTAAATAAGTTAACTAATATTAACCATATTGGAAGCACACATAGTATGTTCATGATTAACGAAGTGAAACATACAACAGCAATTTCTGTTTAATATTTAAGAACTATGTTTCAATCTGCAAAATATAAGCTTATAGAATTTTTTATAATATTTATTGTCACTCCAGTAAGTTTTACATTAAATTTTTCCTTTAAGATAAAAGGAATTATTGCTATAACAGGCTTTGCGTATATAATATATGTATTGTTGAAAGTTCAGAAAAACAAATTAAAAGTAGCTAAAGGTCTTAATTGGTCTCGATTTTTTAGAGATACTTTAGTTAAGTTAGTCGCTATCGCTTTTATAACAATTGCTTTTGTCTATTTTTCAGATAGAGAAAATCTGTTTAAAGTTGTTTTAAACAAACCTTTAATGTGGTTGTTTTTTCTATTTGTGTATTCTGCTTTTTCAGTTTACCCACAAGAATTAATCTATAGAACATTTTATTTTCAGCGTTACGAGAATTTATTTCAGAATAAAAACCTATTCATTTTTGTAAATGCGATTGTATTCTCTTTAGCACATTTATTTTTTAAAAATACTCTGGTAATCGTTTTAACCTTTTTAGGAGGTTTACTTTTTGCTTTCACTTATAAAAAAACAAAATCTACACTTTTAGTATCTATAGAACATGCTATTTATGGTTGTTGGTTGTTTACCGTGGGTATGGGAGAAATGCTTGGATTCCCTAGTTAGCCTTTATAAATAGTTGGTAGCCTTTTTTTATTGTAGTAAAATTATTACTTTGTAAGCGCTATTAATCATTTATTATGGAATACCAAGAAATACAGGAAGTCTATAAATCTATTTTCGAATCTTATAGTAAGCCTTCTTTAGAAACTCACATTCAAAAAATAATAGAGCTGGATCAGTTTCTGCCTTACAGTTCTACATTCTTTTGTATTACAAATACTCAAGACTTAAAGTTCGAATACATCAGTAAAAACTTTAAAGCCTGTTTAGGCTTAGATTCTGTTGAGCTTAAAGCTAAAGGCATGAAATATTTTTGGAGTAGAATTCATCCAGAAGATATAGAAGTTTGGCTATCAGCCTTAAACCAATTGATGGAATTTACAATTGATGAAATTTCTGAAAAAGATAGAACTACTGCCAATTATACATGGAATTACAGATTTAAAAAAGCAAAAGGAGAGTATGTAAATATTATTCAAAACACAACACCTTTAGCTTTCGATACTAACAAGAAACCAATTATAGGTTTGGCACATTACACAGTTTTATGCAATAATATTAAAATGCCAATTGCAGCTACAGCAAAGTTGTTAAACGATAAAAATGAATATGAAACCATTTATCATAATAATTTTTCGCAAAAACTTTTACACTCAGGAATAAGCAATAGAGAACGCGATGTTATTAGGTTGTTGGTCTTAAATTATTCTAGTAAAGAAATATCTGCACGATTAAATATTAGTCCGCATACTGTAGATACGCACAGAAGGAACATTTTAAAGAAACTTAAAATATCATCAACTGGAGAGTTAATAGGGATGCTAAAAATTAATAGAACTCTGGTATATTAATAAAATTACTCAAATTGAGTATTGTAGAGTTTTATAATTATTTAGAACTTCGCATTGCTATTAATCAATTCTATTATTTAAAAGCCTAGTCTAGAAAGCACTTTTCTAATTAGGCTTTTTTTTGTTTTAGTTATCTAAAAAACTAAACGTTAAAATTCCCGGAAACCATTCGTAATTAGTCATTCAAAATTGTACTTTTGTTATAATATTAAATTTGTCATTTTCGCAAAACGAAAAACTATACAAAAACATTTTTTATGAGTAAATACGATGTAGCCATAATTGGTTCAGGACCTGGAGGATATGTAGCAGCAATACGTTGCGCACAACTAGGAATGAAAACAGCAATAATTGAAAAGTATTCAACATTAGGAGGAACCTGCTTAAACGTTGGTTGTATTCCTAGTAAAGCATTGTTAAGTTCTTCTCACCACTACGAGGAAGCTACAAAACATTTTGAAGAGCATGGTATTGAAATACCAGGAGAGATAAAAGTAAACCTAGAAAAAATGATTGGTCGTAAGCAAGCCGTTGTAGACCAAACAACAGGAGGTATTGACTTTTTAATGAAGAAAAACAAAATCGATGTTTTTACAGGTGTTGGAAGTTTTAAAGACGCTACACACATAACAATTACAGGAGAAGAGACTACAGAGATTGAGGCTAAGCATAGTATTATTGCTACTGGATCTAAACCATCTACTTTACCATTTATCACACTAGATAAAGAACGTGTAATAACATCTACCGAAGCTTTAAAACTTAAAGAAATCCCTAAGCATTTAATTATAATTGGTGGTGGTGTTATTGGCTTAGAATTAGGTCAAGTATACCGTCGTTTAGGAGCAGAAGTTACTGTTATAGAATATATGGATCGCATTCTTCCAACAATGGATGCAGGCTTATCTAAAGAACTTAACAAAGTTTTTAAGAAAGCAAAATGCAAAATGATGCTGTCTCACAAAGTACAATCTGTAGAGCGTAATGGAGACGAAGTTATCGTTAAAGCAGAAAACAAAAAAGGAGAAGTAGTAGAGTTTAAAGGAGACTATTGTTTAGTATCTGTAGGACGTAAGCCATATACAGATGGTTTAAACCTTGAAGCTGCTGGTGTTAAGTTAACAGATCGTGGACAAGTAGAAACAAACGAACATTTACAAACAAATGTTTCTAATATTTATGCCATTGGTGATGTTGTAAAAGGAGCAATGTTAGCTCACAAAGCTGAAGAAGAAGGAACTTTTGTTGCTGAAACTATAGCAGGACAAAAACCACACATCGATTATAACTTAATTCCAGGTGTTGTTTATACTTGGCCAGAAGTTGCTGCAGTTGGTAAAACTGAAGAAGAGTTAAAAGCAGAAGGTGTTGCTTACAAAGCAGGACAGTTTCCTTTTAGAGCTTTAGGTAGAGCAAGAGCAAGTGGAGATATCGACGGATTTGTAAAAATCTTAGCCGATGAAAAAACGGATGAAGTTTTAGGTGTACACATGATTGGTGCACGTTGTGCAGATTTAATTGCTGAAGCAGTAGTTGCTATGGAATTTAGAGCAAGCGCAGAAGATATTTCTCGTATGTCTCACGCACATCCAACATTTGCAGAAGCAGTAAAAGAAGCCGCTTTAGCAGCAACAGATGATAGAGCTTTACACGTATAAATTATGATAATAGAACCAAAAACAAGAGGTTTTATATGTTTAACATCTCATCCAAAAGGTTGTGAGCAAAACGTAATAAACCAAATAGATTATATAAAGGAAAGACCAGTTACAGAAGGTCCTAAAAAAGTATTAGTAATCGGTGCATCTACAGGATTTGGATTAGCATCACGTATTACAAGTGCTTACGGATCTAACGCTGCAACTATTGGTGCTTTTTTTGAGAAACCACCAACAGCAGGTCGTCCAGCATCACCAGGATGGTATAATAGTGCAGCTTTTGAAGCTCAGGCTCATAAAGATGGATTATATGCAAAAAGTATAAATGGAGATGCATTTTCTAATGCTATAAAAACGGAGACTATTGACCTAATCAAAAAGGATTTAGGAGAAATAGATTTATTGGTTTATAGTTTGGCTTCTCCAGTACGTACACATCCAGATTCTGGAGAACGTTTTAAATCGGTTTTAAAACCAATAGGACAAAAGTTTTCAGATAATACAGTAGATTTTCATACAGGTGAAGTTAAAGAAGTTTCTATAGAGCCTTGCACAGAGCAGGAAATTGAAAATACTGTTACTGTAATGGGAGGTGAAGATTGGCAAATGTGGATCGATCAACTTAAAGCTGCAGGTGTTTTATCTAAAGATTTTAAAACAGTTGCTTACTCTTATATTGGCCCTTCATTAACTGAAGCAGTTTACAGAAAAGGAACTATTGGTCGTGCAAAAGACCATTTAGAAGCAACAGCTTTTAAAATTACAGATGGTTTAAAAGATATTAATGGACAAGCCTATGTATCGGTTAATAAAGCATTAGTAACACAAGCTAGTTCTGCAATTCCAGTAATACCATTGTATATTTCATTATTATATAAAGTAATGAAAGAAGAAGGTATTCACGAAGGTTGTATTGAACAGATTGAACGTTTGTTTAATGCACGTTTGTATGCTGAAAATATGCCTTTAGATGAAGCGGGACGCATTAGAATTGATGATTGGGAAATGCGCGACGATATTCAAGCTAAAGTTTTAGAGCTTTGGAAACAAGCTACAACAGAAACTTTACCAGAAATTGGAGATTTAAAAGGTTACGAAACAGATTTCTTTAATCTTTTCGGATTTAAAGTCGATGGTATTGATTACGATAAAGATGTTGATGAAATGGTTAACATTCCAAGTATAAACGCATAGTTTTACAACACATATAGTATTAAAAGCGAACTTATATCAGTTCGCTTTTTTTTGTTTTAAAAAGTAATTTTCATTTTAATATAACAGTAATAATCTTACGTTTTTATATTTTAGGCTTAGCAGTTTTAATAGACGTATGTTAAAACAAAGTGTGTTTTGTCGATTATTATAGTTTTTAATCGAGTATTTAAGTATATTTATAATCCCAAATTTAATATACTAACATTATGAAAACTGCCTACCTAGCACTTGTTTTTTGTTTTTTTATGTCCTTTAGCAATTCGCAAAACAAAAACGTTGCACTTGTCGAAGATTATGTAAAAAGCTTTAACCAAAAAGATTCTATTGCAACTCTTAACCTTATACATAAAAACTTTGGTGAATATTGGAATACATTAACGGTAACAAAAAATAAACGTGAGCATGCCGATTATTATGCTTGGAGTAGTATTATGCAAGATACTGAAGAGATTGAAGTACTTAGCGTTACAGGTAAAAAAGTAGTTGTTAATTCTACTTATTATTCAGATTTAGATAAACTATTAGGTAAAATGCCTTATAAATGCAAAAAAACATTCATTGTTTCTAATGGGAAAATTCTAAAGATAATAAGCTCAAAAAACAAAGGCTACAACCTTTATCAAAACAAAAGAAAGAGCGCATATATTGAATTTAAAAATTGGCTATCTAGAAAATATAAATTAAAAAGAAGAGATTTTAAAATGAACCAAGAAGATGCTTTAAAAATGAAAAAGATTGTCATGGAGTATCTTTCGGAAACAGAAGAAGTAATTGTTGAGAGAGATTAAGCTTTAAATAAAATTAAACAAAGAATATTTTAAAACGAGCTAATTTTATTCGTTTTTTTATTTTGTAAATACAAATTAATCTATTTTAGTTATAGATAAACTTAATGTTTAATGATAAAAAAAAGCATATTTTTTCTTTTTCCTAAATACCAATACATAATTTTATGTATTGGAGTTTTTATGAGTTTTTCTGTTTCTCTAAAACCATTATCAATAATTATATTTAATTATATAGCTATTTTATTTTGTTTAAAAATTGGAGTAGTTTTACACGAATTAGGTCACTTGCTTTTTGCTAAACTAGCAGGAGGAAACCCAAAACGTATTATACTTGGTCAGGGTCATGAGATATATAGATTTGAGGTTTCTAATATTAAAATAATTTTAAATCAAAACTTCAAAGGAGGATTGGCTTTTTCTAATTTCAATTCTATGAAGCAAATAAGATTAAGACGCCTTGTTAATGTTTTAGGAGGTCCATTAACAAATCTGATTTTAGTTATTATTGTTTATAATATTTGCGGTTTTGATTTTCGTTTTATTTTAGGTTTAAATGGAATTAATTTTTTTTCAGCACTTATTTTTGCTAATGTATTGTTGGTTGTAATTAGCTTATTACCATATTATGTAACTCAATTAGGTGTTAAATTACCTTCTGATGGATTAAGCATGCTAAAACTAATATTTTCAAAAGAAAAAAACATTAGTTTTAATAGAAATGATCTTTTTGAAGCCTACGAATTTATCGAAGCGAAACAATATAATAAAGGGCTTCCTATCTATGAAAAGTACATAGATGATAAAGACATGGAGATAGTAGCTAAAATGAATATTGGGTTGATCTATTCTAAAATTAATAGGGTTGAAGAGGCCTATTCTATTATGAGGCTATATTGCCAATGATTGAAGATAAAAAATACAAAACTTATAAAGCATTAGTAAATAATGGCTTGGCTTAGTTTATTAAAGCAAGATTATACTAATATTGATTATCCTTCAAAAGTTGCAATTTCTATTAGTCCATTAAATCCTCATTTTCAAGGAACAAGAGGTTCTGTTTTAATAGAGATGGGAAATTTAAAACAAGGAGTTAGACTTTTAAAACCTTTGATAAATTTTAATTTTCCTAACAATCAAACTTTATGTGCTGCAATGTATCTTTATTATGGATTACATCTTCAAGGATTAGAAAACGAAAAAATCAAATATTTAAATTTCGTTTTAGAAAATAAAACCATATTAGAAGAGGATGATTTAGTAATCTGGAATGCCATAATTAAAAGAACTCAACAGGAAACTTAATATTGTTCTAAAACATTTAAAATCTCCTTTTTATAACTCCTACTAATTGGCAACGCTTTTTTACTTATGGTAATATGTTCATTAGTAAAAGATTCAATGTGCTTTACAGAAATAATATACGATCGATGAATACGCATGAATTGCTGTTTAGGTAGTTTAGCTTCAATTGCAGTTATGGTTTCTCGAGTAACAATAGTTTCATTTGCTAAATGAATTTTAATATAATCACTATAACTTTCAATATAAACTATAGCATTAAAATCAATTTTTATCATACGTCTATCAGATCGAACAAACATAAAATCACTAGCTATTTCAGTTTTACTAGTCTCTATTTCTTTAGTATTGTAAACCTCAAAATAAGTATTTACTGCTTTTAATAAACGTTGAAAAGCTATTGGTTTTAATAAATAATCAACAGCTTGCAATTCGAAACCTTCTACAGCATAATCTCTATATGCAGTGGTAAATATTACTTTAATATCTTTATTTATAGACTTTGCAAAAGCAATTCCTGAAATTTCGGGCATATTAATATCTAAAAAAATCAGATCAATTTTATTAGCATTAATGCAATTAAAAGCATCTACAGCATTGCTGCAACTTTTAACAATTTCAATATTATCTATTTTAGATAAATGTGTTGCAATTATTTCTCTTGCAATAGCTTCGTCATCTACAATAAGACAAGAGATTGGTTTATACATCTTTAATTGTATTAAGATTTAATAGTACTTCAAAAGTAGTTTTGTTATCATTAATTTCAAGTGTGTATTGATCTTTATATAACAATTCTAATCGTTTCTTTATGTTTTCTAAGCCGATACCATGTTTATTATTCGATTGTACTTTTGATGTGTTTTTTATATGAAACCTTAAATTTTCAGATTCACAAGAAATAGTAATTTTAACTTTTAATGTTCCGTTTTGTATAAAACCATGTTTAAAACTATTTTCAACAAAAGGCATTAATAGCATTGGAGGTATGCTGGTAGTTTCCTTAATATTATCAGAAACAAATGAAACAACTAATGTATCATTAAAGCGTAATTGTTCTAATGAAATGTAATCTTTTATATGGTTTATTTCTTCGGTTAAACTAACAAAAGGTTTATCTATTTGGTAGAGTAAGTAGTCTAATAAGTTGGATAGTTTTAGTATCATTTCTGGTGTTTCGTCAGCCTTTTTTAAGGCGAAACCATACATTGTATTTAATGTGTTAAACAAGAAATGCGGATGAATTTGTATTTTTAAATAATTTAGTTCTTGTTCTTTTAATTTTAGCTGTGTTTCTAATATTTTCTTTTCTAGAGCATTTGCTTTTTCACTGTTTTTTAAATTCAGTTTTAATAACTTAAAAGCACTAACTATAATAACAACTAGGTAAACACCTGTCATTACAAACAATAAGTTTTTACTTATTGGGTTCATTTTATCGTATTCGAAATTCGATAAAAAAATTAAACTAAAAAAGATTGAAACAAAAATTAAATAAGCCGATATAATTAAGGTGTATAGGCTATATAAACCAAATCTGAAATACTGTTTTGTTATTAAATAATCAGGTATTAATTTGTAGATTGAAACATAAGTTGGCGCAATTGTTATAGGCATTAAAAACAATGAAAACGATAGTGTTTTATTAAAATCTGTACTACCAACACCAAAAAAGTAAATGTAAAATAGGAGCACACAAAACCAGAAAAGAACATGTAGAAGTACTTGTCTTATTTTTTTTAAGATGAATTCCTTTTTTAGCATTATTTATAAATTGTATTACAATAATAGTATATTTTTATTCGGGATTAATAATTTGTAGACGAATGACGGATTTAGCAATTGTTTTAGCATTTTGTAGAATCGATTGCTAATTTGGTAGTCTATCGCTTTTAATTTTTTTAAGCTGAAATCTAAAGTAAGTTTGAAAAACATTAATCAAAACACTAACAATTATGAATGTAGTATCATCAAGATTTCTTGTAATTAATCCTTTTGTGGAAGGCGGACCAGTATTTATGTCTCTTATTTTAATTTGCTTATTACTATCCGTTTTCTTTATTATTAAAGGATTTTTGAGCCTTAAAACTAATGAAGCACTTTCTAGTAAAATGATTAAACTTACAGTAGATTCTAGTCTTTTGGGCTTAGTTTTAGGTTTTTTAGGTTCTGTTATTGGTTTAATTACAGCTTTTGACTCTATTCAATCAATGGGCAATATAGATCCTGATGTATTTGCCGCAGGATTAAAAGTCTCATTATTAACAGCGACTTTTGGATTGTTTTCTTTTGTAGTTGCTAGAGTAGGGATACTAGTATTAAGAAGCGCTATTAAAAAATAAGAGTTATAATTTTAGGTAAAGAAAGAGTAATCTTAAATATTAAGTTACTCTTTTTTTTATTACAATTCTCTTGTTAAATCTCTAATTCGTAATCGATTACTATAATCATTCTCGTTTACGTCTCTAACAAAACAGTACGGACTAATAACTTCATCTTTAACCTTTTTTGTTAATTCTTCAACAGTAAAAGGACCAAACTCTTTAGATTTTTCTATGTAGTAAAACTCGTGATCGTGAATTATATCACTAGCTTTATTTTTATATTTTTCATGAAGAAATTGTTGTACATCTTCTAAGGAGTTTAAAGAGTCAGAATAGCTGCTCTCATTAATAAAAATAGCACAATCGTCTGTTTGTAGTCTATTAAGTATTAAGATGTCATCATCTTTAAAATATGCTTTAACGGTAGTTTCTCCATCTTCTGTTACAATAGAAAAAAGGTTCTTTTTCTCTATACACCAAGAGGTTTCTGTAATTGTTTTACTCTCAGAAATGTGTAAAGTATTTTCATCTTTAAAAACATAAACAGCTTTCTTTTTAGAAATACCATTTACTAAAACCCAATGCTGGTTTAAAAACAAGTCCTCATAATGCGTTTCGTGATGAAACGGTTGTAGGTTTGGCAGTAAATTAAATATAGCAGCAGACATTAGTTAGTTTTAGAGCGTTTTATTACAAACGAAAAACTAAAGATAATATTTTAAGATTAAAGAAGTTAGAATTAAAATAAAAGGCATTAAAAAAATTAATGCCTTTATAGATTATTTGTTCTTATTATACTTGTGGTAATTTTTATCTCCTCTAGTTTTTGGCTTTTTATACTTAGCAGCAATTTTAAACTTATAAGATCCACCTCGGTTTTCTTTAGAATTCTTTTCAGATTTTTCGTGAAAAGCAGGACCAGGAGCATCTTCGTCTTTTAAGCGTTTATGTGGATTGTTGTGCTCTTTAATTTGAGGTCTTTCTTCTTCAATTAATTCAGTAGAAATTTCAACTTCGGCAGGTAATGCTTCAACTGTAATAGTCATTTGCATTAATGCTTCAATATCTTCAATCGCATGCAAATCTTTTTCCGTAGTAAATACATGTGCTAGTCCTTCGCGTTCAGCACGACCGGTTCTACCAATTCTGTGCATATAGTTTTCAGGGAAATCTGGAGTGTCAAAATTTATAACATGTGTTACATTATCAATATCCAAACCACGAGCCATAACATCTGTCGCAACTAATATTCTATTATCACCTTCGCGAAATTGCTCGATACTACGCAGTCTATAATTTTGTGTTTTGTTAGAATGTATAACACAAAGCTCATCATTATATTCTTCAGCTAAAGCTTCAAAAAGACGATCTGCCATCTTTTTATAAGCAACAAAAATTAAGACTTTGTTGTAAGTCTCTGCATCTTGAAGTAAATGCTTTAGTAAATTTAATTTTGTGTAAAAATTAGGAACTATATAACGTGTTTGCTTAATGTTTTCTAATGGTGTTCCAGAAGTTGCAATCGATACTTTTTCTGGAGATTTAAAGAAATCTACAATCAATGCATCTACATCATGAGTCATGGTTGCAGAGAACATAATATTTTGACGACGTTCTGGTAGAAGATCGAAAATATTAATTAATTGATGTCTAAAACCTAAGTCTAACATCACATCTACTTCATCAATAATTAATTTTTGAATAGATTTTAAATTTAAAACATGACTTAGAGCTAAATCGTACATACGACCAGGAGTCGCAACTAAAATATCAATACCTTCAGCAATAGCTCTTTTTTGAGTATTAATATTTGTACCACCATAAACACCTAAAACGCGAGTGTTTATATATTTGGTTAGCTTTCCTATTTCGTCTACCACTTGTACAACAAGCTCTCGAGTAGGCACTAAAACCAATACTCTTGGGTTTTCTTGTTTAGAAAATGGTAAGTTTTTAAGTACAGGAAGCATGTAACCAAAGGTTTTTCCTGTTCCTGTTTGTGCAATTCCAACCATATCTTTACCGCTGGCGACAACGCTAAAAGCTTCGGCTTGAATAGGAGTAGGCGTTGTAAAGCCTAAATCGTCAAGCGCGTTATATAATGGTGTATTTAAGTTTAAGTCTCTAAAAGTCAAAACGTGTTATTTAAGTCGCAAAATTACTATTTATATTTTGTTTACCCTAAATGATGCTCATGTATTTGTATGCTATAGTTTGCTCTAAAGGTTTCATTTTCAGTTAATTTAATAATACCTTCTTTTTCTGTTATGTTTTGAGATGCATTTTCATGATCTGCAATGCCTAACCAAGGTTCAATACAAACGTAAGATGCGTTAGGTTTAGCCCAAAGTCCAAGGTAATTAAAGTCTTTAAAAGTGACATTTAGTATTTCTCCATGCAAATCACTAACTAAAGCCACTTTCCTAGATTTTAAATCTTTAAAAATAAGAGCATCGTTATTAAATAAGTCGGACTTTAATTGAATGCTATTTTTAGTATTAAAAATAGGTTTAGTTTCATTTTTAACTAATCCGGTTTCTGTATTTAATAAATGTGTTTTTGATGTTTCTTCGGTTTCAAAAACTAAATTATAGTCGGTATAATTTTCATCTTTATATAAAGGACACTTAAAAGCTGGATGTCCTCCAATAGAAAAGTATATAGATTTATTATCTAAATTCTTTATAGTATAATTAATGTCTAAGGTGTTATCAATTAATGTATAAGTAATAATGTACTCAAATTTAAAAGGATATATTTTTAGTAAATCTTCATTATAAGTTAAACTAAAACTTAGACTGTTTTCTGTTTCTTTAATAAGTTTAATGTCTTTACTATGTCTAATAAAGCCATGTTTTGGCATGTTATATTTTGTTCCATTATAGATATAAGTTTCATCTTTTAGCGCTCCAATAATAGGAAAGAGGTTGGGAGCAAAGCTTCCCCAAACATCTGGATCGGCATGCCACATAAACTGTTTCTTATTTTTGACCGAACTTATTTCACAAAGTTCTGCTCCTATGGGTTTAACCTTAATTTTTAAAATACTATTAGATAATTCGAACATATTTTTTATATAATCTAATGACTAAAATACTCGTTTTTTTATCAATTCTGCTTAACTTTACACAACATTTATACATTGAGAACAACAGCAAAACATAAAATAACTAATACTGAGGAGTTCAAGCAAAATCTATTGTCTTGGGCCCAACAGTTTGATGATGTTGTTTGGTTAGATTCTAATTCGAAAGCATTTCAAGACAATCAAAAATATTCTAGTTACGATGCCATTTTAGCTGTAGATGCCTTTACTGCAATACAAACCGATTATCTTAATGCATTCGATAAACTAAAAGAGTATTACACAACTACTAAAGATTGGATTTTTGGTTATCTCACTTACGATTTAAAGAATGATACAGAAACATTAAAGTCTAATAATGACGATGGTTTAGCGTTTGCTGACTTGTATTTCTTTCAGCCAAAAAAAATATTTTTAATTAAAGGAGATGTTTTAGAAATAAGATATTTAAAGGCTGTTGACGATGAATTTGAAGCTGATTTAAAAGCAATATGTTATTGCGAGGATGAACGACGTGACAATCTGTTAAATGAAACAGACAATCCAGTAAAAATAAAATTAAAAATACATAAAGACGAATACTTTGATAAAGTAACAAAAGTACTTTCTCACATACACAGAGGAGATATTTACGAGGCTAATTTTTGTCAAGAATTCTATGCCGAAAACACAACTATAGATCCTTTAGAAACGTATAATAAACTTAACACAATTTCAAATGCACCTTTTGCTACGTTTTTAAAAGTAAGGAATAATTATTTACTTTCGGCTTCGCCAGAACGGTACATAAAAAAGGAAGGAACAAAGGTGATTTCGCAACCTATAAAAGGAACAGCCAAACGCGATCCAGATTATATTATGGATTCTATTTTAAAAAACGATTTGGTAAGTGATGAAAAGGAGCGTAGTGAAAATATAATGATAGTAGATTTAGTACGTAACGATCTCTCTCAAACAGCAACAAAAGGTAGTGTAAAGGTAGAAGAACTTTGTGAAATATACAGTTTCGACCAAGTCCATCAAATGATTTCTACGGTAGTTTCAGAAGTTAAAGAGACTACAAACCCTATAGATATTATAAAAACAACATTTCCAATGGGAAGCATGACGGGAGCTCCAAAAATTTCTGCAATGAAAATTATTGAAGATTTAGAAGAAACCAAAAGAGGTTTATACTCCGGGAGTGTTGGTTATATTTCACCAACTGGCGATTTCGATTTTAATGTAGTTATAAGGAGTATTCTTTATAATGAAGTTAAACAATACGTATCCTTTTCTGTAGGAGGTGCAATTACAGCCAAAAGTGATCCTATTAAAGAATATGAAGAATGTTTAGTTAAAGCAAAAGCCATGCGTACGGTTTTAGAGAATTAATTATGGAAAACACTTTCTCTTTAAAATCGCACAATGCTCAATTATTTGGGCAATATTGGAAACCGCAAATTGTAAAAGCAATAGTTGTTTTAGTTCACGGTATGGGAGAACATTCTGGGCGTTATGCCGAATCTGTAGTACCGTATTTATTAAAAGAAAACTATGCTGTAGTAGCTTACGATCAATTTGGTCACGGAAAAACAAAAGGAAAACGTGGTAATTGCCCAAGCTATAGTGCGCTTTTAGAAAGCCTTGAAAGTGTTATTGAAAAAGCAGAATCGTTATTTAAGGATTTACCTGTATATCTTTATGGACATAGTTTGGGAGGAAATATTGTTTTAAATTATGCATTGAGAAAACAACCAAATATAAAAGGTGTAATTGCTACAAGTCCGTTTTTAAAATTAGCATTTACGCCTCCAAAATGGAAAGTAAATTTAGGTAGGTTTTTATTTCGTGTTTTACCTTCTATTACTTTGCTTAGTGAGATTGAAGTAGAAGCTATTTCAAGTATTCCAAATGAAGTAGAGCGTTATTGCGAAGATCCATTGGTACATGATAAAATTAGTCCTATGTTCTTATTTCCTGTAATAGATGCTGGAGAATACGCACTTGCAAATGCAAGTAAATTAAGAATTCCAACTTTTATAACTCATGGAACTGGAGATAGAATTATTGATTATAAAGGTTCAATAGATTTTAGTAAGCAGTCCAAATTTGCAACTTTAAAATTGTATAATAATTGTTATCACGAGTTACATCACGATGTTTGCGCTCAAGAAATGATGCAAACAATAACAAAATGGTTAAACAATAATTATCTTTTAACTACTGATTAATAGTTGATTATGTACTATTGAAAGTTTTGAAACTTACATGTTTGCGAGTTAAAGATTACAACTATTAAAATCATCATAATTCGCTTTAAAAAATCTTCAAAAAACGTACATTTACAATGTGCAAGAAATCTTTAAAAAACATATAAATAAACGGTTTAATTTTCTAAAAGGAAAAAAGCTATTAATTACCATTTCTGGAGGATTAGATAGTGTTGTACTTACTCATTTATGTAAAGAAGCTAAACTCGATATCTCGCTTGCACATTGCAATTTTAATTTACGAGATGAAGAAAGCAATGGAGATGAAGCATTCGTTTTAAATCTAGCAGAAAGATTAGATATAGAAGTCTTTACGCAACATTTTGATACGACTATTTACGCTCAAGAAAACAAATTGTCCATACAAATGGCGGCTCGTGAGTTGCGCTACAATTGGTTTCAAGAGTTGTCAAATCTACTTGGTTTCGATTATATTTTAACGGCACATCATGCCGACGATAATTTAGAGACTTTTCTAATTAATTTAACTAGAGGAACAGGTTTAGAAGGCTTAACAGGAATTCCAGAAACTAATGGAAACATTGTAAGGCCATTATTAAAGTTTTCTAGAGAAACAATTTTAAGTTTTGCTGAACAACAAAAAATAGAATGGCGAGAAGATAGTAGTAATGCATCTACTAAATACTTAAGAAACAAATTGCGTCATGAAATCATTCCAAAGTTAAAAGAAACAAATTCACAATTGTTACAAAATTTAGATACAACTTTAATGCATTTAAACGATGCGTCTAGTGTTGTAACAGAAAGTGTAAACGCTGTTTTAAAAAGAGCAATTATAGCTATTGATAATGATGAAATAACCTATGATATTTCAGAATTTGTTAAACTTAAAAATCCTAAAGCATACTTGGTAGAAGTGTTTAAACCATTTGGTTTTACTGCTTTTGGAGATATTCAAAATTTGTTAACTGCGCAAAGTGGAAAACAAATTTTTTCTGAAACGCATAGACTTATAAAAGATAGATCGCATATAATATTAGCTCCATTATCGTTAGATGAAGAAGCTGTTTTAATTACTATTATTAAAGAAGATAAAGATAAATCGATACCAAACGGAGTTTTGTTTTTTGAGGAAGTAAACACAATAGAAAAAGCCTCTAAAAACGAGATTTTTGTAGATACAGAAAAATTAAATTACCCACTAACTGTAAGAAAGTGGAAGGAAGGCGATTATTTCTATCCTTTAGGAGGTAATGGCAAAAAGAAATTAAGCAAGTACTTTAAAGATGAAAAACTATCTTTGTTAGATAAAGAGAAATGTCTTTTATTGTACTCTAATAATGAAATTGTTTGGATCTTAAATTATAGAGCAGACGAACGTTTTAAAGTGACAAACAATACTAATAAAATATTAAAAATATCCTTGAAGGAATGAAGAAAATCTTAGCTTTATTATTCGTATTATTTTCAATGCAAACCATTTTTGCGCAAGTATTAGAACCTGTAAAATGGACTGGTACGGTTGAGAAAATCTCTGACACAGAATATAATTTAATTTTTAATGCTGAAATTGAGAATCATTGGCATTTGTATTCTCAAAACTTACCAGAAGGAGGAGCGATACCAACCGAGTTTATTTACGATGAAAACGCAGTCTCTAAAGATTTTGAATTAGTAGGGAAAGCTACAGAAAGTGCAAGCACTACCAAATTTGATAAAGTCTTTGAAATGGACATGACTTATTTTGATTATGAGGCTACATTTACTCAAAAAATTAAAATATTAAACCCAGACTTAACATCAATAGAGGCAGAAGTGAGCTACCAAGCTTGTGATGATGCTAAATGTATTTTTGAAAGTAAAACTGTCGATTTTCAGATTAAAAGCAATAAAAAAGAAAGTAATATTTTAGATCCGGTAAAATGGACGTCATCAATTTATTCGCTTGGAAATGATGAATATGAGATTGCTTACACAGCAGTTTTAGATAATAAATGGCATATTTATTCTCAGGACAATAAGGATCCAATGGGACCAATACCAACAGAGATTACATTTAAAAATGATAATAAAGATTTTAAATTAATAGGAGGATTAAAAGAATCTAAGAGTATAGAAAAGTTTGAAAAAGCTTTCGATATGGATGTTAAATACTTCTCTAATGAAGCTGTTTTTACTCAGAAAATAAAAGTATTAAACACAGATTTAAAAACAATTGAAGCAGAAGCTTATTTTCAAGCATGTGATGATGAAAAATGTTTAGCTCCAACATTTTTTGATTTAAAAACAAGTTTAACAGATGCTACTCCAAAGTCAGCATCAGATAATGAAGTTGCATTAGATATTGACTCTTCTTCAGATAGTGAATCTAAAGGTTTATGGGGAATATTTTTTATTGCTTTCCTATCAGGTTTTGCGGCATTACTAACACCTTGTGTATTTCCAATGATACCAATGACTGTTAGCTTTTTTACTAAACAAAGTAAATCTAAAGCTGCAGGTATAAAAAACGCCATTATTTATGGATTATGTATTATAGTAATTTATCTATTATTAGGTACTGCTGTTACAGGAATTTTTGGAGCCGATGCCTTAAATGCGTTAGCAACAAATGTTTGGTTTAATATTATTTTCTTTATTCTTTTAGTTGTTTTTGCATTCTCTTTTTTAGGAGCTTTCGAAATTATGCTACCAAATTCTTGGGCAAATAAAGTGGATTCTCAAGCTAATAGAGGTGGTATGGTTGGTATCTTTTTCATGGCTTTAGCTTTAGCTATTGTTTCTTTTTCATGTACAGGACCAATTGTAGGTACGCTTTTAGTAGAAGCAGCTTCTAAAGGTGGTTTAGCTCCAATTATTGGAATGTTAGGATTTTCATCTGCAATTGCATTACCATTTGCATTGTTTGCTGCTTTTCCAGGTTGGCTAAACTCGTTGCCAAAATCTGGTGGTTGGTTAAACACTGTAAAAGTGGTCTTAGGGTTTTTAGAATTAGCATTAGCTTTTAAATTTTTATCGCAAGCAGATTTAGTATTACAAATGCACTTATTAGAAAGAGAAGTATTTATAGCTATTTGGATTGCCATTTTTGGAACATTAGCATTGTATCTTTTTGGTAAAATTCAATTACCACACGATTCACCTTTAAAACATATTTCTGTAGGTAGATTAAGTCTTGGTTTAATAGTTTTAACTTTTACAATTTATATGATTCCTGGACTTTGGGGAGCACCATTAAATTTAATTAGTGCGTTTCCACCACCTTTAGATTATAGCGAATCTCCATATGGAGTTGGAAACTCGAAAGGAGGAGGTAGTGCAAGCGCAGACCATTCCGATTTACCAGAAGGTGCACATTTATTAGCACCACACGATATTTTAGCATTTAACGATTACGATTTAGGTTTAGCTTATGCTAAAAAAGTGAATAAGCCAATAATGATTGATTTTACAGGTTGGGCTTGTGTAAACTGCCGAAAAATGGAGCAAAATGTTTGGCCAAAACCTGAGATATTAAATGCATTAAAAAATGATGTCGTTTTAATCTCTCTTTATGTGGACGATAAGCGACCTCTTGAAAAGGATGAAATAGTAGACTCAAAGCTTAGAGAAGGTAAACAACTTAAATATATTGGTCAGAAATGGAGCGAATTTCAAACCATTAAATATAAGTCTAACACACAGCCATATTATGTGTTAATGGATCATGACGAAGAAAACTTAATGGAGCCTGTTGCTTTTACTCCAGATGCAGATGAGTATTTTAATTGGCTAAAAACAGGAATTCAAAATTTTAAATAATAAAAAAAGGTCTTGCTGTAGCAAGATTTTTTTTTTACAATAATATTAGAAGAATGAAAACAATACAAGGTAACATAGTAGATATCCCAAACAAGCGTATCTTTAAAGGAGAAGTAACTATTAAGGCAGGAAAAATTGTTTCTATTATAGAAAAAGAACACAACGTAAACCATTTTATATTACCAGGTTTTATAGATGCACATATTCATATTGAAAGTTCTATGTTGGTACCTAGTGAGTTTGCAAAACTGGCTGTAAAACATGGTACAGTTTCAACAGTTAGCGATCCACACGAAATAGCAAATGTACTTGGTGTAAAAGGAGTAGAGTTCATGATTGAAAACGGAAAACAAACACCGTTTAAATTCAATTTTGGAGCACCTTCTTGTGTGCCAGCTACTAGTTTTGAATCTGCAGGAGCTATTATAGATTCTGAAGATATTAAAACATTAATGGCAAATCCAGATATTAAATATCTTGCCGAAATGATGAATTATCCAGGAGTACTTTTCGATGACGAAGAAGTGCTTAAAAAAATAGCATGGGCAAAACATTATAACAAACCAGTAGATGGTCATGCGCCAGGTTTAAGAGGAGACGATATTACAAAATACATTGCTGCGGGAATTTCTACAGATCATGAGTGTTTTACTTACGACGAAGCTTTAGAAAAGCTCAACAAAGGCATGAAAGTTATTATTCGCGAAGGTAGTGCTGCTAAGAATTTTAATGCTTTAATAGATTTACTGCCAGAACATTTTGAAAACATGATGTTTTGTAGTGACGATAAGCATCCAGACGATTTACTTTTAGGACACATAAATCAATTATGTGCAAGAGCAGTAGCTAAAGATATTGATTTGTTTAAAGTGCTTCAAGCGGCATGTATTAACCCAATAAAACATTACAATCTAGATGTTGGAACTTTACAAATAGGTGGCGCTGCAGATTGTATTATAGTTGAAGATTTAAAAGATTTTAAAACACTACAAACCTATATAAACGGTGAGTTGGTTTACGACTTCGGAAAAGTAAATATTAAAGATGTAGCGTTCAAAAACCTTAATAATTTTAATTGTGACAAAAAAGAAGTTTCAGATTTTAGGTTTGAATCTTCAGCCAAAAGAATTCGCGTTATAGAATGTAATGATGGAGAGTTAGTAACAAACGAAATTATTGTAGATAGTTTAATAGAAAACGGAAATTTAGTGTCTAACACCAAAACCGATGTTCTAAAAATGACGGTTGTTAATCGTTATAATAATGCAAAACCTGCGATTGCATTTATTAAAAACTTCGGATTAAAAGAAGGTGCAATTGCAAGTTCTGTTGGTCACGATTCGCATAATATTATTGCCGTTGGAGTAGATGATGCTTCAATTTGTAAAGCTGTAAATGCTATTATTGATGCCGAAGGTGGTATTTGTGCAGTTAATACTTCCGAAGAAAAAACTGTAGCATTACCAGTTGCAGGAATTATGAGCGATAAAAATGGTGAAACTATTGGTAAACAATATGCAGAGCTCGATAAAATGGCTAAGCAATTTGGTTGCACTTTAAATGCTCCATATATGTCATTATCTTTTATGGCTTTGTTGGTTATTCCTGCTTTGAAGTTGAGTGATAAAGGATTATTTAGTGGTGCTACTTTTGAGTTTACAAGTTTAGAAGCAAACTAAATGCCAATTCTAACCACAACATACAAACCTAAATTTATTTTTAGAAACGGACATTTATCCACCATTTATTCTGGATTATTACGAAAAGTAGAAGGTGTCACTCAAAAGCGAGAACGCATCACATTACCAGACAACGATTTTCTAGATTTAGATTGGAGTTATGCACCTAATAAAACCAACAAATTATTAATTATTTTACATGGATTAGAAGGTAATGCGCAGCGTCATTATATGTTAGGTTCCGCTAAAATGGCTAATACTAACACTATGGATGCAGTTTGCATTAATTTTAGAGGTTGTAGTGGTGAAGTTAATAAGAGCTTCCAATCTTACCATTCTGGTAAGACAGATGATCTAGCTTCTGTTATAAAACACATTACAGATCATTTTAATTACGACACCATTTTCTTAAATGGTTTTAGCCTTGGCGGAAATGTTATTTTAAAGTATTTAGGAGAGAATAATACTATTCCAAAACAAATAAAAGGAGCAGTAACGGTTTCTGTTCCTGTGTATTTAAAAGGTTCATTAGAACGGTTAATGTCTAATGAAAACGTATTGTATTCTAAAAAGTTTTTAAATAACTTAAGAGATAAGCTAAAGGAAAAACAACTATTATTTCCGCAGAATATTAAAAACGAAGATTTAAAAGCGATAAAAACATTAAAAGATTTTGATGATTTTTACACTTCTAAAGCACATCATTTTATTGATGCTTACGATTATTACGAAAAATCAAGTAGTCTTCAGTTTTTAAAAGGAATTAAAATACCAACGCTATTAATAAATGCACAAAATGATTCTTTTTTATCTAAAGAATGCTATCCAATTGAAGCAGCAAAACAGAATGAATATTTGTATTTAGAAATGCCAAAATATGGTGGACATGTAGGTTTTTACGATTCTAAAAATATTTACTATTCCGAAAAGAGAATGCTTGAGTTTTTAAGTAAATATTAGATTTTTAAGCAGTTAGGCTTTAAGTTTATTAAAAATAGAGTTTAATAATCCGCTAATTTTCCTACATTTAGTTTCTAAACCAACCATTTATGCTTAAAAAAGTATTTGCCAGTGCTGTCTTTGGAGTAGAAGCTTCCACAATAACCGTAGAAGTTAACGTCAATTCCGGAATAGGATATCACTTAGTAGGTCTTCCAGACAATGCCATTAAAGAAAGTAATTATAGAATTGCGGCTGCATTACAAAATAATGGTTACAAGATTCCTGGTAAAAAAATTACAATAAATATGGCGCCTGCCGATTTACGCAAAGAAGGTTCTGCTTACGATTTAACTTTGGCAGTAGGTATTCTAGCAGCATCTAAGCAAATTCAAGCTGATGATTTAGAAGATTATATAATCATGGGAGAATTATCCTTAGATGGCAGTTTACAACCCATTAAAGGTGCTCTGCCAATAGCTATAAAAGCGCAAGAAGAAGGCTTTAAAGGATTTATATTGCCTATTCAAAATGCAAAAGAAGCAGCAATAGTTAGTGATTTAAAGGTTTATGGAATAGAAAACATTAAGCAAGTCATTAACTTTTTCGATAAAGGAGAAACGATAGAGCAAACGATAATAAACACAAGAGAAGAATTTTATAAGAATTTAGATTATCCCGATTTTGATTTTGCCGATGTAAAAGGACAAGAAGGAATAAAACGCTGTATGGAAATTGCAGCAGCTGGAGGACATAATATAATTTTAGTTGGTCCGCCAGGAGCAGGAAAAACAATGTTGGCTAAACGTTTACCAAGTATTCTGCCACCTATGTCTCTTAAAGAAGCGTTAGAAACTACAAAAATACATTCGGTTGTTGGTAGAGTAAAAGCCAATTCAGGATTAATGGCTCAGCGTCCGTTTAGAAGTCCACATCATACTATTTCTAACGTAGCCCTTGTTGGCGGTGGTAGTTACCCACAACCAGGAGAAATATCGCTATGCCATAATGGTGTTTTGTTTTTAGATGAACTTCCTGAATTTAAGCGAGAAGTTCTAGAAGTCATGAGGCAGCCTTTAGAAGACAGAGAAGTCACTATTTCTAGAGCAAAATTTACGGTTACATATCCATCGTCTTTTATGTTGGTTGCAAGTATGAATCCTAGTCCGAGTGGTTATTTTAACGATCCAGATTCTCCTGTAACCTCAAGTCCTGCAGAAATGCAACGCTATTTAAGTAAAATATCTGGACCACTTTTAGATAGAATCGACATTCATATAGAAGTTACTCCTGTGCCTTTCGATAAGTTGTCAGACGAACGAAAAGCAGAGCCATCAATAGATATAAGAAAACGTGTTACAGAAGCCCGAGAAAGACAGACAGAACGCTTTAAGGAATCTGAAACGGTACATTACAATGCGCAAATGCATGTAAAACAAATTCGAGAGCATTGTAAATTAGACGATGCTTCAAAAACATTACTAAAAACAGCTATGGAACGTTTAAATCTTTCAGCAAGAGCTTACGATAGAATTTTAAAAGTATCGAGAACTATTGCAGACTTAGAAGGTGCACAAAATATTAATGGTAGTCATTTAAGTGAAGCCATTCAATATAGAAGTTTAGATAGAGAAGGTTGGTTGGGTTAATAGTAAATAAAATAGAGGTAAAATTGTATAATGATAAAATAATAGCATTGTTTCGGACTAAAAGTGATAAAATATAAAAATAATTAAGCAAAAACTGTTAAATATTTATATATTCACATCTTTTATTAATTTGAACGCTATTAATTAACGAAACAAAACTATGTCTATACCTAAAGGAATTATTACAGCTGGTGAAGCTCAAGATTTAAGCGACAATTGGACAAAACTAAGATCTAGAGAAAACAACACAGCTGCTGGTAAACCAGATAATCGCTCGTCTTGGTATTCGCTGGACGACATGCAAGATTTCTTAAATCTAATTAAAGAGGAAAATAAAAATGTAAATGGAGTTCGTTTTTATTTAGGTACTGAAACTACCCAAAAAGATCCCAAAGGCTTAACAACTATTTTTATGGTACCAACAGAAGATGATGGTAAAGGAAATAATAAAGATATTCCTAATGCAAAAGGAATGGATAGAGGTGAACAAGGAGATCCAGTACAGAGTGGATACCCTCAATAAAATTTCATGTTAGAGTTTTTATTTTATTATAATAGTTTAATTACTCATAGTGTAGAAGGTTTGGCTGTAATTATTGGGCTTTTTTGTTTAAAAAAGTATAAAGGTACTGCTGCCCTTTTTTTTATATGGCTATTGGTTTATCTGTTTTTGATTGATGTTTTAGGAATGTACCCTAAATATTATAATACTTTCGACTTCTTGGAACCAATAAAAAACAGTGTTTTTAGAGCGAATAATTGGTGGTTTACTGTGTTTTTTGATATAATTGCTGTCTCTTTTTTCGCTATTTTGTATCAAAAGATTTTAAAAAATCAGATTTATAAATCTATAATAAAATATATAGCATTAGCCTATTTTATTTTTGCGCTAGGTTTAATTTTTTATAATGTAGATGCTCTATTTAAATCAGCATATACTATTTTATATGTATTGCAAGCAGTAGTCATATTATGTTGTGCGTCACTTCATTTTACTGAGATTCTTAAAGGAGATAAAATTCTATACTTTTCAACATCATTATATTTTTATATAAGTGCTACTATTTTTTTATGGTGGCTTGTTATGACAGCGTTAGTGTTTTTTGAAAAGTATTATGTTTTAGAAGATAAAAACTTCGTTTTATTGAAAAGAAGTATTTACATTTTTTCAAATATTTTTATGTATTCAACTTTTTCCATAGGATTAATAGTTTCGCAACCAGAAAAGAAGTAGTAGTCATTTTTTTTTATTACTTTTAAATCGCTATTAATTTTAAAATTATATCTATTATGTAAATTTTAGTATTTATTTTTTTAATATAAATACTAATTAATTTGTAATAAAACCTTTATTGCATTTATGACTAACTTTTTAAACTAAAAAAAAATGAAAATCTTAATTGGGCTTGTATTAGGCCTACTAATAGGAATACTAATTATGTACTTCTATTGCTGCAAAAACAATGTTGGAGCTTTACCAACACAAGATCCTCCAAGAGGATTAATATCAACAACTGAAGCAAAAGCTTTAAACAATAATTGGACAGACTACAGAAAACAGGTTAATGATTCTGTTGCTTTTGGAGGTGTAGATAATCGCTCTTCTTGGTATTCAATAGAAGATATAAAAAGTTACTTATCTATAGTTGAAGGAGAGAATAATAATATTACAGGTATTAGATTTTATTTAGGTGTTGATGATAGTTTAGGTAAAGGTGGTAAAACAACAATTTTTATGGTACCAACGGTACCAAACCCAGATTATAAACCTGGAGAAAACGATCCAAATAATGACGATCCAAATGCAAGAGGATTAGATAGAGGAACAGGTGGGATGCCTCCTGGAAAAGGATACCCAAACCCATAATTAATAGAATTGGAAGATTTTTTTAGAAACAATTATACCTGGCTATTGTTTGGTGTAGAATTAGTAGCAGTTATTACTGGGATTATTTCTTATAAGAAGTATAAAGGTACTACTGCTACTTTTTTTATAAAGATTGTTATCTACTTGTTTTTTGTAGAGTTAATAGGTAGTTATTCACTTTTTTATGAGGAATTTGAGTTTTTAAAACCAGTATATAATTCTATTTTTATGCAGAATTATTGGTGGTTTACATTTACTTTTGACATCATAACAATAATACTATTTTCAATACTGTTTCAAAAAATACTGAAATCTCCTGTTTTTTGCAAGACTCTAAAAGGAATCACTATACTATTTATTGTATTCACTTTAATCTATTTAATTTTAAATAGACATTTATTCTTTTTTCAGTTTTTTATACCTGTTCAAATTTTTGGTGGTTTAATTATTATTATGTGTTCAGTATTTTATTTTATTGAAATATTACAAAATAATCAAATCTTAAAATTCTATAAATCAATATATTTTTATATATCAATTTCAATTTTTACTTGGTGGATAATTATAACACCGTTATCATTTTACGATTTATATTTTAAAAATTCAGATTGGAAATTTATAGTTTTACAATGGCAAATATATTTATTTGCTAACTTTTTTATGTACACCACATTTACTTTGGGTCTAATATTTTCAAAACCAGAATTAGACTCAAAAGAAACTTACAAAACCATTACTGCACCATAATACAGAACTTAATAGTCTCAATCAATAACCACCTATCAATTACCACTTCTAATATTGGAGTATGCTAAATAATTTTAATGTATTTTAGAAGAACCCTAACATTCCCTTAGTGCTAGAATTTATAACAAAGAATTTTAATTTTATAAGCTATTTTTTTGAGTTTTTAGCAATGCTCACAGGACTCTTATGTTTAAAAAAATACAAAGGCACAACAACTACATTTTTTATTCTATTTTTAATTTACATTGTACTAATAGATTTTACAGGAGCTACTTTTTTTTATGATAATAATTTTAAGCTAACCACATACCTTAGAAGTATAGGCTTTAATAGTATGTCTTGGTATAATTTGTTTTGGATATTTGGCACTGTATTATTAATACTATATTACATATATAGTGTATTACGTAATAATTTTAATAGAAGGTTTATTCTTGTATTAGGTGGCGTATATCTTGCACTCATGTTATGTCATTTTTATATTTATCCAAATGTATTTTTTAAGGCGCATGATTCTTATTATCAATTTACGGGAGCATTTTCTTTATTAATTGGGTGTTCAGTCTACTTTATAGAATTAATTAATTCTGAAACTATTTCAAATGCTTTAAAAACGTACAGTTTTTATGCTTTAAGCGCAATATTAATTTGGTGGCTTATAGTTACTCCAATTTTATTTTTTGAAGCATATAATACCGTTGTAGACTTCGATTTTGTCTATTTAAAACGACGCATTTTTGTTTTTGCCAATATCTTTATGTATTCTTGTTTTGCTATTGGCCTTATCATTTCTAAACCACAATCTCATTATGTATAATTTACTAATGCTATCCTCTATATTTCAAGAGGTGAAAAAATCTACTTCTGCAGAACGCTATTTATTAATCTATATGATTGGTGTTTTAATAATAGTAACCGCTTTGGTTATTTTATTTTTTATTGTTTTTCAGAAAAGGAAAAATAAGTTACTAATTGATAAAATTAAGCAACAACAAGCCTTTGAGGAAGAATTAAGTAATGCACAAACCGAAATACAAGAACAAACCTTAAAAAATATTGGTTGGGAACTACACGATAATGTGGGTCAATTACTAGCTGCTGCAAGTATGCAAATGAACATACTAAAAACACAAGTTAGTGATGATGTAAAAGAGAACTTTACCGAAGCTGCTAGTACTGTAAAAGAAAGTTTAAAAGAAGTGAGAATGTTATCTCGCTCTTTAAATAATGAAGTTGTTTTAAATATTGGGTTTGAACAGTCTATTGAAAATGAATTAAATAGGCTTAAGAAATTAAGATTTGCTACTGCAGAATTACATGTTAAGGGAGAGATTGTACCTTTTAAAAATACTAAACATGAAATTATTATTTTTAGAATACTTCAAGAATTCTTTTCTAACACTGTAAAATATTCTCAAGCTAAAAATCTATTAGTAAAATTAAATTATTTAGAAGATAAGCTTGTAATAGTAGCAAGTGACGATGGAAAAGGTTTCGATATGGCCACTGTAGAAAAAGGATCAGGTTTACTTAACATGAAAAGCCGTGCAGAACTAATTAATACAGATTATAATTTAAACTCTAAGGTTGGTGAAGGTGTTGTATTAGAAATAAAGTATCCTTATAATCATGAAGAGAAATAATTTATTTCTTCAATTACAACCATTTCAAAATCTTCTTTACTTTTTTTAACTTTCCAGTATAAGGAGCATAACGTACCGGTAAATCTAACCAGTTTCCTTTTTTAACAACTGCTTTTTTGTGAGAAAAAGTATCGAAAGATAATTTACCATGGTAAGCACCAATACCACTATTTCCTGTACCGCCAAATGGTAATCTATGGTTCGCAAAATGAATAACAGTGTCATTAATACAACCGCCACCAAAAGAGAATTTTTCAATCACTTTTTTAGCTTTCGCTGAATTTGTGCTAAACACGTAAAGTGCCAAAGGTTTTTCGTATTTAGAAATTATAGTTTCAATTTCTGCTTCATTTTTATAAGAAATAACAGGAAGTATTGGTCCAAAAATTTCATCTTTCATGACTTCACTGTCTAAACTTGGTTCATCTATAAGAGTAGGAGAGATGTATAATGTTTTGGCATCTGTTTGTCCACCGATAAGGCAGTTCTCGTTGGTAAGCATTCTATTTAAACGCTCAAAATTCTTTTGGTTTACAATACGACAAAAATCTTCTGATGCTTTAGGGGTATTAGTATAAGCTTTTTCAATTTCAGCTCTCATTGCTTTATAAAAAGCATCTTTTTTTCGTTCATCAATTAGTATATAATCTGGAGCAATACAGGTTTGTCCTGCATTTAAAAATTTACCCCAAACAATTCGTTTCGCGGTTAATTTTATATTAGCTGTTTCGTCTATAATACAAGGATTTTTTCCGCCTAATTCTAATGTTATTGGTGTTAGGTTTTCAGCAGCAGCTTTGGCTACAATCTTACCAACATTTACACTTCCTGTAAAGAAAATATAATCCCAACGTTGTGCAAGTAGAGTAGTAGAGACATCTACACCGCCTTCAACAACACAAACATGTTCTGGTTTAAAAACAGTTTTAATAATTGTGTTTATTAAAGTTGAAGTATTTGGAGTAAGTTCACTCGGTTTTAAAACAACGGTATTTCCAGCAGCAATTGCTGCTACCATTGGAGCAATTGCTAATTGGTATGGATAGTTCCATGGCGCAATAATTAGCGTTTGCCCATAAGGTTCAGAATACAATCTATCTGTAGACGGAAAATTCATTAAAGCAGGCATAACTCGCTTAGGTTTAGACCATTTAGATACGTTTTTAATCATTAAATCTAAATCTGAAAGGACAACGACAGTTTCTGTTAAAACAGACTCGAAAGCGGGCTTTTTAAAGTCTTTAGCTAAAGCTTCAATGATATCGTTTTCACGTTTTATAAGCTCCGTTTTAAGTCTTTTTAAAGTTTGTTTTCTAAAAGCAACAGATTTTGTTTCTCCAGTTTTAAAATTCTCTTTTTGAGATTGTAATAATTTAGGGATCATAAGTAGTTAATTAAAAAAGTAAGTTACGCTTTTAAAACGGAAAGCTATTGTAACAAAATCTTAAACTTTTAACTATAAGCAAGCATTCCAAATTGGATCTTTAGGTAGAGGCGCGGTTATGTTTAATTCTTCTTTAGAAACAGGATGTATAAACTTTATGTTTCTTGCATGAAGACTAATACTGGCATCTTTATTACTACGATCGAAACCATATTTTAAATCACCTTTTATAGGAGAGCCAATAGTAGATAATTGTACTCTTATTTGATGATGACGACCAGTTTCTAAATTAACTTCTAGTAAAAAGTAATTATCTAAAGTCTTGATTGTTTTATAATGAAGAATAGCCTTTTTACTATCTGGAACCTCATTAATATGTGCTCTAGATTTATTGTTTTTAGGATTCTTAATAAGCCAATTAATAAGTGAATCGCTATCTTTTTTAGGTTTATTTTTAACTAAAGCCCAATAGGTTTTAGAAATATCTTTAGAGACAAATAATTTATTTAAACGCGGTAGCGCTTTGCTAGTTTTTGCAAATATAACCAAACCCGTAGTAGGTCTATCAAGCCTATGTACTGTACCTAAATATACGTTTCCAGGTTTATTATATTTCTCGGCAATATATTCCTTTACAACATCGCTTAAAGGTTTGTCTCCCGTTTTATCACCTTGTACAATATCTCCCGCACGTTTATTAACTACAATAATGTGATTGTCTTCGTAAATAACCTGAAGGTTGTCTTTTGTAGAAATTATTTTAGATTTTTGGATCACTCGATAGTTAGATTTTTAGATTTAATTGAGAGTAGATTTAAACTTAGAGGTCATTGTTATTATAGATTCTAAACTTTTTAAAGGAGAATCTAATTCTTCATGATTTATAAAATTTAAATCTGAAGCAATTAATAATTGTGTTTCAACTTCGTAAGCGGAACTTAAAGTTATTTGAAGAAATCGCGAGAAATCTTTATTAGATTGCCTAGAAGAGACTTCTGCAATATTTGATGGTATTGAAACAGAAGCTCTTTTAAGTTGATTTGTTAAACCAAATTTTTCAGATTCAGGAAATTTAGAAGTAATAGCATAAATTTCAGAACAAAATAGTCGGCTTTTCTTCCAGAATTCTAAATCTTTAAATCTATGCATTTATTTATTTGATTAGTTCAATTTTTAAAAACAACTAAAAATATATCTAATTAATACAATTTCATTTAGTATTTATTCGAGTAAGTTCGAAAGATCGAGGAATCCAAAAATCTAATTAATTCAATTTTAATACTGTTCCTCATCATTAGGAAAATCACCACTCTTAACATCTTCACCATATTGTGTGAAGGCGTTGGTCATTTCTTCATATAAATTCATGTAGCGTCTTAAAAAACGAGGATTGAACTCGTGTGTCATACCAATCATGTCATGCGTTACTAAAACTTGACCATCGACACCGTTACCAGCACCAATTCCAATTACCGGAATAGAAACACTCTTAGCAACTTCTTCGGCCAATTTAGCAGGTATTTTTTCTAAAACAATTGCAAAACAACCAGCTTTTTCAAGCATTAAAGCATCTTCTTTAAGCTGTATTGCTTCTTCTTCCTCTTTAGCACGAACAGTGTAAGTACCAAATTTATATATAGATTGTGGTGTTAAACCTAAATGTCCCATAACAGGAATTCCAGCATGTAAAATACGTTTGATAGAGTCTTTTACTTCTTTACCACCTTCCATTTTAACGGCGTGTCCGCCAGATTCTTTCATAATTCTAATGGCAGAACGTAAAGCTTCTTTTGGGTCACTTTGGTAACTTCCAAAAGGTAAATCTACAACTACTAAAGAGCGATCAATAGCACGAATAACAGAAGAAGCATGATAAATCATTTGATCTAAAGTAATAGGTAATGTTGTTTCGTGTCCAGCCATAACATTACTAGCCGAATCACCAACCAAAATAACATCTATTCCAGCACCATCAACAATTTTTGCCATAGTATAATCGTATGCAGTAAGCATGGAAATTTTCTCTCCGCGCTTTTTCATATCGACTAATGATTTTACCGTTACTCTTTTATATTCTTTTTTTGCTACTGACATTTAGTTTAAATTAAGATAGAGTGTAAAAATACTAAAATTACTTACTCAATTGTTCGATCTTATCATTAATTCGATTAGACCTATTTAATTGCGTATCATAATTCACTCTGTTTTATTTGATTATTTAGATTTTAACAATCCGCCATATTAACACGAACTGCCAAGCCTCCTTCGCTGGTTTCTTTATACTTGTTATTCATATCTTTTGCTGTTTCCCACATTGTTTCAACAACTTTATCCAAAGGTACTTTTGCATTTTTTGGATCTGTATCTAATGCCAATTCAGCAGCATTAATGGCTTTAATAGCGCCCATTGCATTACGCTCTATACATGGAATCTGTACTAAACCACCAATAGGATCACAGGTTAACCCTAAGTGATGTTCCATTGCAATTTCTGCTGCAATCATAACTTGTTCTGGAGAACCACCAAGCAGCTCAGTTAAAGCAGCTGCTGCCATTGCAGAGCTTACACCAATTTCGGCCTGACAACCACCCATAGCGGCAGAGATAGTGGCACCTTTTTTAAAGATACTTCCTATTTCTCCAGCAACTAATAAAAATTGTTTGATGTGTTTAAAATCTGCTTCATGATTTTCTATTACCATATAGTACATTAAAACCGCAGGAATAACACCAGCACTTCCATTAGTTGGAGCAGTAACCACACGACCAAGAGATGCGTTTACTTCGTTTACAGATAATGCAAAGCAACTTACCCATTTTAATATTTGCCTAAATTTAACTTCACTTTGTCTTATAGATTGTAACCAATCTTGAGAAGTAACATAAGGCATTTCAATATTTAAGTTTTTGTGCATATCGTAAGCACGACGTCTTACATTTAAACCACCAGGTAAAGTACCTTCGGTATGGCAGCCTGTAAACATACAGTCTAACATAGTCTGCCAAATACGTTGTAACTCGAAATCTATAGTTTTGTCATCTCTAAGAGAGCGTTCGTTCTCTAAAACAATTTCAGAAATCATTTTATTTTCACTTTTACAAAAAGCTAATAATTCTGTTGCTTTATCTACAGGAAAAGGAAACTCACTTTTAAGTTCTTGGTTTTCTGCAGCAACAGTACGTTCTTCCTTTACAACAAATCCACCACCAATAGAGTAGAAGGTAGATTGGTGTATTTCGGTATTCATACTAAATGCTGTAAAAGTAATAGCGTTAGAATGAAAAGGAAGAAATACTTTATTAAATACAATCTCAGATTGCATGTCAAAGTCAATAATCTTTTCGTTACCTAAAACAAGTTTTTCAGTATTTGTAATCGAAGCTATAATTATGTCTATAGTTTCGGTAGGTATGTATTCAGGATCACTACCGCTTAAACCTAACATAACAGCCAAATCTGTAGCATGTCCTTTTCCTGTTAAGGATAGCGAGCCATATAAATCTACTTGAATTCTGGTAACAGTATTAAAGACATTATCATCTTTTAATTCTTGTAACCAACGTTCGGCAGCACGCCAAGGTCCTAAAGTGTGAGAACTCGATGGCCCAACACCAATTTTTAGCATATCGAAAACTGAAATACATTCCATAATTACTATATCGTTTTAGTAACACAAATATAGCTTATTGTTTATGTTTTAAACATAAAAAAACAGCC
The DNA here is from genome assembly GCF_001418085.1 of Lacinutrix algicola. Classification (GTDB taxonomy): domain Bacteria; phylum Bacteroidota; class Bacteroidia; order Flavobacteriales; family Flavobacteriaceae; genus Lacinutrix; species Lacinutrix algicola. The sequence continues at coordinate 384,656 of NZ_LIQH01000039.1, forward strand.
TTGATTTCAGTAATTAAAGCTGTTTTTTTTTATTATATTAATGACTAGTATATTAGCGTTTAGTAAACTCTTTAATACTATAACGTGTCATAACAGCCTCTAAATTAGTGTTAGAAGCTTTACCAACATTATCGGCAGGTACAACGACAACTCTAAATACTTGGTTTTGCGTGTATGAACTATCTAAAAGAGAAAAATCTGTTGTGCCGTCTAGAAAAAATCTAACATCGGTTTGTGTAAAGTCGTAGTTATAAACCAAATCACCATCATCAAACTGAACCGTTTGTGGCATAAGTCTCCAAACATCTTGTCCGTTTACTGTTTCCCATAATATATAGACTAACGTAACGTCTGTTGGTAACACTTGAAAACCATAAGCTTCAAAGTATTCATAATTGTTAGTTTGGTTAAGGTCTAATTCAATTTCAAAAGCAGAAGAAGCTATAATAGCACCATCGAAACCTCTAGGTCCTTCTGGGCCTTCGCAAGACGTTAATAATAAAGTAAGTACAGTAATTACCGATAATATACGTTTCATAATATTTAGTTTTTTTAATAAATATAACAAAACTAGTACCAAAGTAGTGCCAAATAGATATAATTTATGAATAATAAAATATGACATCATGTCACATTTTTTCTAATGGCATAATCATTGTCTTTATGCAATCGTAAATAATTAATATAATTTATTTCGCATTAAGCGGAAAACATAAAACAAATAAAGATATGAGTAAGATTATTGGAATCGATTTAGGAACTACCAACTCTTGCGTTTCTGTAATGGAAGGTAACGAGCCAGTAGTTATCCCTAATGCAGAAGGTAAAAGAACAACACCATCTGTAATTGCCTTTGTAGAAGGAGGAGAAATTAAAGTTGGAGATCCAGCAAAAAGACAAGCAGTAACTAACCCAACAAAAACAGTTTATTCGGTTAAACGTTTTATGGGTAACAAGTATTCTGAGTCTAAAAAAGAAGCAGAACGTGTACCTTACAAAGTAGTAAAAGGAGATAATGACACACCACGTGTTGATATTGATGGTCGTTTATATACGCCACAAGAATTATCTGCAATGGTATTACAGAAAATGAAAAAAACAGCTGAAGATTACTTAGGTGCTTCAGTATCTGAAGCAGTAATTACTGTACCAGCATATTTTAACGATGCACAACGTCAAGCAACTAAAGAAGCTGGTGAAATTGCAGGATTAAAAGTACGTCGTATTATCAACGAGCCAACAGCAGCAGCTTTAGCTTATGGTATGGACAAAAAAGGAACAGATCAAAAAATCGTTGTTTTCGATTTTGGTGGTGGAACGCATGATGTATCTATCTTAGAATTAGGAGATGGTGTATTTGAAGTTTTATCTACAGATGGTGATACGCACTTAGGTGGTGATGACGTAGATCAAAAACTTATTGATTGGTTAGCTGATGAGTTTAACGCTGAAGAGTCTATGGACTTACGTAAAGATCCAATGTCTTTACAACGTTTAAAAGAAGCTGCAGAAAAAGCTAAGATTGAGTTATCTGCTTCAGAGCAAACAGAAATTAACTTACCTTATATTACTGCAACTGCATCTGGACCAAAACACTTAGTACGTACATTAACACGTTCTAAATTCGAGCAGTTAATTGACGATTTAGTAAAAAGAACAATAGAGCCTTGTGCAACAGCTTTAAAAGCAGCAGGATTATCTAAAAGTGATATCGACGAAGTAATTTTAGTTGGTGGATCTACACGTATCCCAGCAGTACAACAAGCAGTAGAAAAGTTCTTTGGAAAAGCACCTTCTAAAGGAGTAAATCCTGATGAAGTTGTTTCTTTAGGAGCAGCAATTCAAGGTGGAGTTTTATCTGGAGATGTTAAAGATGTATTACTTTTAGATGTAACACCTTTATCATTAGGTATCGAAACAATGGGTAACGTAATGACGAAACTTATTGAAGCAAATACTACGATTCCTACTAAAAAATCTCAAGTATTCTCTACAGCAGCAGACAACCAACCTTCAGTGGAAATCCACGTATTACAAGGTGAAAGAGCTATGGCTGCAGATAACAAAACAATTGGACGTTTTCACTTAAGTGATATTCCACCAGCACAAAGAGGAGTACCTCAAATTGAAGTAACTTTCGATATCGATGCAAACGGAATCATTAAAGTTTCTGCTACAGATAAAGCAACTAACAAGACTCAAGATATCCGTATCGAAGCGTCTTCTGGTTTAACTGAAGAAGAAATTAAAGCAATGAAAGCTGATGCTGAAGCAAATGCAGAAGCAGATGCTAAAGCAGCAGAAAACGCTAAGAAATTAAACGAAGCAGATTCTATGATTTTCCAAACAGAAAATCAATTAAAAGAATTTGGTGATAAATTATCTGATGATAAGAAAGCACCAATTGAAGAAGCTTTAGCAGAATTAAAAGTAGCATACGAAACTAGAGATGTAGCAGTTATTGAGCCAGCTTTAGACAAACTTAACGAAGTTTGGAAAGTAGCTAGCGAAGAAATGTACAAAGCACAAGCAGATGCTCAAGGTGGAGCAGCTGGACCAGATGCAGGAGCAGGAGAACCAGCTCAAGCAGAAAGTGACAATGTAGAAGATGTAGACTTCGAAGAAGTTAAATAATCTTTTTGTCATTCCGTACTTGATGCGGAATCCATAAATATTAAAAACGCAACCATTAATTTGGTTGCGTTTTTTTTATGCTTCATATTAAAAAGAATTATGCATGCATAATAAATTATTGATTATATTTGTTTAAATAAATAAAAGATTATGCAAACTAAATTAACTCAACTTTTAAATATAAAGTATCCAATAATTCAAGCACCAATGTTTTTGGTTTCAAATGTTGCTATGGTAACAGAAGCCATGAAAGGAGGTATAGCAGGATGCATTCCTGCGCTTAATTATAGAACTTTAGATGAGTTAAGAGCTGTTTTAAAGGAGCTTAAAGCGAATAAAGTTGAAGGCGGTTCATTTGGATTTAATTTAATTGTAAATAAATCTAACCTTAAGTACAAAGGTCAGTTAGAGGTAATTTGCGAAGAAGGTTGCGATTTTATAATTACGTCTTTAGGAAGCCCAGAAGAAACGATTAAGCAAGCACACAAAGCCGGTATAAAAGTATTTTGCGATGTTACCGATTTACGTTTTGCACAAAAAGTAGAACAATTAGGAGCAGATGCTGCCATTGCTGTAAATAATGAAGCTGGAGGCCATAGAGGTAATCTGTCTCCAGAAGAATTAACAAACCAATTAAGTAAAGCTTTAAGTATTCCAGTAATTTCAGCAGGAGGAGTAGGTTGTAAAGCAGATATTGATAAAATGATAAGCTACGGAGCAGAAGGCGTTAGCGTTGGGAGTCCGTTTATAGCATCTATAGAAGCAGGAGTAACAGACGAGTATAAGCAAGCTTGTGTAGATTATGGAGCAAAAGATATTATAATGACACAGCGTATCTCTGGTACACCGTGTACGGTAATTAACACGCCTTATGTACAAAAGATTGGTACTAAAGAATCTTGGTTAGAATCTGTTTTAAATAAAAATAAGAGCTTAAAAAAATGGGTTAAAATGATTCGTTTTTCAATAGGAATGAAAGCTACAGAAAATGCAGCTAAAACAGCCACTTATAAAACTGTTTGGGTAGCGGGACCAAGTATCGAATACACAAAATCCATTTTACCTATAAAGGATATCATTGCTAAGTTGGTTAACTAAATCCTGTTTATTATAACGTTTTTTTTAGAATATAGACTATCTAATATTTTAACTTTTCGCTAATTTTATAAAAAAAAGAATGGATACTTTAAAAGAACAAACGGACGCTAAAATTGCAGCTGGAAGAAAAGCAAAACCAGACTTCATGAAAGGTGTCGATGATATTATTGCAAAAGCAAAAGCTTTCGAAAAAGGAGATGATGCTATCAAAATTGGGTATAAAGCTCCAAGTTTCAAGTTGCCTAATCCTGAAGGGAAATTAGTGTCGCTAGATACTTTACTAGAAAAAGGACCTGTTGTTATTACATTTTATCGTGGTGACTGGTGTCCTTATTGTAACTTACAACTTAGAGCGTTACAAGGTAAATTAAGCGAAATTCATGCGTTAGGTGCAACATTAGTTGCCATTAGCCCACAAGTACCAGATGGATCTTTGTCAAAAAGTGAGATTAATGAAATGGAATTTATAGTATTGTCAGATCAAGATGCGAAAGTTGCTTCGCAATATGGTGTAGCTTGGGAAGTACCTGAGTTTTTGATGGAACATATGCGAGTAGATCGAAATCTTGATTTAGATAAAATTAATAATGGTAACGGCGCTATATTGCCTATTCCAGCTACGTTTATTTTGGGACGTGACGGACTAGTTAAGTGGAATTATGTTAATGTTGATTATAGAACGCGTTCAGAACCAGATGAGATTATTGAGGCTTTGAAAAAACTGACTGAATAAAGCTATATTGTCTTTATAAAGTAATTTAATTAAAACAGCTTAAAAAAAAATAGAGCCCTTGAAATCTTCAAGGGCTTTTTTGTTAAATAATATCAAGACATTGTAAGTTCATTTATTAAGTATTATCCTTGTATTGTAAAAGGTCGTTTAAACGTTAAAAGGAATTGTGTTAAAATCACAAGCTGTCGCGCAACTGTAATTAATAATATAAATTATTATAAGCCAGATTACTTGCCTTTACTAATTAATAATAATGCTTTCGCGATTTGAAGCCTTTTAATAGTTTTTAAGAATGTAGTTATTCTTCACTATTAGTGTTTCATTTAAAAAGCAATTAAAAATGAAACCAATGTTAAAAACAACACTTCGAGGACCATTAAAATGCTGGGACATCTATTCTATGTTTCTTCAAAAGCAAGCAGAGGATTTTAAAAGAAACTCCGATATAGCTGCATTAAAAGAGTTTCAAGATAAATACAATTGGACTTTTAATATAGAAGAACAATTAAATAAAGTAAATTTCGATGCTATAGTTTTAACTAATAGTAATCAAGAAATAGAATGGGTTAATGTTGGTTTTAAAGAGATGACGGGCTATCCGGTAAATTTCACCAAAGGTAAATCTCCAAAATTTTTACAAGGTGAAAAGACTTCAAAAGAGACTTTAAATAGAATAAGACAAAATATTAACAATCAATTACCATTTAAGGAAACCATAATAAACTATAAGAAAAGTGGAGAAATGTATCGCTGTGAAATAGAGATGTTTCCGTTAAAAGATAAAGATGGAAAGCTTTGTCATTTACTAGCTTTAGAAAAAGAAGTTTATATAAAAAGTAATAGTTCTGTATTAGAATACTAAACCAATTAGTGCTTAGTTTTCTGTTAAACTAATTATAAAATTTAAAAACATCACATTTATTGACCTACGTCAAACAAATTGATTTAAGAGACCATTAGTTTTGTGTTTTCAAATAACAATAAAAACTAATAATGGTACTTACAGAATTAAATACATTAACACTTTTTGGTAACGATAGTCAGGAACGTGTAGAAAAAGCATTAAAACACCTTCAAAATGGAAGAGGAGTTATTTTAATGGACGACGAAAACAGAGAAAACGAAGGCGATTTAATATTCTCTGCACATAATATGACTAATAGTAACATGGCACTCATGATAAGAAAGTGTAGTGGTATTGTTTGTCTTTGTTTAACCAATGAAAAAGCAGATTCACTTAATTTACCATACATGGTAAAGGAAAACACGAGTAGTTTTCAAACGCCTTTTACTATTTCTATAGAAGCAAAGGAAGGTGTAACTACGGGAGTCTCAGCAAAAGACAGATTAAAAACAATACAAGTAGCTAGCAACGAAAATGCCGTAAGCAGCGACTTGGCAAAACCAGGGCATATATTTCCTTTAAGAGCTAAAAATAACGGTGTATTGGAAAGAGATGGGCATACAGAAGGAAGTGTAGATTTAATGAAACTAGCAGGCTTAAAACCAGAAGCTGTACTCTGCGAGTTAATGAACGACGACGGTACAATGGCAAAAATGGATACTATTATAGAATTTACAGAAGAGCATAATTTAATGGCGTTATCAATACAAGATATTATTCATTACCGTAAATTTGTAAGAGACTATAAATAAATGGAGCAATACATTGAACTCACAAATTTCATAAAAAAGAATATTGATATTGAGGATGAAGACTTAAAAGTCGTCTTGTCTTATTTTAAACCCATTAAAAAAAGTAAAAATGAAATTTTACTTTCAAATGGAAAGAACAGTCAGGTTAGTTATTTCGTTAAAAAAGGGTGTCTAAGGATTTTTTATATAGATGAAGAGGGCAAGGATATTACACGTTACATAGCATTCGAAAATCAGTTTGCGACAGAACTTGTTAGCTTTATAACTAACGAGCCTGCACAAGAAAATATTCAAGTTATAGAAAAGAGTGAGTTGCTATATATTACTCATGATGACTTTAGAACTCTCATAAAAACGATTCCTAAATGGAAAGATTTTTATAACATCTATTTAGAAAAAGCCTACGTTAATAGTAGTAAAAGACTAATATCATTTACCACTCTCGATGCATCCGAAAGGTATCAGCAGTTGTTTAAAATAAACCCTAATATTGTTAGACGCCTACCAAATAAAATAGTTGCTTCTTATATTAATATCTCTCAAGAAACTTTAAGTAGAATAAAATCTAAGTTGCAGCAGTAAAATAAAAAACATATTAAAATTAGACTTATTAAATATGAAAAAGATATTATTCCTAAGACTATTTTATTAGAATTTATAGGTTACTCCAAAACCAAATTCGGAAAAGATTAGTAACAAATTATTACTAACAATCTTTCTCATAAAATCTATATCATTAGCAGTGATATATATTTACAAAGTGTAATAAGACTAACTCGTTTTAATGTTGAGACAACTATGTTTTTTAGGAAAAGGAAAATTAAATTCAACTTGATTTTAATATAAAAAGTACTAAAACCGAATGCTTGACTTTGTCAAAAAAATAGTCCAACTTCGTTTAACGTATGATATAAAACATTGAAACGATTTTATATCAACGAAACATTAAACGAAACGTCCTAAATCCAACCAATCCATCATACCAATCCATTAATAATATCCACATTAACCACGTGTTTACCTTCAAAAGGAATAATACTCACATCTTTTCCAAACAATTCACGGGCACGTTCAGTTTCATGGGCAATACGTTTTGCATCTAAATATTCATCTTCAGTCCCATAAACCAAAGACACTTTTGCTTTTAATAGTTTAAAATCTTCGGCTACTAATTCTTTTGGTAAACCTCCAGAATGCAATATAAGTTGAGAACATGGTAACTGTCTATTTTTAATATAACGTGTCGCTACACTAACACCTTGAGAATAGCCTAAAACAATAATATTTTTGTCTTCAGGAATTTGTTCTTCGGCTAAAATAGAATCAAAATAATTGACAATATTTTGGGTTTCAACTTGTGTGTTTTCTTTAGTTAACCAGCAGGCACCAACATGTTTAAAACCGTCTTGATAATATAAACTAGGCGCTTGAGGAGAAATAATGTAATTTTCTTCGGCATTTAAACCTTTAAAATATCTTATAAAATATTTGCTTAAATAACCCAAACCATGGCATACAAACCATACATTCTTGGTTTTATCTGTTAAAGTGTTTAAAGTAGAATAAGGTTTGTTGGTAGTGTAAAATATTTCCTTTTGGGTAGATTGCATTCTTGCTATGTTTCGTATTTTTGAGGTTATAAAAATACAGTAAATAGATGAATATTTCTAAAACAGAAATGCTAGCAAAAGCAAACGCTTCTAGTAAAGATACTTTAATGGAAACTTTAAACATTGAAATGGTCGATTTTGGCGATAATTTTCTTGTAGCCAGAATGCCAGTAACACCAAGAGTACACCAACCAGATGGCGTATTACATGGTGGAGCAACAGCGGCTTTGGCAGAAAGTGTAGGTAGTTTTGCCTCGCATATATTTACAGACACAGAGAATATGTTTGTACGCGGTTTAGAGATTACAGCAAATCATTTAAAGAGCGTAAAAGACGGTTATGTTTATGCAAAAGCGACTTTTTTACACAAAGGGAGGACTACACAATTATTAGATATTAGAGTAACAGACGAAGCCGATAATTTAGTTTCTATTTGTAGATTGTCTACAATCTCGTTACCAAAAAAGAAGTAATAAATGCAATCATCAGATTTTTTCGAGAGTACCCAAAATCATTTTGACGATGCTTTACCATTTGTATTGTATTCTAAACCCAATACTTCGTTTGTTAAAGGAGTGTTTCAAGAAAATGATATAGTGTATACTTCTGAAAATTTAACCGAAAGCGGATTCATTTTTTCGCCTTTCGATTCAAACAAGGAAACGGTATTAATTCCTACCGAGCAATCCGATAGTTTAGAAACAAGTTTTAGTGTTACTGAAGACAATCGAGAAGCTGAAGATACATTGAAGTCAAACGAAAGTGAAGCCGATTTAAACAACGCTAAAACGTTTCATATCGCTTTAGTTTCAAAAGCTATAGACACGATAAAAGAGAACACTTTTAAGAAAGTAGTAATTTCACGAAAGGAAGAAGTGGTACTTTTAGAAAGTAATCCCATTCAGCTTTTTAAACGCTTATTATCACAATATAAAACAGCATTTGTGTATTGTTGGTACCATCCCAAAATAGGGTTGTGGCTAGGTGCAACACCAGAAACTTTATTAAGCGTCACCGGAAACAGGTTTACAACAATGGCTTTGGCAGGTACTCAAGAATTTAAAGGAGATGCCAACCCAAAATGGGAAGCCAAAGAAAGTGAAGAGCAACAATTGGTTACAGATTTTTTAGTCGAAAGTTTAGAGGCTTCAGTCACTAATTTGAGTGTAGCAAAAGTAGAAACGATAAAAGCAGGTAGCTTACTACATTTAAAAACTAGAGTATCTGGACTGCTAACTTCAAATTTAAAAGAGGTTGTAACTGTTTTACATCCAACGCCTGCGGTTTGTGGCTTACCAAAAACAACTGCAAAGCAATTTATTTTAAACAACGAAAACTATAATCGTGAGTTTTACACAGGTTATTTAGGCGAACTAAACATTAAAGAAAAAACCACTCGAAACACCAACCGTAGAAACGTAGAGAATAATGCGTACAGCGCCGTAAAAACGATTTCTAATTTATATGTAAACCTACGTTGTATGCAATTAACAGATGTAAAAGCGAGTATTTATGTTGGTGGCGGTATAACAAAAGACTCGATTGCTGAAAATGAATGGCAAGAAACGGTGAATAAAACACAAACCATGAAAAAGGTGTTGTTTTAATTCGGATTAAAAGTGTGATTTTGTATTTTTACACCACAGATGAAGCACCCAAAAATACCACTCGCTCAAACCGTTGTTCAGCTTTGTAAAGCTAAGAATATACAACATATAGTATTATCTCCAGGTAGTAGAAATGCACCTTTAACAATAGGTTTTACTCACGATCCCTTTTTTAAATGTTATAGTATTGTAGACGAGCGCTGTGCTGCGTTTTTTGCTATGGGAATTGCACAGCAAATTCAAGAGCCAGTAGCTGTTGTTTGTACTTCGGGCAGTGCACTTTTAAATTATTATCCTGCTGTTGCAGAAGCTTTTTTTAGTAATATTCCTTTAGTAGTTTTAAGTGCAGATAGACCAAAACATTTAATTGGTATTGGCGACGGACAAACTATAAATCAAGAAGATGTTTATAAAAACCATATTTTGTATTCTGCTAATTTAAAGCAAGATATAGATGAAGTAAATAAACTTGAAGCAAGTGAAAAAGCGAAGTATTTAGATTTGCAAAAGAGTGTACAAGATTTTAATGAAGAAGAAATAAATAAGGCAATTAACATATCGGTTTCAGAAAAAGGACCTGTACATATTAATATACCTTTTAACGAGCCTTTGTATGATATTGTTGAAGCATTAGTTGTCAAACCAACAGTGACTCCTTTAAGCACAAAAGAAACCATAACGGAAGATTTATCTACTTTTATTAACCTTTGGAATACTGCCAAGCGTAAATTAGTATTGGTCGGTGTAAACCAGCCAAATACTGTAGAACAGCAATATTTAGATGTTTTAGCTCAAGATGAAAGTGTTTTAGTACTTACCGAAACAACTTCTAATATCCATAACAAGCGTTTTATTCCAGGTATAGATAAATTAATAGCTGCTTTAAATACGGAGGAACTAGAGCTATTAAAACCAGAGATACTTTTAACTTTTGGAGGTCTTGTAGTTTCTAAAAAAATTAAAAAATTCTTAAGAGATTGTAATTTGAAACAGCATTGGCATATTGGAGAGCAGCATGCTAACGATACCTTTTTTGCTTTAAATAAAGTATTTAAAATGTCTGTTAATGCATTCTTTTCTCAATTTTTATTTCAAACAAACACTGTAGAAAGTGATTACAACAGCTTTTGGCTTACTGCTTTTAATAGCAGAAGAAAAAAGCACGAAGCGTATTTAAAAACAATCCCTTTTAGTGATTTTAAAGCTTTTGAAGTTTTATTAAATACATTGCCTAGTAATTCACAATTACAAGTCGGAAATAGCTCTACAATAAGATACACGCAGCTTTTCGATTTAAAAACATCCATTGAAGTTTTTTGTAACAGAGGAACTAGCGGTATAGATGGCAGTACTAGTACAGCTATTGGTGCAGCAACGGCTTCTAAATTACAAACCACATTTATTACTGGAGATTTAAGTTTCTTGTACGATAGCAATGCGTTTTGGAATAATTATATACCCAATAACTTTAGAGTAATTGTTGTTAATAATGCAGGAGGAGGGATCTTCAGGATTTTACCTGGACATAAAAACACCTTAAATTATGATACTTACTTTGAAACAAAGCACAACTTAACAGCCAAGCAGCTTTGTGCCATGTATGGTTTTGAATATAGAACGGCTTCTAACGAACTTGAATTAGTTTCAGGTTTAGATCAGTTTTATATTGAAGGTACTAAGCCTAAGTTACTTGAAATATTTACTCCAAGCGAATTGAACGATGAGACGCTATTGAAGTATTTTGCACAAATTAAGTAATTAATCGGTAGTTTTATCCGTTTATCGATATTATAGCTATAATTTATTAAGTCAGTTATTTTATTGGTTTAAAAAAATTGTATATTTAAGAAGAATTAAACCACTTAAAACTATAATTATGAGTAAAAGAGATGATCTAATCGCAAAATATGCTGCTGATTTAAAAGACAAAATAGGTGAAACTCCAGATATGGATTTTTTAACTAAAGTAACAATAGGTTGCGGGCCATCTATTTATAATAAAGATGCTGCAACGGTTTCTGGTTCAGATGATAAAGAATTAGCTACAGTTAAAAATAATTTTTTAATTAAAAAATTAGGCTTAGAGGATAGTGCAGAGTTAGATAAAGCTATTGCTTCTGTAATGGAGAAATATGGTAAGTCTAACAGAAATAAATATAGAGCAGTTGTTTATTATTTATTAGCAAGACACTTTAAGAAAGAATCTGTTTACAAATAGAATACCTTTTTTAACATATATAAAGCGTTGTAATTTAGTTTACAACGCTTTTTTTTGTGATTTTTTTTAAAGTGTTTAAAATTGCTTTCAAAATATAAAAAAAAATCATTTTTGAATTTTAATATTAGTATTTTTGCCGCATGATAAATATAGGAGAATATAATACTTTAGAAATAATAAGAGAAACCGAACCGGGTATGTTCTTGTCAGATGAAGATGGTAATGAGGTTTTATTACCTAATCGTTACGTTGAAGACGTTTTTAAAGTAGGTGATGATGTAGAAGTTTTTATCTATTTAGATAATGATGAGCGTTTAGTTGCAGTAACGGACGAGCCACATATTACAAAAGGTGATTTTGCGGTTTTACGCTGTAATGCCGTAAACGATTATGGTGCTTTCCTTGATTGGGGAATGGTAAAAGAATTATTTTGCCCGTTTAAGGAGCAAGCTTTCCCAATGAAAAAAGGAGGGTGGTACTTAGTACATTGCTATTTAGATGAAAAAAGCGAAAGACTAGTAGCAACAAGTAAAACCAATAGATTTTTAGATAATGAAATACTAACGGTTGCAGAATTTGAAGAAGTAGAGCTAATAGTATCGCACCCAAGTGATTTTGGAATGAATGTTATTGTAAATAAGCAACATATGGGCTTAATTTACAAGGATAGTATTTTTCAAGAATTAAGTATTGGAGATCGCTTAAAAGGTATTGTTAAAAAAATTAGACCAGGTAATAAGTTAGATATTGCTTTAGGTCAAGTCGGTTTTAGAAACATAGAGCCTAATGCTAAAAAGATTTTAGACATCCTTGAAGACAATTCTGGATATTTACCATTATACGATAAATCTTCACCAGAAGCTATTAAAGAAACTTTAGAAATGAGTAAGAAAAACTTTAAAAAAGCGATTGGTGCACTTTACAAGCAAAAGCAAATTACTATCGAAAAAGATGGTATTCGTTTGGTTTAATTTGTCAATTTTACTTTTCAATAAAATTAAAAAGCTACTATATTTATAGTAGCTTTTTTGTTAATGATAAATAAAGGGAATTTATGTTAGTCATTAAATTTATTGTTTAAGTGCATTGTTATATATAGTTGATTCATATATAATTATATGTTATCACTAGGCGCTAATAGTAAGCGTTTTTTTTATTTTATTTTCAGACCACAGAAATGACTCTTCAATATTTTTTGCAACATGAAAAGGTTTGTGTAAAAAGTGATTCTCTATTGTTACATTCATATTATCGAAATGATTATCGTATGTAATAGAACTAAAAGACACTACATTATTAAGCTTTTTGCAATAACTAGCATAGTCTAATGGAGAAACTGAATATTTGTTTACTCTATTTATAATATGTCCAAAATTACGATTCTTAAAAAAGGAGTTTACAATTTTTAAAAGTGTCCTAGTGTTTGTTGAATCTAGATGGATGCCTTCATTTATTTCGGCGATTAAAAAGTTTTCTAAAAAATAAAAATCACCAATGGTTAAATGATGTGTTTCTAGTACTTTTTGATAAAGCGGAGAGTTAATTGTTCTCATTTATAAGGGTTTGTATGTGGATTAATAACACTGTAAAGGTATTGCGAACTCATTTATTTGCATTTTTTTAAATATTATTAAATCGTTTTACGACAAAAGGTGTTTTTTGGACGATTAAAAATATTTATCTATAAGTTTTTACCTACAAAACAATCGATTTGTAACTCTCTAATAAACATTGATTTAATAGTTTAAATAGATAAAACCGATTAGTTTATTGAAGAATAATTGAAAAAATAAGGACTACAATAACCGAAATTATGTATTTTTAAAATCTGAAAAATTAAGAAATAATATGAGCGAGATAAAATGGGTTAAGGTTAAAGATTATGAAGATATTACTTATAATAAAAGTGGTGGTGTTGCAAGAATAGCCTTTAATAGACCAAACGTTAGAAATGCGTTTCGACCAAAAACAACAAAAGAACTTTATGATGCATTTTACGATGCACAAGAAGATATTAATATTGGAGTAGTTTTACTATCAGCAGAAGGTCCATCAACTAAAGATGGTATCTATTCTTTTTGTTCTGGTGGAGACCAAAAAGCCAGAGGACATAAAGGTTACGTAGGTGAAGATGGTTACCATAGATTAAATATATTAGAAGTCCAGCGTTTAATTCGTTTTATGCCTAAAGCTGTAATAGCTGTCGTTCCAGGTTGGGCAGTAGGTGGAGGGCATAGTTTACATGTGGTTTGTGATTTAACTTTAGCAAGTAAAGAACACGCTATTTTTAAGCAAACAGATGCCGATGTTACTAGTTTTGATGGTGGATATGGATCTGCATATCTTGCAAAAATGGTTGGTCAGAAAAAAGCTAGAGAAATTTTCTTTTTAGGTCGTAATTATTCTGCTCAAGAGGCTTATGAAATGGGAATGGTAAATGCAGTAATTCCGCACGACGAATTAGAATCTACAGCTTACCAATGGGCACAAGAAATATTAGAAAAATCTCCTACATCTATTAAGATGCTTAAATTCGCAATGAATTTAACTGATGATGGTATGGTTGGACAGCAAGTATTTGCTGGAGAAGCAACACGTTTGGCTTACATGACGGATGAAGCTAAAGAAGGAAGAGACGCTTTTTTAGAAAAAAGAAAACCTAATTTCCCAAAGCAGTGGATTCCATAAAATAAATTAATGAAAAATATTTCAATTTGGTTATCTGCAATTAGATTAAGAACATTACCGCTTTCAATTTCAGGAATTATAGTTGCTGGCTGTCTTGCAGAATATAATGGCGTATTTAGTTGGCAAATTTTTTTATTGGCCATTGCAGCAACTATTAGTTACCAAATACTATCTAATCTAGCAAACGATTATGGTGATGCCGAAAAAGGCACAGATAACGATGATAGAATAGGACCAGAACGTGCCATACAAAGTGGTGGTATTACGCCAGGCGAAATGTTTTATGCTATAAGATTGAATATTCTTATTTGCATAGTATTAACCATTGGCTTAATTTATTCAGCTTTTGGATCTAAACATTTATTACTAGCACTTCTGTTTTTTGTTATTGCAGCATTTGCTGTAAGATCTGCTATAAAATATACAATGGGAAACAAAGCTTATGGCTATAGAGGTTTAGGCGATGTTTATGTGTTTTTATTTTTTGGAATCGTTAGTGTTATAGGTTGTTACGTGTTGTTTGCTAAACAATTAGATCACGTTACTATTTTGCCTGCTATTGCGCTAGGCTTACTAAGTGCAGGTGTTTTAAATTTAAATAATATGCGAGACATAGAAAACGATTTTAAAAGTAACAAAATAACAACTGCAGTAAAATTAGGTAAAGAAAAGGCGAAAAAATACCATAACTTTTTAATTATTGGAGCAATGGTGGCATCTCTTGTTTTTGGGATTTTATATTATGTCTCTCCTTTTAATTTAATATTTTTTATAGCATACATACCTTTAGTATTACATTTAAAACGTGTTAATGCAATTACGAATTTAAAAGATTTTGATCCTGAATTAAAAAAACTAGCACTATCAACAGTACTATTGGCAGTGCTTTTAGGTGTTGGTCACTTATTTTAAGACTTGTTTTTCTAGCCATTCTTTTTTAAGATCGTTTGAATTAACTCCGCTACCATCATGTTTCCAACCAGGAGGTTTTACAAGGTATTTTAGTCGGTTAATAAAAGATACTTTTTTCATAGATGCATCTTTTAACATGGCTATCCATTCTTGAAACGCTATTTTAATTGGGTTGTTTGTATTTATATTGGCTGTTAATCCATATTGTACCTTTTCAGAATCTAGTTCAGCTTGAAAAGTGCCAAATAGTCGATCCCAAATAATAAAAATTCCTGCATGGTTTCTATCGAGATAAATAGGATTACTACCATGATGGACACGATGATGAGAAGGTGTGTTAAATATAGCTTCAAACCATTTAGGCAGCTTGTTTATAGTTTCTGTATGTATCCAAAATTGATATATTAAACTAACAGACATTTGTAAAAGTATCATTCCAGGATGAAAACCTAAAAATGGTAGTACTATCCAAAAGATAAAAGTATAAAATCCACCAGACCACGTTTGTCTTAAAGCGGTACTTAGATTGTATTTTTTAGAAGAATGATGCACCACATGTGAGGCCCAAAACAATCTACATTCGTGAGATATTCTATGAAACCAATAGTAACAGAAGTCGTCTAGAAATAGTAGTAAAATAAAGCTCCACCAAACCATTGGGATAGTAAATAATCTAAAATTATTATAGATATACAAAAAGCAAAAAAGTACTATAGCTTTACTAAAAAAGGTGAGTAAAACATTACCACTTCCCATAGAAATTGAAGTTATAGCATCTTTATAATCGTACTTTTTATATTGTTTAATAATAACATAAACTTCTAAAGCAATAGAGATTACGAAAAAAGGAATAGCAAATAAAATTATATATGGAAAAGTGCTCATTAGTTTAGGGGATAATTACACACAAGTTACAATTATTTTTGAGTATTTTTGATAAGATTTATGAAAGCAATTTACAAAAAACACATCCTTAATTTTAAACAACCAAGTGGTACATCACGAGGTGTTTTAAAAACTAAAGAAACGTGGTTTATAATATTATCTTCGGAAGGAAAACGTGGTATTGGAGAATGTGGTATTCTTAGAGGTTTATCTGTAGATGATAGACCAAATTACGAAGCACAACTTAAATATACTTGCGAGAATATAGACAAAGGTTTAATCTTCCTGTTAGAAAAAAATATAGAATTCCCTAGTATTCAAATAGGTTTAGAAATGGCTTTTATGTCTTTTGAAGCCAATGATGATTTCGAATTATTTCCATCAAAATTCACCAAAAACGAAGATTCAATTTCTATAAATGGATTAATTTGGATGGGAAATGAAACATTTATGAAACAGCAAATTCAAGATAAAATTGAAGCTGGTTTTAAGTGTATTAAATTAAAAATAGGTGCCATAGATTTTAATACAGAATTAAGCTTACTAAAAGGGATTAGAACACATTTCAGCGAAAGCGATATAGAACTTCGTGTAGATGCTAATGGAGCATTTAGTACCGATAGTGCCTTAGAAAAACTGAAGCGATTAAGTGATTTTAGTATACATTCTATAGAGCAACCAATTAAGGCTAATCAATTTAAAGAAATGGCTAAATTGTGTGAACTAACACCTTTGCCTATTGCTTTAGACGAAGAACTAATAGGTGTGTTTTCTACTGAGAATAAAATAGAATTATTACAAACCATAAAGCCACAATATATTATATTAAAGCCTAGTTTTATTGGCGGTTTTAAAAGCACAGACGAATGGATTGCTTTAGCTGAAAAACAAAATAGTGGTTGGTGGATTACAAGTGCATTAGAAAGCAATATTGGGCTTAGTGCTATTGCACAATACACTTATTTAAAACAAAATAGTATGCCGCAAGGCTTGGGCACAGGAGGTTTGTTTACTAACAACATTCAATCGCCTTTAGAAGTGAAAAATGGTACATTACAGTACAATAACAATAGAAATTGGAATTTTAATTTATAGAATATGTATATAGCTCAAACATTTAAAAATTTACACGATTGGTGGAGATACGTTTTAGGTCTCATTGTCGCTTTTATTGGTGTAGGTGTCTTTTCGATACCACATTTTGTTGGTATTTTTATGAAAAGAATGGAAGGCACTGTTGATTTAACAAGGCTAGACGATGTTAATTACTTAATGTCTTTATTCGACTCTAATATTAACCTTGTTTTTGTTTTACTACCATTTGCTGGTGGTCTAATATTCTTATTAATTATTGTAAAATTACTACATAAGCAAAGTATTAGAAGCTTAACTACAGCTAGAAAAAAGATTGATTGGAAACGTATTTGGTTTGCTTTTTTCTTTTGGGGAATAGTATCTTCTGGAATGACACTTTTAGATTACTTTTTATCTCCAGAGAGTTATTTAGATAATTTTGAACTTAATAGGTTTCTTATATTGGCAGTTATTGCCATTATTTTAATTCCTTTTCAAACAAGTTTCGAAGAGTACTTATTTAGAGGTTATTTAATGCAAGGTATAGGAGTTGTGGCTAAAAATAAATGGGTCCCATTAATTATAACATCAGTTATTTTTGGCTTATTGCATATTGCAAATCCAGAAGTAGATAAGTTGGGTTATTCTATTATGGTTTATTATATAGGAACAGGTTTGTTTCTTGGTATTATAACATTAATGGACGAAGGAATGGAGCTGGCTTTAGGTTTTCATGCAGCCAATAACCTTTTTACCGCTTTATTAGTTACTGCAAATTGGACTGCTTTACAAACGCATTCTATTTTTAAAGATACGGCAGAGCCAGAAGCTGGTTTTGCAAATTTAATACTTCCGGTTTTTATTATTTTTCCAATACTGCTATTCATTTTTAGTCGTGTTTATAAATGGACTAACTGGAAAGAAAAACTTACAGGAAAAGTTGTGGAACCAGCAAAAGAGAACTATAAAATAATAGATTAATACATGCCAGGTTTCGATATCGTTAATAAGTGTTTTAAGTACAATGGAGAGCATTATAGTTTTATTGCTTTAAAAGATTTTGCTTTAAAATTAATTGAAAGTAAGTTATCTTATAATAAAGATATTGGCGATTTTCTACTACTATGGCAAGATAACTCTAATACAATAGCTCTTAAAACGTCTGGATCTACAGGAGTTCCAAAAACAATTGTTATAAAAAAACAAGCAATGGTAAATAGTGCTATTGCAACGGGAGAATACTTTAAATTACAACCAAGTAGTAAAGCCCTTTTATGCTTGCCAGCTCATTATATAGCTGGAAAAATGATGCTAGTTCGTGCATTAGTTTTAGGGCTTGAGATTGATAGTATCGAACCAAAATCTAACCTCAAAATAGATTTAGAAAAACAATACCATTTTACAGCAATGGTACCTTTACAACTTGAAAAAAATTTAGATAAATTAAAATCTATTAAAACAGTTATTGTTGGAGGTGCAAAAGTATCATCAGCATTAAATGCTAAATTACAAGAACTTAAAGCTAATATTTTTGAGACTTATGGTATGACAGAGACTGTTTCTCATATAGCTGTTAAGCAATTAAACGGTATTACTAAAAACAATAGTTTTAAAACCTTACCAAATATAGAAATTAAGCAAGACGATAGAGACTGTTTAATTATTAATGCTCCATTTGTTTCAGATACTATAATAATTACAAATGATGTGGTTAAGCTTCAGTCTAAAACTGAATTCGAGTGGATAGGTAGAGCAGATTCTATTATTAATTCTGGAGGAATAAAAGTGTTTCCAGAGCAAGTAGAAAACATATTAAGTGGTAAAATTAATGCAAAGTTTTTTATTGCATCAGAAAAGGATACTATATTAGGTGAACGTGTAATACTTGTTGTAGAAGGTGAAAATATTGAAATAGATAATTCAATATTTAATACTTTAAAATCGTATTCTAAACCAAAAAACGTATACTACATTAACCAGTTCACTTTAACTGAATCAGGAAAAATTAAACGTAACGAAACTTTAAAACGAATAGAAAAAGCGTAACCATCTCTTTCTTAGAATAAAAATAGTTTCGAGTGTTTAATACTTGAATTGATAAAACGATTTATATTAAACAAATAACCAAATAAACAGATATATATGAAAGCTATTTTTAGACTATTTTTAATTGTTTGCTTGACCTCACAAAGTTTTGCTCAAAACCAAATATCCCAAGAAAAAGAAATTATTAACGGTATAGTACTTGACGAAGATGGTAATCCTTTTCCTGGAGTATCAATTAATATTGAAGGAACAACTGAAGGTGCTCAGACAAACTTATATGGAAACTACTCTTTAAAAGCTTCTATAGGAGAAACATTAATTTTTTCTTTTACTAATTACAAAACACAGCATGTTAAAATATTAAATGCTAAACCAATTAATTTACATTTAGAAGTAGCTCCTCTAGCAAAAGAACAAGTAGTGCTAACCGCATTAGGTATAGAGCGTAAAAAAGAAGGGATAGCTTATAGTTATAAAGAAATTGACAATACCGAATTAAATGAAGTTAGATATACCAATATTTTTAATGCGCTGTCAGGAAGAGTTAGTGGATTAGTACTTAAGACAGATGGAACAGGTATAATATTAAGAGGAACGCGATCTTTAGGGGCAGGAAATGATACAGCATTAATAGTTGTAGATGGTGCTGTTACTAATTATTCTTATTTAGAAACTATAGACCCAAGTACAATTGAGAAGGTTAACGTTGTTAAAGGAGCTGCAGGTGCCGGGCTTTATGGATCTCAAGGAGGAAATGGTGTAATAATTGTAAAAACTAAAATATCTGGAGGTAGCACTCTAAATAAAACTAAATCTAATAAGCCAAAACGTGAAACTTATAGAGGTAGTTTAAAAATTAAGAATATAAACAGTAAGCCATCTTATATTGAAGACTTAGAAGATGAAGCAACACTAGAAAAAGCATACGAATTATATAAAATTGAAAAGGAAAACTATAAAGATAATAGTTCTTTCTTTGTAGATGTTTACCGTTATTTTTCTGAAGCAAAAAATAAAGAGATTAGTAAGAAAGTTTTAAATGATATAGTAATTTCTAATATCGATAATCATGAGACCTTAAAAGGTTTAGGTATGATATTGCAGAGAGAGAAAGAATACGATTTTGCTAGTTCTATATACAAACGCTTATTGTTATTAAAATCTAGAGATGCTCAGTCTTTTATTGATTTGGCTCAAATTTATGCAGATAATGGAAAAACGCAACGTGCATTTAATTTGTTTGAAGATTTACTTCAGCTAACTGAAGGAGCGTCTAAAATAAATGGCATTGTTAAAAACGAAATAAATGGAATTCTACAAACATCAAAAAATATTGATGCTTCAAGTTTAGAATCTCACCATAAAATAAATACAACATTCGATATTAGAATATTAGCAAGTTGGAACAAAGAAAACGCTAATATTAACTTACAAGTAATAGATCCTTCGTCTGAAGTAGCCTCTAAAGAGAATCCAAACACAGAGTTAGGAGGAGAGTTAGTAAATGTTAACGATGCTTTTGGTCCAGAAGAGTACACTATTATAAATGCACGTAAAGGTGATTATTTAATAGGTTTAAAGTACTTAGGTAATAATGAAATTAAAGATAAAACAATCTTTGTAAAACTTGTTATTTTTAAAGACTTTGGTAAATCAACACAAACTAAGGAAGTGAAATTTGTAAAATTAGATAAATCTTTTAAAAAAGGTATAATCTCTAAAATAACGATCTAAGTACCATTATTTACTTATTAAAAAGAAACGCAAAAGCGTTTCTTTTTTTTTGCTCAAAACTAAAAAAGTAACATTCACTCATTAAAACGATGCGTTCACTCATTCTTGATTTTATTATATAGACTTTGGTTATAGTTTTACTCTAAACTTAAAAACCAAAGATTATGAAAAACATATTCAAACTACTCTTTATCTGCTTTGCAATAGTAAAAATACAAGCACAAGATATGCCATCTATAAAAGTTGGAGAAGATAAATTAGGAATAACATCACTAGACATAAAAGTAGAAGTGGTTGGTAATATTGCAACCACTACTTACGATATGCTTTTCTATAACCCAACAAATAGGGTATTAGAAGGCGAATTAAGTTTCCCACTTGGTGAAGACCAAAATGTCTCTAGATTAGCATTAGATGTAAACGGAAATCTTAGAGAAGCTGTTGTTGTAGAAAAAGAACAAGGACGTGTTGCTTTTGAAGCTGTGGTAAGACGTGGTGTAGATCCTATTTTATTAGAAAAAGGTACAGGAAACAACTACAAAGCACGTATATATCCCATTTTTTCCAAAAAATATAAGCGTATAGTTTTGGCTTATGAACAAGAATTAATATTGAATGAAAAGGCACATTATTTTCAGTTGCCATTAAGCTTTAAAAAGAATTTGGATCATTTTAGTTTTACTATGAATGTGTTCGATCAAAAATTAGAACCTTCAATAAACGAAGGTAATCTAGAAAATTTTAAGTTTAATAATGTAAATAAAAACTACACTGCGAAATTTGAAAAAGAAAACTATACACCAAGTCATACATTAACCATAAAAATACCGCAAGAGGTTAGTAATAAAACTATTGTAAACGAAGACTTTTTCTATGTCTATAAAAAGCTAAATTCAGAGAAGAGAACACGTAAAAAGTCAAAATCAATTACCTTATTTTGGGACGTATCTTTATCAATGCAAAATAGAGATTTAGAGAAAGAAATTTCTTTTCTAAACGATTATCTAAAATATTTAGAAAATGTAAAAGTGAAATTAGTAAGCTTTAGTAATACTATTATTAAAGAAAACACTTTTAGAATTGAAGATGGAAATTGGTCGGATTTAAAGATGGAACTTGCTAATTCTATTTACGATGGAGGAACATCTTATCAAGATTTATTTAATACTATTACTACAGACGAAGTCCTTTTGTTTTCGGATGGGATGCGAAATTTAAGTGAATTTTCAGCAAATATTAATCAGCCTATTTATGTTGTCAATAGTATTATTAAAGCCAATCATGTAAAACTAAACTCTATTTCAGAAGCTACAAACGGAAAATATATAAACTTAAAAAACACGAATGTTAATGATGCTATAGATGAAATAAAATATCAAGCGTATAAATTTTTGGGAGTTTCAAGTAACAATAAAAATATAGAATTTTATCCTAATCAACCAAGAACGGTTTCAAACGATTTTTCAATTACTGGTAAGGGTTTTAAGGTAAATGATGTCATTATTTTAAATTTTGGATATGGAAATGAGATTATTAAAAAGGAGGAAGTTACAATAGTAAATGATGTAGAGAATAAGCTAGTAAAACGTATTTGGGCTCAGCAAAAATTGAAAATGCTTGAACTAAAAAATGAAGAAAATAAAACTGAAATCATTTCACACAGTAAACGATACAATGTAATAAGTAATCACACCTCCTTAATAGTATTGGAAACGGTTTGGGATTATGTGAAGTATAAAATAACACCTCCCGAAGAGTTATTTGCAGAATACAATACTATTATAGATAGGAATAAAAACAAGAAAATTGTTTCTGGAATTAATATTGAAAACAAGGAAGTTGATGTTTCACTATCTACCGCATCTGCAAACGTTAATGGAACTGTTTTTGGAACAATTACAGATCAAGATGGTTTACCACTTCCAGGTGTTAATGTTCTTGTAAAAGGAACGTCTAATGGAGCGATTACAGATTTTGACGGTAATTACACTATTACAGCAACAACTGGTAACACTTTAGTATTCTCTTATGTTGGTAGTACTTCAGAAGTTGATGTTACTAACTCCTCTAATATTAGCTTTAGTATTCCTGAAAACAATAATTTAGACGAAGTTGTAATTACTGCACTAGGAATTAATAGAAAACCCAATGAAATTACTAGTTCTCAACAAATAGTTACAGCTAAACAATTAAAAGAAGCAAGCAATCCCGATGTTATTAGTAGTTTGCAAGGAAAGGTAAGTGGATTGCAGATTACTCAAGATAATAATGGTGTAAATAGTAAGAAAAGAATTATTTTACGTGGAAATCGTTCATTTTTTGGTAAAAATGAAGCACTAATTGTTATTGATGGTGTTGTTTCTAGTACTCAAGCATTAAGTATTTTAAATCCAGATACAATTAGAACAGTAAACATTATTAAAGGAGCAAATGGAGCTGCTCTTTATGGTTCTCAAGCTGTTAATGGTGTAATTATAGTTGACACAACTCCAAATCAAAGAAATAGATCTTTTAGAAGTGTCACTAATAATAGTGAAATTGTAAAACCAGCTTATAAAGGCTGTTTAAAAGTAAAAGTTCAAACCAATACTGCAGAATATATTAAAGCACTTTCTAAAGCAAAAAATGTAGAACAAGCTTATAAAATATATTTAGAGCAAAGAGATGATTATAGTAACGTTCCTGCTTATTATATAGATGTTTATGATTTCTTTACAAAATATAAAAACAAAACATATAGTCAAAGAATATTGAGTAATATAGCAGAAATAGATTTTGATAATTATGAATTACTTCGCGTTTTTGCTTATAAACTAGAAGCCATAAATAATTATAAATTAGCAAGCTTTATTTTTGATCAAGTTTTAAAATTGCGTCCAGAAGATTCTCAGTCGTATAGAGATTTGGCATTAGCCTATCAAGAAATTGGAGAAAACCAAAAAGCGTTCGACTTGTTAAATAAAATAGTAAGTGGAGCTGTTTATAAAAATGTAGGAAGAAGAAAATTTGAAGGCATAGAAACTATCTCTAAAAATGAAATTAATAAACTAATTCAAAATGCTTCTAAAGTCAATAAAGAATCACTTGAGAGTTTCAATAAAATTAAAACAAATTTTGATGTAAGAGTTGTTATAGACTGGAATCATAACGATACTGATATCGATTTACACATTATAGACCCAAATCTTGAAGAATGTTCTTATAAAAATGTAAAAACACAAATAGGAGGAGAGATATCAAAAGATATGACTCAAGGTTTTGGTCCGGAAGAGTTTACTATAAAAAAGGCAAAAGAAGGATTCTATTTTGTGAAGGTAAATTATTTTGGAGATCGATATCAAAAAACAGAAAACCCTACATTTATGAAAGTTACTATTTTTAGAAATTTTGGAGAATCTAACGAAACAAAAGAGATTAAAGTTGTAAGACTGTCTAAGTCTAAAAGCAACCAAATTGTTGCTAAAATTGAAGTTTAAATATATATTCATAAAAAAACCTGAAGCTCAAACTTCAGGTTTTTATTATATAATAAGAAAACGTTATTCCATACTGTAAAAGTATTGCTCACTAGCTATTTTTCCGTCTTTTACTTCGTAAACACAAACTTCTTCCATTTTATGTCTACCTTTTTCTTTAAAAGTACAATCGAAACCCATTTTTGCTGTAAAAAAGTTTCCTGCTACAATAGGTTCTCCTATTTCACTAGCATGAAATTCCTCAACACTTTCTAACCATTCTTTACTTTTATTCCAAACGTTTTCTTTACCCGAAATAATTTCTCCCGGCATTCCAGGCATTTCTCTACTTATTACATTTTCGGCATAGAGTTCGTTTACACATTCTAAGTTTTTACCTTCTTCGCACATCTGTTTCCATTTAGCGGCTACCTCTTTAGTATTCATTGTTTTATGTTTATAAGTTGAATTATAAAGTTAATAAAAAAAATATGATAATGTATTATAGAATTACGAAACAGCCTCTTTATAAACTCTCAAGCAACGCTCTCTAGCTTCTTTATGATCTACAATTGGAGTTGCATAGGTAAGTTCTTGATATTCTGGAACCCATTTTTTTATATAAGCATGTTGTTTGTCAAACTTTTCTATTTGTGTTGTAGGATTAAAAATTCTAAAATATGGAGCAGCATCTACACCAGAACCTGCAACCCATTGCCAGTTGCCAATGTTACTGGACATATCGTAATCGTGAAGTTTTAAAGCAAAATAAGCTTCACCTAAACGCCAGTCTATAAGTAAGTGTTTACATAAAAAACTACCAACAAGCATGCGTACACGATTGTGCATAAAACCAGTTGCGTTTAGTTGTCTCATTCCTGCATCTACTAATGGATAACCAGTTTGGCCTTCGCACCATGCTTTAAATTCAGTTTCATTATTACGCCAATCTATACGATCGTATTTTGGTTTAAAACTATCTTTAGCCGTGTGTGGAAAATGCCATAATATTTGCATAAAAAACTCACGCCAAACTAACTCTTTTAGAAAAGTAATATTTTTTTGTTTTGAAGCTTCATTTACCATTTTACGAACGCTAACAGTACCAAAGCGTAGGTGAGGACCTAATTTTGAGGTATTATCTTGGGCAGGGAAGTTTCGGGTAGCTTCATAACCTGCTATTAAAGTAGGTGTTACTGTATAGTGTTCTACTTTTACATTTGCTTCTTTAAAACCAATATCTATTAAGCTTAGATTTGGCAATTCTATATCTTTAACTGTATTATTGAGTAGTTCTTCCGAAGGAAAAAACTGTACTCCATTTCTTTTATATTCTTCCATCCATACACGAGAAAATGGTGTGTAAACTCTATATGGTGTACCATCTTTTTTTACAATCTCGTTACGCTCAAAAATAACTTGATCTTTATAAGTATTGAAACTAATATCGTTAGTTTTTAAAAGGGACTCAATATTTTTATCTCTCGACAATGCATAAGGTTCGTAATCTCTATTTGTATAAACCGTTTCTATAGAATAGTCTTTAATTAAAGAAGTGAAAATTTCTTCTGGAGTACCATTGTAAATAGCAATACTCGAGTTATAATCCTTTTTTAACGTGTCTTGCATTGTTTGTAAACTCTCATGTATAAAAGTAACACGCGCATCGTCTTTTGGGAGTTTGCTTAATATGGTTTCGTCGAAAATAAAGATTGGCAATACTGGTTTATCTGCTTTTAGTGCTTCGTAAAAACCATGATTATCTTCTAAACGTAAATCTCTTCTAAACCAAAATATGTTTATGGGTTGTTTCATCTTTAATATTTTCCGAATAATTCTTCTAACTTCTCAGTACGATATTTAAAAATCTCTTCCAATTTTGGTCTTACTAAAATAGGGTTAACCATTTGGCCTAAAATACCCATAGGTACTTTGTAATCTATAATATCTTCCATTTCAACACCACCTTCAATTTCCTTAATAAAGTGTTTATGATGCCACAATGCGTAAGGGCCAAAACGCTGTTCGTCTACAAAATATTCTCCATCCACAACATGAGTAATTTCGGTAACCCATTTTGTTTTAATACCTAAAACAGGTGTAACAATGTATTGAATTATTTGTCCGGCATACATTGGTCTATCTGCACCAGACAAGATATCGAATCCCATGTAATCTGGAGTAATTGTTTTTAAATTTTTAGGACTAGACAAAAATTCCCAAGCTTGTGCTTTGGTGATTGGTAAGTTTTGTTTTCTATGGAATGTATATATTTTCATTTTAAAGTTTGTTTTTTTATTTCTGCGAAAGCGAAAAAATAAATCTAATTATATAATAATATATAACCGTTTAAAGAGGTTGCAATTAGTAGCCAAATCATGTAAGGTAAAAGTAAATAACTCTTGTTTTGTACAGTTTTAAAATTGCTAAAGAAAAAAGTGTAAATCACAACAGTAAGTGCAGAAATAACTACTAAACCTAATGATACTAAGTGCTGATTAAAAAACACATAGTTCCATATTACATTTAAAAAGACTTGTAAAGCAAATGCTAATCTTAATTTTTTACTGTCTGCTTTTAAAAATAAGTATGCCAAGTAAATAGAAAAACAAACCATAATTAATGTCCAAGCAACACCAAAAACCCAGCCTGGAGGTGTCCATGGTGCTTGATTTAAGGACTGATACCAAGGAGTCATTGGTCCGTTTTCCATTAACCAACTTCCTAAAGCTAAACTTCCAAAATTTATAATTAGAAAGAAAATAATGTATTTTACAAATTTCATAATTAGTTTTTTAATGCCACTATTTTGTCTTGTATAGCTTCTGCTTCTGCTAGTTTTGCATCACTAGCACTTCGGTTTGATTTAGAAAGATCAAAAGATTCTTTCAATAATTTTTTATATTCCTTTTGAAGTTTTTCTACTTCAGTTGTTTTCTTAAATAATCCGAACATATTGTTTAATTTAAGTGTTTAGTTATTTTATTACTTGTAGGCGATGTTGAAGAAAAATAATAATTGATTAATTTACCTTCAGAATTTACTAAATATTTTTGAAAATTCCATTTCACACTAGAATTAGAAATTCCATTCTTACTTTTTTGTGTTAGCCATTTGTATAATGGATGCTTATTGGAACCTTTAACTTCTATTTTTTCTGACATTAAAAATGTGACACCATAATTGACTTCGCAAAAAGCTTCAATGTCGTTTGCGTTGCCAGGTTCTTGTGCACCAAATTGATTGCAAGGCACACCAATAACTACTAGCTTATCCTTATAATTATCGCTCAATTTTTGTAAGTCTTTATATTGTGGAGTAAAACGACATTTTGAGGCTACATTAACAAACAAAAGATGTTTCCCTTTAAAACTTGAGAGTACAATAGGTTTACCGTTTAAGCTGTTAATTTTTATATCATAAATAGATTCTAGATTATTTATATCTATAGTTTCTTTTGAAAATAACGTTTTTGCGAATGCTTTAAATGGATTCATTTTTTATAATTTAAAACTAACGATTCCACAATCCATTTCGAATATTTGACCAGAAATTGAAGCTGCTTTTTCTGAGATTAAAAACTCTGCCATATTTGCTACTTCTTCTGGATTTAAGAACTTTTTTAAAGGATGACGTTCTTTAATGTTTTCAATCATTTTTTCGTTACGTAATAATTTTGAAGCTAACGTTGTGTCTGTAACTGTAGGTGCAATTGCATTAACACGAATTTTTGGTGCTAATTCTGCTCCTAAAGATTTTGTTAAACCTTCTACAGCAGATTTTGCTGCAGCAACACTTGCATGAAAAGGCATCCCAAGTTTTGATGCAACAGTACTAAAGAGTAGGATAGAAGGAGTATTCCCTTTTTTTAATTGTGGTAAATAATGTTGAATTGATTTTACAGCACCAATTACATTAATCTCGTAATCCTCTCTAAAATCGTTTAAAGACAATCTAGAAATTGGTTTTAAATTTATACTACCAGGACAATAGATTAATGTGTCTATGTTTTCTATTTGTGGTAAATCGTCTTCTAAAATGTTACATGAGTAATGTGTTAGATTGTCGTGTTTTAATTCTGGCTCAGTTCTACTTATATTATAGACTTTATTGCTTTTAATTAAGCTGTTTACTATTGCATTACCAATACCTTTACTTCCGCCTATTATTACTATATTTTTCATTTTAAATATTGTTTTATTAAACAAATTCGATGCCATTAAAAGACAATCTATTCTATTATTACCTCTTACTTATTTTATTGTGTGTAATCTGTTTTTGTCTAGAACATTTAAAGCGTCCGTCTTCAAAGTTTCTATTTTTAGAATGCTTAGTTTTTCTGCCTTGAACTCTAGCGCGCCACATTCTAAAACTACTAGCTTTCATTTCTTTTCGCATGAGTTCAATAACTTCCTGTTCTTTTATTCCAAACTGAAATGTAATGGCATCGAAAGGTGTTCTATCTTCCCAAGCCATCTCGATAATACGGTCAATGTCTTCGATAGTAAAATGTTCTGGACTATTAGGTTTGGAAATTATATTGTTCATCAAATTTTATTTTTTCATTTAAAAGTTTATCAAAAAATAATTTATTCTCTTTAAGCATTTTATTATTTTTAAAGTGAACAAACCGTCCTTGTGCATGAATACTAGAGCCATCTGCTTTATAAATTACTAATTGGTAATAAGGTATTGCCCAAGTAAAATTTTGTAGACCTTTAGTAATATGAATTAATATACCTTTAGGTCTTAACTCTATATTGGTATAGTTTATATCTGAAACAGTATTTAATAAGTGTTTTAAATTAGGACTAACATTATCTATAACCATACGTTTAGATCCAGCTCCTTTTAGTTTTAAACTTTGTAAAAAACTATAAGCTTTACCAACTAGTGCGTTTAGTAACTCCTTATTTTCCTTATTTGTGTGTGTAGTATTTAATACCATAGGTAAAGCAATATGTATAGCTCTATCACAAAGTTACAAAATGTTTAAGTTTTAATCTAAAAGATTAAACAATATTAGCGAAACATTATATTTGATCAATTAATTACCATTAACCATTTGCTGTCTGTTGCTTACAGTATGGCGCTTTAAGATGCGTTTTGCTTCTTTTTTAACTAAAGGATTATCTTTTAAATTCCAAAGTATATTACTCGCATTTTTTCTAGATATTTTCTCATTAACTATAGGAAAAGGATAATCTCTACCAAGTTCAAAACCTGTTAACTGTTGATCGAAGTAAGACAACGTTTGCGGCTCATGAATATAAGGCGCCTCTAACATTACCAATTCTGGAACCCATTTTTTTATAAATTCTCCTTTAGGATCGTGTTCTATACTATTTTTGATAGGGTTATAAATACGCAACATATTTATACCAGTTTCTCCTGCTTGCATTTGTATTTGCGGATAATGGATTCCTGGTTCAAAATCTAAAAATTGAGCAGCTAAATGTTCGCTCATAGCTTGCCAAGGTTGCCATAAATTATGAGTAAAAAAAGAAACTACCATAGCGCGCATTCTAAAATTTAAATAACCTGTTTCGTTTAAACAACGCATACAAGCATCTATTAATGGATAGCCTGTTTGTCCTGTTTTCCATGCTTTTTGAAATTCTAAATTTTCTGGTTTAATAAGGTTATGATATCCTTTATTTACACTTTTAAACTCCATTAAATGTTCCATTTCAAATTTTTGAATAAAATGACCTTGCCATCGCAATCGTGACATAAAAGCATTAATATGTCGTTTGTGTTTACCGTTCTCTCTTACTTCTGCAGCTATATTTATAACCTGCCTAATAGATAGGTTTCCCCAAGCAATATAAGGGGATAAACGACTACAAGCGGTTCGTGCTTCTAGTGGTTTACTAATATGAAACATGTAATTAGGATAGCGTTCTAAGAAAAAGGATTTCATGTATTTTATTCCTGTTCCTGTACCACCTTTTTGAAAATTTCTGTTGTATTGTGTTTTTAAATCTGTGACATTAAAAGTTTCTGAAAGTATATTTATTTCAGGTATTGTAAGTAATTGTTGCGGTTTTGGCTGAAATATATGATATGGCACATTCATAAAATCGTTCCAATCTTCAAACCAAGTATTTCTATTGGTTATACCTCTAATAATGGCATTGTTTGCATTTTCTAGCCAATTAATATATTCTTTTTTACAAAAGGAAGCAAATTGAATGTCACGCTTAAAAGTAGATAAAAGTCCAGTTTCTTGATGAGAATAGATGTGCGTAATAGTGTAGTATTTCTGTATTTTAAGTATTGTAGATTCAATAGAATCGTTGACCACTAAAACCTGAGAATCGAATTTTTTTAAAGATTGATTTAAATCCTCAAGAGATTGTTTTACAAAGTCCCAATGTCGCTTACTGTAATGTTTATCTTCAAGTAAAAACTTTTCGAACACATAGAGTAGAAGCACACGTTTACCAGATTTAATTGCGCGCTCAATAGCTTCGTTAT
Organism: Lacinutrix algicola; assembly: GCF_001418085.1. Lineage (GTDB taxonomy): Bacteria > Bacteroidota > Bacteroidia > Flavobacteriales > Flavobacteriaceae > Lacinutrix > Lacinutrix algicola. Next base: position 415,486 of record NZ_LIQH01000039.1, read on the forward strand.
CTTTTAACCGAAGATCTCTTTTAAACCATACTATTTGTAATTCTTGTTTTTTAGACATTAATAATTATCAGGGTTTTCAATAATATCTTTAGCTCTTAACTTAATGTTATGTAAATCTTCAGGGTTCATTTTGTTTAATAAACTATACATCATTTTCATTCTAAAATTAGTGTTTAATTTTTCGCGTTTATCATCTAAAAAATTCCAGTACAAACTATTAAAAGGGCAGGCTTTATCTCCATTTTTTTCTTTTTTATTATAATAACAATCATCGCAATAGTTACTCATTTTACTAATATAACTGCCGCTAGAAACATAAGGTTTTGTTGCTATTTTTCCGCCATCGGCAAACTGGCTCATACCTCTGGTATTAGGTAACTGAACCCATTCTACAGCATCTACATATATACCTAAATACCATGCATCGACTTCATCAGGATTAATTTGTGTTAACAATGCATAATTACCAGTAATCATTAAACGTTGAATATGGTGTGCATAACCATTATCTAAAGAATTAGTTATTGCATTTTTTAGACAATTCATTTTTGTGTTTCCTGTCCAAAAAAAGTCTGGTAATGTATTTGTGTTTTCTAAATAATTAAGCGTTTTATACTCTGGCATTAAAGCCCAATACATACCACGCATATATTCTCGCCAACCAATAATTTGCCTAATAAAACCTTCTACTTGAGAAATATTAATAGATTCACCATGTTTTGTCCAGTAATTTAGCACAGTTTTTACAATTGCTTTTGGCGAAATTATTTTGCAATTCATCGCAAAAGATAAGCGAGAGTGGAAGAGGTACACCTGCTCGGTATGCATAGCATCTTGATAATCTCCGAAATGAATTAATAAATGCTCACAAAAATATTTTAACTGTTCTAATGCTTGTTTTCTATTGATTGGGTATTCGAAATACTTAGAATTAAAATGACCGATAGTTTCAATTTTTTCAGATTTTATTACTGATATAATTTCTGAAACATCATTTTTAAAAACCTTAAAATCAGGAATACTTTCTTTTTCTTTCCATTTGTTTCTATTACTTTTATCGTAATTCCATTTACCACCTTCTGGTTGTCCAGCAACTATTAATATATCATGTTTTTTACGCATGTCTCTATAAAAACTTTCCATGACCCACTGTTTTTTATTTTTAAAAAAAGTAGCCAAATCTTGTCTTTTGGTATAGAAATGCTCGGTAGAATAAACCTTAGATTTTATAGAAAGTGTTTTACAAAACGTTACAAGTTGTTCGTCTAGCCTATATTCATCGGGTTCTTGATATTCAAAATTTTCTATATCAAGTTGTTTAATTAATTGATTAAGATTATCTGAAAGGTTTTGAGTATTCTCCTTAGCATTTAAATTATAGTATACGACTTTACAACCGCTAGTTTGTAATTCTTTTGAAAATTCTCGCATTGCAGCAAAGAATCCTATCACTTTTTGAAGGTGATGTATTACATAGTCTGTTTCTTGGCGCATTTCAAAAAAACAGTAAACATAATTGCTTTGGTCTCCATTAAACCAAGAATGTTTGCTGTTAAGTTGGTCTCCTAATATTAGTCTTAATGTTTTCAAATTGTATTTTAAAATAGTGTATCCTGTAACCATAAGCGTTGAAACTTTCCAGAACTATCATATCGCTCTGCTTGAAGTTTAACATTAAATATTCTATCTCTAGGATCGTTGCCAACACCAGAAACATAGAGCCAATTTCCATAATTGCTATGCACATCGTAATCTATAAGCATAGATTCAAAATAAGCGGCACCAATGCGCCAATCTAGTTTTAGAGTTTTAGCAAAATAGCTTGCTACATTTTGTCTGCCGCGATTACTTATCCAACCTGTTTTTTGCAATTCTATCATATTTGCATTTACAAAAGGTTCGTTAGTTTTTCCATTAATCCAATTTTGAATGTCTTTTTCAAAAGTATGCCATTGGTAATCTTTATTTAAAAGGCCTTCAATTTTAAAGATTTTATTACCATGTTTTAAAGACACGTATTTGAAGTAATCTCTCCATATTAGTTCGAAAATTAACCAATAAGTCGATTGGTTTTTAAAATGAATAGCCTCAAATTCTTTTACTTTATAATAGATAGTTTTTGCACTTAAACTGCCATTAGCCAACCAAGGTGAAAATTTCGAGCTAAAATCTTTTCCTATTAAACCATTTCTTGTTTTTTTATAAAAGCCAAGTTTTTTAGTTTCAAAAAAATAATTATTTAGATGTTTTAAAGCTTCGGTTTCTCCTCCTTTTAATGGAAAAGCTGAATTTGGATGATTGGTAAAATCTTCAAAACCTAAATCTTTTAAAGTGGGAACAGAAGTAGTGTTTCTTACAGCATTATTCTTATTAATATTAGTAATTGAATTTTCTGAACGAATTATGCATTGTTTTTCAACATGTTTTCTAAAATCTGTAAATACGCTTGGTAAATTTTTAATATCGAATTTTAAATCTTCAGGATGGTATAAAAACTGATTGTAGGCTTGATAAACTGTTAAGGTGTCATCCCAAATAACCCTAACAAGCTTATAAATACTATACTCTTCTTCTGTCCATTCTTTTTGAAGGTATAAGGCATCAAACTCGTATTGCGCTTCTAAATTTGCAATGCAAGTTTCAGGATAATCGTTAAAAACATAAAGAGGAATCCCAAGATTGGATAGTTGTATTTTTAAATCTGAAATAGTTTCAATTAGAAATTTTGTTCTAAATTTTTGTGTTTTTTTAAATCCAAATTTATCCTTCTCAAAATGTCGTGGCTCAAAACAATATACAGCAATAACAGTATCACTATTTCTAATAGCATTTAAAAGAGAACTATTATCGTTAATTCTTAGATCATTTCTAAACCAAACTAGACTTGTTTTGCTTTGTTTTTGCTGCATTTTTCACTACAATATTTTACATTCTCCCATTCCTTTTTCCACTTTTTACGCCAGGAGAATGGGAGGTTGCAAGTGTAACATATTTTAGATGGTAAATTTTGTTTTTTAATACCTTTAGGCATTTGCAAGTTTCTTTATCATGCCATTAAATATTAAACCATGAAAAGGTAAAACGCTGTACCAATATAATCTTCCAGCTAATCCTTTTGGTCTAAAAACTGCACGTTGGTAAACTTTACCTTTTGCTACTCTAAATTCTAACCAAGCTTCTCCAGGAAGTTTCATTTCAGCAAAAAGTAATAGTCTTTTGTTTTCCTCATCAGCTAAAAGCACACGCCAAAAATCTAATGCATCTCCTGTTTTAATAGTGTCTTTATTAGTGCGACCTCTACGAAGACCAATACCTCCAACCATTTTGTCTAAAAATCCACGAATTCTCCATAAAGTAGTACCATAATACCAACCATTTTCGCCTCCTATAGCACATATTTTAGCGAATGTTCTGTCTTCATCTAAAACCTTGAGTTCTTTAACATCTTTAAAGCAGCCGTATTTTGGGACATTAATATATTTTGTAGAAATACGCTTTTTTTCTCTACTACTGGCAAAAGAATCTTTCCAACTTGAAACAATACTGTTTTGCTTAATTCTTACAAAAGCAAATTTTAATGCTTCTTCGTAAGTCATTGGATTAATATCTAATAGAGTATTGATATCACTAGTTTTACCAATAATTTCAACACCCATACTATTTACTAAAGTTCTAGCCAATTTGTATGATGTAGATGTTACAAAATAAAGCCAGTAACTAGATAATTGAGGTGTCATTATTGGAAAAGTAAGGATATATCTTTTCAAATTTCGCGACTTAGCAAACCTTAATAAAAGCTCTTTATAAGTTAAAATTTCTGGTCCAAAAATATCATAAGATGTATTATATAACCTTTTATCTCCTAAACTACGGGTTAAAAAAGTAAGTACATCTCTTATTGCAATAGGTTGTGTTTTGGTATTTAGCCATTTAGGAGCTACCATTACTGGTAATTTTTCTACTAAATCTCTAATAATTTCGAAAGAACTACTTCCTGACCCAACTATAATACCGGCTTTAAAAACAGTTAAAGCATACTTAGATGAGTTTAGTATGTTTTCCACATTTTTGCGTGAAAGTAAATGCTTAGATAACTTAGTGTCGTTAGTAATGCCACTTAAATAGATAACCTGTTTGCAATCTGTTTTTTCTATATCTGTTTTAAAGTTAATAGCACAATCGTTTTCCATTTGTTGAAAACGGGAAATAGAGTTAGACATAGAATGTATTAGATAATATGCGGCATCTATATCTTTAGGTATGTTTTCTAAGGTATCTTCGTTTAAAAAATCGACTTCAATAACTTTAACATTGTCTTCCTTACTATAGCGTTTTTCGGTACGTAGTTTACCTCTTACAGCACAAATTACAGTATGACCTTGTTCTATAAGTAACGGAATAATGCGTTTACCTATATAACCTGTTGCACCTGTAACTAATATTTTCATGGCTCTAATTCAATTGTCTATAATCACTTAATTATGATTATTAATATACTCTTTAATTTTTGAATATTTATTTCGGTCTTTGGTATTCTAATCTTTCTTTTAACTTAGGAAAAGTATAACCATCTAAGCCATTAATTGCAGCAACGTTTGCTTCAGATAGGTTTACAAAACCATCATCAGTCACTATATCTTCATTTATATAAAGTCCTTGTATTTCTCCTAAAACTAAAATGGTTCCATTTTCTTTAATATTATATTCTCCAACAAACTTCATCTCCATTTGAATAGGTGAGTGCTTTACAAAAGGAGCAAAGCAGTTTTCTTTATATTCTGAAATTAGATTTGTTTTATCGAACTCTGAAATATCTGAATAGTATTTAGCCGAAGTATGATGCGCTTCTTTAAAATTAGATTCATGTATGTGGTTTATAGTATAAATACCAGTCTCTTTTATATTTTTGTAAGTATCTCTAGTAACCGTTGTTGGTCTACAAAAGAAGCTTAAAATTGGAGGATTAGAACCAACGTGAGTGACAGAACTAAATACAGCAACATTTTCTATACCTTCTTTAGATTTTGTACCAATTAAGTTGGCCGATTTAAAGCCAGAGCAACTATTGATAAGGTTTATTTTATAGAGATGTTGTAAATTATTAATATCCTCTAAACTAAAATATGGCATCTATAATGTTTTGTAATTATTGATTTTAATGTCTTGCGCTTTTAAATCGAACATTAAATTATACAAGCCAAAAAATGTACGGTTTATATAGATAAAATGCTTAGATCCTCTGTTACCATTCATTTTACGAAGCTCAGCACTTTTACTGTATTTCTGACCCAACTCTGTTATTTTTCCGAAGAATTCAGGATCCGAAAAATCAAAGGTTTCGCTTTGTAATGGTTGAGTAAATAGACTTAGCATTTCGTGGAATAAGCTTCTGAAAAATTCTAATTCTTCAGGAGAATCATCTTCTCTTAAAATCTCTAATTGATACATTTTAGTATTAAAAATTTCAGCATTATCAATACTTTCTCTTTTTGCTAATTCAAAATAAGGAACGTAGAATTCTTCCGGAATGGTTTTCATGCAACCAAAATCTAAAGCTATTAATTCGCCTTTTTCTGAAATTAAAAAATTTCCCGGATGCGGATCGGCATGTACTTTTTTAAGTTCGTGCATTTGAAACATATAAAAGTCCCAAAGTGCTTGGCCTATTTTATTAGCTTTTTCTTGATTGGTGTTATGTGCAGTGAACTCACTTAAATGCTCACCGTCCATCCAATCCATTGTAATTATTCTTTCAGAAGACAAGTCTTCATAATACTCAGGAAATTTAAGATTAAGAATGTGTTTACAGGCAGCAACAATCTCTTTACTTTGTGCTATTTCAAGTATGTAATTGGTTTCTTCAATCAATTTATTTTCTACTTCCTTAAAATACTTATCGCTATCTTTTCCTTTAATATTAAACATTTGTATAGCAATAGGTTTAACCATCGCTAAATCACTAGAAATACTATCTGCGACACCTGGATATTGAATTTTCACAGCAAGTTTCTTCCCATCTTTTTCTGCTAAATGTACTTGACCAATACTGGCAGCATTAACGGACGTTGAATTAAAGGTGTCGTAGATTTCGTTAGGCAATTTGCCAAAGTATTTCTTAAATGTTTTAATTACTAAAGGCGCAGAAAGTGGCGGTACAGAAAATTGCGCAAGAGAAAATTTTTCCACATAAGCTTGTGGTAAAATACTCTTTTCCATACTTAGCATTTGTGCTACTTTTAAGGCACTTCCTTTAAGTTTTTTTAGTCCGTCGTAAATATCTTCAGCATTATTCTCATTTAAACGAGACTTAGCTTCTTCTTCAGTTTTAGTTAATTTATCTCCATAATATTTAAGATAATTAACACCAACTTTTGCACCTGTTTGTACAAGTTTTGAAGCACGCTGAATTTTAGATGTTGGTATTTTGTCTATTGTTTTCAATAGTTTGTGTTTATTAAATTAGTTCATGTTTATTTTCTCTTTGAAAATAAATTTCCCAAAGTCTATTAAGCTTTTTAAAGGCGCAATATTTAGGACATCGAAACTGGTGTTAACAGATTTCTCTATAAAAACATCTGTTTTTTCGAAACTAGGTGAGGTATCGTCCATCCAAAATTTCATAGTTAACAATAATTGTAACCAAGCCGACTCTGTAAGACCACGATTTTGAATTTTATCTAAACGCTCTTCTTTAACATCTATTAATTCTATTCCTAAATCTAGAATATAATGCGTGAAGCTTGATTTTAATTCAGCTAAAGCTTTAAAAGATTTTAAACTGTTTTTATGTTTGTGTAAAGCATAAACCACATAGCTTCTGTTAGCCGTTAAGGTTTCGAAAAAAGTAAAGTAGTAACTTAACAACTTATTCCTTGGCTCAAAATTTTGATAATCTTCACTATTATGTAAAGCTGCTATTGTATTATCATGAAACGCTTTAAATACATGTTTTTCTACTGCTTCAAAAGAGCCAAAGTATTCGTAAAACTTAGATTCTTCAAAGTTGTTATGCTTTGCAAAGCTGTAAACAGATTTAGGTTGTTGATCATGTTCTAAAACATAATCCATATAAAATGAAATGATATGATCTTGAGTGATATTTTTCTTTTTTGCCATCATAAATAATATTTGATAGTATAAAGATACGAAATGTTTAACTCTTTTTGGTAATTGTTAAACAAAAATTAACGAGAGATTGTGAAATGCCATAACGAAAGGTGTTAGAAAAGTAGATTTCGATTCACTTTAATTATATTTACTTTAAGGTTTTCTTAACAAATTAAGCAACTCTTAATTCGTAATTTTACTTTTTAAAATAACTCTAATCAAAAAAATATTATGAAAAAATTACTAATGATTGCATTAGTTTTTACAGCATCTTTTACTGTAAATGCGCAAATTGAAACACCGCAGCCAAGTCCATCTGCAAAAGTAGAGCAGAAGGTAGGCTTAACAGATTTAACTTTAGAATATTCTAGACCAGGAATGAGAGGTCGTACTATATTTGGAGACCTAGTACCTTACGGTAAATTATGGAGAACAGGTGCAAACCAAAACTCTATGATTACTTTTAGTGACAATGTTACTATTGGAGGAAAAGAAGTAAAAGCAGGATCTTACGCTATTTTTACAACACCAAACGAAAAGTCTTGGGATGTTGTTTTTTATGCTAATACTGATAACTGGGGAACACCTGCAAAATGGGATGAGAGCTTAGTTGCTGCAAAAGTTACTGTAGACGTTATGGAAATGCCAATGAAAATGGAAACTTTTACAATCCTTTTCGATGATTTAACTAACGATTCTGCAATGCTAGGTATCCTTTGGGAGAGCACATTTGTTGGTGTTAAAATTGAAGTTCCAACGGCTAAGAAAATGGATGCTAGCATCTCTAAAGTAATGAATGGACCTGGAGTATCAGATTATTATGGTGCTGCACGTTATAACTTAGAGTCTGGTGGAGACATTAAGCAAGCTGTTACTTGGATTGATAAAGCAATTGATATGTCTAAAGATGATCCTAAATTTTGGATGTTACGTCAACAATCTTTAATCCATGCAAAAGCAGGAAACACTAAAATGGCTATAAAAGCAGCAAAAGCATCTTTAGCAGGTGCTGAGAAAGCTGGAAATGCTGATTATGTAAAAATGAATAAAGATTCTATTAAGACATGGGAGGAAATGTAGTCTAAACGACTTAAATCTCTTTATTATTATTATTATTATTATTAGAATTTAATAATTTAAAAAGCGCAATCTTATGGATTGCGCTTTTTGTATTTTATTCGTTTCCTTCAAGTATAAATAATTCTTCTACAGGAATTTTAAAAAGTTTTGATAGTTTTAATGCTAGTACCGTAGATGGTACGTATTTGTTTTTTTCCATCGCATTAATAGTCTGTCTGCTTACACCAATCTCATCGGCTAAAGCAGCTTGTGTTAAATCATGAATAGCACGTTGTACTTTTATATTATTCTTCATCGCTATTCGATTTAAGTTTTATAAAGTTAAAACGGAAAATAAAAAACAACAATGGTGTAAACATATTAAAAATTAGTATGTTAAAAAAGGTCATATCATAAACAAAAATAATTGTAAATATAAGTACAATATAATTTACGATAATTGCCCAAACAAGTGATTCTTTGCGTAACGAATAACTAAACTCATCTTCAATTTTTTCTTTAGAAAAGCCAACTATTAGACCGCCTATTATTATAATTAATGCTATGATTTCATCTAAAATACCATTTTTAATAATCTTGAAAAATGTGACTTCATCTGTTAAAAAATTACTATTGTAAATTGATAATACTGGTATCTTTAAACTGTTATTATCTAATAAATTAGTGAATAGAATAACACCTGCTATTAAACCTACAGTTAATAATAGCCATCCAATTTTTTTGAATTTGTGTGGTAATAAATAATTTGATTTCATAATTGATTGTTTTTTGATTGATAAATAATTGATTTCTCAAATGTAAAACAAACTTTACATAAAGACAAGTAAAATTGACTAATAATAACTGTTTGTAATTATTTTAGGCACAAAAAAAATCGTCTAAAAATTAATTTTAAACGATTTTTATAATCTTGAAATTGAAGTTTTAAAGTATAATAATTTTATTAATGCACCATATTAAAGTAATCTGAAATACCACTTAAAATACTCTGCACAGCATAAGAAGCCAGTATTAAACCCATAATTTTACTAATTACAGTTATCCCATAATCTCCAATACTCTTTTGCAATTTATTAGCTGCTAAAAGAATTAAACATGTAAGAGCAATTACAACTAAAACTAACACTGTAGTTATGGTTTGTTGTTGCAAGCTATATATATGGTTATCTGTTAATAAAACAACAGCCATAATTGCACCCGGAGATGCAATAGATGGTATAGCAATAGGAAATATGGTAACGTGTTTGTAATCGGTAATTATATTTTTTTCTTGTTGTGGTTTGCCGTCCCCAAAAATCATGGTTAATGCAAATAGAAAAAGTATGACACCTCCAGAAACTTGAAAAGCGTCTAAAGAAACCTTCATACCTTCTAATATTAGTTGCCCAATAACAATGAAAAATAATAGAATCAGAAAAGCAATTACAGAGGCACGGACTGCAATTTTCTTTTTGTGTACATTATCGAATTCTTTTGTAGCTTCTAAATAAACAGGTATGGATCCAATAGGATCTATAACTGCAAAAATGAAAAAAATAGAAGTTAAAGTTTCAATCATAAAAATTTAAAATATTTATTAATTAATGGTTCCAATATAAGAATTTCTAGCTTGTAATAAGCATGCAATCCCAATAACTATAACACATCCTATAAAATTAAGCCATAAAAATGGAAGGTTTATTATTTCGTAATTATCTAAAAGGAAAAGAGTAATTACTAAAAATTGAGTAATAAAAGCAGCAACAAAAACAGCATTTGCTTTTACATATTTAAAAAAGAATGCTAATAAAAAGATACCTAATACATTGCCATAAAATATAGAACCAATAATATTTACAAGTTGTATTAAATTTTCTGCCAAATTAGCAACGCATGCGACGCCAATGGCTAGTATTCCCCAAAGTAATGTAAAATATCTAGATGCTTTTACCATTTCCTCTTCGGTCTTTTCTCCAACGCGATGCTTGTATAAATCTATAGTAGTTGTACTTGCTAAAGCATTTAATTCGCTTGCAGTACTCGACATTGCAGCAGATAGAATTACGGCCAATAACAAACCGATTAAACCTCTCGGTAAATTGTTTAGTATAAAATGAATAAAGACGTAATCTTTATCGTTGCTTTCCACCTTAACGTTATTAGCATCACCAGCTTTTTCAATTAAAGCTTTTGCTTTATCTCTTAAGGCATCGTTTGCTGTATTAAATGAAGCTATGCTTGCCGTATTTGTACTGTTTTCATTTAAAACAAAATTATTAATGGCTGCTTTTTTATTTTCGAATAATGTCTTTTGTTCTTGTTGAATAGCCTTATATTCATCGGCATATTCAGAATTTAAAACCACTTCTGTAGCTGTAGGATTAAAGTTTACAGGCGCTTGATTAAATTGATAAAATACGAATACCATAACACCAACAAACAGAATAAAAAACTGCATTGGTATTTTTAAAAGACCATTAAACATTAAGCCTAATTGCATTTCTCTAATAGACTTTCCTGATAAATAACGCTGTACTTGACTTTGGTCTGTTCCAAAATATGAAAGCATTAAAAATGTTCCACCAATAATACCAGTCCAAAATGTATAACGGTTATTTAAATCGAAAGAGAAATCGAGTACTTCCATTTTTCCACTAGCACCAGCAATTTCTATGGCTTTAGAAAATGAAATATCTTGCGGTAATTGATTTATTATTAGTACAAAAGCGATAATCATTCCTGTAAAAATCACCACCATTTGATGTTTTTGCGTAACGTTTACTGCTTTCGTTCCTCCAGAAACGGTGTAAATAATTACTAAAACACCAATAATAACATTTAGTAATAATAGATTCCATCCTAAAACAGCCGATAATATAATGGCAGGAGCGAAGATGGTAATACCAGCAGCTAAACCACGTTGAATAAGAAATAGAACGGCAGTAAGTGTTCTTGTTTTTCTATCGAATCTATTTTCTAAAAACTCGTAAGCCGTATATACTTTTAGTCTGTGGTATAATGGTATAAATACCATACAAATAACAATCATGGCAATTGGCAATCCAAAATAGAATTGTACAAAGCCCATACCATCGTTAAAAGCTTGTCCTGGAGTGGATAGAAATGTAATTGCACTTGCTTGAGTTGCCATTACAGATAAACCAATAGTCCACCATTTAGACTGATTTCCGCCTTTTAAATAATCTTCTACGTTTTTACTTCCTCTGGTTTGAATAGTACCATAAATAACTATGGTTAGTAATGTTCCTATTAAAACAACCCAATCTAATGTTTGCATAACTTAAAACGCTTTAGTGATTAGGTAGAAGGCTATAATGTAAACAGCGTTTGCTACAAGAATTAAAGTATAGAGGTTATTCCACTTGTATTTTGGTTGGTTATTTTCCATATAAAGGATTGTTTTATTGTTACATTAATCATGGCATAAATGCATGATAATTATTTTTTGTTTGAATTAGAATCGTTCTTTTTAGTACCGCTATAAATATCCATAATTATAGATATGAAATCTGATAGTAAACTAATAATTGGTTTTGTAATAAATCTAATAAAAGGTTTTAATACATATTCAATCATGTTAGTATTGATATTTTAATTCTTTATTTCAGATTCATTATCTATATCCTTCTTCCCAATACTCAGCATATTAGCAAATAATCTATAAGCACCAGAAACGCCTGCTGGAAACTCTCTAAAGAAACTTAAACCTGTGTAGATATAATGTCCTTTTCCATGTTTTGCTATAAGTAAACTTCCTGTTTTTGCAGTTTCTCCTTTATCATGCATAGATAATATAGGAGTGAACTCCTTAGACCATTTGTTAGGGAAATATAATCCACGTTCTTGTGTCCAACCTTTAAAATCTTCTTGAGTAATTTTATTTGGGCTGTTTAATACTTCGTGATTAGGGTTTACAAAAGTAACATCTGCAAACTCGTCTGTTACTCTGTCTCTAGAAAGTGTTAAACTATAAGGCGCAATATTATCTACTTTAATTCTGTGGCTTGTATTGTATTGCACAATCATATTACCGCCATTTTTAACGAAATCGAATAATACTTCTTGTTTGTAATTTAATGCTTCAACAGTGTTGTAAGCTCTAATACCAACTACAACAGCATCAAACTTATTTAAGTTTTCTGGAGTAATGTCTTCTGGAGAAATAGTTACTACATTGTATCCAATTTGCTTTAAACTTTCTGGTACAACATCACCAGCACCTTCAATGTATGCAATATTTTCACCTCGTTTTTTAATGTCTAAACGTACAATTTTACTTTCGCTTGGTAATAACACCGTTTGAAACGGAATATGGTCGTAATCAATTTCTATTAATTCTTTAGTGTATACTTTATTACCAATTGTAACTTTAGGCGTTATAGTACCTTCACTTTGGTTTTTAGGCGGAATAACAGTAAAAATAACTGTTTGTTCTTGACCTTTATGTTCTATATTTATTTTTTGTTGCTTCGGAAAAACACTCCATCCTTTTGGGTAATTTAACTCAATAGATCCTTCTAAATTATCGCGTCCTGCTTTAACTACAACAGGAATATCTTTCTGCGAATCGTTTTCGAAAATGATTACTTTTTCTGAAATTTTAGATGAAGCTTCAGGAATAATCTCGAAAGGTTTGTAAACTTCTCCTTTTACCGGATCGTTGGTTTTATAAATAATTGCTTTTGTAAATGAGATAGGAGTACCTTCAATTTTTAAGTTGAATTTTACAGTTGCAGTTCTTAATGTTTCAGGTAAACCAATCCAATCTTTATTTTTTACCTTATACATTCCTAAAGTTCCTTTTTCTTCTAACCAGTATGGAACCGAATAATTGTCTTCGTTAGAAATGTGAAATTCTAAAGCTTCTTTGTTAGAAATATTATTATCTAAATTGATGTTTTTAGTAATTGTTTTTCCATCATCAGATTTAGAAAGTGATAATAACTCGATATTAGAAGTACTTCTATTTATTACTTCAATATTTAATTGAATCTTATTATTTAAAGTACTCGTACTTTCCTTAGCTACAGCCTCTAAATACAATCCGCTACAAGCTGAAATAATAGCTTTTATTTCTTCTGTTTTAATTGTTTTCCAATGGCTGTCTTCTAAATTTTGAATTAAAGTATAAGCGCTCATTAATTCTTTTAAAGAAGCTGAAGGATTATTAAAGTTATAATCGCTCTGTACTTTTTCTAAAATCTCACCAATAGCTTTTCCGCCTTTAACACGATTCCAAGAGGTGTCGATCCCATCAAAAACATTTGTTTTATCGTTTGGCATTTCACCTTTAACTAATTCTATATATTCTGTTTGCTTTCCGCGAGTTCCTGTATTACCAAAACCTTGAGATTTATGCTGACTACGACTTAAAGACGCTATTTCGGTATTACTTAATCCTGAACTTGGATAGTATTCACCAACATCAAAATTTAATAAATCAGATTTATCTGCTGCGTCAAATTTTTCTTGACTTCCGTAAAACCAATAAGAGGTATTAAAAAATTCACGTTTTGGCTGCCAAGTACCATATTGTTTTACTTGGCTTGAGTATGCCGTGGCATCACCAGCTAAATCGAAAGCTTCTACGCTTAACATTGCAGAACTCGTATGGTGACCATGTGTTGTACCTGGGCTTCTGTGATCGAAACGGTTAATAATTACATCTGGCTTAAATTGACGAATGGCCAAAACGACATCACTTAATACTTCTTCTTTATTCCAAATAGCCAAAGTTTCGTCTGGATGTTTAGAGTAACCAAAATCGTTAGCTCTAGTAAAACGCTGTGTTCCTCCATCTGTTCTTCTAGCTGCCAGTAATTCCTGAGTTCTAATAACGCCTAAAAGTTCTCTAATTTCTGGTCCAATAAGGTTTTGACCACCATCACCACGTGTTAACGATAAATAAGCAGTTCTTGCTTTTACATGGTTTGCCATGTAAGAAATAAGTCTTGTGTTTTCGTCGTCTGGATGTGCAGCAACATATAAAACCGAACCTAAGAAATTTAGTTTTTCTATAGATTGGTATATTTCAGATGCATTAGGTTTTTTTGGTTGTTGTGCGAAACTATTTATTGAGAAAAGGCAAATAAATAGGAGTGAAGCAATAGTTTTTAACATTGTTTTTTCTTTGAATTGAACTCGAATAATGAAGAGTACTCAAATATAAACAATCACTGTTTTTAATCTTAAATTTTTGGTTTTCTTTAACTAAATGAAAAAGGCCTAGATTATCTTTTTTATAACACGCAATTTATGTGTGTGTATTTTAGAATCTACATTGTAAATACCAGAATGATCTAATCTATCTATGCGTACTTTTCCATGTGCGTGAATAATGTAGTTGTCTTTCATTATAATACCAACGTGTACAATGTTTCCTTCGGCATTATCAAAAAAGGCTAAATCTCCTGGTTCACTTTCTTCAATAAAACTTAAGGCTTCACCTTGTGTTGCCTGTTGAGATGCATCACGAAGTAATTTATAGCCATTCATTTTATAAACCATTTGGGTAAAACCAGAACAATCTATACCAAAAGGTGTTTTTCCTCCCCAAAGATATGGCGAGTTTAAATAGTTAAAAGCAGTAGTAATAACTTGATTTTTATCTTTTTTTCCTTGGGTAAATTCGCCTTCAAAATTATGCTCTAAAAGAGATAAACCATTAAGTTGAGAGCCTAAAGGAACAGCATAAAGTTGCTGGTTTTTATCTTCAATAAATTCTATTAAATCTGAAGATAATTTTGGTGTCTCATTATGTAAAGTATCGTAAGTTTCTTTGTCAATCTCAAAATACTGTTTGATATCTATCCAACCTTCATATTTATCGAATGCCAATCGTATTTTACACCAAGATTTTCGCATCTCTGTAATTTTAAATACATCTCCATATAAAACTTGCGATACCAATTCACTGGTATCGCTAGCTTCAAGTCTTAAAGGGACAATGCTTAAATTACAAATGCCGTATTGCATTTATTAAATTGAATTTATGTTATTATTTAAATGGGTAAGCAAGTTGAATACTGCTTAAAAATTTAAGCGCGTTCTAATACTAATGCCGAAGCACCACCACCACCATTACAAATAGCAGCTGCACCAATTTTAGCATCGTTTTGCTCTAAAACGTTTAATAATGTAATTAAAATTCTAACTCCAGAACAACCTAATGGGTGACCTAAAGAAACGGCACCACCATTAACGTTTACATTACTATCGTTTAATCCTAATATTTTCATGTTAGCTAAACCAACAATCGAAAAGGCTTCGTTAAACTCAAAGAAATCTACATCTTTAATATCTAATCCTGCTTTATTTAATGCTTTTGGTAAAGCTATAGATGGAGCAGTAGTAAACCATTCTGGTTCGTGTGCAGCATCTGCATAACCTTTAATTGTAGCTAAAACTTTTAAACCTAATTCGTTAGCTTTCTCTCTACTCATTAACACCATTGCACCAGCACCATCATTAATTGTAGATGCATTTGCAGCAGTAACCGTCCCTTCTTTTGTAAAAGCAGCACGTAAAGTAGGAATTTTATCCATTCTTACATTCTTGTATTCTTCATCTTCTGTTACAATAACATCGTCACCACGTCTTTGTGGTACGGCAACAGGAACTATTTCATTATTAAATTTTCCAGCTTCCCATGCCGCTGCAGATCTTTTGTAAGATTGTATAGCATAAGCATCTTGGTCTTCACGAGAAAACTCATATTTAGTAGCACAAGCATCTGCACTAACTCCCATAGCTTGTTGATCGTAAACATCTACTAAACCATCTTTTTGCATACCGTCTACCATTGTGGCAGGACCAAATTTAGTAGCACTTCTTGCGTGAAAGTAATGAGGAATTAAACTCATGTTTTCCATACCTCCAGCAACAACTATTTCTGCATCACCTAAAGCAATAGATTGTGCCGCTTGCATAACTGTTTTCATTCCAGAAGCACAAACCTTGTTTATTGTAGTACAAGGTACAGTGTTAGGAATACCAGCAAATATTGCAGCTTGTCTAGCAGGAGCTTGACCTGTACCAGCTTGTACAACATTACCCATTAAAACCTCTTGAACTAATTCTGGGTTTAAATTTATTTTTTCCAATGCACCTTTAATTGCTATAGCACCTAATTTTGGAGCTGGAATTGTTGATAATGCGCCTAAAAAACTACCAATAGGTGTTCTTGCTGCCGATACAATAACTACTTCTTTATTCATTTTTATGAGTCTTTAATTTTTGTCCTGCGAAAATAATGAATTTTTTGGGAAAAATTAGAGTGATATAATGATTATCACCAATTATTGAAATCATAATTTATTACATTTGAATTTAAAGAATAAATCTGATTTTGATAATGAAGGACTTAGTAAATAAATTTTACAAAAACCACGCTTTAGTTTACAAAGCAATTCTATTTATTGTTACTACATTTTTAATAGTCTATTTGTTTCCAAAAAGCGGAAAATTTAAATACGATTTCGAAAAAGGTAAACCTTGGCAATCCGAAACACTTTATGCGCCTTTTGATTTT
Source organism: Lacinutrix algicola (assembly GCF_001418085.1). GTDB lineage: Bacteria > Bacteroidota > Bacteroidia > Flavobacteriales > Flavobacteriaceae > Lacinutrix > Lacinutrix algicola. Next base: position 432,203 of record NZ_LIQH01000039.1, read on the forward strand.
GCAATTCAGAAAACTACTGATGAAATCACAAAAGAAAAAGAAGAGATTGAAAAAACAGCAATAAAATATTTTAATATTAATGACACTGTAAAGGCTAATGTTTTAAAAGAATACAATACTAATTTTAGTACTTCATTTCCAGATTCTTTATACAATTCGGCTAACGAAATTAAACAATTTGGTAAAACACTTATTGAAACATTATACGAATATGGTGTAACTAATGAAGACGAACTTATTGCAAACAAAGCCTATGTTTCTATTTTAAATGATAGAGTAGAAGTAAGTAAAACAGATTTTTCTAATATTTACAAGCAGTCGCAAGTAAGACCCAAAATAGACGAAGCTCTTAAAGCTAATAATTTAGAAGAATATTCGAAGCCATTATCAATTTTGTTTTTCAATATTATAGAACCAAATTTAGAGTATAACAAAAGCCTTTCGGATAGTGCTTTAGAAGAGCGCTTAAACACAATTTCACATACTAGAGGAAGCATAGAAAAGGAAACATTAATTATCTCTAAAGGAGAAATAGTAGAAGGTAATAAATTTTTAATTTTAAAATCGCTTGAGTCTGAATATAAATCTCAAGTATGGAACGAATCTAATTACAATTTAATAGTCTTTGCTTATACTTTGTTAGTAGCACTTGCACTATTAATGCTACTATTGTTTTTAAGAAAATACAGACTAGATGTATTTAATAATAACACTAAAGTTACCTTTATCTTCTTCAATGTACTATTAATGGTTTTACTAACTACTTTAGTGGTTAATTACGATTCAAAATACATATACATTGTACCAATAGCAATACTTCCGCTAGTTTTAAAAGCTTTTTTCGATGCACGATTAGGCTTATTTACACATGTAATTACAGTACTACTTTTAGGTTTTATTGTACCCAATAGCTACGAGTATATGTTTTTACAAATTATTGCAGGAATTGTAACAATACTAACGGTTTCAGAATTATATAAACGCGCAAACTTGTTCATATCTGTAGGTCAAATAACCATGATTTACATTATCGCATACTTTGCCTTTTTTATTATTCATGAAGGAAGTATGGATACTTTAAAATGGGACACTTTTGGATTGTTTGTATTATGTGGTTTAGCAACGCTTTTTGTGCAACCTTTAATTTATATATATGAAAAACTCTTTGGCTTAGTATCAGATGTATCTTTATTAGAGCTTTCTGATACCAATTCTAAGCTTTTAAAACGATTATCTAATGAAGCGCCCGGAACTTTTCATCACTCTTTAAACGTTGCCAATTTAGCCGAAGCAGCAGCAAACGAAATAGGCGCAAATGCAATGCTAACAAGAGTAGGTGCTTTATATCATGATATTGGTAAAATGAAAAACCCTACTTATTTTACAGAAAACCAATCTTCAGGCTTAAATCCGCATGATGAGTTATCTCCTAAAGAAAGTGCAACTATAATTGTAGATCACGTTATTAATGGAATTGAAATAGCTAAGAAAAACAACCTACCAGATCGTTTAATAGATTTTATAAGAACACACCATGGTAATAGTAGTGTATATTATTTCTATATGAAAGAAAAATCTATTAACGAAGATGTCGATATAAAAGACTTTTCTTATCCGGGACCAAAACCTTTTAGTAAAGAAACAGCTATTTTAATGATGTGTGATAGTGTAGAGGCTGCTTCTAAAAGTTTAAAGGAACCAACATCAACAAAAATCGATAATTTTGTGGAAAATATCCTAAATAAACAGATGGATGATGGTCAATTTCTAAATGCGAACATAACTTTTAAAGAAATTCAATCTATAAAAAAAGTGCTAAAGCGCAAGCTTGCAAATATTTACCATTTAAGAATCGAATATCCCGAATAATTTTTGAAAAAAAAGCAAAAAAAATGTTGTGTTATACTTTAATTCGTCTTAAATTTGCAACCGCAATTTACCGCAACGTTCATACAAATAAAAAATTACAATGGAGAGGTGCCTGAGTGGCCGAAAGGAACGGTTTGCTAAATCGTCGTACCAGCAATGGTACCCAGGGTTCGAATCCCTGTCTCTCCGCAATTAACTGATAATCATTTTCGGGGTGTAGCGTAGCCCGGTTATCGCGCCACGTTTGGGACGTGGAGGCCGCAGGTTCGAATCCTGCCACCCCGACTATTATTAAATGCTACGGGCTCGTAGCTCAGCTGGATAGAGCACCTCCCTTCTAAGGAGGCGGTCACAGGTTCGAATCCTGTCGGGCTCACAGAATCCCTTTCATTTATTTGGAAGGGATTTCTTGTTTAATAACGTTTCCTTAAATTAAATAACTATCTTACTAACTATGGCTAAATCAGGAAGTGCTAAGAACACTAAAAATAAAGCGAAGCATACCAAGCTAATGGATAAGAAGAAGAATAAACTTCGCCAAGAAAAAATAGCTAGAAAGGAAAAATTAAAAGCTATTATATCACTTTCAAAAAACAGAGACAGTTAATCTCTGTTTTTCTCATACTTTTAAATCATTTTTATTTCAAGAATAGCTATTGCATTAATATATAGTGTTATACATCTGTTTTGTTTGCTTTTTATCGAATTTCTTGTTCAGTTAATTGAGAGTTGAATAAAAACGTTAAAGACGTGGTACTTTTGCACTCTCAAATAAAATATAATGAAAAACCTACTTAAAAAAATCTCATTAGCAATAGTGATAATAATGTTTTCTAGTTGTTCTGTTGAAGATATTAACAGTATAGAAACAGAAGCAAACCTTGCAAGTAATATAACTTGTAGTGATGCTAATCCTGAAGCACGTTTTGTGAATAACGGTACAGTTGCATTCAATTTTAAAATTTACGATTCTAACATGTCGTTATTAGCTCATTTTCAAAATGTAGCTCCCGGAAGTACAACAGCTTGGACTTCTTTTGCAGAAGGTGAGTTATTGTTTACTATAGAAGAGGATATAGCATCGGGAATATCAGATCAAAAAATGGAAACTATTATTAATAATTGCTCAACTTTTGATGTAACAATCTCATCAAACAATCAATTATTGGACAATTCTCCAATTCAAAACTAGTCTAAGAATAAGTAAAATAAAAAAGGCCTAATCGTTATGATTAGGCCTTTTTTTATACTTTAATTGTAATAATAATGATTGTTTTATCTTCTTTATTTTTAGTGAAAAATAAATAATCATTACCACCATCTTTTAAGTTTAGTTTCTTACGAATTTGCTGGACAGATTCAGGAAAATTTCTAGTAGTTACATTAGCTTTTACACTATTAAATTCTCGCTTAAATTTCTTTTTATTATAATCTATAACATTACTAATTTTAAAACACCTCCCAGGGAAATCTAAAAGTGAATCTGAAGTATACAAATGCGAATGTTTATGTAGTTTTTTTAAACTTAATTTTTTAGCTAAAATATTAAAAGCTCCTGTTTTTAAAATGGCAGCATTTGGCTCATATAGATAGGTGAGTGGCATACTTAGTTCTGCAGTGGTAGAAGACTCTTCATTTAAATAAAAATTAAATATTTGATTGTCTTCCTTAGTAATGTTTACCGTTTTAATTTCTATTTGGCCCTTGTAGTCTTGTTCTAAAATCCATAATAATTCTTTTACTTCATTATTTACCGCAATAGAATGTATTGTCTTTACATGATTCAATTCTGAAATTCCAGAACTAATATCTAACAATGGAGACGTTTTTATCATTATGTTTTTAGAGTGCTCAAAAAGTAATTTTATGTGCTCAGGCACATTAGGCAAACAATCTTTAAGTAAAAAGACTTTTCCTTTACTTTCGTCGCGTCTTGAAGGATCTATATATATCCAATCGTACAGTTTTTCATCTTTCTTTAACGTAGTAATACCACTTTTAGCTATACATGAAATATTTTTAGTGTTTAACTGCTTATAATTATGCTCTACGATATTAGATAAGTTACTATCGATTTCACAATGGTAAACTTGCTCTATTTGTTTGGAAAAGTAATAACAATCTACTCCAAAACCACCTGTTAAATCTATTAATGCCTTTCCGGAGACTAAACTAGCTTTATATTTTGCTGTAATTTCAGAAGAAGTTTGCTCTATATTAAGCTTATTAGGATAGTATATGTTTTTAGTAGAAAACCAAATAGGGAGTTTTTTTTGGCAACGTTTTTTTGCTTCAATTTGCTCTATTAGTAATTTTAAATCGACTGAAGTGTTTAAGTTTTTTTTTAGTAATAATTGACCTATATCTGTATTTAAATTAGTTTCTATAAACTCTTGATTTTTAATATCTAAAACAGCATCGTTTAAACTATTCTTTAACATCTAATCCTTTTGTTAATTTCTTTACTATTCTATATTCTGACAAGAATTCTTTAGCAATAACTTTTATGGCTGTATATAATGGGATTGCTAATATTAAACCAACTATCCCAAAAAGTAAACCAGCTATAATAATGATGATAAATATTTCTAATGGATGTGATTTTACACTTTTAGAAAATATAAATGGTTGACTAAAAAAGTTATCGACTAATTGTGCTACCACAAATCCAATCATTACATAAATTGTTTTTGGTAAAATAACATCACTAAAGCTCTCTCCTAAATTACTAGACATGGTTAATAGTATTATCAAAACGGCACTAATCATTGGTCCAACGTATGGAATAACGTTTAAAAGCGCACAAAGAGAGGCAATAATTATAGCATTTTGAATGCCGAAAATAAACAATACTACAGAATAGATAATAAACAAGATTAATAATTGTAGTACTAAGCCTCCAAAATAGCGTGACAATAAATCTCTAATTGTAAACAACGATTTTTTAATTCGCTGATCTTGTTTTTTAGGAAAAAAAGCCATGATGCTGTTTCCAAATAAACTACTATCTTTTAAGAAGAAAAATGAAATAAATAACACCGAAAACAGTCCAACACTAAAACTACCAAATCCAGATACGATAGCGTTTAGAATGTTTGGAATAAAACTAAAATTAAAGTTAGACATTAACTTTGAGTCTTGAATAGTGTCTTCAACATCTGAAGTTTTTAAGTTAAAATGATTGATAAACTCAGTATATAAATTCTCAATATTAACTTGTAACTGGTCAATATCTAATAAAGATAGGTTTTGACCTTGTTCTATTGCTAAAGGAATAAACATACCAATAACGCCAGCTATTATAAGCACAAATAAGAACATAGTTGCTACTACGGCAAGTGTATCTCCAAACTTTAGTTTAGACATAAAGAGGCGTTTAACTGGCCTTCCTAAAAGCGAAATTACGCCTGCAATTGCAACATAAGCAATTACGGATTGTATTTGGTATAAAAACCATAATAGTAGAACCACACCAATAAGTATAGCAATAGCTCTAAGGATTCCGTTTGATATTGTTGTCGAATTCATTTAGTAAATATACAGATAGAAAAGTTATTTTAATAAATTAAGCGAAGATTTGCTTTAATTTTGCTTAATAGAGTTGCTTTGTTATTTCGTATAATGCAATATTGGTTGCTTGTACAACATTCATACTGCTATTTTGTCCAAACATATTAATATGAATTATATTATCGCATGCTTGTAAAATAGCTTCTGAAACTCCAAAATTCTCGTCGCCAATTATTAGCGCTATTGGTTTATCTTCAGAAAAATTGAAAGTATGAATAGGAGTACTGTTTTCTGTGATTTCTAAAGCAACACATTGATGATTTGATGACTTTAAATTTGAAAGAACTTCTTCTATATCTTCAATAACTTCATATTTAACAACTTTTTCTGTTGCACGAGACGTTTTAGTCATTTTTCGACCTAACGGAATATCATGCGAACAAAAGATTATTTTTTCTACTCCAAAAGCATCAGCTATACGAAACAAACTCCCAATATTTGGTGCATTAGTTACGTTTTCGCAAACTAAAGTGATTGGAAATGTTTTTTTATTGAAGTTGGTATTGTAGTGGGTGAGTTGCATTTTTTAAATTATCGGTTTTCATACATCAGTAATCATTGATTTAGTTTCAATATTAATTGATTACTGTTAATTTTCGAAAGCATATTTAACAATATTAGCTCCCATTTGCAAAGCTTTCAATCTAACGTCTGCAGGATCATTATGTACTTCCTGGTCTTCCCAACCATCGCCTAAATCACTTTCTAGAGTAAAAATAAGCACTAATCTATTCTCATGGAATAAACCAAATGCTTGTGGTCTTTTACCATCGTGCTCGTGAATTTTAGGTAAACCTTTTGGAAAAGAAAATGCAGTTTTAAATATGTCGTGAGTTGAAGATAATTCTTTTAATTCTTTATTAGGAAATACTTTTTTTAGTTCTTTGGTTATGTATTGTTGCATGCCATAATTATCGTCAATGTGTAAAAAACCACCAGAAATTAAGTAATTACGAAGATTTTTTGCTTCATCTTCATTAAAGAATACATTACCATGGCCCGTCATGTGCAGTAAAGGGTACTGAAAAATATCTGTGCTACCAGCTTCTACTGTTTCTGGTTTTTCATTCATTTTTGTATCTATATTCTCATTGCAAAACTTAATAAGGTTAGGTAATGCTGTAGGATTAGAATACCAATCTCCACCACCTTTATACTTTAAAATTGCTAAGTCTTGAGAAAAGGAAGCTATAGAGATTAGAAATAAAGCAATTGTTATGTGTTTTTTCATATTACTCATTTGTAAAAGCAACCGAATGACAAGCTACAATTGCAGCAGTTTCTGTGCGTAAACGTGTTTCTCCCAAAGTTACAGGAATAAATTTACTATTAAGAGCCATTTCAATCTCTTTGGTACTAAAATCACCTTCAGGACCAATTAATATAGTTATATTCTTATTTTTTTTAGCTCTTTTTTTAACGATTTCCTATTGGTTTCTTCGCAATGAGCAATAAATAAATCGTCATTAAATTCTTGTTTCAAAAAGTCTTTAAGAACAATAGCATCATTTAATTTTGGTAAATAACAACTTAAAGATTGCTTCATTGCAGACTGTAATATCTTCTCGAAACGTTCTTGTTTAATATACTTACGTTCGCTATGAGCACAAATAATAGGCGTTATTTCTTGAATACCTATTTCTGTTGCCTTTTCAAGAAACCATTCGTAGCGGTCATTCATTTTTGTAGGAGCTACTGCTAAATGCAAGTGAGATTTTGGTTTCTCTTGAAATTGCTTTGACTTAATCTCTGCTACACAGTTTTTTATATTATCAGAAATAATTTCCGCAGAAAATAACCAACCAGCACCATTAGTTATATGCATGGTATCTCCAATCTTTTTACGAAGCACTTTTATAACATGCTTGCTTTCTTCTTTAGAGAAAGAGAATTGTGCTGTAGTTTCTGTTATTTCAGGATTATAGAACAATTGCATTAGTCTATAGTTTCTTGAACTTTAAGCACATAAACTTCTTTTATAAGTTGCAATCTGTGCGTTTTTTTTATAATATAGAATCCATTATTGTCTGTAATACCAACATCGAATATAGCATCTAGTTCATGTTTTAAGTCGTTAGCTTCTTCTTCTATTTCAATAGGTAATTGTCCGTCTTTTACCCAACCAGTATCTCCGCCTTTTAAAGCATTTTCACCCATAGAATATTTTTTGGCTAAATCACCAAAATCAATACCTTTTCCATATTCAGACATAATTGTTTTACGAAGTCTATAAATCTCAGATACAGGCATTTTATTACCATCAAAAAAGATATAGCTAATTCTGTAATGTGGTTCTTTTTCCTTTTGGATTACTTTGTAAAAGGTTTTTTTAAACTGCGTTCTTTCGGTTTTTGTTAAACCTACTGGCATGTCTAAAAGTTCTTTTGCTAGTTTGCTTTGATGTTTTTCTTCATTGAAAACCATCAATTTTTTCTTTTTAGATTTTGTTTCACCAAGATATTCTTCGGCTTGCTCTAAAGTTTCAATTTTTTTTAGCTCTTTTTTAGCATTATTTTGTGCAAAAGTAGAAAGTGAAAGGCTTAGTAAAAGTAGGATTACGATTTTATTCATTGTAAAAAAATATTTTTTTAGTTGATAGAACAAAAAAACGAAAAATTAAGATGTCTATTGTAATAGTTTGTGAGCTTATTAACAAGTATTTTAAAAATGCTACATTATTAAGGCTATAAATAGTCTTGTAATTTATTAAAAATAAAATTTATATATATAAAATGGTACTACAACTTACTTTTTGCATGTTCCAAACCTAACTCTATATAATGAAGTAATTCTGTTTCGGTTTTTACACCATCTTGAGATACGTAAACAAACTCTTTTGTGGGTTTTTTAGTAAAATCCATTGGTCTTACGTTTATTTTCTCCAACTCTTCAGACATTTTATCGTTTATAACTCTAACAATTAACTCTTCTTTTATAATACCAATTGTCATTTTTCCTTGGTATAAAAAACTAACACCTCCAAACATTTTCTTTTCAGTAAATGCTTCAGAGTAATATCTTAATTGTTCTCTAATTCGTGTTGCTAAATGCTGATTATAAGCCATTATATTTTTAATCTAGAAGAAGCCATAACATCTTGATCTGCAAAATCGCTTTCTAAATATTTTAAATAGCCAACAATGCCAATCATTCCTGCATTATCTGTAGTAAATTCAAATTTAGGAACATAAGTTGTCCATCCAAATTTTTGTTCTCCTTCTTTTAATGCTTTTCTAATTCCAGAATTAGCTGAAACACCACCACCAATAGCTATTCGAGTAATACCTGTTTCTTTTGTTGCTAATTTTAACTTGTCCATTAAAATACCAATAATTGTATATTGAATAGAAGCACAGATGTCGTTTAAATTCTCAGCAACAAAATTTGGGTTCTTTTTTACTTCGCGTTGAATAAAATATAAGACAGCAGTTTTAAAACCAGAAAAGCTAAAGTTTAAACCAGCAACTCTTGGCTTAGTAAATTGATATGCTTTAGGGTTTCCCAATTGTGCACGTTTATCTATTTCTGGACCTGCAGGATACCCTAAGCCAAGCATTTTACCACTTTTATCGTAGGCTTCACCAACGGCATCATCTATAGTTTCTCCAATAACTTCCATATTAAAATAGCTACTCACTTTCACTATTTGTGTATGTCCGCCAGAAATAGTCATCCCTAGAAAAGGAAATTTAGGTTTAGTAAAACCGTCTTCAGCAATAAAATGCGCTAAAATATGCGCTTGCATGTGGTTTACATCAATTAGCGGAATATCTAATCCGTATGCTAAAGATTTTGCGAAACTAGTACCAACCAAAAGTGAGCCCATCAATCCTGGACCACGAGTAAATGCTACAGCATGAAGTTGTTCTTTAGTAATATTTGCTTCTTTTAAAGCTTGGTGTACGACAGGAACAATATTTTGTTGGTGAGCACGAGAAGCTAATTCTGGTACTACACCACCAAATTCTTCATGAATTTTTTGGCTAGCTACAACATTGCTTAAAACTCTGTCATTGCATAGTATTGCTGCAGAAGTGTCATCGCAAGAAGACTCAATACCTAGTATGTAAATATTTTGTGAGGACATTAGTAAATATTCGGCATTATAATTGTTAATTTTGATTATAATTTAATTTAATCTAAAAACAAAGGTAGCTTTTTAAACTTAAATCACTTATCAAAAAATTTCTAAAAATAGTTGGTAAATTAATAGCAATTTTATTGCTACTCTTCATCATTTTGGTGCTGGTATTCTCTATTCCTGCTGTTCAAACTAAAGTTGGGAACTACATTACTAAGCTTATTAATGACGATTTTAAAACCGATATAAACATTGGCAAAGTTGGACTTCAGTTTAATGGAGATGTAGAGCTAAAAGAAATATTAATTCGAGATTTTAAACAAGATACACTTATAAGTGCTACAGAATTAAATACTTCAATTATAAATTTTAGAAATTTATTTGATGGTACTTTAAATTTTGGAGATATTGATATGGAAGATCTTATCTTTAATGTTATCACATATAAAGGAGAAACAGATACTAATCTTGATGTTTTTGCAGCTAGATTTGATGATGATAATCCAAGAGCCGAAAAAAGCACATTTCTTCTATCTTCAAGCGATGTATCTATTTACAACGGTACATTTAGGTTAATTGACGAGAATAAAGAAATACCAAAAGTACTTGAGTTTAATAAACTAGATATTAATGCAACTAATTTATTAATTGAAGGTAGCGACGTAAGCACTAGAATAAATACACTTTCTTTTTTAGATAGTAGAGGTTTAATTATACAGAACATGTCTACTAACTTTAAGTACACACTTGAAGACATGACTTTTAATGCGCTTAACATTAGAACAAAAAATTCTACACTAAAAGGTGATTTAACTTTTTTATACGATAGGGAAGACTTTAAAGATTTTGAAAATAAAGTAAAACTAGAAGCCTATTTTAGTGATGCTGATATTGCTTTAGATGAATTAAACGTATTCTATAACGAATTTGGTGTTAACCAACGTGCTCGTTTTAACACAGAGATATCCGGTACTTTAAACGATTTAAAACTTAAAAACCTTAAATTAAATACAAGTACAAGTACAAAAATTTATGGAGATATAAATTTTAAAAACCTTTTAAATAGTGAAGATAATAACTTTGCTATGCATGGCAACTTCTCAAATCTCACATCTAATTATAAAGACTTAAAAGGATTGTTGCCTAATGTTTTAGGTGCTTCTATACCATCAATTTTCGATAAACTAGGAGATTTTAATATTAACGGAACAACAAATATTACATCAACAAAAATTAATGCCGAATTAGATATTAATACAGAGTTAGGTTTTATTAAATCGAATTTAAGTATAACAGATGTTAACGATATAGATCATGCTGCTTATAAAGGAAACATTGTTTTCGATAAGTTTAAGATAGGTGCCTTTCTAGAAGATCCAAACCTAGGAGAGATATCGTCTAATTTAGATGTCGATGGTTTAGGATTTAAAAAGGAGAATTTAAGAACAGGAATTAAAGGAGATGTTTTTTCTATAAATTATAACAAATATAATTATCAAAATATTGTTGTAAACGGAGATTACGAGCAAAGTGTTTTTAATGGAAAATTGGTTGCTAACGATGCAAACTTAAAACTCGAATTTAACGGCTTGGCAGATTTATCTACAGATATTAACGCCTTCGATTTTTCGGCAAATGTAGAATACGCCGATTTAAAAAAGTTAAACCTTTATACAAGAGATTCATTGTCGTTTTTTAAAGGAAATGTACAAATGAAAATGAAAGGCACAACATTAGATGATGCCGTTGGAAATATTACTTTCAAAAAAACAAACTATAAAAACGAAACCGACGATTACTATTTTGAAGATTTTGCGATAACATCTACTTTTGAAGGTAAAGAGCATATTATTAATGTTAATTCTCCAGATATAATAGAAGGGAATATGAGAGGTGAATTTCTGTTTAAAGATGTTCCAAATTTATTCGAAAACTCGATTAAAGACATTTATACAAGTAAAGTTCCAAATGCTATTGAAACAGACCAGTTTATAAAATTTAACTTTAAAATCTATAATAAAATTGTAGAGGTATTTTATCCAGATTTAAAACTAGGTAAAAACACCTATGTAAGAGGTCGTGTAGAAACGGACGAAAAAGAGTTTAAATTAACTTTTAAATCGCCTAAAATAGAATGGCTAGATTATTTTGCAAGCGAAATAGAGGTGCAGGTCGATAATAAAAATCCACTTTTTAACACATATGTAGAGATTGATAGCTTAAATACTAATTTTTATAATATTTCAAAATTCAATTTAATTAATGTAACTTTAAATGATACGCTTTATATGCGTAGCGAATTTAAAGGAGGAAGTAATAATACAGACGATTACAACCTTAGTTTTTACCATACCATAAACGAAAAAAACAATTCTGTTGTTGGTTTTAAAACCAGCGAAGTGACCTTTAAAAACAACCTTTGGAAACTTAATGAAGCATCCGATAAGTACAACAAAGTTGAAATAGCTAATGGTTTTAAAGATTTTAATATAGAACAACTCATACTAAGCCATAATAACGAAGAAATAAAACTGGCAGGAATTGTAAAAGATTCTACTTACAAAGATTTAAAACTAAACTTTAAAGATGTCGATTTAACAAAAATAACACCTAGAATAGACAGTTTATCTTTAGCCGGTAATGTAAATGGTAAGTTATATTTTCTTCAAAAAAATGGAAACTATCTTCCAAGTTCTTCAATAACAATAGACGATTTAGAAATTAATGACACATATTTTGGCTCTTTCGATGCTAATATAAAAGGTAACCAATCATTAACTAATTATAGTGTAAAGGCTAAAATTAAAGACGATATAAAAAATTCTTTTGAAGCTGTTGGAGATATCGATGTGTCTTCTAAAAACGCAGCAATAGATGTAGATTTAAAATTCAACGATTTTAATATTAATATACTTTCTCCATTATTAGAGCCCGTTCTAAGCCGAGTTAGAGGTGAAGTTACAGGAAATATAGCAGTTGTTGGTAATTTAAAACAACCTAATTTTAATGGTGCTTTAAAAATAAATAAAGGTGGTTTAAATATATCTTATCTAAATGTAGATCTTGATTTTGCGGATAATTCATCTGTAACTTTAGATAATCAAAACTTTAATTTTAATAAAATAAAATTAACAGATGTAAAATACAAAACCAAAGGAATGTTAAATGGTGTAGTTAGTCATGTTAACTTTGCAAAATGGCGTTTAGACTTAAATCTTGAAACAGACAGACTTTTAGTCTTGGACACTAAAGAAACAGAAGAAGCCTTATATTATGGAACAGGTTTTATTGCTGGAAATGCTAGTATTACTGGTCCAACCGAAGCACTTAGAATTACTGCAGAAGCCGAGACTAAAGAAGGTACAGAGTTTTATATTCCATTAAATGATGTAGAATCTTTTGGAGATAATTCTTTTATTCACTTTTTAACTCCTGAAGAAAAATTAGCAAAATCTGAAGGTAAAATAATAGAAACACAAAACATTTCTGGTTTAGAGCTCTTTTTCGATTTAGATGTTACTCAAGATGCAGTTATAGAAATTGTAATGGATAAAGAGTCTGGTAGTACCATTAGAGGTCGCGGAAATGGTTTTTTAAACTTTAATATTAATACTAATGATAAGTTTAATATGTATGGAGATTTTATTGTTTACGAAGGTGTTTACAATTTTCTTTATGGTGGTATTATAGAAAAGAAGTTTACAGTTAAACCTTATGAAAGTGTAATAGAGTGGAACGGAGATCCTTTAGAAGCAGAATTAAATATATTTGCAATCTATAAAACAAGAACAAATCCGTCTTCATTATTAGATAACCCAATTAATATAACCATTCCAGTAGAATTAGAGATTAATTTAATTGGACAATTAGAGAGACCAGAACCTGAATTTAAATTTGAGTTCCCAAATGCCAGTTCAACAATAAAATCTGAATTAAATTATAGGTTAGATTCTGATACAGATAAAGAAAACCAAGCTTTATATTTATTAACTACTGGAGGATTTAATCGTCAATTACAAGATGTTAATTTTACAGGAACTATTGCAGAACGTATTAATGGACTTATTAATGGGATTTTTACAGATACAGATAATAAAATTAAAATCGGTTTAAATTACGAAGCAGGCCAAAACAATCCAGAGTACAATACAGATGATCGTGTTGGTTTTACATTACAAACTAAAATTACAGATCGTGTACTAATAAATGGTAAAGTAGGAGTACCGGTTGGCGGCGCTGGAGACTCTGTAATTGCAGGAGATGTACAAATAGACTTCTTATTAAATGAGGAAGGTACACTTACCGCTACAGTATTTAATAGAGAGAATAGTATTAGAAATTTTGGAGAAGAAATAGGTTACACACAAGGTCTTGGTATTGCTTATTCTGTAGATTTTGATACGTTTGGAGAACTACTTCGAAAAATATTCACTAAACAAGAAAAAGAAGTTACAGAAGAAGCTCCCGAAGATGAGGCAGCTCCTGAAGAAAAAAATAAGGAGCTTCCAACAGGTTTTGAATTTATAAAGAAGGATTAATCTTCAGTTTAATTTAGCATAAGTATATTTTTTTCGACTAAATTAATTACTTTAAATTAATCGGTTCTATCTGAATCATATAATTCAAAATCACTTCAATAATTCAATTTTCGACAATTTACCAAGTCATAATTCATCATTATTTTAACCTTTTTTCAACAATTTCATTAACTAAAACGTTATAGTAAAATTACGCTTGTTAATTTTTAACAAATTGATAGTATTATATTAATTTACTTTGTTAGCTTAGCTTCAAACAAGGTAAATAAATGTCTAAAACTATAAAAAAAATTGGAGTAATGACCTCTGGAGGAGATGCTCCAGGAATGAATGCGGCAATAAGATCTGTAGCAAGAACTTGCGCTTTTCATAATATAGAATGTGTAGGAATATATCGTGGTTATGAAGGCATGATTGAAGGCGATTTTAAAGAACTTACTGCAAGAAATGTAAAAGGTCTTATTAATAAAGGAGGAACTATTTTAAAATCTGCTAGATCAAAAGAGTTTAGAACATCAGAAGGAAGAAAAAAGGCTTACGATGCTTTAACTGTAAAAGAAATAGATGCATTAGTAACTATTGGAGGAGATGGTACTTTTAATGGAGCGCTAATCTTTAACAAGGAATATAATTTTCCAGTAATTGGAATTCCAGGAACTATAGATAACGATATTTTTGGAACAGCTTACACACTAGGTTATGATACAGCATTAAACACTGTAGTAGAATGTATAGATAAAATTCGTGATACAGCCAGTTCTCACAACAGATTGTTTTTTGTAGAAGTAATGGGCAGAGATGCTGGACACATTGCTTTAAACTGTGGTATTGGAGCAGGAGCAGAAGAGATTTTAATTCCTGAAGAAAATTTAGGTTTAGACCGTTTATTAGAGTCTTTACGTAGAAGTAAAAAATCTGGAAAATCTTCTAGTATTGTAGTTGTAGCTGAAGGCGATAAAATTGGAAAAAATGTTTTCGAATTAAAAGACTATGTCGAAGAGAACATGACAGAATACGAAGTACGTGTCTCTGTTCTTGGTCACATGCAACGTGGTGGAGCGCCATCGTGTTTCGATCGTGTTTTAGCAAGTAGAATGGGAGTAAAAGCTGTAGAAAGTTTAATGGAAGGACAATCTAATTATATGGTTGGTTTATTAAGCGATAAAATAGCATTAACACCTTTAGAAAAAGCCGTAAAAGGTAAATCAGAAGTAAATAAAGAATTAATTCGTGTGTCAGATATAATGACCACATAATAATAGAAATTAGAATTATGTCAAAATTAAAATTAGGAATTAACGGATTTGGTAGAATTGGTCGTATTGTATTTAGAGCGACTGTTAAACGTGACAACGTAGATGTTGTTGCAATAAACGATTTATTAGATGTAGAGCATTTAGCTTATTTATTAAAGTACGATTCTGTACATGGTAGATTTGATGGTACTATTGAAGTAAAAGATGGTAACCTTATTGTAGATGGAAAAACAATTAGAGTAACAGCAGAAAGAGATCCTAAAAACTTAAAGTGGGATGAAGTAGAAACAGATGTTGTTGCAGAGTGTACTGGTATTTTTACAACTTTAGAAACAGCAGATTATCATATTCAAGGTGGTGCTAAAAAAGTAGTTATTTCTGCACCAAGTAAAGATGCTCCAATGTTTGTAATGGGAGTAAACGATAGTAAATTAACTGCAGAGCATACAATTGTGTCTAATGCATCTTGTACTACAAACTGTTTAGCACCATTAGCTAAAGTTATTGAAGATAATTTTGGTATTGAAGAAGCTTTAATGACAACTATTCACGCAGCTACTTCTACACAATTTACTGTAGATGCTCCTTCTCGTAAAAACTACCGTTTAGGTCGTAGTGCAATAAATAATATTATTCCTACTTCTACAGGAGCTGCTAAAGCTGTTGGAAAAGTAATACCAGAATTAGATGGGAAAATTACAGGAATGGCATTTAGAGTTCCAACTGTAGATGTTTCTGTAGTAGATTTAACAGTTAAAACTAAAAAAGCAACGTCTTTAGCAGAAATTAAAGCAGCTATGAAAAAAGCGGCTGAAGGTTCTATGGAAGGTGTTTTAGGCTATACAGAAGATGCTGTAGTATCTCAAGATTTTGTTAGCGAAACTAAAACAAGTGTTTTCGATGCAGATTCTGCTATCGAGTTAAACTCTACATTCTTTAAGTTAGTATCTTGGTATGATAATGAATTTGGGTATTCAAATAAATTAGTAGATTTAGCCGAAAAAGTAAATACTCTTTAAGGTTTTTGTATATTAAATAATATTTAGCGCAATAAAAGACCTTTAAAAGCTTTTATTGCGCTTTTTTATGTCAAACAGATTTTAGCTTTTAAACTCAAAATCTTTTATCTCATTAATTAAACTAATTTTAAATTATGATATTAATAGTTGATAGTGGTTCTACAAAATGCGATTGGATGGCAGTAGACATAAATGGTAATCAATTACTAGAAAAAATTAGAACCAAAGGTTTAAACCCTGCTATTCTTTCTGAAAAAAAACTAAGGAAGACTATTGAAAACAGTAAGGAATTAAAAACCAATAGAGAAAAGGTTAATAATATTTTTTTTATGGAGCAGGTTGTGGTACAGAAAATCCAAAATTAGCTTTAAAAGTGGTTTTACAACAGTTTTTTACAAATGCAACTGTAGAAGTTAACGAAGATACTTTAGCAGCTGTATTTGCAACTGTAAACACTCCAGAAGAAGCTGCAGTAGTATGTATATTAGGTACAGGTTCTAATTGTAGTTATTACGATGGTAAAAAACTAGAACAACGTGTAGATTCTTTAGGTTATAGCTTAATGGATGATGCTTCAGGAAATTATTATGGAAAACAATTAATAAGAGATTATTATTTTAACCATATGCCAGAAGATATTAAAATTGCTTTTGCAGATAAATATAATTTAGAATCAGATTTCATAAAATACAACCTCTATAAGCAGCCAAATCCTAATGCTTATCTAGCCAACTTTGCAGAATTTATGATTTTGAATAAAGATTCAAAATATATAAATAAATTAATAAAAGATGGTATTCGTTTGTTTGCAAATAACATGATTCTTCAATTTAAAGAAGAATTGAAAACAGTTCCTGTTCATTTTGCTGGCTCTATTGCTTATTTCTGTCAAGATGAAATAAAAGAAGTTGCAAAAGAATTAGGTTTCAAAACCGGTAATTTTGAAAGACGACCTATAGAAGGTTTAGTAAAGTTTCATACGAACAAAAGGGGATAGAAACTCTTTATAAAACATAAAAAGCCTCATTA
>NZ_LIQH01000040.1 GCF_001418085.1 Lacinutrix algicola
CTTTTTTATGTACGTGATTACTTTACAGCAATCATACTAATCTCTACATTAACAAACTTTGGTAAGTTTGCAACTTCAACAGTTTCTCGAGCAGGAGCAGTATCTTCGTCAAAATACTCACCATATACAGCGTTTATTGCTCCAAAATTATTCATATCACTAATAAATATAGAAGATTTAATAACGT
Source organism: Lacinutrix algicola (assembly GCF_001418085.1). Lineage (GTDB taxonomy): Bacteria > Bacteroidota > Bacteroidia > Flavobacteriales > Flavobacteriaceae > Lacinutrix > Lacinutrix algicola. The sequence goes on from NZ_LIQH01000040.1 coordinate 188, forward strand.
TTTCAAAAGTCATGTCTGCTGCATCTAAAACGGCTTTCATATTTTCCATAACTTGTTTTGTTTCAGTTGTAATATCATCTAAAACTAAATCACCAGTTTCTGGATGTAAGGCAATTTGTCCAGATGTATATAAAGTGTTTCCGCTTAAAACAGCTTGATTGTATGGCCCAATAGGAGCAGGAGCTTTGGTTGTTGTTATTATTTTTTTCATAAAACAGAAAGTGTTATTTACATAAATTATTAATATACACTCATAACAAGATTATATTTCTTGTTTTAAGTATTCTATAATTGTTGATCTGGTTGAAGACGTTTTTCGTATTTTAAATCTTTTAATATACTAGATTTTATTCCTATAAAGAAATTCCAAGAACTTTGAGTACTAAATGGGATCCAACTAAAGTCCATACGCCAACTCATTAAATCTCGACCAAAACGTAATTGAGTATATGAGAATCCTTGATTTTTAAAATCGTAACCAGAAGAAGCTCCAATACTCCATTTAGGCGACAATTCTATATCACCAGAAAACATTAAAGAATGTGAAGAGATTTCATTTTGACGTTGTGAATTAGAATAGTTGACAGCGTAAGCTAAACGTAAATTCCATGGTATTGAATAGTTGTAAAGATCACTTGGTTCTTCGTCCTCTTTATCATCCTCTTCTTCTTCGTAACGCTGATCGGCAAAATCCTGAGAACGCCCAAATAAATCATCATCACGTCCACCACTGTCAAGAGTTTCGGTTCTACTTCTATCACTAGTATTAGACTTTTTATCGTTGCCTTTACTATTTAAACTATAGCCTAGAGTAAGATTAGCACTAGTTAACCTAAATAAACTTCCGCCATTACTTATATTAAACTCATCTATTTTTGTATTGTTATTATCTAATGCATAAGGATCTAAAGTAGCGCCAAAATTGACATTCATTTTATTATCAAACAATTGCGTACCACCGCTCATTTTTACAGGACTAAAACGCAAAGAATCTCCTGCAAGGTTATATGATGTAGAAAAGTTTAAATTATTTAATAATATAATTTTTTTAGGTTCTGTTTTCGTACTGTCTTTATCTCTAACTTTAGCTTCAAGATTATTACTAAGAGCCAAACCAATAGAGCTAGAATAATTTTTATTTGGAACACCAAACAAACTATTCTCAAAACGAGAAAAATCATTTTCACTTATAGAATTTCCATTAATATCTGTAACCTCATAAGTATCATAGTACTTATCGAAAGCAGGATTTACGTTATAACTTACGCTTGGTCGAATAACATGTCTTATTGCTTTTATTTTTTTGTCCTCACCTTCTTTTTCAAAATTAAACTGCCCGTAAACAGTAGTACCAATACTTGCACCAAAATTATAAGTTCTATAAGCATCAAATCCAGTAATGTCTTCTGTAACCGTTACATTATTTTCACTGTCATAGTATTTGTCAATAGTATTAAGTGTCCATGCTTCTTCAAAATTAGCATTAGCACTCACGCTAAAATAATTAAAAACCTTAAAGTTAGTGGTAACCGGAATAGTGTGTTTCATACCAATTTTGGCATCATCGAACATTTCACTTTTAAAGAAGAGAGAGTCTGTAGTTTGTATTTGATTTTCACCTCTAACACTATATTGTAGGTTTATATTTTGAATAATCCCTTTTTTTGAACCCGTTTTAGGCGCAAATGGATATACTCGACCAACACTGGCTTGCAAGGTTGGTAGTGTTAAGTTTATTTCTTCTGTTTGTGTGTTTTGAGAATGCGTAGCAGTTAAACTAATATTAACTTGTGGCTCTCCTTGAAATGTTTTAGAATATGATACAGACGAAGCTAAAGTGTTATTTAGAAAACTAGCAGTATTAATTTGGTTTTGAGATTGCTGATAATAATTACTACTACCAAGGTTTACAGAAGCTGAAAATCGCGAATTAGGATTAGACTTAGTATCTTGAGAATGAGACCAACGTAGATTATAAATTGTATTTTTTGAATAATCTGAAAAACCACGTTCGCTAGTAATTAAATTCTCATATCTAAAACCGAAACGTCCATTATATTTATATCGTGTTTTATAATTACTTTCAAAACGTAAACCATAACTACCATTGGTGTAATAATCTCCTAAAACAGCTAAATCCACATAATCACTAATTGCAAAATAATAACCACCATTTTGAATAAAATAACCTCTATCATTTTGTTCTCCAAAACTTGGGAATATAACACCAGATGTTTGTTTTTTACTTAGCGGAAAAAAGGCAAAAGGAACAATAATAGGAGTAGGGACATTATAAATAAACATTTGCGCAGAACTTGCAACAATTTTTTTATTTGGAACTAATTTAGCTTTATCAATCAGGAAATAGTACTCTGGATCTTCTTCACTTTCGGCAGTAGTAATACGCATATTCTTCAAAAAATAAACAGAATCGTTTTCTTTTTTAGAACGTTCAGACCTAATTTTCATTCCTTCCTGTTCAGTATTAGAATTAAAAATTATTGCTTTCTTGTTTTTAAAATTAAAAATCATAGAATCTGGCTCTATGAGGTTATCACCTTGTTTAAAAACAGGCCTTTGAGTATAAACACCAGCTGTATCCTTTATTCTTCCAGCATAAATTAAATTTTTACTGTAATCTATAACTATAGTCCCAGCAGTAATTTCCATGTCCGTGTAATTTACTTTCGCTTCATTATACAAATACATTTTTTGCTCTTTTCTGTTAAAAGCATGATAATCTGTAGCGCTAGAACTTACTGTTGCTTGTAAAAGAGCAGGTTTTGGTTTTATAGAGTCAGTTACAGTAGAATCTGTTTCTTTTACGGTAATTAATTCTTCAACAGGAATAACAATGGAGTCGTTAACCTTAGTAGGAGGCGTAATGCTTTCAACTTCTTTTTCTTTAGGAATTTCAATGCTTTTATCTTCACCATCAACTTGGGCAAAGCTAAAAGTGTTGATAAACACTGTAAAACTTAAGGCAAAAAGTATATGAATTCTATTTGTATGCAATGCTATTGTATGTATTTTTGCTAAAGTATGGCTCGATATTTGAATTCACAAAATTACATATATTTTTTATGATTAATTTATCATATCTATATAATTTACAAAACCATACTAAACGCTTATAAAATTTGTTATATCACTATGCAAACGAAACTAAAAACGCTTTTCTTATTAATTATAATAACATTAACAATATCGCTATCTGTAAATGCACAAAACGATACTAGTAAATTTATTGTTGTTTTAGACGCTGGACATGGAGGTAAAGATCCTGGCAAACCATCTAAAGCTGGATATAAAGAAAAAGATATTGCCTTAAAAGTAGTGCTTGCAGTAGGTAAAGAACTTGAAAAAAATAAAGACGTTAAAGTAGTTTACACGAGAAAAACGGATGTTTTTATAAATTTATTTAAAAGAGGTGAAATTGCAAATAAAGCCAATGCCGATTTATTTGTTTCTGTGCATTGTAATGCACATACCTCTCAAGCTCATGGGTCTGAGACGTATGTTTTAGGAGTGCATAGAAACAAAACAAATTTTGATGTAGCAAAAGCAGAGAACGAGGTCATATTTCTTGAAGAAGATTACAAACATAATTATAAAGGTTTCGACCCAAATTCTCCAGAATCGTTTATTGGCCTTACATTAATGCAGGAACAGTACTTAGACCAAAGCATACAGTTAGCAAGTTTAATACAGAAAAATTTCACCAATAATTTAAAACGTAAAAACAGAGGTGTTAAGCAAGCTGGTTTTATTGTTTTACATCAAACGGTTATGCCAAGCGTATTGGTAGAAACAGGTTTTATTACAAATACTTCTGAAGGCAGATACCTTAATTCTAAGAAAGGACAAACAGAATTGTCTAGTGCAATGGCAAATGCTATTGTTTCATACAAAAGAAGCGTAGAGCAAAATTTTGTAGATACAGAGTATATTATTGAAAAAGAAACTAGTATTCCTATAAAAGAAAAAATAATACCTAACACTATTTTTAAAGTGCAAATTGCTGCAGCTTCAAAAAAACTGGAGCCTAAACCATATAATTTCAAGGGATTAAAAGACATATCAAGAGATAAAGAAGGTAAATTATACAAATACTTTTATGGCTATACTTCAGATATTAATAAAATACAAAATATGCAAAAGGTTGCTAAGCAAAAAGGGTTCACTAGCGCATTTATAGTAGCCTACAGAGACGGCAAACGTATAAGTTTGCAAGAAGCCTTAAATAGTGGCACTAAATAGAGCCATTCTTAAGTTTATTTATTTTATTTTTGTTCCAAATCAAACACTTTCATTTTGAAAATTTCCAGAGAAGTCAAAACAGGTATACTAGCTATTGCAGGAATAGCTTTATTTATATTCGGTTTTAGTTATTTAAAAGGTAACAACCTTTTAGAAAGCGATATAATAGTATACGCAAAATACGATAATGTAGAAGGTTTAAAGCCTTCGGCACCTGTAACTATCAACGGTTATGCCATTGGTAAAGTTTTAGATATTTATTTCGAAGATGAAAAATCTGGTACGCTAATCGTTAAAATGAGTGTAGATACTAAGTTTAAATTCTCTAAGAATAGTAAAGCCGAATTATTCCAAAATGGTTTTATTGGTGGAAAAGAAATACAAATTCTTCCTGCTTATGATAATGCTGAAAATGCTAAAACCGATGACTACCTTCAAAGTGCCACAAAAGAAGGTATGATGGAATTAGTTAACGAGCGTTTAACACCATTACAAGAAAAAATAGAAAAGGTAATGAGCGAAACCGATACACTTTTAGTAGGTTTTAACAATATTTTCGATGCTAAGGCTCAAGCCGATTTAAAAAACAGTATTGCTGGTTTAAACGCTACAGTAGCTAGTTTTAATGCTACAGCAAAATCTTTAAATGGATTAATAGGTACTAATAAGGACAAGTTAAACAATACACTTACTAATTTTGAAGCGACTTCTGGCAACCTTACTACAATGACTAATAAATTAGCTCAAGTAGATATAGCCAAAACAGTAGAGGAATTACAAGCTACCATTAAAAAATTCGATAACTTAATGGCAAGTGTAGAAAAAGGAGAAGGTTCTATTGGAAAATTATTAAAAGACGAACAACTATACGAGAATCTTGCGGGTGCTTCAAAGCAAATGGAAGAGCTACTTGAGGATATGAAACTTAATCCTAAACGTTATGTGCATTTTTCTTTATTCGGAAAAAAGCCAAAACGTTATGATGCCGAAGGTAACGAGATAGAAGACAAAAAATAAACTAACTAACCCTAGAAAATGAATTACTTACCAAACATACTATTTGCCATTATCCTTATTGCAGGCATTGGTTTCTTTGCAAAAAACATACAAAAACTGTTTCGTAACATTAAGTTAGGAAAAGATAAAGAGATTAACGATAACAAACCGCAACGTTGGAAAAACATGGCTATGATTGCTTTAGGTCAAAGCAAAATGGTAAAACGTCCTGTCTCAGGATTTTTTCATATTATAGTTTATGTAGGTTTTGTAATTATAAACATAGAAGTATTAGAAATCATTATAGATGGTTTATTTGGAACACACCGTATAGGACATCAAATACTACCAGAATCAGTTTATGGATTCTTAATTGGAACTTTCGAAATTCTTGCAACACTAGTTTTTATAGCAGTAGTAATTTTCTGGATTCGTAGAAATGTTATAAAACTAAAGCGTTTTATGAGTGCCGAAATGAAAGGATGGCCAAAAAACGATGGAAACTTTATTCTGTATTTCGAAATGGTTTTAATGACTTTGTTCTTGGTAATGAATGCAACAGATTCATCTTTTCAAGCCGCAAATTCAGGAAACATAATAAGTCAGTTTATTTCTCCTTTATTTGGAGATAACCTAGAAACACTGCATATAATAGAAAGAGCTGCATGGTGGCTTCACATAACAGGAATATTAGTATTTTTAAATTATCTATACTATTCTAAACATTTACACATATTGTTAGCGTTTCCAAATACTTATTTTGGAAAACTAACACCAAAAGGACAGTTTCCAAATAACGATGTTGTCACCAAAGAAGTAATGCTAATGATGGATCCAGACGCGGATCCGTATGCAGCACCTGCAGAAACAGACACAGAAGAAGTTCCTGCAAAATTTGGAGCAAGTGACGTGCAGGATTTAAGTTGGTTAAACTTATTAAATGCCTATTCTTGTACAGAATGTGGACGTTGTACAAGCGAATGCCCGGCAAATTTAACAGGTAAAAAATTATCGCCTCGTAAAATAATGATGGATACCAGAGACCGTCTAGAGGAAGTAGGTAAAAATATTGACGCTAACAAAGGCGTATTTGTAGACGATGGTAAGCAATTATTAAACGATTACATAACACCTGAAGAATTATGGGCTTGTACCAGCTGTAATGCATGTGTAGAAGCTTGTCCAATAAGTATCGACCCATTAAATATTATTATGGAAATGCGTAGCTACCTAGTAATGGAAGAAAGCGCAGCACCAATGGAGCTTAACAATATGATGACTAATATTGAAAACAACGGAGCACCTTGGCCATACAACCAAATGGATAGATTAAACTGGAAAGACGAATAGTATAATTTGGGAGTTACCTAAAGGTCAGGCTTTCCGCTATATCTTTTTTAAGAAAAATAAAAAAGGTTAAGACTATCGATGGATAGGTGAATGGCATCAATCCCTATCGCAATACTTACTAATGTTATTTACTAAATTAATGGTCTGTAAGTATTAAAAAATGTAGATCACAAAAAATAATAAAAACAAGAATACTATGAGCAGCAAATATAAATACACACTAATTTTTGTGCTATTTTTATGTTGTAAAGTAGTATCTGCTCAAAGTTTTAAAAAAGATTCGTTACAAATAAAAGCCTATACAGAAATTGAATATAAGGCAGGAGAACCAATAAACATTACATTAAAAAAAGTGTTTTGCGATTACTGTTCAAAAAAGCAATTAGTATTGTTAGGCGAAGATGCCATTAGGAGAGCAGATGGTGAAAAATACGATTCAAAAAATAAGTTAGTAGACGGCAAAAAGAAATTAGCAGTCTATATTAGAATAGCAAAAACAGATTTTGCAGCAATAAAAGAAGTAGAGTAACAAAATTAAGTAACATGAGCGAACAACTAATAGTGCCAACAATGGCAGAAATGATGGCAGAAGGTAAAACACCCGATATTTTATTTTGGGTTGGTTCTGCTGGAAGTTACGATGATAGAGCAAAAAAGATAACAAAAGCATTTGTTAAAATCTTAAACAAAGCAAACGTAAACTTTGCTGTTTTGGGCACAGAAGAAAGCGCAACTGGAGATTTAGCAAAAAGATCTGGAAACGAATTCTTGTTTCAAATGCAAGCGATAATGAACATCGAAGTGTTAAACGGTTACGAAGTTAAAAAAATTGTAACCTGCGATCCGCATTCTTTTAATTGTTTAAAAAACGAATACCCAGGTTTAGGTGGTAAATACGAAGTATTACACCATACACAGTTTATAAAAGAGTTAATTAATACAAAGCAACTCGAAATTAAAGACAGTGACTATAAAGGTAAACGTATTACTTTTCACGATCCTTGTTACTTAGGAAGAGCAAACTCAGAATACGAAGCCCCAAGAGATGTTTTAAATACTTTAAATGCTACTTTATTAGAAATGAAGCGTAGTAAATCTACAGCGTTATGTTGTGGAGCAGGAGGAGCACAAATGTTTAAAGAACCAGAAAAAGGAGATAAAGACATTAACGAACTTCGTACAGAAGACGCTTTAAAAACCAATCCAGATATTATTGCAACTGGTTGTCCATATTGCATGACCATGATGTCTGACGGCGTAAAAGTTAAAGAAAAAGAAAACGAAATTAAAGTTATGGATGTTGCAGAGCTTATTGCTAGTTCTCAAAACCTGTAAAGCAATTTGATTTGTGGCTTAATTAAAAATTAGATAAATAGTTATGTTTACTAATATAGAAATAGATATAGATTCCATTCCAAAAGCGGAAACCGTTAAACTAAAGCCTATTTCTAAAAGCTATTTAAAAATACTTTTCATAAATATTTTTATTCAATATTCTATTCTATTTGGAGTTGTAATATTGGCTATAAATTTCATTAAAGAGGATTGGGTTTCTATTGTCTTTTGGTATGTAATTATCTTTTTGTTTTTTTTATTAATACTACAATTCATAATTAGTATTCTAAGTTTAAAAAAGCGTGGTTATGCATTAAGATCACACGATATTATTTATGCTAAAGGTTTATTAATAGAAAAAAGAACAACTGTTCCTTTTATTAGAATACAACATCTAGAAACGAAACAAAGTTTTATTGCTAAGAAATTTAATTTAGCATCACTTCACGTTTATACAGCAGGCGAATCTGGAGGCGATTTATCTATAAGCGGATTAACTTTAGATGAAGCCACACGTATAAACCAACTGTTAACGACCAAGATTAACTAGGTGTACGATTTTAAAAATCCATCAAGACAGTCAATTAAAGGTATCGCAGTACTTTTCGGGTTTAATAGTTATAAAATACTAAAAAGCCTTTTTATTGCTATTGCAACTTTTTCTTACTACCTAATAAAAGGAGAAAGAGTGTTTGGTTTGTCTTTAAATCAAATTATTCTAGCAGTTATAATTGTATTTTTATTCATTTTAGTACGCTCAATATTACAATACCTCAATTTTAAATTTCACATATCTGGAGACGACTTTAAACTTTCAAAAGGTATATTAAACAAAGAGGAAATAACAGTTTCTAAGTCCAAAATTCAGAATATCTATATTAAACAAAATGTACTTCAGCAAATAATAAATGTTGTACAATTAGATATTGAAACTGCTGGAGATGCTAAAGCAGAGGTCAAAATTACTGCATTAAGTAGAAATAAAGCAAAAGCTCTTAAAGAGGAATTACTCTCGAATGTAAACGTTGTTAGTCAAGAAGAAACAACTAATGAAATTAAAGACGAGCGAAAAGTATATTATAAAGCTTCTATTAAAAAACTATTGCTAGAAGGTTTCAGTCAGAATCATATTAAAAGCTTCTTAGTTATAGCAGGATTTATAGGTGGATTGTATTCTACTTACGAAGACTTTATGCAAGAATTAAAATTAGGAGATAAATTTGAAGCATTGCTTACGCAAAACAGTAATTCAGTAAGTGCGTTAATATTCATAACTTTTGGTTTTTTATTAATCACACTAATCATTTCAATACTCTTTTCTGTAATAAAAACATTCTTGCTTAATTTCGATTTACAAGTTATTGAGCATAAAAACACAATAGAAATTAAAAAAGGGTTGTTTAATAAAGTTGCAATAATTTTATCGCCGTCAAGAATTCAAAATATAGAAATTGTAAATAATAGGTTAAAGCGTTATTTTGGATTAAACACTTTGCGTATAAAGCAAGCAATGGTGGATAAGAAATTGCAAAAACATTTCTCTATTATAGCTTTAGATCAATTACAAGTTGATTATTTAGTAGAAAAACTGATGCAAAAGTTATCTATAACTTCTAAAAAAGAAAAACCAGAGACTTATTATCTACGTTTTTTATTATTAACAATGCTCGTACCACTTTTGCTTTTTAATGTCGTTGCTTTTTTTGTGTTCGAAAATCTGTTTTGGGTTATCAACTTGTTTATAGTGCCGGTTCTTCTTTTAATGATCTATTTAAAATACAAAAAAGCATATTATATCTTAAACGATAATATGTTAATAGTTGGTGATGGCTCAATTTCAACAATAACGCAATTGGTAGAAATACACAAAGTACAAGCGGTGGCGACAAAGCAAACAGTGTTTCAAAAATTAAGAAATATAATAACGGTAGAAGTGTACACGGCATCAAAAGCTACAAAGATTTTATATATAAAAGAAAATAGAGCAAATGAAATTGTTAATTTCTTATTATATCAAATTGAATCTCAACGCAAAGATTGGATGTAAAGTATTATTTTTACCTTTTAAATGAATAAAAAATATGTTAGTAGAATTTAACACACTACCAGAACACTCAAAAATCTGGATATATCAAGCAAATCGTTCTTTTTCAGAAACTGAACTAGAAGCTATAAAAGAAAAGCTTAACATCTTTATTACAAATTGGACAGCGCATGGAAGCGACTTAAATGCAGGGTACGATATTAGATACAAGCGTTTTATTATTCTTGCTGTAGATCAAGATTCTCAAGCTGCAACAGGTTGTAGTATTGACGCTTCAGTTCGTTTTATTCAAGAATTAGAAAAAGAATATGGCGTAGATTTAATGGATAAAATGAATGTATCCTACAAACAAGGTGAGTTTGTTGCTCATAAAACCTTAACCGATTTTAGAACAATGGCAAAACAAAAAGCCGTATCTAAAAATACAATCGTTTTTAATAACCTTGTCACAAATATTGCAGAGTTAAACGAAAACTGGGAAGTACCAGCAAGCGATAGTTGGCATAATAGATTCCTAAACTAAACGATTCCTTTTGTAATTTTTTTTGATATTTATGAAAAACGAAATCTTTTTACTAAACATTTCAGGTCAAGATAAACCAGGATTAACAGCTAGTTTAACGGCTGTTTTAGCTTCTTCTGGAGCAAAGATATTAGATATTGGTCAAGCCAATATACACGATACTTTATCATTAGGTATATTATTTGAAATAGAGTCTGGAGTCAATTCTTCACCAGTTTTAAAAGATTTATTGTTTAAAGCTTACGAGCTTAATATTCAAGCAAAATTCACACCAATTACATTAGAAAACTACGAAAACTGGGTATCGCTTCAAGGTAAAGATCGTTATATAATTACTATTTTAGGAGAAAGATTATCTGCAGAGCAAATTTCTATGGTTACTCAGGTTATTTCAGAAAAAAACTTAAATATAGATGCTATTAAACGTTTAACTGGTAGAACATCATTAGTTAAAAAAGACGAATACCCAAGAGCATCTATTGAGTTATCAATTCGTGGTAAAATTGAAAATAAATCGGAATTAACAGAGAAATTTATGCAAATTTCTAGACAGTTAAATGTCGATATCGCTTTTCAAGAAGATAATATTTACAGACGTAACAGGCGTTTGGTTTGTTTCGATATGGACTCTACTTTAATTCAAACAGAAGTTATTGATGAGTTAGCTGAACTAGCAGGAGTAGGAGCAGAAGTAAGAGCTATTACAGAATCTGCAATGCAAGGTGAAATTGAATTTAATGAGAGTTTTAAAAAACGAATGAAACTCTTAAAAGGATTAAAAGAAGAAGTGCTTCAAGACGTAGCTGTTAATTTACCAATTACAAAAGGTGCAAGACGCTTAATAGATACATTAAAGAGTTACGGTTTTAAAACTGCTATTTTATCTGGTGGTTTTACTTATTTCGGACATTATCTTCAAAAAGAATTAGGCATCGATTATGTATATGCTAACCAGTTAGAAATTATAGATGGAGAATTAACTGGTAATTATCTTGGCGAAATTGTAGATGGCAATAAAAAAGCCGAATACCTTCAAGAAATAGCAAATAAAGAAGGCTTGAATATTAGCCAAACCATTGCTGTTGGTGATGGTGCTAACGATTTAGCCATGTTAAATCTTGCAGGTTTAGGTATTGCTTTTCATGCTAAACCAAAGGTTAAAGACAATGCACAAAGCTCGATTTCGAGTATTGGTTTAGATGGTGTTTTATATTTATTAGGTTATCACGATAAGCATATAGATTTACTTGAGTAAGACTTATTTTAGACTATTTATTCAAAATAATATAGCTTAAAAAATATAAACATTTCACTGTTCATTATTTCTTCATAAATCTCTATTAAAATCTTTAATAAGAGTACGAAAAATAATAACTTGGCATAGTTTTTAGTTCTATAATTGTATAGCAACTCAAATTGAAAATTTTTATGCGCAAATTAATTCTATTACTTACCTTATCCCTTATATCGTTTACTATCCACGCTCAAGAAACTAGCAATCCTTTGCTAGTAAAAGATGTTGAAGGACAAAAAAAATGGGTAGATAGTGTCTATAATTCATTAACATTAAACGAGAAAATAGCACAATTATATATGGTGCAGGTTTTTAGTAGCCAAACTGAAGCTGAAAAAGCTAAGGTTCTCAATTTAATTAATAAAAATAAAATTGGAGGTGTCATCTACTCAAAAGGTGGTCCTTACAGACAAGCAAAACTTAATAACGAATTACAAGCAGCTTCTAAAATACCATTACTTATAGGTATGGATGCTGAGTGGGGATTAAGCATGCGTTTAGATTCTACATACTCCTTTCCTTGGAATATGACGCTTGGTGCTATTAAAGATAATTTTTTAATAGAACAAACAGGAAGACAATTAGGAGAGCATTGCAAACGATTAGGTGTTCATTTTAATTTTGCTCCTGTGGTGGATATTAATACAAACCCAAAGAATCCCATTATTGGAAACCGCTCTTTTGGAGAAGATAGAGATAACGTTACCGAAAAAGCAGCAGCTTTTATGAAAGGTATGCAAAGTGTAGGTGTACTAGCAAATGCTAAACATTTTCCTGGACATGGTGATACTGAAGCAGATTCTCACTTAACATTACCAACTGTAGCATTCGATGCAAAGCGTATAGATTCTGTAGAATTGTACCCTTATAAAACATTAATAAAAGAAGGCTTATCGAGTGTAATGGTTGCGCATTTAAATATTCCTAGTTTAGAGCCTAGACAAGATTATCCGTCTTCTATTTCAAAAAACATTGTAACCAACATTTTAAAAGAAAGACTAGGTTTTAAAGGACTGATTTTTACTGACGCCTTAACTATGAAAGGTGCAGCAAACTATAAATTTGAAGGTTTAGATGGCGTTAATGAAGGTTCGACAAGTACTGTTGGAAATATAGATTTAGCAGCTTTTCTTGCTGGAAATGATATAATGCTAATGTCTGAAAATCCAGAAGCTGGTATTGCAAAACTTGAAAAAGCAGTTAATAAAGGATTAATTACAGAAGAACGTTTAGCGCATTCTGTTAAAAAATTATTGCAAGCAAAATATAAAGTTGGTTTAAATAATTATAAACCTATTTATACACATAATTTAAGTAATGATTTAAACCGTTTAAGAGACGATATTTTATACGAAGAGCTAATGGAAGAGGCAGTTACCATTGCACGTGACTCTTCGGGTTTGTTACCACTACGTCACTTAGAAACTAAAAAAATCGCATATGTAGAATTAGGTAATGATAGTGGTAAACCGTTTTTAAATGCGCTTAAAAAATATGCTCAGGTTCATGAAGTAAAAGCTAATAATTTAAGTAATTTAATAGCGAAGCTTCAAAACTATAATACTGTTATTGTTGGTTTTCATAAATCTAATGCAAATCCTTGGAAATCGTATAAATTTTCAGATAAAGAGTTAACCTGGTTATACGAAATAGCTAGAACAAACACTGTAATTTTAGATGTATTTGCTAAACCTTATGCATTGTTAGATTTACAAACAGTTACGAATATTGAAAGTGTTGTTGTAAGTTATCAAAACAGTAAGATTGCTCAAGAAACCTCTGCCGAAATTATATTTGGAGCCTTACCAGCAAAAGGAACTTTACCGGTTTCTGCAGGACCATATTTTAAAGTCGGATATGGTGTGCAAACAAACTCTTTAGAGCGTTTAGGTTACAGTGTTCCAGAACGTGTTGGTTTAAGTTCTTATCGTCTAAAAAAGATAGATTCTATTGCAAACCATGCTGTAAATGCAGGTATGACACCAGGAATACAACTAATTGTAGCTAGAAAAGGAAAAGTTGTTTATAATAAAAACTTTGGAAATCACACTTATAATAAAGGTTCTCAAAAGGTGAGAGGAGATGATCTTTACGATGTTGCTTCATTAACAAAAATAGTAGCAACTTTACCATTGTTTATGGAAATGGAAGAGCAAGGTATTGTATCCTTAGATACAAAATTATCAGAAGCAATTCCGTATTACAAAAACACTAATAAAAAGAATATTACATTTAAGAAAATGCTTTCGCATTATGCTCAATTAAAACCTTGGATTCCTTTTTATTTTGCCACTTTAGATACCGTTACAAAAAAACCTTCAACTAAATATTATCGTAAATCTCCAACAGGAAAGTTTAATATTAAAGTCGCAAATAACCTATACATGCGAGAGGATTATCAAGATTCTATTCCAAAAATAATTAAAGAAACAGATCTACTTTCACGTTTGCGTTACCGTTATAGCGATTTACCATATTACATTCTTAAGCAGTACATAGAGGAACATTACAATAAGCCTTTAAACGAATTAGTTCAAGATCATTTTTATAAGTCTTTAGGTGCAAATAATACTGTTTATAATCCCTACAAAACGATTAGTAACACGCGTATTACACCAACCGAAGAAGATGATTATTATCGTTTTCAAAAAGTGCAAGGTTATGTTCATGATATGGGTGCAGCAATGCAAGATGGTGTCGGTGGACACGCTGGTGTTTTTAGTAATGCTAACGACATCACCAAAATAATGCAAATGTATTTGCAAAAAGGATATTATGGAGGTGTAAGGTATTTAAAGCCAGAAACAATAGATAAATTTAATACTTGTTATTTTTGTGAAAATAAAGTAAGAAGAGGTATCGGTTTCGATAAACCACAACTAGGAGAATCTGGGCCAACTTGTGGTTGTGTTTCTATGACAAGTTTTGGACATTCTGGATTTACAGGAACTTATACTTGGGCGGATCCAGACGAAGAATTAGTTTATGTTTTTATGGCAAATAGAACATATCCATCATCAAAAGGTAAAAACATGTTATTACGTGCAGATATTAGAACCAATATTCAAGAAGCTATTTATGAGGCTATTATAAGATAGGCATATAAAGCACATAGAGTTTTGAGTTACAAAAAGTTAAAATGATGTAAGTTTTTACTATTTTAACTACTAATCAATAAACCAAAATTAAATCTTATCTATTTTAGGTTCGAGCAATAAACTCTAAATACTTAAAATACATTAGACGTTTAAAACTAATTAAATGAAAATAGGAATTGTTTGTTATCCAACATTTGGAGGAAGTGGAGTAGTAGCTACAGAATTAGGTTTAGAGCTTTCTAAGCGTGGTCATACTATTCATTTTATAACTTATAATCAGCCCGTTCGTTTAGAACTTTTAGGTAATAATATTCATTATCACGAAGTAAATGTGCCAGAATATCCTTTGTTTCATTATCAGCCTTACGAGTTAGCTTTATCGAGTAAGTTGGTAGACATGGTGAAGCTTCATAAAATTGAGATTCTTCATGTACACTATGCGATACCACATGCTTATGCTGCATATATGGCGCAAAAAATGCTTAGAGAAGAAGACATTTATGTGCCTATTGTAACCACTTTACATGGTACAGATATTACCTTGGTTGGTAACCATCCATTTTATAAACCTGCAGTTACATTTAGTATTAACAAATCGGATGCAGTAACGGCAGTTTCACAGAGTTTAAAAGACGACACACTTCGTCTGTTTGATATTAAGCAGAATATTAGTGTCGTTACAAATTTTATAGATTTAAAGAAGTTTAAACACAGTTATACCGATTGTCAACGTGCTATGATGGCTTCAGATGATGAAAAAATAATAACCCACATTAGTAATTTTAGAGAAGTTAAACGTATTCCAGATATTATAAATATTTTTAATAACGTACAAAAGGAAGTTCCAGCAAAGTTAATGATGGTTGGAGAAGGTCCGGAACGAGAACCAGCAGAACAATTATGCCGAGAATTAGGTATTAGTGATAAAGTAGTGTTCTTTGGGAATAGTAATGAAATAGATAGAATTTTGTGTTTTAGCGATTTGTTTTTACTTCCAAGTGAAACCGAAAGTTTTGGACTATCTGCTTTAGAAGCAATGGCATCTGGAGTTCCAGTAATCTCTAGTAATACTGGTGGTATTCCTGAAGTAAATGAAGAAGGTTTTTCTGGTTATTTAAGTGATGTTGGAGATGTTGAAGCAATGAGCAAAAATGCAATTATGGTTTTAAAAGATGAAAAACTCTTGACAAAACTTAAAGAGAATGCAAAAGTTCAAGCTGAAAAATTTGATATCCATAACATAGTGCCACAATACGAAGCTATTTATGAGAACACGTTAAAGAACTGTTTGTTTACTCAAAAATTATAATTATCAGCTAGTATTATAAAATAAAAAAGGCACCTCATTTGGGTGCCTTTTTTTATATCATAATAAATTTATATTACTTCTTTGCTTTTGCAATAACAAGATCACTAATATCTGTGCTTTCTTCGGCATATACTAATACACTGTTTCCGTTTATTTGAGAATTTAATATATGAGTATAACCGTTTTCTTTTGCGACTACAGAGACTAATTCTCCAATTTTAGTATAAATAGGTTGGTAAAATGCATTCTTTTTATAATTAATTGCAGTTTGAATATCTGTATCAAAGCCTTGCATACCTTGTTGTATACGCATTAATTCTGTTTCTTTTTTCTTTTTGTCAGGTTCAACAAGAGTTGCTCCATTCTTTTTATAATCCTCTACCTTAACATTATAATCCTTAATAATAGAATCTCTAGTTTTTGTTAATTTATTCATTATTACATCTAAATCTGCTTTAGCTTTTACTGTTTCTGGCATATTATCTAAAATGTATTCAATGTCAGCATAACCAACTTTAACATTTTGTTGTCCAAAAGCAGTAAACACAAATAGATTTAATAGAATAATCGAAAGTATTGTTTTTTGTTTCATAGTATATAAGTTAATTTAAAAAGATAAAGACAATAATCTTGTCATAAAAAAACCATTTCAAATAAATGAAATGGTTTACGAAAATAATATATTTTATTGATTTAAAACTGATATCTAATACCCAAGGCAATATCGAAGTCTAAATCGTCTCTAAAATCTCCAAAACCAAGCTCTGGTCTTGCGTCTAAAGAAAGTACTAATGGGATATCGAAATTATACTCAATTCCTATATTTCCAGCAGCGAAAATAAACGTTTCACTTTCATCTTTAAGAGGAGCAGGTAAATCATAACTATAATTACCTAAACCACCACCAACACCAGCATACCAATTAAAATCCCCTTCTAATTGCCAAACCCATTGGTATAAACCTGCTAATTTAAAGCCATCATAATCATTTCCAGATCTAATACCAAGATCAACTTCTAAACGGTTGTTGGAGCCTAAAGCACGTTGGTAGGAGATTTCTCCACCAAATCCATCATTATCTCCAATTCGTAATCCAATAGCGTTTTCTGAAATTTCCTGAGCTGTTGCTGCATAGCTAAATCCAAGAATAGCTATTGCTAATAAAAGTATTTTTTTCATTTTGTTATTTTATTTTTAAGATTAATCCAATTTACAGTTTACTATCGATTTTATAAAAAATATAACGCTAATATTTAGTTAATAATTGTTCAGATATATTAAATTTGAAAGTATAATGAGCATAAAAATTAATAATTCAGTATTAGTAACGTTAGAGAAAAGCCTTGAAGGCGAATTGCATTATAGCGATTTAATGAAACGTCTTTACGCTACAGATGCTTCTGTATATAGAATGTTGCCTCTTGCGGTTGCTTTTCCTAAGTCTAATAGCGACATAAAAAAATTAGTTGTATTTGCTACTAAAAATAAAACCTCTATAATACCAAGAACAGCTGGAACTTCTTTAGCAGGACAATGCGTTGGAACAGGTATTGTAGTAGATGTTTCAAAATATTTTACAAAGATTCTAAATATTAATGAAACCAACCAAACTGTAACTGTACAGCCAGGTGTTGTTAGAGACGAACTTAATAACCATTTAAAACCTTTTGGTTTATTTTTCGGACCAAATACTTCTACATCTAACCGTTGTATGATAGGTGGTATGGTTGGAAATAATTCTTCTGGAACAACATCTATTAGATACGGTGTAACTCGAGATAAAGTTTTAGAGCTTAAAACTATTTTAAGCGATGGAAGTGAAGCTGTTTTTTCTGAATTAACGCAAGAGGCACTTCAAAACAAGACAAAATCAAATACTTTAGAAGGAAAAATATATAGTACAGTTGTTTCAGAATTATCTTCGGAAGAAACCAGAAACGAAATAATAAATAACTTTCCAAAACCAGAAATACATAGAAGAAACACCGGTTACGCAATAGACGAACTTATTAATACTACTGAAGCTTTCAACCTTTGTAAGTTATTATCTGGAAGTGAAGGTACATTAGCTTTTACTACAGAAATCACTTTAAAATTAGATAAACTTCCTGCAAGCCAAAGTATAATGATTGCGGCTCATTTTAATACAATTAACGCTTGTTTAGAAGCTGTAGAGCCAGTAATGCAACATAATTTGTTTACCTGCGAAATGATGGATAAAACCATATTGGATTGCACAAAAAACAATAAAACACAAACAGAAAACAGGCAGTTTATTCAAGGAGATCCTCAAGCTATTTTGATGTGTGAGGTAAAAGGTGAAACGCTTGAAAATGTACAAATACAAGCAAATAACCTTATTGAGACGCTTGAAAACACAGGATTAAGTTATGCTAATATTAGTTTAGTAAACAAAGAGATTGATAAGGCAAACGAGTTACGAAAAGCAGGTTTAGGTTTACTTGGTAATATTATTGGAGATAAAAAAGCGGTTGCTTGTATAGAAGACACAGCTGTTGCGCTTCCAGATTTAGCAAATTATATTTCAGAATTTACCGCTTTAATGAAAGGTCATAAACAGGGTGCTGTTTATTATGCACATGCTGGCGCTGGAGAAATTCATTTAAGACCAATACTAAACTTAAAAAAGGACGAGGATGTTATTTTATTTAGAAAAATAACAACAGATGTTGCTACTTTAGTTAAAAAATACAATGGTTCTTTTAGCGGAGAACATGGTGATGGTATTGTACGCGCAGAGTTTATAAAGTTTATGATTGGTGATAAAAACTACCAATTATTAAAACGTATAAAATCTGTTTTCGATCCTGAAAATATTTTTAATCCTGGAAAAATTGTTGAAGCTTTCCCAATGGATAAAAACTTACGCTATCAAGTTGATAGAGTAGAACCTAAAATAGAAACGTTATTAGATTTTTCTGCATCCCAAGGTATTCTTCGCGAAGCAGAAAAATGTAACGGTTCAGGAGATTGTAGAAAACTACCAGAATTTGGTGGTACTATGTGTCCTAGTTATCGCGCCACAAGAGACGAGAAAGATACTACCAGAGCAAGAGCAAACGCATTACGAGAATATTTAACTAATTCTGATAAAGCAAATAAGTTCGATCACGAGGAATTAAAACAAGTTTTCGATCTTTGTTTAAGTTGTAAAGCATGTTCTAGCGAGTGCCCAAGTAGTGTGGATGTGGCGACTTTAAAAGCGGAGTTTCAGTACCAATATCAAAAAGTAAATGGCACAAATTTAAGAACAAAATTGTTTGCATATAACAACAAATTAAATGCGATCGGTAGTAAACTGCCTAGCCTTACAAACTTTATGTTTTCTAACGGATTTACATCCTCCATACTTAAAAAAACTATAGGTGTTGCTACTGAAAGAAGCCTTCCTTTGATTTCAAGTAAAAGTTTATATAAAGAATACCAAATAATTAAAAATGAAATAATTAAAAATAAATATATTAAAACAATTTATTTATTTAATGACGAATTTACCAACTATTTAGATACTTCTATTGGAGTAGATGCAGTTACACTTTTGCAAGCATTAAATTACGAAGTAAAACTGATAAACAACAGTGAATCTGGACGTTCCTTTATGTCTAAAGGATTGCTTGATGAAGCAAAAAAAGTTGCCAATAGAAATATAGAAATTTATAAAAATGTTATTTCTGAAGAAACACCTCTTGTGGGTATCGAGCCTTCAGCTATTTTGTCTTTTAGAGGTGAATATTTAAAACTGGTAGACGATAAAGTTTCTGCTAAAGCTATAGCAAAAAACACTTTTTTAATTGAGGAATTCCTAAGTAATGAAATTGCAATTGGTAATATTAAACCCTCACAATTTACTTCCGAAGAAAAAACAATTAAATTCCATGGACATTGTCACCAAAAAGCGGAAAGTAATCAAATTCATAGTTTTAATGTTTTAAACCTACCTAAAAACTACAAAGTCACCATTATACCTAGTGGTTGTTGCGGTATGGCTGGCAGTTTTGGTTACGAAAAAGAACACTATAAAGTAAGCATGCAAATTGGAGAACAAACATTGTTTCCTGCTGTTAGAAATGCATCGCTAGAAACTACTATTGCTGCTAATGGTACAAGTTGTAGACATCAAATAAAAGACGGTACACAGCGTACTGCTTTACATCCTATTACTATTTTAAAAGAAGCGTTACTCTAATTATTCAGTAATATTATAACTTGTTAAAGACTGCGTATTCTGCACAGACATAGATGTTGGTAGTAGACTTAAATCTACGCCAGCTTGTTGTAATAAGCCTAATGTTGTAGGATTTAAAGTATAACTAGTATCTGCTTCAGCTTTAATAAGTCCTACATTTTCTGCATAAAAACTATCGATCGATAATACATCTTGCGCATCTAAAATAGATACTGTTTGAGTAAAACCAAAAGCGGTAACCGTTGTACTTACGGAAAGTTCTAAACTAATATTCGCAGAAGTCACAGTATTGTAGGTTGTGCCTTCAACCTCTAGACTTGTTAAGTTTCCTAATTGCTTACTTTTTAAAGCATAATTTATAGTAATTGGATAACCTTCAAAATCTTGAGTAAAAATTCCTGTATTTAAAGATAATTGATCGCCATTACTGGCTTGTGTATTATATAATAATGCATTTTCCAGTTCAATATCAAAATCGAAACCATCTAAAGGAAGACTAATGTTTAAGTTAGTTGCAAGCGTTGTATTTGTACGTGTTAATTCTCCTGTGGTTAATATACCGCTCATTGTTCCATTCGCAATACCGCCTTGATTGGCATTAGCAGATAGCGTAAAACCTGTAGAAGACTCGCTTTCAACAACTAATACATCTTCACTAGTTGTGACTTCGTTTGTAGTATTATCTGTGTTTATAACATCGTAACTCCAACTATCTGCAATAGTTAAAGGAAAGAAATTACCACTAAACATTAGCTGTTGTTGCGTTTCACTACCAGTAACATCATCTGAAGAACAAGAGAACAAAAAAGTAAAAGCAACTATTGATAATGTTAAATATTTAATGATTTTCATAATAAGATGATTTTTTCAAATGTATAATTTTAATACAGAATACTTAATAAAGTAATATACAATTTTTGTTTCTGTAATATAACTTTTACATTAGCATAAATAAAATTTTTATGGCAGGAAATTCCTTTGGAAAATTGTTTAATCTTACAACTTTTGGTGAGTCTCACGGCGTCGCTATTGGTGGAGTTATAGATGGTTGCCCTCCAAATATTACATTAGATTTTGATGCAATTCAAAACGAAATGAATAGACGTAAACCAGGTCAGTCGTCAATAGTAACGCAACGTAAAGAACCGGACGAAGTAAAATTCTTATCTGGTATTTTTGAAGGTAAAACTACAGGAACACCTATTGGTTTTGTTATTGAAAACGCAAACCAGAAGTCTAACGATTACTCGCATATTAAAGATTCTTACAGACCAAGTCATGCAGATTATGTGTATGACAAAAAATATGGTCATCGTGATTATCGTGGTGGCGGACGAAGCTCTGCAAGAGAAACAGCAAGTAGAGTAGTAGCTGGCGCAATAGCGAAGCAGGTTTTAAAGGATATTAAAATTAATGCATTCACTTCTTCGGTTGGAGATATTTTTATAGATAAACCGTATCAAGATTTAGATTTTTCTAAAATTGAATCTAATATTATTCGTTGCCCAGACGAAGCTACTGCCGAGAAAATGATTGCTCGCGTTAAAGAAATTAGAAAAGAAGGTGATACTATTGGTGGTACAATTACATGTGTAATTAAAAACGTACCTGTTGGTTTAGGAGAACCTGTTTTCGATAAATTACATGCAGATTTAGGCAAAGCAATGCTTTCTATTAATGCTGTAAAAGGTTTCGAATACGGAAGTGGATTCTGTGGTGCAAAAATGAAAGGTAGCGAACATAACGATTTGTATAACAGCGATGGTACTACTAAATCTAATCTTTCTGGTGGAATTCAAGGTGGTATAAGTAATGGAATGGATATTTATTTCCGTGTTGCTTTTAAGCCTGTTGCAACCATTATGCAAAAGCAAGATACTATTGATAAAGATGGAAACATTGTAGAAATGCAAGGTAAAGGGCGTCACGATCCTTGTGTTGTACCTAGAGCCGTACCTATTGTTGAAGCAATGGCTGCATTGGTTTTAGCAGATTTCTATTTGCTGAATAAAATGTATTAACTAATTTCTGCGAAAGCTGGAATCTCATTAAATAAAGTATAAAATTTATTTTTAAAAAGCGTAGCGCTTGAGATATTGAAAATATAGACAGTTTTAATGATTTCAATTATTATCATATCTTTAATTTTTTTAAATGAAACCAAACATATACTATACTGCTTTAAAAACTTACGATTCAGAGAATAAAGAAGGTTTTAGCTGGAATGATTATGTTAATTGGTCGGAATTAAAGCATCTAAAGGAATTGGTTTCTTTAGATGGTAATTTAAATAGTTTAGCTTTTTCTATAGATTTAGATGCTGCTGAAGAATGGAATTACTTTATAACAGACCACGATATGGTTATGTTCTATTTTAGCAGTTTAGACTACGTACTTAGTAAAACAAGCCATTTAGAATACTTTAATTTATTAGCAATAATAAAAGAACCTGGTAAAGAAAAAGCCGATTTAAATAAAGATTATAATTTTATAGGTTACGATTTAATAGAAATAGGAGGAAATACAAGCGCTCTAACAAACTGTGGTGGATTTGATGAAACATTTTTACCAAACGATTTAAATAGTTACGGTTTGGTTTCTGATTATGATAAAGCTAAACAAATACGTGAAGCATTACCAATAAATAATCCAGACGAACCTCATGTAAATTGCTATCTTTACGAGATATGGAGGCACAAAACAATAGGTGCCAAAACAAATTAATAAACTAACTAAACCATAAATAAGATCCTCGCTTTCTCGAGGAATGCATATGAAAAAACTAGCACTACATTGGAAAATACTATTAGGAATGGTCTTTGGAGTCGTATTAGGACTAATAATGACCAATTTTGATGGTGGCCAAGAATTAGTACAAGATTGGATAAAGCCTTTTGGTAAAATATTTATCAAATGTTTAAAAATGATTGCTATTCCCTTAATTCTTGCCGCACTAATTAAAGGTGTTTCAGATTTAAGAGATATTTCTAAACTTTCAAAAATGGGAGGAAGAACTATTGGTATCTACATAATGACTACTGTTATTGCTGTATCTATAGGTCTTCTACTAGTAAATGTAGTAAATCCTGGTAAATCTATTTCTAAAGAAACCAGAACAGAAATGGTAGAAAATTACAGTGGTAATACTACCAAATATAAAGAAGAAGCAAAAAACCAAAAAGAATCTGGACCGTTACAGGCTTTAGAAGATCTTGTACCTGATAATATTTTTGCTGCTGCAACTAGTAATAGAAACATGCTTCAAATTATCTTTTTTGCTATGTTTTTTGGTATTAGTTTAATTCTTATCCCTGAGGAAAAAGGAGAAACAGTAAAAAAGTTTTTTGATGGTTTTAATGAAGTGATCCTAAAAATGGTAGACATTATTATGCTTGCCGCACCTTACGGTGTGTTTGCTTTATTGGCTGCAATTGTCGTCGAATCTCCTAGTGTAGATTTATTTAAAGCACTTGGTTGGTATGCTTTTACTGTTGTTTTAGGATTATCATTAATGATTGTTATTTATGTAGTAATAGTAAGTTTATACACAAAAAAATCTCCTAAATTCTTTTTAAACGGTATTTCTCCAGCACAACTTTTAGCGTTTTCTACTAGTAGTAGTGCTGCAACTTTACCAGTTACAATGGAGCGTGTTACAGAGCATTTAGGCGTTGAAGAAGAAGTATCTAGTTTTGTATTGCCAATTGGTGCAACTATAAATATGGATGGAACAAGTTTATATCAAGCCGTTGCTGCTGTATTTATTGCACAAGCCTTTGGTATGGAATTAGATTTAAGTACACAATTAGGTATTATTGCTACGGCAACATTAGCCTCTATTGGTAGTGCTGCTGTACCTGGAGCAGGAATGGTTATGCTTGTGGGTGTTTTAGGTTATGCTGGAATACCAGAAGCCGGATTGGCTTTAATATTTGCTGTAGATAGACCTTTAGACATGTGTAGAACAGTAATTAATGTTACAGGAGATGCTGCAGTTTCTATGGTAGTTGCAAAGTCTGTCGATAAACTTGGTGATCCAAAAGTAAAAGATTGGGACGACAACTACGAAGCAGTAAAATAAAACAATAGTATCAAACTATTTAAATATTATGTCAGAAAATATAGTTTCAGTCGATTGGTTGAATAATCATTTACAAGATGAAAATGTGCTTGTATTCGATGCGACAATTTCTAAAGTACTTGGTGATGTTTCAGCATTATCAAATTCACAAATTACTGGTACTCAGTTTTTAGATATAAAAAATAAATTCAGTATTGTAAATGCACCTTTTCCAAATACAATTCCTTCAGCAAAACAATTTGAAGAAAACATACAAGCATTAGGTGTAAACAACGATTCTACAGTTGTTATTTACGACGATAACGGTATTTACTCTGGTGCTAGAGCTTGGTGGTTATTTAAAACCTTTGGCTTTAATAACGTGGCTATTTTGGATGGCGGACTACCAGAATGGAAAGCGAAAGGTTTTTCTTTAGAAGACAAAACAACTAACAACACTCGCAAAAAAGGAAACGTAAAAGCAACATACAAGTCTAATAACGTTGTGTTGTTCGATTCTTTAGATACCATTTCTAAAGACGATAATTATAAAATTATTGATGCAAGATCAAGTGATCGTTTTAATTGTATTGTTGCCGAACCTAGAGCAGGATTAAGAAGTGGTACAATACCAACATCATCTAGCTTACCTTTTAATATGGTTTTAGATGGTAATAAGTTAAAACAAAAGGCAGAATTACAAACCATTTTCAAGAATCTAGCTAAAGAAAACCAACATTTGGTATTTACTTGTGGTTCTGGAATTACAGCTTCAGTTTTAGCGTTGGCTGCAACTGTTGCAGGTTATAATAATAGTGTTTACGATGGTTCGTGGACAGAATATGGAACTTTAACAATAGCATAAATTATGGACAACATTAAAAATTGGTCAAAAAACGAGCTTGTAGCATACATTCTTTTATATGTTGCTAATGCCGATTTACACGAAACTACAGAAGAGAAAGATTTTATTCTTACTAAAGTAGATAAAGAAACCTATGCTGCTATTCACAAGCAATTCGATAGAGATAACGACTACCAATGTATACAAAACATAATTGAAGGTGTAAAGTCACACGATTACTTCCGAGATGATTATGCTGAACTTTTTGCAGATATAAAACTATTACTTTATGCCGATGGTGAAGCAGATAGAATGGAAGAGTCTACGCTACTTTTTTTAAGAAAAATTCTTAAAGAAGATTAACTTGTAACACTAATACTTTATATTTAAAGTGTTTGAGAATAATATATGACTAGATTTATTGTAATACTTTTTTGCTTATTCTCTTTCTTGTGTACTACCGCACAAAACATAAAAGTAAATACAAAAGACAGTCATAAAAATTTTGTCAAGACACTTACTAACTCTAAAGAGGATCGTTACAATGCTATTTTAAGCAAATACGATGCTTATATTAAATCTCACCCAGACGATATAAATGTACAAATTTATAAATGTAAATTTATAGGTAGTGCGTATTATGATGACTATGAAGATTACAATTTAAAGTACGATGAAACCTTAGAATGTGTAGAAAATTTAGCTTCTATATATCCCGACAATCCTAAAATATTACTCTATAAATTAGATTACACCTACGGAGAAGAAGTTGAGCCTTTGCTTTTGAAAACTTTAGATTTATACAAAAGCAATAGTATTGATTGGGATGATGAGGATACTTCTGCCTTGTTCGAGATTAGCTCAAATTATTACACCGAAGATGATGATTACAAAGCGATTAACTACGCTGACTTAGCTGAACAGTTTAATGACACTTTAGACCTTTCTGTTTTAAAAACCAATGCATATTTACGCTTAGAAAATAAAGACAAAGCCAGAGAGAGTAT
Source organism: Lacinutrix algicola (assembly GCF_001418085.1). Lineage (GTDB taxonomy): Bacteria > Bacteroidota > Bacteroidia > Flavobacteriales > Flavobacteriaceae > Lacinutrix > Lacinutrix algicola. The sequence goes on from NZ_LIQH01000040.1 coordinate 26,515, forward strand.
TCTAAAAAACTTAGATGCAGTGCAACCAGATTGGGTATTAGATTCAAAAGGACAGTTGCTAATTTCTTTAGATGAAGATGATGAAGCTTTAAAATTGTATGACCGTATTAAAGCCAACGATTCTACTTATTCTATAAATGAAAGCCTTTATAAAATTTTTGAATTAAAGAAAGATTATATCCAAGCAAGAACTTATTTAGTTAACGATACTATTGTAGCTTGGAACAAATCAAGCAGCATACAAAAACTAGCTAATCATGATTTAAAATATTCAGATGCAGAAATAGCTATACGTTCGTTAAGACGTATGTATAGAGAAAGTTATTATGATGATTTTTTCGGAATAAAACGACTACGCTTAGCCTTTAAAGCACCTAGTTACTATTGGTCTTTTGGCGAAATATCCCATATACTTGTTTTACTACTATCTATTTTAATTCTAATGGCCATTCCTTATTTGTGGATATTACCAATTTATAGTCTTAGTAATTACTTTAACTTAAAAAAGGTGAAAGAAGCCGTAAGACTTCCTGGAGATTGGACATTAAAACATTTTTGGCTTATCAGTTTCTTCTACATGCTTACATTGTTTCTCTTAATTTTAGTATTCAATTATCAAGAAGAGCTAAATTATTATTTCGATATTGTAGGTTATTTTGATGAATTTACTGAAGAAACAGATAGTGTATCAGCTAATGCGCAACTCCTGTTTTCTGCTCTATTGCTATTATTCACTGTATTACTACTTAATAAAAAGCGATTGCAAGTTGTTTTTAGAACCAATAATTCTATAAGGCAAATGATAGGTTTAAGTATTATCTTTTTAATATTTAATGGCTTCATTATTAGAATTATCGGCACATTTGTAGACCTTTCAGATACAGCAGAATTAATTTCATCATTAAGTGCGAAAGAAGATATACAATCGCTATTAAACGAATACGGTTTTTACATTACAATTTTAGTAGTTGCTATTATAGTACCTTTTTATGAAGAAATTATCTTTAGAGGGATAATATTCACATCAACCGAAAAACATTTAGGATACAAGGTTGCTAACGTTATACAAGCTTCATTGTTTGCCCTTGCACATTTTAACCTAAGCTTATTTCTCTTTTACTTTGTTTTTGGCTTAGTAACAGGCTATTTTGTTAAGAGATCACGAGGTTTAGCAACAGGTATTGTTTTTCATATAGTCAACAATTTTGTAGTTACTGTAACTTTATTAATTGGTTACTAGTTAATATTATTTATGCTTTAAAGCATAAATAAAAATCTCAAAGCCAATACATTCCTTTCGATATTTACAATTCTAAATAACTTATTTAGTATTACACCGAAGCTTTTAAAGCCTAGACTAAAAACCTTAAAAGAGCGTACTCATTCTTAATTCACAGGAATTAAGGTAAACTAATTGTATTGTGCTTTGAAATTCTATAAAAAACCCTTAAAACGTATTTATATAGATATAAAACTAATAGCTTTAAAGCTTTTTTTAAACCTTAAACGAGTGAAACATAACTTTGAATGAGTAAACACCACTTTTCGTTTAGCAAACTTAATTGTGTAGTTGGTCGGACAAATTTGTAATAAACATACGCAAATCAAATACTTTGGTAGTTTGCCGATTATATAACTGATAGAGAAGCATCTACTATATATTTGAAGTGTTAAACACTCTTAATTACCTAAACAATGAAATTATTAACAACATTACTTTTACTTCTTTTTGTCTCTTTTGCATCAGCTCAAGACAATCAGTCCCTCGAAATTAAAGAAGTAAAAACTGAAACAATTAATACATTAGATGTTGAAAAAACTGTTGTTATAAATATAAAAGGTATTAAGACAATGGAAGAGATCGACATTGAAAATTATAACAAAGCAGCTTATTTAAAGTTAATTGCTTCAAAAAAGCAAAAACCTAAAATGTGCTAATATTATTTAATTATCCAATCTAAATAAAAGTATAAAAGCCTGAAATTGTTTTCAGGCTTTTTTTATGCCTAATTTTGAGTATTCTTTACTAATAAAGAAGTAAACAAAAGGTAATAGGTATCTGATCATGTATTTACTTCTCCAATAAACTTAGCCTTTAATTCTAGAGTAGGGATCCAACAGCTTTCTTTCTTACCGTACCATTTGTAACGGTTCTTGGCAATAAAATCGTAAACCCAATTACGAATAAAAGGAGGCACTATTAAAAATACTGATAGTAAATTTCTAGGAAAACTTAAATCTCTAGCAACATGTAAAGCAGCCGAAGATTTAATCTTTAACGAATCTTTTTCTGGAGAATAAAGTAGGATGGAGTCCGTTTTAGAAGCATCAATTTTAAAATGCTTAATGATTTGATCACCAACATCGCTTTGTAATGCAGCAAACATAAAAACATTGTTTTTATCATGTGTAATCGCATACTGTACAGATGAGCTACAAAGGTTGCAAACACCATCGAATAGGATTAGTTTTCTGTTTTTTGGAAGTGCTTTAATCACATTACAAAAATACAATTTTACTATTTAAGTTGTCTCTTTTAAAAGGTTATTGCCGTTAAATGTTTATTAAATTGTATTGTGTGTTTTTCGTATTTACGGTTTGTCATTCTTGCAAAGACAGGAATCCACTTTGTTTTTTATAATATTCTTTGTGGATTGCTGCCTGCGCAGGAATGACAGTATTTAGTGCTTTTATTTATCTGTTTTACATGCTTATTAAAAAGGTTGCTATTTTTGTAACCTTATTATATAAATTACCTTTTGAAAACTAAATATAAAACTTAATTCTTCGGTTTGTCATTCCTGCGGAGGCAGGAATCCACTTGAGTACTATAAATTATGTATCTTAGTAATACGCTTATGTTCAAAACACAACATCAATATTATTTATACATTCTTTCTAATAAATATAATGGAACGCTATACATTGGTGTAACGAATAATCTAGAACGTAGAATGTTTGAGCATAAGAAAAAAATAATTGAAGGATTCTCCAAAAGATACGATCTTACAAATTTAGTTCACTTTGAAACTTTTCAGTACATAAATGATGCTATAAAAAGAGAGAAGAATATGAAGAAATGGAAACGTGCTTGGAAGATTAAATTGATCCAAGAAGATAATCCAAATTGGAGTGATTTAGCAGGAGATTGGGATGTTTATGAGTAAGGATTTATTTTGTCATTCCTGTGGAGACAGGAATCAACTTTGTTTGTAGTGGTATTCTTTATGGATTCCTGCCTGCGCAGGAATGACAGCATTCAATACTTTGATTAGTCTGTTTTATTACGGTATTACACAAGTTACTATTTTATAACCTTGTTAAATAAATTACCATTTTGAAAACTGAAGATTAAACTTTGTTCTTCGGTTTGTCATTACTGCAGAGGCAGGAACCCACTTTGTTTGTTACATTCTCTTTATGGATTCCTGTCTCCGCAGGAAGGACAGTATTCAATACTTTTATTGGTCTGTTTTACATGCTTATTAAAAAGATTGCTATTTTGTAACCTTACTATATAAATTACCTTTTGAAAACTAAATATAAAACTTAATTCTTCGGTTTGTCATTCCTGCGGAGGCAGGAATCTACTTTGTTTGTTACATTATCTTATGGATTCCTTCCTGCGCAGGAATGACAGTTTTCATAGTGATGACAGTATTCGCAGGAATGATAGTATTTTTAAAAGTGATAATATTTAAAAGAAGGAAAGTCTTAAAAAAAACACCAAAATAAAAAGCTACTTCTTTTTAACAGCCTCAACAAGCTCCAATAAATCGACATTTACATTAGTAGTAAACATACCATAATTAACAACCGCTTTCTTTTTCTCAAGTTTATCGATAGTACCAACAGCACGACCATCTTCCATGCGCACACGATCTCCAACTTTAAGAATATGCTTTGGTTTTTCGGGTATTAGTTTCGCTTTTGCTTTTGCCTCTTTCTTTTTCTTACGTATCACTTCAACCTTTTTCTCGGCTTCTTGTTTTACTTGTGTCACTTTTACTTTTTCGGCTTTTGCTTGTTTTGCAGTTACTTTTTTACGCTTAGAATTCTCAATTTGAACCAAACGGAACAACTCAGACATTAAAGCGCCTTTCTTTTTATCGTTAAAAAACTTCTCCGAAATATCGTTCACCTTTTGCCCTAAGTAAATAAGGCGCTGGTTACTATCGTAAAGCTCTTGATAGCTTTCCAGTTTTTTCTGAATCTTAATATTTACTTCCTCTAACTTATCGGCTTCAGTTTGCTTTTTCTTTTCGTTTACTTTTAACGATTCGCTTGTTTTCTCAAGCTTAGCTCTTTGTTTTTGAAGCTTTGCTATCGTAGCATCAAAACGGACTTTAGAGCGTTCTATCTTCTTCTTAGACCTGTTTATTAAACTGTATGGAATTCCGTTTTTCTGTGCGACTTCAAATGTAAACGAAGAACCAGCCTGACCTAAAGCCAATTTATACATGGGCTCTAAAGTACGCTCATCGAACATCATGTTGGCGTTTATCATTTCCTCTTTTTCATTCGCTAACATTTTTAAATTAGCGTAATGTGTCGTAATAATCCCAAAAGCATTTCTGGCATAAAACTCCTCTAAAAAAGTTTCGGCTAAAGCTCCACCAAGTTCTGGATCGGAACCTGTTCCAAATTCATCAATTAAAAACAGTGTGTTTTTGTTTACTTTCTTTAAAAAGTAATTCATCTGTTTTAAACGGTAACTGTAGGTACTTAAATGATTTTCTATAGATTGGTTATCTCCAATATCTGTTAAAATACGATCGAAAATAGTAACCGTACTACGCTCATGTACCGGAATAAGCATACCACTTTGCAGCATTAACTGTAATAAACCAACGGTTTTTAAAGTAATACTTTTTCCACCTGCATTTGGGCCCGAAATAACAATAATGCGTTTATCATTATTCAGTCCTATGGTTTGCGGAAACGTTTTTTCTTTCTTCGCGACATTGTTTAAATAGAGCAGTGGGTGATAGGCATCTCGTAAATATAACTCACGATTCTCGCTAAGTTCTGGCAATATAGCATCCATAGATTTTGCGTACTTTGCTTTAGCAGCAATTACATCTATTTCTATTAAAAAGCTCTGATAACCTTCTATTAACGGTAAAAAGTCGCGTAAAAAGTTTGTCACTTCTTTTAAAATACGAACAACTTCTTCACCTTCTTCGTATTCTAAATTATTAAGTTCTCTTGTGTGTTGTAAAGTGGTTTCTGGCTCTATGTAAACAATACTACCGGTTTTACTACCGCCCATTATTGCGCCTTTAACCTTACGTCTGTACATGGCTTTTACAGCAAGTACACGTTTATTTTCTACAACCGATTCTCTAATATCGTCTAAATACTCAAGGTTATGGTATTGGTTTAATGCCGACGTAAAACTAGAATTAATTTTACCTTTTAGCTTGTTCATGCTCTGGCGAATCTCGTAAAGTAGTGCCGAAGCATTGTCTTTTACATCTCCAAAACGATCAACAATACTGTCAATTTTTTCTATTAACGCCGTTGTTACTTGTATGCGTTGCGCAAAGTGTTGCAGGTTTGGATAGTATTCTTCAAACTTGTTTAAAAACTTAACAACCTCGTTTGCGGTAATAGAAATAGAAATTATCTTTTTTAAACTGTGTGTTTCTAAATAGGTATTTTCTATTCGTAATAACTGTAGTTCTTTTGTAATAGCATCGAAACCATGATTTGGCACACGATTATCGTTATAAAAAGAAGAGACATACTCATTGGTTAATTGTAACGCATTAAGTAATGTTTCCTTGTCGTGAAATGGCTCTATTGTTAAGACTTTTTTATTACCTAAATTGGTAACACAGTACTCGCTAACTTGCTCTAAAACTGTTGCGAATTCTAAATCTTGTAATGTTTTTTTGTGAATGTTTATCATATGTTTTTCCGTGAAGACGGAAACCTCTTAAATTTATTCTTTTTCTTAGCTCAACAAAGTTACGGAATAGATTGAAGATTTTATACTGTTTTATCTAAGAACGCGCATTTGAAAAACGGATATAAACATAAAAACACTTTAAAATGACTTTAAAGTGTTTTCCTTATGTAATAAAACTAATTGCTTAGCTTTTGTTTTTCGCTACTACTTCTTTTCTTTTTTCGGCTATTTCTAAATTAAAACACCATTTTTTATTATAATCTACTGTTTCGCGTAATTTTGCATAGTCTATAGCTTTATCATAATTACCTAAAGCGTAGTAAACACCCGAGATATTACTTAATAAATTCCAATATATTTTCTTTTCTTTCTTATCGGTTTTATCTTTTGTTTTTTCAAAAAGTAAGAGAATAGTAAGTGTGGATAGAAATTTTGTATTGGTTCGCTTAACGTGTTTGTGTATGAACTGTGGCGTGTATGAACTGTGGCGTGTATTGGCACGGACCAATCCATAGATAATATACTGTGTTGTGTACAGTGTTTTTATTTACATTATTTTAATTACTAAATAAATTAGGCAAGCCAATGAAAATCCAAATGAAAGTAAAGAAAGAAGAGTTTGACTACTAATTCGTTTTCCATATTTTTTTCTTTCGACAGAGGTCCATTCCTTTTCATTAGCTGCAAATCTATGAATCTCCATTTGACGTATTTCAAGCCAAATTAGAAATATTAAATTGATGATGGGAAAAACTACTGTCCATAACTTTAAAATTGGTGAGTCACTTGGAAAAGTTCCAAGAACCATAAAAGTTGCAATAAGAATATTATTAAAATTAAAAACCTTATCGTGTATACGGTCAAAACTATTTTGGATTTGATTTGTCGAATGTTCAACTCTTCGTTCCACTCTGTCCATAATTTCATTTGTATCCGCCATCATTTCATCCGACTGTTGTCGAATATTCATTTCTTTTAGAGACTTGTTGATTTCTTCTAATATTTTGTAATTCTTGTCTTCCAAGTTTTATTGTTATAATGAATTAATATGTGTTTTAATTCGATTTAAATATTCAGGCATATCTTTTTGGAAATATCTTGGTTTTAGAAATTCATCGTAGGCGAATGCTTTGTCATTTATTCTCGCATCCTTTCCTGCAAATACTTCCATTAATTCTGGATGAATTCCCATCCAAGTACTTACGATTTGAATGCTGTTATCGACCCTTCTTTCTGAAGCTTCTCTGATTTTTAGATTCTTTCCATTTTGAGAGGTTGGATATTCCATTTGAAAATCATTATATGCTTTTTCAAAAATGTTATATACTTCGTTCCATTTATCTTTTGTCATTATAGTTCTGTTTTTTTTACATTGTGCACAATGTTTCGTTGATATAGAATCGTTTCATTTTTTTACATTATAAGTTAAGCCAAGTTCTATTTTAGGCTTTAATCCAATCGCAAGTAATGCCATCAGAGGTAGAGTAAGTATAAGTATTATTGTCTTTGTTAAAAGTTAAAGTGTAGTCATCATTATTCTCTCTAACAAAAGTTGTTTCTGAATTGCGAAGCCAAACAAATTGTTTTCCATTAGTTGTTTGAATAATAAAATCTCCTTTTTCTTCACTATTTCTGACATTAATATTAATTTTAATATTTCCACAACTTGAGACATAATCACCTTTTAACATCTCTGCACTTATTTTAAGATCGTAATTTTCTAATTCTTTTATAGTTTTAGAAAATGTATTAGTAATTAGTGGTTTAACGTCTTTTTTTACTTTAAAGGTAGTCTCTTGTGTATATATGTCACCTTTTTTTAATTCAAACAGTATTGAATTATCTGTAGTTACTAACTTTGTTAAATCTCCTATTAACGATTGTCCATCTCCAAAAAGACCTGTAGAATTTCTTACTAAGACTTTAGAAAACCCTTTAGCACTTGGCATAACTGGAAGCTCCCAATTTCCTTCATTAGATTCTGTTAATTTGACATCATAGTATAAATCCGTATTGCCTTCATTTGCAGCATTAACAATTAAAATATATTTGTCTTTTCTTTTTCCAGCATCCTCTAAAAGAAGTTGATAAGTTATTTTTATTCCATCTTTATTTCCTAATTTAATTTCTTCTTGACTTGATAATTTAGGACTAAAAAATAAAAGTGCAATAATAATAGTAATGTTTTTGATCATTTTTTGTTTTGGTTAAGTTTTATTTGAAAAGTTTATATAATAAGCGTAGAGCGAAGTTATGTTTTTATGCTCTTTTTTTTAATGATTTTAAAACTTTTAAAAAGATGTTATTAACATAAGTTAACTAGCTTGTTTTCGAAATTCACTTCAAATCCAAAATTAAAACAGCGCATTAAATAATTATTACGGAAACCCGTAAAAACTGAAATATTAAATAAAAAGGTAGATTTCGTTCTCAATTTAAAGTAGGTGAGTAGTTAAATTATTTCTTCATTTTACGAACAATCAACCTTACACTAAAGAAAACAACAACTTGTGTTAATAGCATAAAAAGTCTTTTTTTTAAGCTTATAGCATCATTATAATGAGAACCGTTTATTTTTCCAATTAAAAGCATAGCTAGCATTAAAAGATGAACAACAATACTAAAAAGTATTATTTTCATAATCCAAATACAGAGTTTTTGAATATGTGTTTTTATAGAATTATGCATCAATAGCTAGTGATTACAATTTCAACTAAATTAAAATCACTCTAAACCAAAACTAAGCATTTTTACCAAATTCTGAGAATTGTCTAACTCTAAAAAGGGATATTCAATCTTACTTAAAAAAAGACCATTTGGGTGTGCAGCATAGGTTATTTTTAACTCTTTTTCTTGTCTTAAAATTTGCTTAAATGTGTTTAAACTTATTTTACCACGACCAACTTCTAGTAAATAATACACACAAATTCTAATCATACCGCGAAGAAAACGGTTGCTGGTTATTGTAAAACGCATTCTGCCTTGTGCTTCGTTAATAAAGAGTTGGCAGTCGGTAATATTACAATACGTATTATCGTATACATCGGGTTGCTTGCAAAAGGCTTTAAAGTTTTTGGTTTCGCGAATAAGCACTGTGGCTTGTTTCATTACATCGAAATCCAACTTATAATCTTGATAAAAGGAGCTTTTATTATGCAGTATTGGGTTTTTGTGCCAATGTATAAAATAGTCGTAAGAGCGTGCTACGGCATGGTAACGGCAATGTTGCTCTACGGTAACTTCTATAATTTCGAAAACGGCGATGCTGTTGGGTAAGTTTTTATTCATTCGGAATTTTAAATCGAATGTTGGTGCTTCGTCTAAATTAATCTGAATTACATATTGACTTGCATGCACGCCTGCATCTGTTCTGCCACAACCATAAACGCTAATATTCTTTTTAAATATTTGAGAAAGTGTATTTTCTATAACTTCTTGTACCGTATTTGTGGTGGCTTTTTGCTTTTGCCAACCGCTATAATCGCTACCATTAAAGCCTAAATGTATAAAATATCGCATGTGTTGTATTAGAAAAAGTAAAACTAAGTATTGTAAAATGGTTACAACCTAAATAAATAGGATAGTTATTATATGTTTTAAACGGTACAGATTGTATTGCATAAAAAAAGCATAAACTTTTTAATTTATGCTTTTGTGTTTTAAATAATACTAAGCGTTTTCTTTTCTGCTATTAGCTGTAATAAAAAAGTTTCTCGTTCTATAGACATGCCTTTTTTATCGCTTGTAGCCATTATTTTAATATTATGCGCTATAGCGGTGTGTATATTAACCCAAACGGCTTGCATACCGTTAGTTGTTTCGTAGGCTTCTAAACTTGTATTGCCGAGCTCTGTATTAATTTCGCAAGTGTAGCAATAGGAAATCATGTGTTGCACATCGAAATCTGGTTTGTACCAAGGTCTGTATTCTTCGTAAATACCAAAAGGTTTAATGTTTCTAATGTTTTGGGCACCAGTTTCTTCGTTAAGCTCTCTTTTCATGCCTTCTATTTTATCTTCGTCTAGATCTAAACCACCTCCAGGAAGACTGTAGTCTTCATATCTTTTAGTGTAAAGTAGTAAAATAGAATCGCCATTAATAACAATGCTTCTGGTCGCTAACCTTGTAAAGACAGATTTGTTTTCAAGGTCTATAACCTCTGGATGATAGTGTGTTTTTAAATTCTGCATTTAGAGATTTTAATTTTGCGCAAAAATAACGGTTTGTTTTTTATATTGGAGTAGTGCAGTTACTTGTTTTATACTTTGTTTAATTTGTGGGTTATTAAACAAAATAAAGCCCTGGATATATCCAAGGCTTTATTATAATGGTAATTTAAATTGTTTTAATTAAAAGAAGCCCATTGGTTTCTTGTCGTAAGAGATTAACATGTTTTTTACAACACGGTAATGATCTAAAGCCATTTTGTGGTTTTCACGACCAAAACCAGATTCTTTAACGCCACCAAATGGTGCGTGAGCAGGATAAGTATGGTATTGGTTTACCCAAACTCTACCTGCTTGTATAGCACGAGGTACTTGGTATAATTCGTGTGCATCACGAGACCAAACACCGGCACCTAAACCGTAAGGCGTATCGTTTGCAATGGCAATTGCTTCTTCTGTAGAACTGAATGTTGTTAAAGCTACAACTGGACCAAAAATTTCTTCTTGGAAAATACGCATCTTATTATTTCCTTTTAATACTGTAGGTTGGATGTAGTATCCTTCAGAAAGTTCACCTTCATAATTACCAGCATCACCACCAGCAACAACTTCTGCACCTTCATCTTTTCCTATTTTAATATAGTCAAGAATTTTGTCGTATTGTGGCTTAGAAACTTGAGAACCAATCATTGTTTCTGGATCTAATGGGTTTCCTGTTTTAATTGCTTTTAAACGCACTTTCATTTTTTCGATAAAAAGATCTGCAATATCCTCATGCACTAAAATACGTGATGGAGCAGTGCAAATTTCACCTTGATTTAAAGAAAACATTAATGCACCTTCAATAGCTTTACTAAAGAAATCGTCGTCATGATCTGCTACAGATGGAAAAAATACGTTTGGAGATTTACCACCTAATTCCATAGTTACAGGGATAATGTTTTCGGCAGCATTGTGTAAAACTTTACGCCCAGTTTCCGTAGAACCTGTAAAAGATAGCTTTGCAATACGCTTAGATGTTGCTAAAGCCGCGCCAGCCTCAGCACCAAAACCAGTTACAATGTTTAATACACCTGCTGGTAAAATATCACCAATAAGTTCCATTAACATAATAACACTTGTAGGTGTTTGTTCTGCTGGTTTTACAACAGCTGTACAACCGGCTGCTAAAGCTGGAGCAATTTTCCAAGCTAACATTAACATTGGAAAGTTCCATGGAATAATTTCTCCAACAACACCAACGGGTTCATGTAATACGATACTTACTGTATCTTTATCATGTTCTGAAATACTACCTTCGTCTGCACGAATTACACCTGCGAAATAACGAAAGTGATCGATACAATAAGGGATATCTGCTGCACGAGATTCGCGAATTGGTTTACCGTTATCAATCGTTTCTAAAGTTGCTAAGTACTCAAAGTTATCTTCCATAACTTGAGCAATTTTTAATAACATATTACTACGCTCTGTTGCTGATGATGTACTCCAAGCAGGAAATGCTTCGTGTGCTGCGTCTAACGCAAGATCGATATCTTCTTGTGTTGAACGTGCTGCTTGTGTAAATACTTTACCATCTACAGGAGAAACGTTATCGAAATATTGACCTTTAACTGGGTCTACAAATTTTCCTCCAATAAAGTTTCCATACTTTTCTTTAAATTCGGGTTTAGTTACATTTGCCATAATTATAAGTTTTTTTAATGTGAATAAATACTTTGTGACAAGCATTTTAATTATGGTACAAAGATAGAATGGAGGAGAGGATTCGTATTTATTGATACAGTTCAATAACTTATGAAAACAGTCCAGATAGTAAAAACTAGTGTTAATTAAATCTTAATTAATTATTAAAATACTGATTATTAGTAGTTTAAAATAAAATAGGAATATTTAAATTTCGGTTGGACTAATTCCGAATTTGTTTTTAAACGCGGCACTAAAGTTAGAAAGGTTGTTATAACCGACGTCTAAATAGATGTCAGACGCTTTTAAATCGCCTCCTTGTAGCAACTCTTTAGCCTTTTGTAAACGCTTATCTTTTAACCATTTTCCTGGAGCTTCTTTATATTCTGCAGTAAAATGTCTTTTAAAAGTGGATAAACTCATATTGCATAAAAATGCAATTTCTTCTAATTTTAGGTTAGAGTGTATGTGGTCTTCAACTATATTTTTAAAAGGCGACACTTCTTTAGATATTAATGCGTGTAAGTAATGTTCAAACTCACTACCATATTTGTCTAGTAAGTACAATAGTATTTCGTCAAATTTAAGCGCTAATATTGCATCGCAATATGGAGAATCTTCAAAAGTGATGGAAGATAACGAACTTATAAAGGACGCAATATAATCATCATTTTCTATTACAAAATATGGCACCTTTTCTTGGTAAGGCTTTACGTTTTTGGTGTATTTACTTAAAAAATCGGTAAGTTTTTTTTCTGAAAAGAAGAACAGTTTACAATAATAAATGGCTTCTGTGTCAAGTAACTCGGTCCAAAGCCAGTTTCCTTTTTTTAGTAATAACGATTGCTCGCTATTTACCGCTTTAGAGGTATTTGCAAAATGGACTTGCTTTTTACCAACTTGCAAAAAACTAAACATATTCATACCTAAATTCACTTTGCTTTTAACAACGTCTGTGGTCATTTTAAAGTCGTAAACAAATAAATCTGGGCTTTCTTTTTTATTCTCAATATAAAGTTCGGGTATGTTTTCTATTGCCATTTATTTTCTCTAAATCGTGTTAATGTAATATTAATAGCTTCTAAAACCTTTTTAGGTATAACTTCTAAATGGTTGTTTAAAATATTATAATAGAGTTTTTTCGCTAATATCTTCAATAGTCTTTGTTGTACTGCTGTGGCGTTGCCAACCTCTGTAATTGCTGCCATTAAAATATAAAGGTATAAAATATCGCATCTGTAAATTAGAAATAAGTAAAGCTAATATGGCTTAAGATAACAGATAGTTATTATATATTTTAACTGTTAATGTAAAACGCTTGTTGTTTTCTTTTATCTTTTTCCAGCAATAGACATTTTGTTATCTTCTACTAGAATAACTTCTGTGTTACTTATTGGAACGAGTTTAATTTTAGAGTCGTACGCTTTAAAAACACTATCTGCTGCTGCTTTAAAAGGTTCGTTTGTGTAATGTGGTAACGGATAAAAATCTATACTATTTAAAGCACTGTAGTCTTTTAGGTTTTCGGCTTTAGTTTTATCATCCATTTCTTCAACATATGTAATGCTTTTAGATAGTATTACAGAACCTGCCGAAGCGCCAACATATACTTTACCATTTTCTATTTCGGAACTTATAACTTTATCTGCTCCAGATTTTATAAGTTCTTGAAGTAAATAAAATGTATTGCCTCCAGAAACGTAAATAAAGTCGTTTTTTTCAATGGTTTCTTTAACTTTTTCTTGAGAGGTATTGGCTATATCTAAGTCTTGTACAATAAGGCCTAATTTTTCTAATGCTTTTTTGTCGTCGTCTACATAGCCTTTATAGTCTTCGGGAACACTTGCTATTGGAATAAACGTAATTGTTTTATGCTTTAGTTTTTCACCTACAAAAGGTTCTAAAAATTCTGCAACATCAACAAATGAAGAGGATAGGAAAAGTTTTTTCATTAATTTTATTTCTTAAACGTTAAATTGAATTTGGTTTCAAAACACCTGATTTGTTTTTTAATCTGTAGATTTTTTAACAGAACTGGCATGATCTTTAATAAAATACCAATGGCCATTTATGTTTTGCAAATCGTAACTTACTATCATTTTATTAAAATAAGGTTTACCGTTACGAAGCGGTTCACTATAGACAACTTCTACAATGGCCATCCCTAATGTTTCACCAATACTTGTATTCAATACTTTGGTTGTAAAAGACCACTCTAAATCTGCTGCAAACCAATCTTTATGGTATTGCATAAAGTCTGCATTTGTGTATGTTGGCTCAGTACTTGGTAAAATAAGTTGCATATTACCATTAGGAGTTAAGGTGTTTTTCATAGCTTCTAAATCCTTTTTAGGCACAGCTTCTAAATGTTTGTTTAAAACAGAATGAAAGGCCTTTTTGTTTGCTTCTTGAATGGCTATAGTATCTACTTTTACAATTGGTTCTGGTGCGTTATTACAGCTAAATATTGATAATACTAGAAGTAGAAATATGGTGTGTTTCATAATAAATAGTTTATTCTTTTAAATCGTAAACAGAGTACATGTTTTTGTCTATTAGCTTTTTAGGAATCGCACTAAAAAGAGCATTTCTTACAGAATAACCAGTATTTAAGTTGGCTATTTTTCCTGTAAACCAAGATTGCTTCACGATACTATTTACACGTTTAAAACGTTTGTTTTCGAAAGCTTTGAAATTGTTTTGGGTTGGGTTTTCAGCAATCAATTTTCCTAAATAATAGGCATCTTCGATGGCTTGAGCACCACCTTGTCCCATATTAGGCGTTGTAGCATGTGCTGCATCACCAATAAGGCAAACATTATCTTTTTGCCAGTGTTTTATGGGTTTTAAATCGGTGATATCGTTTCTTAATATAGCGTTGATTTCGGTGTTATTTATAAGTTCGTTTACCAAAGGATGGAAATCTTTAAAGTAGGAGAGTAGCTTGTTTTTTAAAACTGCTCTATCATCTTTTTGAAACGCTTCACTGTTTTTTACTGCAAACCACGAAGTTTCATTTTCTGAGAGTTGAGATAAACCAAACCTGATGCCTTTTCCCCACATTTCGATACCTCTGTCTTTATATTCTGGTGGTAAAGCACTTTTCATGACGCCACGCCAACAGGTTTGTCCAGAATACCGAATTTGAGATTTTGGAAATAATTGTGCACGCACTTTAGAGTCTATACCATCTGCACCAATAAGGTATTGGCTTTGTGTTGTTGCACCATCTTGAAACGTTACAGTTACAGAATTATTTTCTTGCTTATAAGATGCAAAAGCTTTGTTCCAGTGTATTTTCTCTTTTGGGATAGCTTCTATTAAAACCAATTGTAATTTTGCACGATGAATGGCTACTGTAGAGAACCCGTATTTTTCTTTGGCAGGTAATTGGCTACTATCAGCTAATGGTTTTAATTTTTCGGTAGATAATGTAATACGATCGACAACATTACTCACTTTAAAAATACTATCAATAACACCTGCGAATTCTAAGACTTGCAATGCGTTTGGTGCCAACCAAATTCCTGCACCTAATGCGTTTGGTCCTTTAGCTTTTTCAAATATTTGATAGTCTATGTTTAATTTCTCGAAGACTACAGCAGTGGTTAAACCGCCAATTCCGGCACCTATAATTGTGTACATTAAAGTTATTTAGTGTGTTGTTGGTTCGTTTGATCTTTACAGAAAATTGTATCGAGAATCTTATCTAAAGTTCCCGATACAAAATCAATAATTTCATTGCATTTAATTATTGATTTCACTCGAACTGACAACTGTTTTTCTTCCTATAAATATACGGAAACAGTCATAACTAATAAAGTAAATACAACCAAAGTAATAAATAAAGGCATGATAAATTTAAGCCATTTATCGTATCCTACTTTTACTATTGCTAAAGACGCTAATATTAATCCAGTTGGGTTTATTAAATAAAATAAGCCCATTCCGTATTGATATGCATTGACTACAATTTCTCTTCCTACACCAACGCCATCAGCTAAAGGCGACATAATTGGCATGGTTAAAACTGCCATTCCAGACGAACTTGGAATAAAGAACGAGAGTACAGCATAAATACCTGTCATGGCACTTGCAAATACACCTTTATTCATGCCGTTGGTAACATCGCTCGCGTAATATAACATGGTATCGCTAATCATTCCATCATCCATAATAACCGTTATTCCTCTGGCGATACCAATAATTAATGCAACACCTAGTAAATCTCCTGCACCTTTTACAAAAGTATCGACAAAAGTAGATTCTTTAATTTTTGAAACAATACCTATTAAAATAGCACCTACTAAAAAGGTTGCAGACATTTCTTGCAAATACCATCCGTACATTGATACTCCTGCAATCATGATTATAAAACATGCCGCAAAAACAAATAATGAAATACGAAGGCGTGTTGTAAATTGAACGCTTTCTGTTTCTGCTTTGCCAAAAAGTGCCATTATTTCGTCTCTTTGATCGTAAATTATAGATTTTGTAGGATCATTTTTTACACGTTTTGCATACCTTAAAATGTATCCTATAGAAATTAGTAAACACGCCGAAAGCATTATTATTCTACCAATTAATCCTGTAGTCCAACTTATTCCAGCCGCATCACTTGCTATCATTGTGCTAAACGGATTAACGGTTGAGCACATGGTACCAATGGAAGAGCCAATAAAAATACAAGCAACACCAACCAAAGCATCATACTTTGCGGCTAAAAAGACGGGTATTAAAATAGGGAAGAAGGCCATGGTTTCTTCAGCTAAACCAAACGTTGTGCCTCCAATGGATATTAAAAGCGTTACTAAAATAATTAGTATAAACTCGTAACCTTTTAATTTATCGGTTAGCCATGAAATACCAGCATCAAAAGCACCTGTGCTGTTTATAATACCAATTAGACCGCCAATAATTAAGACTAGAAAAATGATTTCGGCAGATTCTATAATTCCTTTTACCGGTGATTTAATAAACTCAAAAATGCCTTGTGGTCTAGCTTCTAGTTTTTTGTAAGTATTTGGAATATTAATCGCTTTATAAATATCACCTCCTGTAAATTTCTCTAAAGGTATTTTTATAGATAATGCGTTTAAAGTTTCTTGTGTTGCTGGCAGATTTATAGATTTTTCAGAACTTGCTTGTGTAAAATTATTAGTATCTGTATTGTAAACTAAAGTATCGTATTTTCCTGCAGGAATAAGCCAAGTTAATAACGTTACAAGTGCAGCTATAATTAGTAAAATGGTTTGTGCTGTTGGAAATTTAATGTTTTTCATATGTGTTGTTCTTACAAAAGCAGAACTCTATTTTTTGGTGTTTGTTTTCTTAAATCGCAAATATAATATCAAGCAATGCATGATAAAAACAAGTAATCGTTTTTATAGCACTAAAGATAGTATTATTTTTATTCCGAAATACAAAAATACTAATGACAACAGACATTCACAACAGTTGGAGACAAGAGTTACAAACAGAATTTAATAAGCCTTATTTTATATCGTTAATTGAGTTTGTAAAAACAGAATACAATAATACACAGTGTTTTCCTCCAGAAGATCTTATTTTTAATGCTTTTGAAAAATGCCATTTCAACGATTTAAAGGTTGTTATTATTGGTCAAGATCCTTATCATAATTTCAATCAAGCCAATGGTTTGTGTTTTAGTGTGAATGATGGCGTGAAACATCCGCCTTCGTTAATCAATATTTTTAAGGAAATTGAAACCGATTTAGGTATTGCTTATCCAGAAAGTGGAAATCTAGAACGCTGGGCAGAACAAGGTGTGTTTTTACTGAATGCGACTTTAACTGTTCGTGCACATGAAGCCGGAAGTCACCAAAAACAAGGTTGGGAAACCTTTACCGATGCGGTTATTAAAACTATAAGTGATAAAAAAGAGAATGTTGTGTTCTTACTTTGGGGAGGTTTTGCTAAGAAAAAAGCAAAGCTGATTGATAAAAAGAAGCATCATATTTTAGAATCTGGTCACCCTTCTCCTTTGAGTGCTAATCGAGGTTACTGGTTTGGAAACAAACATTTTAGTAAGACTAATGTTTTGTTAGAAAAACTTGATTTGGTCAAAGTGGAGTGGTAGATTGAAAATCGCTTCGCATTTTCTCCAAACTCTCCGTCTTTTCTTTGAAAAAACACCTCTCTTTGACTAAAGAGAGGAACTGTACTAGATTATATTTCTTTAATATTTAGGATTGTTTGTTGATACAAAAGTTCTGGTTTTCTATATTTTACACTAAAGTTGAATTGTACTGGCTCTCCTCTTATTTTAAGAATAGAATGAATTTTGATTTCCTTAGAAATGGAAAGAAAGAGGAGTTAATAGTCGTTATAATTTAACTCTGTGCTTTAATACTTAGATAGCTTAAAATAGCTTCACATTTTTCTTCAAACTCTCCGTCTTTTCTTTGAAAAACCACCTCTCTTTAACTAAAGAGAGGAACTGTGCTAGATTATTCTTCTTTTTTATTTATGACTTTTGTTAATACAAAAGTTCTGGTTTTCTATACTTTGTATTGAAGTTGAGTTGTACTAGCTCTCCTCTTATTTTAAGAGGAGAATGAATTCTGAATTTCTTTAAAATCAGAAGAAAGAGGAGTTAACAATTATTATATTTTCTATCAGCTATTAATCTGATCTTCAATCTCCATATAAATAGATGGTAGATTCTCGAATGCCATTTTGTTTTCAAACCTAATAACTTTGTATCCTAGACCTTCTAAATATTGAGTTCTAATTTCGTCTTTCTCAAATTGATTAGGTGTATTATGGATTTCTCCATCTAATTCTATGATGAGCTTATATTCAGCACAATAAAAATCGACTATGTAATAACCTATACTGTGCTGTTTTGTAAATCTAATTCCTTTAAACTGTCTTGCTTTTAGTTTAGACCATAAGTAAGCTTCGGCAGGCGTTAGAGATTTTCTTAAAATAGATCTGAGTTCTTTTAATTCTTCTTTAGAATGTAGTTTTTTTCTGTACCCCCTTGTAAGTTAGTGATTTTGTAGATAACTTAAATCGCTTCGCATTTTCTCCAAACTCTCCGTCTTTTCTTTGAAAAGCCACCTCTATTTCACTAAAGAGAGGAACTGTACTAGATTATATTTCTTTAATATTTATGATTTCTTATTAATACAAAAGTTATAGTTTTCTTTCTTTGTATTGAAGCTAAACTGTACTAGCTCTCTTCTTATTTTTAGAGGAGTTAATAATAATTATAAAGTCTCAACTAAATCTTTATAATCCCATTTCTCAGGAATAATATTTAAAGCTAATAATTCGTTTTGAACTTTATTAATAGTTTCTTTAGAGATATTCTCTTGTGACCATTCAGTAAGACTTAACCATTCTTGCACATCTTCAATTTCTTGCTCGTACCGATTTGCAATCATTCTATCGATACTTGGAATATTTTTAAACTCTGAAGTGGTATTGTTTACAATATCTAAAATGGTTTTAACATCTTCTTTGTTCGTCTTTAAAAAGTCTTCTCTAACAGCGATAACGAAACATGGCCAAGGACTTGGGCAATTATCGATACGTCTAAACGTTCCATTATCTACTAATGGCTTAGTGGTGAATTTTTCCCACATAAAGTAATCGGCTTTACCTTCGGTTAAACCTTCAACAGCACCATCTAAGTTCTTTATAACTTCAAAATCTAAATCTTTTTCAATATCCCATCCGTTGTTTTGAGCATTTATATAGGCCATTAAATGAGATCCAGATCCATAACGACTAATCGCAGCTTTAGTTCCTTTTACATCTTCAATTGTTTTGTAATCTGAATTTTCTGCGACATGAATTCCCCAAATAAGAGGTGTTTCGACAAAAACCTGAACAATTTTAGATTTGTTTCCAGCAATAATATCTTTAACAATTCCTTCGGTTAAAATAACGGCCATGTCAATATCTCCATCACGAAGCCCTTTACACATAGCACCTGTTCCGCCAAAGTAATCTTTCCAACGTAAGTTTATATCTGCATTTTTATACTCGGCATTTTTAAGTCCTAAATACCAAGCTAAATTAAAATGCTCAGGTACACCACCAATGTTTATTGTTTTCATAGTAAATTCCGTCTTCCGACTGCGCTAAAATAAACTTTAGCGGTAATCTTATTTATTTGTTATGATTTTGCAAATATAAAAATGCTTAGTCGCAACGTTATAGTTTTACTTAAATATAAAGGTTAGTAATTTAATATACTACTCAACTAATTTATTTAAGGTGTAAGTAATTAGTTCTTCAACTATTTTATTTGGATTTTCACTAAATTTTCCTGTGTCACGATTAGCTATAATTGCATTCATAGATAATGCTTTATGTCCTAAAAGTTTAGAAATACCGTAAATTCCAGCTGTTTCCATTTCTAGATTAGTAATGGTTTTACCGTTAAAATTAAAGTTGGCTAATTTATCGTTTAAATCGTTATCCTGAAGTGCTAAACGTAAAACTCTACCTTGAGGGCCGTAAAAACCAACGTTAGTAGCGGTAAATCCTGTAACAGTTTTACTTGAGCTTAATTGTTTTAATAAACCTTCATCGCAGGTAACAACATAAGGATCAGACTTTGCTTTATACCAATTTGTATGTTCCATTAAAGCATTAGAAATGTCTTTATTCTGAAACGCTTCGCTATCATAAAAATGAAGTAAACTATCGAAACCAGCAGCCATTTCGCTAATTACAATAGAATCTACAGGAATCTCTTTTTGTATAGATCCTGAAGTTCCAACACGAACAATAGTAAGGGCTGTCAATTCTTTTTTAATTTCTCTTGTTTCTAAATCGATGTTTACTAAGGCATCTAACTCATTAAAAACAATATCTATATTATCTGTACCAATACCAGTAGAAATTACCGTGATACGCTTTCCTTTGTAAGTTCCTGTTTGTGTATGAAATTCTCGTTTTCGTGTTTCGAATTCTATAGTATCAAAATGTTTAGTAACATTAGCTACACGGTCGGGATCACCAACAGTAATAATAGTATTCGCTAAATGTTCTGGCCTTAGATTTAAGTGATAAACACTTCCATCTGGATTTAATATTAATTCTGAATCTTTAATTGGCATTCACTGTATTTTAAATCAATTTATTTGCTTTTTTATCAAACTGAAATTCTCGTTTATTAACACCACCAAACACAAAATCACAATTGAGTGCTTTTCTGAAATTCTTTTGGTGTTCTAACGCAAGATGTCCATCTCTATTCAATGATAAAACATCTACTTCTTCTTCATTATAAAATAGTGCTAAGCCATCTATTATCCTAACAATTTGCATGTCTCCAAAGCCATAAAAGCCTTGATAATGCAACACGTAACCTTCTAAATGATGACGCGATTTTATATTATGTTCTTTTATTAGTGTTAGAATATGATATTCTAAAGTACTCAAGCCACTTCTTGTATCTGGGAAACGTTTTAAGTGTGCTTTTAAACAATTACTTAGGTATTTAAAATTAGACGGTCTGGTTATTAAAGGTTTTAATAAGTTATGATCGTTTTCGCAATAAATACGCCAAGCTTTTTGAGCCAAAGCAATATCGTCGATAGTAAGTTCTACTTTATTTTGATAGTGTTCTTTTAACTGTTTAGCTGTTAATTCGGCTAAGCCTTTAAGACCTTTTTCGTTTTCAACACGACCGCTACAAACTAAGTATATTGGTATTCTTACTTGTTTTTGCTTTAATAAACTAATGACTGCGATTAGGTTAATATGACAAAATAAATCATATTCGAACCAAAGTACTACTTCTTTATAATCGTTAACAGCATCTAGTTTATCTATTTCTGTCTTTATTTTAACAGTGTCGTATTCTATTTTATAAACAGATTCCAAAAAAGCTTTTCTTACTTTAAAAAAGGATTCTGTATTAATCTCTTTTTCGGTAGGACCTTCGCATAGCATTTCGTGCCATGTAACCAGTTCTCCTTCGTAGTTTTCCTTTTTAAGAAAATCTGTTAAACTACCACCGTTAGTAACATGTATTGTTTTTTTAGACATAAAATTAACCTCCAACACGTTTTACATTAAACCCTTTCTCTTTTAACATCGCCATAATTTTATCGCGATAGTCTCCTTGAATAATAATCTTATCATCTTTAAAACTTCCACCAACACTTAGTTTTTGCTTCAATTCTTTAGCTAAAGCTTTAAAATCTTCGGTAGCTCCGGTATAACCTTCTAAAATAGTAATAGGCTTACCTTTTCGTTTTTCGTATTTACAAATAATAGGATCGTCTTGTAACCAAAGTCCTTTATCCTCCTTAGTTGTTTCTACTTCCTTTTCTTCGTGTTCTGGAAAAAGGTTTTTTAACTGATCTTTTAAATCCATGTTTTCAGTATAAAGTGTTAAGTAATCAGTCTTCAGTCAGTTCGCATAAATAACGAATGTAAACTGAAGACTAAATACTACCTACTTATTTTTTTAATCCTAATTCTATTAAACGCTGATTTAAAAATTCTCCAGCAGTAATATCATCAAATTGTTTTGGGTTTTCTTCGTCTATACAACTCTCTAAAACATCTAATTTCATTTCGCTTATTGGATGCATAAAAAACGGAATAGAGTAGCGGCTAGTTCCCCAAAGTTCTTTTGGAGGATTGATTACACGGTGTATTGTCGATTTTAACTTGTTATTGGTATGTCTTGATAACATGTCACCAACATTAATCATTAACTCGTCTGGTTCTGCAATAGCATCTATCCATTCGCCTTCATGATTTTGTACTTGCAAACCACGACCTTGAGCACCCATTAATAAGGTGATTAAATTAATGTCTCCATGTGCCGCTGCACGTTCTGCTGCTTTAGGCTCTTCGGCTATTGGTGGATAATGAATAGGTCTTAATATAGAATTACCATTATGTATGTAATTATCAAAATACGTTTCATCTAAATCTAAATGCAACGCTAATGCTCTTAATACATATTTTGCTGTTTTTTCAAGCATTTGGTATGTTTCCTTTCCGGCTTTGTTAAATGCAGGTAATTCTTTTACATCTACATTTTCAGGATATTCTTTAGCTCGTTCTGCATCGTCTTCTACATACTGTCCAAAATGCCAAAACTCTTTTAAATCGCCTTCTTTTTTACCTTTAGCACTTTCTTTACCAAAAGAAATATAACCACGTTGACCACCAATACCTGGTATTTCATAACCTTGTTTAGTTTCTACTGGTAAATCGAAAAAGTTTTTAATTTCAGAATATAAACCATCAACTAGCTTATCATTTAAAAAATGTCCTTTTAAGGCAACAAACCCAATCTCTTGATAGGCTTTTCCTATTTCATCTATAAATTTTTGTTTTCTCTTCGGATCATCAGAAAGAAAATCTTGTAAATTAACACTTGGTATACTCGTCATTTCTACTATAATTTATTAATCATCTATATACAAATGTAAAGAAAAGATAGCAGAATTAATAATCAATAATTTTTAGCCTCAATAATTAATTATTATGCAATAATGTTATATTTGACAAACGTTATTTGTGTTGCCCAAATAAGCAAGCAACGCTCAATCTGAAGTTAATAATTTTAAAATAAAATGTAATAACTAAAGATTGAAACACTAAAGCGAATACACATGAAATCTAATATAAAGTACAAAAAAACAAAGCTTACTGCAGAAACTAAGATTTCTCTTTATAAAGCAATGTTAAAACCACGTTTAATAGAGGAGAAGATGCTTATTTTACTGCGTCAAGGTAGAATTAGTAAATGGTTTTCTGGCATTGGACAAGAAGCCATATCTGT
The DNA here is from genome assembly GCF_001418085.1 of Lacinutrix algicola. Classification (GTDB taxonomy): domain Bacteria; phylum Bacteroidota; class Bacteroidia; order Flavobacteriales; family Flavobacteriaceae; genus Lacinutrix; species Lacinutrix algicola. The sequence goes on from NZ_LIQH01000040.1 coordinate 50,069, forward strand.
AGGTGTGACTATGTCTATGTTGCGTGAAGAGTATATTTTACCAATGCACAGAAACTTAGGTGTTTTTACAACTAGAGAAATTCCTTTACATCGTCTTTTTAGCCAATGGCAAGGGAAGGCAAATGGCTTTACAAAAGGTCGTGACCGTTCGTTTCACTTTGGTACTCAGGAGTACAATATTGTTGGAATGATATCCCATTTAGGACCACAGTTTGGTGTCGCAGATGGTATTGCTTTAGCAAGTAAACTTAAAAACAAAAACCAAGTAACTGCTGTGTTTACAGGAGAAGGTGGCACAAGTGAAGGCGATATACACGAAGCTTTAAACGTCGCTTCGGTTTGGCAATTGCCTGTATTATTTTGTATTGAAAATAATGGTTACGGACTGTCAACACCAACTACAGAACAATATAATTGTAAAGATTTAGCAGATCGTGCCTTAGGTTACGGAATGGAATCTCATATTATAGACGGCAACAACATTTTAGAAGTTTACACTAAGATTTCTGAAATTACCGAAAGCATAAGAAAAAATCCACGTCCCGTTTTAATTGAATTTAAAACCTTTAGAATGCGTGGTCATGAAGAGGCGAGTGGTACAAAATATGTACCTCAAGATTTATTAGATATATGGGAAAAGAAAGATCCTATAGATAATTATCGTTCTTATCTAATTTCTGAAAAGATTCTTACAGAAGAGCAAGATGCTATTTTTAAAGCTGAAATTAAGGCCGAATTAAATACACATTTAGATCAAGCTGATGCTGAAGAAAAAATAACATCATCTGTAAGTAATGAGTTAAATGATGTTTTTCAAAATTTTGAATATCAAGAAGTTAAAGAAAGTTTAAAAACGGAAGAACTACGTTTAATTGACGCTATTTCCGAAGGCTTAAAACAGTCTATGGAAAAACATGAAGACTTAGTAATTATGGGACAAGATGTTGCCGAATATGGTGGTGTTTTTAAAATTACAGATGGTTTTGTAGAAGCTTTTGGTAAAGACCGTGTTAGAAATACACCTATATGTGAATCTGCAATTATAGAAGCCGGAATGGGTTTAAGTATTGCTGGTATTAAAAGTGTTGTAGAGCTACAGTTTAGTGATTTTGTGACTTCTGGTTTTAATCCAGTAGTTAATTATCTTGCAAAATCGCATTACCGTTGGAACCAGAATGCAGACGTTGTATTACGTATGCCTTGTGGAGCAGGAGTTGCTGCAGGACCTTTTCACAGTCAAACAAACGAAGCTTGGTTTACAAAAACACCAGGTTTAAAAGTAGTATATCCAGCATTTCCAAAAGATGCTAAAGGTTTATTAGCAACTGCAATTAACGACCCTAATCCTGTGTTATTTTTTGAACACAAAGCATTATATAGAAGTATTCGTCAAGAAGTACCAACAGAGTATTATACGATTCCTTTAGGAAAAGCGGCGACTTTAAGAACTGGAGAACAAATTACTGTTATCGCTTATGGTCAAGCAGTACATTGGGCAATGAACACTTTAGATAAACATCCTGAAATTGATGCAGATTTAATAGATTTACGTTCGCTTCAACCTTTAGATACTGAAACCATTTATGCTTCGGCTAAAAAAACAGGTAAAGTAATTATTTTACAAGAAGATTCTTTATTTGGAGGTATTGCTAGTGATGTTTCGGCATTAATTATGGAAAACTGTTTCGAACATTTAGACGCTCCTGTTAAGCGTGTAGCAAGTTTAGAAACACCAATTCCTTTTATTAATCAATTAGAAGATCAATATTTATCACGTGATAAGTTTGAAGATGAGCTATTAACTTTAATGGCTTATTAAGCTTTCAATATTTTAAAATAAAAAAGCCAGTGAACCCTAATTCACTGGCTTTCTATTTTTAGATTAATCTATCTAATTATTAATAAGCATAACGATTTACGCCATTCCATAAGCCGTTTGTTGTGTTACTGAATTTGTAAATCTCTCTACTAACATGTAAACGTTCTTCGGTAATACAATTTGTTTTTCTTAAGGTGTTAATAATTGATTTCATGATCTGTGGTTTTATTGATTAGTATTTTGATTGATTGATTGATTGATTGATGAATAGTATAAATCTATCTGTAACGTCTTCTTAAATTCCAAGTGTTACTTTTAGTACCTTCTAATGTTCCTGTTAATTGATTGTTGTTTAAAGTTCTCATAGTATTATGGTTTTAATTTGATTGATAATTTGTTGGTTATATTAGAAAGACGACACAAAAACAGTTTTGTTACAGTACTATGTATAACAAAGTAGTATTTTAACATATTAGAATAGCCACTAACGCAGTAAAAGAAGCAAAAAGGTCTGTTTTATGAAAATTTTAAATATTTTTTAAAGAGATTAATAAAACTTTAATACTTAGGTACAGTTTTTGTTTTATTTTAGACAAATAGATTTATTATGACCATGAAGTTTAACTTATTTTTCCTTTTAACCTTATTTACAGTACTCTCTACAAGTGCTCAAATTGATAGTGAAAATAAGTCCATAATAATTCCTGCGCAAGAAGTTGAAGATCCTAAACAAGATAATGAACTTATAATAATGCCTGAAGAAAGTAACAGTGCAGAGCCAGACATAGAGGAGGAAAACGAAATAGTTTTACCTAAAACTGAAGCGCTTCCAGTTGCAGAACGTAAAGAGTTCTCGATGATTAAGGAGAATAAATTTAGAAATCCTGCAGAGTTGTACCAAAAGCAATTAAAAAACGCTTTAAAACTAAGAAACGACGACGAACGTAAACATAATGGGAGTGAAGTTACACAGTTTTTGGGAGAATATAGCACCAAAGCGAAACGCGTAAACATTATATATAGAGACCATCAAGCAGAAGATGGTGATTTAATTCGTGTTTATGTAAATGGTAATGTTGCACAATCTCGTGTATTATTACAAAACCATAGTAAAGGTTTCTTTTTAACACTATCTCCGGGAGATAATATTATAGAATTTGAAGCTTTAAATCAAGGAACAAGTGGTCCAAACACCGCTGAATTCCAAGTGTTAGACGACGTAGGTGTTCCTTTTATAACTAATCAATGGAATTTAGCAACAGGAGTTAAAGCAACCATAACCGTGGTGCAAGCTAAGGACTAAGAATAGTAAACTTCATTATTTTCTTTAATAAATCAATTGAAAATCGTATTTTTACAACCAAAATTAGCATTTCAGCTAATAATTAACATTACACAGAAGAAGAATGGCAAAGTCGCAACAGACATTTAACAAATTAGAAAAAGAGAAAAAGCGCCTTAAAAAGCGTGAAGACAAGAGAAAGAAAATGGAGGCCAGAAAGGCTGAAGCAGCAGAGAATGGTACACAAGGCATTCAGTTTGCTTACGTAGATTTCAATGGAAATTTGGTAGACACTCCACCAGATCCAGAAGACAAAGTAAAAATTAAAGCAGATAATATTGTATTAGGCGTACCTAAAAAAGAAGATTTACCAGAAGTAGATCCTATTAGAAAAGGTAAGGTTTCTTTTTACGATTCTTCTAAAGGTTTCGGTTTTATTATCGATGCAGAAGACTCAGAAAAATATTTCTGTCATGTAAGTGGTTTAATTGATGAAATCACAGAAAATGACAAAGTACAATTTGAACTAGAAAAAGGCATGAAAGGCTTAAACGCTGTACGTGTAAAGAAAATATAACACTTGCTATTAACGTGTGATAAAGCACAGTTAGCCTTGATTAGAAATAATCAAGGCTTTTTTTATGCGCTTATATTTTAGCTTTAAAAGTAGTAGAGCTTGGAAGTTCAAATATTTCTAATTCGAAGAATGGAATTGCAGCTAAAAAATGATCAAACAGGTCAGACATTACATATTCGTAATTTTCCCAGCGCTTATCTTTACTAAATGCATAGATCTCTAAAGGAACACCTTGTGTAGTAGGCTGCAACTGTCTTGCCATTAATAACATATCTTTATTAATAGCAGAATGATTTTCTAAATACGTTTGAATATATTTTCTAAACACACCAATATTGGTAAGGTTTCTACCATTAAGCCTAAGTGTTTTATTGATATTATTATCTTCATTATATTTATCTACTTTCTCTCCCATTTGTTCTAAATAGACGCTAATTAGCTCAATACCTTTTAAGCGCTCTATATCTTCAGGAGTTAGAAATTTAATAGACTCTTGCTTAATCATTAAATGCCTTTTAATTCTACGGCCATCAGAATTCGTCATACCACGCCAGTTCTTAAACGAATCTGAAATCATGGCATAAGTAGGAATGGTAGTAATAGTATTATCAAAATTCTGAACCTTTACAGTAGCAAGGTTTATTTCTGTTACATCACCATCTGCTCCGTATTTTTCGAAAGTTATCCAATCTCCAATCCTAACCATATCGTTAATAGACACTTGTATACTAGCCACAAAACCAAGAATGGTATCTTTAAATATAAGTAAGATAATAGCAGAAGCTGCACCAAAACCAGTGATAAACTTTAAAATTGACACATCGCTAAACACTGCAATTGCTGCAAAAATTCCAGCAACCCAAGCAAAAATCATGAATACTTGTATATAACTATCTATTGGTTTATCTCTTAAACGCGGTAAAGTTTTAAAATAATCTTCGAGTGTAAACAAAATACTTCTAACAATCCATAATGTTAAAACTATAAAAAGAACCTGAAGTAGTTTGCGAATAGGCGTTTCTATATAATTAAAATCTATAAAAACAATATGCAATATTTTTAACGCTGTTAATAACGGAACAATATGCGCTACATTTCTTGGTACTTTGTTAGCCAATAATAAATCATCAAAAGGAGATTTGGTATGCTTTGCAACACGAACAGATATTGCTCGTAAAATTGCTCTAACAACTCTATCTATAACATACGTTACAATAAGTGCTATTAGTAGCAATGTAAGCATATTGGCGTATTTAGCCAACTTTGGAGATAATCCAAAAGCTTCGTAGTAATTATAAAAGAAATAGGCGATTTGCTCCTTCATTTTTAGTTTGAATTTTAAACAAAATTAGTCAGATTTACTCAGTATAAACTATTAAAAACGATAAATAATAGTTAAAGCGTACCAGGTATATCTATAGGCATAACTTCCTCATTTTTCATGCCATTAAGTGTTATATTTCCAACACGAACACGTACTAATCTTAAGGTTGGAAAGCCTACTGCACTTGTCATTTTTCGAACTTGTCTAAATTTACCTTCTGTAATTGTTAAAGATACCCAAGAAACTGGACCATGTCTAGCATCACGAATTTTTTTTGACCGTTCTGGGAAATCAGGATCAGATTCTAATTTATAGACTTTACACGGTTTGGTTTGATATTTTTTACCATCGAAACCAATTTCTACACCTTTTTGGAGTTCTTCAATCTTTTCTTTAGTAATATCTCCATCTACTAAAGCGTAGTATTCTTTTTCAATACCACTAGAATTTATAAAGTTACTTAATTTTCCGTCTGTAGTTAACAATAGTAAACCTTCACTTTTTTCGTCGAGTCTACCAATTGGCATTATTCCCATTGGAAACTCTGCTAATTCTCCTAGAAACCTTTTACGTTGTTGCTTACTAGAGTTGCTAGCAAACTGAGAGAGCATGCCGTAGGGTTTAAATATTTTAAAGTGTTTGTGTGTATTAAGTTCCAAATGAGTATTCTATAGTTATAATGTGGACTCCAGCTTTCTTACGACTGACAAAAATAGTTTTAGTTTCCTCTTAATATTTTAAAAACCAAGTCTTTGGTTAATTGTTGTCCGTTCGCTTTTTCTCTAATAGAGTCGTAAGTAAATCTAAAATCGCAACCTTCTTTATAGGCACTACAACCATAAGCTGTTTTTCCTTTTATAATAGTGCCTTTGTTGCATTTCGGACAAATATTTTCTTCGGAAGTACTCTTCGTTTCAGTTTTAACTTTTTTAGGTTCTAATTTCAACTTAAAATTTTCATCAAATCTCACTAAGCCTTCAGTTAAAACATTATCAACTTTAAAGCCTTTTAAATTAACGGTTGAGCCTTTTTGAAACAACCTAACAAATTGCTTTTCTGAGATAGTTTTACCTTCAAATTTAAAAGGAATAACAAAGTCGCAAGTCTTTTTATATTCTGAGCAACCATAAGCCGATTTACCTTTTAATACAGATCCGTTTTTACATTTCGGACATTTTTCTGAGGCAATTCTAGACGTTTTTTTAACCGTTTTTTTCTTAGTCGTTGTTGCTGTTTTATTGTTAACCGAAGATATATTAGCTTTCTTAGTTTCACTTCGCACTTCGTAAACCAAACGATCTACCATTTGTTTCATCTGTTTGATAAAACTTCCTGCGCTAAAAGTCCCTTTTTCAATATCTTTTAACTGCTTTTCCCATTTTCCGGTAAGTTCGGCAGATTTCAGCAATTCGTTAGTAATAGTATCTATTAACTGAATTCCTGTAACCGTAGGAATAACTTGTTTTTTATTTCGTTTTATATATTTTCTTCGGAATAACGTTTCAATAATATTGGCACGTGTAGAAGGACGACCAATACCGTTTTCTTTCATAATCTCACGAAGCTCATCGTCATCCACCTGTTTTCCGGCCGTTTCCATAGCACGTAGGAGTGAGGCTTCCGTATATTGGTTTGGCGGTTTGGTTTGTTTTTCTAAAAACGACGGTTCATGCGGCCCTTTTTCGCCTTTCTCGAATGTTGGTAACATACCAGCTTCTTTAGAAGTACTATTGGGGTTTTCGAATACAATACGCCATCCTTTTTCTAAAATCTCTTTACCTGTAGTTTTAAACTTTACTTTTTCTGCTTTACCAATAACTGTGGTGTTCGATACTTTACAATCTGGATAGAACACAGCAATAAAACGACGCACAATAATATTGTAAACCTGCTGCTGGTTGTATTGCAAGTTCATTTGCTGTCCGGTTGGAATAATAGCGTGGTGATCTGTTACCTTACTATCATCAAAAACTTTTTTTGTTTTCTTTAACTTCTTACCATGAAGTGGCGCTGTTAAAGTAGCATAATTAGTTAAGTTTTTAAGTATTCCAGGTACTTTTGGATACACATCGTTTGGTAAAAATGTAGTATCTACTCTTGGGTAGGTGACTACTTTTTGTTCGTATAGTTTCTGGACAATCTTTAAAGTTTCGTCTGCACTAAATCCAAATTTAGTGTTACAATATACTTGTAAACCTGTTAAATCAAAGAGTTTTGGAGCATATTCATTTCCTGCTTTTTTGGTTGTCGATACAATTTCGAAATCATGCGCTTTTACAATAGCTGCAAGTTTTTCTCCATCTTCAACTTTAAGAAAACGACCTTCTTCGTAACTAAATAATGTATCGCGATACATAGTTTGCAGCTCCCAATAGGGTTGTGGTTTAAAGTTTTCAATTTCTTTAAACCTATTTACTAGCATGGCAAGAGTAGGAGTTTGCACACGCCCAACAGATAATACCTGTTTGTAACCACCATGTTTTACAGTGTATAAACGTGTAGCATTCATACCCAGAAGCCAATCTCCAATAGCACGCGAAAAGCCTGCATAATATAAATTGTCGTAATCTTCAGAAGGTTTCAAGTTATTAAAACCTTCTTTTATAGCCTCAGTTGTAAGCGACGAAATCCAAAGTCTTTCTACTTTTCCTTTATAACCAGCTTGGTTTAATACCCAACGCTGTATTAATTCTCCTTCTTGTCCTGCATCGCCACAGTTTATTACAACATCTGCTCTATCAAATAAACTTTTTACAATTTTAAACTGCTTTTTTATACCAGCATCTTTAGAAACTTTGGTTTCAAAACGCTCAGGAAGCATTGGTAAATTGTTTAAATCCCAGCTTTTCCAATACGGCTTATAATCGTTTGGCTCTTTAAGTGTACAAAGATGTCCAAAAGTATAGGTTACAGCATAGCCGTTGCCTTCGTAGTAACCATCACGTTTTGTGGTGGCTCCAAGAACAGAAGCAATTTCTCTTGCTACAGATGGCTTTTCGGCGATACAAACTTTCATTTTATTCTTTAAATTATGGTTCGCAAAATAGGAAATTCAAAGATGAAATTAGATTGAAGTTACTTAGAGTTATTAACTATTAGTGATTAAAAAGAAGGAGGTAAAAAAGCAACACTACAAAATGAACCAATAATGAACCTTCGTGCCATTTTCTATATTTAATTAAAATAATAAATATGCTGTTTATAAAGATAGTTATTGAAGCGATACTTAGTACTATAAACCAAAATGCTAGTTTTAGTTTAATAACATTAATACTTGGTTCAAAATTGAATGTTGTTACTAATAAATAGATTATTAGTAAAACAATGTAATAGAGTAAAGTGTAAAAAATGCCTTTATTCGACAATATACTTAAGTTGTTTTTGTGTTCTGTTTATCCCTTTTTTGTAAAATTATTTACATGTTTTAAGTGGTAAAAGAAAGATTTAAAGTCTGTGAGAACTTTCGTAAATAAACTAAAACCTGCAATTAATTTTATACGTTGTTGTAACTATTTTTTTTATTCGATGAAAATTTATAAGCTCCAAAAGCGAGAAAAATATAAATTACAATTATTGCGACCATTTGTTGCCAATTATTTGTCAATTCGTAATATAGTATTAAAACACCACCAATACTCAATCCGATTATAGATACTATTGTCAATATAGTTGATGAATTAGTTTTTTTTCTAATTTTAAAATTAGCAATTGCCATTAGTAATGAAACTAAAAGAAAGGTAACACTTCCAAACTCAAGAATTAATTCTAATCCACCAATTGAAATTAAAAGACAAGAAATTACTGCCATAGCAATAATTGCATTTTGAGGACTATTATTTTTTCGGACAGATAAAATTTTAGGAAAAAAACCATCTTTAGCTATCACAGACATTTGGCGTGAAGAGCCAAAAAGTGTTCCACTAATCGCACTGCTTGTAGCTAAAATTGCACCAAAAATAACAAGGTTTGTACCTAATGAACCCAATACATTTCCTGCACCTGATGCAAGTGCAAACTCTTTATTTTTAATAATTTCTTCTGTTGGTATCGCAAATAAAGCACCCATTGCAATAACTACGTAAATTATAACAGCTAAAGAAATTGCACTATAAATTGCTCTTGGTATATTTTTCTCTGGATTAGTCATTTCATTGACTGCGTTGATTACTAATTGAAATCCTTCAAATGCAACAAAAGTTAATGAAGAAACTATTAAAATTGAAAAAATACTTGATTGCTCTAAATCTAAAGTCATATTTTCAATGAACGTATTAAAATCAGTTGTTCCGTGAGTCATTAATACGATTGAGATAATTGTTAAAACTACAAGTTTGGTATAAACCATTAAATCTTCAATTTTTCCCATTCCATTTACGCTCCAAATGTTTATTAAAGTGAAAATTCCAATAACTCCAATTGCAACACCTTTCCTTATCCAAATATTGTCTGCAAAGTGGGTACTACTAATTGCATAGGATGAAAATGTATAAGCATATAAAGCCAAAGTACTTATATAACCGAAAATAATAAACCAACCTATTGCTGAAGCAGAGAAATTTGATTTTGAATACGTTTTCTTGAAAAAAGAATATGTAGCTCCTTCATCTTTGTAATAAAGCCCCAGTTTTACATAAGAGTAAGCAGCTAAAGAAGCAATTAGTCCTCCAATAATTATAGCAATTGGTGTTAGGTTTCCAATTAATGAAACTGAAATTCCGAGTATTGTGAAAATTCCGCCACCAACCATACCTCCAAGAGCAATTGCAATTAATTCTGCTAAACCTAAACTCTTATTTCTTTTTCGATGTTGGGTCATAAACTATTATTTATTATAGTTCAAAAAGACCTTTAGGTATTGCGTGAAAACCAATTGATATAACTACATCTTCAATCTCCTTAACTTTAACTAATTCCGTTGTATGAATTGTAAATTCTTTAGGAAATACATCTGAATTAATAATAACATCTTTTATTCCTTCAATAGATAAGACTATATTTTTAATTTTTTCTAAATCCTTATTTTCTTTAGCATTCGTTCCAAATATTTTTCCGTGATTTCCTGGTATTACATTTTCTGATAGCAGACTCATATTTTATTGTTTTATATTAAATGGTTGAAGTTCTATTTAAATGGTGTGAAATGTTTTATATCAAACACTAAGCGAAGTTCGGCTATTTTTTTGACAAAGTCAAGCGTAAAAACTTAGCGAAAATGGTTGCTTCTATAAAGTAAATTACTTTAATTATTAAATTTTATAGATTACCGTAATAAAAAAAGGAATTAAAAAGATGAGTTTAATTTTTGTTTCATAATTATTTTAGAAATGAGATTAATCCGTCCTTCGTTTTCACAATGATAATAAATTATACAACCACAAAACACTTCTCAATCTCACCATTCTCATGTTTTAGCCATAATAGTGGAGAATAACCTTCCATTTTATAAGTATTTAATTCTGGTAAAATAGCATCATAGGTTTTCCAATCTACATTTGGTGTTACATCAAGCAACCAATCCGTTTTCTTTGGTTTATAAAACTTATAGTCTTTAAATTGTGGTAATTCAGTATACTTAAAATAGAAACCATAAATACACTCCGGATTTAACGTTTTAAGCTGAATCGTTCTTCCGTAAGGCACAAAAATTTGAGCTTTAAAGTATATTTTCTGTATAAAATCTTCAGCTAAAAAATTCACACTATGCAACAATGGCTTCGTTTCACTAGCATAGAGTAGTGGTAATTGTTTCTTTTTTAGCTTGTTTAGTTTTTCTATTAAACTATCTCTTCGCATGGGACCAATACAATGATCAATTTCTGTTTCTCCAAGCGTTTCATCATATAAATAAAACTTAAACTGTATTTCTAAGTGTACAGCTTGCTTACCATCAAGATACAAACAGTCTAATTCACCAATAGTTATATTGGTTTTGGTTTGTATTTGTGGATTTTCAGATAAAATCCTCAAACCTTTATTTAATCGTAACTCTGTAGTAACAAAACGTTCTACACGCTGTCCAAGTCTTATTTTTTCTAAACCTAAACCTTCAAAAATTGGTGTGTTTTGCTTTTCTGTTAACAAAGGCTGCATACCTAAAATGGGTTCTAAAAACAGGTGTGGTGTGTTATAAAATCCGCTAAACTGCGCTTGTAAATTGTCTGAGATGTTTTTCATATATAGTAACGAAAGTAATCATTTAAAAAATTTTTAAATATTATTCGTTGAAAGCCTTTAAATCGTTGTATTTTTGCGCATCTCAAAATTTCAAAAAAGATTAATGAAGGTTACAGCTTTAGAATTAGAAGAAAGACAAGAAGGCAAGAGTTTATATAGTTACCAAAAAGGTGCAATTGATAAAATTTTCGCATGTTTTGAAGATGCTCCAGAAGATTACCATTTACTTTACCAACTTCCAACAGGTGGTGGTAAAACGGTTATTTTCTCTGAGATTGTTCGCCAGTATTTAAAGCATCATAAAAAGCAAGTATTAGTAATGACGCATAGAATTGAGCTTTGTAAGCAAACGTCTAATATGCTGTCTGAATTTGGTGTAAGTAATAAAATTGTAGACTCTAAGGCCGATTTAAGTGATCAAGGTGACTTTAATTGCTTTGTTGCCATGGTAGAAACGCTTAATAATCGTTTAACAGATAACAAACTAGATATTAGTGATATTGGGTTAGTTATTATTGATGAAGCGCACTATAACTCGTTTACAAAACTATTTAAGTTTTTTGAGAAATCTTTTATATTAGGAGTAACAGCAACGCCTTTAAGTAGTAATATTAACCTTCCAATGAAGGATAATTATAACGAATTAATTGTTGGTGAAACGATCCATTCTTTAATTGAAAATGAGTTTTTAGCACGTGCCGAAGTCTATTCTTACAATGTAGGTTTAACCTCTTTAATTGTAGGTGCTAATGGTGATTATACTGTAAAATCTTCTGAAGATTTATATACAAATACAGACATGCTTACCAAGCTTGTACAATCTTACGAAGAGCGTTGTAAAAACAGGAAAACATTAATATTTAATAATGGTATTAATACCTCTTTACATGTTTACGACACCTTTAGAAGAGCAGGATACAATGTAGCACACTTAGATAATAACAATACTAAAAAAGAGCGTAAAGCCATTTTAAAATGGTTTAAAGAAACGCCAGATGCAATATTAACTTCTGTAAGTATCTTAACTACAGGTTTCGATGAACCAACAGTAGATTGTATTATATTAAACAGAGCAACAAAATCGTTAACTTTATACTACCAAATGATTGGTCGTGGTTCTCGTATTTTAAAGAATAAAAATAAGTTTACAGTTATAGATTTAGGAAACAACCTGCACCGTTTTGGGCCTTGGGGAAGTGACTTAGATTGGCATAAAATATTTAGATCTCCTAACTTTTACCTTGATGGTATTGTAAGTGATGAAGATTTAGAAGAAAACTTTAGATATGAAATGCCAGACGAGCTTCGTGCAGAATTTGCGAAGTCTGAGGATGTTTATTTCAACATTAAAGCCATGTATATCCAATCTGTTAGAGAAGGAGATTCGTCTAAAGTAATTTTAGAACGTTCTATTGCGCATCATGCAAAAATTTGTATTGAAAATAGTGAAGATGTTTGGGATGCTTTAGGTTTAGCAAAAATGCTAAAAGACGATATAGATTACCGTATACAACGCTATACAAAGTGTATTAGTAAAAGTACTTTTAACTTTGTAGAATGGTTAAAAGATGATTATAAGAAAAAATTAAATGCCTATTTACGTTCTAATTTTGATGAAGTTTACGAAGAAATTCATGGATTTCCACCTGAGGAATAATATTTTAAAATAGACCGTAAACAAGTCTTAAGTTGGCAGTACTTCTCGTTTGTAATTACTTTTATAATTAAAACCTAAGTTTTTGCAACGCAATAACAAACAAAATAACAACAAACACCAATGAGTACTTTTAAAGATTTAGGATTACATAACGACTATATAAAATCGCTTAAAGAATTAGGAATTAAAACGCCTACAGCCATTCAAGAGCAAGCAATACCAGTATTAATTAAATCTAAAGTAGATTTTATTGGTTTAGCACAAACAGGAACAGGTAAAACTGCTGCCTATGGTTTACCAGCATTACATAAAGTAGATCCAAGTAAAAGAGCTGTACAAGCACTAATTATTGCGCCAACACGCGAATTGGTTCAGCAAATAAAAAAGCAATTGTTTAAATTCACTAAATACAACAGCAAAAAGATTTTTGTTGAAGGCGTTTATGGAGGCGAAAAAATAGACATTCAGATTAGCAACTTACAACGTCCAACGCACATTATTGTTGCTACTCCTGGTCGTTTGGTAGATTTATTAGATAGAAATATTATAAATTTAACGCATATAAACACACTTATTTTAGACGAAGCAGACGAGATGCTAAGTATGGGCTTTAAAAAGGATTTAAACACCATTTTAGATGCGACTACTAAAAGTGCTCGTAATACATGGTTGTTTTCTGCAACAATGCCTGCTGAGTTAAAAAACATCGTATCGCGCTACATTGCTAAAGATGCTGCTCGTGTAGAAATTGATCGCGAAAGTATTGTAAATGCTAATATTTCTCATCATTATGTGAAATCGTCTATTGTAGACAAAGCGCATACAGTTATGCGTTTATTAGAAGATAGAGAAGAGGAGCGTGGTATTATTTTTTGTAGAACAAAAGCAGGTACACAATCTTTAAAACAACAATTACAAAAGGAAGGTTTTAATGTAGATGCGCTAGAAGGTGATATGACGCAGAAAGAGCGTGACAAAGTAATGCGTGCGTTTAAGAATACTAATTTACAAATATTAATATCTACAGATGTTTCTGCTCGTGGAATAGACGTTAACAACTTGGCTTTTATTATCCACCACCAGTTGCCAGAACATATAGAATATTACACACATAGAAGTGGACGTACTGCCAGAGCAGGAAAAAAAGGACAATCTATTGCGTTAATTCTACCAAGCGAACTTAACAAAATTGCAGACGTAGAAAAGACTTTAGGCATTAAAATTAAGGAACTTACGCTATAATTACTATGTCGCAGTTTACTAAAAGTATCACTTCAAGTTACACGCCTAAACGACTAGCAACCAAGCTAAACGCTAATGGAGAACGATTTGTTTTACAAGGTCATCCTTGGCTGTTTAGTGATAATATTACTAAAATTAACGACGATGCTAAAAGTGGTGACTTAGCTATCATCTTCGGAAAAAATAAAAACAAAGTTATTGGTCTTGGTTTATATGATGGTAATTCGCCTATTCGTATAAAAATGTTACACAGTGGAAATACTGCTGCAACTATAAATGCTGAGTTTTTCAATACTAAAATTGAAGAAGCTTTTGCTAAACGCCAATCTTTATTACAAACAAACACCAACAGTTACCGATTATTATTTGGTGAAAACGATGGGTTCCCTGGACTAATTGCAGATGTTTATGCACATGTATTAGTGGTTAAGATATATTCTGAAATATGGCTTCCATATTTAGAATCTATTTTAGAAAGCTTACAGGCTGTTTCTAAGGCTAAAACAATAGTAATTAGGCTTAGCCGAAGCATGGAACAATCTAAATTACACAAACTCCAAAATGGAGAAGTTGTTTATGGTGTTTTAGAAAACGAAGTTGTTGAGTTTGTAGAGCATGATGTTAACTTCTCGGCAAATGTTATTAAAGGTCATAAAACAGGTTACTTTTTAGATCATAGAGCCAATAGAAAACAAGTAGGTGAGTGGAGTAAAGGAAAAACAGTATTAGATGTTTTTAGCTATGCTGGTGGTTTTTCGGTTCATGCTTTGGCAAACGGAGCAAAAGAGGTTACTAGTTTAGATATTAGTAAGCAGGCCTTAGAAATTGCTGTTTTAAATGGTAAGTTAAATCCATATTCTGGAACGCATAAAACTATTGCAGACGATGCTTTTGCTGCTATGAAGCAAATGATTAAAAACAAACAAACCTTTGATGTTGTTGTTATAGATCCTCCAAGTTTTGCAAAACAACAAAGTGAAATTGAATTAGCCAAAAAGAAATATGCGCAATTAGCACAATTAGGAGTAAAGCTTACTGCTAAAAAAGGCTTATTGGTTTTAGCTTCGTGTTCTTCGCGAGTGTTAGCAGATTCTTTTTTCGATATTAATACTCAGGTTTTAAATGAAAGTAGTAGAACTTCTGAATGTATATTAAAAACACATCATGATAGCGATCATCCTATTGGTTTTCCAGAAGGAGCGTATTTAAAGTGTGGTTATTATAGATTTGAAGGTTAGTTGGTACTTTTAAACATAGAAATTTAAGTTTTTACTATTGCTTTGTTTCGGCTCTTGTCTTATTTTAAGAGGAAAATGAATTCTGGTTTCTCTAAAGAAATCAGAAGAAAGAGCAGTGATTAGTACTTTTTTTATCTTTAAACTCTTAAGCATAAAAAAAGCCACTCGTTAAAGTGGCTTAAATCAATTTTTATAACATTCTGTATTAGTGCGTTTGCATTGCACCTTTTCGTTTTTCTAATTGCCTCTCAACCGCTGTAATAGCTTCTGATGCACTTTTATGGAAAGAATCGCTTGTTGTTTCAGCAAACAATCTTGGTCCGGGAGCACTAAGTCTAATAGAGGTCTTCATCTTAGAGTTTCTAGTTGAAGTGTTCTCTGTTTTAAAAAAAATATCTGCTCGTACTATAAATTCATATTTATTAAATAGTTTTTCTAGTTTTCCTTTTACGTAAGTTTCCAATTCTGGGCTAGCAGTCACGCCATCGTATTCATAGTTCACTGTCATATGTTAATGTTTTAAGTTGTACTTAAATATACGAAAAACTTAAATATAGATTGACTTTTTAACCAAAAATTGTGAATTTAATCTAAGCCATTGAGAATGATTCACTTGTTATTATCTTTTGTGTTTTTAAGCTAAAATGCTATAATTAATTTAATAGCAATGGATAAACCAATTTTGGGACTTACACAAACATTCCAGTTTAAAACCTCACGGCAATGTTACAGACATTAATAGTTATTAAACAATTATATAAAAATAGAGTAAGGTTTAAAATATTCTATTTTACATAATATTAATTATAATACAAATCACATGTTATAGAATTTGGTAGTTATAATTCAATATTATGTAAAATATCCCAGATTGTCTTGTTTTCATAAGAAACGTTTGTAGTCGGGTCTTTAAACATTCGTTACAAGTCTATTGAAGCTTTGTCATAACTTTCATATTCTGTACAATTGCTCAGCATTTTTTAAATAAACGATTTACGAGAATGTTCAGAACTACTAAGTTGTATTATAATTAGTCGTTATGTAAAATTGCCACTGCAATTGCGCTCGATTGCTTTTTTAAAATAATTATGCTTTCGCATTAATTTTTTAAAACACAATTTCCAACCGCATTGCCAGCGCCAAAAAAAAAGCTAGTTTTTAGATGTTATCATAATTCTCGTAGCTGGATGTTTATAGGTAATATTTTTTTCTACGTGATTCTCGTAAGCTTTCCACAAGAGCTTAAATTTTAGAAAATAAAAATTCTAAGCACTTGTTCTATTTATAATTCCAATTTAACTTTTCTTAGATTCTATTTTACATAATGTTTAGAACTAACAATTAAAGATTGTCAATCATATTCTCTAAAGCATATTTACTTAATTCTGGAATTGCATTTGTAAACACACTAATTTCCCAATTAGATAAATGCGTTAACATTACGTCATTACTAATAAATATAGCATTTGGATTTAAAAATACTGTTGATGGAATTAGATATAAAACTTTCGCTTCGCTCTCAATTAAAAGAACTAAACCAATTAATAGATTTTCTTTTAGTTCGCCTAAATCTTGTTTTGGAACCTTTATACTTCTTTCTGTACCAAAGTCTATAGATTTATAGAATAGTTGATACTGTCTGCCATTTTTAGACTCTATTTTAAAGCCTACTGCTTCTCTCCCACTTTCATTGTCTGAAACTTTAATTTGAGCTTTTAAAAGCTCTGATTTCATAAATTTTAATACGGTTTCATTTACAGTATTCATAGATAACAAGATACATTTTTATACTTTATTTTCTTTTTTCTTGATAAAAAAAGAAACAAAAAAATCATGACTGCATATTATTTTCACCAATTGCTTTTCCAATGAAATAAGCCTTATCAATTCTTCTTACACAGTAGAGTCCTTCACTGTCATATTTCATTAACTTCCATAAGACTTCACCTCCAAAATCAATAAATACATCAGTTTTGGAACTAAACCAAACATCTCGTCTTTTTACCCAATCAAATAAATGATGACCAATATAAGATTCTTCAACTTCATTCTTTATCTCACTATAATCATGAAATCTAAGTAGTATTATTTCATCAGTGCTACTTTTCCAATCTGGGTTTTCTGAATATTTATAGAAGCCTCGACCTAAGTGGTCTTTCTTTGTAGATTTAAATGCAATATCTATAAAAGTCTTATCCCTAGGGTTTGGAAGTTCACCAAGAATATGGAAGTTATTTACAAATTTTTCACCATTAACAATCCACAACATTCTTTTATAAAATTTTTCTCTAGATTTAAGTTCTTCAGTTGACATTGGAGAATTTTGAATTTCTATTACAAAATCTTTATCTGTTTTTATGTCTGCAATATGTTTCTCACCAGATATTTTGTCATATTGAATGACTTCTTGCCATTCAATTGGAAAGTAAGATTTCCACTTTCGATGCCACTCAGTTTCATTTTCCCACCAATTATCGCAATGTTCAAGAGTTTTATGCGCCCAATGGTGGATTATTTTTGAACCACATTTAGCAACAGTTTCTTGATTACAACATATACAAATTCCTTTACCTTTTGGAAACGCTTCAACCCTATTACCATTAACAATTGAGAACTTCATGCTTGTTTTTTTACCTTAATTTAGTCAGAATACAATTATATTAATACTTTTATTTAGAATAATTTTTTCAATCAAATTTTTAATGTTTTATTATCTTTTTTTCTTGATAAAAAAAGAAACAAAAAAATCATGACTGCATATAATTTTGGAAACAATTACGGCTCGTTACGCTATATTTTAGGAAACATTGTAACTTATTAAGATTGCTTTGAAATTCGTTGTTTATTTATAACTGTTAAGAAGCTTTATTACTAAACCCCTAAAATATGTACGCTTCACTCACCTATTGTTTTACCAAAATTTTATGAGGTCGAATTAAAATCCTCATTCAAGTTTTGTAATCTATCATCAATTTCAACGTTTTTATACAATATTTCTCCAAAATGTTTTTTTTGAACAGAAGAATAATCCTTATCAATTCTAGAATGAATTTTTTTTATGGTCTCACTTAATTTTTTTGAGAATTTCAAATTGTATTTGTCAGAATAATAAAATGAATTTACTACGCATAAGTGGTAATTTGCATTAGGGATATATACAACGTCCATTTTTTTGTCTCTTAAAAATCGGAGAAAATGTTTCGTGTAAATAAATTCTTTCTTGTTTATCGAATAAATTATCGCAGAAAAATTAAAAAAAGCAGTATTTGGTAGATACTTATCTAAATCAAAATTTAATATTGTTTGATGATGATTAATAGCCCAAGTCTTATCCATTCTCCATATATCGACTTCCATCCTATTAATCATTACTTTATAACCACCAAAACTATTAATCCTATATTCATATTTTTCTAATAATGATTGGATTCCTTCATCCGATTCAATAACAATATCCACATCTCTTATTGTAGAATTTTTAAGAAAATAATTCCTAATTATTCCACTAAACAAGAATACGTTTGTTGTTTGTGATAATAATTCAATAAAATTAAACACATCAGTATCTATGACCTCTTCTAAAAAATGATAAAAGGGTTTTTCTTTAGATTCTATTAATTCCTTTATTTTAGATAATTTTCTGGCCACTTAATTTTTGAAAATGATTTAATGCAAATTGATCTGTCATTCCTGAAACGAAATCTACAATTATTCTAAGTTTAAAATAGTCATTTAAGTCATCAAATTTGGTAACATTATTCTCTAATAATGATGCTTTTATTAAGCTAGAGGATATCATACCTAATGCTCTTCTCTTATAATGTTTGTTTCTAATAAATATACAATCAATATAGTAGTCTAATAGACCTGAAAGAACAGAGTGACCAGTAAGTTCTAATTGTTGAATTTCTCTTTTCAAAAAAATATTATTATAACAAAAATCAGAAAGAGTATCTGCTAAACCACTTTCATCATCATTAATGAGTTCTTTATCATATTCTCCTTTACAAATTTTATTTAAATTTTTAACATAATTGCTAATTGCTAACTTAACTAATTCAGAGATTAAAAAGATTCTTAGCTTTACCATTCTAGTTATTCCTTTTCCATCTTCATCTATTTTAGATAGTTCTTCTAATTTTTCTTTTAATATATCAATACCCTTTAATTTGCTTTTAACAAATTCAAATGAATACCATCCTTTATTAAACCCATCTTCTATATCCATTACCAAATAACAAATAGAATCTGCTGCTTCCATTAAAAATGATAATGGATGTCTCATATAGGAATCTCCTTTTTTCAATCCACAATTCTCTCCAATTTTCTGAAGATAATCGATTTCAGATTGAAAAACACCTCTTTTACTTGTACTAATAGTGCTTTCATCTATTTTGCCAAAATTCGGATATTTTAAAAATGCTCCCAATGTGGCATATGTCAAATTTAAACCCGCTTCATCATTTAAAATCTGCAATTTAGTTAAGACACGAAAACCTTGAGCGTTCCCATCAAATAATTCAAAATCCTCCTTTTGTTCTGGAGATAAATCGAAAGTGTGTTTTTTATCCTTAAAAAGAGTTTGAAAATAATTAGCAATTACTGTTTCACCAAAATGACCGAATGGTGGATTTCCAATATCATGAACTAAACAAGAGTTTTTTAGAATTACTGGTATAGTTCTATGTATTTGTTCTTTATCAAGTCCTGTTTTTTCTAAAAATTCTTTTTCTTCACATATTCTTAAACCAAGTGAGTGTCCTATAGCCATAACTTCCATAGAATGGGTAAGTCTAGAATGGATATTATCATCCATTGTAAGTGGAAAAACCTGAGTTTTATCGTGCATTCTTCTAGTTGCTGGGCTAAAAATAACTCTTCCGAAATCGCTTTCAAATTCATTCCTAGGATCCATTTCAGTATTTCTTGTTGAAGTTCTTAATCTATTATGATTTAAATATTCTTTCCAATTCATATTATAAATGTTTTTAAAATATTAGTTTTTTATAATTTCAAAAATTAAATTTAAGAGTCAATGTTGGTTGTTAAATCAATCCAAAAATGATGCATCGTGAAAAATCCTTCTACTTCACATTCAAATTTATGTTTAGAACGAAATGTATTTGTATGGTTATCATTTAATTCTAAAACTGTATCGTTATTCCATTTTTCTTTTATTTTATTACATATTTTTTTATGCCAAAAATCAATAGATTTTTTTTCTATATATCCTATTAATCCGAACTGAGCGTTTGGATGAGGAATTCCATGATTACCTATTTTATATCTCTCAATTCCTCCAGATTCTTTACCAGAAGTACTTAATCCGGAAACATATTCTTCATCTTCTATTTTACCATATTTTGGTAACCTTTTACCTTCCACAAAAAAAACTCTAGTGTTCTCTTCATCATTTAGATAGAAATAAATATCTTCTTTAGTATTTTTATTTTTTTTTATATGTTCAGTAGAAGAACCAATCCAAAATTTTTCGTTCGTAGTGCCCAAGATATTAAACTCTTCTGCTAACTTTTGATTTTTATAATTCTCATTTTGAATTATATTAATCTTTTTCCTCTTGTTTAAAACTCCTTCTGCAATTATTCCTAAAACAATATTTATATAATATTCTTTTTTCGAGGTTATAAAATCAAACTCCATAATTAATAACCGTTTGTTAATAAATCCGCTTTAACATTTTCTGCATCTCTAAAACCGATACTTCTAGTCCAAAATTTCAGCTTATTTGGCTTAATAAAACTTATTTTATTTTTCTCTCCATAAAATGTAATTACTCTATTTATTAGAAGTCCCTGTTTAGATAAGTCATCCTTAATAATTTTCTCATATATTAATTTACATTTATTGTTAAACGATGTTTGTACTGACAATTTATCATTACCATGCTCGAATGTTAACCAAACAAAATCATCACTTAGAATCCTTCTAATAGGTCTAAATTTATATTCCTTTTCTTCATATACATAATTTAAAATCTCACAAAAAGCAAACTCATACATCTCTATTTCTGAAATATTAAGAGTATTATTTATTGACCCAGTACTTTTAAAGATGTTTTCTCCAATAAGGTTTATATCTTCGAAGACAGCACGTTCAATATCACTTTGCTTTTTAAACGGTTTTGGATAACCTTTTGAATCAACATCAATTGGTAACTCTAATATATCATTTGCGTCTATAGTAAATCCTCCAGCTTGTTGAACATATACTTTTGGAGATTTTATCTTCATCAAAGTCATATATAAATCTCTATTAGCCTTAAAAGTTTTCACGAATGACTTCATCATTATTTCATCATTACCTTTTAGACCTAATACTCCTGGATAAAAGTGAAAAATTTCAGTATTATATACTATTGGAAGTTTATGTCCTATGTTTAGCCTAATAAGTATATTAGGCGGATTGTTTGATACTTTCTTTTTGTTTTCACGTTTATAAGTGTCTTCAGAAATTAAATCTATCATATCTGAATTAATAAAATCACTAACAAATTCTGTACTATCTAAAATATACTTTCCATTAAGGTTAATTTGCCTTTCTGAGTTTTTATCACTCCTTAAGCCAGTAGATGGATTCCATTTGTTTTCTTTTAGAAATTCTCTTATGTTTAAATATTCAGAATACTTTTTATTATAAAGTTGAATTTTACTTCCACCTAAAAGGTTTCCTTTCCAAACAGTATCATTTTTGAGTGCTACTGATTTATCTACAATATATCTATCATATTTATTAATTGTAAATCTTATTGCTCCTTTTTCATTAGCAATAGTGTTTCTAATTATAATATGTTCAATTGAATGATTTGTAGAAGTAGAATTATCAATTCTTATTGCAACGGTTGCTATCTTAGTTTTTCCCCATAGATGGTTTTTTAAAGGAGTAAAATCGTAGATTTTTTTCACATTCCAATTTTTAAATAAAGTGCTTCTAAATATTGAAGAAGTTGGCATATACAACAATGTTGAAGATGGCATTATCATAAATAAATTACCAGAATCTGGCTTTAATAATTTATCTAACGATTCATATAAAAATGCCAAAGCTGGATTTTTGTATGGAAAAGAAACGTTTTTGTTATTAATATCTAAATATTTTTCTTTTTTATAATCATGTTCCAAACCACTTGAGATGTTTTCTTTATTTATATCATCTCCAATGTTAAAAGGCGGATTTCCAACGACTATATTAAATTTATTTCTATGTTGCCTTTTCCATTTAAAAAAACCTATTTGTTCTAGATTACCTTCTTTTTCTAAATCTAAAAAAGTTAAGGAATCCCAAATTTCTTTTGGTTTTATATGACTAGTTAATTCTATTTGCAAAGAGGTTGCTGTTATAGATAGCGCATCGGAATTAATATCTACACCATAGATGCAATTTTTTAAAATGGATTTGATTGAATTAATATCTTCTATACCTTTAATTCTTCTTTTCTTATTTGAAAAAAGCCAAAGTGTAATTAACCTTTTATATGCTAAAACCAAGAAAATACCAGAACCACATGAAGGGTCTAAAATTTTAAAATCGTTAAAATCTATTTCTTTATCTATTGGTAATAATTCGTCAATTAATAATCTAGCCAGATGTGGTGGAGTATAAAAAGAACCTGTATCTTTTTGTGTGCTATCTACAGAAACGACAAACCTTTCGTATAAACGGCTTATAAATTCTATTGGGAGTAAATTAAAATCATAGTATTTCCAAATTGCAATTTGACCTCCTATATCTTTATCTCCATCAAGTGCTAATGCAACTAAATTGAAATCTGCATTTGAAATTTCTTTCAAATCTTCATCGTTAGAAATATTAAAAATCCCTCCTTGAAATTTTCTATTTAACTCATTCAGTAAATCTATAACACTTCCGTCTCTAAGAACATCGCAAAAGCTATATGATTCTTTATTATCATTATTATTGATAAAAGAGTTAAAATATTTTTCTTTAAAAACACTTCCTCCATTATCATCAGTCTGTTCTTCTAGATATTTTATCAAAATGAATTTTACTAATAATCTTTTTAATAATCTATCATTACATCCTATTTGAGTTTTTTTATCTAATATTTCCTTTTCAATATGGTCTAAAAGTTTTTGGTAAGGAGATACACTTACATAGTTTTCAGTTTGATTTTCAATTATTCGACCTTCAAATATCTGCTTTCTTAATTCTAAGTCAATATTAGTAAGAACGTCAATTATATTTGGTTTATATTTTTTGGTTATTGGTTTTCTTGTATCTATAATTTTTATTTCAAGATCAGAGACAATTATTGCTAAAGAAATTTCTCCTAGTGTCCATATCTGTTTGTTAATTTTAGTTAATTCTCGATGATGCTCCTGACTAACACCTCTTTCATCAAAAATATAGATATATGGGATTAACTCATTTTCTAACTGACTTTTTAAGCAATAAATATAATCTGCATTAACAGATTTTGCTTGAATCTTGAAATATTCTATTTTTTTATTTTCAGATTTATCTGATATTTTAAATAGATACGAAGCGTATTCTTCTAATAATAAGTGGTCTGTAATTGGGATTTTAGCTTCTGCGGTCATTTGGTTTGAAAGGCAATCAAAGTTTATGTCAAATTTAAACAATATATGGAAATATTTCCATTTAAAAACCATTCCACACACATTCCACTACTCTCCTATCGTCGTTTCGTAAAAAGAGTGTTCCATTAACATTGTAGAGAAACATTTTGAGAAGAAAAAAATAAGAAAATATAGTAATTTAACTTCGCTTTTGCCAAAGCAAAGTTACATAACGCAGAACATTATAGTACATTTTATAACAATTAGCGAAATAGCGCATTTCAGCGATATTTTACATACTATTGTATATAATGATCCTGTGGATGATTATATACAATACAATGAGATGCACTAATCTTAATTAATGAATAATGTATACAAGCTAATTGTGGCTTCGTTAGAATACTTTTAGTTCTGTAACTATAATTCTCTATTCTGTAAAATATCTCACAGTGTTTATAGTTTCATTATAATACTTTGAACTTGGGTCATTATTTCATATAATTTTGGAAACAATTACGGCTCGTTACGCTATATTTTAGACTATTTAGCGTTAAGAAAATGTACCCAGGGCAATTGGGTTTGTGAGCCAATATAAATAGAAAAACTACTTCTTAAAAAGAAACTGTTTTCAATATAGAAAAACCTGAAGCTTTAAATTGTTTAAAAAATGCTTTAAATTTTATATTCAAATATATGAAAAGAAAACTTCGTTTAATAATACAATCTGAAATCAAGTAGCTTACACATTTTATAATGTTTTTGATGTAACTCTTCCACAACATCCAACATATTATCATCTTCATTAAATAAGTTAAAAAATGCCATATCAAGATTTGAGCTGGTTAATCCGTTAAACGCATTTCCGTATCCAGAAATACCTTTTGCTCCAGTAACATCCAAAAAATACTGTGCTTCTTCTGCATCTAAATCTAGAACTTTAGCATTTGAAAAATGTAAAATTTTACCTTCTAATCGTCCTTCAAAAATTTCTGCAATTTCTTGTAAACTATAGTAATAATCATTTAAACAAATACTATTAGCTTCTCCAGTAATAACTAAGTAAATGAGTTCGTAATCTTTAAAATTATGATCGTCTAAAACCAATGCATTTAGGCTATCTTCTAATCCTTCAATAGTATCACATGTTTTATAAATGCTAGCTACACTATATTGCGTGATTAATTGTTCTAATTTATTCTGTGCTTCAGTAACAGTATCTATTTCTATATCTTCTACCGCTTCTAAACAGAATATAAAATAATCTGTATCTATTAATTGTTTTTGTGGTAATTGTTCTCTTTTATCTAACAAATTTCAGGATTTATGCAAAATATTAAAACACAAAATTACTATAAATCTTTTATTTTTTTTGATGATTTTTTATAAAACAGATAGATACGATAAACAATTTTGAAGATTGAAATATCATCAGGCAAAAGGTGAAGAAATAACGTTTATTATTTTTTATTTAATAATAAGTTTTTAATTTCTTTTATCTCGTTTTCTATTGCTTGCTGCTTTAATTTTAAAGCTTCATTTTCTGACTTTAACAATTGAATTTCTTCATCTTGTTCTTGAATAGCTTTTACCATTGGAGCCATTAAATCGTTATATCTTACGCTTAACATACCTTCGGTATCCTCAGTAATAATTCCATTTGCTTTTGAGCTGCTGTTTTTTAGAGTTTCTTTTAATTCTTGAGCTATAAAACCATATTCAAGCTTATTGCTTTTATCGTTATTTCTTAAATAGGAAACAGGACGTAGTTTTTTAATAAAATTTAATCCTAAATCTGAATCTTCAATAGTGTTTTTCCACCTTTTGTCGGAAGTAATTGTCCATGCTACTTGCACTCCTGCATATGTTATTGCTGTACCACCAATTCTTACTTGGTTATTTGCTGTGGGATCTGGCACTGAAGATAAATAACCTATAGCTGTATTATTACTACCTGTGGTTACATTATCCAAGGCTCTATATCCAACACTTGTATTGTTGTTACCCGTTAATAGGGATTTAGAAGATTGATAACCCATTGCTGTATTATAGTTTCCAGAAGCGTTTTCGGATAAAGCACTAGACCCGGACGCTGTATTACCAGTTCCTTCTGTATTCTTATTTAATGAAGAACTACCTAAGCTTACATTATAACGACCATGTGTATTAGCAAAAGCTGCGTTATGACCAATAGCTACATTACTAATTCCATCTATATTACTACTTAAAGAACTTTGGCCCATAGCAGTATTATAATTACCTGAAATATTATTTAACAATGCGTTTCGACCATTTGCAGTATTACTTAGTCCTATGGTATTATGTTGTAGAGACCTATATCCAGTCGAAGTATTACTAGATCCAGAATTGTTATTTTGTAATACATTTACTCCTATAGCAGTATTATCAGATCCGTCTGAATTAGATTGAAGTGCTTGGGTACCTATTGCTGTATTATTATTTCCTGAAATATTACTATAAAGAGAATGCGTACCTACACCGGTATTTCCTCCTCCTCCAATATTACTATAAAGAGCATTAGATCCTACAGCAGTAACATTATAACCTGTTGTATTAGATTTAAGCGCATTATAACCATTAGCTGTATTATAATTAGCCGTATTAGTAGCTAAGGCATTTGCTCCAGTTGCAGTATTATAATGTCCATTATTAGCTGAAAGCGATAAAGTACCAACAGCCGTATTACTTTTTCCACCAGTATTAACAAGTAAGGCATTTTCTCCAAATGCCGTGTTATTACTAGCACTTACATTTGCGTTAAGTGCGTTTGCTCCCATTGCTGTATTATGAGCACCTGTAGTATTTGCATATAATGCGTTTGCTCCTACAGCAGTATTGTTATTTGCTGAAGTATTAGAATATAGAGCATTTGTACCTACAGCGGTATTGTAATCTCCAGAAACATTATAAGTTAGAGACTCTGAACCATTTGCTGTATTATGCGTTCCTGTTTTATTAGCAAAAAGTGAAAACATACCACTGGCCGTATTATTAGTTCCTGTTGTGTTTTCTGTTAAAGACTGTGTACCTAATGCTGTATTGTTAGTTCCTGTACTATTTTTATTAAGTGATAAACCTCCAACAGCTGTATTATTACTTCCTATTGTATTATTTGCTAAGGAAAATGTACCAATAGCAGTATTACTACCTCCTGTGGTATTACCTACCAAAGCACCATTACCATTTGCAGTGTTACTACTACCAGTTGAATTTGATAATAATGCATCATGACCTAAAGCCACATTATTACTTCCTGTGGTATTATATCTCAATGCATTAACTCCAACACTTACATTGTTAGAACCTGTTGTATTACTAGAAAAAGCATTTACACCAAAGCCAACATTATTGCTTTCTAAAATACCAGCTAAGCTATTATTACGTTTAAAAACAACATTTTCATCGTCTGTAGTACCAATAAAGTTTACTGTATCATCTGTTCCTAGATTACCCAAAAGATTCCAATTATTATCCATAGCTTTTGAAGTTGCTATTTTTAACCACTCTGTTCCACTCCAATAAAAATAACCAGGAGTTAAATCTCCAACAGTAACTATATTATAGATTAATAAACTTATTTCAGGAGATACTATTGTACTAGTGTCTGTAGATGAAGACAATTCTATTCTTGGTATTAGTACACCCTTATTTGTACTTGAAACATCCAACATTGCAGATGAGTTTGGTGTAACCGTATTAATTCCTACTTGAGCAAAAGAATTAAGTGTACAAAAAAATAATAGAATGGTTAATATTTTCATTAATAGCAATTTTTGTTTTAATTTCTTGCGAAATTAATGCATTAATATTGCAGGTTATCGGACATAATCAGCACTTCATATATTTTAACAGTTTTTTCTTTTTTATTTTGGGAAACCTAAATTGCACTATAAAATGTAAGTAACTAATAAATAACGGCTTATAAAATTGAATATTATTCTACTTAAAAAGTTATAAAATTAAATTGCATTTTACTTTCATAACAAAGCTTTTTTCAAATACATAAAAGTGTAATCATTCTAATATTATTATTTATAGACTATTATAATTAAAATAACTATTGTAGTTTGTAAAAAAAGAAAGTGAGGATAATTATAAAAACTATCCTCACTTTCTACTACTAACCAACTAAATCTTAATTCATTTCTATTATACGTCTACCTACTAGATTGTTTTAACGATAACTCCTTACCTACTTTATAAAAATCCTTAGTTTTTGTAACCAAAAAAAAGGTATACAATTATGTACACCTTATTTATAGCCTATTTAAAAAGAATATTATTTTAATAAACCCAATAAACCTGTTAATTCAGTAAGATTTAAACTTGAGTTACTATCTGTATCTAAAACACTAAAGTTGTCTGACACAGTACCAATAGCTTCAGTAGAACTAATAGCTTCATCTTTGTTAGTATCTAATAAGCTAAAAAGACTAGAGATTTGTTGTACTGTAGAGTTAGAACTTAGTGAACTTAATAATGTTGCTGCACTTGCAATGTTTGATGTATTTACATTCTTAACGCCATTACAACTAAATAAACTCACTGTAATTACTAATGTTAATGCTATTTTTTTCATAATTTTTATCTGTTTTATTTTCATGTTACTGTAAAGGTAGCAACGCTTCTAAATATTCTACTAAAGAATAGACGTGCGCTACATAGTAATCGATTAAATACATGATTTTATAGACGAAACAATAAATAATGTGTTTGTTTATAAAGAGTTGTTATTTACAAATAACAGAAAAAAGCAGGTTTATACTGCTCAGAAACCGTGATACATTGGTTATTAATAATAATCTGACTACGCTCAATAACTTCAATATTTTTTTAAAGCATAATAAAAGAGCGACGCACACGTAAATATTGAGTTTTTGGTAACTCTTCTTGCAAAGACTTTAAGCTCGTAAAGGTTATAATAGGCTTCGGATTAAAACTACTACTACTCTCCTTTTTTCATTTTATTAATTCAAACCAAGCATGTACGTTATTTGCAGCAGCAAGAAGCTTAGCGTAATCAAAAGGCTTCAATATATTAACTATACAAATGTTCTGATTTTATCGATTGTAATTCTTAATTTATAAAACAGAGAACGCAACTCAATTTCGGAATAAAGAGAACTAAAATTATATCAATTAATTAAGCCTTTAATCACTTATACCTTTTTATAGTTTAATACCTTTGACAGCTAAATTCAAAAGTATTATTAAGTTTTAAAATATGAGTAAAAGTTTATCCAATTCCGTACTCTATTTAATGAGTATATCTGCTGGACTTGTTGTTGCAAACCTCTATTACAACCAACCACTTTTACACCAAATGGTTGTAGAATTTGGTGTTAGTGAATCTGCCGTAAGTAATGTGCCTTTAGCAACACAACTGGGTTATGCTTTTGGTTTATTATTTATTGTTCCTTTAGGAGATAAAATTTCCAACAAAAAAATACTACAGTTTGATTTTGCTTTAATGATAGTGTCACTAATTGCGGCATCATTATCAAGTACTTTATATCTTTTAATTATAAGTAGCTTTTTTATAGGTTTTTCGTCAGCCTTACCACAACTATTTGTACCAATGGTTGCTCAATTATCGGACGATAAAGGTCGAGGACGTGCCTTAGGTATCGTAATGAGTGGGTTGCTAATTGGGATTCTTGGAAGTCGTGTAATAAGTGGTGTTATAGGAAAATGGTTTGGGTGGCGCTTTATGTTTTCTGCTGCAACGGTATTAATGGTATTACTGTTTGTTTTACTTCAATATAAATTACCAAAAATTAAACCTAATTATAAAGGAAGTTACGGAAGTTTATTAAAATCGATAGGTCATTATTTTAAAACAGAACCTTCGTTACGATTGGCTGCTTTACGAGGTGGACTTGGTTTTGCCGGATTAAGTGTCTTTTGGACCACCTTTGTTTTTTTAATGGAAGACCATTTTAATTACGATAGTGATATTGCTGGTGCTTTTGGTGTTTTTGGTATTGTTGGAGCACTTGGAGCAACTGTTGTAGGTAAAATGAATGATAAATATACTAGAAAGAGTATGATTATCTTCTCTACCATATTATTAATGATTTCTTGGGTCATTTTCCTTTTTTCAGGATATTCTTTAATTGGTTTAGCCTTAGGTGTAATTATAGTAGATTTAGGCATGCAAGTATTACATATTACCAACCAAGTTACTATTTTTTCTAAGAATCCAGAAGCTAGAAACCGAGTGAATACGGTTTATATGGTCGGCTTTTTTATTGGTGGTGCTTTTGGTACTTTTTTAGGCGCTTATGCGTGGCAACATTTTGGTTGGCAGGGTGTTTCTATTTTAGGTCTTTTAATAGCTATGAGTATTTTAATCGTTCAATTTATTTATGGTCCAAAAAACAAATCATAAAAAAAGACTAACTGTTTACTTATTAAGTACACAAAAACAATTTCCTTTTCGAGGTTTCATAATAAAAAAAACACCTCATAACTTCAGGTTTATTAATTAGAATTAATTTATCGCGATTGTACAATTATTGAATCTACCAAAATAGCTTACTCTGGTTTTACAAGTATGACCGAAATTTTCTTACTTTCTTTATTAACAGGTGGTTTAGCTACATTAGTCTCTAAAAACGGAGGGATTGAGTATATTTTAATCAAAATAAAAACATTGATTAAAAGTAAAACGTCTGCACAATTTGGTATTGCATCATTGGTTAGCGCCATTAATTTAGCTATTGCAAATAACACCGTATCCTTTATTATTGCTGGTCCAATTGCAAAAACAATAAATGACGAGTATGATTTAGATAATCAAAAAACAGCTTCTATATTAGATATCTTTACTTGTATCACCCAAGGACTGTTGCCTTATGGAGCACAAGTTTTAATGATTTTAAGTTTCACAAATGGTAAAATTAATTACTTAGATTTAGTATCTAATACGTGGTATTTAGTACTGCTTTTAATTTACACGCTATTATTTATTAGTTTTAAACCATTGCGTTTACAAAAGCAATAAACTACTATAACTAAAAAGGAGGATAACCCTAAGATTATCCTCCCTTACCACTAATCAACCAAACCAATTCTTAATTCATTTCAATAATACCAACAACCTCGTATGCTCTAGTACCATCATATTGTATTTTTTCGTATAAAATATTAGAATACTCGTAAAAAGTATCACCATTTATAACCACTTTCTCGTAATCTTCAGGAAGCTCATATACTATCGTACCAACTTCAGGATCTACAACTTCATATTCGTTATTTATTTGTGTGTAAAATATGCCATTCGCATTATAATAGTTATGATTATTAAAACGGACAAGCTTATAATTTGTAGGTAATACTTTTATTTTAAACCCAACCTTTGGTGCGATAACAATATAACGTTCTCTAGACTGTGTATAAAATTTATTATTTGCATAATAGTAATCTTGTCCTTTATGCTTAACAATTGTTCTATTGGGTACTGTTCTAACAGATACTACTTTTCGTTTTTGTGTTTTATAAGTTACTTTATTACTTGATATTTTTTTATTGCTTTTAGTTGCAACAGTACGTTTTGTTGTTTTTACAATTTTAACATTTTTATCTCGCTTTGTTTGTGCTGATACTTGTATGGTTAATGCTAACAAAAATGCTACTGGTAGTATGTATATTTTAATAAGTGATTTCATAATTAATTGTATTAAGGTTAAACTAAATTTCAATACTAAGACTCTATATTGCT
Source organism: Lacinutrix algicola (assembly GCF_001418085.1). GTDB lineage: Bacteria > Bacteroidota > Bacteroidia > Flavobacteriales > Flavobacteriaceae > Lacinutrix > Lacinutrix algicola. Next base: position 81,684 of record NZ_LIQH01000040.1, read on the forward strand.
TCTATAGTTTAAAGATACAGAGATAAAACCCTAATAAAAAAGCAAATAGACCAATACCAAAATTGTATCGACCAATACAATGTTTTTATAGATTGAATACTATTAACTCATACAATTATTAAATATATCGCATAAAAAAGGTATACTAGTTAAAGCATACCTTTATTTTAGACTAAAAAATAAAATTATTTTAATAAAGCCAATAAACCTGTTAATTCGGTAAGGTTTAAACTAGAATTGCTATCTGTATCTAATACATTAAAGTTTTCTGCTACAGAACCTATTGCTTCAGTTGAGCTAATTGCTTCATCTTTATTAGAATCTAATAAACTAAATAGGCTAGAAATTTGTTGAACAGTTGAATTTGAGCTTAATGAACTTAACAAAGTTGCTGCGTTTGCTACAGAAGATGTGTTTACATTTTTTACACTGTCACAACTAAACATAGTTGCTGTTAAGGCCAATGATAATAGAATTTTTTTCATAATATAAGTTTGATTTTTTATTATGATGCAAAAGTACTATGCTATTCTTGCGCAAAAAAAGAGAATAGATAAACTAGATGTATTTATCTACTATTTAGAAGAATGTATAGATGAAACTAAAACAAGGATTTATAACGAATTATTATTCACAAAAGCCAAGAATTTAGGTTTGTATTGTTCTGAAACTGTGATGCGTTGTTTATTAATAATAATCTGGCTACGCTCGATAACATCTATATTATCTAGCGCAACTATAAACGAACGATGCACACGCATAAATTGATGTTCTGGAAGTTCGGCTTCTAAAGATTTTAAACTCATTAAAGTTAAAATAGGTTTCTGGTTATCTTTAAGCCATATTTTAATATAATCTTTTAGTCCTTCAAAATACAAAACATCAGCTAATTTTATACGTAACTGTTTATATTCGGATTTTACAAAAAGGAATTCTTTTTCCTCCGAAACCATGTTTTGTGTCTTTTGTTCTTTCCCATTTAGCAATTCAAACCAAATATTGGCTTTGTTTGCTGCAGCAAGAAACTCGGCATAATCAAAAGGTTTTAAAAGATAATCTAATGCTTCTACCTTAAAACCTTCAAGCGCATATTGATCGAATGCAGTTGTAAAAATCACACGAGTTTCTTTAGGTAACATTCTTGAAAATTCAATACCTGTTAAATCTGGCATTTGTATATCTAAAAACAATAAATCTACAGGTTCTTTTTTTATAAATTCCATGGCTTCAATAGCACTACTACACTTCTTCTTTAGTTCTAGAAAAGGTGTTTTTTCAACATAACTTTCTACTAAATTCAGTGCCATAGGCTCATCATCTACAACAATACATGTTATTTTTATATTATTCATTTTTTAAGTAGTTTCAATTTCTAAATGTACTAAAAAACGATCAGCTTTTAGTGTTGTTTTAAACTCATGGCGATCAGGATACAACAACTCTAAACGTTTTACTATATTTTGTAAGCCAATACCAGAACCACTTTTATCTTCACTAAGTTTAGGGTAATTATCGTTCTCAATAGTAAAGGTTACCGTTTTATCCTTGCAAATCATGTCTATAGCAATTAAACTTTCTTTACTTGCAGAAACACCATGCTTAAAGGCATTTTCAATTAATGATATAAATAATAGAGGTGCAATTTTTATACCTGTTTCTTTTACAGGAAAACTATAGTTAACCACTGTTTTATCGGAAACTCGAAGCTTCATGAGGTCGATGTACTTTTTCATAAAATCTATTTCTTTTGATAAGAGAATAGATTCTACATTTGTTTCATATAACATATAACGCATCAACTTACTTAAACTATGAATAGATGTTTTAGCTTGATCTGGCGAAATATCGACCATTGCATAAATATTATTCAATGAGTTAAAAAAGAAATGTGGTTGTAATTGATAATGTAAATGTTGTAACTCAGATTGTAGTTTAAAATTAGCAGCTTCCTTACGTTTTGCTTCTGTTTTTACCCATTGTTTTGTAGTTTTAAGAGCCACTGCTAAAAACAACGGAGCCATATAGGTTAATATTTGAATGTATATCGCTATTTTAAATGGAGGCCCAATTCTTCTTGTATTCTCTAGTCGTTTTTTAACTAATTCTTGAAAATAATGATCTTCAATATATTCTTTAAAAAATAAGAAGAAGAGTATTAATCCTAAATTTACCAAGATAAATTGCAGCATTTTTTTAGGAAATAAATAGCGATTTACTAATACAAAGTAATTAATGTAAAAGACTATTGCAGAGAAAAATAAAGGAATCCAGAAGTGTGCTTTTACTCTATCTAATTCTTGTTCTTGCCCGTAAGACAATAAGTAAGGCAAACAAAATAATGTTAGCCAAACAAGAATATGTAAAAAGATTGTAATTGTTTTATTTTTGTACATGAAATTCTAATTTATCAGTCTCACTTATATTTCGAAGTAATTATCTGCAAAAATATAAGCTGTAAAAATGGCGCCATCATCATCTTTCATTTTGTTAAGTTTTTATCGTTCTATAATTCTTATTTTAAGAATACTTCTACCCTTTTTAAATCATTACTACTATTTTTACTGTGTTTCTATTATTAATTTTACTCGTAACGTAACGCAGTTATAGGATCTAATGCCGAAGCTTTTCTAGCTGGATAATATCCAAAAAAGATACCTGTTACCGCACAAACTGCAAACGAAATTACTATAGAATACAGCGCAACACTTGTAGGCCAATTTAAGAATTTTTCTATAAAAACCGTGGATCCTAGTCCTAATAGTACACCTAATACACCACCTGTAATACTTATTAAAATGGCTTCTATTAAAAACTGCATTAAAATATCTGCTCCTTTTGCTCCTACAGCCATTCTTAATCCGATTTCTTTAGTACGTTCTTTTACAGAAACATACATAATATTCATAATACCAATACCACCAATTAATAGAGATATACTGGCTACTGCAACTAATAAAACGGTTAACATTTCGCTGGTAGAACTAAACGTAGAAATCAATTCTTCCATAGATTGTACACTAAAATCGTCTAGATTTGGATTAGATATTTTGTGTTGTGCTCTCATAATCTCTGAGACTTCCGTTACCGCATTTGGCGCTTCTTCTTCACTTACTGCCGATGCCATAATTTGATTGATATAATCTATAGCCAAAATACGTTTTTGTACGGTTGTATAAGGTGCAATAACCACATCATCTTGGTCTTGACCGAAGGTATTTTCGCCTTTTACTTCTAATACACCAATTACTTTAAACGGAATATTATTGAAACGAATCATCTGTCCTATGGGATCTTGTCCATCAGGAAACACATTATCAACAACCGTCTGACCAATAAGCGCTACTTTAGCCGCTGTTTTTACTTCGGAATCTGTAAACATACTGCCGCTTTGTAAATCAACTACTTTAATTTTGAGATAATCTGGATTTACGCCATAAATAGTACTTGGCCAGTTATTGGAACCGTTTATAACTTGTCCGCTACCATTTACCAATGGTGTTGCATAACTTAAAAAGGTGGCTTGATCTTTAATGGCTTCATAATCTTTAAGGGTAAGTGATTGCATCTCACCTGCACTTGGCCGAACTCCACTACTTGAAGTAGACGCTGGCCTTATAGTAATAATATTAGAACCCATAGCCGAAATACTTTCGCGAATGCTTTCTTTAGAGCCTTCACCAATAGCGAGCATTGCAATTACCGATGCTACACCTATAATGATGCCTAACATAGTTAGTAAAGTTCTCATTTTATTAAGAACGATGGCTTTAAAAGCGATTTTAAATAAATTTAATAGTCTCATAATTAATCGTCTTGTTTAGGTAATTTTGCTAACTCTACTTTTGCTGATTGTACATTTTCATTTTTGTTATCTTGAATGATATTTCCATCTTTTAAAACAATGGTTCTACTACTAAATGTTGCAATATCTTCTTCGTGCGTTACAAAAGCGATGGTAATACCTTGTTCGTTTAACTCTTGAAAAATGGACATAATTTCATAGGCAGTTCGTGTGTCCAAGTTTCCTGTTGCTTCATCGGCAAGTAACATAACAGGATTATTAACCAGAGATCTGGCAATGGCAACACGTTGTTGCTGCCCTCCTGAGAGCTGTGCTGGTGTATGATCTAACCGTTCACCTAGACCTACTTTTTTTAAGGCTTCAATAGCTCGTTTTCTGCGTTCTTCAGTAGAAACTTTACTGTTATATAGTAATGGTAATTCTACGTTTTCAATAGCCGATGTTCTTGCTAATAGATTATACGATTGAAAAATGAACCCAATTTTCTCGTTTCTTATGGTTGCTAATTCATTTCGAGATAAATCTTTTACCGATACACCATCAATTTCATATAATCCTGATGTTGGTTGATCTAAACAACCCAATATATTCAACATCGTACTTTTTCCAGAACCCGATGAACCCATAATGGTTACAAATTCCCCTTCTTTTATATCAAACGAGATACCTCGTAAAGCGCGTACCGTTTCGGCTCCCATGGTAAATTCGCGTTTTAAATCTTCTATTTTTATGATTTCTTTGCTCATCGTATTATCTTTTTCCTCCACCTCTTGTTGTTGTTGGCATAAATGGACTTTCGCTTTTATCTGCTGTTTTTGTTTCAGAAGCACTTACGCCTTCTAAACTGTACACTAATTTGTCACCTTCAGAAATTCCGTCAATAATTTGAACGTTTACGCCATCGCTTGCTCCCAATGTTACTGGTTTAGAGGTAACTTCACCATTACTTCCATACACCCAAACAACGCTTCCCGTATTTCTTTCAGCCGATCTTTCTTTTGGTGTTTCAACTGTAATATTTTGTTGTTCGTTATACGCCGCAAGCTCTAGTCGTGTTGGCTTAAAATTAATGGCTTTGGCTTCAGCTGTTAACACATCTTTTAATTCTAAAGTGTAAATAGAAATGGTAGCTGTTAAACCTGGTTTTAGTTTTAAGTCTGGATTATCTGCCTTAATCACAACGGTATATGTTACAACATTTGAAGTAACCGTTGGATCTAAACGTACGAGTGTTACTTCACCTTCAAAGGTCTCTCCTAGGTAGGCATCTACTGTAAATTCTACACGTTGTCCTTCTATTACTTGTCCAATATCTGCTTCATCCACATCTGCTTCTACTTGCATTTCTTTTAAATCTTGCGCAATTGTAAATAGCGTTGGTGTACTTAAACTTGCTGCTACCGTTTGTCCTTCATCGATCGCTCTAGACAATACCACACCATCAATTGGCGAATAAATATTGGCATAACCTAAATTGGTTCTGGCTTGTTGTAAATCGGAATAACGTTGTGTTACCGTTCCTTTTGCAGTTTCATAGTTAAAGGCTGCATCATCAAAATCAGATTTACTAATCACTTGATTATCGAACAATGTTTTTTGTCGGTCGTAAATCGTTTTTGTATAATTTCGCTGACTAACCGCATTATCATAAACAGCTTGTGCTTGTGTTTTGGCTGCATTTAGATTGGTTTTATCCAATTCGGCAATCAGCTGGCCTTCGGTAACAACGCTATTATAGTCCACATATATTTTCTCTACCACTCCAGATACTTGTGTCCCTACTTCTACTTGCGTAATAGGCTCCATAGTACCTGTTGCTGTAACCATAGTGGTTACATTTGCTTTTTTAGCAATAATCGTTTTTGCTTCTACGATAATGGCATCGTCACCTTTTAAAAACACAAAGGCTGCTGCGGCAATTGCTGCTAATACTAAGACGCTGATTATAATTTTCTTTTTCATAATGGTATAGATTAAAGTTTGATATCGTTTCCTTGATAAAATTGTAATAATTGGTGGTATAAAATATTTAAGTATTTAGATTGTAAATAGTTTTGTTGTGTGTTGGTGAATGTGTTTTGGCTAATCACTAAATCGGTTGTACTTAAAGAACCTAACTCGTACTTTTTTAGTGCTAGTTTATACGATTGCTCTGCAGCTGTTTTTGATGCTTCTGCAGCAATAACTTGCTCTTGTGCAGATACTGCATTTTGATAGGCTGTTTCTACTTTTTTATAAATTTCCTTTTCGGTAGATTGCTTTTGAATTTGTGAGCGTTCTATATTTAAATTTGCTGTTTGTACTGCTGCTTTTGTTTGGTTTCTATTAAATATTGGAATGCTTAAAGACAAGCCTAATTTCTGATTAAAATTAACATCAAATTGGTCTGAAAATGTATTATCATTAATACTCGTATAACCAGAACCTATACTTCCTGTTAAAGATAATGTTGGTAAAAAACCACCTTTAGCAATATCAAGTGCTTTCTCATTAGCCTCTATATTAAGTACGCTAGCCTTTATTTCTGGCATAAAACCTAAAGCGTTATTATAAACATCAATTTTATTAAGCTCAAGGTTTATTAAATCCATATTTTCATCAATAGTTTCAATTTCAATATCTTCTAATGGAGATAATTCTAATAATTGTTTTAATTGAATGATGTATTGTTGGTAATCGTTTTTTGCAGCAATAACATTAAATTTGTTTGTTGCCGTTTGGCTTTGCGCCTCTGTATAATCGCTTAAAGCAATTGTTCCTGCATCTAAACGTGCTTTTGCTCTCAAGACTTCTTTTTCTGAAGCTGCTACATTATTCTCAGCAATAGTGATACTTTCTTTACTGTAAAGTGTTTGTAAATAGATTTCTAAAATATTTAAAGCGATGTTGTTTTTTTCTACTTCTTCTTCAAAAACACTTTGCTCTAATACTATTTTATTTTGTTTAATTTGATTGTTAATTTGATTACCTTGAAACAAGGTTAAAGAACTATTAATACCAACATTTGTACTATGTATTTGATCTGTTACAAAATTACTTGTAATAGGATCGATAGTACTTCCGTTAGAAAAACTTTGAGAGGCGCTACCAAACAAATTTGGTAATCTAGAAGATTTTGCTTTTTCATAATCTACTTCTGCAATACTTTTACTTAAAGCAGCATTTTTTACTGTAATATTATTTTCTAAAGCATAAGTAATACAGTCTTCTAAAGACCATATTTTTTCTGAAGCGTTAGTTGAAGCTTCTTGTGCGAAAGAAAGTTGCACAAATAATAAGCTTGCAAGGATTAGATATAGTTTCATTTTTTTGAGTGTTTTAATTTTACATTTCAAATATTAAACTTTATACTATCTTATTATAAAGTAATAGACGTTTGAGACGATTGACTATACAAAAGCCTGTTATTTATCGATGAGAATTTTTCGGCTTTAGCCTAAAAACAAAAACAGCCTCTAAATAACTTAGAGACTGCTATATTATAAAAATTAAAAATGCTTTAATTTTTAAGCGATTTCATGACCTACAGGAATGGTATTTAAGATAAAATCGAAACTTCCTTGATGCCTTTTCATATCCTCAGTATCTTTAGAAACCAATAATTCATGTGCTCCTAATCTTTTAGCATCTTTACCTTTTTCTGGAGATGTTGTAATCATAACAACATGCGCTCCTAAAGCGTGTGCAAACTTAACACCCATATGTCCTAATCCTCCAAGACCAACTACACCTACTTTATCTCCTTTTTTAACTTTCCGGTGACTTAAGGTAACCATGTTGTAATACCTGCACATAATAACGGTGCTGCTCCTGCGTCGTCTAAATTCTCAGGAATACGTAAAACTAATTTCTCGTCAACCGTTACCGGTGTTGATATGCTTTTACTGTTGTCATTATAATATTTTATTAATATTGATTTTAATTCAATTTCTATATTTAATACTCTTGAAATAGGACTGTTATAAGTTAAATTAATTATTTAGAAGCTTTTGGATAATCTGTATATCCCTTTACTCCTGTGGTGTAAAACGTATCTTCATCCCATTCTGCTAATTCTAAATTGTTTTCAAAACGCTCCACTAAATCTGGATTAGAAATAAATGGCTTTCCGTAAGCGATTAAATCGGCATCACCAGCTTCCAATACTTTGTTTCCTTTCTCTTGATTAAAAGCGGTATTAATCATTAAAGTACCGTTATATAATGGTCTAAAGTGTTTTGCTATTTCTGTTACAGCAAAAGGAATTTCAGAAACATCTGTAAACGGTTCAGATAAATGTACATAAGCTAAATTGTAATCGTTTAGTTTTTTAATAATGTATTCGAATGTTGGAATGGTATCCTTATCCATTGTTATACCGAATAAACCATCTAACGACGGATTAAAACGAACACCTATTTTTTCCTGTGGAATCACGGCTTTCATAGCGTCTAAAACTTCGAAGAAAAAACGTGTTCTGTTTTCAATACTTCCACCATAGTCGTCTGTTCTTGTATTAGACGTTCCATTGAAGAATTGCTGAAATAAATATCCATTTGAAGAATGAATTTCGACACCATCAAAACCTGCTTTTACTGCATTTGCTGCTGCATTTTTAAAATCTTCAACCGTTTGCTTAATATCTGCAATAGTCATTTCCTTTGGTGTCACAGTATCCTTGAAACCTCCTGGAGTAAACGATTTTGAATTCGGATTTAAAGCTGAAGCCGAAACTGGTAATTCGCCATTATGAAAATCTGGATGAGACATACGTCCAACGTGCCATAATTGAATAAAGATTTTTCCTCCTTTATCGTGTACACGCTTCGTTACTTTTTTCCATCCTTCTACTTGTGTATCGGTATAAATTCCTGGTGTATTTATATATCCCACAGCTTGTTTAGAGACTTGAGAACCTTCTGTAATAATTAAACCAGCCGAAGCACGTTGCTCATAATACAAGCCTTGTAATTCATTTGTTGCTACTTTACCTTCGTTATCTGCACGACTACGCGTCATAGGTGCCATAACGACTCTGTTTTTTAAATTTATATTTTTATTATATGGAGTTAATAAGGGTTGTTTACTCATCTTATTTTTTATTAATAGTTAATGAGTACAAATTTACATTATGTCTTTATTCTTTTTTAGATTTCCGCCTTTTTTAAGAATAGTTTTAACATTAGGGATGTTTTGGGATGCATCTAAATTAACACAACATTTTGAATAAAATATAAAAGTTATTTTACCTTTGCATTTAATCATGAAGCAAGTATTCCATAAAATAATGTCTTTTGCAATGGCTTTTGTAGTGTTATTCTCTACACTGTCATTCACTATGAACATGCATTATTGTGGCGATACTTTAGTAGAAACTGCATTGTTTAACAAAGCAGAAGGTTGCGGCATGAAAATGGAAAAACCTGCAACTAAAAAATGTTCTATTACAAAGAAAAACTGCTGTAATGATGAACAATTAGTAGTTGATGGTCAAAATGAATTACAACTACAAGTAGATCAAATTTCTTTTGAACAACAAGTTTTTATAGCTTCATTTGTTTATACGTATATCAATCTTTTTGAAGGTGTCGAAAATAACACCTCTACGTTTGAAACGTATCACCCACCACTCGTCAGAACGCAAATCTTTAAGTTAGACGAGACTTATTTAATCTGATTTTAAAACAATAGACTGTATTATCCAGTGATTTATATCATTAGGATAATTTACTGTATTCGGTGTTTTCCTATTTGGGATGGCATCTCTTTCTAATTGTTTTAAACATCAAACCTTATGCTAAATAGAAGCATTAAATTTCTAATAGAAAATAAACTAGTAGCCGTATTATTACTCGCCCTTTTTATTGGTTGGGGAACTGTAAATGCACCATTTAATTGGGACACTGGCTTTTTACCAAGCGATCCTGTTGCTGTAGATGCCATTCCTGATATTGGCGAAAACCAACAAATTGTATTCACTAAATGGGATGGTCGGTCACCTCAAGATATTGAGAATCAAATCACCTATCCATTAACCTCTTCCCTATTGGGTATTCCTGGAGTAAAAACTATTCGTAGTTCGTCTATGTTTGGATTCTCTAGTATCTACGTCATTTTTGAAGAAGATGTTGAATTTTACTGGAGCCGTAGTCGTATTTTAGAAAAGCTAAATTCTTTACCAAGTAACTTATTGCCAGAAGGTATAAATCCTGCTTTAGGACCGGATGCTACAGGTCTAGGGCAAATATTTTGGTATACTTTAGAAGGTCGTGACGCAGACGGAAACGTGACTGGCGGTTGGGACTTACAAGAACTAAGAAGCATTCAAGATTACTATGTAAAATACGGCTTATCTTCTGCTAGTGGTGTTGCCGAAGTCGCTTCTATTGGTGGTTATGTTCAAGAATATCAAGTCGATGTTGACCCTGAATTAATGCGCCAATACAATATTGGTTTAAATCAAGTTGTAAAAGCAGTTAAAAATAGTAATCAAGACATTGGTGCACAGACCTTAGAAATTAATCAAGCGGAATATTTAGTGCGTGGTTTAGGCTATGTAAAATCTGTTGAAGATATTGAAAACGCTGTAGTGACTTCCGCCGACTTTACTTCCATTAAAATTAAAGATATTGGTAAGGTTACGTTAGGTCCTGCTGCACGAAGAGGGATTTTAGACAAAGAAGGTGCCGAAGTTGTTGGTGGTGTTGTAGTGGCAAGATATGGTGCCAATCCGATGGAAGTCATTACCAATGTAAAAGCAAAAATTAACGAGCTTAAAGGTGGTTTGCCATCTAAAGTATTAGCAGACGGACGCATCTCTCAATTAACAGTGGTTCCTTTTTACGATCGTACAGAACTGATTGTAGAAACTTTAGATACGCTTAACGAAGCATTGACATTAGAAATATTAATTACCATTTTGGTGATTATAATAATGGTTTTTAATTTAAGAGCTTCCATTTTAATTTCAGGATTATTACCAGTTGCTGTTTTAATGGTTTTTGTTGCCATGAAACTGTTTAACATAGATGCTAATATTGTTGCGCTTTCGGGTATTGCTATTGCTATTGGAACTATGGTTGATGTTGGCGTCATACTCGCCGAAAACATGATTCGACATTTGGACGACAATGAAAATGTCATTCCGACAGAGCGAGGCAGGAGCGACGAGGAATCTCTTCAAAATAATCACAATGCTGTTGAAAATACTGAATTATCAATAAACGAAATCATATACAACGCTACTGCGGAAGTGTCCGGTGCTATTTTAACTGCCGTTTTAACTACTATTATCAGTTTTGTACCCGTATTTACTATGATTGGTGCAGAAGGGAAATTGTTTAGACCTTTAGCCTTTACAAAAACGATGGCATTATCAGCCTCTTTGGTGATCGCCTTGTTTTTAATTCCACCTTTTGCAGCGTATTTATTCAGAAAAACAACATTAAAAAATTCCTTTAGATATTTTTTAAATGGCGTTTTAATACTTACGGGAATTGCAATTATTATTTACGGCTTTTGGTTAGGATTACTCTTAGTTGCTTTTGGTATCACTGGTTTACTAGGTGTTTTAGAGAGATTAGATGAGAAGAAAATAAATCTAATAAATATTATTATTTCCTCGATTGCAATTGTATGTCTACTTGCCGAATATTGGAGACCATTAGGTTTTAACCGAAGTATCATTGTCAATCTTATTTTTGTTGCTATTATTTGCTTCGGAATTTTAGGTGTGTTTTCTGTTTTTAGAAGGTATTATAGTCAGATTTTAAACTGGGCTTTAGCCAACAAAGTGTTGTTTTTAATAATTCCTGCGACTGTTCTTGTATCTGGATTTTGGATTATGAAAAATACAGGAAAAGAGTTTATGCCTTCCTTAAATGAAGGGTCGTTTTTATTAATGCCAACCTCCTTGCCTCATGCTGGTGTTGAAGAAAACAAACGTGTGCTTCAGCAATTAGACATGGCGGTTGCGACTATTCCAGAAATTGAAACTGTAGTGGGAAAAGCTGGTAGAACAGATTCGCCTTTAGATCCTGCACCTTTATCCATGTATGAAAACATGATTCAATATAAATCGGAATACATGCGCAATTCCGAAGGAAAAAGACAGCGTTATAAAGTGAATGCTGATGGGTTGTTTGAGTTGAAAGATAATGTCATTCAGACAGAGCGAGACACGAGTGACGAGGAATCTCATCAAGAGATTCTTCACGCTGTTCAGAATGACAAAAAAGTACGTTTTATTACTTCTGGAACATCTATTAAAGCAGATCAACTTATCGAAGATAACAACGGTGAATATTACAGAAACTGGCGACCAGAAATTAAAAGTCCTGATGATATTTGGAACGAAATTGTACGCGTCACCAAATTACCAGGCGTGACGTCTGCACCAAAATTACAACCTATTGAAACCCGATTGGTCATGCTACAAACCGGTATGCGTGCGCCAATGGGAATTAAAGTAAAAGGTCAAGATTTAAAACAAATTGAAGCGTTTGGCTTGGAATTGGAACGACTACTAAAACAAGCGGAAGGCGTTAAAATAGAAGCTGTTTTTGCAGATAGAATTGTTGGTAAACCTTACTTGCTAATTGATATCGACAGAGAAAAAATAGCACGTTATGGTATTTCAATAGCAGATGTACAAAGTGTTTTAAAAGTTGCTATTGGTGGTATGGCATTAACACAAACCGTTGAAGGACGAGAACGTTATGCTGTAAGAGTGCGTTATCCAAGAGAGTTACGTGGTAATCCGGAAGATTTAAAAGACATTTATATTCCTGTAGAAACGGGTAGTCCTGTTCCGTTAAGTGAATTGGCAACCATTAAATACGAACAAGGTCCACAAGTAATAAAAAGTGAAGACACCTTTTTAGTTGGTTATGTCTTGTTTGATAAATTGGATGGTTTTGCAGAGGTTGATGTTGTCGAAAATGCACAAGCCTTGTTTCAACAAAAAATAGAGTCTGGAGATCTAATTGTTCCAAAAGGAATCAGTTATAAATTTACAGGTACTTATGAGAATCAATTACGTGCAGAAAAAACTTTGTCTGTGGTTGTTCCGTTAGCATTGGCTATCATCTTTTTAATACTTTATTTTCAGTTTAAATCCGTAACTACATCGTTAATGGTATTTACCGGAATTACGGTGGCGTTTGCTGGTGGTTTTATCATGATTTGGTTATATGGTCAAGATTGGTTTTTCAACTTTAGCTTGTTTGGCGAGAATATGCGAGACCTCTTTAACATGAAAACCATTAATTTAAGTGTCGCCGTTTGGGTTGGTTTTATTGCGCTATTTGGTATTGCTACCGATGATGGTGTGGTTATGGCCACCTACCTAACACAAACTTTTGATCGCGAAAAACCTGCTGATAAAAAAAGTATTAGAGCTGCTGCTTTACATGCTGCCGAAAAACGAATTCGTCCGTGTTTAATGACTACAGTAACCACCATTTTAGCGTTGTTACCCGTTTTGACATCCACAGGTAAAGGAAGTGATATTATGATTCCGATGGCAATTCCAATATTTGGAGGGATGGTTATTGACATTACCTCCTACTTTATTGTTCCGGTTTTATATAGCTGGAGAGAAGAGATTAAAGTGAAAAGGCTTCAGAAAAAAGAAAATATAGCGTAGACTAAAAAACATAAAATGAAATACAATAAAAATCATATCAAACATAAAGTAGTCTTGCTTCTTTGTTCTTTATTCTTTGTTATACAAGGTAATTCACAAGAACTAGAAACATACATTGCTACTGCTTTGGAAAATAATCCTGAGATTCAGAAATTTGAATTACAATACGCCATTGCTACAGAAAAAGTGAATGAAGTTAACACGCTTCCAAACACCGATTTTAGTGCTGGCTATTTTGTAAGTGAACCAGAAACACGCACAGGAGCACAACGTTTTAAAGTGTCGGCAAAGCAAATGTTGCCTTGGTTTGGGACTATTACTTCACGCGAAAATTATGTAAGCGCATTGGCTGATGCAAAATATGAAGACATTGTAATTGCTAAACGAAAGCTTGTTGCTTCGGTGTCGCAATCGTATTATACTCTTTACGCTAATAAAGCAAAACAAGAAGTTTTAAACGAGAATATTAAATTATTAGACACCTACGAAACATTAGCTTTAACCTCTGTTGAAGTTGGTAAAGCATCTGCAGTAGATGTATTACGATTGCAAATGCGTCAGAATGAAATGCAACAATTATTAGACATCTTAAGTCAACAATTTTTAGCAGAGCAAACTAATTTTAATAAGCTACTAAATCGGGATAAAACTATTGCTGTAAATGTTGTAAATGCATTGCATATGCCTTCAGAAGATTTTGAAATAAATTTGGAAAATTTAGTATTACATCCAGAATTGTTGAAGTATGATAAACTGTTTGCTTCCGTAGAAAAATCAGAACTAGTAAATCAGAAAGAAAGCAATCCAATGATTGGTTTTGGTTTAGATTATATCGCTGTTTCCGAAAGACCGAATATGAATTTTAGTGATAACGGAAAGGATATAGTTATGCCAATGGTTTCGGTTTCAATCCCAATATTCAATAAGAAATACAAATCACAAACCAAACAAAACAAATTGCAACAACAAGAAATTGAATTTCAGAAACAAGATCGCTTAAACACGTTAGAAACACTTTTAGACAAAGCAATAAACGATAGGAAATCAGCTAGAATAAGTTACAATACACAAGCTAAAAACTTAAAACAAGCTAAGGATGCCGAATCGATTTTAGTAAGAAGTTACGAAACAGGAACTATTGATTTTAATGATGTTTTAGATATTCAAGAATTGCAATTGAAGTTTCAAATGAACCAAATCGAATCCGTTAAAGCCTACTATTTACAAACCATAATTATTAACTACTTAACTCAGCAATAATGAAACATACATATCACATACACGGAATGACTTGCAACGGATGTCGCAGTCATGTGGAAGACACCCTTTCAAAAGTAAAAGGTGTTTTAAAAGTTTCAGTTGATTTAGATCAGGCCGAAGCTACGATAGAAATGGATTCACATATCGCCTTAGAAATCTTTCAGGAGGCTTTAAAAAACGATGGTGGTCGATACAGCATACATAATTTAGGAGACCATAATCATGCTAAGGAAAATAGTACCACGTCCGTAGACATAAACAAAGGACAAGGTACAGGTACTTTTTACTGTCCTATGCATTGCGAAGGCGATAAAACCTATGACAAATCTGGCGATTGCCCAGTATGCGGAATGGATTTAGTGGAAGAACAAAACCTATCAAATACCACAACAACGCAATGGACGTGCCCAATGCATCCTGAAGTTATTAAAGATGAACCTGGAGCTTGTCCCATTTGCGGAATGGATTTAGTACCATTGGAAGCAGATGCTTCAGCAGAAGATAAAACCTATAATAAACTATTAAAAAAGTTTTGGATTGCAGTCACTTTTACTGTGCCCATATTTTTAATAGCCATGTCAGAAATGCTCAGCAATAATCCGTTGTATACTGTTTTAGAGCAAAAAACCTGGCATTGGATCCAGTTTGTATTGTCTATTCCTGTTGTGTTTTATGCCACATGGATGTTCTTTACACGTGCTTGGACTTCAATTAAAACAAGAAACTTTAACATGTTTACGCTTATCGGAATAGGTTCTGGTATTGCCTGGTTATTTAGTGTATTCGCTATGTTATTTCCAGACGTATTTCCTATAGATTTTAAAACCGAAGATGGCAATGTTTTTGTGTATTTTGAAGCTGCAACAGTGATTCTAACCTTAGTATTATTAGGACAACTATTAGAAGCAAAAGCGCATAGTCAAACTAGTGGAGCAATAAAGGAATTACTAAAATTAGTACCCGCAACCGCAACATTGGTAACAGAAAGTGAAGACAAAGTTATTGCAATTAATAAGATTGAACATGGCAATTTATTACGTGTAAAACCAGGAGAGAAAATACCTGTAGATGGTAGTATTGTTGAAGGACAGAGTAGTATTGACGAATCTATGATTACCGGAGAACCTATTCCTGTTGATAAAGTGGTAGCCGATAAAGTAACCTCAGGAACGATAAATGGCACAAAGTCGTTTGTAATGAAAGTTGAAAAAGTAGGTTCGGAAACATTACTGTCTCAAATCATTCATATGGTTAATAACGCCAGTTGCTCTAAAGCACCAATACAGAAACTGGCAGATAAAATTGCTAAGTATTTTGTACCTACCGTATTACTAGTTTCTATAATTACCTTTATTCTTTGGGCAGTATTTGGTCCAGAACCAGCGTATGTATTTGCGTTTGTAAATGCCATTGCTGTATTAATTATTGCCTGTCCTTGTGCTTTAGGGTTAGCAACACCAATGTCTGTTATGGTTGGTGTTGGTAGAGGTGCACAATCTGGTGTATTAATTAAAAATGCAGAAGCTTTAGAGACAATGAATAAAGTAGATGTCCTTATTGTAGATAAAACGGGAACAATTACAGAAGGAAAACCATCTGTTGAAAAAGTGATTGCTGTTACTAATATTGAACAAGAGCTACTACTCCACTACATTGCTTCTTTAAATCAATATAGTGAGCATCCTTTAGCAGAAGCTATTGTCAATTATGGTAAATCAAAACAGGTCGCTATTACCAAAGTAAACGATTTTGAAGCAGTAGCAGGAAAAGGCGTTATTGGTACTATTGATAATAAAAAAGTAGCTTTAGGAAATGCTAAATTATTAGAGCAATACTCTATTTCTATATCAGAAAGTTTAGCTAGTCAAGTAATTACAGAGCAAGAACAAGGAAAAACAGTGTCTTACATCACCGTAGAAAATGAAGCTGTAGGATATGTTACTATTTTTGATGCCATTAAAAAGACAAGTCAAGAGGCTATAAAACAACTTCAGGACAATGGTATTGAAGTTATTATGCTTACTGGTGACAATAAAAACACAGCTAAAGCAGTCGCAGAACAATTAAAACTAAAACACTATAAAGCAGAATGTCTGCCAGAAGATAAACTAAATGAAATAAAAAAATTGCAACAGCAAGGAAAAGTAGTTGCTATGGCGGGAGATGGTATTAATGATGCACCAGCTTTAGCACAGTCGGACGTTGGTATTGCCATGGGAACAGGAACCGATGTTGCTATTGAAAGTGCTACAATTACTTTAGTTAAAGGAGATTTACAAGGCATTGTAAAAGCTAAAAACTTAAGTCATGGTGTGGTTAAAAACATACAACAAAACTTGTTTTTTGCTTTTGTTTATAATGTTATCGGTGTACCAATTGCAGCAGGAATATTATATCCATTTTTCGGATTGTTATTATCTCCAATGATTGCAGCATTAGCAATGAGTTTTAGTTCGGTATCAGTAATAGCCAATGCGTTACGTTTAAGAAATATTAAAATATAGTCAAATGAAAAAATATATAATTTACACAGCAGTATTAGCAGTTGGATTACTACTGGGATGGTTTCTTTTTGGAGGTACTTCTAATACTGAAACAGAACATAAGCATGATAATGCAGCAGAAACTAACCAAATGTGGACCTGTTCTATGCATCCACAAATAATGCAACCCGAATCTGGCCCATGCCCTATTTGCGGTATGGATTTAATTCCTGCAGAAAGTAGCGCTAAAGGGTTATTAGCCGACCAGTTTAAACTATCTGAAAACGCTATGGCATTAGCCAATATTCAAACGTCAATAGTTGGTAATGCTAATACGGAAGATAATGCTATAACACTATCAGGTAAAATTGTAGAAAATGAAGACAATACAGCCATACAACCTGCACATTTTGACGGAAGAATAGAAAAATTATATGTCAAGTCTTTAGGCGAAAAGGTTAATAAAGGACAAGCTATTGCTAAAATTTATTCGGCAGCTTTAATCGCAGCACAGCAAGAATTGATAACGACGTATAGTATTAGAGCATCCCAGCCACAGTTATACAAAGCAGTACAAAACAAGTTTAAAAACTGGAAAATTCATGGTTCTCAATTAGACGACGTTTTAAAAACGGGACAAGTAAAAACAAGTTTTACAATCTATTCTCATGTGTCTGGTGTTGTAACAGAAATAGCAGTGAGTGATGGTGCACATATCATGGATGGAAAACCCATTTTTAAAGTTTCTAATTTAGCAACAGTTTGGGCGAACTTTGATGTGTATGAAAATCAAATTAGTCAATTCAAAAAAGGACAAAATATTGACGTTGTGACTAATGCTTACGTGAATAAAGTATTTAAAGGCACTGTAGATTTTATAGATCCTATTTTAGATACTAGAACTAGAACTGTAAAATTACGAGTAGTACTTAATAACAAAGGCCAAATATTAAAACCTGGTCTATTTGTAGAAGGGAAAATAAAAGGAATCACCGCAAGTAAATCCGATGCTTTATCTATACCAACAACAGCCGTTTTATGGACAGGAAAACGCTCTGTAGTCTATATTAAATCGAAACCTAATGAACCTGTTTTTGAAATGCGAGAAATTACATTAGGTACTCAAATTGGTGATAAGTATCAAGTTTTAGAAGGTTTAAACGCTGGTGATGAAGTGGTAACCAACGGAACCTTTACAGTAGATGCTGCTGCACAGTTACAAGGCAAAAAATCTATGATGAATAAAAAAGGAGGCAAAGTTATGACGGGACATGAAGGCCATTTAGGAATGGAAACTACCACAAATACAACGCGTCAAAAAGGAGCTAATACGGAACGAATAGACGTTTCAAAACAATTTCAGAATCAATTAAAAGTCGTCTTTAATGATTATATCCAATTGAAAGAGGCTTTACTTAAAGACGATATAAACATTATTAAAGCAGAATCAAAACAACTATTGAATGATTTGCCTAAAGTAGACATGACATTACTAACAAATCAAGAGGCTCATAAACAATGGATGTCACTTGAAAAAGAACTAAAATCTGTTACTACGCTACTTTCGAACACTTCTGAAATTGAAGATTTAAGAGGGCATTTTAAAGATCTGTCTTCAAAATTAACAGAGGTAATTGAAGTTTTTGGAATAAACGAAAAAGTATATCACCAGTTTTGTCCAATGGGAGACAACAATAAAGGTGTGTATTGGCTGAGTAAAAAGGAAAATGTGATTAATCCTTATTTTGGAGGTAAAATGCTGACTTGTGGAGAAGTAAGACAAGTAATTGAATAATGAATAAATATTAACAATTAAATTTAAAACAATGAAAAAAGTAATTTTAAGTCTAGCTATTATGACTACATTAGGTTTAGTAAGTTGTAAAAATGAAACTAAACAAGAAACAGAAACAACAACCGAAGTCTCTAAAAATATGGCCAATGCAGATGTTTCTTTTGGTGTAAGAGGAAATTGCGGTATGTGTAAAAGCACAATCGAAAAGGCTGCAAATAAAGTAGAAGGTGTCGCAAATGCCGTTTGGGATGTTGAAAAAAAGAAAATTGATGTCGCTTTTGATGATGCTAAAACAGACGCTATATCAATACACAATGCTATTGCTGCTTCTGGTTACGATACAGATATGGTTTTAGCTAGTGAAGATGCTTACAAAGGTTTACCTGATTGTTGTAAGTATGAACACGATATGGTAATGAATCAGTCTAGTGAAATGAAAGTAGAAGACCATTCTAATCACGATCATTAATATTATAGAGCCTATCAAACATAATACTTTGGTAGGCTTTTAGAAAACCACTTTAATTACTTAAAAAGAAAAAAGCTTTATGAAAATTTCATAAAGCTTTAAACTTGCTATCAATCTTTATACAGATTGCACTAAAATTAGCTAGGGAAAAATAAAATTATTAATATCTTCTGTTTTAATTTCTGGGTTTGCACCTTCACTACCTGCAACTAAAGCGCCAATAGCACATGCGAAATTTATGGCTTCTTGTGGATCATCTCCATTAATTAATTTACTAATTAATGTTGCTAAAAACGAATCTCCAGCACCAACAGTATCTACAACCTCAATTTGATAACCACTATTATAATAGTAAGTATCCTTATACAGTAAAATAGCTCCGTGCCTTCCTTTTGTAACACAAATAGTTTCGGTGTTAGTATACTCTGCAATAAACTTCATGTTTTGCTCTAAAGAATGCGTTTTAGAATTTACCATTCCTCCTATTTCGAAAATCTCATCATCATTAAATTTAATGAAATTTGCCTCATTCATTAAGTGATTTAAAACATCTATAGTATAATATGGCTCTCTTAAATTAACATCGAATATTTTATATTTTGCTAGTTTTAAAAGTTCATATAAAGTATCTCTTGAAGTATCATCTCTTGCTATTAAACTTCCGTAGATAAAAGCATCTGCTTGATTTGTTGCTTTTTTAGTATTCTCATTTATTTGAATATTATCCCATGCACAAGGAAATTTAATATCATAAGAAGCCGATCCTTTTTGATTAAGCATGACTTTTACTTTTCCTGTTTTAAATTTTTTATCAACTTGTAAATTATCAATATTTACACCATGATCTTCAATATATGCTTCTATTTTCTTTCCTTTTTTGTCATTTCCTATGCTACTAATAATAGAGACATTGTTGTTTAATGATTGTAATCTTAAAGCAACGTTTAGAGGCGCACCTCCTATTTTTTTATGTGTTGGAAAAACATCCCATAGTACTTCGCCAAAGCAAACTATCTTTTTCATTTAAATTTCGTTTAAAACATTACTATTAATATCCATTACAGATTTTTCAACTCCATTAGCAACAATATTTTTGTATGCATTGGTATATGCTTCTAAAAAAGTTTTCTCGTTTTTAAGTTGACCAAAAACTGATTCGATTTCTAAAAATACTTTTGGATTATTTACTGCCATTTTTGCTTTTTCATTTAATTGCAATTCCATAGCATCTTTAATTATTAAAGGCCTACCGTTTTCATCGTTTCCTAAACTATAAATTGCCCAAGCAGCAACTATAAAAGCAGCTAATTCTAAAGTACCATTACCTTTTAATTGTGCATTAACAGTTGGTAAAACAAAAATTGGGAACTTAGCAGAACTCTCTGAACAAATACGATCTATTTGGTCTTTAATGTTTATGTTTCCAAATCTTTCTAATAAAGAATGTTTGTACTCCTTTAAGTTAATACCATCTAAATCACCTAAAGTTGGTGTAACTTCAGTATCCATATAGTTATTTAAAAAAGCACTTATATTTGGATTATTAACGGCCTCATCTATGGTAGAATATCCTACTAATGCTCCAAGAATACCTAATACAGAATGCCCTGCATTTAATAGACTAAGCTTCATTTTCTCGTAAGGTTCTACATTTTCAACAAATTGAGCTCCAACAGTTTCCCAAGCCGGTCTTCCTACAATAAAATCATCTTCAATAACCCATTGTTTAAATGGTTCGCAAACTACTGGCCAAGCATCATGTACTCCCGTAGTTTTAATTAAATTTAATATATCGTTAGGTGCTGTTGCTGGCGTAATTCTGTCTACCATTGCATTTGGAAAAGATACATTAGATTCTATCCATACTACCAAACTAGGTTCTGCTTTACCAACATAACTAAGTAACATTGTTTTAGTCATGTGTCCATTGCCCTGAATATTATCGCAAGATTGGATAGTTACACCATTTAAACCGCGTTCTTTTCTTAATTTTAACGCTTGTGTTAAATAACCAAAAATCGTTTTTGGCGCTTCAGGATGCTCTAAATCATGTTGAATTAAAGAGTTACCAAAATCGAATGCTTTTGTAGCCTCATTGTAATTATAACCACCTTCTGTAATGGTTAGTGATATAATTTTAACTTCCGGACTTGCCATTTTTTCAACAACAGCAATTGGATTTTCTGGAGCATACAAATACTCTACTATAGAACCAATAACACGATTAGTATGTGTACCATCTAATTCTTTTACAATTAAAGTATACAAGCCATTTTGCTCTTTTAATGTATTATAAATTCTGGCATCAAAATTTAATAATGCAATACCACAAATTCCCCAATCTGTAATAGATTGATCGTGCAATAATTGATCTGTATAAAAAGCTTCGTGCGATCTATGAAAACCACCAATACCGACATGTACAATACCTGTTTTAATTTTAGTTCTATCGTATTGAGGTATTGTAATTCTTTCAGAAATACTAGAAAGATTTTCAGAATTTAATTTGTAATTTTTCATCTTAATAATTTAATTATTTGCTTTCAAATCTTTGAAGTAATACGGCAAATATGATAATAGCTCCTTTTACTACTTGTTGTGGATATGACGGTACATTTAATAAGTTTAATATGTTTCCTATTAATCCTAAAATAAGCACGCCCATTAATGTGTTTATAGCTGTTCCTCTACCTCCATTTAGACTAGCACCACCAATAACAACGGCTGCAATGGCATCTAGCTCCCAAGACATACCCATGTTTGGTGATCCTAAATTAGTTCTAGACGCTACAATTATAGCCGCAGTAGCAGCCAAAGCTCCTGAAATAGCGTACACTAAAAACTTATATTTATTAACTTTTATTCCTGATAAGCGTGAGGCTTCTTCATTACTACCAATAGCTATAATTAATCTTCCAAACACATTATAACGTAGCATAACCATGGTTGCGATTACAATTATAAAAAATACAATAGCAATATTAGGAATCCCTAAAGTGGAATTATTTGCGAAGTTTGACATAAACACACCGCCAGCAGTTTTAAACGTTACCGGAGATCCTTTTGCGTATATAAAACCTAAACCTCTAGCAATAGTCATTAATGCTAATGTTGCGACAAATGGTGCCATTTTTTGATAAGCGACGAGGTAACCAGAAACACTACCTAAACCAAAACCAATAGCAATAGTAAGCACAATAGCCAATGGTAATATGACTAAGTTTATTAGAATTGCGAACGTAACCGCTAGCAAAGCTACCATGGAACCTACCGATAGATCGATTCCTCCTGTTAAAATTACAAGCAGCATACCAATACTAATAATACCTATACCTGAAACTTGTTTTAATAAATTTGAAAGGTTTACTGAAGTGAAAAACACATCGGATATTAATGCTGAAAAGATAACTAGTATAATAAAAATGAATATAGTATTATACTTTACTAAAAACTTAAGAATACCACCTGGGCTGCTAAGTTGTTGTTTTAATGTTAAAGCCATAACGTGAAATTTTTAATATTAATTGTGTTGTTTTAATGCTTTACCAATTGAGTAACGCAGTATGTTTTCTTCTGAAAATTGTTCTTTTTGTAATTCGCCATAAATAGTACCTTCATGCATTACAAGAATACGGTCCGAAATACCCATTATTTCTGGCATATCTGATGATATTACAACCACACCAACACCTTTTTTAGCGACTTCATTTATTAGGTTGTAGATTTCTATTTTAGCACCAACATCTACTCCTCTAGTTGGCTCATCAATAAAAATGACCTTACTATCTATACTTAACCATTTGGCTAAGGCTACTTTTTGCTGATTTCCACCACTTAGGTTTTTAACATCAACCTCAGAACTTGGTGTTTTTATGTTTAACTTATCAATTAAACCCAACACTTTTTTATACTCATTGTCCACATTAATAAAGCCTAGTTTTCCTGAAATGGATTTAAAATTAGTTACACTAACATTTCTTCTAATAGATAATGGTAAAAACACACCTTCTTCCTTTCTATCTTCAGACACAAAGCCTATTTGATGTGCAGCAGCATCTACCGGAGATTTTGTTTTAATTTCTTTTCCATTTAGAATTAAAGTTCCAGATTTCTTTTTGTCTGCTCCAAAAATAAGTTTCGCAGTTTCTGTTCTTCCGCTTCCTCCTAATCCAGCAATACCAAGCACTTCGCCTGGGCGTACTGAAAAAGAAACATCATGAACTATAGTATCTTTTGCTGTTAGGTTCTTAACTTCAAAAATAGGTTCTGCTCCAATTTCTACATTTCTTGCAGGAAACAAATCTTTTAATTCGCGACCAATCATTAAACGTATAATGCCATCGGTATCTGTATCTTTTACAGCCATGGTTCCAGTATCCACTCCATCTCTAAGCACTGTAATAGAATCTGCTATTTTAATGATCTCGTCTAAATGATGAGAAATGTATATTATTGAAATTCCTTGATCTCGTAATCTAAAAAGATTATCGAACAACTTTTTAGTATCTGTAGGATCAAAAACAGTTGTAGGCTCATCTAAAACTAAAACTTTAGTGTCTTCAGACAATGCTTTTGCAATTTCGACCACTTGTTTTTGAACAATACTTAAATTTCTAACTTTTGCAGAAGCATCAATTGTAAATCCTAAAGAATCAATTAATTCTTGAGCATCTTTGGTGATTTTGTCCCAATTCATCCAAAATTTACTTGCACCTAATTTGTGTAAATAAATGTTTTCGGCAACAGACAAATCATTTACTAAAGACAGTTCTTGATACACTACACTAATTCCTAAAACTTGACCTTCGTGCGTGTTTTTTGGATTAATTTCTTCACCATTTAAACGTACTGTACCAGAATCTTTATGGTGTACACCACTTAATATTTTTATAAGTGTAGATTTTCCTGCTCCGTTTTCACCTAATAAAGCATGAATTTCTCCAGACTTTACTTTTAAAGTCACATCTTTAAGTACTGAAACAACACCAAAACTTTTGGATATTCCAGACATTTCAAGACGATATTCATTTTCTGAATTTTTCATATCAATGGATATTAACTATTAAAATAAAGCATTAGGATTATAGTACTTAGCAGCATTTTCCTTTGTAATTAATAAAGGTGCTGTATACGATTTTTTATCAAAATCGCGTTTTCCGTTCATATATTCGACTGCATATTTAACAGCATTTTTTCCAATTTGTACTGGACTATTCATTGCAGTACAACCATAAAATTCGGTTTCCATAATGTATTTAATAGCTTCTTTTTGTCCGTCTGCTCCTGCAACTATTAAAATATCATCCGTTTTTCCTGCTTGTGCAATAGCTTTAATAGCACCTAACACGCAAACATCAGACTCTGTAATCACAACATTAATATCTGGATGCGCTACTAAAATATCCTCCATAGCTTTTAATCCACCAGCATAAGACCATTCTGTATACGCTTGCGTTTTTACATTAAGATCAATTTTTCCTTGGGTACGTAATTGCTCTTCTGTAATACCTTGTAATAAGCCTTGTTTACGTGTACGACCAACCGGGTTTCCTGCATTACCACTCAATAAAGCAATATTCATTGGTGTTTTACCCATTTTTTTTACTAGCCACTCGCCTGCTAACTCTCCATTTGCTAGATTATTAGATTGTATTGTTGTAACAAAATCTGCCGAAGGATTTATAGAACTATCTATAATAAATACAGGAATTCCAGCTGCTTTTGCAACTTTCGTTATACCAACTAAAGCATCCGGATCTTTTGGGTTTAGTAATAAAGCATCAACACCTTTAGTTATTAAATCCTCTACCGCCGAAATTTGCTTAGTAATATCATCTTGACCATCTGCAGATAAAAATATCATTCCATTTTTCTCGGTCGTAGCTTTTATACTTTGCAATAAAGCTTGATAATACGGTGCATTTAACGATGGTGTACAATACCCAATTTTCTTGCCAGTAAGATCAATAGCACTTGTAAAAAGCTCACCTTCGTCTTCATCACTATTTATATTGGTTTTACTAGTATTTAAATGCTCTACACAGCTATTTAGTGATAGACTTAATAAGATTGCCAACATTGGCATACATATTAATTTTAGTGCTAATTTTAAGTTTTTTATTCTCATAATTTTAAATATTACTTAAAGGTTTTATTCTATTATGTAAGTTAATACTTTATCGTTATATGTTAGTTATTACTGTTTTATGTGTAATTTAAAACAAAGTAATATCTAATTGCAATACTGTTTTTTCTTGTTCTGGATTCCACATGGCAGTAACATCGACTGGCACGTTATAATTACTAATTGCTAGTTTTTTACTAAATGTAGCACCAACATTTATAATATTCCCTGAACCTTCATTATAAAAGGTTTTATCTGTTATAAAGGACCAAGCGCCACCTGCAAATAAAGACAAACTCGAGTTGTTCTTTTCCCATACTTTACTGCTAACTTCAAAATAATGAGTCCATGAGTTTTCTAAATCTCCATTTTCTTTAATATCATAATCACCAGAACCTCCATTAATAATAGTAGCAAAATAAAGTAATGTATTAGGTGTAAGATTGTATCCAAAATTTAGATCTACAAAATTATAACCTTGTGTTTTATCGTAACTCCAATAGCTTAGTTTATCTCCTCTTTCTTCTACTCCAGTATAATTGTTGTGCGATACAGCTTCTATAAAAAACTTATCAGAAAAACGATACTTTGTATAAATTGAAAATTCTTTATAATACGCACTTTCTTTTTCTCCAGTGTTAATGTTTTCTACATCAACAGAAGAAAAACTTGCTCCTCCCCAAAAACCGAAGGTAAATTTCTTGTTTTTTGTATTGTATTCTATATTAGTGGCAAACAATGCTCCAGGATGCACAACAAATCCATGCCAAGTATGCATGTTTTTTAAATGCGCACCAATACTAAAAGGTTCGTAAGCATCAACTTTGTTTTCTTCTTTTTGTGCTGACATTATATTAAATGAACAAAGCATTAAAAACCCAAGAGTTAATTGAAATACTTTTTGAGTAGTGCTTTTTTTTGACTTAGAAGAATTTTCTAATAACGTTAGTTTGCTCATGTTCATATTATTAAAATTATAAATTATAAAATAATTTTAAACGTCATAATTACGTTTGTTTTTTCAAATGTATCATATTTAAATTATAAAACCCTAATAAATTATTAAAAAAATATGTTATTTTAACTTTCATGTATGCTATATTACCCTTAATGTGAATATATTATACTTTATAACAATCAATGAATTGTAATGTATTATTGACGTTTAATAAATTTTACATACATTTAGACCTCTCAAAATATTAATACCTATTTAATAGAAAATATCTTTATGAAATCTGAAAAAATATTGAATTTATCTGTGGATTGTGTCGTTTTTGGATATGATACTAATACCAAATCATTAAATGTTTTATTAATAAAACGTTTTTTAGAATCTGAAAAAGAGATTTTAGTCGATGATTATGTTCTTACTGGATATCATGTTTATAATAATGAAACTTTAGACGATTCTGCAACTCGCGTTTTAAAGGAGTTAACAGGATTAACGAACCAATACAAAAAACAATTTAAGGCTTTCGGAAATCCGGATCGTTTAACGAACCCTAAAGACTTAATTTGGATTGAAAATGAAGAATTTAACCTAAGAACGGTAACAATAGCTTACTATTTTTTATTAAAAACTGAAGATGTAGATTTAAAAGATAATAAGTTTGATGCCAAATGGTTTCCTATTAATGCATTACCTGAAATCGGTTTCGACCACGAGAAAATAATATTAGAAGCTTATGAGGATTTAAAAGTAAAATGTTTGTCTGAACCTATTATATTTAAACTACTTCCAGATAAGTTTACAATTAATGAAGTGCAAGATTTGTATCAATCTATTTTAGGAATAGAAATAGACAATAGAAATTTTAGACGCAAGTTAATTAACAAAAAATATATTATTGCTTTAGACGAAAAACAAGTAGGTGTATCTAAAAAACCTGCTCAACTTTATATGTTTAGTATGGATATTTACAATAAAATGTTTAGTAAAAATTATTTAATTAGTATGTAAGTGATACTAAAGATAAACTAAGTTAATGTAATTAATTACAATAGATTAACAAATTTTCTCATTTGAATTCTAGCCATATCGTAAACTCGGTTGTTTTTAATATTATAAGCTACCGATAATTCTGTACAAGCCAAAACCACTACTCCATTTTTAGTGTGTTTATTAATTAGCTCATTAAATATTTCTAACTGTTTTTGGGTTTCTATACCGTTATATACAGCTATTCTTAAATCATCTATTTGTTGCTTATCTTCTTTTGAAGCTTGTAAAACATTAATATTTTCTGCTGTAAATTTAGATGTAATATAATTGGATTGCATGGTATATAATGTGCCAAAAATGGTAACATTAGTATGCTTATTTTCTTTAACTTTAGAAATAGTTTCGTCTATAGGATGAATTATATTGGCTTCAATACTTAACCTATCTATAGTTTCATGTAAAGTTATATTTGGTACTACAATTGTATCTATTTCTAAAGCTTTCAGCTTATTTAAATTGTCCTTTACAATAGCATCTAAAGCTTTAGATGTGTTTGGCAATAGATTGTTTATAGTATCAAAATTTACATTTAACATTTTAAAAGGACAAGTACTAAATCCACCGTGTTTTGCATTATACAAAGCATTAAGTTCTTTTATATAAAACAACGTTGAAAAACTTCCAAGACCTAATAATCCTAATTTACTCATTCTATTTCTAAAATGTAGTTAGCAAAATAGTTATTACTGTCACTTAATTTATTTTTAATACTGAATTGTGTGTTGGAAATAATCTTATTTAGAATTTCACTATTATATTTTCTTGAAATTTCTAAATGAATCTTTTCGTCTATAGCAAAGCTGAAAGTTTTATCTATCGCTTTAATATACACTTCCTGATTTTTGGTACTTGTTATGTAACTTTTAGCAATACCTTCTGTCTCGTTATATTCGGGTGTATGAGCGAAGTTATTTCTATTAAAATCAGCATTCAATTCTTTATTAATTCTGTCTAATAAATTTAAATTAAAAGCAGCAGTTACACCTTTACTATCATTATATGCTGGTAAAACGATGGCTTCGGGTTTTATTAAATCTACTCCTAAAAACAGTTTATCTCCTAAGTTTAGATTAGCGCTTAGGTTTTGCATAAATATTGATGCAATAGCATCATTCATGTTACCTATGTTAGAACCTAAAAATAGTATTACTTTAGGATGCTTACTATGCTTTAAAGACTCTAAAACCTCAAAATAATCACCTTGCTTTGTTTTAACTGAAACCGACGGCAATTCAGTTTTTAGATTACTTTCCAGGTTATCTAAAGCATTTTGAGAAATATCAACAGGCAGATAATCAAAACCATAACCTTCTTTACTTAATAATTTAAGTAATTCTTTGGTTTTGGTTCCATCTCCTGCACCTAATTCTATCAACTCAAAATAGGTGTCTTTCTCTAATTTTAAAGATCCAATAATATTAGACGTTTGGTTTTTAAAAATATCATGCTCGGCTCTCGTGAGATAATATTCTGGTAAACCCATAATTTCGACAAAAAGGGAATCTCCTTTTTTATCGTAAAAATATTTTGATGGTAAATTTTTATGTTTTGCGCTTAAACCGTTGTTTACAGCGTCTTTAAATTGTTCTATCATGTATTATTTTACTAATCTAATTCCTGTGTATTGCCAGCGCTCTAAAGGGCTGAAAAAATTTCTATATGTGTTTCTAATATGGTTTTGAGATGTTGCAACAGATGCACCACGTAATACCATTTTGTTGCTCATAAACTTTCCGTTGTATTCGCCAACTGCACCATTAGCTTTTTCAAACTTTGGATAAGGTAAATAGGCACTTGCTGTCCACTCCCATCGTTTTCCCCAATTTAATGTTTTGGATGCTACTTCCCATTCAAATTCTGTTGGTAATCGCATCCCTTTCCATTCTGCGTAAGCATTAGCTTCATAAAAATTAATGTGACCTAAAATAGCATTTTTATCTACTGGTTGTAAACCTGCCAAAGTGTAATAATGCCAAATTTTATCTATTTTAAACCAATATAATGGTGCGTTTATTTTGTTTTTGTTTACCCAAGACCAACCTTCATCTAACCAAAGATTAAAATCTGAATATCCTCCAGCTTCCATAAATGCTATGAAATCGCCATTTGTGACTAAAAAATTATTTATTTCAAAATCGTTGATAAACACCTTATGCACTCCTAATTCATTATCGTAACAAAAGTCGCTTCCTTTATAACCAATGTCGTAAACACCTTCTTTTATTTGAATGGTTTCTTTAGATTGATTATAACTTTTTAAAAGGTTTTCATCCTTTTTATAAACAGGAAACAAAGGATTATGACCAAACATATATTTAACGTCTGTAACCAATAATTCTTGATGTTGCTGCTCGTGATTTAATCCTAAAATAATTAAATCTGTTAATTCTTTACTAGAATTTTGAGCTAATAGTTTTAAGACATTTTCATCTACATAACTTCTGTAATCTAAAATTTCGTTAGTAACAGGTCTAGACATATTACCACGATTAGATTGTAAAACACGTGTTCCTAAAGTATTATAATAACTATTAAATAAGAAGCCATAAGTATCGTTAAACACTTTGTAATTGGGTAGAAAAGGCTTTAAAATAAACTCTTCAAAAAACCAAGTCGTGTGTGCTAAATGCCATTTTGCTGGACTTGCAAAAGCAACCACTTGAATTGAATAGTCTTCGACATTTAAATGACTGCAAAACGATACCGTTTGCGCTCTTACCTGTTTAAAATGTGTTATAATACTCATATAATTTTAATACATCGTGTTATTGTGCATAGCCGTTTCTGGAATTTGCTGTATGCTATCCCAATGTTCTATGATTTTACCATTATCATCAAATTTAAAAAAATCCATTGTAACATATTGATCGTTATCCGGCCAAATTTGATGTGTGTGCAAAGAAACTAGGTCGTTTTCAGCAATAATTCTTACAAAATCGATAGACTTTTCTGGAAATTCTTTATGCATACGATCAAAATAATCTATAAATGCCTGTTTTCCATCTGCAACCAAAGGATTGTGTTGTTTATAATTATCACCTCCATACAATTCCATTGCTTTTTTAGGATTCCCTAAATAGGCCGTTTTATAAAATGCAATTGCGTTTTCTTTGTTTTGTTCTAAATCCAAAATATATTCTTTTTTAAGCTTGTTTTATTTCTTCTATAATCTTTAATGTAGGTTTATGTAAACGGCCTGCAGCCTTTTCATAATCTGAATTCACATTATAAACACCATTTAAAATACCTTCGTAAATACCAGCAATAACTGTTCCTATAAAATCTCCCAATTCTGCTTTTCTCTCAGTTGTATAGTCTTCTACAGAAACAGAATTAAATACAAGTTTAGTATTATATACTTGATTAATATAATCTGCTAATTTTGCTTGAGTAATAGGTTCTCCAACCAAGTTATAAACCTTTTTACTATGCTTCTCTTCTATTAGCATTTTTGCATAAGCATACCCTAATTCGTTTCGGCTTGTATAGGTACATTTACCATCTCCGGCACAGTTTTTAATCTCTCCTAATTTTTTATAAGTCTCAATATACTCTAAATCTGGTTCAATATAAATTCCATTTCTACCAATTACCCAATCTAATCCTGAATTTTGAATGTCTTTTTCTGTTTGACGATTACTTTTAACAATTGGGCTAAAAGCCGTTTTTTCTTCATCTCCAACAATACTCGTATATACTATCTTTTTTACACTATTTGCTTTTGCTGCTTCTATAATATTTCTATGCTGTTGAATTCGTTTTTCTGGAGCATCCATTCCCGAAATTATCACTAATTTTTCTATTCCTAATAAAGCATTGTTAAACTGCTCTTTACTATTATAGTCGCCTTTTCTAATTTCTATGCCAAGATGTTTAGCCTTTTCTGGTGTCCTTGCAACACCTATTACATTGTCTTTTCCAACTTCTTGGATTAATTGCTTAGCTATTGCAGATCCTAAATTACCACTTACTGATGTGACTGCTATTTTCATTATATTATTATTATTTATAGATCTATTCTAATTCTTTTTTATCGGGATTCCAAAATGATTTTATTGCTTTAATTTTAACTCCAACAACTCTTTCTCTAAAGCCTCTGCTTTTGTTTTAAACTTGTCCATTGCTTTTTTTAGCTGACCAATTTTTTTAAAGGCATCTTCATCTTGCACAGCTGTAAATGTTTCAATGTTTTCTTTTACTTTATACTTTGCTTTTGCGCCACAAGTTGGGCATGTTCTTACGTCTGACATATTTATAAATAATTAAAATGATTTGTATAATATAAAAAAAGGCTACCGATTTGATAACCTTTTCTGCTATTAATTAATAAAATAAATGGTTTAAAAAAATTACTTAGGGAAATTAAATTTTCCGTTTGAATTTTTTCTATCTGCTTCTGGTGCAATAGTCTCCATAATATCCCAGTGCTCTGCTATTTTATTATTTTCAACTCTAAATAGATCATAATAAGATGTTGGTTGTCCTGCAAATTTACCTTCACTTATAGCTAGTACAAAATTACCTTGTCCTAACACTTTATGTACTATTTCAAATTCCATTTTTACACCTTGTTTTGCCATAGCTTCTAATGCTTTACCTAATCCAGATAAACCATCTGCAATATTCGGGTTGTGTTGGATATAATTATCTCCATCAAAATAATTTGCAATTTTATCCATTTTACCATTCACTAAAATGTCGTTTATAAAATTAGAAACCAATGTTTTATTTGCTTCAGTTTTATCTAAATCTGTAATAATTGTTGAACCATCTGTTTGTGTATGACCACTAGAATTTGGTACTGCTTTCTCAATTAAGTTATCCCAATGCTCTACTATTTGACCATTTTCGAATCTAAAAACATCGAACCCTATTTTTTTGCCAAAAAAATCGTATTCTGTTTGTGCAAACCCATAATCTCCATCTTGAAACGCTCTTACTGTATTTACTTTAAAACCATCTTCTGGAGCAAGAGCCAACAAAGCTCCAAAACCTGCTAGTCCGTCTCCTACTGAAAGGTTGTGTTGCTTATAGTTTGTTGGATTAATATAACTTACAGCTTCTTTGTCTCCTGTTTCTATACTTTTTAGTACGGCTATTGTTTTATCTTTAATCGATGATTCCATTTTTACTTCTTTTCTTACTTGTGATTCCTTTTCTATTCCTTTTTCCGATTTACATGCTCCTAATGTTAAAACTAGAGTTACTGCTAAAAGTGTTTGTTTCATGTATTGCTATTTGTTTTTTATAGTTAAATTCTGAGTACAAAATTACTATAGCAATACAGATTACTAAAGGTGAAAATGGTTGTAAAAATGGTTAATATCGAACCTTAAAAAATTATATGTAGTCTTTTTTAAAGGTGTTTGGGGTAAATCCTGTATGTTTCTTGAAATATTTCACAAAATTGGTTGGCTCTTCAAAACCCAAAGAATACGCTAATTCTGTACTTTTTATTTCCGAATTTATAAGCAAACGTTTAGCTTCCAAAATTACAAAAGCATCAATAAATTGCTTTGCTGTAACGCTAACCATGTCTTTACAAATACTATTCAAGTGTTTGTAGGTAATATTTAACTTTTCGGCATAGAAATCGGCATTTCTGCTCCTATTAAAATGAGTTTCTAAATGAGATTTAAAATCTAAGAAACTGTTTAATTTATCCGATCGTTTTAAATGAAAGGTTTGGTATTGTTTTAGGCGTTCTAATTTTGAAAAGATAATAGAATACAAAGCATTATATGTATTTTCTTGATTATAGCCTTCTTCTATATTAGAATATTCCTTGTAAAATAATTCTATATAATTTAAAACATTAGAGTCTTGAGAAGCTTGAATAATTGGAGAAAATAAATGTGCATTAAATAATCTAATTAGTTCATTTTTAGGCAATGTATTTATTTGCTTTTTTAAATAATCTTCGGTAAATAGTATTACGTAACCTTGTAAACCTTCGTTAAATTGAAACGCATTAATTTGGCCTTTAGATAGGTGAATAATTGTATTCCTTTTCACCTCATGCCATATAAAATCTACCAGTTGCCTACTCTCTCCTGCAGTGTAAAACACAATCATATTAAAAGCCAATTGGTGGGCTTTTTCTGGACTATGATCTATTTCGTTTTTACGTATAGAAAGACTTTCAATAGTTAGTATTTCAATACCGCTATTATCTGGTTTTGAAGAATCAAATTCAATATGTGGAATATTTTTATCCAATAGCAGTTTTATTCCTCTTTTGTTTTTTCTAAAACTTGTCTAATATGCTCACTATCCCAATGACTATCGAAATCTACAATACCTCTTTTAAAATCTTCGTTTAAAAATTTCTCTTGTTGCTCTAGCTCTTTTCTAGCCTTAAAAATGTAATTATCTTCTTGTTTAGGCTCGGATGCTAGACGCCTTAGACTATCTTCATCATATTTAATAAAATTCTGTACTTGTCTGTTAAGCGTGTATTTTCTGAAACCCATTCTACTCAACACATCTTTAGCTAAAGTTAATGACGTTTCCAGAGATTCACGGTAAATATTTTCGTGACCAAGATTAAGTAGTTCGTAGGCATCATAGCGGTTTTTAGTACGAATCATCATTTCTACATGAGGATATTTTTCTTTTACTATTTTACTAATAGCTTTAGAAACTTCTATTTTATTAGTAGCGCAAATAATTATTTTAGCTTCAGCAATTCCCGCAGATTCTAATAAATCTAGACGGGTAGCATCTCCATAATACACTTCGAATCCCATTTTACGTAGAAAATCGACACGGTTAGAATCATGATCTAAAATGGTTGCTTCTACACCATGAGAGCGCAAAAAACGTCCAATAGTATTTCCAAAATGGCCAAAACCTACTAATATAATTTTTTGAGATTTTGCAATATGATCTGTTGGTCGTTTTATCGATTCTTTAGTACCAATTTTTGGCAGAATGAAACGTTCGTTAATGATACCAATAATTGGTGTAAGCGACATACTTAAAGCTGTTATTACAAGCATCATATCCATTTGATCTTGCGACAAAATATTAAGACCAAATGCAAAAGACAATAATACAAAGGCAAATTCTCCAATTTGTGCCAAACTAAATGTAAGTAACAATTTTTGGTCTAATTTTAATTTAAAAACATGACCTGCTATAAACAAAACAAGCGCTTTAATAACTACAATTGCTATTAAAACACCTCCTATTTCTAAAGGACTATTCGCAATAACAATAAAGTTAATAGAAGCGCCAACAGCCATAAAAAACAACCCTAAAAGTAAATTTTTAAAAGGCTCTAATGTGCTTTCTAACTCATGTTTAAACTCACTGTTTGAAAGTACTACTCCACCTAAAAAAGCTCCTAATGCAGGACTTATTCCTACATATTCCATTAAAAAAGAAATACTAAAAACGATTAATAAAGCAGCAGCAATTAATAATTCCCTAACTCCTGTTTTAGCCACTTTTCGTAGCATTGGAACAATTAAATAACGGCCAGCTATAATTATTAAAACTACAGATAAAATAATGGCTAACGTTTGAAAACCGATAGGTAGTGTTTCTAATAAATTGGCATGTTCGCTATGTTTTTCCGCGGAAGCGTTATCGTCTGTATTAGATAATAATGGAATAAAACCTAACATAAAAATGACAATAATATCTTGAAATAATAAAATAGAAAAAGAAGATGAACCAAACGTAGTATTCATTAAGCCTTTTTCTTTTATCGTTTGCATGGCAATTGCTGTAGAAGATAGAGCTACTGCCATAGAGATTACTAAAGCTACTTTCCAATCGAAACCAAGTAAAGCAAACAGAATATAGGAAAGTAACATGGTTCCTCCCACTTGTAATCCTCCCATACCTAGTATGGTTTTTCGCATATTCCAAAAATTCTTTGGTTCGATTTCTAAGCCAATTAAAAATAGCATTACTACCACACCAAATTCGGCAAAGTGTAAGATATCTTCACCTTCTTTACCTATAAATCCTAAGACGTAAGGTCCTATTAAAACACCTGCTAATAAATAACCAATTACAGAACTTAAGCCTAATTTTTTAGCAATAGATACACAAATAATTGCGCCTAATAAAAAGACTATGGCTTCAAAAAGTATACTTCCAGTCATAAATTTATAGTGTATTTAGTTTCGGAATATCGTTTATAAATGAAAATCCTTCACAATCACTATTGGAAAGACTTTGTTTAAGTAAAGTAATTAATTCGACATATTTTAAAGCATAATCTCTTAAATCACTATCACTTAATTTATGTGTTTCCATTACTGCAAATGGTGGTAAATATTCCATACCACATAAATTAGCAGTTTGCTCGAATGGTCTTAAAAATTGACGAACTGTAAAACTATTACTACCTTCTGAGCAATACACTTTTCTAGAACCTCCAGTAGTTATAACATTTAAACATGTTTTGGTTTGCAATGCGTTTCCATTTGGACCGTAAGCCCACCCAAATTCTAACACCATATCAATCCATTGTTTCATTAATGGCGGACAACTATACCAATAAAATGGATGGTGCCAGATAATAATATCATGTGCATTTAATATTTTTTTTTCTGCTGAAACATCTATATTAAAATCTGGATAACGTTCATATAAATCATGAAATGTTACACCTTCAATATCTTTAATATGATTTACCAATGCTGTATTCGCTCTTGATTTTTCAAATTTTGGATGAGAAAATAGGATTAGTATTTTTTTCATATTAATGTGTCTGTTAAAAACAGAATTAAACTTCTTTTTAAAACGGTTATTTACAATTTAAACCTACAAAATTACCCAGCTATTAAATCGAAAGAAATTTTAATACCTTGTATAATCATACCTGTACCAATTATGGCTATTATTAATCCCATAATTTTTCCAATTACAGAAATTACATTGTGACCAACTAATCCAACAATAAAATCACTTAATTTAAAAGTGAAGTAAGTAATTAAACTCATAGATCCAAAAATGGCTATTACCAAAAACATTTGCAAAGGTGCTGCATTAGACACAAAATTCATGGCTGTTACAATAGTTCCCGGACCAGCTAAAATAGGAATAGCCAATGGCGAGACTGCTATATCTTCGTCAACATGAACATTATTTAAGCTTTTTACATTAGACTGTTTGGATTGAAGCATATCAAAACCAATAAAAAATATTAGAATACCTCCAGTAATCTTAAAGGCCGGAATACTAATATTAAATAACTCAAAAATATATTTACCTAATAAAATAAAAACCGTCACAATTACAAAAGCAATTAAGTTTGCTTTTTTATTGATCTCTCTTTTCGTTTTTTTATCTGCACCTTGCGTTAAAGATACAAAAACAGTCATGTTTGATATTGGGTTTGTAATAGCAAAAAATGCCGTAAATACTGTAATTGAAAATGTTGTAATGTTCTCCATTTAGTGTTAAATTATTAATCCGGAAAGAAATTAAATTACTCCATTAACACCAAAGCAATTATACTTTATTTTAGATTTTTTTTATGATGTTGTATAATATAAGAAATGCTCCAATTAATTTTGTAATTAATCGGAGCATTTTAATAAAAAAAATATTTCTATTGGAAATCCGATGCTCTAAACGGATATTTTCTTGGTGTTTTTTGAATAGTAATCCAATGTGTAAATATTTTATGCTTTCTTGTTACGAATGTTCTTAATTAAATAGTTACTATTACTTTACCAACGGTCCTTCCTTTTTCAACTTCTCTATGCGCGTCTGCCATAGCTTCAAAAGCAAAAGTTTTGTAGATGTTTGGTTTAATGGCTCCGCTTTCTAACATCCCTTTTAAGGTGTACATATCTTCAGCGTTAGAATGCACTAAAATATTAGTTATTGTTTTATTTTCTTTTTTAGCTATAGCCTTAACTTCTTCAGATACATCTGGTGCCACAGTTGTTAAAACCGTTCCGCCATTTTTTAAAACTTTTACTGAATTTTCTAAAACTTTACCACCTTGTGTATCTAATACAAAGTCGATATCTGATAAAACTTCTTCAAATTTTTGTGTGTGATAATCAATAGCTTCATCCGCACCTATAGATAGTACAAAACCTTTGTTTTTTGCTGAAGCAGTAGTAATTACATACGCTCCGAAGCTTTTAGCAATTTGTATTGCAAAGTGACCAACACCACCAGAGCCAGCCTGAATTAAGACTTTACCCCCTTTTTTAACTTTACCTTCTAAAATTTGTAACGCCGTTAAAGCAGCCAACGTAGTTGCAGCAGCTTCTATAAAGGAAACGTTATTAGGCATTACCGCTAAATGTGCTTCTGGAGCAGCAACAAAT
The DNA here is from genome assembly GCF_001418085.1 of Lacinutrix algicola. Classification (GTDB taxonomy): domain Bacteria; phylum Bacteroidota; class Bacteroidia; order Flavobacteriales; family Flavobacteriaceae; genus Lacinutrix; species Lacinutrix algicola. The sequence goes on from NZ_LIQH01000040.1 coordinate 119,551, forward strand.
TCTGCGTAAGCATTACCAACACCTGGAAAATTTACCATTCCAAAAACTTTATCTCCAACTTTTAAATTGGTAACTGCTGCACCAATTTCTGTAACGGTACCTGCAATATCCCAACCTAAAATTATTGGTCGTTCTTTACCGTACATCATACTCAACATCTCGTCTGCGTATTTCGGTTTTACATCTGCTGGGTTTAACGATATTGCTTTAACAGCAACTAATACTTCGTTTTCCTTTATACTTGGTTTTTGTACTTCGGTTAAATGAAGATTTTCTGGTCCTCCTGCCTTTGTTAAAACTATTGCTTTCATATTGTGAGTTTTATGTTTTGTTATTTTAACTATTCTGTTTATGATTCTAATTTTTACCAAGTATAGTAATTGTTGCAAAATCCTTCGGAACTGAAAAAGATTCAATTTTATTACTAAAGAGAATTGGTGCATATAGCGTATTACCTAGAATACTTATATCCGCTAACCCTTTTGGAAAAGTTCCAATTTTTATACGGTTGTCATCATTAATAAAAAACAAATCGCTAACCGTACCGCCTGTAACTAAATACCCATCTTTAACTGCTGCTAAACCATCTAAAGCACCTAATTGATACGCACTTTTAATCATCGTAGCTGTTTTGTCTTTTAGGTTGACTTTATACAAACTACCATACTTATCTGGAGTTAACTCTAATGATAATTCTGAACCAAAATCAGCAATAATTAAATTATCATCTTGAATGAAAATTCCGTTGGGATGTTTAATTTCAGGTGCTTGAAACCAAACCACTAGTTTGTTGTTTTCTAAAGTGAAGATTTTTCCGCCTGCAATATCAGAGATAAAAACCTGTCCAGTTTTAGAAACTACAACATCATTTAATGAAACCACATCTGTTGATGTAAAGCTATTTATCAGCTTACCCTTTTTTACATCAATTATATGAAGTTCCTTACCATCACCTACATACAATTTGTCTTGGTATAAAGCTAAACCAGCAGGGTTGTTTAAACCTGTAACCCATTTATAATTATCTACTTTACCGGCTTTTGTAATTCGGCTTATATATCCTTTTTCATTCTGATTTACGTTAGAAACATACAACCAATCTTCAGTTGGAGAAGCTACTATAGATTCTGGCATAGCAAAACCCTCTAATTCCCAATTTTTAATTAATTGATTCGTTGAATTTATTTTAGAAGAGGCAGCATAATTAGTTTCACCTAAAACTTCTTTCAAAGCAAAAATCCCATTGTTAGCTGCTGGAAAACCAGTATATAAACTCAACAAAATCATCGTTTCAGAAATCTCATCTGGAGTTACACCAAGGTTTAGTGCAGCTTTCATATGCGACTTTAATTGCGATTTTGCATTGGCTTGTGTAGTAAGACTAGCTATTATTAATAATTCTTTTGTCTTAAAATCTAAACCCGGTCTGTTATAAATTTCTCCAAAACCATAACGAATAATATAATCTGCCATATCTGGAGACACGCTTTTAAAAGCGGCTTCCAAACCTTTTGAAGCGCCATCGCCATTTACCTCGTTTACAATTTTTACACCTGTTTTATAGTTGTCTTCTTTTGTGTTTTGCGCAATAGTTGTAAAAGAAAAAAACAATGCTAAAACTAATATTATGTGCTTTTTCATAATATTATTATTTTCCGTTTTGTTTAGCTGTAGCCTTTGGTGCTGCACCTTGTTTTAAATCTTTATTTCTGAATTTTTCTGTTTCTGGAAGTTGTAAATTAACTTGGTTTACTTCTTGAATTTCAATAGAAAGTTTATCAAATTTGATGTCTTCTAAATGCCCACCCAATTTTATATCGTCTGATAAAAAGTGAAAATGCATTCCCGGAATAACGATGTTTCCTAGATAATCTGGTGTAAATAAACCTACCAAAGTCCCCTTAATGTTGTCTCTAGTATACATTACACGTGTATCTAAATATTCAAATAAAGACACATCTTCATTCTCTACTTTATGGGCAGAAGCCATTTTTAAGTGCTTAAATTCACCTTTAATTCTATACGCGTAAAAGCTATTTTTAGAGGTTGAATATTTTTGAAGTTCTCTAGTTAAATCTTCATACGACTCAATATTTTCAACAGTTACGGTTTGTTTCGGCTGAAAATTTATCATCGTCATATTTGGTGATTCTAAATCTTCCGGTGCTTCTGCTATTCCGCCTTCGGCATCAATCGTGTAGACCACTCCGTCTACAGCAACCAATTCGCCAGCCAAATGATTTACGGTTCCAATACCAATGTTACCCTGTTGTACCATTTGTTGCGGCGTAATATTACCTTCGTAGATACTATTTAATAAGGCAACCGTTGGTGCATATTGGTGAATGGTATTTTCGGTATGAGGCGCCAAACCGTGTTCGTCCGTAACTTGAGAATGTGAATGTCCGTGTCCTTCTTCCGAAGTTGACGTTGCTTCTTTTTTAGTCTCATTTCCGCAGCTTGCTAAAAGCGCCAACGAAAATAGTAGTATTAGTTTTTTCATAATAGTAGTTTTTTTTGTTTAACTGAATTAGTTTTCAGTAAACAACATATTTGCACTTCCTAATAAGTAGTTTCTCCATCCAAAATTAGGATAGGCTTTATCCATTTTCTGAATAAATTCTTCGCTATTTTTAGAAGCTGAAAGAATAGCTTTCATCTCTTTAAGATAGTTGATTTTAATGGTCACATCTCCAGAAGTTTCCGGTGCACTGTGTGAAGAAAAATAGGTGGTATACCCTTTTTCTTGAAAAGCAGTAAGCTCTTTAATTACCGTATCTATAAATTCTGAATTAAAAATCATAGTATGGTTATCGTGCCCAACCATATGCAAGTGAACAGCCTTTATTTCTGGCATTTCTACATCAAAACCAAAACCGGTAGGCGTAATAATAAAAGGAATTCCTGAAATTTCTTGTGCTCCTGCTTCTAGCAAATCGGTTGGCACTATTGTAGTTTCGTCTAGATCTTCACCTGAGACTTCTGCTAATTTTGAGAGCGATTCATTACCAGAATTCGTCATATAATCTAAAGATTCTTGATTAGAATATATATGGTTAAATTTTAGTTTATCCGTATCAAAAAAGTGCTTTCCTATTAAATGATAAGAAACCATCACATCAATATTTGTGTAACCTAAACCAACAATATAATTTACAAGCTCCTTGTAATTATCTTTCATTGGTGGTGTTTCAATCAATACTCCTTTTCCGTTTTTTTCAATAAAAAAAGCATGTGTATTAAAAAACCCTTTGGTTTCGTAAACGTGAACTTTAGTTTCACCGTAATCAAAAATTTGCATCGTACCCTTATCTAATTGTACTGCTTTTGTGTTTTCATTAAAAGTTCTCATACTTGGTTCTTGAGCAGAAATTTCCTGAATACTAACTGCAACGATAATTCCGTAAACTAGTGCTGTAATTATATTTTTCATTTTAAAAAATTTTTAAATTTCAGTTACAAAATTCATATACTGTTTTAAATCACCAATAACAGCTTCTTCCATAAGTTTACCCGTTTTTTCTGCGTAAGGTTGGTGAAAGTGAATGTCCCAAACATCAGATTCTTTTCTCCAATGCTCATAAACAGCCAATGTATCGTCTTGGTCGTCTACTGTGTATAAATCAAAAAGAATGTTTCCTTTTTCCTCTTTTCTGGTATGTGTAATGTGGTCTTCAAACTGATTTAAAAGTTGTGATCTAAATTCTGTTTTCAATTTAAAAATGAAGAAAATGATAAATACTTCATCCTCCGGATTTGCAGATTTAGAATGGTCTGGTAACGGATTGGTATCCCCTAAGAAATAAAAATCTGGCGCCATTTGTAACGCTGTTTGCCCTACTTCCATTAACTTTTTTGTGTGCGCCTCATTATCGTGAGACGTTATTGCTGCTTTATCTGCCCAACGCTCATAAACAAAAAATACATTGGCATCTGCTTTAGATACAAATACTTTAATTTCTTTATTACCAGCTTCTTTTTGTGTTGCTGCCTGTGCTTCTTTTAATGTTGCTGCAAAACTAGTTGCGTGTTCTGGTTTTGCTGTGAATTTTACTATTGTGCTTTTCATAATATGATTTTTTATAGTGTTCTCGTTTATTTTATAATTTGGTAATTATGGTTTCTTCTGAAAATCTCGATTTTGGAAGCTTCGCATTAAAATCGGTATCTTTTCTATATCCTAAAGACACAACAGCTAATGCTGTATAGCCTTTTTCATGTAAGTCAAACTCTTTATCTAAAGCTTTTACATCTACACCTTCCATAGGACAAGCATCAATACCTAAAGCTGCAGCACCTAATAAAAGTGCGCCCATATTTAAATACACTTGCTTTTCCATCCAATGTGACAAATCTTTAAGGTCGTATTTATGAAGGTCTACAAACATCTTACGACCACCTTGTACTTGATCTTTAAATTCTTGTGCAGCAAAACGACCATCTTTATCTTCTTGTTCTAAAATACTAGTCAAATATGCTTCATCTGCATGTGTACGCGCAGCAATAACAATGACATGAGAAGCATCTAAAATCTTTGGTGTGTTAAACGGAAAAGAAACCTCTGTCCCTTTTGCAATACGTGCTTTCCCTTCTGGAGTATCGGCAATTAAAAAATGCCAAGGTTGTAAATTTATACTTGATGGACTTAAACGTAATACATCTTTTACTTGTTTAAAATCTGCATCTGAGATCTTTTTAGTAGCATCAAACTGTTTTACAGAGTAACGGTCTTTTAAAATATCTGTTAAATTCATGTCTTTATATTTAGTCGATTAATTATACTATCATTTTTATAGTGACAAAAGTATATATAGTATTGTTATCTTGCAATAACGGTTTAAAAGTATAGTATAGCAATAAATATATAACAACCTGTTTGTCAATACTATAAACATAATAAATAAACTATAAAAAGTATGGTTGCATATTAAATTAAAGCTGCTTACCTTTGCTTTGTAATAACAAATTAACATTGAAATACATTTTAGTTTATATATAAGAAGTAATGGATAGAAAAGAACTATTTGAAAAGAAACCAAAAATTAAGATCAACGATAAAATATCCTTTTGCCCAACAAGCGCAGCTATGCAACTTATTGGCGGAAAATGGAAGAGTGTTATACTTACACATTTAACTAGTAATAAGAAGCGGTATAACGAGTTACGTAAAGAAATACCGGGTATTACAGAACGCACCCTAAGTTTGCAATTGAAACAACTAGAAGCTGATGGTATTGTAAGCAGAAAAGTTTATACTAAAAAACCACCTTTAAAAGTAGAATACACGCTAACTGAGTTTGGACAAACTCTTACTCCTATTTTAAATCTAATTACGGAATGGGGCTTATTTGCTGCAGAAACTAAAGGCGAGTTTTTATTTGAAGAGGTTAAATAAATACGGCTACTCTATTAGGTAGTCTTATTATATTTTTAAACTGAAGCGTTTACAATAAACTATCGGTTATTGATAATAAGTGCTTAATTTTAGCCTCATCATAAGCATCTAGATGCGCTGATGAAAAACACCCTTTCGGATCTCCTTTATCATTATCAAAATACTTCCCGGAATCGTTTTTATAAGCCTCAGTTTTTCTGCCGGAGACCAATAACCAGCTCTGCGAAGTGTTCTGAAAAATCTAAGTGCTGCTATGCGAGTGTCTCTGACTTAGTACCCACAACAATGAGCAAACAATAATATACAAACAAAAAGCACAGCGAGAGTTGTGCTTTAATTATTATTAATGATAATAAGCGGCTGCATTTTGTTTATACCAAATGAATTTCGAAATGATTGATAATAAATTTGAATTATTTTTTCTTAATATGAAATAGAAAATCTAATCATAGCCTTAGTTATGGTTCTATTTTATATTGAAATATTAAGGAAAAAGAAACGAATTTAATCGGTCATTTTGATGTTTATTTGGTATTACTTCATCTTTGCTGTAAATATATTTCGAAGCACCTCTAGTTCTTTCTTGTATTTCAAATCTGTTCTTGAGGCAAAATACAAGGTGTTTTCGGTTTTTACTTTTCCTTCCCAAACTAAATTGATCTCTTTATTCGAAATCTCCTTTTGACATAGAAAATCTGGCACTAATGCCAATCCGTTTTCATTAGATAAACATCGAATGATAGAAGTGATATTAGGCAAAATATAGTTGGGTTTAAAAGATGGTTTTTTATTGAAATTCTCAAACCAAAAACGTCTAAAATGCTCCATTTCGTTGGAGGAACTATACCAACTATTTTTCAATAATTCCGCTTCTAAGGCATTCAAATTATTAGCTTCAATGTGCTTTTTTATCTCGGTTGTATCCGTTTTATTTCCTGCAATGAGAATAATTCTTTCTTTCGAAAAAGGGACATACTCCACCGGCGATTTTTTATCATTTTGTTTTCTGGGCGTAATTACTAAATCTAAAATGCCATTATTCAAGTCTTTTATTAAATCGGTATGCGCACCAAATCGTGCCACTAGGTCAAAATCTAACTTCGGAATTTCGGGTTCAATAATGAGTTGGAACATCTCAGAAAACATACCAATATTTATAGAAGGATTTGTTTCTTGCGTTGTTCTTTTAAAATGCTGTTCGGCAATTTCCAGCTTGTTCAGCGATTCTATAATGTATTCGTATAAAAATTTCCCATCCTCCGTAGGGATCATTTTTCTGGAAGTGCGTTCAAATAATTTTTTTCCAATATAGGTTTCTAAGGCATTTAAGTGCACGCTAACACCAGGTTGAGAGGAGTATAAAGCAATTGACGCTTTAGTTAAAGTGCCGTTTTCATATACTTCTTTAAATGTTCTATACCATTCTAAATTGACCATAACTATTAATATTATAATACAAAGGTATGATTTGTATTATTTTTACAATACAAAAAATCAACTTAATTTTGTCTCATAATTAAACAAAGAAAGATGAAAAATATATTTATAATAAATGGAAGTCATCCATTTGCACATTCTGGAGGTCGATTTAACGAAACACTTTTCAATAATACAATGGGTTACTTTGATTCAAATGAGAATTTTGCTGTAAAATCTACTCAGGTTGGTGACGATTATGATGCAAAGGAAGAAGTAGAAAAATTTAAATGGGCAGATATCGTTATTTACCACACCCCTATTTGGTGGTTTCAGATTCCATTTGGTTTCAAAAAATATATCGATGAAGTTTTTACCGAAGGTCATCAAAACGGAATTTATAAAAGCGACGGAAGAAGCAGAACAAATCCAGATATCAACTACGGAACTGGTGGATTGATGCACGGAAAAAAATACATCCTCACCACTAGTTGGAACGCACCCAAAACAGCTTTTACCTTAGAAAATGAGTTTTTTGATCAAAAAAGTGTTGATGAAGGGGTTATGTTTGGGTTTCACAGAATGAATGCTTTTACAGGTATGGAATTGATAGGTAAACACCATTTTCACGATATGGAAAAAAATGCAGATGTACCTCTGGAGTTAGAAAATTACAGTGGCTTTTTAAACAAAATCACTTTGAAGATGTAATTACTATGACGTTCTAAAAGTTGATTTTTAGAGCTATAAAACATTCTATTAGTAAACAATCGAGCGAAGCCGAAATCTATTATTGATTATTGACTTCGCTCGATTTTGCAATTGTACTATGTTGTAAATCGGATGGATTTTAAATCCACCTAGTTTGTCATTCTGAAAGAATATCACACACGCATACACAACGAGCATCCGCAATCAGGGTCATTGCGAGGAGCGGAGCAATGACTTACAGTGCATCACTTTGTATTTTGATGTTAAACGATTATAATTGGTGGTTTTTGTTGTCTACTAATGAATCTAGCTACTGTAATTGTTAATAGGAATGGGCGCAAAGTCGGAGACATTTGCGCAGCGTTCACGATGAAGTTGCCGTTTGAAAATTGAATTGGGAATTATACTTTGCGGAGCGATAGCAATATTTATATTATTATGTCATATCTGCCTTTAACTTTAGAATAATGCTCGTTTAGTTGTTTATCATTTTCATACATTTTACAGAATTCTTGATACGTCATTCTAATAAAATTAATATCATTTTGTTCATTCATTACATTTTCGAATTCAATTAATTCGTCGGAATGACTTTGAAATACATCATACGATTCCATGTTTTTTGGAGTCCAATAAATATAAACTAGTGTTATTTTTTTAGATTTCTCTTTAAGAAATTTATTATATCTTATTAATCCAATTGAGTGTTTTATTAATTGTGCTACATCCAACCTTAAGATCTTGCCACTATAATTCTCAATTAACTTAAACCAAAATTCACTTAAAAATGGTAATCTGTTTTTATTGTAAGATAAAGCGAAGCTAACTGGCTTTTTGGTCAAATGTTCTAAGTATTTAGATTCAAAAGCAACTATATCTTTAGAATTTTCCAAAACAAAATCGATATTTGGAGGAAATCCACCTAAGCCAGTTGGGAATTGTCTTTCGAAGCTAGAAAATTCAAATCCAGATTTGTTTAGAAAGCGAAAAGAAAACGGTTTCTTTTTGATAATTGAAAAATTGTTGGCTGCTAATGCAGATGAAGAATATATGGCTCGAAATTTTGCTTCAAGTTCGTTTCCACTACCTTTTTTGAAATCTTCTTCGAATAAATCTAGGGTAACACCTTCTATTAAATTATCGACGATATTTGCAACTGTTTTTCTTCCAGCTGGAGATCCGCTTTGTCTGACTATTCTTTCTTCGAAATATACTCTTGTATATATCATTTGCTCAATTGTTATAACCAACTCATTTATATGTATCACATAACAATACAAAGCCACCCAATTTAGGAGGTACATATATCACATTTATGATACTTTAACCATTACGCTAATGTAAGATAAAACAATGAAAATTAATACGTCTGTACGAGCAAAATAAACATATGTTTAAACAATATTCCTCGCATCCCTAAAACCCCTAGCCCAGATAGAAGTGGAGCTCTTTTTAATCTTGCCAAAAAAGGCAAGATTAAAAAAGCGGGAATGGATAGCTGGAAATAGCTCCAAAAAAAATATCTACTTTCATCAAATTATAACCAAAAAAAAGAACTTTTGGACCATGTATTCACATTGGTCGCAAAAGCTTCATTTTCAAATTAAATGGTGTTTTACTTAGGCAAGCATAGTCATTTTATTGACTGCAAATTCGGCAATAGCATCTTTGGCCGCAGTTTGGAACGCTACGTAATGAGGTGTTGCAGCGTGTAAAGTAAGTGCCTCAGCATCTTTCCAGTTCTCATACATTGTAAATGTATTGGCATCGTCATTGTCTTGAAGGCAGTTGTAGTTGATACAACCCGCTTCTTTAACACTACTGGCAACTAATTTTAGTAATTCGGTTTTAACCAATTCTCTATTTTCTTCTTTGGCTACAATTTTAGCCACAACAGTTATTTTGCTCATGATTTGTCTATTTTTAGTGTCACAAAATTACAGCTTTCAGATGGCTTTACTGCCTAATTTAACGTTCTCTTCTCCCTTAAATTTGGTTTAAAAAGCCAACCAATCTGCTGAAATATGATCTCTATTTTTTAGTTTTCTTTAAATAGTCAGGAAGCTCTTTAGACAACCAATCTTGACGTACAGGAACGTGTACATCTAAATCTACAGTTTCTTCTAAAGCCCAAAATTCGTGTGGTACATTTTCTGGAAAAACAATCACTTCTCCTGCTCCAACTTCTACAAATGTTTCTTTACCATCAATAATAGTCTTGATTTTAACCTTACCAGACATGATATATGTTATCTGTTCGTTTGGATGTTTATGCCAAGGAATATGCGCATCTTTCTCTAAATTGAAAATAGTCATTTGACCTTTTTCACCATGGAACCATTTACGTTTGATTCCTTCACCGATAGTTTCTGACTCCATTTCATCAAAATTGAAATGTTGCACTTTGGAAGTTGCTAAAGAATCTATAGTGTTTACTTGTGCATTTGCTGTGTTACTGGCAAATAATGCTGTTACAGCTAGTGCTGCTATAATTGATTTGAAATTCATTTTATGTATATATTATTGGTCTCATTGAGACTAAAATCCTTCTAAAACTATTTTACCTTTTGCGTTTCCGGTTTCTAAAAAAGCGTGTGCTTTACGTAAGTTTTCAGCATTAATAACTCCGAAATTTTCGCCTAAAGTGGTTCTAATTGTTCCGTTATCAATTAATTGAGAAACGTTGTTTAAAATGTTATGTTGCTCAATCATATCTTCTGTTTGAAACATAGCACGTGTAAACATTAACTCAATGTGAGTAGAAACTGCTTTCCCTTTAAAAGGCATCACATTCAGAACTTTTGGATCATCAATAAAACCGAATTTCCCTTGTGGTTTAATCAGTTTTACAATTTCATCTACGTGTTGTTCCGTAGCATTTAAACTCACAACATATTCTGGAGCAGGAAGGCTATATTTTTCAAACTCTTCGCTCAATTTATTTCTGTGATTGATAACCGTATCTGCACCTAATTCTTTTAACCAATCGGTAGTTTCTCCGCGAGAAGCAGTAGTAATAATGTTCAGTTTTGTTAGCTTTTTAGCTAATTGTACCATTATAGAACCAACGCCACCAGCTGCACCTATTATTAAAATAGATTTATTGGCATCGTCTTTAGAAACCTCTAATCTATCAAATAACATTTCGTAAGCAGTAAGAGATGTTAATGGTAAGGCAGCAGCTTCAGCATAGGATAAACTTGTTGGTTTTTTTCCCACAATACGTTCATCTACCACCTGAAATTGCGCATAACTACCCTGACGTGTAAAATCACCAGCGTACCAAACTTCATCTCCAACTTTAAATAAAGTGACATCATCTCCAACTTGCTTTACAATACCTGTTGCGTCCCAACCAATAATTTTCCAATCGTCACCCTGTACAGGCATATTTGCACGTACTTTGTAATCTGCAGGATTTACCGAAATGGCTTTAATCTCTACCAAAATATCTCTACCTGTTGCTTTTGGAGTCTCTATTTCTATGTCTTGTAGTGAATTTACATTGTCTATTGGTAAATTCTCTTTGTATCCTATTGCTTTCATCTGAATTAAAATTTTTGCAATTATATTACAGTGATAATTTCACTTTGTGGTAATCTAGATTTTGGAGTTTTGTCAGTCGAATTAAAATCAGATGCTGCTCTATATCCTAAAGAAACAACTACTAAAGATGTAAATCCTTTTGCTCTTAATCCAAATTCTTCATCTAACGCTTTTACATCAATACCCTCCATTGGTGTTGCATCGATACCTAAACTTGCAACTCCTAATAAAAAGTTTCCAATGTTAAGATATACTTGCTTTTCCATCCAATGTTGGTAATCCTTTAAATCATATTTATGAATATCACCAAAAGCGTTCATTCCTCCGTACATTCCGTTTTTTATGTCTTCATTAGGGAATCTTCCGTCTTTATCCTGTACTTCTAAAAGGTGTTTAAAAAAAGTATCATCTGCACCTTCGCTTGTTTTTGAACAAAACAATACTACAGCTGATGCATTCGTTATTTTTGGTTCATTAAAATGAAAAAAGCCTTGTGTTCCTTTTGTCATACGTGCTTTACCTTCTGTAGTTTCAGCAACGATAAAATGCCAAGGTTGCAGGTTTATACTTGATGGACTCATTCGTAATAAGTTTTTAACTTGTGCCATATCTGCATCAGATATTTTCTTGGTTGTGTCGTATTCCTTCGTAGTATATCTCCAGTTTAATGTGTCTTGTAAATTCATTTTTATATGTTTTTTTAATTAACTATCATTTTTATAGTGACAAAAGTAAGTATAGTATTAAAACCTCACAATAACGGTCATAAATGATAGTACAAAAATAACTAGAAAATCAATCCAATTTAATGTAGAAAAACAGGGAATACCGCTATAATTAAAGGTAATTCCTAAAGTTTTCATAAAAAAGATAATAAGCAATTTCCAAACTGCACAACGTACATTTAGTTTTAGTTACTCTTTTTTTAATACCATTTTAGTTTTATCCAACCCATCTAAAAGTTAGGTTTATTCGTGGTCTAATTTTTTTTGTTGTTTTCGGAATTTTATGCTTCCAATTATTTTGAGTAGCACCTTGCATTAGTAACAAACTACCGTGCTTTAAAGGAATGTCTAAGCGTTTTAAATCTTTACGCGTGGCGTGTTTTAGTTGAAAAGGTCTAGTTTCTCCAAAAGTAACGGAGCCGATAACCGTGTTTTTGCGTTGATTTACTTCATAATCCTGATGCCAATCTACACTGTCTTTTCCATCTCTATAATAATTAAGTAAACAGCGCGTAAATTTGATGTCTACCTCCTGCTCTATGCGTTGTTTGATTTTTAATAGCTCCGCAGTCCAAGGACGTAGCTTTGTTGTTTTTCCAACATAGGCCACTTCTAAATCCGTATCGCCATACCAAGCTGTAAGTCTGGGTAAGTCTATTTGTTTACCGTATATAGCCATTTGGCCTTGCTCCCAATTGGTATTTTTTAAAAGGCTATTATACAATCTATCGCTTTCTTCTATTGAAAAGAAATTCTCAAATAAAGTAACAGCAGCACCAGGTAAATCAAATTCCGTTTTTTGGACCTCATTAGTCGAAAACAAATCTATTTGATTGAATGATTCCATAATTACTCTATTCTTTATTATTAACTTTTAGTCGGTTTTTTCTAAGATCTTTTACAAAAAAACCAAACATAATGATGATGAAAAACGAAAACGGTAGCGACGTTATAATTAACAAGCGTTGCACAGCTTCCAATACATTGACATTTGCCTTAATATTACCTAAAAGAATTAAAGCAATAGTTGCTAATAAGATGAAAACAGACCAAATTACACGATGCGTTTTATTTGGGTTTTTAGACCCTTTATCCGTAAACATACTTAGCACAAACACAGCAGAATCTACAGAAGTAATTAAAAAACTGATTAATAAAAATATAGAGGTTATATTTAAAAATGTTGCGAACGGATACTGCTCAAAAAAGACAAAAATAGATGAGAATACATTCCCGAATTGATTATCGTAACTGCCCCAAGCTTCAATTAAATGAAAAGCTGACGTTCCAAAAACCGAAAACCAAAAGAAAGTTCCTAAACTTGGAATAATTAAAACGCCTAACAACAACTGTCTTATCGTCCTTCCTTTAGAAATACGCGCAATAAATATGCCTGTAAAAGGTGCCCAAGCTAACCAAAAGGCCCAATAATAGAAGGTCCAACCTGTTAAAAACTCTAATCCAGGATTATAGTCTCTAATTGCCAAACTCATTGGTATAAAGTCTATAATGTATTGATATAAAGCAGTAAAAAAAGAAACCACAATACCCTGAATATCACTTGTAAAAAAAACGAATAGCAATATTACCAAAGTGACAATAATGTTTAGTTTAGAAAATATTTTAATCCCTTTATTAACGCCTTGCCAAGCAGAATAACATGCTATTGTAGAAATAAAAACACACAAAATTATAGTTGTCATTAGTCCAAAATCTGCACTAAAAACGTGATTTAATCCACCATTAATCTGAGTCGTACCTAAACCAATAGCCGCAATTAATCCAAAAATAGTGGTGATAATCGTAATTATATCTACACTTGCTCTTATCGGTTTGCTTTTAATACGATCTTCAATTGTGGCACTAATTCTGACTTTCTTTTTTTTGACATGCAACGCATAACCAACAATAACTGCAAATAATCCGTAAAATGCCCAAGCAGTAATTCCCCATTGGTAAAACGTGAATTCTAATGCTACAGTTTCATTGGATAATCCAGATGCAAAAGGTGGATTTTGTTGCATGAAAACGGGCTCTTGCACGGCTCTTAGCAAAATACCAGAACCCATTCCTGCACTATACAACATCGCAATCCAAGACCATAATGAGTATTCAGGCTTAGACGATGCTTTACCTAATTTTATGTTTCCGTATTTAGAAAATGCAACTAATAACAATGCTACAACACAACCAAAACCTAAGTACAAATAGAAGTATCCAAAATAATTCCGAACCCATAATGACGCACTTTCAATAGCATTATAACTTGCTTCGGTTGCAAAAAACACAACTAAAGTGCATAGAAAAATGATACCTACCGAAATAGATAAAATGGAATGTTTTTGAATGTATTTAATCATTTATTGTGTTTTGCTTAAAACAAAAATTAAGGATTAGAATATAAATCTAAATTAGAGTTAACGATTCACAAAAAAAGAAACGTATTTTACTGTGCATTAAAAGTTTATAAAGTATTTAAGCTATTAATTCCATTTTTTTAGATTCGCGTATTAAAGCAGCAGCCAAAACGGTTGTTGCATCAATAATAAGACTATCCTCTATTTTTTCGTATTGGATTGCTAACGGAATTTCGGTACACCCTAAAATAACAGCTTGCGCGCCTTTTCTAGACAAATAAGTGGCTGCCATACCAAGGTTTTCTTTAGCTTTTTGATTTACAGGGTTAGAAAATGCTTTTATCCCGTAACTAGTGTCGTAAATAGAAGGATGCACAAATAAGTCTTGAATGTCTTCGGAAGGTTGTATTACTTCAATATTATATTTAGCCAAGACTTCTGGATATACTTTTGCCAAAATAGTTCCTGTAGTACCTAAAACACCAACTTTTGTGATTTCTGGATGTTTTGTAGAAATATACAAACCAACTTCTTCTATTAAATTAACCAAAACACAAGATTCTGGTATACTTTTTTCAATTAAACTCAAAATAGGTCGGGCATGTGCAGTATTACACGGAATAGCAATAATAGACGATCCACTAGCTATTAATGACGCAATAATTTCTGCAATAGCAATACCTGGATTTATTTCAGTTTCGCCTAAAAGATATTTTGTGCGATCTATAATCTTATGTGGTACAGATAACATAGATACTGGTAAATGGTCTTGATCAGACAAGGCTTCTGTAAGATCGTAAACCTTTTTAATTAAGTCAATACCAGCATAACTACCTACGCCACCAACTATCCCAATCATTTTGTTTGTCATCATGTGCTTTATATCTTTTATTAATAACAATAAGCACACAAAAGACGGGTGTTTTTCTAAGACTATATCTTAAAAATTTAATAAAATTAATGATAAAGCTCTATTACAACTAAAAAAACATTTGGTTTAAAACTTAACAGACGTATAAATATTTAGAATTCTAAACTATTTGAAAGCTAAATCATTTAACCACGACCTATTTAAACATATTACAAAATTAAAGATAATATATGACTGTATTAATTTACTTTTTATTAGGTTTAATTACTGCCATAATTGGAACTTTACCATTAGGGACAACAAATGTTGCCGTAATTAATACAACAATAAAAGAGAATGTTCAAAATGCATTAAAAATTGTTTACACAGCGGCATTAGCAGAATTAATTTTAGTTTCTATTGCCATTCAATTTAATATACAAATCGAAAATTTTATTAATACAAATGTTTGGCTACAATATACAATCGCTTTTATATTATTAATTGTTGGATTTATTCTTGTGTTGGGCAGAAAAGAATGTGTGAAAGATGAAAACAAAGAATGCATAATTATAAAAAAAAGATATAGTCTATCTAAGCAAATGCTAGGTTTTCTACTTGGATTAATTAATCCTACAGTATTAGTTTATTGGATATTAATTATTTCTTTTTTAAACAAAAAAATGCTATACTTAAATACTAGTATTGAATGCTTATTATTAATTCTATTTCTAATTGGTGTTTTTATAGGAAAAATAATCACACTTTATGGCTATGGAAGATTTAGCCATATATTAAAGGTAAACATGAAAAACATTACCACAAGAATTAATAGAATAATTGGAGCTCTTTTAATTTGTGTTTCTATATTTCAGTTTACTAAGTTATTCTACAATTAATTCAACCACATAACACATTGTTAATGAAACATATATAGTTATTATTTAGGATTATTATTTATTGCTTATATTAATAAAATTATATTCGTTTTTAAGAAACTAAATTAATATATTTGATATTACTGTAATGTAAAAAAGCTACTAATGAAGGAAAAAAAAACTATAAATACTCCTTTTTTCAAAATTACGAATATTATAGATATTGTACTATACGTTTCTTTTTTTTCGGCAGTTATTGTCAGTATTGGTTTTGGCAAAACAAAATTAATATATGTATTACCCATTGTAATTACTTCTCTTCTTTTTAAATATATACACCTTACTAAAAAAAAGGCTAACCCAGTGTTTATATGTGCTTTACTGGCGACTTTAGCATCAGATATATTATCCTTTTACTGTTTTGAAGATTGCTTTGGTGCTATTGCTTCATTTACTTCGATATATCTAATATGCTGTGCTTTTAGTCTTAAAAAATATTTACATGCAGGGAAACTAAGATCTTTACCATCTATTTCGGTAATGATTAGCATTGTTTTAATTTCTTATATTTTATATTCTATTTTAAAACTATTAGTCAATTCTATACCAAATAATCATTTGTTTTTTGTCTTTCTATGTGCCTTAAGTTTAATAGTCTACACTATTACATTTGCTATTGTATTTATAAATGATAACTATAAAAATAGTCCTATTTTACTTGCCTCAGGTCTTTTTACTTTTTTTCAAATTGTATTAGTATCAATTAATGAATTCTTACATTTTAGTAGAACTTTTACTGTACTTGTTATTATTTGCCATATGATGGCTATTTATCTATTTATGTACTTTATCGTAAAAACTAAAGTTATAAAGCCAGAAAATATTAAGAAAAAGTTTTTTTAATATTTATTCTTAACTGAAAAAAGGAAAGCTATCACAAGTATTCTGTTTATTACAATATTCTGTATTAAGTAGTCTTTAAATATGAAGAATCTGAGGTATCTTTACAAAATAAGAAAAGTATTAAATAATGATAGTTTTAATAGCACCCGAAAATGATATCCCAAACGAAATAGAGATTCTTAATCAATTATTTCAAGAAGGTTTAGAATACTATCATTTAAGAAAACCCAATAAAGATTACCAAGCACATTGCGATTATTTAAACAAAATTGATAAACAACATCATAATAAAATAGTTGTGCACTATCATCATGAATTAGTTAATGACTTCAACTTAAAAGGTATTCATTTTCAAGAACAAAAAAGAATTGATAATATCGATAATCCGGGTCGTTATTTTAAAAACCTAAGTCTTTTTGGAAAAACCATAAGTTCATCCTTTCATGAGCCAAAAGACCTTGAAGATTGTTATTTCGAATTTGATTATCACTTATTAAGCCCTATATTTTCATCTATATCTAAAAAAGGTTATAATGGTCGTGGTTTTGATGTTAATACTATTGATAAAACAATTATTGGTATGGGAGGTGTTACAGTAGGTAATTTATCAGCATTCGATACATTAGGCTATAATGGCGTTGGTGTTTTGGGTGGTATATGGAAAAGCGATACACCAGTAGCTGTTTTCAAGAAGATGAAACTTCATTTTAATTAATTAAGAAAAGCAACTCTTAAAAGGCATTACAAATAACAAGAAACTTAAACATGATTATACCAAAACTACATTATATAGCCGAAGGCGATTCACCAAAAACAATATTAGAAAACATACAAAAAGCATGTACTTCTGGTGCAGAATTGGTACGATTTGGTATGGAAAATGCTTCAGAAAAAAAGGTGTTAAAAATCGCTAAGGAAGCTATAAAAATTACAAGTCATTACCAAACTAGATTAATAATTAGTGGTTTTTATAAAGTCGCTAAAGAGGTTAAAGCAGATGGTGTATATTTAGAAAAAGCGGACTCCTGTCCTACTATTGCTAGAAAGTATTTGCATACTTGGCAAAGTATTGGAGGTGCTGCAAATACTTTAGAAGATTGTGAGGCACTATTAGATAAAGAAATAGATTATATTAATTTAGGCCCGTTTAAAAGTACGTTTACAAAAGATAGTTTGAATCCTGCACTAGGCTTAAAAGGTTATACAGCAATAACAGATGTACTAAAAACACCTATACCAATTATTGGTTTTGGAGGTATTACTTTAGAAGATGTTCCTGATTTATTAAAAGCAGATATTTCTGGTATTGCAGTATCTCATGCGATAACTCAAAATTTTGATAGTATAAGAGACTTTAATAAACTATTAAACGCATCTTCTACACAAGAGCAGCGCCATACTTTTGAGGCGTAATTAATTTAGCTCTTTCATTATTTCTGAAAACAATTGGTAAGACCTTATTCTGTCTCTTATATCATAAATATTAGTTACAGCAATAAGTTCATCAGCTTGCGTTTGCTCGATAAACTCTTTTACTTGTGCTTTAACTGTTGCTTTACTTCCTATAAAAGAATATTTCAACATTTGGTGCACTTGCGGGTTTTGCATAATCTCTTTTAACTCATCTGTCATGTCTATTGCAGGTTGTACAAAATCGCGTTTGCCTGTAAATATGCCAACAATCATTCTAATTAATGATGTTGATAGACGCTGGGCTTCTTGATCTGTATCTGCTATAATAATATTTACGCCAACAATTACATAAGGTTTTTGTAGAACACTTGACGGTTTAAATTCTTTACGATAAATGTCTAAAGCATTCCATAAATGCGTTGTTGCGAAGTGACTCGCAAAAGCATAAGGCAATCCTTTTTTTGCTGCTAAATGTGCGCTGTCTGTACTTGAGCCTAAAATATAAATTGGAACCTCTACTCCTTCCGCTACAGTAGCACGCACTCTTGAAGTAGCATTATTTGCAGAAAAATAGGTTTCTATTTTATCTAATTCATTAGGGAAAGAATGCGCAGCTTGCATAAAATCAGATCTTATGGCTTGAGCCGTTTCTCTATCTGTTCCAGGTGCCCTTCCTAAACCTAAGTCGATTCTGTTAGGATATAAAGAACCTAATGTACCAAACTGCTCTGCAACTATTAACGGTGAATGATTAGACAACATAATACCGCCAGATCCTATACGCAATGTATTAGTTCCTTGAGCAACATAACCTATTAAAACCGATGTTGCACTACTACCTATATTTGCCGAGTTATGATGTTCTGCCAACCAATAGCGCGTGTAACCAAATATTTCGGCTTGTTGTGCTAATTCCAAAGCGTTATTATAAGTTTGCTTAAGTGAATGATCTTGTGATACTAAAGCAAGATCTAAAATAGAATATAATGTTTGTTTATTGTCCATAACATGCAGTAATCAATTGTAATATTAAGTTAAAAACAGTTGCTTTTACTTACACAAAGTTACATAACGCAGTATATGTTTATATCTAATTATTTGTTAATTAAATTCTATTAACTTCATAAAAAAAAGCTGCATAATTATTGCTGGAAGGTCTTTTAAATTTATATAATGAGTATTGTACTTCATTAATAATAATATCAAAAAAAAGTGCTACCATATTAAATATGATAGCACGATTTATAAAAAGTAAATTAGAATTTACTTAGCAGTAATGTCAATAGTTAACTCTACTCTTCTGTTTGCTGCTCTTCCAGCCTCAGTATTGTTAGGGGCTACAGGTTCAGTTTCTCCTTTACCAGAAATAGAAATTAAGCTATTTGCTATGTTTTTTGAAGTAAGGTAATCTTTAATAGCTTGTGCTCTTACTAAAGAAAGGTTATAGTTATAGTTATCACTTCCTCTACTATCTGCATGGCCTTGAATAGAAATACTAAAGTTAGATTTATCTGCTTTAATATTTTTAGCAATATCATCTAATATAGATTTAGCAGTTTCATCAAGCTTAGAGCTATCGTAGTTAAAGTATACTTTTCTTTGTCCTACAACTGCAGGTACAACTACTGCTACTGGTGCAGGCTCAACAACTTTTACTGGACAACCATTATCTGTTCCTTTTACTTTAGGGCAATTGTCTTTATTATCAGGAAAACCATCTCCATCTGTATCAGGACATCCACCAAATTCAACTAATCCTTTTACTTCAGGACATAAATCATCTTTATCAGTAACACCATCACCATCTGTATCTGGGCAACCTCCTAGGCTAACTAGACCAAAAGTATCTGGGCATAAATCTAATTCATTAGGCACTGTATCACCATCTCTATCGTTAGAAACTTTTTCTTTTCCATTTCCAATCTTATATACTAAACCTAAGTTATGATTCCAGTGCTTTGGTAAGTAATCTTCGAATGAGTGCTTGTATGTTGTTTGTAAATTTACACCAACTTTATTATTAAACCAGTATTTAACACCTATAGAACCGTTTACTGTACCTGCTCCAACTAAACTGTTAGAAGTACTAGAAAATGTATTGTATTGTCCTTCTTCAATCCAAGTATAACCACCACCTACTGCAATAAAAGGCTGTAATTTCCCTTGACCAAAGCTATAGTTTACCATACCATCAAGTCCATAATACTTAAGGTTATCAACTAATACACTTTCATCAGCTTTACCTAAATCTCCCCATTTACTTAGTTCGTTAACGGTACCTTTTGCAGTTATAGATAAATTATTTGTTAAGTCTCTTGTAACACCAACATAATAACCAATATTATAATGGTCGTTTAAATTAAAATACTCATCAAAGTAATCTCCTTGTGGTAAATTTTCTCCAACAGGATAAACATCTACAGCACTTAAACCTGCTTCAAAAGACCAACGGCTTGGTGTAATAGTTACTTTTTCTGTTTCTAATACTTCTGGCTCCTCTTTGTTTAATTTATAAACAAGACCTAAGTTATGGTTCCAATGCTTAGGTAAATAATCTTCGAATGAGTGCTTGTAAGTCGTTTGTAAATTAACACCAAACTTATCACTAAACCAGTACTTTACTCCTACAGATCCATTTGCTGTACCTGCACCAACTAAACTATTAGAGGTTTTAGAAAAAGTATTAAATGGTCCTTCTTCAATCCAAGTATAACCACCACCTACTGCAATAAAAGGTTGTAATTTTCCCTGACCAAAACTATAATTTACCATAGCGTCAAGTCCATAATATTTAAGATTGTCAACTAATACACTTTCATCAGCTTTACCTAAATCTCCCCATTTACTAATTTCATTTACTGTACCTCTAGCAGATAAAGATAAATTGCTAGTAAAGTTTCTTGTAGCACCTAAATAATAACCAACGTTATAATGGTCGTTAAGGTTAAAAAATTCATCAAAATAGTCACCTTGTGGAGTATTTTCTCCAACAGGATAAAGATCTACTGCGCTTAAACCAGCTTCAAAAGACCAACGGTTAGAATTATCTTCTTGAGAAAAAGACAATTGAGTACATAAAGTTAATAATAACGTAAATGTAAAAATGTTGTAATAATGTTTCATAAATAAAAAAATGTATTAAATAATTTCTCACTTTTTAGTAATCATATGTGTGATTTTTTTAAAAAGGTGTGCAAAATAACAACTTATATAAGTAAGAATTAACTTATATCCATTATAATTTAACTTCAACCAAATAAGAACCTTACATCCTTTTTAAGGATTTACTAAAACTAAGAGTCTTAATGTGTTAATTCCATATTCTCTATCGTTATTAATGACTTAAATCTTGTTTTTT
This sequence comes from Lacinutrix algicola, assembly GCF_001418085.1. Lineage (GTDB taxonomy): Bacteria > Bacteroidota > Bacteroidia > Flavobacteriales > Flavobacteriaceae > Lacinutrix > Lacinutrix algicola. The sequence continues at coordinate 141,103 of NZ_LIQH01000040.1, forward strand.
AAGAAATTAATTATGACTTAAATAATTATTAAATTTTCGTTTTTTTTACTTTTAAGCAATGATTAAATTGAAATTAAGAAACATATTATTTTCAACTGAATTAAACTTTTGTTAAAAAAAAGAATGAACGTTCATTTTTACATATCTTTGTACTAATAAAACAAACAAATGAAACTATTTTGGACCATATTAAGATTATTGTTAGCCCTATTTATGATATATGCGGGTAGTCAACATTTTTTTAAAACCGAATTTTTTAATGCATACGTTCCAGATTTTCTTATCTACAAAACGTTTATAATTTACGGTTCAGGTATTGTAGAGTTATTTTTAGGATTATTATTAATCTTACCAAAATACGCTGCTAAAGCTGCATTAGGAATTTTTATTTTAATGTTACTTTTTCTACCAATTCATATTTGGGATGTGTTTACAGAAACACCTGCTATTGGTAGCCATGAAGCTGCATTGATAAGATTACCTATACAATTAGTTTTAATCGCTTTGTCTTATAAACTTTATAATATTAACTCATAATGGCAAAACTTCAAAAAAGTATAGACAAAAGAAACGCATTGGTTAAAGCAACAATCGAGTTGGTTAACAATAATGGTTTTCATGCTACACCAATGAGCAAAATAGCAAAGATGGCAAATGTATCTCCTGCTACTATTTATTTATATTTTGAAAATAAACAAGATTTAGTTAATCAAACTTATATAGACGTTAAAGCAGAATACACAAAATATGCTTTTAAAGATTTTGATACGACTATGTCTGTTGAAAAAGGGTTTGAGCTTATTTGGAAACGTATAGCAGACTTTAAACTTAAAGAATGTGAAAACGCAATGTTTTTAGCACAATGTGATAATACACCAATGATTGACGAGCTTAGTAGGCAGCAAGGTATTAAACACTTACAACCACTACTCGACCTTTGGGCTCGTGGTAAAAAGGAAGGAATTATTAAACCAATGTCAGATTATCTACTCTATGCATACTCTATAAATCCGTTATCATTTTTAATGATAACTCAAAAACGTGGCTCATTTCAATTAGACAAAACACATTTAGAAGAAGCTTATCAATCTGCTTGGAGCAGTATTAAAGTCTGTAAATAGATGAAGAAATCAGCAATAATATTAGGAGCAACTGGATTAACTGGGAATATATTACTTCAAAAATTAATTGAAGATGATAGATACAAAATCATAAAATTATTTTCACGTTCTAAAATTGAAAATTTACCTAATAAAGTCACACAGTTTATTGGAGACCTTTTAAAATTAGAACAATTTAAAGAAGATTTTAAAGCGGACGAAGTATACTGCTGTATTGGTACAACTAAATCAAAAACACCAAATAAAGAAAAGTACAAACAAATAGACTATGGTATTCCTGTAACCGCTGCAAAACTTTCAAAAGAAAATAATATTGATACATTTCTAGTAGTTTCAGCATTAGGTGCAAACGCAAACAGCTCTGTGTTTTATAACAAAACAAAAGGAGAAATGGAGCGAGATGTTCAAAAACAAAACATCAAAAACACCTTTATTTTTAGACCATCTTTAATTGGTGGAGAACGAGAAGAACAGCGTACACTAGAAAAAATAGGTTTAACCATTTTTAAAATCATTCAACCTTTATTTATAGGTAGTCTCAAGCAATACAAAATAACAGAACCAGAAAACATGGCACAAGCCATGATAAATTTAGCAAATAGCACAAGCTATGTTGGAGACATTATTACTTCAAACGATATAAAAAGAATAACAAAAAACAAATAAAAAAATACATGGAATTATTAGATAAATTAAAGTGGAGATACGCGGCAAAAGCAATGAATGGCGAAAAAGTAGCAGAAGATAAAGTAGAACGTATTTTAGAAGCTGCACGTTTAGCACCAACATCAAGCGGATTACAACCTTTCGAGATATTTGTAATAAAAAATCAAGATATTAAAGAACAAATTAGACCTGTCGCTTGGAACCAATCTGTAATTACAGACTGTTCTCACCTACTTGTATTTGCTGCTTGGGATACCTACACAGTAGAACGTATTAATCATATGTTCGATTTAACTAACGAAATTCGCGGATTTAAAAATGAAGGATGGGAAAATTACCGTCAGATGTTATTAGGTATGTACCCTCAAAAAGATCCAGAAGAAAACTTTAACCACGCGGCAAAACAAGCATATATTGCTTTTACCGAAGCTTTAACTGCTGCTGCTTTTGAAGGTGTTGACGCTACTCCTTTAGAAGGTTTTGAACCAGATGCCGTTGATAAAATATTAGGGTTACGCGAAAAAGGCTTACGTAGTGCTGTAATGTTACCAATTGGTTATAGAAAAGATGATGCAGATTGGTTAGTAAATCTTGTAAAGGTTAGAAAACCTATGGAAGAATTAGTAACTGTAATAGACTAAAAACAATTAAAATGAAGACAATTTTATTAAATAATAGACCTGTAGGAAAACCTACAGTTTCAAATTTTGAATTTGTTACTGAAGAAAAAGAACTTTCAATTTCTGAAGGAGAAATCCTTTTAGAAGCTGCTTATGTTTCTGTAGATCCTTATTTAAGAGGAAGAATGAGCGATGCAAAATCTTACGTTCCTCCTTTTCAATTAAATAAACCTGTACAATCTGGAGTTGTTGCAAAGGTTATTGCTTCAAAAAACGAAAAATTTACAGAAGGAGATTTTGTTGCTGGTATGTTAAATTGGGCCACACAGCAAGTATCAAATGGCGAAGGCTTAAATAAAGTAGATGGTTCTAAAGCGCCTTTAAGCACCTATTTAGGTGTTTTAGGAATGACAGGGTTAACAGCATATTTAGGTTTAACACAAATTGGTAAACCTAAAGCAGGAGAAACTATTGTTGTTTCTGGTGCTGCTGGAGCTGTTGGTAGTGTTGTTGGACAAATAGCAAAAATCTTAGGGCTTCATGTTATAGGAATTGCTGGAACCGATGAGAAGATCAACATGCTTAAAGATAAGTTTGGTTTCGATGCTGGTATTAATTACAATACAAGTAAAGATATTAATGCCGATATAAAAAGGCTAGCACCAAACGGTGTAGATGTTTATTTTGATAATGTTGGCGGACCAATATCTGATGCTGTTTTATTTAACATAAACCACTTCACTAGAATAATAATTTGCGGAGCAATTTCGGTTTACAATGATACTGAAACACCAACAGGTGTAAGCGTACAGCCTTTCTTGGTTAAAAACAGCGCACTAATGCAAGGCTTTATAGTCTCTAATTATGTTGATAAATTTCCAGAAGCGATGCAACAATTATCAGGTTGGTTAGCGGAAGGTAAATTAAAATACACAGAAACTATAGTTGAAGGTTTCGATAATATTCCAACTGCTTTTATCGATTTATTCGAAGGTAAAAACAAAGGGAAAATGATAGTAAAAATTTAAATTTTAATAATTTAAAAACGAAAAGAAGATGAACAATTTTGATTTTAAAAACCCAACCAAAATTATTTTTGGAAAGGATACAATAGAAAAAGTAAAAGAAGAAATACCTCAAGATGCTAAAGTATTATTACTTTACGGTGGAGGAAGTATTAAGAAAAACGGCATTTACGACCAAGTGAAAACGGCATTAGCAGATGTTGAAGTTGTTGAATTTGGAGGTATTCCAGCAAATCCAGAGTATGCAACACTTTTGGAAGCTTTAAAGGTAATTAAAGACAAAAATATCACATACTTGTTAGCTGTTGGAGGTGGTTCTGTAATTGACGGAACCAAGTTTCTATCTGCAGCTGCAGTTTACAATGGTGATACACCTTGGGATATTTTAACTAAAAATATTAGAACTGAAAAGGGCATGCCTTTTGGAACGGTTTTAACATTACCAGCTACAGGATCTGAAATGAATTCTGGAGCAGTAATTACTAGAGCTGAAACTAAAGAAAAGCTTGCAATGGGTGGCCCTGGTTTATTTCCTGAGTTTTCTATTTTAGATCCACAAGTAATACAATCAATTCCAAAACGTCAATTAGCAAATGGTTTAACAGATGCTTTTACACACGTTTTAGAGCAATACATGACGTATCCAATTGGAGCCATATTACAAGATCGTTTTGCAGAAAGCATTTTACAAACTTTAATTGAAGTTGCACCAACTGTTATAAAAGATCCAACAGATTATAAGGCAGCATCTAACTTTATGTGGAGTTGTACAATGGCATTAAATGGATTAATACAAAAAGGAGTACCAACAGATTGGGCCGTACACGCCATTGGTCATGAGTTAACTGCTTTATTTGGTATCGATCATGCACGCACATTAGCTGTAATCGCGCCAAGTCATTACAAGTTTAATTTTGAAGCTAAAAAAGAAAAATTAGCACAATATGGTGAGCGTGTTTGGAACATTACAGAAGGTAGCATAGACGATAAAGCTTATGCAGCAATTGAAAAAACAGTAGATTTTTTCCATGAATTAGGTATAGATACTAAACTATCAGACTATACTGAAGATTATGAAGGAACAGCTGAGAAAATTTCACAACGTTTTACAGATCGTGGTTGGACAGGTTTAGGTGAACACCAAACATTGTCTCCAGATAAGGTTGAGAAAATAGTAAAAATGGCTTACTAAATTTAAAGATGAATATATTAAAAACATTAGTATTAACGCTTACCATTATTACTGCATCAAGTTGTAAAGACAAAAAAAGCGAAACACCTTCTGAAAACGCTTCAGAAGTAAAAACAGAATTAAAAAAAGAAAAAGATATGAAAGTATTATTTGTATTAACATCTCACGATAAATTAGGAGATACAGGAAAGAAAACAGGATTTTGGGTTGAAGAATTTGCCAGTCCATATTATTCATTATTAGACAAAGGAGCAAAAATTACTATAGCTACTCCAAATGGTGGTGCTGCACCAATAGATCCAAGTAGTGATTCTCCTGATGCTGCTACAGAAGCAACAGAACGTTTTAATAAAGATGCAGATGCTAAATCTAAAATTGCAAACACAAATAAATTATCTGATATGAATGCAGACGATTTTGATGCAGTGTTTTATCCAGGTGGACATGGTCCATTATGGGATTTAGCAAACGACGCTATTTCTATTGCATTAATCGAGAAGTTTAACACTCAAAATAAGCCAGTAGCATTTGTATGTCATGCTCCTGCTGCTTTAAAAGGCGTTAAAAATGCGGATGGAACACCTTTAGTAAAAGGTAAAAAAGTAACAGGGTTCACTAATACCGAAGAAGAAGCTGTAGGATTAACAGATATTGTACCTTTTTTAGTAGAAGATATGTTAAGCCAAAATGGCGGAATCTATTCTAAAAAAGAAGATTGGGCTGCTTATGCAATACAAGATGGTAATTTAATTACAGGTCAAAATCCTGCATCGTCTGAATTAGTAGCAGAAAAACTATTAGAAAGTTTAAAATAATATAGACTATTATATAATATGAAAAAAGGTTGTCCTATTTGGGCAACCTTTTTTGTTTGAGAGAAATATGTTTTTTAAAAGTAATATTTAGAAATGAGATCAAATAATCATATTAGTTTTATTAATAAATTTCAATTATCTATTTGCATTAAGTTCTCAATTAAACTAAAGAAAAGTTAATTAATGCTATAAATATTTCAATTCATCACCTTTTTTAAGCTTAATGTATAAAATTACATAAACAGCATTTTACCGAACAAATAAGCGTTTTATCTAATGTTTATACCGTTTGTCTGATAAAAACACATTTTGTCATAATAAAAATCTAATAAAAAAATCGTAAATGAGTTGTTTTTTTCATTTATTTATATAGATTTGTTACATATTTATATAATTAATAGCATCAAATGAAAGCAAAAACTACACTTATTACTCTTATTTTTTTTATGATACTTAGTATCAGTTTCGCACAAAACAAGAAAAAATCACTTAAATTGATTAATGGAAAAGTAAGTATTAGTAAATACCATAGTCTTGATGAATTAAACAGATTTTCTAAAGGAGATTTGCTTACTTTATATATACAACGTATTGAGGTAATTGTAAATATTTTACCAAACATTGCATTTGCAACTAAACCAAATGTCACTATGGCTTCTTTAGGAATTCCTGAAACAAAAGAAAATATAAAAGCCTTAGAGCTAAACCGTGAAGCATCTGCTGAATATTTTGATAGTACAGTAATATTTCAAAGATCAATCTTACCTTACTCAGATTCTAGAGATCTTATAGCTGCTATATTATTTTATGAAGAAACATTAAAATCACTACACACGTACAATGATTTTAAAGCAGAATAACTATAATTCAACAATAATTTATTACAAAGTCCTTAACTAATTTATATAGTAAGGACTTTTTGTTTTCTATACCAAAGTTATTCTTAATTCACTTAAATTAATCAATTCATTATCAGGTTATAAGTTGGTCTAAATTAAAATTAAAAACGTCAAATAAAACAATTATTTGCATTTCGTCGATATAACTTGCACTTAATGTGAAATAATCATATATTTGAGCAGTAAATTATTCGCCTAATAATCTATTAAAATTTAACCCTCATGAAAAAAACTACACTAACCGCACTACTTTTATTCGTTACATTAGGTAGCATGTTCGCTCAACAAGAAAAAGGAGTTATAGGTTTTAAAAATTGGCTTAACCATTGGACAGAGTTTAAACCTAATAAAGCTAAATATGGAAAACCAACTCAAATACTTAGTGGAACCATATCAAATGATACAAAATTATACAAAAGCGACACATACCTATTACTTGGTGATGTTTTTGTTACGGATAGTACCACATTAGTTATTGAGCCAGGAACTGTAATAATGGGAGACTTTAAAACCAAAGGCTCTCTTACTATAAGTAATGGATCTACCATAATTGCTGAAGGTCAAAGTACAGACCCAATTATTTTCACTTCTAATCGAAGTTTAAAAAAACCTGGAGATTGGGGAGGGCTTTTTATATTAGGAAATGCACCAATAAATACAACGAATAATAATACTGTATTAAATTACGGTTTAAACGCTGTAGATTCCAAAGATATTAGTTATGGTGGTGATAATATAGAAAGTAACTCTGGTATTTTAAGCTATGTTAGAATTGAGTATGCTGGAAAAAGAACAAAAGACTATGGCTATTTTAATGGCCTTACTTTAGGTGGTGTTGGAAGTGAAACTTCTCTTAAAAATATAATGATAACCTTTTGTGAAGGTAACTCTGTTGCTGTTTTTGGAGGTGATGTTACTTTAAATAAATTTGTTTCCTATAAGTCGAGTAGCAATGATTATAACATAAAATACGGTGCTCAATGCAAATTAATAAATTCCTTAGCTATAAAATCTCCTTATGTATCTAGAGCAGAATCTTCAAGATGCTTATATGTATTAAATCATGATGCTTTAGAAGATACAGACTTAACTAAAGCAGAAACAACAGTAGTAGCTAATAATCTTACGTTAATTAATATTAGTAGTGATTTAGATTACGATATTAAAATAGGATTAGTAAACGAAGCTATTTATATTGGAGACAAAGTGTCTTTTAAAATAGATAAAAGTGTAATCTCTGGTTTTAATCCAGCTGTAATATTGGACAATAATATTACTATAAATAATGATAACCTTGATAAAATAATATTTACTAGTAATTATTTTAACAATTGCAATGGAAACATTTTTGTTAAAGAACGTAACAATAATGAAGATTTAGAAAATTGGTATGGTAGTAAATTTTTTAACAACGTATATTCAAAAGGCCCAGACTCTGAAACTTTTATAGATTCTAAAAATCTAAGTCGTCCTGACTACAGGTTAAGAATTAATCGCATTGTTGCTTCGAGAAACGATTAAGTAAATTCTTAAAAAAAACAATCTATAGGACAGAAGATTACAACCAACCAAATGCAAACCACCAACTCAAAATACAAAGTATATTTCCTATTGTGTTTCTTAATTATTGTATCTCTACAAAAAATTAATTCACAAATAGTAATAGGAACTCCTAATTTAGGTTTTAGTCAAGCATGCGCAAGTGAAACTTTCAATACCTACTCTACTACTTTTGTTTTTTCACCAGAAAGCGGTTTAAATTCATCGAATCAATTTTCTATTGAATTATCAGATGAGAATGGAGACTTTTCTAACCCAACAACTGTATTCACATCTAATGCAGGAAGTGTTAGTACTTCTCCTGCAACATTGGATTTTTCTATACCGAATACAACTGCTGGCGAAAATTATAGAATTCGTATAAAAAGTAGTGCTCCAGTTGCAACTAGCTCAAGTTCTATTTCTTTTGCAGCTTACTATAAAATACAAGACTCTCCTTTTACAATAAACAATTTAGTCTCAACAGGAGCCTATTGTATTGGTGGTAGTTATTTACTAACAATAGATAATCCTGGCTCGGGTAATAATGATTCTCCATTAAACTACCCATCGCTTACCTATAAATGGTTCAAAGAAACTGGTCCTACAACTTCTGTTTTTGTTTCAGATGGAACATCACTAACTGTAAATCAGGAAGGTACTTATTTTGTAGAGACTAATTACGGTACTTGTACTTCTAATTCCTTTTCTAATCGTGTAACAATTAGTTCTGTCAGTTCTGGTGAAGCAGATGCTGGTATTTCTTCTAGCTTAGGTCCTGTTTTTTGTCCAGATCAAGGTGCAACAGTTTTAAGTACAATTAGTGGAAACAACTACCAATGGTTTAGAAATGGAGTTAGTATCCCTAATGCAACCAATCAAATGTATGAAACAATAGAATCTGGGACTTATGCAGTTCAAGTAGACTTAGGAAACTGTTCTGCATCTGGAACTATTAACATACAAAGCGAAATTTTTGAAGCTTCTATTAATGTAAATGAAACAAATACTATTGAAGAAGGAGCTTTTCTATCTGTAATAATTTCTAGTACTGCCAACAATCCACAATTTGAATGGTATTTAGATAATGTTTTAATTTCTGATGCTGTCGATGATAATTTTGAAGCCACCAATTTTGGCAACTACAAAGTTATAGTTACAGAAACTTCAGGCTGTACAGCGTCTAGAACATTTTTATTCGAAATTATAGAAGCATTTGATCCTTTTCCTGATGTAGAAAAAATACCAAACCTTATTAGCCCTAATGGCGATAACGTTAATGATACATGGGTACTACCTACAAAGTATGTAACTGGATCTAATACAAAAGTAACAATATTAAATAATCGCGGAATAGTGATTTTAGAAACTAACGATTATCAAAACAATTTTCCCGAAAACGATTTAAAATTAACTAGCATAAATCAGGTATTTTACTATGTAATAACAACATCTGATAATCAAGTTTTAAAAGGCTCAATAACAACAATAAAATAATATGAAAAAACAACTTCTTGTTTTAATATTATGCATCTGTTCAATTCAGATGTTTTATTCTCAAGAGAATGATGGTGTTGTTGCGCTTAACCTTCCAATAAGAAATTCAATAACATTTAACCGTTTTAATATAAACCCAACCTTTAGTTTTGTTAGAGAACAAAATAAATACATCAGTATTTCTAATAAAAGAGAATGGGTACAGTTTGACGATGCTCCGACTACTTATTTAGCGAGTTATTCGGGAAGATTTGGAGAAAACATAGGGGCCGGAGTTGGTGTTTTTCAACAAAATTATGGTGTGTTAACCACTTTTGGTGGTATTTTAAATTTTGCTTATAATGTAAGATTAGCTAGAGATAGCAACCTTACATTTGGCCTTAATATAGGAGCCTATAAAAGCGGATTAAATACCGGTAGTGTAATTACAAATTTCGATGATCTTTCTATTGAAAATGTTCCAGAAAACTTTTTAGCTATGGTAAATCCTGGGATTAATTATGGAACCGGCTTTTTTGATTTTGGTATATCTCTAAAAAACATAGTAGCTTATAACTTTCAATCCTCTACCGTTATTGAAGACAATCCTGAACAAGGTTTACAAGGTCATATTATGTATACTGGTTACTTAACATCAAGAGGTTTTTTCGATGAAAGTAAATTTACAACTTTAGTAAAATCAGAGTTTAAAAAAGAAGAAACTATTATTTCAGCCATAGTAATGATTACCATTCCTAAAGGTATATGGGCACAAGCTGGTTACAACTCTATTTATGGAGCTTCTGCGGGTTTAGGCCTAAATATTTCTCCTCAAATTGCTATTGAATATAATTTTGAAAAAGCAATAGGTGATTTATCAATATTTGAAACCTCACATGAAATATCATTAGCTTATAGATTTAAAAACACCGAAAACTATAGATATAGTAGCGGTGATGAAGTTAGTAGTCTAATTTCAGGAAATAATAGAAAACGTAAGAAGAAAAAAATAACAAGAATACAAAACGATAAAAAAGTAGTTAATAAACAAAAAGCTAAAGAAGAAGCTGATGCACAAGCGGCACTATTAGCAGAACAAAAAGCTAAAGAAGATGCTGATGCACAAGCTGCACTGTTAGCAGAACAAAAAGCTAAAGAAGATGCTGATGCACAAGCAACACTATTAGCAAAACAAAAAGCTAAAGAGGAAGCTGATGCTCAAGCGACACTATTGGCAGAACAAAAAGCTAAAGAAGAAGCTGATGCACAAGCTGCACTATTAGCAGAACAAAAAGCTAAAGAAGAAGCTGATGCACAAGCAGCACTATTAGCAAAACAAAAAGCTAAAGAGGAAGCTGATGCTCAAGCTGCACTATTGGCAGAACAAAAAGCTAAAGAAGATGCCGCTGCACAAGCTGCACTATTAGCAAAACAAAAAGCTAAAGAGGAAGCTAATGCTCAAGCTGCACTATTGGCAGAACAAAAAGCTAAAGAAGATGCTGATGCACAAGCTGCACTATTAGCAGAACAAAAAGCTAAAGAGGAAGCTGATGTTCAAGCTGCACTATTAGCAGAACAAAAAGCTAAAGAAGATGCTGATGCACAAGCTTCACTATTAGCAGAACAAAAAGCTAAAGAAGATGCTGATGCACAAGCTTCACTATTAGCAGAACAAAAAGCTAAAGAGGAAGCTGATGCACTAGCTGCACTATTAGCAAAACAAAAAGCTAAAGAAGATGCTGATGCACAAGCTGCACTATTAGCAGAACAAAAAGCTAAAGAAGAAGCTGATGCACAAGCTGCACTATTAGCAGAACAAAAAGCTAAAGAAGATGCTGATGCTCAAGCTGCATTATTAGCAGAACAAAAAGCTAAAGAGGAGCAAGAATTTACTCCTACAGATAAACTTGGAGAAGCAATACTTAATATTACTAAACAAGCTGAAAAATCTAAAACAACTCAAAGCGATTTACTACAAAGATTTGATGATATAGTTGAAATTAAAAATAAAGATCTTCAAGATTTAAAGGAGGAAAATGATTTAAGTGAGCAAGGTATTGCCGTTAAACCAAAACCATTTAAAAGCATAAGTGAAGAAAACAATACCTTAAATGCCATTAAATCTGATTTAGAAAAAGTTATTACAGCTCGAAACGAAGAAATCAAAGCTCTAAAGAAGTTAAAAGATGATAGTTCAGAAGATGGTGTTATAATGTTAGATAATGTTGAGCTACATTACAAAAAAACTATAAAACGCTTAGAGTCTGAACAAAAAGAAGCTATAAAAGCTAAAAACAAATTAGACAAAAGACTAAAAGACATTAATGTTTCTACAGAATTTGAACGCAGAAGAAGAATTAAACGTGCTGCATTCGATAATGAAGACGAGCGCTATACACAAGATAGAGATGCGTTAAAACGTATAAAAGAGAATACCGTTACAACGACTGATACATTAACTGTAAATGATTTCGATTTTGGAGAAAAACAAAGTGATAATATTCAAATTTTAGAGAATGTTAAAAATGTAGAAAGTGGTTACTATCTAGTATTAGCTATACATAGCGATGTAAATAAACGTGATGCTTTTTTAACTAAAGTTGTTCAGTCAGGTTTCGCTGGTATTGATTTTTTCTACGATATTAATTCTAGTAAATATTATATCTACTACGCTAAATTCGACAATATACAAGATGCTAACAATGCCCTAAATGCTAAGGGAAATAATATATATAACGCTAACATGTCAATAGTAAAAATAGAAAACTAATTAATTACATTTTTATTATCAGAATCGCCTAAGCTGATAACAAGAACTAGACTAAAATAAAATATCATGGAAAAACCTACTTTTTCTAGAATTGCCCTCATAGTAATAATACTATCTTTAGGCTTCTCTTCTTATGCCCAAAACTTCGAACCATTTACACCAAGATTCGATGATGATTTAAAAGGAGATATTGTTCTTATTGGAAATAATATTCTTGGTCCAAGTAACAATGCATTTAATAACAATTCTGCTTATAACCACGATGTGGAAATGAACTATATTGATATTGATGGTGATAACACAACATTTAGTTCCTCTAGCGCAGATTTAAGTATACCTAATCCAGATTGCTATCGTATACAATATGCTGGTCTGTATTGGGGAGCTGTAAATCCTGGAGCAGAAACGATAACAAATGTAAAATTTAAAGGACCTACAGGTGGATATAATGATATTCAAGGTACTATTATTTACGATGCTAACGGTAATTCTGTAGATGGTGGAAATAGTTTTTCTTATGCATGTTATGCGGATGTAACAGATATAGTTACAGCTTTAGGCTCTGTAACAGACTTAGGTACGTATACCGTTGCAAACGTATCATCTGCAGAAGGTGAAACTGCTAATTATTCTCCTTATAATGGAACTGGTCAATCTGCTGGTTGGTCACTTTTTGTAGTATATGAAGACCCTACATTACCAGGTAAATCAATTACAAGTTTTGATGGTTTTAGTGCTATAAGTGCTTCAGAAAACCCAACTGCAGACATTCCTATTAGTGGTTTTAGAACCGTACCTGCTCCTGCTCCAGTAAGAGCAAATTTTGCGTTCGCTACTCTAGAAGGTGATAGTGCAATTACAGGAGATCAATTATTATTAAACGGTGTAAATTTATCTGCTGCAGATCGTCCTGTAAATAATTTTTTTAACAGTTCTGTAACACAGTTAAATGCATTACCCGTTAACGATAGAGTTCCAAACAGCACCAATACTTTAGGATTCGATACAGGAATTATGGCTGTTCCTAATCCTGCTAATTCTGTAATTGCTAATGATGCAACCTCAGCTACAGTGCGTTTAGAAACAAATGGAGATACTTTTTTTCAATACTTTTTCGCTTTTGCGGTAGAGATAATAGAGCCAGATATTGTACTCACAAAATTAGTAGAAGATGATGCTGGTAATGATATTGGAGGTCAAACCGTAGGCTTAGGCTCGTCATTAAATTATGTTATTGGTTTTCAAAATGTAGGAAATGATAATGCTACCAATTTTCAAATAAAAGATATTTTACCAATAAATATCCTTTTTAACTACCCAACAGACTTAGTACTTCCTCCTGGTGTTACTGTTGATAGTTATGATGTTATAACAAGAGAAATTATTTTTAATATTGAAGATTATTTAGTAGAAGAAAATGATCCTTTATATGAAATTCGAATAGAAGTACAAGTAGTAGATAATTGTAATGAATTGGCAGATGCTTGTTCTAATATAATTAATAATCAAGCTTTTGCTACTTATAATGGTTTCTTTAACACTTCTTTTCTAATTACGGATGATCCTAGTTTAAATAGCAATACAGGATGTTTATTAACACCTCAAGCTACTAACTTTCTAGCGGATTTAGATTGCGAATTTTCTCAAAATGAAATACTCTGTGGTTCTAGTTTAGAATTAACTGCTGCAGATGGTTACGATACTTATTCTTGGTCTACAAGTGAAACAGGAAGTCCTGTAATAGGAACTAACCAAACAGTTACGGTTACTGCAACAGGTACTTATTATGTTTTTAATACAGCAATTGCACCTTGCCAATCTATAGTTCAAGAATTTATTGTAGAGCTTTTTGGAGGAAACATAGAAAATCCTGTTATTCCTTATGCTGACGAGGTTGTATCTTGTCCTAACGATGGTAAATTATTACCAAACATCTTTTTATGTGGTGCTAATGATTCTAGAGATATACAAACAAATATTGCTGGTGCATCATCAATTATATGGGAACAATTAGACGAAACGAGTTGTGATGCAGTGTCTAATACAGATTGTGCAAATGAAGATAACACTTGTACTTGGAATCAAGTAGCAACAGGACCAAATTTTTTAGCCAATACTTCTGGACAATATAGATTAACAATTAACTATGACGGAGGTTGCTTTGTTCAATTTTATTTTAATGTTTATCAAAATTTATTAAACCCTACTGTTGTTGCTACAGATATTATATGTACAACACTCGGTAGTATTACTGTAAATGATGTTCCTTCTGGTTATGAATATAGTCTAGACAATATTACATATCAAGATAGTAATACTTTTTCTATTGATACTGCTGGTTTATATACTGTATATATAAGACAAAATGATGTCCCTACAAATCCTTGTATTTTTACAGTACAAGATATCCAAATAAGAGAACGTGATTTTACAGTATCTTCTACAATTTTACAACCGCTTTGTAATGGAGACAAAGGAAGTATTCAATTAGCAGCTAACGATGTCGACCCACAATATTCATACACTATATCTGAAGGCGGTACATTGGTAAATAGTGTTGGTCCTATTTTAGAAAACACTTATTTATTTGGAAATTTAAATGCAGGAACTTATACTGTTACAGTAGAAACAGAAAATGGATGTACTTATTCTGAAGATGTTACTATTATAGAACCACCATTATTAACAGTTACAGCAGCTATTACTAGTCCTTTAACTTGTACAGACGGTGAAATTACAATATATCCTCAAGGAGGAGTTGAACCTTACTTCTATTATGTTAATAGTACCACAGATTTTCAAACAGTACCAGAAATAGTAGTAACAACCGGAGGAACTTATAATATTACAGTAATAGACTCTAATAATTGTATAGCAGAAACAAGTATTTCAATAGAAAACAATCCTGCTCCAGAATATAACATTACACATACAGATGTTTTATGTTATAATGATACTACTGCCGAAATTTTAGTGAATGTTACAAACGCAAATGGTTATACTTTAGAATATAGCATTGATAATGGAACTACTTATACAACAAGTTCTACATTTTCAAATTTAAGTGGAGGTGATTATCAAATAATAATAAAATATACACTAGATGGTTCTGAGTGTTTTACAACTGCAGAAACAATTACTATAAACCAACCAGATGAAGCCTTAACTGCTACAGCTGGTATATCTGAACTTGCAGGATGCGGACCTTCTGGAGAAGGTATAATTAGAATTACAAATCCTCAAGGTGGAACACCATTTCCCGCACCTAACTATTATGAATATAGTTTCGATAATCAAGCAACATGGACAACATCAAATGAAGCTTATGTACTTCCCGGATCATACACTGTTTATATACGTGATGCTAATGGTTGTGTTTTTGTTATGCAGGATACAATTTTAGATCAAGAACCTCCTGCTCCAACTATAGAAATAGGTGATACAATTTTTAATTGTGATGGTTCTGGAAATGCTACAGTAACTGTTACTAACAATGGTGGATCTTCTTATCAATACGATTATTACCTAGATGGTACACTTAACCCAAATACTACAAATCCAGAAACATTTACAAACGTTCCTTCTGGATCGCATACAATTAGTGTTGAATATACATTATTAACGGTACCTACATTTAGTAATTTACTTTATGAAACTTTTGGTTATGGTGTAGACACAACCTCTCCAGGAATTAACCCAACATACTATTGTTTCGAGCAACAAGTAGCAGCAACACAATGTGGTAATAGTCCGAGTATAAACGATGGAGAATATTCAGTTACCTCTAATATCGAGTTTCCTTTTTGGTCATGGGTAAACCCAACAGATTATACTCCTGCTACAAATCCTGTAACGCCAAATGGAAGATATATGGTTGTTAATATTGGAGCAACAATACCAGCCTCTGAAGTTTTATACGAAAAGCAAATAAATGATATTATACCTAATCAACCAATACAAGTAGAATTTGCTGCAATGAATTTACTTAGAACTGGTATTGGTGAATTCGATCCTGATTTAAGAGTGGCATTAGTAGATGCTTCCGGTACAGAAATATCTTTCTATAATACTGGGAATATTCCTAAAACAGAAAATTGGATTGAATATCCTACTACTCCAATAACTTTAGATCCAGGAGCAAATACTAGTTTAAAATTCATTTTAAGATCTAATGTTCAACAAGTAAGTGGTAACGATGTTGCAATAGATGATTTGAAAGTGTTTCAACTTCCTCTTGCGTGTTCAACTGTAGTAGATTTCCCATTTATTATTGATTCTGGAAATGCATTTACAGCAGATATTACAGGAACTTCAATGGTAAGTTGTTCTGGCGCTGCTGATGGCGAAATCACAATTGCTGCTCAAAATTTTGACACGACTTTAGGTTTTCAATATTCTATAGATAATGGAACCACTTGGGTAACTCAAATAACATCTCCGTATACCATTACTGGTTTAACAGATACAACTTATAATGTTCAAATACGTTATGACGATACTGCTGATACTTGTTCTTTCTCTTTTACAGAAACTATAGATACTCCAGACCCATTAACTATTAGTATTTCTAATACTGAAGTAACTTGTTTGGACGGAGCAACAATAACAGCAACTGCAACAGAAGGAACGCCTGGTTACTCTTTTCAATTAATTGATACCGTTTCTCCTTTTACAGTAACAAATTTTAATAATGGTGTTTTAACTAATGTTCCTGCAGGTTCATATACTGTTGAAGTAACAGATGCTTCTAATTGTACAGCATCAACAACACTAACTTTAGATGCTCCTATTACTCCTACAGCAACAATAAGTACTACATCAGATTTTTGCTACGATACAGTAAACGAAGCAACAATAGAAGTTACTGCTTCCGGAGGTGTTACACCATACCAATACAATATAAATGGAGGTTCATTTCAAGATAATAACGTATTTAGTAATCTAACACCTGGAGCATACATTATAATTGTAAGAGATGCTTATGGCTGTGAAGTTACTTTGGATTCTGAAACTATAGAGCCACAATTATTATTAATTACAGAAATAACAAAGGATTTAGATTGTACAACCTCACCTGATGCTATAATTACAGGAACTATAACTGGCGGTTCTGCTCCGTATACATACGCTGTTTCCGAAAACGGAAATGCTTACACAGATCTAGGAACTACAGGTACACCGTATACCTACACAGTAACAACAGCAGGAACTTACCAATTTCAAATTACAGATGCACAAGGCTGTATTACAGAGTCTCAAGTTAATACTATCGATACTATTTCAACACCAACAGGAACAGCCAACGGTATAGACCCACTCTGTTTTGATGATGCAAATGGAGAAATTCAATTATCTGCGGCAGGTGGTTCTGGAGGATTTACTTTCAGTTTTAATGGTAGTACTTTTACTTCGACTTCATTATATACTGGATTAAATGCAAATACAACTACTGCTACAACTACAGAGTATACGTATCAAATACAAGATAGCAATAGCTGTTTATCTCCTATTTATACAGTTACTTTAAATAATCCAAACGAGATTATTGCTAACGCTACGCTATCTAACAACACAAACTGTAGTACTACTACAGATATTACAGTAACTGCAACTGGTGGAACTGGAACTTATACTTATAGTTTTAATGGCAATACTTCTTTTACAACATCAAACATATTAACTGTAACAAATACAACTACAACACAAACAATTACTTATTCTGTAAGAGATGCTAATGGTTGTATTGTTACCGAAACTATAGATGTTCCTCCATTCAATCCTTTAACAGGAATGACTTTTACAGATTCGAATGTAATTACTTGTAATAACACTACTACAGATGTAACAATAACACCTATTAATGGTATTGCACCATTTACTTTTGAAATAACAGCTCCTGCAACTGCAACAACAAACACTTCGGGTGCTACAAGTGGTATATTTATTGGTTTAACTTCTGGAGATTATACCTTTGAAATAATTGATGCTAATGGTTGTCCTATTAGTGCTTCTCATACTATTCCGCCAGCGACTAATATTGCTATAGCAGAAACAAATACTGATCAAACATGTTTTGGGTCTGATAATGGAACTGCTATTTTTACATTAACAGATGTTAGTAGTTTAGGGAATTATACTTATACTCTTTCACCTGTTGCAGGATCAATAATTCAGACTGATAATGAAGTTACAGTAACTAATTTACCTACTGGAACATATACTTTTAATGCTGTAGATACTACAACAGGTTGTAATAGTTCTGCAACTATTACTATCGATCCAATAACGGAAATTACTTTTACAGTAAACGCTAGTAATGTAAGTTGTAATACTACAATTTCAAATATTAGTTTCCCAACACTTTCAGGTGGATCTGGAGGTTATTCTTATGCTTATGTAACGTCAGGAGATCCTGTACCAACAAACACTGATTATAGTTCTTCAACAACTGTAGATACAAGTATTCTTGGGTTAGTAATCGACGTATACGTAATGGATAGTAATGGTTGTGTTGTTATGAACACAATAACTATTATTAGTGATAATTTACCAACCGTTACAGCAACTATAGATAACCAATGTACTGGAACAGGGAATAATTATACAATTACAGCTACTGCAACTGGAGTTGCTACTTTAATGTATAGTATTGATGGAACTAATTACCAAACAGGTAATACATTTACTGTTGCACCAGGAACATATACTATAACTGTAAGAGATGGAAATGGATGTGAAGTAACAGATACAATAACTGTTAGCCCACAGTTAACACTCTCTGCTGTTTTAGATAAAGATATTACTTGTGTGTTACCTGAAGAAGCTCAAGTAACATTAACAGCTACAGGTGGTGATGCATCAATTTATACTTATGCATATTCTACAGATGGAGGCTCTACTTTTACTAGTATACCTACTAATATATTTAACACTAATACTCCAGGAAGTTATTTATTTATGGTTACAGATGCTAATTCTTGTACAGTAACAACAATAACTCCTATAGAAATTACTCCAGCAGTAAATCCTGATATTACAGTAGCTCAAACTGGATTTATTAATTGTAATGGAGAAGAAACTGCTGCTATTTCTATAACACCAGATACAACACTTGGTCAAGCACCATTTGCTTTTGAAGTACTAAACACAACAACAAGTGTTTCTTATGGTTCTCAAACTTCAGGTTTACCTGCAGGTAATTATACTGTTACTGTAACAGATGCAAGAGGTTGTACAGAGGTAGAAACTATTATTATAACACAACCAGAGGCTATTATTGTTAACCATTCTACAGTTCCAATTACTTGTGATACTACAAATGGTATATCTCAAGGATCTGTAATTGTTGATAGTGTTTCAGGTGGTACTGGACCTTACAACTACTTTGTAACTGGTACAAATGGTTATGATGAGGTAGAACTTAATAATATAGGAGATACATCTACTACTTTCGACGTTGTTGATTTTGGTTTATATCAAATTAATGTAGTTGATACTAATGGATGTTCAGTATTAATACAAGATGTATTGGTAGCTTCTCCTCCAGATGATTTAGATATTACTATTAATACAACTGCAGACTGTACTATTGGAGGAGAAGCTGTTGTTACTGTAAATACAGCATTAGCTGGTTCTGGTCCATTTTACTTTGATATTTATAATGGCACAATACCTTCTCCACCACCTGGAGGAACATGGCAATTAGAAACTTCTCCTGGTTCTATAACTTTTACAGGTTTAACAACTGGTGTTACTTATACTTTTATTGTTTACGATTCTCTTACAGGTTGTACTTATTTTGAGACAGCTGCAGCTCCTATACCTACAAATTCAACTTTAACTGTAAGTGCAGAAAGCTCTAATAATATTACTTGTACAGGAAGTGCAGATGGTAATGTATCTTTTACTATAAATAATCCTGAGACTACTGCTATTGATGTTGATTTTGAAATATTCGATTCATTATCACAAGTATCAACAGGTGCAAATGGAAACGGAACAGTACCTGCAGGAGGATCTCTTCCTATTACTAACTTAGGTCCTTTACCTTTTGGAAACTATTATGTTTTAATTACTGAAACATCAGGTGTTAATACAGGTTGTAGTATTGTAACTACTTCACCATTTAATATCACAGAATCCGCAATAGATTTTAACCTAACAGCTTCTGTTTCTTCAAATGAAAATTGTAACGATTTAGGTGTAATTACTGCAATAGCGAGTGATGGTACACCTCCTTATCAATATCAAATTTTATTAGATACCGATACTGCTCCACTAGCTTCAAATACAGGTTGGGCATCACCTAACACTTTTACTGTAGCTGCAAATGGATATACTGTTTATGCAATAGATGCTTACGGTTGTATTAGAGATTTTGACGTTACCTTAATTAGAGATGCTGAACCTACAATAGATGCACAAACGGCTCCTTGTTATGTTGGTACTCCAATAACAGTAACTATTACTGGTACTACTACAATAGGTAGTCCACTTTATAGTATTAACGGAACTACTTTTGTATCGAATCCAGATTTTACTATATCTGCTCCAGGAACTTATACTTTATACATTCAAGATGGAAATGGTTGTGTAGTTTCAACACCGTATGTAGTAAATGATCAATTATTATTAAATGCAGCTTTAACAAGTACTCTAGATTGTACAATAACATCAGATGCTGAAATTACATTAACAGCTACAGGAGGTAACACTGCTTCTTATATTTATGAAGTATCTACAGATGGTGGTACTACATATACTACAATGGCTACTAATGTTTATACAACTTCAACAGCTGGATCATATACTTTTAATGTTACAGATGCTTCAGGTTGTATTTCTACAACAACTTATGTTTTAGATCCTATTCCAGCAACAACTTTTACTACAGCAGAAACTAATGTGAGCTGTAATAGTGGTAGTGATGGCTCTATAACAGTAACTACAACATCTTCTACAGGTCCTTTTACTTACCAATTAGATTCTGGAACTCCACAAAGTTCTAATGTGTTTAACGGATTGTCTCAAGGAACTTATACTGTAACAGTTATAGATGCAAATTCTTGTACTAACACAAGTGCTCCAATTACAATAAGTGAACCTTTAGCTTTAACTGCTACAGATTCTATTTTAGTTACTACTACTTGTGATGTTGAAACACTTATTACTGTATTAGGTCAAGATGGTACACCTACTCTTTCTGGTGATTACTATTACGATTTTAATGGAACTGGTTTTTCTACAACAAATACATACACTGTTAATAATAATGGTAGCATACAAACTATTAATTATACTGTAAGAGATGCAAATGGATGTGAGGTTACAGGATCTGTAACAGTTAATCCTTTAGATTCTCCTTCAGATTTAGATTTCTCTGCAACTGCAATTACTTGTATAGTTAATACAGCAGATATTACTCTAACTGCTACAGGAGGTACTTCAACATTAAGTTATGAAATTATATCACCTACATCAGCAACAACAAACACTACAGGAGCTGCAAATGGTATTTTTACAGGACTTACTGCAGATAGTTATACATTCCAAGTTACAGACGCTAATGGATGTACTTACCAAGAATTATATGTTTTAAATGATGTTGAAAACATAAATGTTAACGGTCAATTAATAAGTGATGTTACATGTAATCCAGGTGCCAATGGAGAAGTATTATTTACTGTATCCAATTTT
Source organism: Lacinutrix algicola (assembly GCF_001418085.1). GTDB lineage: Bacteria > Bacteroidota > Bacteroidia > Flavobacteriales > Flavobacteriaceae > Lacinutrix > Lacinutrix algicola. Next base: position 162,922 of record NZ_LIQH01000040.1, read on the forward strand.
GCCGGAACATATAGCTACTCTATTAACGGTGGTACAGATGTTATTGGACAAACCAATTCAACAATTACTGTTAACGGGTTAACTGGTGCAAGTACACAAACCATTGTTGTTACAGATGAAACAACTGGATGTACAGCAACTATAGCTATAAATGTAGAGCAATCTATACCACTTAGTTTAGTCGCTAATCCTTTTATTAATGCTAATTGTAATACTGGTGCTCAAGTAGGCGTTACCGCTTCTGGAGGAAATGGTTCTTACAGTTATTCATTTGTTGTAAGCGGAACACCAGCAGGAACTTATTCTGGTTCAAATACAGCTGTTCTAGATCCTGCAGTATCAACAACATGGGATGTTTATGTACAAGACACTAACAATTGTGTTATTTCAACACCTTTAACAATTACTATCGATACAGATCCTATTCCAACAGGATTAACAGTTACAGGTTCTCAATGTCCAAGTGCTGCAAACGATTACTCTTTTACAGTTAATGTTGCAACAGGTATTACACCTTTCGAATATAGTATTAGTAATGGTTTTCAATCTAGTCCAACGTTTACAGTAAACGCTCCAGGTACTTATAACATAACAGTTCAAGATGCAAATGGTTGTACAAATACAACAACCTATACTATTGAAGATCCAGTAGCATTAACACTAGCTGCTGTATCACCAAGTTGTAGTGACGATGACGGTGAAATTACTGTTACAGGTTATGGAGGAACAGGAAACTATACTTATGCTATAAATCCGAATCCTAGTTCTATAACATTAATAGCAAATGTATTCTCTGGTGTACCATCAGGAACTTATACTGTTACTATTACAGATACAACAACATTATGTACTAAAGATGAAACAGTAATATTAGACACTGCAACTCCAGTAACATTTACGGCAACAAGTAACGATGTTTCTTGTAATGGAGAATCTAATGGTACAATTACCGTAGAGTTGCCTGCTAGTAATAATAATCCAATTTATACTTACGAGATTACAGCTCCAATTATTGTAGCGCCACAAAACTCTAATATATTTACAGGATTAGCCGCTGGTACTTATACAATACAAGTTAATTCTGGTAGAGATTGTTTTGCAACAGATACTATTACAATAGCTGAGCCTAGTATTATTACTGTCTCTGCTCCTACTGTATCTCAATATATTTGTACTACAGATACTAATGCAATTAATTATGCATCAATTACTGTAACTGGTGTTACTGGAGGTTCTGGAACATATACTACATATGAGTTCTTAGAAAGTGGAACTGTTGTACAGTCTGGTACTAGTAATGTTTATACAGAATCTGATGCAAATGGAGGAACTTATACTGTAAATGTATACGATGATAATGGTTGTTTAGGCACAACTGTTTCAACAGTAGTTATTAATCCATATATAGATTTAGATACTGTAGATGTTACAGTTGATAATGCTATTACATGTACTAATTTAGAAGACATTACAGTAACAGCAACTACAACTGGTGGTACTGCTCCAAATTTAGAGTATACTGTTCAAGATGTAACTGGAACTGTAACAGGTGCTATTTATAGTGAAACAAATACAACTGGAATATTTACTGGATTATATATTGCAAACTATATTATTTCGGTAACAAACTTAGATACTGGTTGTACTCTTGAAACGGTACACTACGTAAACGATCCAAATACTTTTGATCTTATTGTAGATTCTGTTATAGACGTTACTTGTTTCGATGATAACAATGGTAGTGTTAATGTAACATTTGTAGATGAGGTTGTTACAGGTACAAATCCAGATCAATCAGGTCCTTTTGACTATACAATTGTTGATAATTCTGGTACAACAGTAAACTCAGGAACAACTGCTAATGCTGGTCCTGTAACTATTACAGGATTAGTTGGCGGAACATATACTATAAATGCAACATTAGCTTCTAGTCCTTTTTGTACAGTTAGTCAGAATTTTACTATTACAAGACCTACAGAAACATTAGCTCTTACAGCTACAGAAACGTCAGACGTAACTTGTGATAATAATCAAGGTATTATTAATGCCGTTGCAACAGGTGGTTGGGGAAATATAGAATACGAATTAACAGGAGATGCTACTGTTGCTTACTCTACAAATGGAACATTTATTGGTCTGTCTGCAGGTACTTATACTGTTAATGTTAGAGATTCACAAGGTTGTATTGTTTCAGAAACTGTAATTCTAGCATTACCAACTCCAATAAGTGCTACTTATACTGCTAGCTCAAATACGCTATTGTGTTTTGGAGATCAAGATGCTACTATTACTGCTAGTAATGTAACGGGTGGACAAGGCAGTAATTATACTTATACATTAAATAGTTCGTCTCCTTCTGTTACTAATTCTGGACCACAAACATCTAATGTATTTAATAATTTAGCTGCTGGAACTTATTCAGTAACTATAAACGATGGTTATAGTTGTGAGTCTACTTCAGTAGATATTATAATAAACGAACCTACTCCAATACAAGCAAGTTTAGTAAATTCTAGTACACAACCTTGCCCAATAGCTTACGAGTTAACACTATCTGCTACAGGAGGAACAGGAATATATACTTATAGTGATACAAGTAATTTTGCTAATGTTTTAGGGAATTTTAATAACTCTACAACAATTGCTGTAACACCAGGAACTTATGAATATTATGTAAGAGACGCCAATGGATGTATTGCAATTGTTTCTAATGAAATTACTATCGATACACTTCCAGAATTAGTTATTAATTTACAAAGTGATAATCCAACTATTAATTGTGCTGGAGATAATAACGGTAGTGTAGTTGCTACAGCTCAAGGTGGTTTAGGTAATTATACTTATACTTTAGAAGACGATCTTGGTAATATTGTTGCTACAACTACAGATAGTCCTGCTAGTTTTACAGATTTATTTGCTGGTACTTATCAAGTTAATGTAATAAGTGATAACTGCATTACAGAGTCTAGTACTATTACCATAACAGAACCTGCTAGTGCATTACAAGTTGATTTTGAAGCTACAGATATTACTTGTAGCGGAAGTAATAATGGTATTCTAGTAATTAACGCTACTGGTGGAACTGGCATTATAAAATATGCTATATCTCCACAATTAAATCAGTTCTTTGAAACTAATATTTTCGAAAACTTATCGGCTGGTACTTATCAGTTTATTGCTCAAGATACTCAAGGTTGTTATTATACAGATTCATTTACAATTGTAGATCCTGATCCTGTTTTAATTCAAATTGTAGCAGATTCTTTAATTGCCGAAACTTGCGAAGGAGAAGTTGATGGTGCTTTTAGTATCGATATAACAGGTGGAAGTCTACCCTACAGTGTTAGTTTAGACGATTTTAATGGAACGTATACTACTGGAACAGTAACACAAACAGTCTTTGATTTTACAGACTTAAACGGTGGAGATCACATAGTTTATATTGAAGACGCTGTAGGTTGTAAGTCTACATGGAATATAACTTTCCCAGAATCGGTAAAAATAAATCCTACTTTTGAAATAGAATATTTATGCGAGAATGATGTACTTACTAATACTGTTACAGTTTACGTAGATGAAAGTATTACAGATACTAGTGTACTAACTTATTCTTTAGATGGTATTGGTTCTCAAACTAGTAATATCTTTCCAAATGTTGATAGTGCAAATGGTGCTCTACATTTTATAGAAGTTTCCCATATAGACGGCTGTGTACAATACACAGAATTCTTCAATATCGAAAACTATCAACCACTAAGTTTAATCTTAATTGAAGGTGATGAACCTGGTGAGATTATAGCGCAAACAACAGGTGGTACTGGAGATTATACTTATACTTTTAATAATACTAACTATGGTAGTAGTAACGAATATGTAGTTACAGAAGCTGGAGTTTATACCATAATTGTTACAGATAGTTATGGATGTCAGGCAGAAGAAAAAATTAATATAGAGTTATTAGGTCCATGTATGTCTAACTACTTTTCACCAAATGGAGATGGCATAACAGATACTTGGGCTCCAGGTTGTGTTGAAGATTTTCCGAATTTAACTTTCGATATTTTCGATCGCTATGGTCGTAAAGTTGCAACTTACAAAGTTGGTCAATATTGGGATGGTAGATATAACGGAACCGAATTACCAACAGGAGATTATTGGTACGTAGTGAAAACGAATAGCTCACTATTAGACAAAGAATATGTTGGACATTTTACACTTTACAGGTAATAATAAAGATTTATAAAAACCGAATCACATGAAAAAATTCACACTATATATCGTTCTTTTTATTACTTCGCTAAATTATGCGCAAGAACTAAACTTACCAGTTTTTACGCAATATTTAGCAGATAACGATTTTATTATTTCTCCAACCTACGCAGGAATTGGAGATAACTTAAGAATTAGAGCTAACGGACTAACACAATGGGTTGGTATTAAAAATGCACCAGATAATCAAGCTTTGTATGCCGATTTTAGAATTGCCAACCAAACAGGTGTTGGTGTTTCACTTTACAATGATAAAAATGGAAACACACGCCAAAAAGGTGTCAAATTCTCTTTTGCACATCATATTGTATTAGATTATAAATCGCAGCAATATCTATCTTTTGGTCTCTCTTATAACATTAATAGTTTTAGAATTGATATTGAAGATTTTGTAGGTACTGAAGAAATGCCTATTGTAGATCCAACCATTACAGATGACCGCTCAATTAATAACAGTAATTTTGATGTGGGTCTACTCTACCGCTATAAAATGTTTTATTTAAGTTTAAATGCAAATAACATTTTAGAAAAAGATATTGATAATTTTACAGGAATTGAACCAAGTAAACTTTTAAATTATCAAGCTTATACGGGTTACATAATTCAAACTGCAAAAAATACAGAAATAGAACCTTCTGTATTTTACCAGAGGTATAATAATGATGGTAGATCAAGTACAGATATTAATTTTAAATATCGAAAATTTAATCGTTCAGGAGATTATTATTGGATTGGTGCATCTTATCGTTTTTTAAACGACCAAGCCCTAAAGCCTTTAAATATTGGGCCAATGGCTGGTATTATGAAAAAAGGTTTTTATTTAGGCTATTCTTACCAAATAACAATAAACGATTTATCTGGTTTTAATTCCGGAACGCACGCACTCACAATAGGTATAGATTTCTTACAAGGTATGAGCGATTGTCCGTGTACACAAGGTACAAGTTGGAGAAAATATAGAGGTGCAGGTTTAAATAAAAGGTGATTTTTACAAACTTCTATTCATTAATCATTTTAATTAAACTATTTAGTTGACTGTCAACACCTTTTAAAACCTGTAATTCATCTGCCGGAATATTAATATCTGGTATAGTACCATTTCCGTCTAAAGTTTTTCCGTTTCTTTGAAACGATAACATTGTAGAGACTTTTACACGTATGTTTGAATATTTTAAATGTGCTGTTTTCGAGTTACCACTAGAACCATCGGTTGTTACACCAACTATTTTTACGTTTGGTAAACTTTTAAATGCGCTAGTAAAAACAGATGCAGCACTAAAACTATTCTCATTAACTAATATATAAACTGGTTTAGTATAATTTTTGTTTCCTTTATGCAAAATCATATAAAATGGCTGACTAAATTTTAATGTATCAAATGTTTTTTGAAGTTTAAAATCACTGTTAAATTTATCTATTGCTTGCCTGTCATTGTTTGTTAATTTTTCAGAATTATAACTATATAAATAACGAGCACTCATAGATTCAACAGATTCAGTTTCTTTTTTATCAGTTCTTAAATAAGCAACATTAGCAACCCAAGGTGACTGTTTTTCTTGTAAAATATAACTTGAAAAAGTTTGAATAATAGCTCTTCCTCCTCCAGGATTATTTCTAACATCAATAATCAAAGCTTTAGTATCCAATAAGTTTTCAAGAGCTTTTTCTATTTCATTTTCTAAGTCTTCAATTTCATCATAATTGTACATTCTTGGAATATTAATATACCCAATATTGTCTTCAAGTTTTCTACTTAAATCATTAAAATTTCTATTTTCAATCTTAAGCCTGTTATTATAATTAGCTTTAAGCAACTTAGAATTATATCCTTTTTTAGCTGAAGTAAATTTAAATGTTTCTGCTTTATCATTAACTCCATCACTAAAAACTACTTTTATACTATCCGAAGAAATAATGTTATTTTTAAATAATAACTCTCCATATTTTTCAATTGCTCTACTCGCTCTATAAATTTTAGCGTTTATAGGTGCTTTTTTAGCTCTATAATTATAGGTGTCTATTATTGTTTCTATAGCTATTCCATTTATACTTTTTATATTTGGATGCGAATTATAATAGTAATTATAATTCTGATTATTTTTATCTTGTTTTGTGGCAACAATTTTCCCATCTACAACGGCAACACCAAACGGAAGCCTTAAATTATACTTTTTATGATTTTCTTTACGGAAGGCTTCATTTTTAATTGAAGAATGTCTATCTCCAATTTCCGACATAATTTTACTTATCTCGTTAGTAAATTCATTTATATCTATCTCTCCTTTCTTACTTTCAATTGAAACTATTAATTCTTTAATAGCAGATTTATAATCAAAAGTTGAAAGTTGTGCGTAAGACGATTTGTTATCTAATATATTTTCGAAAGCTCTTAAATCTTCAATAGCTTCTACTATTGTTAATTTTTTAGGTAATAAATGTTTCGTTTTAGAAACAGCTTTGCTTCTATTATATTTAAGCGAACGTTGTCTGTTTTCTAAAGTAAAAAAACCAGTGTATTCTTTTGTAACACCATCTTTAGACAATTGCAATGTAACCTGAGCATTTGGTGTGTAGTTTAATCCTTCTTTAAGTACTTCTACTAAATCTTCAGAAAATCGTTTTTGCCATTTATTTCCAAACTCTTTTTTACAATAATCTAAAAGTTCTTTTTTACTAATATGATCCAATTTTTCAAAATGATACCATTCATTTTCAAATTGTACAATAGGTAGATTTTTTTTCCACTTAACAGCAGTAAAAGGAGATGCTCTTTCTAATTCTAGTTTTTGACTGAAACCAATAACTGAACTAAAACATAAAATAGTAAGTATAAAATACGTTCTCATTTTTTAATCTTTAAAGTGAATAATAGTAATCGAAATAATCATAAAATGTATTTAAAGGTATAAAAAAATAAGCCACTACACTTATATTGTTTTCAACACGTTTTTATGTCAAAAAATGAAAATAACATTAAGCGCTATAATTTTAATATTCTGTGCCATTGTAAATAAATTTTCAAATACGCGATTTATGAGCACTTCGTTTTTATGATAGAAAAAAGAAAAATTTATGATTATTAATAAAATATTAGGCAATTAAACTTTACATTTAAATTTGCTGATAGTAATAGACATTAAAAAAGACAAAAATGAATACACCAATACAACACATACAAGTTAAAAATTTAGATGGTGTTACTATAGACTTAATGGCAACCTATAGTAATAAAATTTTATTACTTATTATTTATAATAACGATTGCTTGGGTTGTACCGGTCGAGCAATACCTTTGGCTTATAAATTTCAACAAGAGTATCCAACAATTCAAGTTGCAGGTATCCACGCCGATTTTATAAACAGAGAAGGCACTAAAGAAAACATTAAAAGTATTTTTACAAGTGGAGAGGTTCCGTTTCCCATTTATATAGATGAGCGACATAAAGTTTATGACCAGTTTGAGGCTGAAGGCACGCCGCAGTGGTTACTAATTTCAGAAAAAGGAGAGCTTTTTCGTTCTATTTTTGGCTCACAAGAAAATGCTCAAAACAGACTGTATTATGCTTTGGAGAGTATTTTAAGTAATGAATAATATTATAAAATATGTTAACTATTACTCTCATATTTTCTCTTAAAATCTATAGGTGTTACTCCTACTTTTTGTTTAAATAATTTAGAAAAATGTGCATAATCATTATAGCCTAATGCCTCTGCTGTAATAGATAATGATTTTTTAGAATGTACAATTAATCGTTTTGCTTCTAATAATACACGTTCTGTAATAAGTTCTGTAGTGGTTTTATTAATAGTTGTTTTTGTAATTCGGTTTAAGTGTTTAGAAGTTATGTTTAGCTTATCGGCATAAAATTTAACCGATTTTTCCGTTTTATAAAATTGATCAATTGTTTCTTCTAAAATACTTAAAGCCTGTAAATAGGAAGGAGATAACACTTCTTTTCTTGAGTCTATAGCTGTATAAATACGAGATAAATCGATATATACTAGATTAATAAGACTTGCTAATTTTTGCTTTTTATAAGCAACTTTCTCATGATATTCTATATTTATTTCTTTAAATCTAATTTCTATAACATCAAGTTGTTCTTCATTTAAAATAAGGTTTGGTGGATTCTCATAAGAATAGTAAAACGGAAACTGGCTTATTTTTTTATTCAAAAAGTGAAACTCATAAAAATCTTGAGTGTGAAAAAAAATATAACCTTTTGGTGTACTAGTAAATTTCCAACTATGCATTTGGCCGGGCCTTAAAAAGAAAACACTACCTCTTGTAACATTGTAAGTATTAAAATCTATCTCATGAGTACCCATACCTTCGGCAAAAAAGACACATAAAAAGAAATTGTGACTATGTGGTTTATGCACCATTTCTGCATTCTTTTTTAAGTGCACTCTTAAATCATTACTATAGAAGTTAGATAAAGACTCTTCTTCAAACTGCTGTATATTTAAAATGGGTAAGCTTTTCATAATAACAAAATATGTCCTAAATATACAAATAATGGAGACAATGATACAAGTAATATACAATAACAATAATATACCTTTACAGTGTTAAAATAGCTATTAAACAAAAGGTGATTAAAACCGTATAAGTACTATTCATACGCTATTTTAAACAAAAAATATAATTAAGAATATAAATAGTTTGATTATGTCATTTTTAAAAGGAACTAAAATTTATAGTATTTTCACTGGAAATTGTCCTGTTTGTCAAAACGAGAGTATGTACACTGTGCATAATCCATACAAAGTATCAAGTACATTAACTATGAATGAGCGTTGTAGCCATTGTAATACAAAATATAAAATTGAACCTTCTTTCTTTTTTGGTGCTATGTATGTTAGTTATCCTGTTGGTATCTTTTTTGGTGGGACCACTTTTTTTATATCCTACTTTCTTTTCCATCTTTCATTGGCTATTTGTTATGCGCTAATAGTTACTGTAATGGTTATTGCATTGCCAATAATTTTAAGAATTTCTAGAAACATATGGATTAACTTATTTATGAAATACAACAAAACGAAATCTTTTAATACAAGAGAGAAAGTTACAAGTTAACAAGGTTCTTTTATTTTAAAAATCTAAATCCTTAAAAATTTTACTTCATTTTAATTACAAAATCTCTTAAAAAACTATATTCGCACCATGTGGATGTATTTAGGCTTATTGGCCGCTCTTTTTTTAGGATTACATAACTTATGCAAGAAACATGCTGTACGAGGTAACGAAGTTTTTCCTGTACTTTTAGGTACTGTTTCTAGTGGCTTTTTATTTGTAGCTGCATTTTATTTACTCTCTATTTTCTATCCAGAATATGCAAAAGAGAATGGCTATAATTTTCAAGACATAGCCTGGAAAATGCATGGTTTTATTTTAATAAAGTCAGCTATAATGGCCGCTTCATGGATTTTAGCTTATCAAGCATTAAAGCATTTGCCATTAACTATTGTAACTCCTATACGTTCGGCTGGACCATTTTTTACATTTATAGGAGCCATTTTAATATATAAAGAGAGTCCTAATTTATACCAATGGTTTGGGTTTTTCTTAATTATATTTTCTGTGATGTTATATTCCCGAATTGGAAAAAAAGAAGGTATTAATTTTAAACGCAACAAGTGGATATTTGCCATTATAGGTGCTACATTTTTAGGTGCTTCAAGTGGTTTATACGATAAGTTTTTAATTCAAAATTTAAATTTAAATCCGCAAACTTTACAATTTTGGTTTTGCTTTTATACCATCATTATTTTACTAATTATATTAAGTATTACCTGGTTTCCATATGCAGCAAAGCGTAAAGCATTTAAATTTAGATGGTCTATTGTTGCTGTTGGTGTTTTACTAGTAGCAGCAGATTACTTTTATTTTAAAGCTTTGCAAGATCCGGAAGCTTTAATAATGTTACTATCTGCTATAAAAAGAAGCCAGTTAATAATAGCTGTAGTTATTGGAGGTATTGTATTTAAAGAAAAGAACAAGCGTAAAAAACTAGTGCCATTAGCTGGTATTATGATTGGTGTATTCTTAATTTTGTATTCTAATGGTTAGTAGTGGAGATTCTTCGCTTCTCCCTGAATGACAGAAATGCTCTTAATAACGGTTATATTACCTAAAATCAATTCTTCTTGTAACGAAAAAAGCTAAATACACTGTCATTCAGAAGGAGGAACGACTGAAGAATCTATTCTTTTATAATAGAGATTCTTCGCTGCGCTCTGAATGACAGTAATGCTCACAATGACAAATATCCTCTGAATGACAGCCATATTCAAATGGCAGTGTCATACTAATTAATAATGTCACATTTTATGACAAAAAAAGCCCATCAAAATAAATTGATGGGCTTTTGTAAAAACTTGAAGTATATATCTTAGATAACTTTTACGTTAACTGCGTTTAATCCTTTGTTTCCTTCTTTAAGGTCAAATTCAACTTCGTCACCTTCTCTAATCTCATCGATTAATCCTGAAACGTGTACAAAATGATCTTTATCTACACCTTCTTCAGTGATGAATCCAAATCCTTTTGTGTCGTTGAAAAATTTAACTGTTCCTTTACTCATAATAGTATTATATTTAATTTTAATAATTATTTTATATAATTCAAATATTATGCCAAAACGTATTTAGTGACAATTTTACTGTTTAGTACATGAAAACACTAAACTACTACTACATCCTTTTTACCTAATTGCTTAAGCGTTTTAGTGTGATCTATAATGGCTTGAAAAAAAGACTTCTTAACGTGGTAAGGCATCCCAAACTCTATTGCTGTGTCCGATACTATTTTGGTTAAATTTTTATAATGTACATGGCAAACATCTGGTAATACATGGTGTTCTACTTGATAATTTAATCCTCCAATAAGCCAAAATAGAAATTTACTTCTTGGAGCAAAATTACAAGTCGTTGCAAATTGATGCGCATACCAATTATCGTTCATTGCACCATCTTCATCCGGTAAAGGAAAAGTATTGTCATGCATAATATGTGCAACCTGAAAAACAGTACTAACCAAAAGACCTGTAACAAAATGCATACATACAAAGGCTAATAAGATAGTATACCAAGCAAATGGTAATAAAATCATTGGTAATACAATAGCATAAGAATAGTAAAAAAGTTTCCACGCTGTCATGCTAATTAAGGCTTTTTTATATTCATTCTTTTTATTTAAAAAGCCCATATCTCTATAACGTTTTAAACGCACAAAATCTTTGGTTGTAATCCACGATATAGTAGAAATACCATAGAAAAACCAAATATAAATATGTTGGTATTGGTGAGACTTATAATGTTTTGCATGTGGCGAAAACCTTAGAAAAAATGGCGCATTTAAATCGTCGTCTGAATGATCTATATTAGTATAAGTATGGTGTAAAACATTATGCTGTATCCTCCAAACAGTAGCATTAGCGCCAATAAGATTAAAAGAATAACTTAATATTTTATTTACTGTTTTGTTTTTAGAATATGATCCATGGATAGCATCATGCATTACTCCCATTCCAATACCTGCCATACCAAATCCACTAAGAATATATAAAGCAAATAATTGCCAAGTTGCAGTTACCAAACCGGAAGACAATAAAGCCAATGGCACAATAAACAACGATAGCATAATAATAGTCTTAACAACCATACTTGCATTACCATTTCTGCTTTTATTATGCGTTTTAAAGTATGCGTTTACTCGTGATCTTAACGTTCTTGCGAAGTCTGGATTTATGTCTCTTGAAAATTTTGGATTATTGATGCTATTAATTTTTAAATTAGAATAATACGACGCACAGATTTTTTATACTGAAAAACGCTTAATTAAAAATTGAAAAAGACCAAATAAAAATGTTTAATGAGTATAAAGGAAACTCATATAATAAAGCTATCAACAACTTAAGTTGTAAATATAGATGAAATATATAGCCTTAAGCTAAACTATTCAATATTTCTATAATTAATAAGTTAATAGCTTAATTTGTAAAATTACAAAAACATAAAAAGCCCATCATTACTGATGGGCTTTTGTAAAAACTTGAAGTATATATCTTAGATAACTTTTACGTTAACTGCGTTTAATCCTTTGTTTCCTTCTTGAAGGTCAAATTCAACTTCGTCTCCTTCTCTAATCTCATCGATTAATCCTGAAACGTGTACAAAATGATCTTTGTCTACTCCTTCTTCTGTAATAAATCCAAATCCTTTTGTGTCGTTGAAAAATTTAACTGTTCCTGTACTCATAATAATAATATATTTAATTTTAATAATTACTTAATAGAAATCAAAGATAATGCCAAAGATTACTTGTTACCTAATTAAATACATTATATTATTTAATATCTCACCATTTAAGTTTTCTAAAACTAACATACACGAGTAAAAGTCTAATAAATAAAAGAGAAGCTTAACGTCTTTTCCTTGAAGTAATAAAATAAACACCTGTTAATAGCACTACTGCTGCTACTATAGATTGCGTACTTAATTGTTCGTCTAAAACATACCAGCCTAAAAGCATTGCAACTATTGGATTTACATAAGCCGATGTTGCTACTTTCTCTGTAGACACTTGCTTTAACAAGAAATTAAAAGCCGTAAAAGCAACAATACTTCCAAAGGTTATTAATAAAAACATAGCCGTTTTTACATTAGTACTCCACTCTAATGGTGAAATCCATTCTTCGTTGGTTAATAGACTTGCACAAAGTAACATTATACTTCCAATAGCCATTTGGTAACCTGTTGCTACAAAATAATTTTTAGGCATATCTGCTTTAGAGACAAATACACTAGCATAACTCCAGCCTAAAACACAGGTGAAAATCATAAAAATTCCTAAAAGTGCGCCTTCATTAGCTATTAAATCTTGCTGACTCACCAACAAATACATACCTACAAGACCTAAACCAACACCAATTAAAGACTTAGGTTTCATTTTTTTATTATCCATTAATCGCATTAATAACAAAACAAATAATGGTTGAGTAGATGCTAATAACGCTGCAAATCCACTATCTACGTACTTAAGTGCCCAAACAAAAACGCCATTTCCATAAACTAAAAATAGAAAACCTACTAATATAGAATTTCGAAATTGCTTTTTAGTTATAGCAATTTTCATTTTCATGATTTTTGCAATGCTAAAAATTAAAACACTCGCACAAGAAAAACGAATTGAGGCCAAGAAAAAAGGTGGCAGCTCGGTAACTGCAATTTTATTAAGTAAATACGTTGATCCCCAAATAATATAAATAGAGAAAAATGCTACTATAATCAGGGCTTTTGAGTTAGACTTCTGCATACTATTTTAGTTAATTTTAAAGGAATAAAAATAGTCCTTTTAATCAATCTTAAATACGATAATATGAGAATTATTTTAAAGTTATTTTTTTAAAAACTATTATAACAAAAGCATAAAAGCTTCCAAATATTGGAAGCTTTTTAATGTTTTATAAGTATTAAATGTTTCTTTTTAGTGACTTTAACAATCAATTACTTTATGTTTCATTCAATATCCTATGCGTAAATTTACGAGTATATCTAATGTTTAAAAACAACAGTATTAACTTATTGTTATGTTATTTTAACACAATGAGGTCGCATTTCCATTCAAAAACATCTTTAATGAGTACATGATAAAAAATAGTTTTTTTTACAGCAATAGTTTTCTACCAATCTATTGGAAAATAATCCTTTAAGAATTTACCACTCCAATGCTTACCAGTATTAATACCATCTATTAATGGATCCATAACACGTGCCGCACCATCTACAATATCTAATGGTGGTTGAAAATCGTGAACTTCAACTTTCTTTTTAGATAAAGCTGCTGGATCTTCGTCTGTAACCCATCCTGTATCCACTGCGTTCATGTAAATACCAGATTTAGCAAAAGTTCCTGCTGAAGTATGCGTTAACATATTTAAAGCTGCTTTTGCCATATTTGTATGTGGATGTCTATCTTCTTTCTTAAATCTATGAAACTTCCCTTCCATTGCCGACACATTAATAATGTGTTTTTTACCTGTGTTTTCTTTCATCATTAAATTAGACAAACGGTTACACAATACAAAAGGTGCAACAGCATTTACAAGCTGTACTTCTACCATTTCGGTAGTTTCAATTTCGCCTAGTTTTAATCTCCAACTGTTTGTTTTACGTAAATCTACTTGTTGTAAATCGGCATCCAATTCTCCTTCTGGGAATACTTCTGCTGTTTGTAAAGAGTTGTCGAAACTATAAGGGATTTGAGATAACTCTGCCGAGTTTCTTAACCCAATACCAGGTTCTGGACCATGCCAAGTTACTGGCAATACATTATTTTTATCTGTTTTAGAAGGTCCAACACTCAAATTAGACAGCTCTTTTAAACAACTTTCGTGGTCTTGTAATAACGTTTGTGCAAGCTTTGGCAGTTTATCGATAGGTAACTTTTCATTTTCCATTAAATGGAAATAAAAACCAGATGGACGCCTAACCGTTTGCGCTGCATTATTTATTAAAATATCTAATCTATCGTATTTCTGTTCTATATAGTTACAGAAAATTTCTACACTTGGTATGTGTCTTAAATCTAGACCATGAATATGTAAACGATCGCTCCACGTTTTATAATCATCTTCTTTAGAAAAACGAATAGCAGAATCTGCCGGAAAACGTGTAGTTGCAACAACTGTTGCACCAGAACGTAATAACATTAATGTAATATGGTATCCAATTTTTAATCGAGAACCTGTAATTACAGCAACTTGATCTTTTAAATCTGTAGTTTGAAAACGTTTAGCATAGTTTAAATCGCCACAATCGGTACACATCGTATCGTAAAAATGGTGTAATTTAGTATAGACTGTTTTACAAACGTAGCAGTTTCTTGGCGATTCTAATTCTGGAGTATCTTCATTAATTACAGCAGCTGCCAATAATTTTGGAGCTACAAATAATGTTGCTTCTCTAGCCGAACGAATACCAGTTGTTTTTCTAGCATGCTTATCGCTTTCAATCATTTTACGCTTTGCCGCTTTTTTGGCGTCTTTACGTCTGCGTTGAAACTCGTCACGACTTGGTCGTGTTAAGGCACCAGCAACTTTAAAAAGTTCTACTCTTTGGTCTTCTGGTAATTCGAAAAGCTGATTGGTATCATCCAATAACTTCTGAATTGTTGCAATACAGTTTTCAATCTCTTGATTGTTATTCTTTTCCTTCATAAAATTATCTAACGGTGTATTGTGAATTTGAGTGTTTCTGTTTTTTATCAGAATTAATTCGAGAACAATTTAAAATTAATCTTCTCGATACAATTCTTCATATTTCAGAATCACTAAAAGTGACAACATTCTATTATAAAAATTACTTGTTTTTCTTCTTTTTAGACTCTTCTGGCTTTTCTTTACTTGCACTGGTTTGCATCAAATAATTTGCCAGTATTTTATCTACTAATTCCTCTTTTGTTAAGTGATGGAATATCGTTTTAATTTGTCCTTTTAAAGCTTCATTAACTTCTCTGTTAGGCTTCGCTTTAAATATTTTTTTAGCCCATAATAACGTGTTATTATCTTCTATACTTTGTGCATCTGGCTTTTTAAAAGGTGTAAAACTAATGTTTAACTCTTCTTCAAACTCACCAATATCTTCTACTTCTTCTTTCTGTATAATAGTAAGCGATAATCCGTTTGCTCCTGCTCTAGCAGTACGTCCACTTCTATGTACATAAGCTTCATAAGTATCTGGCAAATGATAATTTACTACCCAAGACAATTCTTTTACATCAATACCACGAGCTGCTAAATCTGTAGCTACTAAAATATCAATATGGCCTTCTCTAAACTGTCCCATAATACGATCTCGAATACCTTGTGTTAGGCTTCCGTGTATAGCACCAGAAGAGAATTTATTAATGGCTAGTTTTTTTGCTAGCTTATTTACTGCTGCTTTAGTTTTACAGAATATAATACCACGTTGTCCTTCGTTTGCATTTAAAAAATGAAGTAAAACTTCAAGTTTTTCTATAGGCTCTACAACTATGTATTGGTGATCGATGCCTTGATGACCAACAGATTCCATATTCGCTTCAATTTGTACCACATGTTTAGACATGTAATTTTGAACCATTTGTTTAATAGTTCCTGGTAGTGTAGCGGTAAAAAGTAAAGTTCTTCTACTTTTTGGTAACGCTTTAATAATAGCATCTACACCTTCTTTGTGTGCGCTTACCATTTCATCGGCTTCATCCAACACAAAATAAGTAATCTCTTTTACGTTTATAGCATTACGTTCTATTAAATCTGCTAAACGTCCTGGAGTTGCTACTACAATATGAGTTGTTTCTTTTAATCGTTCTATTTGTGGTTTTATTGGAATTCCTCCAAATACTCCTGCAATAGATACTTGCATGCTCTCTGCATTATAAGACTCTAAATTATTGAAAATTTGTTGTCCTAATTCTCTTGTAGGCGCAAGTATTACAGCCTGAATAGAAGATTGCTCTATGTCTATAAGTTGTAATAATGGTAAACCAAAAGCAGCAGTTTTACCTGTTCCTGTTTTTGCTAATGCAACAACATCTTCCTTTTGGTTTAGAATAACAGGAATAACTTTTTCTTGAATATCTGTAGGTACAGAAATTTGTAAAGTCGCTAAACTTTCTTGAAGTTGCTTATTAATCCCAATATCTGAAAACTGTTTTGACATAAAATATTTTTTGGTAAAGATAATCACACTTTTTGTAGCACAAACTATTGAGCATAAAAAAAGCCCATCTAAATTAGATGGGCTTTTTGAAAAAATATGAATATATTCTTAGATAACTTTTACGTTAACCGCGTTTAATCCTTTGTTTCCTTCTTGTAAATCGAATTCAACTTGGTCACCTTCTCTAATCTCATCGATTAATCCAGAAATGTGTACGAAATGATCTTTGTCAACACCTTCTTCAGTGATGAATCCAAATCCTTTCGCGTCGTTGAAAAATTTAACTGTACCTTTATTCATTGTAATGTAATTTAATTTATTAATGTGTTGCAAAGATAATACCATTAATCCGTAAAACAACATTAAATCTTTTAAATATAAGTTTTTACGGCTTTCTATTCGAGTTCAAGCAATAACAAATCATTCTCTAATGTTGCTATTACAGCCCTAAAGTTAAACGTTACTAAAACATTAGTAATAGTATAGTTACTTTGTTTTATAATCTACAATTGTTCTCTACTCCTACAAACGTTAGCAAATTGTCCCATCGCCATTCGTTTTGAGGCTTCTTTTGCACGATTAGCATGTTCGCCTACAAATAGAGAATCGATAGTTTTAAACCATAAATCTAGCCATTGTGTAAAATGGTGTTGATCCATTTTTTGGTTTAAATATTTATCTACTTTTTGGTGTGCTTGACTTGGATTTCCTTTAAAACAGGCTTCTCCAAATAAACTTGTTACCCAAAAATCGGTTAGTTTATCTAAATGCGGTGGCCATTGCTCATCTGTTAAATGATGATTAAAAATGGGACCTAAAAGTGCATCAGCTCTAACTTTAGCATAAAAAGTAGTTACCAACTTGTAAACATCTGCTCTATCTTCAATTGTTTTCATATTAAAACGGGTGTTAGATTTTCTTTTTTAAACAGTAAATAGTTTCGTTAATAGTAAACCAGCAGAAGTAAAATATTCCGACAGAAAAAATAATATCTCCAATCATACGTAACCATTTTAAGGTTTGAACCGTTGGTGAGTACAGTAAATCTGCACTACGCGCAAACGAATAGCCTTTTGTAATAGACGTATATGCTTGAATAATACCTATTGGTAACATGCTAAAAACAACCATTGCTACTAAACCTATATTTAATAACCAAAAGGCTCTTTTTAGTTTTGTAGAACTCCAAACACGGTCCGAATAAAAACGTAAACATATAATTATAAAGCCCATTCCTAACAGTCCATAGACTCCAAATAATGCGGTATGTGCATGTACTGCTGTGGTATTTAAACCTTGAATGTAATACAATGCAATTGGCGGATTTATTAAAAAACCAAAAACACCTGCACCTACCATATTCCAGAACGCGACTGCAATAAAAAAGAATATTGGCCATTTATAATTTTGAACCCACTCATTAGATTTTAACAAGTTCCAATTCTCTCTAATTTCGAAACCCATTAAAGTAAGTGGCACCACTTCTAGCGCACTAAATGTAGCACCTAAAGCTATGGCTTGCACTGGTGTTCCCGAATAGTATAGATGATGAAGCGTCCCTATAATACCACCTGCTAAAAATATTGTTGCAGAGGCTATAGAAGCACGTCCTGCTGTTTTAGCCGAAAGAATTTTCATTCTTAGAAAAATAAAGGCAATAATTACAGTAGCAAAAACTTCGAAGAATCCTTCTACCCAAAGGTGTACTAACCACCATCTCCAATAGTTAATTACTGGTAAACTACTGTTTTCGCCATACATTAATCCTGAAAAGAAAAACATACCAATAGCAATTACAGAAATTAATAATATGATTAATAAATGCTTAGAATCATCGTTTTTTCTAATACCAAATACTACGTGTCTTCCAACCATAAGTACCCATAAAACAAGACCGATACCTAAAAATATTTGCCAGAATCTACCTAAATCCATGTACTCGTAACCTTGATGCCCAAAGAAGAAATTGGTTGTTAAATCTAAAAACTGATGTACACCAAGCCACTCGCCTACTAAAGATCCTAAAACAATAATAAGTAATGCAATAAAGAGGAAATTAATACCAAAGACTTGGTATTTCATTTCTTTACCACTAATCATTGGTGCTAAAAATAAACCTGTTGCTAACCATGTGGCAGCAATCCAGAATACTGCTAATTGCGTATGCCAAGTTCTGGTTATGGAATAAGGTAATACACTAGATAAATCGTAACCAAAAAAGGCCTGACCTTCTACTGTATAATGTACCGTTAATACGCCTAATATTACCTGAAGTCCTATTAATAGTGATATGACGATAAAATATTTTAAAACCGATTTTTGAGATCTAGTAAGCACTAATTTTCCTAAAGGATCTTCTTTAGGATGAATAACCGCGTCTCCTTTCTCGTGTTTTCTAAGATAATAGTACGTTAATATCCCAATAAATAATAGCAATAATACTACCGAGAATCCCGACCATATTTGAGAATCGGCAGTAATTGTATTACCAATTAAAGGTTCGTGTGGCCAGTTTGACGTGTAAGTATACTCCTTATCTGGTCTGTTAGTACTTGCTGCCCAAGAAGTCCAAAATAGAAAAGCATTTAACTGCTCTAATTTTTCGGTGTCTTCTAGTGCTCCTTTTGGTATAGCATATTGCTCATAACCGTTAGAAAAAATATCGGTATAATGTGCCGTATTGCTAACAATAGCAGTGTAACGCTCTTGTGTTATGGTAACACTTTTATCTAAAGGATTAAAAGTATTTGTTTTAATGGTCTTAATTAAACGCGCTTTTAAAGCTGCTTTAGGCTCTACATCTAAATTATCGTAAGTCGTATTATAGTCTTTTTTAGCCCATGCATCGAGCATAAAAACCGCTTCTTTATGTATCCAATCGGCAGACCAATCTGGAGCAACATAACTACCATGTCCCCAAATAGAACCGACTTCCATACCTCCTATAGACTCCCAAACGTTTTGCCCAATTTGTATGTCGGCTTTTGTATATACTACCTCTCCTGTTTCTTCAATTATTACCGTTTCTGGTATTGGTGGTTGTTTTTGGTATACTTCTGTTCCTACCCAAATTAGGGCAATAAAAGAGAGTATGACTACGCTTGAAAATGCAATCCAAACTTTTTTCATTTTTATATATTTTTACTTTTATATTAACCTACATTTTGTACGCGTTGTACTGTATCTGCTATAGAAATAGATAATCTTATAATACTATTTTCTAATCCTTTTAAATCGTGAGGAACATTAGCGTCTAACGCTATTAGTGCTCCTTTTGTTAAGTGTTGTTTTTCGCCGTTTACACCAAATTCTATGGCACCATCAAAAACCTCAACAATTATTGGAAATGGTGCTTTGTGTTCTTTCATGGTTTGCCCTTTTTCTAAGGCGATTCTTATTTCTTTAGTGGTTTCTGTTTTTAGTATTAATGTAATGGCTGGTTTGTTTGGTGTAAAAACCAAATCGTCTGTTAATGAAGCTGTTTTCATGTGGTTGTTATTTGTTTATTATTTAATGTGTGACTGCGTAATATTTTAATACCGTAAATAATCAAGCTTGTTACTTTTATTAATTCTAGAATAACATACCACAGATGCAGTTTGCTTGGTGGTACTTTTACCATATTAATAATTAAACTTGCTCTAGCGTCTAAGGCTGGTAATACCCAAACGGTTTGAATAACAAGTACTACTAACGCTATTATTAAAAACGGTAACGCCTTAAAACGTTGTGTGTGTTTACTGCTAAAAATTAAGAGTAAAATTAAAATGGCACAGGTAATCTCTACGCTATTAAGTGCTTTAAATACTAATTGCCCAATGCCTAAGCCTAACGCTGTAGTAATATTTGGTGCTTGAAATTTTAACCAAGCTTCCATAAAGCTTATTGCGCCTACAAAACCTACCCATATAAAAGTTAAAGCGATACTGTAAATGATTTGTTTCTTCATAATCGATTAAAAGACCTTTTTATCCTATTTATAATTAATTTTTTTTAGCGTTTTAAAATAAAAGTTCCCAAACTAAGATCATCCACTAAAGCTTTTAATGACGTACTTTCAAGCATCGTCTTTAAATTATCTCTAATCTCAATAAATTTAAAGTGTAAAGGACACGGTGAGTTTGCATCGCATTGTTTTAAACCTAAACCACAGCCATTATATATAGCATCGCCATCAAGTAAACTTACTATTTCGCTAAGCTTTGTATCCATTTTATTATCCTCTATAAAAAAACCACCGTAGCGACCTTTTATAGAGGTTAATATATGTGCTCTTGTTAATTGTTGTAGAATTTTGGCAGTAAATGCCGTAGGTGAATTAATTTCTTCCGAAATAGTGATTAAACTCACCTTCTCTCCTTTCGAGCTCTGCTGAGCTACAAAAATTACAGCGCGTAAACCATATTCGCAAGATTTTGAAAACATCTATTTCTTTATTTATACGACAAATATAATGCTATATTTAATAGCGGACAAATTTATCCTTTATATTTTATTAATTACCTTTTTCTTCTAAAACACGAAATTAATACTGCTTAAAATATACTACTCTAAATCATCGTCGTCATCATAACCTGGTAACTCTAATGCTTTAACAGATTGGATTGCGTTTCCAGCAATGCCTTTAATAGAACCGTACATATCTATAGTATTAGTCACTACTTTCTCTATTTGTTTCTCTCTTTGTTTCCAAATACGTTGCATAGAGCGTTTTTCACTTTCTAAGTCCGATTTCATTTGTGTAAAACCTTCTACAATCGCTTCAATTTGCATTCTAAAGGTTGTACTGGTTAGGTAATCGTAAAGTAAGTCCATTTTATCACCTTTATTTTCTTGGGTAATTATAGCGTTATTTACTTGTAAAATCCCTTCTCTTAAAACGGCACACAACCCTTTAAACTCGTCGTAATTACAAATCCAAATACCATCTCTTAATCCCATTCGGTCCATGTCCGATGGCATAACTTCTGTCACTAAAACACCAATATTTGCACCTTTGTCTCTAATATCTGCTTTAAATTTTTCTATCCAACTGGGCTGAAAATCTTTAGTACGTTTACTTTCGTAATAGATAGTACCACAGTTTTGCTCGGTTCTGGTGTGTACAATTTGAAGACAATCGCCACCTCTAGCTCCTTTTTTAATTTCTTGTATTGTATCTAACGGAAACTTAGACGCCAACCACTCCTCTATTGCTAATTCCTGAACTTCACCTTGCAATTGCATAGAACCTTGCTCTTGCTTACGTTTCATTTCTTCGGTAAGCTTTTTCTGATCTTCTAATTGCTTTTGCATTTCTTTAAAACGCAATTCGTTTTTGTCTTCCTCAGATTTTTTAATTTTTTCTTTTTCTGAAGTTAGAATCTCATTTAGCTTTTTCTGTGCCTCGGCTTCGGCAGCTTCTTTAAGTTCGCCTTTTTCTCTTTTAAGCTTTTCTATCTCAGCTTTAGAACGGTTTAACTCTTTTACTTGCTCAGATTTTTCGTTTAATTCCTTTTGTAAGGCTTCAAACTGATCGGAAGATTCCTCCTTTAATTTAAGCTTTAGCTTTGCTTCTATTTCTTTTTTATCTTCTTTTAACTGATTTTCTAAACGTTCCTGAAATAACACATTCTCGCGCTTTTTCTTATTCTCGAAATCTAACTTTTCTAATTTTAGCTTTTCTTGCTGACTTTCGTAACGCTTCTTCTCTGCCGCTATTTGCGACTGGTATTTTTGCTTTATTTCCTCTTCTAATTGATGCGATAAAATATCTTGAACATCTATGGAAGTCCCACAATTAGGACATTTTATTTGATTTTCGTTTTTCATTTAAGCCAGTATTTTTTATTTCTCAGATTAACTCATATTTATAAATGAGTTTAAGCTAAAACCTCATCTTCTTCTTCCATCATCATTTTGTAATGCTCAATATGTTTAGTTTTTTCAAAAATAGCTCTAAATACTTTTTTATAATTATTTATAGTATCATCTTGATACTCAATATATAAATCATCATTAATCGTATGAGAACCATCATTAATCCAACTAATTAAAGCTCTACAAATGTCTTGTTCTTCCCTTGTGTCAAATTTACCAATTAATTTATCATCTCTATCCTTTCCAAGTAATCTAAAATAATTTTCAATAATTCGTCTCATAGTGTTTTGAACAGATACAAGAGAGTTTTCTTGTTTTAATTCTTTCCATAATAGTTCATATGAGGAATGAATTGGGTTTTCTTGACCAAAGATTTGAATAGTACTTTTTTTGTCTTTCTTTCTTAAGATCCAAAAATGCGTACTATTTAATTTGGTGTTACCTCCTCCAACAAAAGATACTTCTTTATGAAAAAACACATTATGAGTTAATAGTATCACCTGAAGTATGTTTCCTTTATCATCTCTTACATCTTTTAGAATGTTTTTAATCAGAGTACTCACTACAAATAAAATATTACTATCCAAACTAGAAATTGGATCATCAATTACAAGTAGTTTATCTTCTGAAATTTTTCCTTGCTCCAATGAACCTTTGGCTATTTGTAAAAAGTATAAAAAAGTAATAAAGGTTACCTCTCCTTCACTTAAAGTAGATTCCGCTAAAGAGCCATCTTCTCGTTGTATTTCATAATGATTATCTTCTTTTTTAGATGGAACAATCGTAAAACTTTGGAATCCATAAGTTTTTAAAGTATTGTTGATTTGAATGACAGTTGGCTCAGAACTAGTAACATTTAAACTTAATTCATCAATTGCAACTTTAAGTAATCTATGTTTCTCTTTAAATTCATCATATTGCCCTTTAATTCCATTTATACTTTTGTTTAGAGATTCAAGTTCTTTAACATAGCTGTTAATATTTACTTTATTATCCTCTATAAGATATTTCCATATTGAGCTTATCAATTCATTCTTTTCATTTGAATAATCTAAAACAATTTTATTATGATTATCTATAGATATATTGGCTTCGGTAAGTAATGAATTTAAATTATCTAATTGTTCTCCAATAGATGTTAAATTTATTTCTCTACTTGGTTCTGATATTTTACTTTGTAGATATTCTTTATTAACACTAAACTCGCTAATTAGGGTTTTTAAATTTGCCGAAAATAGATTAATATTTAGTATTGTTTTTTTATTATCGTTTTCTTTCTTTTCAATTTGATTTAATTGATTTACAATTGTAGTAGCTTCTCGAAGATATTCTTCTTTAAAATTTTTAATATACTTTAAATCTTTAGTGAAATTCTCATCAAAGAATTCGTCCAATTGAGTTTTAAAATCAGATGTAATTGTTTCTTCTTGACAAAATGGACAAATAGTTTCTGTTTCGTCTAATAGACCTTTACCTTTTATAATCCAATCATCAATATTAAGTTTTTGAATAAGTTTAGCAATATCAACATCAGCTTTTCCTATAATTTTCTTCTGCCAAATTTCATCTTTTTCAATCTCTACTAATCTTTTAAAATCAATGACATCAAAAGAATCTATTCTTTTTGGCGGTTCTCCAAAAATAGTTTGTGATTTTGTTTTTATAATCTCTATTTCTAAAAGTGGCGTAGTATTATTTTTAAACTCTTTTATTATTTTATCATAAAAAGCATCTTTACTTTTCATAGAACCAACAAAAGCTTCTTTGAAGAGAACTTTATGTTTTTGAAAAATACTCTTCCATATTTCCTCCTTAAACATTAAAACCTTCTCATCTCTTTTATTATTTTGTGTATTTAGTGATGATTCACGTTTAAGATATTGTTCTTTTAAATTTTTAAGTTCTTCTTTTTTAGTATTAATTATATTTATTTCATCTTTAGAAGCTTTTCCTAATGTGAAAACGCCACTAAGTTTTCCTTTCTCAAAATACTCTTCCCTAAATTTTTTATTATATACAAGTGTTTCAAGTTCTGTATTATTGTACCATTCTTTTTTGCAATCAGAATAAATCTCTTCATTAGAGTCATAGAGGAAGTTAGATATTGTTGTTTTACCTGTTCCATTAGATCCATAAATAAAGTTTACCTTTTTTAGATTTTTTATCTCTACTGGATCTATATAGGTAGCAATATTATGTAGTTTAATATTTTTAATCATTCTTCTCTGTAATAAATCTTTATACAATGGTACTAAAATACTTTATTGAGATATAATACACTCATAAAAAATGCTTAATCATTTGGCTTATGCTTATGTGGTTTTAGATTTGGGTGTTTTGGCTTATTATCAGGAGTAACTCTTCTTCTTCTATCAGGCGTTCCATCTTCTTTCTTTGGTTTTGGTCCTGGTTTAATAGCTTCAATTTTCATAATTATTATAATTTAAGTTGTTCAGTTGTAAATGTATATAAATTAAAAACACAATCTTTACGGGAAACCTCAACAACTTAAAATTTCATATTAAAACAAAAAAAAGATCAAGCTTTACAACTTGATCTTTTTCTATAATAAACGTTACTCTAATGTAAATTACTTACTATTATTCAACATAATAGATTTAGCATTTACAAATTCTCTAATACCAAAACCACCGTGTTCACGACCATAACCAGAGTCTTTAACGCCTCCAAATGGCATGTTTGGGTGTGCTAAACCGTAAGAGTTAATGTTAATCATTCCGGTATCGAAATGGTCTTTTGCTAATTGTATGGCTTTGTCTTCGTCTTTACTAAAAATTCCGCCACCAAGCCCAAAACGACTATCGTTTGCAATACGCATAGCATCTTCGTTATCTTTTGCCTTAATTAATGAGGCTACTGGTCCAAATAACTCATCACTATAAGCAGGTTGTCCAGGTTTTACATCGCCTAAAACGGTAGATGGATAGTAGTAACCAGTAACGTCTGGCACTTGCCCACCACATAAAATAGTAGCACCGTTGCTTACACTTTCTTCTACTTGTTCGTGAATTTTATCTCTTAAATCCTCTCTAGCCATTGGTCCTAATTTAGACGCTTTGTCCATTGGATCTCCAAAATTTACGGCTTCCATGCCTTTAACAAAAGCATCTTTAAATTGGTCGTACACTTTTTCTACTACCACAAAACGTTTTGCTGCAACGCAGGTTTCTCCATTGTTATAAGTACGTGCAAAAATACTGGTTTGTACTGCTAGGTCTATATCGGCATCGTCTAACACCAAATAGGCATCGTTACTTCCTAACTCTAATACTGTCTTTTTTAATACTTTTGCTGCTTTTTGTGCCACGTATTCTCCAGCTTTAGAGCTTCCGGTTAAGGTAACACCTCTTACTAGTTTGTGCTCGATAATTTTATCGGACGTTTCGTGATCTATAATTAAAACGGTAAATAGATTTTTTGGTAATCCTGCTTTTTCTAAAACTTCTTTAAGTTTTAAAGCCGAACCAGTTACGTTTTTAGCGTGTTTTAATAAGACGCCGTTTCCTGCCATTAAGTTTACAATAGCATAACGAATGGCTTGATATAATGGGAAATTCCATGGTTGGATGCCATAAATAACACCTATTGGCGCTTGTTGAATGATTCCTTTTCCGCCATTTTCCATGGTTCTTACTTCATCTTGTAAATGTTTGATGCCTTCGGTTGCTGTGTACTCGCAAACGCCTGCACAAAGTTCTATTTCGTCGTGACTATGCTTTACTAGTTTTCCCATTTCTTGGGTCATTAATGTGGCGTACTCGTCTTTTACATCCATTAGTGTTTTACCAACGGCTTTTATAATTTCAGAACGCTCTTCTAAGGATTTTAGTTTCCAATCTAAAAAAGCTTCGTGACAGGACTCTACTGCTTTTACAGCTTCGTCTTCCGTCATGTATGTATACTGTTTAATTTCTTTTTCGGTAGCAGGATTAATAGTTGCAAATCCTTTATCTGTGGTATTACTCATGTTATTTTATTTTTAAGTTTATAGTACACGCTCTCTTGTTCGATACTGAATGAACATTTAAAATGATAACGCTTCTTGTGTTTGGCCTTTAATAAAAGGCTAATAATAATGGTTGGATTAACGGATTGTTAATCCTGAAGTTTTAGGCTTCACCTGTAGCAGGATAATCTGCTTTTAGAATATAATCGATTCCTCCTAAGACTTCGTTAAATGGTGGTCTACCAAATGGCATAGATTGGATAGATTCCCAATACATGGTTTGGTCTGGTGTGATTAAAAATAATCCTGGCTCTACAAAATGTTTCGGTTCTTGTTTTATGCCTTCGGAAATAAATAATCCCCATTTTCTGGCTTCATCGATAGAAAAATTATAACCTAATGGAATATCGTTAATGTCCCATTCTTTATAAGTTTCTTCTGCAATTTCTTTAGTATCTGCACTTATGGCGATAACGTTTACACCGCGATCTGAAAACTTACCTATTTTTTTCTGAAGTTCTTCTAACTGGCCTTTACAAACCGGACAATGTTTACCTCTATATACTAATAGTAACGTGAAGTTTTCTGGCGATTGCTCGCTTAATGTCCATGTTGTACCGTTTACTAGTTCTATTTTTAATTCTGGTGCTTTTTCTCTTGGTTTAATCATTTTTACTATATGTTTTAATTAATATGAAGGTTGAAATAACCAACAGTATTAATGTTTAATAATTCGCTTACACAAAGGTAAAAATAAACCAAGGCAAACCTGTTACACAATTATGCGAGAGCTTTACAAAATTGACATGTTAGAGCTAAAAATGACCGTTTTTGGTACTAAAAAGCGTGTAAATACTATAAAAATGAATAAAAACGCTTTATTCTATTTCTAGCTTGTAACCTACACCGTGCACATTCGTTAGTTTTATAGTGGTGTCGTCCTTTAGTTTTTTTCGGAGTTTAGAAATGTAGGTGTCTAAACTTCTGCCCACAATAACACCGTTATCTTCCCATACTTTTTTGGTAAGCGTGTCGCGTTTAATGATTTGGTTTGGATTGGCTACAAAAATGGCTAGAATTTCGCATTCCTTTTTAGAAAGGCTAATGGTTGTTGCGGCTTTTACAAGTTTGTTCTGTTCTGGATAAAATTGAAAAACGCCAAGCTTTTCGAAATCTGTTTCTATTGCTTTTGATACCGTTTCTGATTTCCTTTTTTTGAATACCATTATACCTATAACAATAAGGATAGCAATTACTAAAAGGTATAAAAGCCAAGTATAGCTGTTTGCTGCTTTAGGATTATCTAAAAATGAAATAGTAATGATATAACAGCTTTCTGGCAACACACGACCTGCACATGGTATTATAGTAAGTTCCTGCGTTTCGTGAATTTCGTAACTGTAGGCAACTTCGTTATCTGTGCATTGCAATACTTCTACACGGTAACTTTTAGCAAGTGCTGTTTTATTAAAGCTGTTTTCTATTGCTTTAACTAGTTGACTTGGCTCGAAAGCTAGTGGTTTATTAAATTCTAGTTTAAAAACCGATGTTTTCAATTCTAAAACAGGTAATATTAATGATGTGGAATCTTGATTTTTTAGTAATAATTGATTGCCGGCTTCACGAATAGCAACTTTAGCCAATGCCGAAACGTTAGTATTGTTTTCGGTTTTACACGAAAAAAAGACTAGTGCTACTATTAGTACTAAAAATGCTTTATAGATTCTCAATGCTTTGGTGTTTTAAAATCGATGTAAATAACTTGCTATTTAGTGACTTCTAATAGCTGTTGACACTTATTTTACACTTTTTTGACAATTGAAAGTTACAAAAAATGCTACTAAATAATGGTAACACGCACTTTACGTTTTTTAACGTGCTTATTATTTACTTTCTCTACTATTGCTTCTGCTTTTGCTTTTGGGACTGCTACAAATGCACAGTCTTGTTTTAGTTCTATAACACCTAATTCGTTACGCTCTAAATCGCCTTGTTTAAAAAACAAACCTGCAATATCTCCTTTAGAGATTTTATCTTTTCTACCACCAGAAATAAATAAAGTAGACCATAAACTATCCATATTGGTTGGTCTGCCTTTAAGTTTTACAATTTCTGAAGATGTAATAAACTCTGGTAAGTATTCGTTTTCCCATTGTAAAACGTACGCTGTTCCTTGTGCGTTCATTCTTGCTGTTCTACCGTTTCTATGGGTGAACTCTTCAGCTTTTAATGGTAATTGGTAATGCACGATAAAGTTTAACTCTGGAATATCTAATCCACGAGCCGCTAAATCTGTAGCTATAATAATTTTATGAGAGCCGTTTCTAAATTTTATAAGCGCGCGTTCTCTATCTATTTGCTCCATACCACCAAAAAAGCAACCGTGTGGAATATCGTTTGTGTTTAAAAAGTCGCTTACATACTGTATAGTATCTTTAAAGTTACAGAATATAATACCTGGCTTGTTACCTATATGCTGTAATAAATCTACTAAAGTTTGTAGTTTGTTTTTATCTGGTGAGATTACCTTTTTAATAACTAAATTAGATATTTTAGTATGTAAATAGTCTATTACTATTTCATTTTCTAAACCTACAAATCTAGGAATTTCCATATCCTGAGTTGCCGAGGTTAGAATACGTTTTTTAATACTTGGTAAGCTGCCAAGAATTTCGCTCATTTCTTTTTCGAATCCTATTTCTAGAGATTTATCGAATTCATCTAAAACCAAAGTTTTAATGTCTTCTACAGAAATGGTTTTTTTCCTTAAATGATCTGCAACACGACCAGGTGTTCCAATTAATATGGCTGGTGCGTGGGAGAGTTCTATCTTATCTTTAGAGAATGGTCTACCACCATAAACAGCATTGGCTTTAAAACCAGATCCTATTTCTCTAATTACCTGTTCTATTTGTATTGCTAACTCTCGAGAAGGTACTAATATTAATAATTGTACATTCTCGCACTTAGTAGACAATTCGCTTATTGTAGGTAATAAAAACGCAAGCGTTTTACCTGTTCCTGTTGGTGATAACAAAACAGTATTTGCAATAGATGTAATAGATAAATACGCTTCCTCCTGCATAGGATTTAGTGCTTCGATACCTAATTTCTCTAATATTGCTTTATGCGTTTTTTTTTGGTTTGACATTACTCTTTTTTTTGCAAAGATAACTACAGTTTTTGGTTTGAGTTCTTTTTTTCTATTTTTCAAATAACTATTACTTAATATACAATGAGATATAACACTTTGGCTTTATAATTATAGTCTTGCTGCTAATTTCTCTTTAATACCACCAAGCCATTCTTCTTTTAAAATACTAAGTATAATACTGTCTCTTCGTGTACCCTTTGGTGTGGCACAATTTTGCCTTAATACACCTTCTACAGTACAGCCTAAACTTTTCATGGCTGCAATGCTTCTTTTATTGTTATTATCTGCTCTAAACTCTACACGCTCTACTCCTAAGGTATCGAAAGCAAAAGATAGCATTAGATATTTACAATTTTTATTTAAGCCCGTACCTTGAAACGCTTTACCATACCAAGTATAGCCTAATTGTAAGGTTTGGTATTCTGGGAGATAATCGTAAAAACGTGTGCTTCCTGCGTATGTATTTGTACGCTTATCGAATACTAAAAACGGGTACGCTTTTTTATTAGCCTTATCTTGTAACGCTTTGTTTAGGTAGGCTTTCATGTTATCTAATCCGCTAGCCGATTGTAACGAGTATTCCCATAAACCGGGTTCATTAATTGCAAATTCTGATAGTATACTTAAATGCTCTGCTTGTAATGGTATTAGTTTTACAACGTCGTTTTCTAATGTGTGGTTTGTATTGAAGTCTAAAATTTTCATTGTATTTACTCTTTAGTTGATTGGTATTAATTAGTGTCTATTTTAGCTTATAATATAATTGTGATTGTTAAATACATTTACTATATTAATTCTGTTATTTTGAATGCTTTAAAATTCATTTTTATAAACAAAAAAGAACAATCGCTCATTAATAAAATGAAGCTATTGTTAAGCCTTTAAATTTATTAATTAAACTAAAACACTATGTCATTAATTACAATTATTATCAATTTATTATTACCACCATTATCTGTTGCTATGCAACATGGTATTGGAGGTAAGTTTATTGTAAATTTACTATTAACTTTATTAGGTTGGTTTCCTGGTGTTATCCATGCCTTCTACGTAAGCAAGTAATTAGAGCATAAAAAAAAGGATAATCCTGCTAATAGGATTATCCTTTTTATATCTAATTTATAGTGTTTAAAGTTCGACACCAGAGGCACGATATTCTATGTCCATATTTTTTCCTTTTTTCTTGAACTCTACATCGTAAAATTCGCCTTTAGTAGCGCTATCTACTTTTTCTACTTCTGTAATTTTCTCGTTACCATAATTTTTCTTGATGGCTTCTTTAATCGCTTTTGGTAAGTCTTTTTTATCGATACTTGTTTCGGTTTCAATCCAGTTTCCATTTGGAGAGAAATCTGCTCTATATTTTATACCATCAATTTTAAAATCTGACTCGAAATTACCATGCGCATCTACTTCCCAATCTGGGTCATTCTCTCCAGGATATTTAGCTTGAAAAGTTTCTTTAACCGATTTAGGTGTTTGACTTTCGGCCGTATTTAAACAGCTGAAAAAAGTTATAATATTTAAAAATACCAATACAAATGTTTTCCTCTTCATTATTCAATTTTTTAGTTAAATATTGAGTAAATTTAATTTTTTTAGAATAAAACATTTATAATATTATCTTAAAACACTGTGCTTTAATACCTAAATAAATTACAATACTAATGTTAAAATTTATATATTATACCGTTAGAAAAAATCTCATAAAAAATCACTCTATCTTTTTTGTGTAAACATTAATTAATAAAAATAATGCTTAAAAAAATAATACCACTACTTGTTATTCTTATTGCTTTTAGTTTAAAAACTGAAGCTCAAGAACTTTCTACAAAACAAATTAAAAACTTAATTGAAGCTTATAAAAAAGATCCCAGAGGTCCTTATAATCGTATCAAATGGTTTTGCGAAGATAATACAGAGCGCGAGCCCAAAGATCCATGTCCAGATAGTATTGGAGGCGGAATACAACATGCAAGTTTTAAAGAGTCTGCTTTAAATTTAAGAAAAACGAATCGTCTTTATTTTGGTGAAATTATTGCTGCTGTAAAGCAAAACGATTTTTTAAATCGTGACCATAAGTTTAGCCGAATAAAACAATATCAAATTGGTAAATACCTTGCTAGTGTAGATGATGGATGGGTTTTACAAAAAGCACAATACTACAGAGGTGCTATACAAAGTGAAGATGAAGACACTTGGGGAAAAGACTTTTTTGAATGGTTATTAAAAGACGAACAGTTTATTGATGCCAATTATTATTTTTTAAGACAAGTATTAAAAGATGTCCCTCATAATGGCGATGATAATATTACACAATTAATGAGAAGTCAGAGTAAAACTATTTCTGAAGACTTGAAATCGTTTATGGATATTAGAATTAAAATTCATGGGCAACCAGAAGTTACCGATATTAAATTGGTGAAAGATTTTATGGAAACTAAAAGTGTTCCAAAAGAATTAAAGAAGGATTTCGATGCGTTATTAATAACCATGGATAAATTTTATGCTCCTATCGATTTTACAAGATTAGAAGAAGAGTTAAAAACATTGCCAAGCACTAATATTA
This sequence comes from Lacinutrix algicola, assembly GCF_001418085.1. Lineage (GTDB taxonomy): Bacteria > Bacteroidota > Bacteroidia > Flavobacteriales > Flavobacteriaceae > Lacinutrix > Lacinutrix algicola. The sequence continues at coordinate 195,445 of NZ_LIQH01000040.1, forward strand.
CAACTAAAAGAATTCAAGATTTTATTACTGCTAATAAAAATGATAATACCTCAGCTTCTTTTATTTCTGAAATCGCTACTATTTTAGTTGAAATTAGAAGTAATATCTTAAGCTACAAAAGCAGTGAAGACCGTTTAAAATTATTGGATTTATCTAACCAATTAGAACATACTTTACTTACCGAAACTCAAAATTGGAAAACCATTACACCTGGAGAGAGCCTAGATAAAATTAGCGCTTTGTCTTGTGCTGCCTTAGGAACTGGTTTAATTGAAGATTGGGAATACAATGCCATAGAAGAGACAACTAATAGTAAAATTGCAAATACCGAATTAAGTATTAACGATTTAAATCAATTATTAACCACAAGCCGCAGTGTTGTAGAATGGAGTGCTGCAATGGTTAAGGCTAATTATCAAGATATTGTTGACGACTATACTACTTTCGAGCCACTATCTTATGGTTTTATAGACGATCGCGTTAGAAGTAGCGTTGCTTTAAGCTTAGGTGAAACCGTTAGCGAATTTGGTGCTTTTGTTTCTAAAACTTCTAAAATTAACAACGCCGTGATGTCTATAGAAAACCAAAGTGCAATAAGAGGATTAAATCCTGGATATGCCTTTGGTGAATTGGTTGTTGTAGATGGCAATCCTGATGATGTTGAAGTAAACAGTAATAACATTTATATATTTGAAAAACCACCTCACGATTTAAAACCAGTTGCAGGAATAATGACGGTTTCTGAAGGTAATTTAGTGTCTCACGTTCAACTTTTAGCCCGTAATTTAGGAATACCAAATGCTGCTTTGTCTTATGATAATTTAAAAGCAATGAAAAAATACAATGGCAAAACCATTTTCTATGCGGTATCTAATAAAGGTAGTGTAATTATTAAAGCAGAAGACGCTATGTCTTCTACCGAAAAAGAGCTTTTTAGCAAAAAAGAACGTAGTAAAAACATTATTGCTGTTCCTGTAGATCAAATTCGTTTGGATGTATCAAAAGTGCTTAATATGCGTGATGTGGATGCTACAGATTCCGGTAAACTATGCGGACCAAAAGCTGCTAATTTAGGAGAGTTAAAGCAATTGTTTCCTGAGCAAGTTGTGGAAGGTATTATTATTCCTTTCGGAATTTTTAGATCGCACATGAATACTAAAATGGCAAATGAGAATAAAACGTATTGGGAATACCTAAACGCTACATTTACTGTTGCTAATGATATGCGTGCTAATAAAACAGATGAAGCTACAGTTGAAGAATTTCAGCTTAAAAACTTAAAGAAACTACACGATGCTATTATAAACATGCCTTTAGAAAATAGTTTTGTTGAAGACATGAAATCTAATTTTAAATCCGCTTTTGGAGATACTATTGGTAATGTTCCTGTGTTTTTACGTAGTGATACCAATATGGAAGATTTGAAAGAATTTACTGGTGCTGGATTAAATTTAACGTTGTTTAATATTAAAGATGAAGATGCCATTGTAAAAGGTATTAAACGCGTTTGGGCAAGTGCTTACACAGAACGTAGCTTTAAATGGCGTCAAAAATATTTAAGTAATCCTGAAAATGTATTTCCTTCTATTTTAATAATACCAAGTGTAGATGTTGATTATTCTGGTGTTATGATTACTAAAGGTATTAACTCTGGAAATGATAACGATTTAACGGTTGCTTTTAGTCGTGGTGCTGGTGGTGCTGTAGACGGACAAAGTGCAGAGACACGTTTAATTTCATCTAAAACAGATGAATTATTAGCGCCTGCAAGACAAAACGATTACATAAGACTTCCAGATTATGGCGGTACTAAAAAATATACGACAACTTTTGAGTTTCCAATTTTAAATGCTCGTAATATTAGTGACATTAGAACATTGGCAACCGAAATTAGAAAAAAAATGGTGCAACATGCCGACACTCCAAATCAAGCTTACGATGTAGAATTTGGTTTCAAGGATGATAAATTGTGGTTGTTTCAAATTCGTCCGTTTGTGGAAAACAAGCAAGCAAAAAGTTCTGAATACCTCTCTTCTATCTCACCAAAAATTGAAGGTGATACATTAATCAGTCTTTCAGAAAAACTATAAAAAATATTATGAAAAAAATATTCTACATATCTATTGGTCTTTGCATTTTACTTTCTTTTGGGTTTGTATCCTACCCAATAGATGGTTACCAACGTACTGGAATTAAGCGTTTATACCAAATACATAAAATGCAAATAGACAGTGTGCCTTATAACCGTATTCCGTTTGGTGCCTATAAAAAGTTAGCAGATATTAAGCTTAATCTAACGTCTAGAACCGAAGACAGTATTAAAGAATTATTTGTAGAAAACAAAGAATTTGCTGAACGTATTAAACGTTTGGTGCCTAGTGGTGCTTATTCTTTAGCAATTATGGACATGACCAATGCTAACGATTTAAAATATGCTGCACATAGAGAAAATGTGGGTTACCAACCAGGAAGTGTTGGTAAAATAGCCGTTTTAAATGCTGTTTTTACGCAAATGGCTAAAGTATGTACCGATTTCGATGAACGTATTATGTACCTAAAAGACATTAAAGTGTCTTCTCGTTATTGGGGAACTGGAGATCACCATACTGTGCCAATTTATGATATTGAAAAAGATAAACTATCTAAAAGACAGGTTATAGCCAGCGATAAGTTTTCGTTATTTGAATGGTTAGACCATATGGTTTCTGTTAGTAATAATGGTGCCGCAAGTGTTATGTACAGAGAAGCAATGTTAATGGCAGCTTTTGGACAAGAATATGTTAATTTAACCGAAGAACAAGGTGAAAACTACTTTAAAGAGACACCAAGAGACAGTTTAACAAACTTAGCAAATACGGTTGTAAACGAACCTTTAAGAGATTTAGGAATAACTGAAGACGATTGGAGACTTGGAGGTATGTTTACACGTACAGCAGATAAGTATGTGGGTAGAAAAGGTGGTAGTATTGGTACGCCAAAAGGTTTAATGAAATGGTTTGTTAAACTAGAGCAAGGAAAAATTGTAGATACAAAGACTAGTCTTGAAATGAAACGACTACTCTACTCTACAGACAGGCGTATTCGTTATGCAAAATCTAATAGACTAGATAGTGCTGCTGTATATTTTAAGTCTGGTAGCTATTACAAATGCGATAGAAAGAAGAATCCTGATTGTAAGGATTATGCAGGAAACGTTTTTAATTATATGAATTCTGTTATTATTGTAGAACATCCAAACAACGGTACTAAATACATTGTTTGTTTAATGTCTAACGTATTAAACAAGAATTCTGCAGGAGCACACATGTATTTGGCAAGTAAGATTGATGACTTAATTGAAAAGAACAACGAGGATTCTGATGCTAAATTAGACGAGAATTTTAAAGATAAAGACGACCAAGGAGAAACTGGTGGTAATTAAAGTTTAACATCTGTTAAACTATCTATAGTTGCGTAAGCAAAAAACTTAACATCCTTATTTTTATGCTTTTTTAAAGGCATTGCAATAGGGATGTACTTTTTGTTACCAAGTACCATTATAAGATGTAAAATCTCTAATTTAACACGTTTACCTCTTCGTTTAATTAGCATTGTTAAGTATGCTTTTTCTGGTATTGTATTAATTTTTAATATCGCAGAATCGAAATGGTCATTTTCTATTACAGTATGTTCTATTAATGGAAAGATTTTAGACTTTAATTGTGAATTTAATAAATTATCTAAAAATTCTAAGGCATTAACTCTAGCCTCTTTAACGTCACTAAACAAACCGGAATAAGTTACATTAATATCGGCTTCATCGTAAACCAAACTTAATAACTTAAAAATACATTTTAAACTAGTGTCAATCTGCTCATTTAAAACGTCAATTAAACTTTGTCTAGCAATAAAAACCTCGGTATCACTGTCGTTTTCAGGTTCTAAAAGCGATTGATTAATAGCACTTTGAATTGAGGAAATAGCATCAATTGTATTTTTATAATATCGCCCTTCTCTTAATATTACACGTTTAAAAATTCGTTTGTTGTAAAAGAGTGATTGGTTTTTCTGTCTAAGTTTTAATAATGCTTTAGCAGATTCTAACCTAATAACTACATCCTTACTCTTTAGTAATCTTAATAAAATTTTTACAGAATTTTGAGAGTTAAAAGCACTTATTACTTTAGGTAGATGCTGTTTAATATTATCGGATAATTCTTCAGATTTGTTGAGGTTTAAAATTGTTTTGGTAATTCCTGTTCCGTAGTTTTTAAGCGCTTTAATGGCTTGTTTTCGATGCTCTTTAGTCGCTAAATATTGTAATAGTTCATCTATAAAACGCTCGTTGGCCGTTATACCTGCAGCTTTAATAGCGTAACCTACTATGTATGGATCTCTATTGTTTAAATGTACAGTTATAAAAGGATAAAACTTCTCGATACCGGAATATGCAATAGTAACTAATAGCTTTGCTACAGCTTCTTTTCTACTAAATCCTTCTGGTGTGTTTAACGTTCTCACTTGCTCTGCTATTCTATTCTGCAAATTATATTTAAGAGATAGCTTATTATTATTCACACCTTCTTTTGCAAGACATAGCAAGGCTGCGTTAGAGATATAATCGGTTTCGTGGTTTAAATACTTATCAAAAAACGCATTTGTATTTATATTAGAATGCTGCATAATATAATCTAAAGCAGTATAAACTAAATCATCATTTTCTTCCGTAATTAAAGCTTCAACTTTATTAATAGCAGTTCCTTTATCATATTGAAACAATTCTTTTATTGCTTCTGTTTTCACCTTATTCGATGGATGCTCTAATAAATTGATAATACTATCCTTTAAAGCAACAAATCTATATGAGCTTAATTGCTCTAAAAGACTTAAAATTTCGGTTTCTGCTCCAGAATTTAGAATACGTCTAGCAGCAACTAAAGTCGTTTCGTACTTAACTCTTTTTTCTGTTTTTGCATTCGCAACTAACGTTTTTTGAATATTAGTTCTAAAAGAATTAAAATAAGCCTCTCTTAGTCTGTAGATTAAAAGAATCCAAATAAAGACAAAAAGTAAAATGATAACTGTAATATACGAGGTGTCTAAATCTAATCTTCTAATTAAAAAAATAAGTAGGAAACCTGCAATACCAGTTGCCACACTATCTACTGCAACATCTATAAAAGACTTTGCCTGATTTTTAATGTTATTAGGAATTGGCATGATAGATAATTCTACAGCTGCTTTATTTAACGATTGTTTAAAGCTACCATCTATTCCTTTTATTATAACTAAAACCCATAATTCTGGAAAGGTTAAAAACAGTAAACTCCCTAAAGCAATACCTAAAGGCAATATTAGTAATGTAGAAGAAACGCCAAACCTACTTAAAAAACGATTGGTAACAAACAGTTGTAAAACTAAAGCAATAACATTAAAAGTGGAAAACCAAAAGCCAAAAAAAGAGGCTAATTCATCTGAATCTGAAATAGCTTTATTAGCAAAATCACTAAATTGAAAATCGACTAGTTTAGCTACAATAACACCAATACCAGTTATTAGAGCTAAGTAAGTTAAATGTTTAGATTTTAATATGAGTTTAAATGAAGAATCCTGAGTAGCAGTTTCGTTGTATTTACGTTGTTTCCTAACGTAACTTGTCATTTTTAGAATTCTTAAATTCCAAATTTTCTTAATAATTGGAATACAACATAAAATAAGTAGCGCTGCCATTAAAATGGCATATTTATTACCGTAAGAAGATACGATAATACTCGTTAAATAACCTCCAAATACACCACCAGCAATAGCTCCTGCTCCAATAAAACCAAATAAACGCTTGGCTTCTCTTGCATTAAAAACCATATTGGCTAGAATCCAAAACTGAGAAGTTGCAATAACTGCAAAAAGTGAAATACTTAAATAATAGAAATATAGTAATGCTTTATCGAGAGCATTAAAATGTAAAATAATACTTAATGCTATAAACGCTAAACTAAAAATTATTAGAGACCCAATAGTTACTTTAAGTAACGAAAAGGCTTTAACTGCTTTATTATAAAATATTGAAGTAAGCACAGCAACCAATGCTACAAGCAAGTAACCATATGGCAAACTATCTGCACCCAATTGATTAACAAATATTGCATTAACCGTTGGTTTTACAATTAATAACACCGTTATAATTAAAAAAATATATAACTGCATTAAAAAAGAGATGTATATTTCACCATCTCTTAGTCCAAATGTTTTATTAAATATGTTTTTTAGTAAAGGCAAATAAAGTACTTTATACTTTTAGTGAAGAATGAGATTTCTTTAAAACTTTTTCTATTGGTACCACTAAATTTCTCGTGATTTGCTCTCCTAAATCGTTTTCAATTAGTGCTACAATAATATACTTGCGTTTTGGTCCCCAAACAAGAGCAGAATCTGCATGGTAGTTTTTCCAAGAACCCGATTTTCTATAAATTGTTGCTTTAGGCGCTATTTTATCAAGCGTGTTAACAAACTTATGGTGTAATGCAGGATCTTTCATTATATCTAACATCTCTTTAGAACGTGCATTACTAACTAAGTTACCCATTGCTAACTGATAATAAAAACTACATACTTGTTTTGTTGTTGCCGCATGACTTAAACCTTTCATAGGTTCTGGATGGCGCTTACCACCTGCCGCATAACGTTTTCCAACCCATAAACCACCACCAACTTCTTCGTCGTAAAGTTTATTTTTAGGCGCTCTTAAAACAGCTTCAATTTTATCGTACCCAACACGATCAATCATTCTTGTAGAAGCTTGATTGTTAGATTTACTAATCATTAATCTCATGTCGTTTCTAACTTCCTTTGTGTCTTGTAACTCACCTTTATCTATGGCATCCATAGCTGCTAACAAAATAGCAATTTTAGGTAAGCTTGCAGCATACATCATGTGGTCGTCATTTAAACCGGCATATTTAATGTTACATTGGTCTGTTAAATCTACAATAGCTATGGACATCTTCTTATTTTGAATTAGTCCTTTCCACTCAGAATTCTTATAAATTTCGGTTTGCAATATTTTTTGCAAATCTGCATTCTGTAAATCTGCAATGGGATCAATTTCTAATCTTGTACTCTTTAGTGGTAATTCATTTTGTGAAAAACCTAATATACTTATCAAAAACACTAGTATTGAAACGGAAGTTCTTATTGTGTTATTCATTTAATTTTTTAAGTTTTAATGTAACAAGTATAATTTACAAATTACGCGCCAAATATCGTGTTTTTTTATCTAAATAAATGTTAATTTTTTAGATTTAATTTACTGTTTTTCAGTTATTTAAAATTTACATTTTATTTCCATAAATATCTAATTCAACAATAGATTTATTTAGCTTTTTAACGTCCTCAAACTGAGTCGCTTTATCACCAACAATTACATAAATCATGTCTTCTTCAACCAAGTATTTATTGATTATGTTTTTATAATCTTCTAAAGACATATTTACCAATTCCTCTTGATCGTTTTCTGTAAATGTTTTAGCTAAATTGTATTTACTAATTTTTCTAAGCATACCTAATTGTGCTCCTAAACTTTCGAAAGCTCTAGTATTACCTTTCAGTATTTTATTTTTGGTAAGCTCTACTTCTGTTTCAGAAAAATCTTTAGCATAATTAGAAACCATGTCTTTAATTATTTCTAAGGATTTTAAAGTAGCATTTGCTCTTACACTTGTTCTAATAGTAAAAGGAGATACTGTTTTATTAGCCACTATACTTGAGTATGCTCCATAGGTGTAACCTTTACCAATTCTTAACGTTTGAAATAATTTACCACTAGATCCACCTCCAATAATTTCGTTTGCAAAACCTAAATTATTTGCATCTTCATTTTCTTGGGATAATACCGATTTACCTATTAATATTACAGATTGTTTTGCGCCTGGAAAGTCTACAAAATACAATTGATTTTTAGTTGTATTTTCTGGTAATTTGTACTCTGGAATAACGACACTTTTAGTCTTCCAATTATTTATAGAAGCTAGTGTGTTTTTAATAGCTGTTTTGTCTAATGCACCAGCAATATGAAATGTTGCTTTTTCTGGTGACAGTTTTTGGTAATAATCTTTTAAATCCTGAATAGTAATAGCATTTGTAGATTCTGGTGTTCCAGAACTTGGCACCGAAAATATATGATTTTCGCCATATATTAACTTGTTATAAACCAATGATGCAATACTATTAGGATTAGCCTCATTACCTTTTAAGTTGGTTTCTAAAGCTGTTTTAAGTCTGTTATATTCATTTTCATCCCAACGCGGCTCTAGAATAATCTCTTTTACCAATGCCATAGTCTCATCGAAATTTTTAGCCAAACAAGAACCTATAATATGAAAATCTTCGAATGTTGAATAGGTGTTAATATTTGCGCCTAATAAGCCAATAGCTTCTTCCAAATCTGCCGATGTTTTGTTTGCTGTACCTTCCATCATTAAATCGGCTAGCAAATTAGCAACACCAGATTTATTAATAGGATCTAATAAATGTCCGCCAGGAATAGTAATATCGAATTGCACTAAAGGCACTTCGTTATTTTCTATACCGTAAACTTTCATACCATTACTTAAAGCATCTGTCCAAACGGTTGGTGATTTAAACAATGGTAATTTACCATAACCAGGTTCGCTTCTATCGTGTTTAGATTCTGTTTTAGTGTAAACAGCTTCTGCACCTTGGCTTACTTCTTCATTAGCAACATCTTTTTTAACTTCTTCAATCCATACGGTAGCTAATTCAGCTTCAGCTACAGCTAAATCTAAATTTCCTTTTGGCACAACACTCGTCATTACATAATTCTTATCCTTTAAGTATTTAGTGTACACACGCATAACATCTTCTGCAGTAACTGCATTGGTTAACTTAGCGGTTTGTGTGATATAACTTGGATCTCCGTTAAACTCATTATCTTCTACCAACTGAAACGCTTTGTTTAAAACAGTACTTACACCTCTAAACAAGCTAGTTTCTAATTCTGCTTTAATACGCTTTAAATCTTTTTCGTTTACACCTTCTTTTTCAAAACGCAACAAACCTTCGTCTACCGCTGCTTTTACTAAGTCTAAATCTGTACCTGCATTAGCTCTTACTCTAAAAACAAATTCTCCTGCTAGTTCACTACTACTTTGGTAAGTACCAACATTAGGTGCTAATTTTTGTTCCTCTACAATGGTTTTGTATAATGGTGCTTTTTTACTTCCACTTAATAACTGACCTAAAATTTCTAGTGCATATTTATCTTTGTTATATTCTTCTACCGTAGGAAACGTCATGCGTAGCTCTGGTAGTTTTGCAAAACCATCTTCAAAGTACAATGATTTTGTTTCACTTAAAGTAACAGGCATTGGCTCCAAACTCTCTACTTCTGGACCGCTAGGTATTTCTCCAAACCATTTTTTTACGAGTGCTTTTGTTTCATTAATATCAATATCTCCAGCAATAACTAAAGAAGCATTACTTGCACCATAATATTGTTTGTAGAAATCTTTAACATCTTCTATTGTTGCCGCTTGTAAATCTGGTAAAGCACCGATTACTGTCCAATTGTATGGATGCGTTTCTGGATACAGGTTTTTACGTTTAATCTCGTCTGTATAACCATAAGCTGCGTTATCTACACGTTGGCGCTTTTCGTTTTTAACCACTTGTTTTTCGCGCTCTAAAGCTTCGGTAGTTACGGTATTAATCATATATCCAAAACGATCTGAATCTATCCAAAGTATTTTCTCGAATGCGTCTTTTGGTACTACTTCATAATACACCGTATAATCGTTAGAAGTTCCTCCATTTCTGCTACCTCCCCACTCAGGTATCATTTTACGATTTGCTCCAACAGGAACATTTTCGCTGTCGTTAAAACTCATGTGCTCGAAAAAGTGTGCAAAACCAGTACGACCAGGTTTTTCTCTATTAGAACCCACATGCATCATGGTAGCAACTGCCACAATAGGATCGCTATGGTCTTCGTGTAAAATAACTTCTAAACCATTGTCTAAAGTAAATTTTTCGTAGTCAATTTTAAAATCTACTGTTTTAGTTTCTACTTCTACTTCTGCTTCTTTATTAGAGCAGCTTATTGAAAATAAAATAGTACCTAATAAGAGTGTTTTATTTAATAAACGCATGTTGATTGTTTTATTCATTTTGATAAAGATAATTATTATAAATAAATGAGGAATGAAATATGACATTACTTAACTTTACATTTTTAAAATCTAAAAAAAGATTATGCTTAAAACATTTAGAATTGTAGCTTTATTAGAAGGTGTTTCGTACTTATTATTAGCAGGAGCAGCAATATATAAACGTATGCCTGATGGTAACGATGAACTTGTGAAACTACTTGGTATGCCTCATGGTTTACTTTTTGTCGCTTATGTTGCATTAGCAGTGTTTTTACGTATTACATACAAATGGGATACTAAATCATTTATTATCATTTTATTAGGTTCTCTTATACCTTTTGGAACGTTCTATGTCGATAAAAAGTATTTAAAACCCTTAGCATAATTAAAAATTGTTGTATTATTCGGTAATTAATACTGAATTTATGTCCAATTTCCCTCGTTTTTCTATCATAATAGCTAGTTTTTTATTGTTTCAGTGTAAACAATCTTCTAAACCTGAAAAGACTTTAGAAATACAAAAGGAAACTGTTGAAGAACAAGTAACTTCTATAAAAGATGATAACGAGTTTCTAATTAAAGGAACTTCGTTCTCATTAGATAACACAAACATTTATCTTTTTAAAGCTGAAGATGATTCTTTTGCTTTAGTAGATTCTACAAAGGTTAGTGATGCTAAATTTCAATTTAAAGGTTTAGCAGAAATACCTGCGATGTATCGTGTTTCGGAAATTAGAAACAAAAATAAAGGTTTTTCTATATTAGTTGATGCATCAGAAATAAATGTGTTTTTAAATAAACGTATCGATCACTCAACAGCATACTCTACTTCTACTGTACAAAAAGAATATAACGATTACATTTCGCAAATGACTGTTTTTAAAGACAAAGGCATGGCTTTGTATTACGGTTTAAAAGGAAATTTTTCTGCAGAAAACATAAAGAAACTAAAACAAGATCGTTTAGCATTATTTGCAGAACAAAATAGTTTTATTGAAACCTATATTAAAGACCACCCGAACTCTTATGTCGCTGCTTTTTTAATAAAAGAAAACATTACTACTTATAATACAAAAACACTGAGGTCGCTTTACAATGGTCTATCTCCAGAAATTAGAGATTTAGATATCTCTAAGTTTATAGATTCTTTAATTGTAGAAAAAGAGTCTAAAATTGAAGAACGCTTACCTGTTGTAGTAGCGAAAAAAGTTGAAGAGAATTTTACAGGTGAATACAGACCAAAAGCTTATAAAATAAGTGGCTTAAATCCTTACGGCGAGACTATTTCTTTTAAATCCATACCTAAAGGTAAAGTGGTTTTAGTAGATTTTTGGGCGAGCTGGTGTGGACCATGCCGAGCAACAAACCCAACCTTAGTAGCATTACACAAAAAATATAAAAGCCAAGGCTTCGAAATACTAAGCGTGAGTGAAGACAAGGCAGAAGCACAATGGCTAAATGCCATAGCCGCAGACGGTTTAACTTGGGATTACCATGTAATTGATAAAAATAAAAACATAGCTTTTCGCTATGGCGTAGAATCTATTCCTTATAAAATATTAATAGATAAAAATGGAAATATTGCTAGCGAAAAAATTTCGGGTAGCGCTTTAGAATCTAGAATACAGCAATTGCTAAAAGAGTAAATTACTCTTTTAGCCTGTCTTTTATATATTCAATTTTAGTTTTCCCATGCGGTTTTGGTTTACCATCGTCTCCAAGGTTAACCATAATAATATCTTCTACTGTAATAATGGTTTCTCTTGTCATCATGTTTCTTACTTCACTTTTTAATGTGATTGACGACTTTCCAAAAACCTTAACTTCCATTCCTATTTCAACAATATCACCTTCTACGGCTTTACTATTAAAATTTATTTCACTCATATACTTGGTTACAATTTTCGAATTGTTTAATTGTACTACAGTATAAAGTGCTGCTTCTTCATCTATCCATGCTAATAAACGGCCACCAAATAAAGTGCCATTCGGATTTAAATCTTCGGGTTTTACCCATTTTCTTGTGTGAAATCTCATAATGTAAATAAGTTTTGTTGTGGCGCGATAGTGTCCTCGTTTGGAACTTTTAAATCGTAACCAAGTTCGTTGTTTAATTTTTTTATAAAATATGCTGAAAGCAAAGGCGATTCTACTTCTAAATTTTGATGAATAAAGAAATCAATCTCTTTAATACCTTGTGTTTTCCAGTCTTTAATACGTTCTACCCAATCGTCTAACCTTGCATAATCACTTGGATGGTTTGCACCAACATAGCGCACAAAGGCAGTACTGTTTGTTAAACGCATGTGCATAATGTCTCGTCTTCCAGCAGAATCGACAATAATATTAGAAATATTGTTTGCTTCTAAAAGTTGAAATAGTTTTTCAGCAATCTCTGTATTATACCAATCTGTGTGTCTAAACTCTACGGCTAAAGGAATCTCTTTTGGCCAATGCTCAATAAAATCTACCACACGAGAATAATCTTTAGGTGCAAAATTAGAATGCATTTGCAAAAAAATGGTTCCTAGTTTTTCTTTTAAATTTGAAGCATTATATAAATAATTTTCAACTACAGCGTTTGTATCTTTTAAACGTTTCCAATGCGAAATTTCCTGATTCAGTTTAGGAAAAAATTTAAAATGCGATGGTGTCTTATCATACCATTTAGCAAACTGCTCTGATGGAAAAATGCGATAAAAAGTTGCGTTTAATTCAATAGAATTAAATTGCGAAGCATAATAAGCCAATTCATCTTTTGTTCCTCTTGGATAAAAACCTTTTAGGTCTGCTCTATTCCATTTGGCACAACCAACATATATTTCTGGCACATTATTATCCTTTACCAAATTAAGCACACGTTTAGTGTCTTTATGGTCTTTTGGTAAAGTAAAGTCTATTAATTCTGGATGGTCTACGCTTCCAAATTTCATCTAATATTAATTTATTATAAAGGTAATTGTTGATAAGACCGTTAACAAGAAATTTCTATATGAAATGGTTATACCGTTATAATTAATAATTTTATAGAAACACTTATAATCATGACAACTAGAGATTTGCAGTTATTAGACATTAGACCAATAATAAATACGATTAAAATAAGTGATAATATGAGTAAAGGTGAACGTTTTCAAAACGTTACGCTACGTCCCATTATTAAATTACAAAATGATTTACTTGTGGCTGTCTTTAGAAACTATATTGCAAAACATAAAAATGTGTTTTATGAGCTTACTTTAGATAAACGTTTGCATTATATTGACAACGCAATACATAAAGACATTAAGCTTAGAAACTCTCTAAAAGGAATGATTATTGGGCAATTTACTACCGAAGAGTATTCCCTTTACATAGAAAATTCTTCTGCATTAAATAAACGCATGATGAATTTAGTAATACAACGCTTGCAAAGTAACATCCAGCTGTTTGAAAAAACTGAAGCACTTAACGCTATTTAATCTATTAGAGATTCTCCATTTAAATCTGTTGTTAAAATAGCACTCATATAATCGAAATATGGGCGGATAGTAACAAATGCATTATCTATAATATCTAGTAATTCTTTACTTTGCACCTCTTTATCTGTTAGTTTTTTAGTAAAAACAAACTGTTTCTTTCGTATTAAATCTATAGAAGCATGTTCTTTATCGAAGCCTTTTGGAGCTGTTTTTAACTCCTCTCCTTCTAATTCTCCCCAAACAGATTTAAAGTCTTTATTATTGATTATTGCTCTTATTTCCTCGTCGTCCATTTCAAATTCTTTTCTAATTCGTAATAGATCTTCTTTTGCAGGATCCCAAAAACCTGTAGCGATAAAGCTTTCGTTATTAGGTTGAATATGGAAATAGTAACCACCACGTAATCTAGGTTTTACTCTATGAAAAGAACCACCAAGATGTGTTTTATACGGTTGCTTATTTTTCGAGAAACGGACATCGCGATAAATCCTGAATACTTTTACCTTATCTGTTTCATCGTGAGTATTTAATCTTTCATTTATAGTATTATAAAAACTTTTAACCTCGGTTTCTAATGTTTTAAACTCTGGTTTATTATCGTTAAACCAGTCTCGGTTGTTGTTCTTTTCTAATTTTTTTAAAAAATTAAATACGTTTTTTGAAATCATAAACTGCGTTTGAAATTGGACTATAAAAATACAAAAAAAGTCTCAGTTTCAATATTTTGAAACTGAGACTCTAACTAAAAACTTATTATTAAAATTAATCTACTGCATCATCAATATCATCTGCAACATCTTCAACGGCATTTTCAATCTTGTCTCCGGTTGACTCTTCTCTACAGCTTGTTAAAGCTATAGACATTGTAAATAAAGCTATAAATAAATAAATATGGTAATTTTTTCATTTTTAGTATTTTTAATAGTTATTAAGATTCGTCATTAATCTCTTCGATTTCCTCTTCTACATCTTCAATGGCATCTTGTACATCGTCGGAAGCATCATCGATCTCATCTCCTGCATCTTCAATAATTTCTTCAATTGTTTCTTCCGGTGTTTTCTTTTCTTCTCTACATCCTGTTAATACTATAGATAACGAAAACATTAAGACTAATAAATATGATATTTTTTTCATTTTTTGCTGTTTTTTTTAATGGTTAAACATTAGAATAAATCTACAATTAAACTAAATATCTTTAACAAAAAGTTTAGCTTATTTTTTAAAAAAAATGAAAAAATTATCTTCTTCCTCTAATTAAAGATAACACAAATAATACTAGAAATATAAAGAAACATATTTTAGCTATTCCTGCCGCTCCTCCTGCAATACCACCAAATCCTAAGACTCCAGCTATAATTGCAATTATAATAAATGTAATGGTCCAACGTAACATAATTTTTGTTTTTAATGGTTAATAAATGTATTTCAAAAAACTAATTTTTAGTTTTGTGACAATTCTAATTCCTTATTATAATCTAAGCTCAACTTGTTATCAAACTGTAGCGTTCTAATAGGAAATGGTATATTAATATCTTTTTTATCGTAAGCCTTTTTAATTTCTATAATAGCCTTACTTTTTGCTTTCATTTTCTCTAGTGCATTTTCAGATTCTATCCAAAATCTACATAGATAATTTATTGAACTCCCACCGTACTCTGTGTAATAGAATTCTACGTCGTCTGGCGAGTTTATTTGATCGAATGTATCTGCAACAGTCTGTTTTGTTAATGCTTCAACTTCATCTAAATCTGACTCGTAACCAACACCACATTCTAAGAAAATTCTCATTTTTGTAGTTAAAGAGTAGTTTTTCACTGGATTCTCTAAAATTGATTTGTTTGGGATAAGTACCATATTATTATCAGCTTCTTTAACTACAAAGTTTTTTAAGCTAATCTCTACAACTTCTCCTGAAAAGCCATTTGTTTCTACCCAATTACCTAGTTCTATACTTTTTCTAAAACTCAATACAATACCAGCAAAAGTGTTGCTAAGCGTGCCTTGTAAAGCTAAACCTATTACTAAACCAGAGACACCTGCGGCTCCAATTAAGGTTTCTAAAGTTTTACTTAAATTCATTACACCTAAAGCAAGAAACAATCCTACCGCTATAATAGTAATGCTTGTTATTTTGGTGATAATATTAACTAATGAATCTTGTTCTACTTTTCTAGAAATTAGCTTCCCTATTAATCGAGAAACATATTTAGCAATGAAATAAAATACTATTAGTACTATAATTGCAATTACAAGATTTGGTAAGTTTTTTACAAAGGTATTTAACCAACCTATTAATTTACCTGATATTAGTTCGTATGCTGTGTTTAATTCGTCTGTCATCGTTTGTTATTTGAGGTTAATAATTAAGTATACTACTTAATACTAACTCTTAATTTCATCTTTCTTAAGTTGTTCGTCTGTACTTTTAGACCAAGCATTTAACATCCAACTAGATTTTTCTAATTCACGTATGTACGCACCAATTAAATCTATTGTTCCTTCATCACCTACTTTTTCAGATTTTGAAATAACATCTGTCATTTGAGCAAGAATGGTTTTATGATCATTTAATAATATCTCTACCATTTCTTGATCTGTAGCTAAA
Organism: Lacinutrix algicola; assembly: GCF_001418085.1. Taxonomy (GTDB): domain Bacteria; phylum Bacteroidota; class Bacteroidia; order Flavobacteriales; family Flavobacteriaceae; genus Lacinutrix; species Lacinutrix algicola. The sequence goes on from NZ_LIQH01000040.1 coordinate 211,654, forward strand.
ACTGAAGCTTCTTCTATTGATGAAATTTTTAAGTAATCGCTAAAATTACTCACAGGATGATGCCTTAAGGTAAGTATACGTTCTGCTATTGCGTCAATTTTTACTTTAGCATCGTTATACATGTCTTCAAACTGGATGTGTAAATCGAAAAAGTTTTTTCCTAAAACATTCCAGTGAAAGCTTCTTAGTTTTTGGTAATAAATGTTGTAATCTGCTAACAACGAATTTAACTCCATTACTACAGGAATTAACTTTTCATCTTTCATATTCAAATAATTCATATCGTCTGTTTTTTAAGGTTGTTATTATCTCTGGTACAAAGATGCAACACAAATGAAGCAGACGTGTTATATGATTTTTTAAGAATGTTATAGAATTCCAATAAACACCCTAAAATAGTGGTGTTTTCTTAATAAAAAAGTGTTAAAATGTAAAATTAGGAGAATAATTCAAGATTTACTCGAATTCAATACCTTTTAAAATTAGCCCAGAAGCAGGTGCCACATAATAAATATTACCTTCAAACTCTGGTGTTAAACTAGATTCTATATCCTTTAAAGTTCGTTTTCCTTGACCTACTTCTATCAAGGCGCCCATAATTAAGCGTATTTGATTTCTCATGAAGCCTTTTCCTTTTACGCGAAGCATATAACTTTTTTTAGGAAAGAAGTTTGCGGTATAAATAGTGTTTTCTATAATCTCGCATTTAATAATCGTTCTATTATAAATACCATTATCTGTAGGTTTATAACAATAGTTTTTAAGATAATGTTCACCTTCAAATAATTTAGCAGCCTCAATCATTAAATTAATATCTAAATCGTCTAAAATAGTAGTAAGAATAGGCGCACAAAAAGGATGAAACTTATCTCCAAAAGCAAACAAATATAAATACTCCTTTATTTTAGAATGTTGTATTATATTAAATTCTGCATCTACTTCTTTAATGGTAAGCGCACGAATATCTTGAGGTAAATTTCTATTAAATAGCTCTAAAAAGGTATCAAAATCTTCAATTGGTTCGTATAAAAATAATTCGATAGCAGCTTCCTCGGCAGACACCATAGCATCTGTTCTACCAGAAGCTAAACTTTTAAAACGTTTCCCTTCTAAAATAAAATTTAGAGTTCTATCCACCATTAAATGCAAGGTCTTTACATTAGGTTGTTTTTGCCAACCGTGAAAACGGTAGCCCAAATATTGAATAGTTATTAAGTAGAAATATTTTTTATTAAATGCCATAGCGGTGCAAGTAACCTAATTTAATAAAAATGGCAAAATTTTTATACCTTGTAATTATAAAAAACTGACTAAAACTTAAAAATAATGACAGAAATTGAAACTAAAAAAGTACCCATTTGGTATTGGATTGTAACTATTTTAGCGCTGCTATGGAACGCTATGGGAGTTGTTGCTTATATAGGACAAGCTAATATGAGCGACGAAGTACTAGCACAAATGTCTGAAACAGACCAACAAATGTATGCTAATTTACCTGTTTGGTACACCGCAGCATTTGCAATTGCTGTATTTGCTGGAACTTTAGGATGTTTAGCTTTAGTACTTAGAAAAAAATGGGCTTATGTTATATTACTAATCTCTCTAATTGCTGCTATTGCACAAATGAGTTATTTAACTTTTGTTTTAGAAATGGCAAATGCTATGACGCCTTTAATTATTATTGTTGGTATGGCATTGGTTTACTTGGCAAAACATGGTATAAGAAAAGGTTGGATCTCTTAAAACCCAACCTAAACTTAAATATTAAACATCAATTTTATCTTTTTTAAAATTGATGTTTTTTTATTTCTCTCTTCCTTTTAAAACAGCAACTACATCATTTAATTTATAACCTTTTGCTTGTAAAAGCATTAAATAATGAAATAATAAATCTGCACTTTCACTTAAAAATAAGTCGTCGTTGCTATCCATTGCTTCAATAACAACTTCCACAGCCTCCTCACCTACTTTTTGAGCTACCTTATTAATACCAGAAGCAAATAATGAAGCGACATAAGATTTCTCAGCATCTCCAGCTTTAACTCTACTTTCAATAGTGTTTTCTAATTTTGAAATAAAACCAAAATTCTCGGTATTTTCATCATTCCAACACGTATCTGTTCCTTTATGGCATGTTGGACCTTTTGGATTTACTTGAATTAACAACGTATCGTTATCGCAATCCAGTTTTATATCTACTAAATTTAAAACATTGCCACTTTCTTCACCTTTAGTCCACAAACGGTTTTTGGTTCTACTAAAAAAGGTTACTAATTTAGTTTCCTTTGTTTTATTGAACGCTTCTTCGTTCATATAACCCAACATTAATACATTTTTTGTTGTTGCGTCTTGTACAACTGCAGGTACTAAACCATCGTTGTTTTTATTGAAATCTATATTCATTTTGTTTTATTTTGTTATTACCAAGCAAATCTTCATTTACTATGGCAATCTTATTTTAAACGCTTACTTTGTTACAGTAATATTATAAACGCACTGCTATATTATTTTCTTTTAATGCTTCTTTTAATTCTGAAATTGGTATTTCTCCAAAATGAAATACACTCGCAGCTAAAGCAGCATCTGCCTTTCCCTTTTTAAAGGTATCCACAAAATGTTGAATCGTTCCTGCTCCTCCTGAAGCTATAATTGGAATATTCAACTCTTGTGATAATTTTGCTAAAGCATCGTTTGCAAAACCATCCTTTGTACCATCATTATCCATAGACGTAAACAAAATCTCACCTGCACCACGTTGTTCGACTTCTTTTGCCCAATCGAATAAATTTAGTTTTGTTGGAATAGTTCCTCCTGCCAAATGCACAATCCAATTACCATCTACATTTTTAGCATCTATAGCAACTACAACACATTGACTTCCAAATTTATTCGCCAATTCGTTAACCAATTCTGGTCTTTTTACTGCTGAAGAATTTATAGAAATCTTATCTGCTCCGCATTTTAATAAAGCGTCTACATCTTCAATACTGGAAATTCCACCACCAACTGTAAACGGAATATTTACGTGTTCGGCTACTTTTAAAACCATATCATGCATGGTTTTTCTACCTTCTAATGTTGCAGAAATATCAAGAAACACTAATTCATCTGCTCCTTTTAAAGCATATTGTTTGGCTAATTCTACAGGATCTCCAGCATCTCGTAAATCGACAAAATTTACGCCTTTTACTGTTCGTCCGTTTTTAATATCTAAACAAGGTATTATTCGTTTTGTAAGCATATCTATTTACTGCGAAGGCAGGAATCTTATTAATTAGTGTTCTTTATTTTCTTTTCGTGGAAACAATTTTAATTATTCAAGTGTTACATAACTATACTATTACTTTTATTGTGGATTCCTGCCTACGCAGGAATGACAAAAACTATTTATTAATTATATAATTCTCTAATTGTTTTAAGCTTATTCTATTCTCATAAATTGCTTTGCCAATTATAACACCTTCGCAACCTAACTCGGCTAACTTAGGCAACTCATCGAAAGTTGAAATTCCTCCAGAAGCTATTAAATTAAGATTCTTGGTTTCTTTTAAAATACGCTCATACAACTCAAAACTTGGTCCTTCAAGCATACCATCTTTAGAAATATCTGTACAAATAACATAGCTTGCTCCTTTTGTTTGATAGTCTTGTATAAAAGGAATCACTTTTAAATCACTTTCTTCTAACCAACCACTAATAGCAATGTTTTCGTTATTACAGTCGGCTCCAAGAATAATTTTATCGCTTCCAAATTTAGTTAACCATTCTTGAAAAATCTTTGGGTTTTTAACAGCGATACTTCCTCCAGTAATTTGTGAAGCACCAGAATTAAAAGCGATTTTTAAATCTTCATTGGTTTTAAGTCCTCCTCCAAAATCTATTTTTAAGTTCGTTTTAGTTGCAATTTGCTCCAAAACCTTATGATTAATAATGTGTTTTGCTTTTGCGCCATCTAAATCTACTACGTGTAAGTACTGGATTCCTGCACCTTCGAAAGACTTAGCTACTTCTAACGGACTTTCGTTGTATATTTTCTTTGTGTTATAATCTCCTTTACTTAAACGAACACATTTTCCGTCTATAATATCTATTGCTGGTATTATTCTCATAGTTTACCTTCCCGTAAAAAGGGAAATCTTTTTAATTAATACTTATTCTTTTATTGTGGATTCCGGATCAAGTGCGGAATGACAAAACATTATATTTTACAATTAGATTCTGAATCAAGTTCAGAATAACGCACTAAATTGCTAAAAAATTCTTTAAAATTTGCTCTCCTACTACTGATGATTTCTCTGGGTGAAATTGCACACCATAAAAATTATCTTTCTGTAAAGCAGATGCATAATCAAACTCGTAATTTGTGGTTGCTATTTGCTCTTTGCAAGCTTCAGCATAAAAACTATGCACTAAGTACATAAATGCATCCTCTTCAATATTTTTAAATAAAGGCGATTTTAAATCTGAAATGGTGTTCCATCCCATTTGCGGTACTTTTACAACATTTGAAAAACGCTTTATAGCAACATTAAATATCCCTAAACCTTTTGTATTGCCTTCTTCCGAAGATTTACACATTAATTGCATACCCAGACAAATACCTAAAACAGGTTGTTTTAAAGTTGGAATTAGCGTGTCTAATCCTGAAGCTCTAAGCATTTGCATTGCTGAGTTTGCTTCACCAACGCCTGGAAAAATCACTTTATCAGCAGCTTTTATTTCTTCAGGATTGTTAGACAAAATAGCATCTACACCAAGTCTTTTAAAAGCAAATTGTATGCTTTTAATGTTTCCTGCTCCGTAATTTATTATAACTAGTTTCATTTTTCTGTCATTCCTGCAAAAAGCAAGAATCTATTTTTAATTATTTTTAGCTTGAGAATTCCTATCTGCGCAGGAATGACAACACTATTTACAACATGCCTTTAGTTGAAGGTAAAAACATTTTGTTTGAATCGCGTTTTACTGCCATTTTCATAGCTTTTGCAAAGGCTTTAAAAATACCTTCTATTTTGTGGTGTTCGTTTTTACCTTCAGCTTTTATGTTTAAATTACATTTTGCGCCATCTGTAAACGATTTAAATAAATGGAAAAACATCTCAGTTGGCATATCTCCTATTTTTTCACGTTTAAAATCTGCTTCCCACTCTAACCAATTTCTACCTCCAAAATCTACTGCTACTTGCGCTAAGCAATCGTCCATTGGTAAACAGAAACCGTAACGTTCTATTCCTAATTTGTTCCCTAAAGCTTTATTGAATAACTCACCTAAAGCAATCATGGTATCTTCAATTGTATGGTGTTCATCTACTTCTAAATCACCTTTTACTTTTATGGTTAAATCCATTGCGCCATGACGACCAATTTGATCTAACATATGATCGAAAAAAGATAAACCAGTATCAATATCGTTTTTACCAGAACCATCTAAATTTAATTTGATGTAAATATTAGTTTCGTTAGTGTTTCTGGTGATTTCAGAGACTCTATCTTCTAATTTCAAAAACTCATAAATAGCTTCCCAATCTGTACTTGTTAAAGCGATACAGTCTAATATTGCTTGTTTAGAAGTTTCAATTTCATCTGCTCCTAATTCAGGATCTTCAGATAAAAAGATACCTTTTGCTCCTAAATTTTTAGCCAATTCCATATCTGTAATACGATCTCCTAAAACAAAAGAATTTTTTAAATCGTATTTTTCTTTATCAAAATACTGCGTTAATAAACCTGTTCTTGGTTTGCGTGTTTCGGCATTTTCATGAGGAAACGTTTTATCTATAAAAACTTCAGTAAAAACAACACCTTCTTTTTCGAAAGCGCTCATTACCTTATTTTGAGCAGGCCAAAAGGTATCTTCTGGAAAAGAATCTGTTCCTAAACCATCTTGATTTGTAACCATTACCAATTCGTAATCCAATTCTGAAGCGATTTTAGCCATATATTGAAACACTTTTGGGTAGAATTCGAGTTTCTCTAAACTATCTAATTGATAATCCACTGGTGGCTCTAATACTAATGTTCCGTCTCTATCTATAAATAATACTTTCTTGCTCATCTTTGTCATTCCTATCAAAATAGGAATCTATTTTTTAGTTAATAATATGCTGTCGATTCTTGTTTGCACAAGAATGACAAAACACTATGATATTTCTTTTAAAACTTTTATTAATCGGTCATTCTCCTCAGAAGTCCCAATAGTAATACGAACACAATTGTCTACTTGTGTGTTTCTATTTCTAATAATTACTTTTTCTTCAATTAAATATTGATACGTTTTGTTAGCGTTATCAACCTCTATAAGTAAAAAATTGGCATCTGTTGGATGTATATTTTTAACTATAGACAATTTACTTAAAGCATCTTTTAACTTTGTTCTTTCTTTAAGAATTATTTGAATGTTTTCGGTAACTGCTTCAAAATTATTTAAGCTTTTTAAAACAGCTTCTTGATTTAAAGTACTTACATTATAAGGTGGTTTTACACGATTATATAATTTTATAATGGCTTCGTTTGCATAGGCAACTCCCACTCTAACGCCTGCTAATCCCCAAGCTTTACTAAAGGTTTGGCTTACTATTAAGTTATTATATTTATTAATATTTTTAATAAATGATGTTTGTGCGCTAAAATCTATGTACGCTTCGTCTACTATAACGATGCCTTCAAAATTTTCTAAAACATATTCAATATCTTCAGGATTAATGCTATTTCCTGTTGGGTTATTTGGCGAACATATAAAAATAATTTTTATGTCTTCGAAATCCAAATACGGTTGTAATTGGTTTAAGCTAATTTGAAAATCGTTAATTAACGGTTGTTTTATAATCTCTATATTATTGATATTCGCAGAAACATCATACATTCCATAAGTTGGCGAAAACGTTAATACCTTGTCTTTTCCTGGTTCACAAAAAATACGAAATGCTAAATCGATAACTTCATCGCTACCATTACCAATAAAAATTTGATTTTTTTCTACTGTTTTAAGTGCCGCTAACTTTTCTTTAATTTCTTGTTGCTGCGGATCTGGATACCTATTTAAGTCTCCAAATGGATTCTCGTTTGCATCTAAAAAAACATCGGCTGTACCTTTAAACTCATCTCTTGCTGACGAATAAGGTTTTAATGCTTTTATGTTGTCTCTAACGAGATTGTTTATATTAATATTCATATTGTTTCTTAAAAATGGATTCCTGCCTTCGTAGGAATGACAAAATAATATTCTTTTATAGATTCTTCTCTGCGCTCTAAATGATAGCTACTTTAAATCCGTTAATCTTAGTGTTACTGCGTTTTTATGCGCATGTAATCCTTCGGCTTCAGCCATTAACTCAATAGTGTTTCCTATATTTAAAATACCTTCTTTTGTTATTTTTTGAAACGTAATCGCTTTTGTAAAACTATCTAAATTCACTCCAGAATACGCTTTACTAAAACCGTTAGTTGGTAATGTATGATTGGTTCCAGATGCATAATCTCCAGCGCTTTCTGGTGTGTAATTACCAATAAATACTGAGCCAGCATTTGCTATTCTATTAACGTATAAATCTTCATTTTCTACGCAAACAATAAAATGTTCTGGTCCATATTCGTTTATCATCTCTAAGGCAATGTTATCGTTTTCAACATAAATTAACTTAGAATTAGCTATCGCTTGTGTTGCAATTTCTTTTCTTGGTAGTTCTACTAACTGCTTTTCAACTTCATTTGATACTTTTTCTATTATAGATTTAGAGGTCGACACTAAAATAACTTGGCTATCTGCACCATGCTCGGCTTGACTCAACAAATCTGAAGCAACATAGGCTGCATTAGCTGTATCGTCTGCCACAATTAATAATTCACTTGGTCCAGCTGGCATATCTATAGCAACACCAAACTTGGTTGCTATTTGCTTTGCAACGGTTACGAACTGATTTCCTGGTCCGAAAATTTTATAAACCTGAGGAATCGTTTCTGTACCAAACGTTAAACCTGCAATGGCTTGAATACCTCCAACTTTAATAATTTTAGTAACACCACATAAATTTGCCGCGTATAAAATTTCGTTAGCTACTTTACCTTCTTTATTTGGTGGTGTGCATAATAACAATTCTTTACAACCAGCAATATTTGCAGGAGTTGCCAACATTAGTACTGTAGAAAATAATGGTGCAGTGCCGCCTGGAATATATAAACCAACCTTTTCAATTGGTCTTTTTTCTTGCCAACATTGCACACCTTTTACGGTTTCTACTTGAACTTTATCTGTTTTTTGAGCACTGTGAAATGCTTCTATATTAAACTTCGCTTGTTTTATTGCTTGTTTTAATGCTTCCGGAACTAATGCAGATGCTTTTTCTATTTCTTCAGCTGTAACAACATTTGAGACCAATTCGCAACTATCAAATTTCTTGGTGTATTTAGCAATGGCTGCGTCGCCATTTTTAGATACATCTTCAAAAACTTCAATCACCGTTTTTTCTATGTCATCAACCGTTTGTGTAGGTCTTTTTAGTAATTGTGACCAAGTTGATTTATTTGGGTTTATTATAGTATTCATTACATTACCATTTTTTCAATTGGACATACTAATATACCTTGAGCTCCTTTAGCTTTAAGCTCATCGATAACGTCCCAAAATAAATTTTTATCAATTACTGAGTGTACACTACTCCAACCTGCTTCTGCTAAAGGTAAAACTGTTGGACTTTTCATACCTGGCAATATTGAAATAATTTCTTCTAATTTATCATTTGGCGCATTTAACAGTACGTATTTTGAGTTTTGACCTCTTAGTACCGACTGAATTCTAAACTGAATTTTTTGTAATAATGCTGCGTTCTCTTCTGTTAACTTTGGTGACTTAGCCAAAACAGCTTCGGAAGTTAAAAGTACTTCTACTTCTTTTAAACCATTTTTAAATAAGGTGCTTCCACTAGAAACAATATCGCAAATACCATCAGCTAAACCTATATTTGGCGCAATTTCTACAGAACCATTAATAATGTGAAGGTTTGCTTCAATTCCATTTTTCTCTAAAAATTGATTTACTGTATTTGGATACGATGTAGCTATGCGCTTGCCTTCTAAATCTTTTAAACTAGATGCATTAGATTCTTTTGGTACTGCAATAGAAACTTTACATTTTGAAAAACCTAAACGTTCTACAATTGGTAAATCGTTTCCTTTTTCAATTAATACATTCTCACCAATAATAGCAATATCAACAACGCCATCTCTTAAATACTGAGGTATATCGCCATTTCGTAGATAAAATACTTCTAAAGGAAAATTTCTAGCCAATGCTTTTAATTGATCTTTTCCATTCTCGATAGAAATACCAATGTCTTTAAGAAGTTTCATTGAATCTTCGTTTAATCTTCCTGATTTCTGTACTGCAATTCTAAGTTTACTCATTTCTTTTTTTGTTTTCTTATTTGAGCAAATCTTTTGGAAAGTATATAAATACAAAAAACCGTTTGATTAGCTCAAACGGTTTTTAATAATATCTTGATTTTATTCAATACATAATCAGTTCGCTTGAGTGCAAATATGAAAATGATGATGTGATTGAATAAAGTTCATTGCTTTTTTTCTGAGAACAAATATTGTTAAAATAAATCTACAATTCCAAATCAATTGCAAGATTATTCTAAATTTTATGTTTTTATTAATAATTCAGGGTTAAATTATTGATTCCCTAAAATTATAGGCATTCCACTATCTCCAGAACCAATGATAATAACCTTACTGTTAGGTGATTCAGATAATTTAACCGTAGCTTCAATACCTTTATCTTGTAAAATTTTATCTGTTAAAGATGCACTTAATATACGGTTAGACTCTGCTTTACCCTTAGCATCGATAATCACTTTCTCTGCTTCTTTAGAAGCCGTTACTAATCTAAATTCGTACTCTAAAGATTCTTGCTCTTGCTTTAATTTACGCTCAATTGCTTCCTTAATTGTTGGTGGCAATTTTACATCTTCAACTAAAACACGCTTAACATTTAAAAATTGTCCTTCTAACAACTTAGTTACTTCGTCTAAAATTTCTTGCTCAATTACATCACGTTTACTAGAATACAATTGCTCTGGTGTATAACGTCCAACAACACTTCTTGCTGCTGCGTTTATTGCAGGATCTAATAATTCGCGTTCGTAATCTTGTCCTTTAGTTTGAATTAACTTTCCTAAGTTTTCATATTCAGGCTCGTACCAAATAGTTCCGTTTACTTTAACCTCTAACCCATTTACAGATAATACATTCATTTCGTCTGAAATTGACTGCTGACGTACTTTACGCACAATCATATCATTCCAAGGTGCAACAATATGGAAACCTTCTCCGTATGTTTTCTCTGTATTAATACCATCTCCTAAACGTTCGAAAATAACACCTCCCTCTCCAGGACCAATAGTTACTGCAGATTTTACTACTAAAAATAGCACTAATACTATTCCTATAATTACAGGTAATCCTAATTTTGGTAATTTCTCCATTTTATCTTTTTTGTTATTATTTATATTAATCCATTATATTTTCTCATAAACCACTCTATTGCAAGCGTTAATGCTATTAGCGCAAGAAGGTATTTCCAATCGATTAAAGGTACAATATTTTTACTGCTTTTTTGTATTGGTTTGTAACGTTCATCGTTAGATAATTCTTCTATTAATGCTTCGTAATTATCAATAAAATAAATACTTCCGTTATTTTTACTTGCAATGGATTTTAATTTTGAAACATTAGCATTTAAAAACTGTTGTTCAATATTGTATTCTAATATTTTAAAATTACCTGATTTAGAAATATTTTCGCTTGTTGCTTTTACTGTAAAGGCATACTCTGAAGCTGGTAAAGTACTTAAATCGACTTGATAATTATTGTTTTTTAAAATGAAAGGAATTGTTTTAGACGTCTTACTTATTTTGTCTGTTAAAATGATATTTAAACTCTCGTTAGCATCAAACTCGTAGTTTTTATTAAAAAACTGAGCAGACACTATTATATTACTACTACCTTGGTAAAACGATTGGTAATCTAGGTTTAATCTGTTTTTACGTTTATTAGAAGCTAAATACTGTATTAATTTTCCTGTAAAATTATCGAAAGCATTAAAACCATCTGTATTAATAAAACTTTGCGCTCTCCATTTCCAAAGGTTTTCTCCAAATAAAACAGCTTCTCTTCTTTCGTTAATTTCGAAAGTTGCCAAAAGTGGTTCTTCAGTATTTATAGATCCTACTTTTTTATAAAGAATACTTTCAAAAGGAACCGAAAAAGTAGGCTCTCCAAAATTAGCAAGTAAAGGTGGAAATGATTCGAAATCTAAATCGTCCACAATAAACGAACTGTAATTTACATTTAATACTGGCTGGTAATCTTCAGTTTGAGAAGTGATATCGTGTTGGTAGTACTCGCTTACAGAATTCAAAAAATTGAAGTCCGTTTTAGGTCCTGCAATTACGAATTTGTTTTTATTTTGAAGCTTTAAAGCATCGAAAACAGTCTTAAATGAATTATTTGGATTAAATAAGACAACCAATTGCAAATCATTTAATTGACTAACAACTTCTTGTGGATTCAAGAATACCACTTCACGTTGCTCGTTAGTTTCAATACTCTTTTTAAGCATGCCTAAATCTGGATGTAAAACCGAGCTTACAATAGCTACTTTTGTTTTTTCATCTACTACTTCAACAGCAAAATTCTTAGAATTATTTACTTTATTTTTTTCTGTCGCAATAGGAATTAAAGATGCTCTGTAACTTTTTACGCCAACACTATTTGCTGGTAAAGTGAAGTTTAAAATTTTAGAATTATCCGTTTCCGAAAAACTTAAATTCTTAGAATACACTGTGTTTTTTCCTGATGTTACAACAAACTTTGTACTTACATTTTCGTCTCCATTATACACTAAAATAGCTTCTATAGGAAACTTATTCTTCAAGAACGCATACTTATTAACGTTAAGTTGCTTTAGTTTTAAATCGGAATAACGCGTGGTATCACCAACAATTATTGGGTAAATAGGCTGATTATATTTGTTAGCAGCATATTCGTAATCGTTTCCATAGGTTTGATTACCATCACTTATAATAATGGCTGGAGAAACTGTTCTTTTATAAACTTGACCTAACTCCTTAAAAGCCTTATCTATATTGGTTTGATGCTCTGTAAATGACAATGAATCTATAGTGTTAAGCGTGTTTCCGAAGGAAAAGACATCTATATTAAACTTATCTTGTAGTGTTTTGTTACTTTGAATGCTTTGTAAAATAGTAGTAACATTCTCTTCTTGGTTTAAATACTTAATAGAGTTAGAATTATCTACAGCTAATACTAAATTTGGTTTTTCGTTATAAACCTTAACCTGTTCGAACTTAGGATTGATAAGCAATAATAAAACTCCGAAAATGGTTAAAAAACGAAAAAAATCAAAAAGTGCATTCTTTTTAGATGCACCTTTTGCTTTGTATTTATATTGGAACAATGCTAGTAAAATCGATACAACTCCAGCAAGTATAATGTATAAAATATTTTCTGTTGACAATGTTATATGTAGTATTTACAAAATTACTTTTTTAGTGCTTTCTTAATTTTGCTATTAATATCCTTAATATGTCTTGATTTTAAATTATATGAAGACAACATTCCTGCTACATAATTTCTGTAAACAATTTCACCTGTTTTAGAATTGACTATATGTACAAATTTTTGAGAATTAACTCTAACATATCGAAGATAATAGAACTCTTCTCCTGCTAATATTCTTCTATCTATTTCTTTTTCATCTTGGAATTCAAATTTATGGTCGTAGTTTTCAAATACTTCTGTAAACTTATCTTCATCCTTTTCAGAACTCATTTTCCAAGGATTATATTTAATCAAATGGTAGTTAGGAATATACAACGTTTTTTTAGCCAGTTTTTTTAATTCTGGTAAGAAATCATTTTCATACATCCAATACTCTTCACCTTCTTTTAATTGGTTATTTACTTTTTGAAAATAGTTTTTTAAAAAGCCAGACTTATAGTTATAAAAAACATCTTTACTATAAATAGTATCCATAATCACAGAAGACTCAGATTTTAAAGCTGTTGGTAAAAAAGTGTCTTTTGGAAACAAATCTACTCTTGCTAATTTTTCTTTATTAGCTTCAAAAGTTTTCTCATACTTTTTTTTATACCTCCAACTACTTTTATCTAATTTACTTAAACCTTCTTTTAAACCTTCTCCATCAAGCATAAAAAAGTTTATATAAATATATAAATACTCTAATTCTGCTCCAGATTCCATTGTTTTAGTTACATGATAGCCTTCTAAATTCGCGAAAGAATAATTAGCTTCTGTATAATCTAACAAATTAAAATCTTTACGATAGATTAATTTATAAGGTGTAATACTCCAAGAGTCGTCTAATATTTTTTTATAATCATTAATATCAATAACATCAGACAATACAAAAATAGTTTCAGTTCCTTTAAACTTAGCGAGACGTTCTTTTGGAAATTTTTTAGACTTCCCAACATGTCTTGGACCAACACTTACTTGCGCGCTCAAAACAGAAAATAAAAGAAAACCTAATAATAGTAGAGAGATTTTTTTCATAATTATAATAAGATACTATTATTATGTTAACATTCCACCATCAACATTAATAGTCTGTCCTGTAACATAAGCAGACATGTCACTAGCTAAAAACACACATACATTTGCGATATCTTCTGGTGTACCACCTCTTTTTAAAGGAATAGCATTACGCCATGATTTTACTGTTTCTTCATCTAACTTTGCAGTCATTTCAGTTTCAATAAAACCTGGAGCGATTACGTTACTTCTAATATTTCTTGATCCTAATTCTAAAGCTACAGATTTAGAAAAACCAATAATACCAGCTTTAGATGCTGCATAATTTGTTTGTCCGGCGTTTCCTTTTACACCAACAACAGAACTCATATTAATTATAGAACCTTTACGTTGCTTAAGCATAGTGCGCTGTACGGCTTTTGTCATGTTGAAAACAGATTTAAGGTTTACCTCGATTACTTTATCGAAGTCTGCCTCACCCATTCTCATTAATAAATTATCTTTTGTAATTCCTGCGTTATTAATTAAAATATCGATGCTTCCAAACTCTGCTAAAACATCTTCAGCTAATTTTTGAGATTCATCAAAATTTGCCGCATTACTTTTATATCCTTTTGCTTTAACACCCAAAGCGTTTAATTCTTTTTCTAATGCGTTAGCTGCTTCTACAGAAGAACTGTAAGTAAATGCAACATTTGCGCCTTGTTGTGCAAATACCTCTGCGATACCCTTTCCAATACCTCTACTTGCTCCTGTAATTATAGCTGTTTTACCTTCTAAAAGTTTCATAAAAAATGGTTTAATTCTATTTTCCGATGGTTTTCGGAGTTTTAATTTTTAGTATTTCAAATATAGTAATTACTATGTTCTTCAGAATAAAAAAACCTCACAAATTAAAGTATTTGTGAGGTTTTAATAATGAATTCTTGCATGCGCAAGACTCTTAAGATTTCTTACATCTTAACGTCTTCTGCTTTTTCATAATTAAATAAATGATCGACATCCATTTCTTGTACTTCACCTAATTTCTCAAGTGCTTTAAAATCAATATCTTTTTTATTTCCAATAACCATAACATTATAATCTTCTCCTTTAATGTTTTTGTTGAAGAAATCACGCAAATCTGCCATTGTCATGTTTTGAATAGCATTATACATTTCTTCACGATTATCGTTATCTATTCCTAATTTTTGAAGTCTTTCGTAACTCCAGAAAATATTAGACTTAGTAATACGCTGTGCTGCTAATTTCTTTAATGTTGCTTCTTTTGCTGCATTAAATTGTTCTTCAGCTTCAGGCATATCACTCATTAAATCCATCATCGCTTCTACCGCTTGAGGCATTTTATTTGCTTGCGTTCCAATGTAAGCCATCACGTAATTAGAATCATCTTTTTTACGCGCTGTAGAGTAATTAGACCATGCAGAGTATGCTAAAGATTTAGACTCACGAATTTCTTGAAATACAATTGAAGATAAACCACCTCCAAAATAAGTGTTAAACAATGTAGAAGCTGCCATGTTTTCTGCTTTAAAAGGTTCTCCTTTTGCTAAAAACATCATTTCACTTTGTACCATATCGTAATCTACAAAATATACGTTACCACCAGTCTCCTTTTCTTCGTAAACCGTAGCTTCCGGGTATTCTTCTAGTTTTTCTGGTACTTTATGGAAAGTATTTAAAGCCGAAACTGCTCCATCTACATCTTTTCCATAATAGAAAACACGTTGGTTATAGTTTTTTAGATTCTTAGTTAAATCTACAAGCTCTTGAGGATCTATTTTCTCTAATTCGCTAACAGAAATAATATTTCTTAGCCTTGAATTTTCTCCATATTTAGCATAATTCAATAAACCAGAACGTAAAATACTACCTTTACTTGTTTTGTTATTTTGTCTTCCTTTACCAATTGACTCAACATACTTACCATAAGCCTCTTTATTTGGTACAGCATTTTCCCAAAGGTGTTCTAATAATTCTAATCCTTTTGGTAAGTTTTCTTTTAATCCGCTTAAACCAACAAACGTTTGCTCACCTCCAGTGTTTACAGAATAATCAATTCCTAACTTGTAGAATTCTTTCTTTAAAGCTTCAGCTGAATACTTCTCAGTTCCTAAATACTCTAAGTAACCAACTGCTAAACCTAATTTTTTATCACTATCACTTCCCATATCGAAAATGATATTCATAGTAAACAAATCGTTAGTTTCATTTTCAATATATGAAACACTTAGACCACTGTTTGTTTTCTTTTCTTTTATAGCTGTAGCATAATCAACATATAAAGGTGCTAATGGTTTAGACGTTTTTGCATTAAATGCTTTTATGTAATCTGAAGATTGGTCTCTATTAAGTTTAACCGGAGTTATACCTGGATTAGATACTTTTACAATATTGTTATCTTCACCTTTACGCTTATATGTAACTACGTAGTTGTCTTTATAGAACGTGTTTGCGAAATCTACTAATTCTTGTTTAGTAATTTTCTTTAAATCGTTTAAGAAACTTACTTTATCATTCCAATCTACTCTATGAATAAAAGCATCATAATATGCTGAAGCTAATGCTGTGCTATTTTCGTATTCTTGAAGTTGTGATTTTTTAAGATCGTTAATTACAGCTTCAATCATCCAATCTTCAAACTCACCTTTTTTAAGTTTTTCAATTTGACCTAAAATTAATTCTTTAACTTCATCAAGAGATTGTCCTTCTTTTGGTGAACCTGAAAAACTATGGTAACCATAATCGTTTAAAAAAGTCGGACTACAACCTGCTCTTTGCACTAGTTGTTTCTGATTTAAGTTTAAATCGATTAATCCAGCATTCCCATTAGCTAAAATCATATCGCATAGCGTTACTAATTTTTCTTCTTTAGTATTTACTGCTGCAGATCTGTATGCTATAGAAACACTCTCTGATGTTGGACCAAAAACCTCTGTAGTTAATACTTGAGTAATTGGTTGCTCCTTTGGTAATGTAGGATGTGTTACTTCTTTACGTTTTAATTTTCCGAAAGTTGCTTCAACTTCTTTAATTGTAGCATCGAAATCTAAATCTCCAACTAATACCATTGCCATATTGTTAGGCACGTAATATTTATCGAAATAGTTATTAATATCAACTAAAGAAGGATTTTTTAAATGCTCTGCCGTACCAATAGTTTTTTGCTGACCATAAGGATGGTTAGGAAATAAACCATCTAACATTGCAGCATAACGCTTTCTTCCATCGTTATCTTGACCTCTATTAAATTCTTCGAAAACTGCTTCTAATTCTGTATGAAATAAACGCAATACTAATTGACCAAAACGCTCCTCTTCTAACGCTAACCATTTACTAAGTTCGTTTGCTGGAATTTTATTTTTATAAACAGTCTCTTCGTACCAAGTATGCGCATTCGTTCCTGTTGCACCAAGAGAACTCGTCATTTTATCATACTCATTTGCTACAGAATAGTTAGATGCCTCTAAAGACACTTTATCTATCTCGCGGTATAATGCAATTTTTTTATCTGGATCTTGCTCTGCTCTGTGTTGTTCGTATAAATCTGAAATTTTATCTAAATAGACTTTTTCTTTCTCGTAATCTATAGTCCCAATTTCATCTGTACCTTTAAAAACCATGTGTTCAAGGTAGTGTGCTAAACCTGTAGATTCTTTAGGGTCGTAGTTAGAACCTGCTCTTACTGCAATGTAAGTTTGTATTTTTGGCTCGTCTGTATTTTTACTCATATATACTTTAAGACCATTATCTAAAGTATACAAACGTAATCCGGTTGGATCATTTTCAACGGTTTCGTATGCAAATCCGTTAGCATCTTTCTGACTTTCTACAGCGTAAGTCATTGTTTTGTTGTCTTCTTTTTTACAACTGTAGACTAAAGCTACAAGTAAAAGAATAACAACCAATCTTAAATTTCTCATTGTAAAGGTTTTTGGTTGATTGTGTTAATATTTATTATTAAAATGAACTTGGGATACGTTATAAAACACAATGATGCTATAAAACGAAAAAGTTCGTTAGCTAATGTACAGCCAACGAACTTATAACGTTATTATATTATAAATATTTTAACAGAATTTAACTGTTAAAATACTGAACTACTAAAAGTCTTATCCTAAAACTTCTTTCACTTTTTTACCAATCTCTGCAGGAGAATCTACAACGTGAATTCCACATTCTCTCATAATAGCTTTTTTAGCCTGAGCAGTATCATCACTTCCTCCAACAATTGCTCCAGCATGTCCCATAGTACGACCTGCAGGTGCAGTTTCACCAGCGATAAAACCAATAACTGGTTTTTTAGATCCACTAGCTTTATACCAGTTAGCAGCATCTGCTTCTAATTGACCACCTATTTCACCAATCATCACTACACATTCAGTTTCTGGATCGTTAATTAATAACTCAACAGCTTCTTTAGTAGTAGTTCCAATAATTGGATCCCCACCAATACCAATTGCAGTAGTAATACCTAAACCTTGTTTTACAACCTGGTCTGCAGCTTCGTAAGTTAATGTTCCTGATTTAGAAACAATACCTACAGTACCTTTTTTGAAAACGAAACCTGGCATAATACCAACTTTAGCTTCTCCTGGAGTAATAACTCCTGGACAGTTAGGTCCAACTAATCTACACTCTTTACCTTTAATATAATCTGATGCTTTGATCATGTCTGCAACAGGAATACCTTCAGTAATACAAATAATTACTTTAATTCCTGCATCTGCAGCTTCCATAATAGCATCTGCTGCAAAAGCAGGTGGTACAAAAATAATTGTTGTATCTGCTCCAACTTTAACAACAGCTTCTTCAACTGTATTAAAAACTGGTCTATCTAAATGTGTTTGTCCTCCTTTTCCTGGAGTAACACCACCAACAACATTTGTTCCGTACTCAATCATTTGTCCAGCGTGAAATGTTCCTTCACTACCAGTAAATCCTTGAACTATAATTTTTGAATCTTTGTTTACTAAAACGCTCATTTGTATGTTTTTTGTCCCATTGTCTTTTCAGACATTTCCCAAAGGGAAACAAAAATGGAGTTGTTTTTATTTATCTGCCACAAAAGTAAGTTTTTGATAGCTATTTTTTAAATGTATTTAAATTTTTATTTCAGAAAAAGTAGTTAAATTTTCTACGCTTTCATCTAATCTCTGACTAATCTCATAACCTCTATACATTTTACCGTCTTTTACTTCCCATATTGAGATAAAATGCGCCAAAGGCTCTTCTTTAAAAGGTCTTTCTATTGTTGTACAATAAATAGTATATCTAGCAGTAACAGTATCTCCATCTTCTAAAAGGTGACTTAACCTATAAGCAAATGACAAATAAGATTCTTTAACTCCTTGAAGTTTCTCTAATATTCCATCTTTATTTAACGTTGTAAAACCCTGACTGCTATTCCAATGTAAAACACAATCTTCATGAAACATGCTGATTATATCTTCATCTTTAGCTAAATTAGAATCATAAAACGCTTTAACAACTTTTTTAGCAGACATCTATTTATTTTTTAATTGATCTATAATATTAGGAATCTGCTTAACATAAGCCAATTCTTTTAATTTTACTCTTGCTTCTTCAATAGGAGTACCAAAATAGCTTTTCCCACCAGCAACAGATTTTGTAACACCTGTTTGACCAAGAATAACTGCTTTTTTACCAATAGTAATTCCACTATTTGTACCTACTTGTCCCCAAATAGTAACTTCGTCTTCAATAATACAACATCCTGCAATTCCTACTTGAGAAGCTATTAAACATTTTTTTCCAATAACGGTGTCGTGTCCAACTTGTATTTGGTTATCTAACTTAGAGCCTTCACCAATAATTGTATCTCCTGTAACGCCTTTATCTATAGTACACAATGCACCAATATCTACATTATCTTTTATAACAACACGGCCTCCAGAAATTAATTGATCGAAACCTTCTGTTCTGTTTTTATAATAAAAAGCACTTGCTCCTAAAATAGTTCCAGAATGTATAGTCACATTATTACCAATAACAGCATCGTCGTATATAGTAACATTAGCATGAATAATACAATGATTTCCAATTGTTACATTGTTACCAATAAAACAGTTGGGTTGAATTATAGTGTTCTCTCCTATTTTAGCTGAAGCTGAAACACTACTATTTGAAGCCCGAAATGGCTTAAAATGCTTAGTTAACTTATTGAAATCACGAAAAGGATCTTCGCTTATTAAAAGCGCTTTACCTTCTGGACAATCTACATCTTTATTAATTAAAACTATAGTAGCTGCAGACTGTAGTGCTTTATCGTAATACTTTGGATGGTCTACAAAAACAATATCTCCAGGTTCTACTACATGAATTTCATTCATTCCTAAAACTTGAAAATCATCTGCTCCAACATAATCACAATCGATTATTTGAGCAACTTGTTTTAGAGTATGTGGTTTAGGGAATTTCATTCTTTAATAAATAGGTATTAATTGTGTGAGATTATTCTTTAACACGTTCTTTATAAGTTCCTTTTGTTGTTTCAACCTTAATCTTATCACCTTCATTTATAAATAAAGGTACATTTACCTCTGCTCCTGTTTCAACAGTCGCTGGTTTTGTTGCATTAGTTGCTGTATTTCCTTTTACTCCTGGCTCTGTAGCTGTAACTTCTAGAATAACCGTTGCTGGCAATTCTACAGACAATGGCATATTGTCTTCTGTATTAATTTGAATGGTTACAACTTCTCCTTCTTTCATTAATCCAGGATTATCTAAAGCTGATTCTAGAAGTCTAATCTGTGTGTAATCTGATTCATTCATAAAATGATAAAATTCACCATCATTATATAAATATTGAAACTTATGAGTTTCTACACGAATATCTTCTAATTTATGTCCTGCAGAAAACGTATTATCTAATACTTTTCCGTTAGTAACACTTTTCATTTTAGTACGAACAAAAGCAGGTCCTTTTCCTGGTTTTACATGTAAAAATTCAATAATTTTATAAATATCATTATTATATTTAATACATAATCCGTTTCTTATATCTGAAGTAGTAGCCATATTATTATTTATTATTAAGTCTTTTATTATTGATATAATTCTAAATTTTAGAATCTATTTTCAATCATTAAATCTGTCTTCTTTATTTCTTATATCAAAAATTAATTTGATTTAAAGTAACCCTTCATTATACCACGATGAGAGTTCTTAATAAACTGAAGAATTTCGTCGCGTTCTGTGGTTGCTTCCATTTCAGCCTCTATAATCCCAGCGGCTTGTGTATTGTTATAATTTTTTTGATATAATATTCTAAATATATCTTGAATTTCTCTAATTTTTTCTGTCGTGTATCCTCTTCTTCTTAATCCAACAGAATTAATACCTACGTAAGATAAAGGTTCTCTACCCGCTTTTACAAATGGCGGCACATCTTTTCTTACTAAAGATCCTCCTGTTACAAAAGCATGATTACCTACAGAACAAAACTGATGTATTGCTGTCATTCCTGCTAATATAACATAATCACCAATAGTAATGTGACCAGCAAGCGTACTGTTATTTGAAAAAATACAGTTACTACCAACAATACAATCGTGCGCTATGTGACAATATGCCATTATTAAGCAATTATCACCTATTACAGTCTTCATTCTATCTGTTGTACCTCTATTTATGGTAACACATTCTCTAATGGTAACGTTATCTCCAATAATAGTTAAAGTATCTTCATCATCGTACTTTAAATCTTGTGGTACTGCAGAAATTACAGAACCAGGAAAAATACTGCAATTTTTACCAATACGAGCACCTTCCATGATTGTTACATTACTCCCAATCCAAGTTCCTTCTCCAATGGTAACATTATTATATATAGTTGTAAAAGGCTCAATAACCACATTTTTCGCGATTTTTGCTCCAGGATGTACGTATGCTAAGGGTTGGTTCATTTTTGTAATATTTGTTTTGAAAGGTAAAATATGTAAGCGATTAACGTTACTAATATTTTTATTTTATTTTAGATATTTGCGCCATCAATTCTGCTTCAGCACATAATTTCCCATTAGCGTAAGCATAACCTTGCATATGGCAAATACCTCTTCTAATTGGTGTTATTAGTTCACATTTAAAAATTAATGTATCACCAGGAACAACCTTTTGTTTAAATTTAACTTTATCCATTTTCATGAAAAATGTTAAATAATTTTCTGGATCGGGAACAGTACTCAATACTAGAATACCTCCTGTTTGTGCCATTGCCTCAACTATTAAAACACCTGGCATAACTGGAGAACCGGGAAAATGACCTTTAAAGAACTCTTCGTTCATGGTCACATTTTTCATTCCAATAACCTTGCTACTCGTCAATTCAAAAACCTTATCCAATAATAAGAATGGTTGTCTATGTGGCAACATATCCATTATTTGATTAACATCCATTAAAGGTGTTTGGTTTAAATCTACAGCAGGAACATTATTACGTCTTTCATTTTTAATTAATTTAGACATTTTTTTTGCAAACTGAGTGTTTACAAAGTGTCCTGGCTTATTAGCAATTACTTTTCCACGAATTCGTGTACCAATTAAAGCTAAATCTCCAATAACATCTAATAATTTATGTCTTGCAGCTTCGTTAGGATGATGTAAAGTTAAATTATCAAGTATACCATTAGCAGTAACTGCAATAGCATCTTTATTAAAAGCGACTTGAAGTTTTTTCATTGTTTCTGGAGACAATTCTTTATCTACATAAACAATAGCATTGTTTAAATCTCCTCCTTTTATTAATCCATGTTCTAGAAGTGATTCTAATTCATGTAAAAAACTAAAAGTACGAGAATCTGAAATATGCTCTTTAAAATCGGACAAACGATTAAGCGTTGCATTTTGAGTACCTAAAACTTTAGTGCCAAAGTCTACCATTGTTGTTACTTGGTATTCTTTAGCAGGCATTACTAATATCTCACTACCACTCTCCTCGTCCACATAAGAAATAACATCTTTTACAATGTATTCTTCGCGAAAAGCATCTAATTCTACAATTCCAGCCTTTTCAATAGCTTCAACAAAGAATTTTGAAGAACCGTCCATAATTGGAGGTTCTGAATTATCTAATTCTATGATTGCATTATCTATGTCTAAACCAGTAAATGCTGCTAAAACATGCTCACATGTTTGTATGCTAACACCGTTTTTCTCTAAACAAGTACCACGTTGTGTACTCGTAACGTAGTTTGCATCTGCTTCGATTACAGGACTACCTTCAAGATCTACACGTTTAAAAGCAAATCCAGAGTTTGCTGGAGCTGGTTTAAAAGTTAAAGTAACATCTTTTCCTGTGTGTAATCCTACACCAGTCAAAGAGACTTCATTACTTATCGTTTTTTGGTTGATTTCCGAATTAACTATTGCCATTTCCTTTTTTTTCTAGTGCGTTAATAGTTTTAACTAGTTTTGGTAAGTTTTTAAAATAAACATAAGATTTATTCCAGTCTCCATAGCTAAAAGCCGGAGAACCTTGTAAAACATCGTTGTCTTTAATGTTTTTTCCTATTCCAGACTGTGCTTGTATTTTTACATTATTTCCAATTACTAAATGTCCTGCAAAACCAACTTGACCACCTATTTGGCAATTTTCGCCAATTTTAGTAGATCCAGCAATACCTGTTTGTGCAGCTATTACTGTGTTTTTACCAATTTCTACATTATGTGCAATTTGAATTTGATTATCTAATTTAACACCTTTTCTAATAATTGTAGAACCTAATGTTGCTCTATCTATAGTAGTTGCAGCTCCAACGTCTACAAAATCTTCTAAAATCACATTTCCTATTTGCGGCACTTTATCATACTCTCCTGCTTCATTTGGTGCAAAACCAAATCCGTCTGCTCCTATAATAACTCCCGAATTGATAACGCAATTTTTACCAATAATACACTCTGAATAAACTTTAGCTCCTGCAAAAAGTACCGTGTCGTTATCGATAACCACATTGTCACCAATGTAACATCCTGGAAATATTTTAACATTATCACCTATTCTTACATTATCTCCAATGTATGAAAAAGCGCCAACATAAATATCCTTACCTACCGTCGAGGATTCTGAAATAAACGATGGTTGCTCTATTCCAAACTTATTAAGTTTTACTTGATTATAGTATTCTAAAAGTTTTGAAAAGGATTTATAAGCATCGTCAACTTTAATTAAAGTTGTTTTAATTTCTTGCTCAGGCTCAAAATCTTTATTTACAATCGCAATAGATGCTTTTGTACTATATATATAAGGAGTATATTTTGGGTTAGCCAAAAAGGTTAAAGCACCTTCTACGCCTTCTTCTATTTTTGATAATTTAGAAACTTCTGCATGTGGGTTACCAACTACATCGCCTTCTAAAATACCAGCTATTTGTTCTGCTGTGAATTTCATCTCTCGCAAAAATAGAAAAAATGTATCATATAACGTGAAAACTTCTAAAGTTGTTTACTGCTTAGCTTAGGTGGTCATTAATTTAATGTTATATCTGCATTAAATTAATCTCTTAATTAAGTTAACAAACTCAATATACACGCGCTTTAACAATTACTACTTTATATTAATTTTTAGGATAACAAATATAATATTTAGTTACAGGTTTAGCCAGCGCCTTAAGATTTAACTGATCGCTTGCTTTTACTATATCTTCAATTTTTCCGTTTTTATGTAAAATATTAATGCCTTGTTTTTTTCTAGTATAAGCCTGGTTTGATATTTTACCGGTAAATACAAAATACTCAGCTTCAGCTTCAGAGATAGAATGTTTTTCTATTAATTCTTTTTTATGCTGAAGTAACAAAGAAGGCTTAATCTCTTTCTTTTTTATTTTAACTTTCAATAAATCACGATTAATAATCATCTTACAAAGGTTCTTTAAAACAAAATCATCATGGTATTGCCATTCTTTCATTGCTGAAACAATATCATAATCATCTAGTTTAGAAAACGTCTCTAGACTTTCATTATTAAAATTATCTAATGTTATTTCTTTCTTTAAAAAATACTGAAGCGATCTACTAGCATGCAACTCCTCTCCTCTTTTTGTTAGCTCCTTTGCACGTTTAAGCACCCTTATTAATACTTGTTCTGCAGATAAACTTGTTTTATGCAAGTACACTTGCCAATACATTAAACGTCTAGCCACCAAGAATTTTTCGATACTATAAATACCTTTATCTTCTACTACTAATTTATCGTCCTTAACATTAAGCATGGTAATTAAACGCTCACTATTAATATTACCTTCAGCAACACCCGTATAAAAGCTATCGCGTTTTAAATAATCTGCTCTATCCATATCTATTTGGCTAGAAATAAGCTCGCACATAAACTGTCGATGATAATCGCCTTTAAATATCTGTATAGCCAAAGTTAAATCGTTGTTAAATTCAGCATTCAATTTCTCCATAAAAAGCATAGAAATGTGCTCATGAGAAATACCATTTACTATACTATGTTCCATGGCATGAGAGAATGGCCCGTGACCAATATCATGTAATAAAATAGCAATGTATAGTGCGTTTTTTTCTTCCTCAGAAATATCAACACCCTTAAAACGAAGCACTTGAACTGCTTTCTGCATTAAATGCATACAACCAATAGCGTGATGAAAACGTGTGTGATGGGCACCTGGATAAACCAAGTAACTCATTCCCATTTGAGTAATGCGACGTAGCCTTTGGAAATAACGATGTTCGATTAAATCGAAGATAAGTGAATTAGGAATTGTAATAAATCCGTAAATTGGGTCGTTTAATATTTTAAGTTTGTTACTTTTCTGCAAACTGATGAATTTTCAATGATTAAGATAAACAAATATACATGGATAAAATAAAAATACTTTGGGTTGACGATGAAATCGATTTACTAAAACCACATATTATCTTTTTAGAACAAAAAAATTACGCTGTAACCAAGTGCAATAGCGGTACAGAAGCGCTTGAGATTTTAGAAGAAGAAAAATTTGATATTGTATTTTTAGACGAGAATATGCCTGGATTAACAGGTTTAGAGACGCTTAACGAAATAAAAGAGAAACAAGACACGCTTCCGGTAGTTATGATTACCAAAAGTGAAGAAGAATATATAATGGAAGATGCTATTGGTAATAAAATTGCCGATTATCTTATAAAACCCGTAAACCCTAATCAGATTCTACTAAGTTTAAAGAAAAATTTAGACCATTCTCGATTGATTTCAGAGAAAACAACCTCTAACTATCAACAAGAGTTTAGAAAAATTGCTATGGATATGGCAATGGTGAATAGTTACGAAGAATGGGTTGCACTTTATCAAAAGCTAATATATTGGGAAATGCAACTGGAAGACATTGAAGATACTGGCATGTTTGAGATTTTAGAATCTCAAAAAAACGAAGCTAATCTTTTGTTTGGGAAATTTATTGACAAAAACTATCCTACTTGGTTCGAACCTAATGTAGATGCCCCTACACTATCTTACAACTTATTTAAAGACAAAATTGTTCCCGAATTAAGCAAAGAACAACCAACACTTTTAGTAGTAGTTGATAATTTACGTTATGACCAATGGAAAGCTTTCGAACCTTTTGTAACCAATCATTACAAAAAGAAAAACGAAAGTGCTTTTTTTAGCATTCTACCTACAGCAACACAATATGCTAGAAATGCCATTTTTTCAGGACTTATGCCTAGTGACATGGAAAGATTACATCCTGAGTTTTGGAAAAATGATATTGATGAAGGTGGTAAAAATATGCATGAAAATGATTTTTTAGAAGCACAAATGAAACGCTTAGGCTTAACTAACTATAAACATGAATATTACAAAATTACCAACTTAAAAAATGGTAAAAAATTAGCAGATAACTTTAAAGGCACCAAAGACAACGATTTAACAGTAGTGGTATACAATTTTGTAGATATGTTATCGCATTCTAAAACAGAAATGGATGTTGTAAAAGAGCTTGCTTCTAACGATAAAGCCTATAGATCATTAACACAGAGTTGGTTTAAAAACTCTCCACTCTTAGAGATGATTCAGCAAGCACAACAAATGGGCTTTAAATTAATTATCACTACAGATCACGGTACTATTAATGTGAAAAATCCATCTAAAGTAGTTGGTGATAGAGATACAAGTTTAAATCTACGTTATAAAACAGGACGTAGTTTAAGTTATGAAAACAAAGATGTATTAGCAGCTAAAGACCCAAAATCTATACACTTGCCTTCTATGTCGATGAATAGTTCTTTTATTTTCGCGAAGAGCGATTTGTTTTTTGCATATCCTAACAACTACAATCATTATGTAAGTTATTATAGAAACACATACCAACATGGAGGCGTCTCTTTAGAAGAGATGATTATTCCTTTTGTTGTATTAGACCCAAAATAACAGCACACTTCATTACAAACAACTAACAACTGTGGTAGTTCATTTAAATTAGAAATTAATTTAAAATCGACTACCACAATTAGTTTATTTAATTTATTACACGAAAAACTTCTTCAATCTTTAGTTTCTGTTTTTTCTAACCCGTTTATTTTAGTTATTTGAGATTTAACTTTAATTTTGCCATATGTTAGAAATAGAATACACCTTAAAAGACATTGATAACGTTGCTAAACAAATTTTAAAACACGCAACTACAAAATCCTTTCTTTTTAAAGCCGAAATGGGAGCTGGAAAAACAACACTAATCAAAGCTTTAGTTAAGGAACTTGGCTGTGACGATGCTGTTAGCAGTCCTACTTTTTCTTTAGTAAACGAATATCAAACCAAAACTGACACAATATATCATTTCGATTTATACCGCGTGGAAGATGAAGACGAGCTTTATGATTTTGGTATTGAAGAGTATCTAAACTCAAACACCTACCTATTTATAGAATGGCCAGAACTTGCTAAAAATCTAATTGAAACATATAATTGTATTACAATTAACATAAAAAACAACACTAGTAGAGTGCTAAAAATGATCTTAAATTAAAATCATAAGACTTTTTTATCTCAACAAAAAGTGTAATTTTGGGTTGATTACGGTTTTTACCGTAACGAAAAGCAAGAAAAAAGTTCTTTTTAACATAATTTTAACATTTCGCGTATTTTCAGACCATAGTTTTATATAGATTTGAGTAATAAATTAATCTAATCCCTATAAATTATGCAAAGTAAAAAGTATTTAATAGCACTGGCTATTTTCGGAGGTGTGTTTTTCACAGCAAACGCGACAAACATTATTGATTTAAATGACCAAATTGAAAACGGAATTGACAAAACAAAGCTTAAAGTTCCAACACACGGATAAAAAACGATTAATTAAAGGATCTATAATAGCATTATTTATTGCTTTTATTCCTTTAATGTTTCAAATCTATAAAAGTGTTCCAAAGGTAAAAGTTTGGAACACTTTTCTATTTACATACAACAGTACACATTACACAGATGCAAATATTGCAGCATGGCTTTTAACTGGTAAAATAGTACCCATTATATTATTACTTACATGGTTTTTCACTTGCCGCCATTGGTGGTATCATTCAATAATAATCCCAATTGCTATGTATACATACCAAGCAATGGGTATTCTTAATGACGATAATAGGTATTTTGAAGAATTAAACATAGTATATCTTTTACCTGTAATGCTTATTATAATTCCGTCTATTTATCTTGTAAGAGCTAGAATATTCAACAAACTAAACACAGTAAGCAAATCAATACAAGAACTTGAAGACGAATTAACCTTTAGACCAAAAACTCTTTGGGGGAAAATCAAGCAATTTTTTTAATTGTATTAATATAACCTTACAATATACTTGTTAATTTACTATTTATTCGTAATTTAAATCTTTGTAAATAACGAATAGCAAAATATGGCAAAATCCATTACTCCATTTTCTAAAGCACAACTCTTACCACAAGAGGAAACTTTAGAGATTTCAAAACAAAAAAGCTCACTATTTATTGGCATCCCTAAGGAAACTGCTTTTCAGGAAAAGCGCGTTTGCTTAACTCCGGATGCTGTTTCGGCAATTGTAAACAATGGCCATCGCGTACTTATAGAATCTGGCGCAGGAAAAGGATCTAAATTTAGCGACAAAGATTATAGCGAAAATGGAGCGGAAATAACTAACGATGTAGCAAAAGTATATGGCTGCCCAATGATTTTGAAAGTAGAACCACCTACTCTAGAAGAATTAAAACTAATAAACCCGAAATCTACATTAATTTCGGCATTACAGATAAAAACACAATCAAAAAAATATTTTGAAACACTAGCTAGTAAACGCATTACCGCTTTAGCTTTCGAATTTATTCGCGATGAAGACGGTGCTTACCCTGCAGTTCGTGCATTAAGTGAAATTGCTGGAACAGCTTCAGTTTTAATAGCATCGGAATTACTGAGTAATACGACAAATGGCAACGGATTAATGTTCGGAAACATTAGCGGCGTTCCTCCCATAGAAGTTGTTATTCTTGGAGCAGGAACCGTTGGCGAATTTGCAGCTAGAAGCGCGATTGGCTTAGGTGCAAATGTTAAAATTTTCGACAATTCCATTACCAAACTTCGATGTATTCAAACCAACTTAGGTAGAACACTTTACACCTCTACTATTCAACCAAAACATCTAAAAAAAGCTTTAAAGCGTTGCGATGTTGTTATTGGAGCAGTTAGAGGCAAAGATCGCTCTCCTGTTATTGTTACTG
This sequence comes from Lacinutrix algicola, assembly GCF_001418085.1. Classification (GTDB taxonomy): domain Bacteria; phylum Bacteroidota; class Bacteroidia; order Flavobacteriales; family Flavobacteriaceae; genus Lacinutrix; species Lacinutrix algicola. The sequence goes on from NZ_LIQH01000040.1 coordinate 240,935, forward strand.
AAGATATGGTTGAGCAAATGAAAAAGGGAGCTGTAATTATTGACGTAAGCATAGATATGGGTGGTTGTTTTGAAACAAGCGATGTTACAACACACAAACATCCTATTTTCGAAAAACATGGTGTAATACATTATTGCGTGCCTAATATCCCAGCTCGTTATTCTAGAACTGCATCTGCTTCAATAAGCAACATCTTTACACCGTACCTGCTTAAAATCGCAGAAGATGGTGGTCTAGAACACTCTTTAAGAATGGATCATGGTCTTAAAAATGGACTCTACTTCTATCATGGTATTTTAACCAATCGTGCAGTTGGAGAATGGTTTGACATGAATTACAACGATATAAATCTTCTAATTTTTTAAATTCAATTATAATTATGGTTTTCTCTATTATAAACCAGTTTTATTCACGAATTTTGTTGAAAATAACGTTATTCTAAATCATATTCAGAATAACAAAAAGAAGTTTTTAAATGAGTTTACTTAAAAGATTTGGATATTATTTTGGAGGTTTTTCTATTGGCTTAATAATTTTAGCCTTTTTTCTAAATGGAAAAAAAGCATCTTGCGACTATGGTCCAGATGCTAGAACACTAAAAAACATTAGAACTAAAACTTTAGTATATTCTAATGAAGCTACAGCCTTTATGAAATCTAAAGGCATAGACACTACCAACATTAACTATATCCTATTTAAAGGAGATGTAGATTTCTCTAAAAGTGAAGCTAAAAGAAAACCTTGCGGCCTTTATTTTGTTGAAGGCAATGTAAACAAAAAAGACATCGCCTTAATAGTAGAAAACTGCGAAGAAACTGCAACTATAAACTCTGTTGAGCTTCTAGATTAATTTTTTCTGCGTTTTCGCTCTTTCTTTAATAAAGACAACTCTCTACTTGTTTGCCCAGCAACCGATGTATTTTCTTCTGCTCTACGTATTAAGTAAGGCATAACATCTTTAACAGGTCCAAAAGGCAAATACTTAGCCACATTGTAGCCGTTTTTAGCTAGATTAAAACTTATATGATCACTCATACCGTACAATTGCCCAAACCATACACGATTATCTTCTTTTGCTATATTTAGCTTATCCATTAACTCAAGAGCCAAATAAGTACTCTCTTCATTGTGTGTTCCAATAAATATTGAAATATCTTCTAAATTATCTAAAATATAACGCTGACAGTTATCAAAATTGTCATCTGTAGCTTTTTTATCTGTACAAATTGGAGAGTCGTAACCTTTCTCTTTCGCTCTTTCACGCTCTTTTTCCATATAAGCACCACGAACAATTTTAAAACCTAGCTTATACCCTTTTCCTTTTGCACGTTCGTGAGACGCTTTTAAATAATCCAACCTATCCCAACGGTAGGTTTGCAATGTGTTATAAACAATAGGCACATCTCTATTATAGAGCGCCATCATTTCCTCAATTAAATCATCTGCAGCATCTTGCATCCAGCTTTCTTCTCCATCAATCAAAACCTCTACATCTTTAGATTTAGCTAAGCCACATAGTTTTTTAAAACGTTCTACAATCCTATTCCACTCTTCATTCTCTTCATCTGTAAAAGCTTTTCCTTCTCCTTTTTTCTGAAATAAGGCAAAACGACCTAAACCCGTAGGTTTAAAAACAACAATTGGCATTGCTTCTTTTTCATCTGAAAACTCAATAATCTTTGCTAAACGCTCGGTTGCATCATCAAATTGATTTTCGGAAGCCTTACCTTCTACTGAGTAATCTAAAACTGAGCAAACTCCTGCCGTAAACATCTTATCGATGACAGGCAAGCAATCTTCTTCATTTACTCCACCACAAAAATGATCGAATACTGTTGCCCTTATTAAACCTTCAACCGGCAGTTTTGCATTCAAGGCAAACCTTGTCGCTGCTGTACCAATACGAACCAAAGGTTCGTTGGCAATCATTTTAAATAAAAAATAAGCACGCTCTAATTCTGAATCACTTTTTAAAGCAAATGCTACTTCTGTATTATCGAAGATGTTTTTTGATGTCATTTTTAAAATAAATTATTTCACAAATATAAATCAACTAAGTTATACTTATTCAAAAACTCCTTACTTTTACATCATAATAATACATTTTTTAATGACTTCTATCACAACACAAGATTACACTATCCATTTCAATAGCAACGGATACAAAGCACTAAATCAACACTTAAGCGACTCGAATTATTCAAAAGTTTTTATCTTATGTGATACTAACACAAATATAGATTGCGTTCCTTTTTTTCTCGCTAATATAGATACAGAGATTGCCTACGACATTTTAGAAATTGATCCAGGAGAAGAATCTAAAAACCTAGACATATGCCTTGGGCTTTGGGAAACCTTATCTGAATATGGTGCTGATAGAAAAAGTGTTATCATTAATATTGGCGGTGGAGTTGTTACAGATTTAGGTGGCTTTGTTGCTTCAACCTTTAAACGTGGTATCGATTTTATAAACATCCCTACATCACTCCTAGCAATGGTTGACGCCTCGATTGGAGGAAAAACAGGAATAGATCTGGGTACTTTAAAAAACCAAATTGGAGTTATTAATACACCTGAGTTAATTGTAGTAGACACTTCGTTTTTAGAAACTCTACCACAATTAGAAATGCGCTCTGGTTTAGCTGAAATGTTAAAACACGGCTTAATTTACGACGAAAAATACTGGAACCAACTTCAAGATTTGTCACAATCTACGATAGAAGATTTAGACGATTTAATTTACCAGTCTATAATAATAAAGAAGACTATTGTTGAGCAAGATCCTACAGAACAAGGCTTGCGTAAGACTTTAAATTACGGACACACTCTAGGCCACGCCATAGAATCTTATTACATGGATAGTGACAATAAAGAGCGCTTGCTACATGGAGAAGCTATTGCTATTGGAATTGTATTAGCAAACTACCTCTCTGTTAAATACTGTGGTTTTTCTGAAGAAAAAAACAATAATATTAAAAACGTAATTAAAGCCGTTTATGGTCATATAGAAATTACTGAAACAGACTACTCACCTATTATCGATCTATTAAAGTACGATAAGAAAAATGAACATGGCAACATTAACTTTGTACTACTAGAAGCAATAGGCAAACCAAAAACAGGTTGCATAGTCGAAAACGAAGCTATCTTAGAAGCTTTTAAATTTTACAAATCTTAATATGATTTATAAATAAAAATTTGTATTTTTATAATTAACTCACAGTATTTAAGCGAAATAAAACATCTAACCTAAACCTTTAATGTTATGCGTAGAGTTATTGTAGATTACAAAAAATTAACACCAGAAGTACTAACATTACTTACTCAGAAGTACCCTGATGGGTATGGAGATAACGACATTCTCGTTTTCGACAACCATAAAAACGAAACCATAGAAGCCATAGAAGTTAGAACTGAGGAAATAATTTACCTCGTAAAAATAAGCAGCAAACTTCACTATACCATGGCGAATTTTGACGACACAGATGATTTAGTTTTAAATAATGAAGGACACATTATAATTAATAAGTCCTTCAATAACGACGAAGAAGAGTGATTACTCTTTAAAGATAACGCTCTCTTATTATATCACAATGATGTTTTTCGTGTCCAGCAATTAAAAAACCTAAAGCTCGAACAGAAACCTCTCCACCACCTGCAACACCTGTTCTTTTTAAAACCTCACTATCTGTGCCAAAAGTTTTATAAAGAGCAATAGAAGCCTGTTTTACCAACACAAATTCCTCCAAAAGATCTTCCATACTTCTTTTATTTGCTTCACAAGCTAAAATATAATCATCTTGCTCAAAACCTGCAACAGGAGTTTTATCCTTTCTAGCAAAGCGCAAAGCTCTGTATGCAAAAATACGCTCCGAATCTATTAAATGACTCACTATCTCTTTAATAGTCCACTTATTAATCTCGTAACGATACTCCAATTTATCTTCTGGAATAGATTTCAAGAAAGTAATTGTTTTCTCTAATCCATCTACCAAACCTTCTAAAAGCACTAAATCTCCAATTTTGTTAATGTACGGCTGGAAATACGGCAAATACTCGTTTTTATTTAAATCTGTTGCTTTCATTTTTCTTAATTTGTATTCATAAAAAAGTCCTTTAGCAAGATAGCTAAAGGACTTTAAATTATCACACTTAAATAACCTTATAAAGAATTAAAGATATCGTGCATTAAACGCTTTTTATCGTTTATACTTTCCTCTAAAGAAATCATAGTTTCAGTTCTATAAACACCTTCAATAGCATCAAGCATAAAGATCACATCCTTAGCATGCTCTGTGTTTTTTGCTCTAATTTTACAAAAAACATTAAACTTACCAGTAGTAACGTGTGCTACAGTAACAAAAGGAATATCGTTAATACGCTCTAAAACAAATGTTGTTTGCGATGTGTTTTTAAGAAACACACCTACGTAAGCAATAAATGAATACCCTAATTTCTTATAATCCAATGTTAACGACGAACCTTTAATAATTCCCGCATCTTCCATTTTCTTCACTCTTACATGCACCGTCCCTGCAGATATTAATAATTTTTTTGCAATATCCGTAAAAGGAACTCTTGTATTATCGATCAGCATATCAAGAATTTGATGATCTATTTCGTCTAGTTTAAATTTAGCCATTTTGTCTATTTTCTTAAATAAAAATCAAAAATAATACATTTTTATTAAATTATCCACACTAAAAATACAGATTAATCAAATTTTAATGAAAATTTTACATTATTTATTATTACGAAATCGTTTTCGCTTCCTAAAGTCAAAGATTCTCCATTTTGCCCGTAAACCACGTCACCACTAGCATTCAAATAGTTATGAGCAAAAAAAGCATCATCATTTATAATTTTTTCGATTTTTGGAACAAAATGCACTTTACTATCAATTAATTTCTCCTGGTACTGAACAGCAATATTTACAGTTTTGTTTTCATACAAGGCATTCTTAATAATCACATCAAAAAAGAGCTTTCCATTTTGAGGGATTTTTAAATAATCTTCAAAGTCATTTAAATCAATTTTATCCTCAGATATAGCGTTTAACGCAGTCAAATAAGACTGAAACACCAAGCGCCTCACCTCTTCTCTCTGGTAATCATCTGCATAATGCCCAGCCTCAAACAAAACCGTTGGTGTGTTTAAAGTTTGAAAAGTATCACCAACACAGTTTATATTAAAAACATCATCATAAACACCAACCTGATTAGGTATTTCGGTCTGTAGCATGGTATTAATTTTAGATATTATAGACATGGCAACCTTTCTATTATCGGTAACACTACATTTTTCATTTTGAGCAGGAGACAAAAAAGACAAACTAGCACTTTTATTTACTTCTCCTGCGCTAAATATAGTACGCTGCCCATGTAAATTAAAGCAATAATGAGGTTTAAAGCTATTATAAAGAGACCTAAGCACATTACTTTCGGGCTGAGATAAGTTTTGCGCATCTCGATTTAAATCCACTCCATTAGCATTTAAGCGCGTATAAGCCTTAGCGCCATCTGGATTTAAAATAGGAATAATAAGTATTGTACAGTCTTTTAATATGGATTTTGCATTATTAGTGTCTGCTAAAAAATTAAGTAAATCGAAAACAGCCTTAGTAGTCGTCGATTCGTTTCCATGCATTTGAGACCACATTAAGATCTTTTTATTTCCAGATCCAACTTTAATAGAGTGTATGTCTTCTTTTAAAACAGACTGCCCAATAACTTCAATTTTAAAATTATTTGAGTGTTTAATTAAAAGTGGTTTAATATGTTCTACTGTAATATATCGCCCAATAAGAGACGTCTCTTTGCAAGTGTTAAATATAGTCTTTAATACTATCTGTTCCATATAGGTTTTGTTTACGTTACAAATGTAAACAATATCTATTTTACATTTGTAAACAGTAATTGTTACAAATGTAATTTACAGATGTAACCAATAGGCATGTAAATTCTACAGGAAACTCTTAATCCAAAACAGAAATAATTACAAATTATTATTTTGTAAATTATATTATTTATTTTCAGCTAGTTATATATTAATACATAAAGTATACATTTAATACATTTACACATACTAAACTAACTTCAACAATAATAATACTGTTAAATATACAAATGTAAACACTCAGTTTCTTTTAGATTGTTTACATTTGTATAACAATGATAAACAACCAAGAATTTACTAAAAGGCTTAAAAAAGTCATAGATTACTACGGTGAAAGCGCCTCTTCTTTTGCCGAAAAAATAGGTGTGCAACGCTCTAGTATTTCACATATTCTTTCTGGTAGAAATAAACCAAGTTTAGAATTTGTACTAAAAGTACTCTCCTCTTTTCCGGAAGTAGAATTGTATTGGTTGATGAATGGAAAAGGAAAATTTCCATTTGAAAAAGATTCAGAACAAAAAGTTGAAGTGAAACCAAAAGTTGAAAATCAAAATTTATTTTCGAAAGCTGAAACTGAAATTAAAACTGAAATCGAAAAAAGACCAACCGATAATTCTGAAATGAAACAAATTGTTTCAAATTCTAAAAAGGAAATTGATCGCATTGTCATTTTTTATAAAGATGGTAGTTTTTCAAATTTTGAGAATTAAACACAAGTCACTTAAAAATTTAAAATATGCGATTCTAAGAGAATAGTAAAAAAGCCCTTTTTTAAGCTTTTCATTTTGTAAATTTGTTTTAAAGCAAATTTTAAAAAATGAAAAATATATTCTTCCTATTCTCTCTTGTTCTTATTATTAGTTGCCAACAGCCAGAACGAAATTGCACAGATTATAAAACTGGTTATTTTGAATTTAACTACAATGATAATGGTGTAGAAAAAGTTGGGCATATATTAAGGTCTGAAAATCTTCAAATAGAAACTTACGACAATAAAATAGATTCTTCTGAAGTAAGATGGATTAATGATTGTGAAGTGATATTCAAAACCATCAACCCAAAACGAATGGCTGATAAAAACGATATTCATTTAAAAATTTTAAGCACAACAGATTCTGGCTATACTTTTGAATATTCTTATGTGGGTAAATCTGAAAAACAAAAAGGTACCGTAACTAAAGCTGAACTAATTAATTAAAAGACATAAAATAATTATGCTAGATTTTCTATTAACCTCTGATGCTATTTTCGCACTACTAACACTTACCTTCCTTGAAATTATTCTAGGAATAGATAATATAGTCTTTATCTCTATTGCAGCTAATAAACTCCCAGTAGAACAACGTGGAAAAGTAACCAACATTGGACTATTGCTTGCAATGGTACAACGTATAATACTACTATTCTTTGTTTCTTTTCTTGTTGGCCTATCTGAGCCTTTTAAAATTATAGAAACAAGTTGGCTTCATCTTGAAATAAGTTGGCAAGCATTAATATTATTTTGTGGTGGATTATTTTTAATCTATAAGTCTACTTCAGAAATTAGAGAAAAAGTAGAAACTCCTAAACATGATGAAGAGGAAGCTAAAGGAAAAGTAATAAAGTCTTTTCAGCAAGCCATTGTACAAATATTAATTTTAGATTTTATTTTCTCTATCGATTCTATTTTAACTGCTGTTGGGATGACTAATGGCTTATCGGACAATCAAAATCATAATTTAATATTAATGATAATTGCAGTTATAATCTCGATTGCAATAATGATTGGCTTTGCAAACAAGATAAGACGTTTTATAGACGAAAATCCTAGTATTCAAATATTAGGATTATCGTTTTTAATACTAATTGGTTTTATGCTTCTTACAGAAGCTGCTCACCTATCTCATACAGAATTTTTTGGAAATACTGTTGGTGCAATTCCTAAAGGTTATTTATATTTTGCAATAACATTTTCTTTATTTGTTGAGTTTTTAAATAAGAAAACAAGTAAGACTAAAAAATAATAAAATATCGTTTGTTTGATTACTTAAAATTTGAGGGTAGATACACTTTAATCTACCCTCACAAAATAACCCAATTCAACTAATTGAGATTTCTCTTTAATAGTTCTTAAATAACCATCTTTTAAAAACGAAATAGCATCTGCTAATTTTAGCACATTTTCGTAATCATGATCAGTAATTATAATTCCTTTCTCTTTTTTGGCTTCCAAAATACACTCTGAGATATATTCCTTTAATATTGGACTTACTCCATTAAAAGGTTCATCTAATAATATAAATTTAGAATTTGAATGAATTAATAATAAAATTTCAACAATTCTTCTTTCTCCTCCAGAAAGTTCTTGATTGGTTTTATTAAGTAATGGAATTATGAATTTATTTGAGAGCAATTTTTCTCTATATTTTTTCTCCAAAAACAAATTAATAATTTTTGAGATATTTACTCCATTGGGCAAAAAATGCTTTTGTGGTAAGTAACTTAATAACCCTTTACAGTCTGATGTGTTTTTAATTAAACTACCGTCGATTTTTACAAATCTATTTTCCGCATTTTCTACACCAAATATAATTTTAAGTAATGTAGATTTTCCACAACCGTTCCTTCCAATTAATCCTTTAATCTCACCTATTTCACAAGACAAAAACACATCAGATAAAATAACTCTGTTATTATAAGACTTGTTAATACTATCTACATAAAGACGGCTCATATTAATGCAAATATTACAACATTAATTATTCCGATAAAAAAAGTTAACAACCACAATTGTAGTCTCGAGAATCCTAAATTATAGTAATAGAAGTATTCATTTTCATTCTTAACTTCATATATAAAATAATGCAAGAGTATCATTACCAACATAACCAAAATCCCATAAAATGTAAAGTTTTGAAATACAATGATCGGGATTGAAATTACATAAGAAGTAAAAAAGATTTTCTTCTGAAATAAAAGTATGTTTTTTAAAAGTCTCAAATAAAGGTTTTGTGATATTTATTTAAAAATAATTATCACAAAACTAAACAATCAAAAAATTAAGTTAATTCTAATTAAAACAATGACGTTTGATCCTTTCCATCTTCAAGATTTTCTTTTTTCTTTTGGATAGCTCTTTCTAATGCTTTTTTAGCCTTATCCTCCTTACTAACAAACTCTTTAGCAGGCGTATCAACTTCTACAACAGGAACACCTATAGGTAAAGTATTCTCGACTACAATCTCTTCTACAACCTCTACAGCCTCTATAGAAGCCTCTTCAGGCTCTTCATAAGGTAAAGCCTCTAATAAATTTACTTGATTGATTTTATACTTAGTTAATTGATTTCCGAGAGCAGTAATACCTTTTACAGAAATAAATTCTTCGATATTTATTTCTTCATTCTCTCTTCTATCCTTACCTCTTTCTTTTACAAAAACAATCTCTGCCATTGGCTTCCAATCTGTAGAAACAATTTCTAATTGAGATTTTTCATGCTCGGTAATAAAACTCTCTTCTCTACTTTCGTTTTCAATAATAAAACGCTTAACGTAGTGCTTTTCTTTTTCACCATCGAAGTAAACTGCGGAAATTGGCTTTTTAGGAATCCATTTTTCCATGACAATCATATCGTCATCAAAATGAAGTGTAACCTCGGGCGTTACAGTTTTCACAATTCCTTTTTGATTGATAATTAATAATTTATCCTCACCTCTAAACTCACCAACCAGTTCACCTCTACCATCCACATTTAAACGTTGAACAGTTTCGTCGAACCATATTTTACGTGGCTTAAGTGTAGACACACCTTTTTCTTTTAATTCTATTTTTTTAATAGGATACTTAGTAACCACATTACCTTTAGACGCACGACCTTTTATTAAAATATCGGCAAAATCGATATCCCATTTTAATTTTTTAACACTACCAACCTGCCTTAAAAGCACACTTATTACCTCTGCCTCACCATTTGGATTCGCTGAAAAATACCAAAGTTTAGAACTCTTTGTACCATTAGTTAAATCGTACTCTTTATCTCGAGTAACCGAAGTTACCGCAAAACGTTTTATATACGAAGCACCTTTACTTCCATCACGATAAATTAGGTTATAAATAGTACGCTTGTCTTTCTTTTTAAAGATTGCAACATGGATAATATCTTTACCAATAAAAGTTTTAGTATCCACCTTAGTCACCATCATTTTCCCATCACCTGTAAACGCAATAATATCGTCGATATCACTACAGTCACCAACATATTCGTCTTTTCGTAAAGAGGTACCAATAAAACCTTCTTCTCTATTTACATAAAGTTTTGTGTTTCTAATAATTACTTTAGTAGCATCTACATCTCCAAAAGTTCTTATTTCTGTTTTACGCTCTCTACCTTCACCATATTCTTTTTTTAATCGTGTAAAGTATGCAATTGCATAATCGATTAAGTTAGCTAAATGATGTTTTACTTCTGCTATTTGTTCTTCTAAAGCATCAATTTTCTGTTGTGCTTTATCAATATCAAATTTCGAAATACGCTTAATTCTAATTTCAGTTAAACGTGTAATATCCTCTACAGTTATAGCACGTTTTAAATGTTTTATATGTGGCTGAAGTCCTTTATCGATAGCGGCAATTACACCATCCCAAGTTTCCTCTTCTTCAATATCACGGTAAATTCTATTCTCTATAAAAATACGTTCTAAACTCGCAAAATGCCATTGCTCTTCAAACTCTCCAAGTTTTATTTCAAGTTCCTGCTTTAAAAGTTGAACAGTATTATCTGTACTTCTACGAAGCATTTCTGTAACACCAACAAATAATGGTTTGTTATCTTCAATTACACAACCTAGTGGCGAAATTGAACTTTCACAACTTGTAAATGCAAATAATGCATCGATAGTTTTATCTGGTGATAATCCTGATGGTAAATGAATTAATATTTCAACTTCCGCAGCTGTATTATCTTCAATTTTTTTAATCTTAATCTTCCCTTTATCGTTTGCTTTTAAAACAGAATCGATAAGTGATGATGTTGTTGTACCAAAAGGAATCTCTGTAATAGCCAATGTATTCTTGTCTATTTGCGAAATTTTAGCACGAACACGCACCTTTCCTCCTCTTAAACCATCGTTATAATTTGAAAAATCTGCGACTCCTGCAGTTGGAAAATCTGGAAAAATAGTAAAACGTTTCCCTTGCAAATGCTTTATTGAAGCATCTATTAACTCTATAAAATTGTGTGGTAATATTTTTGTAGATAAACCTACCGCAATTCCTTCTCCACCTTGCGCTAACAATAATGGAAACATTACTGGTAAATTTATTGGCTCTTTACGCCTACCATCGTAACTCTGTTGCCACTCGGTAATTTTCGGATTAAAAACAACATCTAAACCAAATTTAGAAATTCGTGCTTCTATATAACGAGAAGCTGCTGCTCTATCTCCTGTTAATATATTTCCCCAGTTTCCTTGAGTGTCTATTAACAAATCTTTCTGACCAATTTGAACCATGGCATCTGCAATACTTGCATCACCGTGTGGGTGGTACTGCATGGTGTGACCGACAATGTTTGCTACTTTATTGTAACGACCATCGTCTAAATCTTTCATAGAATGCATGATACGACGCTGCACAGGTTTAAAACCATCTTCTATAGCTGGTACTGCACGCTCCAAGATAACATACGAAGCATAATCCAGGAACCACTCTTTATACATTCCAGTAATTCTGGTAATGGTTTCCTGCGGCTCTTGGTTATCTAAATTTTCGTTAGTTATATTTTCTAAATCGTCATTTTGGTCTTCTGTCATATTTCTATTATTCCTGTATTAGCAGAAATATATTCTTTTTTATGAATTCTAGCTTTCACCAGAATAACAAACAATTATTTTTCTTTTAAAGCATTTTTATAATCGTAAATACTTTTAGCAAAACCTCCAACCGAGATTAATACTGCAGCATAGTACATTGTATTACTTTTTACTTGCAAATCGTTTGTATATATTTTATAAATCCAATAACATATTAATGCAAGCCAACCTACTATTTTAAATATTCTCATCTTTTATTTACTTCTAAGACTCTTCAATTACATCTAACTCAACCTTAAGGTTATCGATAATAAACTCCTGTCTTGTTGGTGTATTTTTACCCATATAAAAAGACAACAAATCTTCAATAGACATATTATCGTCTAACATTACAGGATCTAATCTAATATCTTCACCAATAAAATGCACAAATTCGTCTGGCGAAATCTCACCAAGTCCCTTAAATCGGGTAATTTCTGGCTTTGGCTTTAATTTATCGATTGCATCGCGTCTTTCTTCTTCAGAATAACAATAAATTGTTTCCTTTTTATTTCGAACTCTAAACAAAGGAGTTTGCAAAATATAAAGGTGTCCTTCTTTTATAACTTCAGGAAAAAATTGAAGAAAAAATGTAATTAACAACAAGCGAATATGCATACCATCGACATCGGCATCTGTTGCTATTACTACATTGTTATATCTTAAATCTGCTAATGATTCTTCAATATTAAGAGCTGCTTGCAATAAGTTAAACTCTTCGTTTTCGTAAACAATTTTCTTTGTAAGTCCGTAACAATTTAAAGGCTTTCCTTTTAAACTAAAAACGGCTTGCGTGTTTACATCTCGAGATTTTGTAATACTACCAGAAGCTGAATCTCCCTCTGTAATAAACAAAGTTGATTCTAAATTTCTAGGATTTTTAGCATCTCCAAAATGTACACGACAATCGCGTAATTTCTTATTATGTAAACTTGCTTTTTTAGCTCTGTCTTTTGCTAATTTTCTAATACCCGATAATTCTTTACGCTCACGTTCTGCTTGTAGAATTTTACGTTGAATCTTATCTGCTGTATCTGTATTTTTATGTAGATAATTATCTAAATACGTTTTTAAGAAATCGTTAATATAAGTTCTTACGGTTGGCAACTCGCCACCCATATCTGTAGATCCTAATTTTGTTTTTGTCTGACTCTCGAAAACAGGCTCCATTACTTTAATTGCAATGGCAGATACAATAGATTTTCTAATATCTGATGCATCGTATTGCTTACCATAAAAATCGCGAATGGTTTTTACAACAGCTTCTCTAAATGCAGTTAAGTGTGTTCCACCTTGTGTAGTGTTTTGTCCGTTAACAAAACTATTATACTCTTCGCTATATTGTGTTTTACTGTGTGTTATTGCAACTTCAATATCATCACCACGAAGATGAATAATTGGATAAAGTAAATCTGACTCTGCTATTTTTTCGGCTAATAAATCTTTTAAACCGTTTTCACTAAAATATTTTTCGCCATTAAAAACTATTGTTAAACCTGGATTTAGGTACACATAGTTTTTAAGCATTTTTACAATATACTCTGGTCGGTATTTGTAATTTTTAAAAATGATTTCATCTGGAACGAAAGATACTTTTGTACCTTTTCTTCTGCTTGTTTCTTCTAAAAACTCTTCATCAACAAGGTTTCCTTGCTCAAAATCTGCAGATGCACTTTTACCATCACGAGAAGATTCTACTCTAAAATAAGATGACAAAGCATTTACCGCCTTTGTACCAACACCGTTTAATCCAACCGATTTTTTAAAGGCTTTAGAATCGTACTTTCCTCCAGTGTTCATTTTAGACACTACATCTACAACTTTACCAAGCGGAATACCACGACCATAATCACGAACAATTACTTTAGTACCTTGAACTGAAATCTCAATAGTTTTACCAGCACCCATAACATACTCATCTATAGAGTTATCGAGCACTTCTTTTAATAAAATATAAATACCATCGTCTGGCGAAGAACCATCACCAAGCTTACCAATATACATTCCTGGTCGCATACGGATATGTTCTTTCCAGTCGAGCGAGCGTATATTATCTTCGGTATATTTAGTTTCTTCAGACATAGATTTGAGTAAAATTTCGTGATAGAATGCTAATATAATACAACATAGCAAAAAATAAAACACTGCATTGATAAATTAATTAACAATGTTTTATAATAAGTACTTTTTCCCTAAAAAATTTGTTTTTTGAGGTGATTTTATGGCTTTTTGTATAAAGAAACAAATACACCTAATTGAGAATACTCTTTAATCAGTTTCCAATTATTCTTGACATGATTTAACTCTTCGTCTTTTGTGTAGTTTTCTACATTTGAAAGTAAGATATATTCATTTGTATCAATATTAAAAGTAGAATATTGCTTAGTATCTTCTGCAGTTTTTAACTCTGAATAAAAACGCTCATTCAATCTTATTCTTGTTCCAATTTTTGCCTTATCAATTCCTTGAGAGGTTATAAAATCTTCCATTTTAGATTCTATTTTATAATAGTTTAAATAAGCTAACGAGCTATCCCAAGATTGAGATATAGTAGCAGGATAAACCCAAAAATGTCCAGAAACAAAAAACACGGTAATTAAACAATAAACAACTGTTTTTTTATTAGCTATATACATGCTTATCAAATTGATTAACAATACGATAGACAGTATATAACAAATCATAAAATATCTATCTCCAATTGGGTTAGAAAACGGTATCATACCTAATAACAAAACGAAAACAAAGATTAAAAAAGCTAATAACAATCTATCAATTTCTTTACTTTTATTCTTTTTCCGATTTTTAAGATACTTAATAACTAAAGGCAATAAAATAATATAGATAATAAACCTACCATATTCTAAAAAGCATTTTAAAACCACAATAGTATTTATAATTATTTGTTTAAAATCAACGGATTGTCTATGGTCATTATACCCTTCATTTAAACTAATAATAAACCAACCTAATTTTTGATATTGGAGTGCACAAAAAACAGAAAACAATAGAATTGACACCAAATAACCTAAGTACATTGACCTCTTTACTTCTATTAATTTATATTTTATATATGCAAAATGAGTTAATAATATAGCGAGCAAAATATACATTCCTCTTAAGTTTGTAAACAGCAAACCAGTTACTGCAAACGTAAAGAAAAATAGCCTGTTTTTTAATATAGAATTTACAGCTAATAGCGTAAAAAACAACAATAACATGTCGTTATTTAAACTTGTTGTTTGCGCTACAAAAGTGGGCTCTAAACAAACCAAAAAGATTAGAAATGGAGCTACTCTTTTAGTAAAATTAGTCTTACATAGTAAAACTAATTGCCATACGGCTCCTATATTAACTAATAATAATAGAAGCCTTGACGACCATAGCGTTTTTTGAAAAACAGTCCAAAAAGTTGCCAATAACAATATCCATAGTGGTGGATGTCCAGAATTTATGTTCGTTGGAACAATCCATTCTGTAAAATTAGAATTATAAATCCAACTTGCCCTTACAGATTTACTAATACCATCCCAAAAAAAAGGTAAGTCTTTTAGTAATACAAATTGAAAAACTAAAGTAGTTACCAAAAAAAACAGCACTTGCTTGTAGCTTATTTTTTTTACAAAGTCTAACATTTAAGTAAGCTACACATTAAATAAGAAATGCATTACATCTCCATCTTTAACAACGTAAGTTTTACCTTCTACTTTCATTTTACCAGCTTCTTTTACTTTAGCTTCACTCCCATGCTCTACATAGTCGTTATAACCAATAACTTCTGCTCGAATAAAACCTTTTTCGAAATCTGTATGAATAACACCAGCTGCTTGTGGCGCTGTTGATCCAATATCAATTGTCCAAGCACGCACCTCTTTTACACCTGCAGTAAAATATGTTTGTAGGTTTAATAATTTGTAAGCCGAACGAATTAACTTCGCCGAACCTGGCTCGTCTAAACCAATATCTGATAAAAACATTTGACGTTCTTCGTAATCATCTAACTCGGTAATATCTGCTTCTGTTCCAACTGCAAGTACTAAAACCTCAGCTCCTTCATCTTTAACAGCTTCTCTAACTCTATCTACATATTCGTTCCCATTAACCGCAGCACCTTCATCTACATTACAAACGTACAATACTGGCTTGTCTGTAATTAATTGAGATGGTTTTACAAAATCTTTATCTTCATCTTCTGTAAACTCTAAAGCACGAACAGAAATTCCGGCTTCTAAACCTGCTTTAAGCTTTAAAAGCACAGCTTCTTCTTTCTGCGCTTCTTTATTTCCTGTTTTTGCAGCACGTTTAACTTTGTCAAGCTTCTTCTCTACTGTATCTAAATCTTTTAATTGTAATTCGATATCAATAGTTTCTTTATCACTAATAGGATCTACTTTTCCATCTACATGCACAATATTATCGTTATCAAAACAACGTAATACGTGTAAAATAGCATCTGTTTCTCTAATATTAGCTAAAAATTGATTCCCTAAACCTTCACCTTTACTTGCTCCTTTTACTAAACCTGCAATATCAACAATCTCTACAGTTGCTGGTAAAACGCGTTCTGGGTTTACTAATTCTTCTAATTTTTGAAGTCTTGGATCTGGTACATTTACCACACCTATATTAGGCTCTATTGTACAAAATGGAAAGTTTGCACTTTGCGCCTTTGCATTAGATAAACAATTAAATAAAGTTGATTTCCCTACGTTTGGTAAGCCTACAATTCCTGCTTTCATATATACGAATTTTTAAAGCTGCAAATATACTATACTTAATCATTAAAATACAATCTGAATCATTCAATATTATTATCATTTTTTAAGAATATTTTTGATGAAAATCATTTTTTTTATTAAAAAATAAACATTTATTCAATAATTAAGTCGTTTTATGAATTCTTTAACATAATTTAGCATCACTAATCATTAAAAATAAAAAAAATGAAAAAACTAACTTTTTTATTATCCCTCCTTATGTTTACAGCATTTACTTTTGCACAACAGACTGTTTCGGGTACAGTGTCTGATGCTAATGGATCTGCACTACCAGGTGTTAACGTTGTGGAAAAAGGAACGTCTAATGGAACAGCAACAGACTTTGACGGTAACTATTCCTTGAATGTTAGTGACTCTGCAATACTAGTATTTAGCTCAGTTGGCTACAACAAACAAGAAGTAGCAATAGATGGCAAATCTCTTATAAACCTTACAATGGCTGATGGCGAAGCGCTAGATGAAGTCGTTCTTGTTGGATCACGTACCGCACCTAGAAGTAGTGTTGACACAGCATTGCCTATTGATGTAGTAGGTGTTAAAGAACTTACCTCTACAGGTCAAGCTTCTTTTGACAAAGCGTTACAATATAGAATACCATCATTTAACACAGTACAAACACCTGTAAATGATGCAACTTCACTTTTAGATCCCTATGAAATTAGAAATATGGGACCAAGTAGAACATTAATTTTAATTAATGGAAAACGTAAAAATCTAAGTGCGTTATTATACACACAAACCTCTCCTGGTCGTGGAGAAACTGGTGCAGATATTTCTGCAATACCAACGGACGCCATTAAAAGAGTTGAAATTTTACGTGATGGAGCATCTGCTCAATACGGATCTGATGCTATTGCTGGAGTAATGAATATTATATTAAAAGACGATGTAAACAACGGTTCTGCTACTTTAAGAACAGGAATGACATCTGAAGGTGATGGTGAAACAATAGGTTTCTCTGTAAACAATGGTACTACTATTGGCGACGACAAAGGTTATATTAACTATACTATAGATTTATCTAAAACTAATTTAGCAAATAGACCTGGCACAGTAGATGGAGGAACTTCTAATCTTGGACCAAACGGAGAACCATTAGAAGGTGGTGAATATGCCGATTTTGTATATGTTGACCCAACTGATCCTGATAACTATGTAAATGGAGCTACTGAAGCTTCTATAACGGCAGACAATGCTGCTGGAGTTACTCAAATAAACGAGTATTTAAGTCGTAATCCTGATGCCGATAACGTAAATGGATCTCCTGAAAATGCATCTTCTAAATTTTTAATTAATGGTGGTTTTGATGTTGCAGATAATACCGAATTGTATTTTAATGCAGCCTATGTTTATAAAAAGGTTAATAGTTTTGCAAATAATAGAACACCGTATTGGAGATCTGTTGATGCAGATCCTTATTTAGCAGATTTTTTCCCTGGCAACAACCCAAATACAGCAGGTGGATACGATGGCTACACTCCTACTTTTGAAGGTTTATTAAATGATTACAATGGCACTATTGGTGTTAAAACTAAAATTAACGATTGGAATGTAGATTTAAGTTATACAACTGGTGGAAATACGCAAACTTATACTGTTAGTAATTCTCACAACAGAAATGAAGTATTCGCTCCTAGTTATAATCCTGAGACTGGTGAATTTGAGCCCACAGAACTATACAGAGATAATAGTCAGCAATCATTCGATCCAGGTGGAACAAGATTTACTCATAACGTAGGAAATATTGATATTTCTAGAATATTATCTGATAAAATAAGTGTTGGTTTTGGTGCCGAGTTTAGAAATGAAACTTTTGAAGTTATTGAAGGTGAATTAGCATCTTATGATGGTGGTGGTGCAGATTCTTTTTCTGGTAATGCTCCTCAAAACTCTGGGAAATTTAACCGTTACAATATTGGTGGTTATTTCTCTTTAGATTATGATGTAAGTGACGCTTTTTTATTAAGCGGAACAGTAAGAACAGAAAATTATTCAGATTTTGGTAACACTTTCGTTTATAAATTAAGTTCACGCTACAAACTAACAGAAAACTTAACTGCTAGAGCTTCTATTTCTTCAGGATTTAGAGCGCCAACACTTCACCAAATCTATACTCAAAAAGCGCAATACAGCTTTACTCCTGGATCAGGAATTCAAGTTGGTGGTTTAATTAACAATGTCTCAACACAAGCTAAATTATTAGGTATTCCAGAATTAGATGCTGAAACTTCAAACAACTTTACAATAGGATTTGGAGGTAAATTAGCCGACAATCTAACATTTACAGTAGATTACTATAGTATTTCTGTAGAAGATAGAATTGTTTTAGGTTCTGAAATAACAGGTACTGCTTTTGATGATAATGGAAATAACATTGGAACAACTCCATTAGATGATATTTTAAGAGACAATAACTTAAACGATGTAAGTTTCTTCTCTAATGCAATAGATACTAGAACATCTGGAATTGATGTTGTTTTAAGTAAGAAAAATATTTCTCTAGGAGAAGGAGATTTAGATCTTAACCTTTCTGGAAACTATACTATTAAAAACGAAAGAGACGGAGCGGTTAAAGATATTCCTTTAGTGGCAAATGCAGGACAATCTGTTGTAAACGCAACTCAAGAAGCTTTGTTTTTCACATCTAGACCAGAAACAAAATGGATTCTTGGCGCTAACTACGACATTAATAAATTCGGGTTCTCTTTAAACAATACTTATTTTGGTAAAACTACTTTTAAACAACAAGGTTTAAGTAATGATTTACGTACAGAGTTTATTCCTAAAATTGTTACAGACTTAGCCGTTAACTATAATGCTACAGAAAAATTAACAATCTCTTTAAACGTAAACAACTTACTTAATGTATTACCAGAATGGGAATTTAAAGCAGAAAACTCAGATGGCGCTGCTATTTTAGCTGATGCAGCAGCAACTAGAAACCAATCTAATTTAATTACTTTTAACCAACGTTATTCTCAAATGACTTACGATGGTTCTCATTTTAGCCAATTAGGTACAATGTTTAACTTATCTATAAACTACAAGTTTTAATTAAAACCAAAGCTTCAATTTAAAAAATGCTATTCCTAACCGAATAGCATTTTTTTTATTTAATAATTCTAATTTAAATTATATATAAAAATCTAAAAAATAAACAGTTACAAACAAAATACGGTAGGAGTTTTAATAGTAAAGTTGTTATATTTATATATCAATAAAACCAACCATTATGAGATCAACTATTTTATCAGCATTATTACTATTGTTTATTTTCTCTTGTTCCGAAGATGAAAAACCAAGTTCAAATCCAGAAAGCATAAATATTTCTGGAAGACTACTCGCTCCTAACAATATAGATCCTATTGTAAACGCTAAAGTTTCAGCGTTAAACAATAATATAATTGCATATGAAACTAGAACAGATGCTCAAGGTAATTTTCAATTATCTCTTAAAAAAGGTGATTATAGTTTAAAATTAGCCAAAGGACTATTTACTACCGAAAAACAAATCACAGTTGAAGGCGAAATAACTTTAGATAGTTATAAAATTGAAATACTTCCCAACATTGGAGTGATTACAGGAAATTACGATAATATTGAAAGTGTTTTATATGGTATTGGACTAGTAAATCCTATTAGCGGAGAGCCATTATTCGATATAATAGATGGCATCACTTTAAATAAAAACACACCTTTAGACAACTTAGAACATGTACATGGAGCTAATACAAGTAATAGCCAAATGAAAAATCCAATATTAGATCCTAATGTAAGCTTCTCTTATACCGATTTAATGTCTAATCCTACTCTTTTAGCATCTTACGATGTTTTATTTATTAATTGCAGTAGTCATTCAGAAAATCCTATTTACGAGCAAAACTTAATGGATTATGTAAATAATGGCGGTTTTTTATATGTTACAGATTGGTCTTCTAGCCTATTAAATACTATAACAAATAACGATACTAATTATTTATCTTTCTACACACCTAGACGAAGCGGGCAATCCCTAACGACTACTGCTACCATTTTAGATGGTAATTTAAGTGCTTGGTTATCGTTAAACTTTGGAATATCTGTTAATGATGTTGTGGAAATTGATGAATTTTTATACGCTTGGCAAGTTGTAGATTCATATGATCCTGCTACAACTATCTCATGGATTAATGGTGAGGTAGATTATAATGATGCGTCCTCTGCCACAATAACAGAAAACAAAGATTTAGCTTTTACGTTTCTATTAGGCCAAGGTGCTGTTTTTTATTCTTCATTTCATACAGAAAATCAAGAATTCGATTTCACTACAACAGATAGAATAATGGAGTATTTAGTTTTTGAAATGACTGATATTGATTAACACAAAATACAATATAAAAAAAAAATCACTGTTTCGGCTTTTTTTTATCATTAGTATAGATTAATAACCTATTATCCATCAGGATGCATAAATTTCTGCTTTCCTAATAATGCTTCTTCAGTTTCAACGTGGTCGTCATCAGGCACACAACAATCCACAGGACAAACTGCAGCACATTGTGGCTCTTCATGAAACCCAACACACTCTGTACATTTATCTGGAACAATGTAATAAATTTCATCACTAATAGGTTCTTGCGCTTCATCTGCATCTACAGCTTTACCATCTGTAAGTACAATATTACCGTCTAAACTTGTTCCATCTTTATATCTCCAATCGTCAGCACCTTCATAAATTGCAGTATTCGGGCATTCTGGCTCGCATGCTCCACAATTTATACATTCGTCTGTTATAATAATTGCCATAGTAGTTTTTTTATTTAGTTTGCGTAAATTTGCAATTGCAAAAATAAAGCCAAAACCATTCATAACCAAATACAGAATGACTTTAGAACAAAGAATTAACGCTTTCTCAAAATTAGGAACATTTATTAGTCAATTTTCTTCGGAAACATTCCAAGAACAAGACAACATTCCACACAATGAATTGTTTTTTGAAGGCTTTAAGCATCAAATAAAATTAGCACAAGAAAATAACGGATGGTTTACAAAAGCCAATATTGTATTTTCTATTAATGGCTGGGTTAACTCGTTAACAAAAAACCAACTAACAAAATGGACTTCATCCTATAACTTTACAGAAAGCAACTCTCAAAATGTGGCCATTATTATGGCAGGAAATATTCCTTTGGTTGGTTTTCACGATTTTATTTCTGTTTTAATTTCAGGGCATATGGTTTTAGTAAAACAATCGTCTAACGATAAGCATTTACTTCCTTTTCTAGCGAAGTATTTAGAACATGTAGAACCTGGTTTTAAAGGAAAAATAAAGTTTACCGAAGCTAAGATGGAAAACTTTGACGCCGTTATTGCAACCGGAAGCTCTAATACAGCGCGTTATTTTGAATATTATTTTAAAGATAAACCTTCAATTATAAGAAAAAATAGAAATTCAGTTGCTGTTTTAACTGGAAAGGAAACTCACGAAGAACTTGAAGATCTATCCGAAGACATCTTTAGATACTATGGTTTAGGTTGCAGGAACGTTTCTAAGTTATACTTACCAAAAAACTATAATTTCGATGCTTTTTTTAAAGCTATGTATAAATGGAATCCAATTATTAACGAATCTAAATATGCTAATAATTACGATTACAATAAGGCCGTTTATATAATGAGTGAATTCGATATGCTGGAAAATGGCTTCCTTATGATTAAAGAAGACGAAAGCTTCTCTTCTCCAATAGCCACAGTATTTTACGAATTTTATGAAGATACGAATGTACTACAAGATACATTAGCGCAAAAAACCGAAAACATACAATGCATTGTAGCTAAAGGTTTCACAGAAAATGAAATTAAATTTGGTAATACTCAAAAACCAGAACTTTGGGATTATGCAGATAATGTAGATACTATTACATTTTTATTAAACTTATAAAATATATAAATACCGTTCAGTTTCTATACTGTTTTATTTTTGCTTTAATTATTAAAATTCTAGACTAATTATTCAAAAAGAAGACCAAACAAAACTTGTAATGCTTATTGATACAATTAGTTTAACTTTTTGAACAACGTAAAGACATAAAACAAAAAGCACTCAATATCAAAGTGTTAAGCTCATAATTACTAAGTTAAAAACTGTACCAAAAACAGTTTCTATTTTAAGTTACAATATTAATAATATTCTTTTGCAAAAAATTAAACATTAATATTTGTTAAAATTATAGCTAATAAATTATCATATTAATAACAGAAAACTATTCAATATTTAGCACCTTTGTATTCTTGTTATTCAAATCATTTTTAAAAGAAAATGAAATATTAATACATCCTGAAATAAATTCAGCATACCATGAAAAGACACAATTTTAGCGCAGGACCTTGCGTATTACCTAAAGAAGTAATTTTAAAAGCTTCGGAAGCCTTATTAGATTTCGATAACGGATTATCTTTAATAGAAATATCGCATAGAAGTAAACCATTTGTAGATGTTATGGAAAAAGCTAGAGCTTTAGCTTTAGAGCTTTTAGGCTTAGAAGGTAAAGGATACAAAGCTTTATTTTTACAAGGTGGAGCAAGTACTCAATTTTTAATGGTTGCTCTTAATTTATTAGAAAAACGCGCTGGGTATTTAAATACAGGTGCATGGAGTGATAAAGCAATTAAAGAAGCTAAAATTTACGATGATGTTTACGAAGTAGCATCTTCTAAAGAAGCAAATTACAACTATATCCCAAAAGGATACGATGTACCTTCAGATTACGACTATTTTCACTGTACTTCTAACAATACCATTTTTGGAACACAAATGAAAAGTTTTCCAAAAGTAGATATTCCATTAGTTTGCGATATGAGTAGTGATATTTTCTCTCGTACATTAGACTTTTCTCAATTTGATTTAATTTATGCTGGAGCCCAAAAAAATATGGGACCTGCAGGAACAACACTAGTTGTTATTAAAGAAGATATTCTAGGTAAAGTATCTCGTAAAATGCCATCTATGATGGATTACAAAGTACATATCGATAAAGGTAGTATGTTTAATACTCCTCCCGTATTTGCAGTATACACATCTATGTTAACTATGCAATGGCTAAAAGACTTAGGTGGTATAAAAGCAATAGAAAAAGAGAACGAAAAGAAAGCAATTGTAATGTATTCTGAAATAGATTTAAACCCTCTATTTAAAGGTTTTGCAGCAAAAGAAGACCGTTCTAAAATGAATGCAACCTTTACTTTAGAGAATGAAAACCTTAAAGAAACTTTCGATGCCATGTGTAAAGAAGGTGGTATTAACGGTATTAATGGTCATAGAAGCGTTGGTGGTTACAGAGCATCAATGTACAATGCTTTATCACTAGACAGTGTAAAAGTATTAGTAGAGATCATGAGTGAATTAGAAAGTAAAGCTTAAAATTGGTTATTATCAATAAACCGTTTTACATTCAAAATATTAAAAAACAAAATAATTTTAAGTTGAAATATTAATCGTTTAAAACACTTTTAATTTTTCACTTTTTTCATAACAATAATTAATAATATTCTCATGAAAATGAGAGTAACGAAATAAATTTCTATGAAAGTATTAGCAAACGATGGTATTTCTCAAAGTGGAATTGACGCTTTAGAAAGTGCAGGATTCGAAGTATCTACAACAACTGTAGCACAAGAACAATTAGCAAACTATATTAACGAAAACAAGATTAGTGTTGTTTTAGTGCGTAGTGCAACAACAGTAAGAAAAGAAGTTATTGACGCTTGTCCAGATTTAAAAATTATTGGACGTGGTGGTGTTGGTATGGATAATATAGATGTAGATTATGCACGCGAACAAGGGTTACACGTAATTAACACACCTGCTGCTTCTTCTCAATCTGTAGCCGAATTAGTATTCGCTCATCTTTTTACAGGTGTACGTTACTTATACGATTCTAATAGAAACATGCCATTAGATGGAGATACTCAATTTAAGAAACTTAAGAAAAACTATGCTAAAGGAGTTGAATTAAGAGGAAAAACTCTTGGTATAATTGGTTTTGGACGTATTGGTCAAGAAGTTGCAAAAATAGGTTTAGGTGTTGGTATGAAAGTTATTGCTGCCGATAAATTTATTGAAACTGCTGATGTATCTGTCGATTTTTTCGATGGTCAATCTGCAAGTTTTAATATTAAGACACAAATAATGGATGATGTTTTAAAACAATCGGACTTTGTAACTCTTCACGTACCTGCACAAAAAGACTACGTAATTGGTCAAGCACAGTTTGATATGATGAAAGATGGTTCTGCTTTAATAAATGCTGCTCGTGGTGGTGTTGTTAACGAAGTAGAATTAGTAAAAGCTTTAGACAGTGGTAAAATTGCATTTGCTGGCTTAGATACTTTTCAAGATGAACCAACTCCGGCTGTACAAATACTTATGAACCCAAAAATTTCATTAACACCACACATTGGTGCAGCAACAAATGAAGCACAAGATCGCATTGGTGTAGAACTTGCAACACAAATAAAAAACCTGTTACTTGACGGAAAAAACTAACTGTTTATCCCGTTAATTTCAATAAATAAAAAAATACAAAGCCTTAATATTTATGTTAAGGCTTTTTTTATGTACCTTTTCAACACAGTAATAACTTAAACAATATAAAAAAATGTCTGGAATTTTAGATTTATTAGGAAGCGATTTAGGAAAATCAATAATTAGTGGTGTTGCAGGATCAACAGGAAACGACTCATCAAAAACAAGTAGCGTACTTACAATGGCTCTACCAGTATTGATGAAAGCTATGCAGCGTAATGCCACTACTCCAGAAGGAGCAGAAGGACTTATGGGAGCAATACAAGGAAAGCACAACGGAAGTATATTAGATAATCTAGGTGGATTATTTGGTGGTGGTGTTGATGACGAAGTTAAAAATGATGGAGATAAGATTTTAAATCACGTTTTAGGTGCTAAAAAAGAAGGAGTTGAAAAAATTATAGGTGAAAAATCTGGATTAGATGCTAGTTCAGTCGCAAATATTTTAAAAGTAGCTGCACCAATTTTAATGGGTGTTTTAGGAAAACAAGCACAACAACAAAATGTAAGCTCTTCTAATGGTATTGGAGATTTACTTGGTGGTTTATTAGGAGGAAACTCAGCAGATAAAGAACAAAGTTTCTTAGAGTCTATTTTAGATGCAGATGGAGACGGAAGTATTGTCGATGATGTTGCCGGAATGGTACTTGGTGGGGCAAAAAGCAAAGGTGGTCTTGGTGGACTATTAGGTGGTCTTTTTGGAAAATAATATTTCTTAAAACCTGAAATAATAAATAAAAAGAGTCAAACCAAGGTTTGGCTCTTTTTATTTATTATACTTAACTCAATTATATAATTTGTATTTTTATAAAAATTAGACTCATGAAAAACGTATTTCTTTTATTCACTGTTATACTTATGGTTTTTGCTTGTAACTCTTCTAAAGAAACTACAGTTACAAAAAACGAAGGCATTGAAATTAAAAAAGGTGATACCATTAAAATTTCTGGAGATAATATTGAGTATGATGTTATTATTATTGAACCTGGCTTTGGCACATACCTTGCTTCTGTTGCTAAACCAAAAGGCTTTTATCTACAAAACTATTTAGAAACCAGAAATATACGTTATGTTCAAGAATGGAACAGACGCGTTTTACAACCTAGACAATACAATTCTAATTTATACGAAATGCAAATTAACTATTCTCAAGGTGTAGATTATGGCTACGATGTAAACTACAAAATGTATAACTATTTTGTTTATTTTCAAAATAGATACAAGCAAAACCTTTTAGGCACAAGAGTTCCTCAAAATTAATTTATATTTGCAGCTTCTAAAAAAAGGCTATGAAGCAATTTAAAAAACGTTGGGAGATTACAAAAAACTGGCAATTACTATTTCCTTTAATTGGGTTGTTAGGTCTCTTCTACTCTAGCTTTAAAATAGCTGGATTGTTTAGAAAAGAATCTCATATTGCATTTCAAATTGCATTTGCACTTTTAATTACGTTCTTTCTTTTACGTTTAGTTTTACTAATATTCAAAAAGTTAGAAAACAAATGGGTTGTTAAACAACGTTGGGAAATAATTAGAATATTTATAGTTTTTGCAATTACTGGATCATCGTCTTTATTAGTAGGCAGACCTTTTATTAAATTTATAGGAATTACTAAAGAAAACTTAAATGTCTTTGTCTATTGGATTTTATATATTATCATTGGGCTTGTTTTTTATCAAGTTTTATTAGTAACCACAGGTTATTTACTTGGTCAAGGTAAATTTTTCTGGGAATTCGAGAAAAAAATGTTACGCCGTTTTGGCTTAGGCAGGTATTTAGATTAAATGAAGCATACATTACAACATATATTATTTAAAAGCACGGCAATACTTCTTTTTGTTGTTGTTCTTTTTCCTTCTGCTGTAAAGTTTGCGCACGTTTTTGAGAACCATAAACATGAAGTTTGTAATAATCCATCAGATAGTCACTTTCATGAAATTGATATAGACTGTGAATTTTACAAGTTTAAATTAAATAATACTTTTTCCTTCGTTTTTAACGACATCATCATACCTATATTTCAAAATAATCATAAAAAAATTGATAATCAATATTTTTATATTAGCAGCTACCAAAGCATTGGTGTTGCATTAAGAGGTCCTCCTTCTACAATTATTCTTTTCTCTTAAATTACTTTAAACTAAAGTAATATCTCAGCCTTTTATATAATGATACTCTCATTAAATAAAATCATTTTAATATATAAATTGGTTAAATGCTTTTATGCGTTTAACTAATAATACGCTTTGCATTTATGCGTTTATTTTTTATAAGTTTACTTTTTATAAGTAGTCAGATTGCTATTTCCCAAAATTGTGAAAACACAATTACAGGAAAAGTAATAGACCAACATGATAGCACCATTTTAATTGATGCAAAAATTACCGTTTTAGAGACAAAGCAAATAGCTTTAACTAATTTTCAAGGTGAATTTAGCATCTCAGGTTTGTGCAATCAAACATACACCGTCGAAGTATATCATGCATTCTGCGACTCAAAAATATATAAATTAGACGTTTCAGGTGATCTTAATAAGACTTTTCGTCTTGAACACCATTTAGAAGAATTAAACGAAATTATTTTAGAAGGGAAAAGTGTAGAAACAAAAACAAATACTACTATAGAAAATAAAATATCTAAAGAAGATTTGGAGCGTAACAGTGCTAAATCTTTAGGAGATGTTTTAAATAATATTTCGGGTGTTTCCTCTTTAAATACAGGAAACACTATTGTAAAGCCAATAATTAATGGTTTGCATAGTAGTCGTGTTGCAGTTTTGAATGATGGTTTAAGAATGGAAGACCAAGATTGGGGAAGCGAACATGCTCCAAACATAGACATTAATGCTATAGATAACATTACCGTAATAAAAGGAGCAAGTGCTTTACAGTATAGCGGAAGTGCTATAGGTGGTATTATTATTACAGAAATGGATAAAACTCCGGTTAAAGATAGCTTATATGGTAAAACAATAGCAACTGGGTCTACAAATGGTCGTGGAGGATCTATAACATCTCAACTAACTAAAAGTTTTAAAAGTGGTTGGTATGGAAAAGTACAAGGTTCTACTAAACGATTTGGAGATTTTAATACTCCAGATTACAACCTAAGTAACACAGGTGTTTTTGAACGTAGTTTTTCACTACGTGGTGGTATTAATAAATTTAGCTCTGGTCTAGAAGCTTATTATTCCTTATACAAAGTAGAAACAGGTATTTTAAGAGCTTCGCATTTAGGTGGTGCATCAGACCAAGTTAGAGCAATTAGTAGCCCTGTGCCATTATATCTCGAAGATTTTACCTACGATATTAATGCACCTTACCAAGATGTTACACATCAAATAGCTAGAATTAAAGCGTTTAAGAAATTTGAAGATTTAGGAACATTAAATTTTCAATATGGCTTTCAACAAAATAAACGATTAGAGTTTGATGTAAGACGTGGTGACGATAAAGATGAGGCTTCTTTAGATTTAAAATTAAGCACGCATACGCTACTTTTAGATTTAGATTCTAAAATCTCTAGTACTTCTAAATTAAAATTAGGTGTAACAGGACAATACCAAACTAATTTTGCAGACCCAAGTACCGGAGTTAGAAGATTAATACCTGATTACGATAAGTATAATGTTGGAGCCTATGTGGTTTTAGATAAAAAAATCAATAACCAATTACTTTTTGAAATTGGTGCTAGATTTGATTATACTTATTTAGATGCTTATAAGTTTTATAGAACCTCGTTTTGGGAAAGCAGAAATTACGATACTATTTTTCAAGATATCGTTATTGAAGGCGATTTTGGTAATCAAGTTTTAGCAAATCCGAAGTTAAACTTTTACAATCCATCTGCAACGGCAGGTGTTACGTATGAATTTAATAATGATTATAAACTTTTATTTAATTACTCTTTAGCCTCTAGAGCACCAAATCCATCCGAAATGTTTAGTGAAGGTTTACACCATTCTGCATCAAGAATAGAATATGGAGATTTACAGTTCAACTCTGAAACTGCTAATAAAATTTCGTTAACGTTACAACGAGAAAATAACAATTTTAGTTTTTCAATAAATCCTTATGTTAATTTTATTAAAGATTTTATTGTAATAGAACCTGTAGATGTCCAACAAACTATTCGTGGTAATTTTCAAGTTTGGGAATATAGACAAACCGATGCGAGATTATTAGGAGTGGACATTAATAGTGCCTTTAAATTAACAGATAACTTTAATTTTACCAATCAGTTCTCTATTGTAAAAGGAAAAGACACTTCTCCAGACGAAGCTTTAATAAGCATGCCTGCTGCGAGCACAAAAAATGCTATTATTTATAATAACAAGAAATTAAACAACCTATATTTAAAGTTACAAAGTGAATATGTTTTTGAACAAAATGAATACCCAGACAATAACTTTGAGGTATTTATTCCAGAAACAGGAACCACAGAAATAGTAGATGTAAGCACACCTCCAGAGGCTTACCATTTACTAAACTTTAATTCTAGTGCAGTCTTTAAATTAAGTCAAAAAACATCATTAACCGTAGGACTTGATGTTTCTAATGTTTTTAACACATCCTACAGAAATTATTTAAATCGCATGCGATATTATGCAGACGATTTGGGTAGAAATTTTTCAATAAACCTAAAAATCAATTATTAAATTAAAAAAAACAAAACAATGAAAAATATTAAATTTTTAACACTAGTTTTTATTTCAATTCTTTCTTTTAACGCATGTTCTAGTGATGACGATGCTATACCAACACCTGTAAATGAAGAAGAAGTAATTACTACATTAAACTTAACATTAACACCTCAAGGAGGTGGAACACCAATTGTTATACAAATGCAAGATGCAGATGGAGATGGTTCTGATGTTCCTGTGTTTACTTATCCAGGAGGTTTAGCAGCAGGATTTTTAGATGCTGGAGTTACTTATGATGGAGAAATAGAGTTATTAAACGAAACTGAAAATCCTGCTGAGGATATTACAGAAGAAGTTGAAGAAGAAAGTGATGAGCACCAATTCTTTTATACAGCTAGTAATAATTTAGATGTAACAACAACTTACACAAATTTTGATAACAATGGTAACAATTTAGGTACAGAGTTTACATTAGAAGCTGGAGCGGTAAGTAATGGTACAATAACTTTTACTTTACGTCACGAACCTACAAAACCAAATACTGGTTTATCTGATGCTGGAGGAGAAACTGATATTGAGGTTACATTTTCTTTTGAGATTGAGTAATACTATTTAAAGACTAAAAAAGCTCAGAATTAATATAATTCTGAGCTTTTTTTTGCTAGGTAATTAAACATAATACCAGCAAATATTTTATTACTATATAAAATGTTAAAAAAAGCACTCAATGAGTGCTTTTTTTATTAAAATTATTATTTATAATTCTAGTATTTGTGCGGCATGATCTTTAGTTTTTACTTTATCAATAACATGCGCCACTACTCCATTTTCGTCTATTAAAAAGGTTTTTCTATGGATACCGTCATAGGTTTTTCCCATAAATTTCTTTTCTCCCCAAACTCCAAAAGCTTCTATTACTTCTTTATTTTCATCAGCTAATAAAGGAAATGGGAACTTATATTTTTCTTTAAAATTAGTTTGACGTTTTTCAGAATCTGCACTTACTCCCAATATCTCGTAGCCTTGATCTTGTAATGTTTTATAATTATCTGTTAAATTACAAGCTTCTGCAGTACAGCCAGGTGTACTCGCTTTTGGGTAGAAAAATACAATTAACTTTTTTCCTTTATAGTCGCTTAAAGAAATTGCATTTCCACTTTGATCGTTAACTGTAAAATCTGGTACTTTATCTCCTTGCTTTAATGTATTCATAATTGTAATTTTGGTTTTCATTATTATACCAATAAATGATTACTTTGGTATCTTTTATCAAAAATACGACTAATGAATAAGCAAGAAAAGGTGAATTTTGTTATAAATACGTTAAATGAACTTTATCCAGATATACCCATTCCACTAGACCACAAAGATCCTTATACATTATTAGTTGCTGTTTTACTATCTGCTCAATGTACAGATGTGCGTGTAAATAAAATTACACCATTGCTATTTGCTAAAGCCGATAACCCTTACGATATGATTAAAATGAGCGTTGAGGAAATAAAAGAAATTATAAGACCTTGTGGTCTATCTCCAATGAAAAGTAAAGGTATTCATGGTTTGTCACATATTCTTATAGACAAACACAATGGCGAAGTACCGCAAAGTTTTGAACATTTAGAAGCTTTACCTGCCGTTGGACATAAAACTGCTGGTGTTGTAATGTCTCAAGCTTTTGGAGTGCCTGCATTTCCTGTAGATACACATATTCACAGATTAATGTACCGATGGAATTTAACTAATGGAAAAAATGTAGTACAAACCGAGAAAGATGCTAAACGTTTATTTCCTAAAGAAACTTGGAACGATTTACATCTTCAAATTATTTGGTATGGTAGAGAATACTCACCTGCTAGAGGTTGGGATTTAGATAAAGATATTATTACAAAAACTATTGGCAGAAGTACTGTTATAAATGATTATGAAAAGTCTAAAAAACACTAGTTTTAATATAAGTTGTAACGTATACTTTATGGTCTAATAATTAATGATTAGTTAAAAATTTAATTTATGAAAAATCAACTTCTAATCTTAGTTATTTTAATAATAACAACATCTTGCTTTCCAGTAAAAATTGCACCAAATATTGAAAGTTATAAAATTACTACAGCAAAGAAGTTTAAAAGAAAACTCCCAAAAGAAACCTCATTTATATTTAACGATCCAAAAGATGGTGGTGAGTTTTACAATTATATAAACGCAAAATACAGCTTAAACCACGTTAATGTTGGAGCAAATACTCATTTTAAAATAGATGATAAAACCTATTATTTATCGTACAGAGAGACTGAAAGAGAAACAAAAACGGTTAATCTAGCTTTAGCAGCTATAGATGCAAAAAGAGAATCTAACGGAAATTCAAGACTTTTTGAAGATAATTACTCTAAAAGAGTTGGTAAATGGTACATTTTACTAACCGTTTACGATGAAGGTTTAAAAAACAGCTTAAAGCCTGAACACCCAAGTAATAAAAAAGTAATTAATTATTTGGAAGCGCTTAGAAAAGAATACTTAAGAACTCAAAATTATCTAGAATTACAATTTGTAAAAAAATCCTGATTTATAAAAACCAGGATCTTTCAGTCTAATTCAGAAGTGCTTCAAACTTCATTTTTTTATAATTTATAACACTTAAAGCCTTGGAGTAATTAAGAATGAAACTTATGGTCTCATCTTTAGGATTCATTTTTTTTGCGTTTTTAGAATTTTCAGAGTAAATTTTCGCCATGTATTTGATTTTTGTTTCAAATAAATAACGCAAAATTTATTCTAATATTGTATAAAATTAATTCGTTAAAATAATATTATGCTTTTCTATTACTTTACGCATATTAATTAATGCATAACGCATACGCCCTAATGCTGTATTTATACTTACGCCTGTACGATCTGAAATTTCTTTAAAACTCATATCTTGATACATACGCATTACTAAAACTTCCTTTTGGTCGTCTGGTAATTCTTCTATTAAACGTCTAACATCGCTTTCTACCTGGTCTTTAATAATTGCTTTTTCAGCATTTAAACTCGTATCACTTAATACTGAAAAAATACTAAAATCTCCACTATTTTGAAACTTAGGCATACGATTACTCTTTCTAAAATGGTCGATTACCAAATTATGAGCAATACGCATAACCCATGGTAAAAATTTACCTTCTTCGTTATATTTTCCTAATTTAAGCGTTCGAATAACCTTAATAAAGGTGTCTTGAAAAACATCTTCAGTAATATCTCTATCGTAAACTTTAGAGTAGATAAAACTATAAATACGTTGTTTGTGTCTTTTAATTAAAATTTCTAGAGAAGATTCGTCGCCTTCAATATAACTACTAACTAGGGTAGCATCAGAGATAAGTTCTTGTCGCATAATCATTACTTTTATTGCAGAAGTTAGGGCTTCAGCTTGGTTAATTAATTTAAAAAGTAATGTTGTATTATAGGCTTGACAATTAGTTTATTAATATTGAGGTAAATATAACAACAATCATTCCGAAAAAGCAAAAATAATTTCAAAATTTAACATTTTATTGCACAATATTCTTTTTTAGAAGCTCCTTTTAAGTGTTATCTTTGTTCTTCTTTTAGATTAAAAACACTTATGAACACTAAGCTTTCCGAAGTTAACCCTAAACACAATATTATTATTAAAGGTGCAAAGTTGCATAACTTAAAAAATATTGATGTTGTAATACCAAGAAATAAATTAGTTGTTATTACCGGTTTATCTGGTTCTGGAAAATCTAGTTTAGCTTTCGATACCTTGTATGCAGAAGGCCAAAGACGTTATGTAGAAAGCCTTTCTAGTTATGCTAGACAGTTTTTAGGACGTTTAAATAAACCTAAAGTAGATTATATAAAAGGAATTGCTCCTGCCATTGCTATAGAGCAAAAAGTTAATTCTACAAATCCACGTTCAACCGTTGGTACAACTACAGAAATTTACGATTATCTTAAGTTACTGTTCGCTAGAATTGGTAAAACGTATTCTCCTATTTCTGGACTAGAAGTAAAAAAAGATAGTGTTACAGATGTTTTAAACTATGTTAAATCTATAGCCATAGGCGAAAAACTATTACTCCTCGCTCCTATTCACCTTGAAGAAGGTCGAGAAATGAGTGACAAATTAAAAGCCTTAAACGCACAAGGTTATGCTAGAATAAAAGCCAATGGAGAAGTTTTACGATTGGATAAAGCAGAAGGCATTACCGAAAAAACTAAAGACCTTTATTTAGTAGTTGATAGAATTGTTGCAAAAGATGATGAGGATTTTTATAACAGATTAGCAGATGCTATACAAACTGCCTTTTTTGAAGGTAAAGGAGAATGTTTTATAGAAAAATTAAATGATAATACCTCTAGACAATTTTCGAATAAATTTGAATTGGATGGTATTACTTTTTTAGAACCAAATGTACATTTATTCAGTTTTAATAATCCTTATGGCGCTTGTCCAAAGTGTGAAGGCTATGGAGATGTTATTGGTATTGATGATGACTTAGTTATCCCAAATACAGCATTATCTGTATACGAGAATGCTATTTTTCCTTGGAGAGGAGAAAGCATGAGTTGGTATCGCGATCAATTGGTTAATAATTGCCATAAATTTGATTTCCCTATACACAAACCATATTTTGAATTAGAACAAAAATATAAAGACCTTGTTTGGTCTGGCAACAAGTATTTTGAAGGTTTAAACACCTTCTTTGCAGAGTTAGAAAGTAAAGCATATAAAATACAAAACCGAGTAATGCTGTCGCGTTACAGAGGTAAAACAAAATGTAAAGTATGTAATGGTAAACGTTTAAGAAACGAGGCTAATTATGTAAAAATTAATAATGCAACTTTAACCGATTTGGTTGAAATGCCTTTAGATAAACTAACTGTTTTTTTTAAGGAATTAAAGCTTAACGAGCATGATAATACTATTGCAAAACGATTACTAAAAGAAATTGAAAATCGTTTAGCTTTCCTATCCAACGTAGGTTTAGATTACTTAACATTAAACAGAAAATCGAATACTTTGTCCGGTGGAGAAAGCCAAAGAATTAACCTTGCAACCTCTTTAGGAAGCAGCTTAGTTGGTTCTATGTATATTCTCGACGAACCTAGTATTGGTTTGCATCCAAAGGACACTGAGAGACTAATTTTGGTTTTAAAAGCCTTACGAGATTTAGGAAACACTGTAATTGTTGTGGAACATGATGAAGATATCATGAAAGAAGCAGACGAAATTATAGATATTGGACCAGAAGCAGGAACGCTTGGAGGACATGTAGTTGCCACTGGAACATTTAAAGATATTTTAGCGTCAGATTCTTTAACTGCTCAATACTTAAATGAATCATTAAAAATTGAAGTACCTAAAAAACGACGTACTTCTAAATATAGTATCGAAATAAAAGGAGCTAGAGAAAACAACTTAAAAAATATAGACGTTAGTTTCCCATTGGGTATGCTAACCGTTATTACAGGTGTTTCTGGAAGTGGAAAAAGTACTTTAGTTAAAAAAATACTATTTCCTGCAATACAAAAAGAACTTACTGGATTTGGAGATAAACCAGGACAATTTTCAGAATTAAAAGGAAATTATAGTAATGTAAAACATATTGAGTTTGTAGACCAAAACCCAATTGGTCGTTCTTCACGTTCAAATCCGGTTACTTATATAAAAGCATACGACGATATTCGTGCGCTTTATAGCAAACAAAAACTAAGTGGCATTAGAAATTATGCAGCAAAACATTTTAGTTTTAATGTAGATGGTGGACGTTGTGAAACTTGTAAAGGAGAAGGACAAGTAACCATAGAGATGCAATTTATGGCAGATGTACATTTAGAATGTGAAACTTGTAAAGGCAAACGTTTTAAAAAAGAAGTACTTGAAGTTACTTTTGCAGACAAAAATATTGACGACATTTTAAACATGACTATCGATGATGCTATTGCGTTTTTCGATACTAATCATGTTACTAAAATAAAGAACAAACTACAACCTTTACAAGATGTTGGTTTAGGCTATGTAACGCTTGGACAAAGCTCTTCTACCCTTTCGGGTGGAGAAGCACAACGTATAAAACTAGCTTCGTTTTTAGGAAAAGGAAATACTAAAGAAACAGCTTTATTTATTTTTGATGAACCAACCACAGGTCTACATTTTCACGATATACAGAAGTTACTAAAATCTTTTAATGCATTAATTGAAAAAGGACATTCCATTATTGTAGTAGAACATAATTTAGAACTTATAAAATGTGCCGATCATATTATAGATTTAGGGCCAACAGGTGGTGAATATGGTGGGAATTTAATTGCTTTTGGTACTCCAGAAGAAGTTGTAAAAATTAAAGCATCTGAAACAGGTAAATATTTGAAAGAAAAATTATAGTCTTTTGGATATTGAAGACATAAAAATAAAAACTAAAAGAAGTCCGCTATCAAAAGGTGGCTCTAATTTTGAAACTCACGTTCTATTTAAAAAAAATAATAGTGAACTTGTTATTAAACCTACATTTGGACTCGCTTTATTTGTTGCTGTCTTTACAACATTTAGCATCTGTTTTACCGGATTTCCACTTTACAAATTAATACACAATAAAACAGACTCTTGGGAATTTAACAGACTTTTGTTTGTTGCTGTAGGATTGATTTTTTTATGTGTTAGTATGTATTTACTATTCAATTACTTCTCACCACATGGCTTTGATAAAGCTTCCAATAGATATTATAGAGGCTTTAAAAGTATTCAAACTAAAATGTCTGTAGATATTAGTTTAAAAACTATTGTTGCCATACAATTAATTGGAGAAACCATCTCAGACGAAGATGGTAGCTTTAAAAGCTTTGAGCTGAATATAATTTTAAATAATGCAGAGAGATTAAATGTTATGGACCATTCTAATCTTAGAGGTATTATTAACGATGCTGAAACTTTAAGCGAATTCTTAAATGTACCTATTTGGCACGCCGAATCTAATAAAACATAAAAGAGAATAATAGCACAAAGGCTGAAACGAAAATTAAAATTGGAAAAAATATCATTGTAGATAAGCTTCCTTTTAAAAAGCTTTTAAACCAACCTTGTTTATAAAACTTTTTTAATGCTATAATAAGATAAAAGAAAACAGATAGAACAATTAAAGAATCTATATAATCTGGAATATCTACAATAAAGTTAGTGATAATAACAAGATTAAAAACAGTAAACAAAAATGCGAAGTAATAAAAACTAAACACTAAATGGTGTGCATAAAGTCCGCGTTTTCTGTAAAACAACATCAATATTAAAGCAAAAATTGGTAGTATAAAAAACATTGCTATTGGAGCTGCATCTAAAAATGCAAATAAAATACCACTTCCTTGTTTAGATTTTATGAATTTTAGTGCTTGACTATAGAGTCTTTTCTTTAAAACACTATCTCCTTTATTTAAACCCATTTCCTTTAAAATCTCACTATCTGGGACTTTAGCTTCAATTAAAGAGTCTATTTTTTTTCCAGAAAAAGTAAAGCTGTTTTTTTCTTTATTAAAATTTTCTTTATTAACTAAAGAGTCTACTTGTTTATCTGTTATTCCTGTAAGATTTGAATTCTTTTTAAGTGCAATCCGTGCTTCTTCCATTAAAACTGAATCGATCTTTACTTTCGCCTCCGAAGCTTTTACAGAGAACGAATCTATTTTTGTGTTTTTTCCGAAGGATTGCGATAATCCTTTATCAAATTCATTTGCACCTTTTTTTGCACTAAATGAAAACAAAAAGAAAAACAAAACGGCTGCAAAAAGATACATTTGTCCTGGATGTAAATACAACAAACGCTTACCTGAAACAAATTTTGTGGCTAAATAACCTGGTTTAATTAGTAATGGAATAAAGCTCTTAAAAAACCGAGCGTCGAAAGAGAAATAATTACTAACAGTATTATAAAACAAAACACCTAAGGTCAATTTCTCTTTTTCATTCATTCCACAATGTGGACAAAAATCGAAATTCTCTCTAAAATCGTTTTCACAATTTTTACAAGTTTTGTATTGAATTGACATAGGTTGGTTAGATTGATAACTGTAAATATAATATTAAAATCGAGTTTTTCAATATTAAACCGACTATTATGCTCTCTATAAAACCTTTTAAAACATCAACAAAATCAACACCTAACAAGTTTATCACGCGAATTGAAACCTTAAAAGTAAATAACGCAAGCCGAAAAGCTAAAGAGTAGGCACAAAATCTAAAACCATAATACTATGAAAAAACTAGTACTATTATTTACAGGTTTGTTAATAGGATTAACAACTGTAACAGCAGCAGAAAAAGTTGAATCTGCATCGAAAGGTGAAGATTTAAAAAGTAATCGCTACAACAATTACACACAACCTATTCAGTTTACAGAACGTGGTGTCGAATTTTTAATTTTCCCAGATGGCACTTTCGATTTTAATACACACATTGAAGACAACCAATATGATAATGATTACGATAATGAATATTATAGAAAATCGAATACTCGAAGGCACTCTATAAACACTACTTATGGTGCTCCAGGAACTCGTGTACAATATTCGGCTCCAAGAAGTAGAGGAACTATAATTACTCACGATCCTAGCGGAAAAGTAAGACGTATTGGTAATGTATTTGTAAACTATAATCGTATTGGGCAAGTTAAACGCTTAGGTAGTGTTTATATGAGATACACTCGAGGAGGTACTTTAACACAAGTTGGAGGCTTACAGTTAAAATACAATTGACAAGGACAATTAATTAAACTTGTTGGTCAAGTTAATTACCATAATCAAGGTTGCAGTATCTGTGTAGGATCGTCTTGCTCTACAAATCATTTTCCTAATTCTTCTCAACAAAATAACGATTGGGATAACGATAATGACCATTTCTACTATAAAAAAGAAGGAAAAGTTGTTAAGCAAAAAAAACTAAAAACTAGTAAGTAAAATAATTATAAATGTAAAAACTCCCACGAATTTAATTTTGTGGGAGTTTTTTTAAAAATCGAATTCTAAAACTAAGGATTTACTTGTTTGATTTACAATCCTCCATTAGCTTTTCAATAAAATCTATATATTCTTGAGGGTTATCAATATTTTTACTGTATTTGTTCAGTTTTTTTGTTTCACTAATAGCAACTTCACATTTATTAAGTTCTATGAGACTATATATTTTGTGTACTTGTAAAGCAAAAAGCATATAATCATCTTCACTTATACTCGCTATATAATTACAGATATCTATACTTTTTTGATAACTACCAACTTTAAAATAGGCAGTACTGAGACCTGTACCAATAACTAAGTATGAGGAATCTGAAAATTTTAAGCCACTTTCGTAATAATCAATTGCTTCTTTATATCTTTCTAAATGATTATAGACATTACCAATATTGCTTAAAATAACTGGACTATCTGGTTCTACAGATAGTGCTTTAAAAAATGTTTTAAGTGCAAGAGCATCCTCTCCTTCTATAGATAATTCTATACCTTTATTATTAAGTTTTTGGGCTTCTTTATATTTAAACTTCTGATTTTTGTATATTTTATGATTATATTCAATTTCATTATTTTTGTTTTCTACAGCTTTATTGCATGAAATAAGTAACAAAAAAAATAATGATAATATACAAACTGTCTTCATTTAAATAATAGTATTAAACCTTAACAACTTGAGCACGAAACATAAAAGTTTCTTCAAAACGCTTTAATCTCGGACTTAATTTTTGAGCAAAAACAAGGTATTGGCATTTATCTATACTTTCAGGAATACGATTAATCGCTGCAAAATAAAGTCCTTTTTCTGCAAATTCTGCATCTTCTATTATGTATAGTTTTAATTGACTTAAATCTAGGCTATTCATTAAATAGAGCTTGTTTAATCGTTTTGGAGTAGCAATTAAAATATCTTGTCCGTAATAAATTTCTTCACGCTGTTGATCTAGTGTTTGCTCATCGTAAGCCGTGTAAACTCTAAGTGTTCTTGGTTTTATAAATTTCTCAAATTCTTCTTTAAGTTTTAGAGCTTCAGCCTTAGTTTCTACTAAAATTAAAGCACGAGGCGCATCACCAACTGCTTTACATTTTAATTTTTGCAGTACACTAATTACAATAGTAGTTGTTTTTCCAGAGCCTTTACTACCTATACAAAATACGTTTGCACCACCTTTAATTATTGGTAATGCTATTTTTTGTAATGGTGTTGGAGCTTCAAAATCATTAATTTCTAAAGCTTCTAAAATTTCTGGGTTCAATTTTTTGAAAGACATATTTACTTGATAAATTTAAGTATAACGCGAAACTACGTGATATTATCCGTTTTACAAAACTACAGCGTTTCCGTTTTGGCACGATGCTTGATTTTTAGTTAGTATTCAATCTTAAAAACGAATATTATGAAACACCTAATCTATTTATTTTCAGCACTACTCCTAACAGGTTTTACTGTAAATGCAGACAATATTAGCACCGAAAACGCTTTAGAAACCAATACTTCAACTTCTTATAGAGGTTATGGTAAATCTTTTATCTTTAACGAGCAAGGTATAGAATTTTCTATTTATGCAGATGGACAGTTTGATTTTTACATGCCTAATTATGGTCCTAAAGTAAATGTAACAGTTGGATCTCCAAATGTTAATATTAGTTTTAACTCTGGTTATAATTATGATGCATATGTACAATATGACGAATTTGGAGCTATTATTCAAATTGAAAACACTCCAATTTATTACGATTACTACGGAAGAATAAGCCAAGCTGGCGATATACATATAAACTACAATAGCAGAGGTTATATTGAAAGAGTTGGTGGATTATATGTACACTATAACAGATATAATACTTTCGACCATTATACTGGATATATAAATGTTTACAACAGAGCTTATGTATACAGACCATGGCACAGATATTATGCTGCGCCTAGTATTAATTACTGTGTGGTATTTAATACACCTTACAGACAGCACTACACTCCTATTCGTTATAGCTATAATAGACCTTATGTAAATAATTATAGACGTACTACTGCCGTTGGAAGCAGAAGAGGTAACACAATAACAAGAAATAGAAGTTATGCTTCTAGAACAGAAGGTAGAACGCGTGTAACTTCTACACCTAGAACTCAAACACGTAACAATGTTACTAATTCTACACCTAGAACTAGAGGTAATAATACAGCTACTCCAAGAACACAAACGCGTAGCAACTCTGTAAGCTCTAAGCCAAGAACTAGAGTAAGCACAACAACGAGACCAAGAGCACAAACTCGCAGTAATACAACAACTACTTCTAAACCAAGAACTAGAACTGTTAGTAGTGCTCCAAGAACACAACAAAGAGTAGCCTCTACAAGTAGAAGTGCAACATCTAGAACATCTAGACTTTCATCAAGTACAAATCGCTCTTCATCTTCTAGAAGTAAAACTATTCGTAGATAATAATAAAAAGTATTTTATGCCATAGTCCTGCTACCTTGTTTTCCAAAGCAAGTAGCAGGATTTTTTATTTACTAGCTTTTAATAGCTTATTAAGAATAGTAGAAATGTCTTCGGAAAGCTTAAAACGATACACAACAATTCCATATATAGAAGTAACTATAGCCGATTTCACTACAATGTTTATTATAGGATGAAAACTAAATTCCCAAAAGTAAAATGAAACTGATAGTATAAATATTAGCATTAATGAATACAATGTATTTATAGAAAAAGGATGTATTTTAAACTTCTTATTTACATACCATAATTTTAAACTCCCGTATAAAATCATAGCCAAAAAAGTAGCTATTGCTGCTCCGTTGATATTGTAAATTGGAATTAGTATGTAATTTAAAATAACAGCTACTACAATAATTAAAATACCAAAAAATAGAATAATTCTATAATAGTCCGAATTAAAAATAATAGAATTATTAATACCTAAAAGACTATCTGTTAGTTTTACAACAGCAATTATTAAAACCACGTACAAAGCTTGACTGTACTCCGGCTTTAACAATGCATACAACTGATTGATATTTATAACAATTAAAACAAATATAAGACCGCTAACAATAATAAGGTTTAAAGACGATTTTTTGTATAAACCTTCAAGCGAAACCTTATCCTTTTCGTTTAAATACTTAGCCGTTAAAGGATAGGTTATTTGATGCATTGCTCTTGCTGGTACCGCTATTACAATAGCAACAAATACAGCTACATTATAATACGCTATATTTTCTATTACAATAAGTTTACCTAACATAAATTTATCTAAATCGAGCATAAGCATGGCTACAGATCCAGCAATAATGATTAGAAAACTATATTTTAAGACAGAAGAAACTTCAAAATTAAACTTAAAGTCTAGTTTTGGAAATCTTATACTAAAAGCATAAAGTTTCATAATCACCATTCTTACTACATATACTATTGCAATTGCAATAATAAATTGATCTACAGTAAGCAGTTTATAATGTAAAGCTAATAGTAAAAATAAAATGCAAACACGATGAAATATTTCTTTCATTATGTTACCAAAAGCACTTTTAAAATGAATTTTACTCCATGCAAAAAACACCTCAAAATAGGCCATTGCAACGGCTATAACATAAATTAAATACGTATAATTTTTAATGATTGCATTCTCTGAAGCTAACCAATTACTTATAGACTCGTATCCCAAAACACCAATAAAACCAATGGGTACAATTGCTAGTAAAGGTAAAAAAAGCATTAACGTTAAAAAGCTATTTTGTTGCTTTTTGGTTTTATAAGAAGAATAAAATTTAACCAATGTATTACTAACACCAAACATAAAAAAAGGCATCATTACATTAGCTGTAGAAAGTAAGTAGCCTACTAAACCATAATATTCAGGAGTTAAAAACTGAGTGTATAAAAACAAAGTATTTACAGCTCCTATTACAAAACCTAAATAAGTTGTAATAGTATTTTGAATAGACTGCTTTATTACAATTCCCATGTATTTTTAAAATTCGAAATTATTTAAAATTAGTCTTTAAAAATAACTTTAGATAATTTCTCGGTTAAAGACTCTCTACTATACTGTTTTAATCCTACCGAATTTACTTTTAATTCTCCAGCACTAAAGGCATCAAAATGATTAAGAATTTTTAATTTTAAATCTTCTAAAGCATTATAATAAAAATAATCTCCAGTGTTTGTTTGTTTAATAATTTTTTCAACATCAGAATCAGTTGGGCCTATTGCTATTATTGGTCTATTTGATACCATATACTCAAATAATTTTCCTGGAATAATTGCCTTTGTATCTTCAGAGTCGATTTCAATTAATAAAAGAATTTGAGACTTTTTTTGATAAATAACAGACTCACCATGCGATACGTAGCCTATATTATTAACATAGCTGGTTAAGTTATAATTTTTAATATTCTCTAAAATTTCTTCACTAACTAATCCTACTAAATTAAGTTTAAAATACTTTGAAAAGTCTTGATTCTCATTCACCAATTCTTTTAAAGCTTGCCATAAAATTTCTGGATTTCGTTTAGATAAAAACGATCCAATATGAGCTAAAGTAAATTCCGAATCTAGTGTTACAACACTATTTTTGGTAACATCATAACCATTAGTTATAACTTCTATTGGTTTATTAGTTAATGCTTTAAACTCTGTTTCAGTAACCGCGCTGGTTACTATAATAGTATCTGCAGTATTAAGTACTTTACTTTCTAGTTTTTTGTGTTTATTTTTAGACGCTTGTGTGAGTTTTAGTTGCTTGTGGTAGCCAATAGTTGTCCAAGGATCTCTAAAATCGGCAATCCAATTAACACCTAATTGCTGTTTTAATTTTAAACCAATAATATGTAAACTGTGTGGTGGACCTGTTGTAATAATAGTATCTATACCAAAGTCTTGAATATAAGTAGACAGATAACTTACCGATGGTTTTATCCAGTTTTTTCTAGCATCTGGAATAAAAAAATTACCGCGCACAAAAAGCATTGCTTTTTGCACAA
The DNA here is from genome assembly GCF_001418085.1 of Lacinutrix algicola. Lineage (GTDB taxonomy): Bacteria > Bacteroidota > Bacteroidia > Flavobacteriales > Flavobacteriaceae > Lacinutrix > Lacinutrix algicola. The sequence continues at coordinate 284,625 of NZ_LIQH01000040.1, forward strand.
AACTCTGCTTCTTTTGTTCTGGAATAATACCTTTACTAATGGTTTTAGACTCTTTAGAAAAGAAACCTGCTAGTTTATAAGGTTCGTTAATTGGCTGTTTAAGTATTGTTATTCCGTCTGGAACTTCGTCTAACAAACTTTCGTCTGTTTGCGGATAAATAGGGTTAGACGGACAATAAACTATAGGTTCTACTCCAAATTGAGGTAAATATTTTACAAATTTTAACCAACGCTGTACTCCTGGTCCTCCTGCTGGTGGCCAATAGTATGTAATGATTAAAACTTTTTTTTATTCATTTTTCCTTTTAAACTCAAAAACCAATCCTCCTAAAACTATAAGTGCTAATAAAACAGAACTTGCTAAAGCAATAGTACCTCCTGTTTTAACAACTTGTGGTTCAAACTTAAACTCAACAACATGTTTTCCTTTAGGTATTTCCATTCCTCTTAAAAGGTAGTTTACACGATTGTGATTTGTTATTTCATTATCTACATAAGCATTCCAACCTTTAGCATAGTACATTTCTGAAAATACTGCATAACCTTTATTTAAGTTATTAGACTCGTATTTAATGTAATTAGGTTGGTATTCTAATACTTTAATTGAAGCTAGCGAATCTACAATATGATTAAATTCTGTTATAGCTCTATTAGGTGCTGTTTGCGAAACGGTCTTATAAGTTTCAATAGCACTTCTATCTACAACAGCTTCCGTTTTAGTATTCAAATCTAATAAAGAAAGCATTTCTTCATCTGCCGAATTAACTTGTTTTATTTTTTCAACAAACCAAGCATTGCCATTGGCATCAGTATTTAAATATGGATAAGGCTGTTTAATTTCATCTTCACTAATAATATACTTAACATTAAACATGTTAAGCATTTCAGGATGTCTTGTAAATGGAAAGAAATCTGAAATCTCATCAAAACGCTTCAGCTTTGCTGCATGATAACCATTTATAGTATTATGAAAATATGGTGCAGAAGTTGCGCCTGAAGCCATACTTTCAACTTTTTGAGAAATGGCTCTTCCTGCTCCAGAACTAACATCGTAAACTCTAAAATCACCAGGCTCACTCAATATCTTCTTATCTGCATTATTTGCTTTAAAAGGACTTTGCACTTCTCTACTCGATACAAAATTTTCGGTATTTACATAACGTCTATCTACTCCAACCAAATCGAAAAGAATTAACACTGCAAAAACAATAATAACTTTTCCTTCAGAAAGCTTTTGTTTTAAAAACATATAAATAGCTCCTGCCGAAAGTAATACCAATAATAAGGTACGTAACGTATCTTTTGTGAAAATAGATTTTCTATCTGCAACAATTGCATCTACAAATGGTTGTCCACCACCTTGAGACCAACCTGCATCTCTTATACCTTCAAAATCTAAAACAATTCCTGCATATCTTAATAATAAGAACAACAAACATAATCCTGCTGTTATTATTGCTGAAAACTTTAAGGCTTTCAATTTATCTTCATCTTTTTCGTAATCGTTAAACAACTTAACCAAACCAAAAATTGCTAAAACAGGAATACAAAGTTCTAAAAGAACTTGTATTGAAGTTACTGCTCTAAACTTATCGTAAAATGGAACAAAATCTATAAAGAAATCGGTTAAAAAACCTAGATTTTTACCATAAGACAATAATAATGCTAGTATTGATCCGGAAACCAACCACCATTTTAGTCTGCCTTTTACTAAAAATAAGGCGAAAACAAAAAGGAATAATATTACGGCTCCAACATAAGCTGGTGCTTCAACTATTGGCTGATCTCCCCAATAAGTAGGAACAGATTTAGCTGCATCTGCTGCTTCTAATGGTGGTACACCTTGACTTCTATAAAACTCATAAAAAGCAGATTCTTTACCTAAATCTTCTCCCATTCCTCCACCTAAAAATCTAGGAATAAAAAGATTAAAAGTTTCCAAATAGCCATAACTGTACTCGGTAATTTTTTCTTTTGCTAAACCAGAACTAATATCTTTTTTAGGAGAACCATCAGGGTTTATAGTTAACTCTGTTTTACTACGTGTACTTTCTTTAGCATACTCTTGCGTTGCCATAATATTGGCTGCATTTAATCCAATAGCTAGTATTACTGCAGCTAGTAAAATACCAACAGATTTAAAGAAATGTGGTAGTACTTTTTTGTTATAAGCATCAATTAAATATACAATGCCAAGAACAATAACAAGTAGCATTAAATAATAGGTCATTTGGAAATGATTGGCAACCAATTCTAATCCCATAGCAATGGCAGTAACAATAAAACCTAGTATATATTTCTTCCTAAAAGTTAGTACAATACCGCTTAAAACTAAAGGCATATAGGCAATTGCATGCGCTTTACTGTTGTGGCCTACTCCAAGAATAATTATTAAATAAGTAGAAAAACCAAAGGCTAATGCACCAAGTGCCGCTAGCTTAAAATTAACTTTCAAGCATAATAATAGGATATAAAAACCAACAAAATAAAGAAAAAGATAATCTGCTGGACGAGGTAAAAAACGTAGTCCTAAATCTAAACTTTTAATGTAAGTATGTGGATATCTGGCTCCTAATTGGTAAGTTGGCATACCTCCAAAAGCACTATTGGTCCAATAAGCTTCTTCACCAGTATTTGCTTTAAAATCGCGTTGCTGTTTAGCCATACCGTTGTATTGCAAAATATCACTTTGTAATATTTGCTTTCCTTGTAAAACAGGACTAAAATAGGCTAAAGACAGTATAATAAAACCTACAAACACAAGTAAATGCGGTAAGACTTTTTTTAAAGTTGATTGCATAAATAATAGAATAATTCTTAAAACCGAAAATTAATCAATTTCCTCGTAATCTACATATTCACCAACCGTTTTGTTTGAAGTTTTATTGTCAGGCATTTTATCTATAGTAATTTCGCCTTCTTTTTGCTTTGGTTGCTGCTGGTTTTGGTTATTAAAATCACGAAATTGGCCACCAAAACGTTCAGCTGCTTTTTTTGTAAAATACTTTAATATAAAAGGACCAAAAAATCTAGATAAGATTTTGAATCCGTAATAAAATAACAATATTATAAGTATGGTCTTTATTAATCCCATAGAAAAATCAAAAATATTAAATGTTCTAATACAAAAATACAACTCTTGTTGAGTAATTTCAGATTTATTTACTTAAAAAATATATAAAATCTCTATATTTGAAGCTAAACCTAGAACTTATGTTTTTAAATAAAACCTATTTAACTATAGTACTGTGTATTGCTGGTTTAACAGCACATGCACAATATACAGAAGTTATTAATTCTAATCGTCCTGGAGTGTCTAGGTCTGCTTTTTCTGTTGGAACAAATGTAGCTCAACTTGAAGTTGGTCCATATACTGTAAAGGAAGAACACACTCCTTTAAAATACGATGTATCAGGTTTTGGAGTTGACTTTGCTGCACGTTATGGCCTACTTTTACCACAATTAGAAATTAATATAGAAGGTATTTACCAAAATGATACACAAACAGATTATCGTTCTACTATTCCTACAGATTTAAAGCGTTCAAACTTTAAAAATCTAACACTTGGTGCTAAATACCTAGTTTACGATCCTTATAAACATGCTGTTGAAGAAAAACCAAATATTTTTAGTTACCATGCAAACAAACGTTTTAAATGGAGTAGCTTAATTCCTGCTGTTGCAGTTTATGTTGGTGCAAATTTTGATTCAGCAGACAATCCATACACTGCTCCTGGAGTAGAAGGTTTTAGCCCTAAAGTAATGGTTGCCACACAAAATAATTTTGCTAGTGGTTGGGTATTGGTAATGAATTTATCTAAAGATAGAATTGGAACCGATTATTCAGATTTTCAATACATTTTTACTCTAACTAAAGCTGTTAGTGAACAATGGGTTTTATTTGGTGAAACCCAAGGAATCCATAGTGATTTTTATGCAGATAACCTTTTTAGATTTGGTGGTGCGTATCTTTGGGGAAAAGATTTTCAGTTAGATACCGCTGTAACATTTAATACTAAAGATACACCTTCAGTTTTCGGATTAAATCTAGGTGTTTCTTACCGTTTAGATTTTCATAAAGATCCAGGAATAGATAATGGAACTTCTGCTGAAGAAGAAGCTGAGCGAAAAGCTAATAAAAAACGTAAGAAGAAAAATAAAAAGAAAGGTGACGATGCTTCTCCTGATAGCGATAACAAACGTAAAAAAGAAACTCAGGATATTGATTTTGATGATGAGTAATGCCTATGATTACAACTAAACTAGTAACTACAAAAAAGGATTTAAAGACCTTTGTTAAATTCCCGTTTTCGCTATATAAGGATTCTAAATATTGGGTTCCTCCTATTATTAGTCAAGAAATGGAGACTTTTAATAAAGACAAAAATCCCATTTTTAATGATGCCGAAACTACATTAATTCTTGCCTATAAAGACGATAAGCTTGTTGGTCGGGTAGCAGCAATTATTAATTGGCTTGAAGTAAAAAAACAAAAGCATCTTAAAATGCGTTTTGGTTGGTTTGATTTTATTGATGATTTAGAAGTTTCTAAAGCATTATTAGTCGAAGTAACTAAAATTGGAAAGCAACATAATCTTGAATATACCGAAGGTCCTGTAGGTTTTTCCAACTTAGATAAAGTGGGAGTAATGACCGAAGGTTTCGACCAGATTAGTAATATGATAACATGGTATAACCATGAGTATTATGTGAAGCATTATGTAGCACATGGTTTTACAGTAGAAAAAAGTTATTCTGAAAGTAGCTTTCCTTTTGTAAACGTAAAGCCAGAAAACTTTAAAAAAGCTCAAGAACTTATAAAAAGACGTTACAAATTAACAGCATTACAACTCACAAAAACATCTGAAGTGATGCCTTACGTCGATAAGATGTTCGATTTGTTTAATGCATCTTATGAAAGTTTATCTTCTTTTGTTGAAATAACAGACATACAAAAAGCGTATTTTAAAAAGAAATTTATCTCGTTTGTAAATCCTGAGTATATAAAGTTTGTTGTAGATGAAAATGATGATATGGTAGCTTTTGCTATTGTAATGCCTAGGTTTGCTTCTGCTTTACAAGAAATGAATGGTAAACTATTTCCTTTTGGTTTTGCTAAATTATTAAAAGCTAAGAAACATAGTAAAGATGTGGTTTTCTACTTAATTGGTGTGCATCCAGAATATCAAAACAAAGGTATTCATGCAGTGATATTTAATGAGTATTATGAAACTTTTAGACAAAAAGGAATCATTAATTGCTACAGAACTCCAGAGTTAGAAGATAATGAAGCTATCCATAAAATTTGGAAGCATATTGAAACTACAGTTGTAAAACGTAGAAAAACGTATAGAAAAAATATAGAATAATCTTTAAAAGAAGATAAACAAAAAATCCGATTCTAATGAATCGGATTTTTTTTGCTACAACCATTATTAGTATTATTCTTTTAAAATTTTAATTGTTTTTGTTTGCCTTCCGGATTCTATTTTAGCAAAATAAACTCCGTTAGCAAATGAAGACAAATCTAGAGTTGTTTGCATTGCATTCATCTTTTTAGAGCTCACTACTTTTCCTAAAATATCTGTAATTTCAATTGTTTCAATTTTTGAAGTGTTCGAAATAAACAATGTGTTTTTTACAGGATTTGGATAATAGTTAAAATCTGAAAAAGTAAAATCGTCTACACTTAATAATGTTTCCACAAACTCAGTACTACAAACATCTGTTATTATAGCCGGATTGAAATCGAAATATATTTCTGCTTCGTTTGGTATAATATCTCCAAGCATGTATCCTGTTTTTGGCTTGATTTTAAAAGTAAAATAACCATGTCCAATATCAGTATCTTCTTCAGATGGAGGCAAATTGATTCCATAGAAATTCCAAACTAGATGATTGTTAACTCTCTCTAGAGCATAATTTGCACTAGCATCAATCATTCTTAGTGTCGTTTCATCTAATTTATCGTCAAGAAAATCTTCTACTCTAACATTAATAGCATTAGCTGTTCCTGTATTTTCAAATTGAATGGTATAGGTTAAAAAATCGTCATCTGTAAAAGTAGAATGTACAATTTGTCCATCATGCTTTTCAGTTTTCACGTTTGGATCGTAAGCACCAATTATAGTTTGTGTTAAACTAGAGTTGTTATTAAGTGGTAAAATATCTCCAGCCGGTATATTTATTGAAGCTGAATTATTTACTAAATCCCCTAAAGCAACTGTTGGTATTGTTGGCACATACATTTTTATCCAAATAGATCTTGTTTGATATGGCTCCAAATTTGTAAAAGCATAAGTAAGTCCTGTACTAGTAATCACAGCGCCATTTGGGGCTTCTGTAATAGATAAAGCACTATCTAAAACAAAACCTACAGAACCTGAAGCTACAGTTTGATTAGAGTTATTAGTATACGTAATATAATTTCTATAACTAAAACCTGGTCTTGGAGGAGCATTGTAATTATTTAAACTCACCGATAAATCTTTATAAGGTGTTACTGTAACTGGAAAATTATATGTTGTAATACCAGAACCTGAAGCCACAGTTACACCTGAATAATTAACTGTACATACATTATTTACAGCATACTCACTATCAACAACATAGTTTAAATTATAGCTAGTTGTAGGATTAGATTCATATAAATAAAATGGAGTTGTAAGGAGGTTATTAATAACGCCATCATTATTAATTTCATATTCAAAATGACCTAAAGGAAAATCTATTTCAGCATTATCTTGAATACCATTTGCATTAGTATCTACAAAAGCATTAAATTCTATGCCATCTGAAAAAGATAAATTTAATGGAGTATCAAGTTCAGCTAAACCATCAACTTGATATCCATAATACATTCCTGTAAAAAAATGTTCTATTAATTCTCCTGTAAAATAACCGGAATTAATATTTTCTTGAGTAATAATGTGTGTTGCAGAAAAAGTTGTGCTGTCTGTTTGATTAGGGTTTAATGTAACTAATGGTCCGCCAATGACGTTTAAATTAGAAAAATTACTAATAGATTCCACATTTGTTAGTACTGCATTACCATTGTTTGTAACACTAAATTGATAAGTTATAATATCTCCAACACTAGTAAAACCATCTCCATTATAATCTGAATATGTTGGTGTATACCTTACTTCCAATGGTGAAATGAAATACAATGTAATAGTTGCTGTATCGCAAATACTAAGATTTGAATTTTCACATATAGTATACTCTAGATTATAATAACCTGAAAGCGTGTTGGGTATTGTTAAAACTCCAGATGCGTCAAGTGTGACTCCAATAGTATTAGCTTCTAAAGTAATAGTAACATCTGATGCATTTAATGCTAAACCATGTAAAGTATCATTAGTTAGTACTTGAAAACTACCACCAACTTCCATTACAGGATAAAAAGTATCATGATGTGCATTCACATTATAATCATCTAAAATTGTAAACACTAATGATTCGCTTGTATTAAATGTATTTCCAGAAGTTGTTGTAGCGTTAATAACAAATGTTTCATCTGTTTCTTGCAATTGATCTAAAACCGTCGGCACAATTAAATTAGTTGCATTATAGTATGTTTGACCTGCAGGAATAACTATCGTTGTATTTAAAGCTGAATAATCTAAAGATCCAGCTGTTCCAGCTGTTGTTAAAAGTTGGATTGATGTATCGGTTGCACTTACATGAGTTAACCAGACACTAAATCTTGCATCTTCTCCTTCATTTATTTCTCCTTGAAAATTTGAGCTATAAGAAATCCTGAAATCTGGTAAACCGTCATTATCTACAATTGTAGCTGTTGCAGAAGCCGAGGCATTGGTTGTATTACCAGAAGTAACTACACCTGTTAATGTGAATGTTTCTTGCGGTTCATCAAGGTTATCATCTATGGTAGGTACTGTAATAGTTTTAGAGATATTTCCTGCGGAAATTGTTTCTACTATTGTTGTTGTATTATAATCACTTGTTCCTGCTGTACCATTACTTGTTGTAAACTGTATTGTTACATCTGCATTAAAAACTCTATCTAACCTGCCAGAAAACACAACGTTTTGCCCTTCTGTTCTATCGTATGGTGTCCCTATACTTAACATTGGTGTAGTATCATTATCCCTAATGGTTGCAGTAGTTACAACAGTCGCGTTATTAGTGTTTCCAGAAGTAATTGAGCCTGTAATAATAAAGGTCTCATCTGTCTCAACAACTGTATCATCTATAGAGAAAAAAGATTGAGATTTACTTGTTTCACCTGCTACAAATGTTACTGTAGTGTTTACAGTATTATAATCAGAATTATCCGCAGATCCATTACTTGTTGCTATATTTAGTATAATATCTGAACTGTAAGGATTTGATAAGCCATAGTTTATAAATCTCGAGTTTCCTTCTGTTATACTTGTATTAGAAGATGCAGAAACTGTTGGTGGTGTATCGTTATCTATAATTTGAATATATCGATTTGTGGATGTATTTGTAGTATTTCCAGAAGTAATATCTGCCTGAATTCTAAAATTCTCATTAGGTTCAATTATAGCATCATTATTTGTTATTAGATTTAATGGTGTGCTTAAAGACAATTGCCCAGCTGGAATTGTAACCGTTGTAGTAATTGGCGTATAGTCTGTAGCATCTGCTGTTCCTGATGCAATAGATACATCAACGACAATAGGAGTTGAACTAACACTATATAAGTTAATATTAAACGAATAGGTATCTCCTTCTATTACACTGTAACTATTTGCTGTTCCAGATATATAAACTGTAGATTGCGCCTGTAATACACTACATAAAAATAGAAAGGCAAAAGTAAAAAAGCACTGAATTTTGAAGTAGTTGGTCATAGTTTTCGTTTTTAAAAGTTTACGATTTTATTGATAATCAAATATAACAGAAACTTTTAGTGAAAAACCTTTAAATTAGAATTCGAGCAGTTTCACTTAGAATTTGATTTTGATAAGCTATTACTTAATAGATGTAAAAAAACACGAAAGGTTGCGTAGTAAATTATTTTTAATTTAAAAAATTTGAATTTAAAACTGATATATTCTGTTTTCTTTAACAAAAAAAATCCAATTCTTTCGAATTGGATTTTTATATAATAAATTGAAAAGAAATTATTCTCCCATTGCTTTTATTAAAGCAGCAGACATTCTTTTATAAGTTCCATTTTCTAAACGTGTTCTAATAGCATCGAAAGCATCTAATGTTTCATTTACATCTTGGATGGTATGTGTTGCTGTAGGAATCATACGTAATAATATTAATCCTTTTGGTATTACTGGATATACTACAATAGAACAGAATATACCGTAATTCTCACGTAAATCTCTAACTAAAGCCATTGCTTCAGGAATACTACCTTTTAAATAAACTGGTGTAACACAACTTTGTGTTGTACCAATATCGAATCCTCTTTCTTTTAACCCAGATTGTAATGCGTTAACAATTTTCCATAAGTTTTCTTTTAACTCAGGCATTGTACGTAACATATCTAAACGCTTTAAAGCACCTACGACCAATTGCATTTGCAAAGATTTTGCAAACATTTGAGAACGTAAGTTATACTTTAAATAGTCTATAATTTCTTTATCTGCAGCAATAAATGCTCCAGTACTAGCCATAGATTTTGCAAAAGTTGCAAAGTAAACATCTATATCATCTTGTACACCTTGCTCTTCTCCTGCTCCAGCACCTGTTTTACCAAGTGTACCAAAACCGTGAGCATCATCTACAAAAAATCTAAAATTATATTTTTTCTTAAGAGCAACAATTTCTTTTAAACGTCCTTGTTCTCCACGCATACCAAAAACACCTTCAGAAATCACTAAAATCCCTCCTCCAGTTGTCTCTGCCATTTTTGTAGCACGCTCTAAGTTTTTTTCTAAACTTTCAATATCGTTGTGCTTATATGTAAAACGTTTACCGTGATGTAATCTTACACCATCAATAATACATGCATGTGCATCTACATCGTAAACAATAACATCATCTTTAGCAACTAAAGCATCTACAGTAGATACCATACCTTGATAACCAAAGTTTAAAAGGTAAGCTGCTTCCTTATTAACAAAGGCAGCCAATTCATTTTGAAGTTGTTCGTGTAACTCAGTGTGACCAGACATCATTCTAGCTCCCATTGGGTAAGCCGATCCATATGCAGCTCCTGCTTCAGCATCAACCTTACGTACTTCTGGATGATTTGCTAAACCCAAGTAATCGTTAATACTCCAAGTGATAACATCTTTTCCTTGAAATTTCATTCGGTTAGAAATTTGTCCTTCCAACTTTGGAAACACAAAATAACCTTCAGCCTGTTCTGCCCATTTACCTAATGGCCCTTTATCCTTATATATTTTCGCAAATAAATCTTTCATCTGTACTTAATTAGTTTAGAGAATGCAAAATTAAGCAATTCTCTCTTTTTTGCATAACATTTTTACATTCTATTATTAACATAAAAAAAGCTGATTTCTTTTTACAGTTATCAGCTTTATTATTTATAATAGTTTCTTATTTTATATATTGTATACTTTCTGCGGCTTCAAGGTTTTTACTATCAAAAAAACCTTGTTCATTCATCCATTTATCACTATAAATTTTACTCATGTATCGAGATCCATGATCTGGAAAAATTACAACTATATTATCTGATTCTTTAAACTCACCAGAAGCACTTAATTGTTTTATAGCTTGCATTGCTGCACCAGAAGTATAACCTACAAAAAGACCTTCGGTTTTTGCTATTTCTCTTGCTGTATGAGCACTCTCTTCATCTGTAACCTTTACAAACTCATCAATAGTATCAAAATCTGTTGCAGTAGGAATTAAATTTTTACCTAAACCTTCTATACGATAAGGATAAATTTCTTTATCATCGAACTCTCTAGTCTCATGGTATTTTTTTAGTACAGAACCAAAAGCATCAACACCAATAATTTTAATATTAGGGTTTTGTTCTTTTAAATACTTTGCTGTACCAGAAATTGTTCCTCCTGTACCACTACAAGCTACTAAATGTGTTATTTTACCATTGGTTTGATTCCAGATTTCTGGACCAGTAGAGGCATAATGTGCATCTATATTTAATTGATTGAAATATTGGTTTATATAAACCGAACCTTTCATTTCGTCATGTAAACGTTTTGCTACTTGGTAGTAAGACCTTGGATCGTCTGCGCTAACATTTGCTGGGCAAACATAAACTTTGGCTCCCATATTCTTTAGCATATCTATTTTATCTGCCGAAGATTTAGAACTTACTGCAAGAATACAATCATATCCTTTAATAACGCTTACCATTGCAATACTAAATCCTGTGTTACCAGAAGTAGTTTCAATAATAGTGTCACCAGGCTTTAGTATACCTTGCTTCTCTGCTTGTTCAATAATGTATAGTGCTATTCTATCTTTTGAAGAATGTCCGGGATTAAAAGCTTCAACTTTAGCCAAAAAGTTACCTTTAAACTCTGAAGTCATTTTTTTTAGTTTTATCATTGGTGTATTGCCAATTAAGTCCAATACATTGTCAAAAACCTGTTTCTCGTGTGTCATAAACAATATTTGATCAGTTACTTATAGTTAGAAATGTAACTTAAAACCTTGCAAAAATAAGCTTTTTTTTTTAACAGTCAACTCCCTCTAAATCAAGTAAAAACGCATATTCCAATGCTACTTCTTTTAAACTTTCAAAACGTCCAGATGCTCCACCATGTCCTGCTTCCATATCTATATGAAACAATAACTTATTAGTATCTGTCTTTAATTCTCTTAATTTTGCCACCCATTTTGCAGGCTCAAAATATTGCACTTGAGAATCATGTAAACCTGTCGTTACTAGTAGGTTTGGATAATTTTTAGGGGTAACATTATCGTAAGGTGAATATGATTTCATATAATCATAATATTTTTTATCGTTTGGGTTTCCCCATTCATCATATTCTCCTGTAGTTAATGGTATGGTATCGTCTAACATTGTAGTTACAACATCTACAAATGGTACAGCTGCAATTACTCCATTATATAATTCTGGATTTAAATTAATTATAGTTCCCATTAATAAGCCTCCGGCACTTCCTCCCATTGCATATAAATGTTCTGGAGAGGTATATTTTTCTTTAATTAAAAACTTAGAACAGTCTATAAAGTCTGTGAAAGTATTCATTTTAGTTAATAATTTTCCGTTTTCGTACCATTCTCTACCTAAGTACTCTCCTCCTCTTATGTGCGCTATTACATAAATAAAACCTCTATCTAATAAACTTAATCTAATAGTAGAAAAATAAGGATCTATTGTTGATCCATAAGAACCATATGAGTATTGTAAAACTGGATTTTTCCCGTTTAATTCTATTCCTTTTTTATAAACTAAAGATATTGGCACTTTTACACCATCTCTTGCAGTTGCCCAAAGACGCTTAGATTCGTAATTTTCTTTATTAAACTTTCCGCCTAAAACCTCTTGTTCTTTCTTTGTTATTTTAGTCTTCGTTTTTAAATTATAATCAATTATTGAGCTTGGTGTTGTTAATGAATTATATCCGTAACGTAACTCATCACTATTAAAGTCTGGGTTATTTCCTAAACTAGCTGTGTATGTTTCGTTATCGAATGGTAAGTGATAATCTTCTTCTCCATTCCAGCTTATTATTCTTATTTGATTTAGTCCGTTTTCACGTTCGTTAACAACAAGATAATCTTTAAAAATCTCAATATCTTCTAATAAAACGTCAATTCTGTGTGGCAACACATCTTTCCAATTTTCTTTCTCCGTATTGGTTTCAGACGTTTTTTGAAGCTTAAAATTAGTAGCATCATCTTTATTAGTAATAATATAGAAGCTATCCTTATAATGAGCAATAGAGTACTCTAACTCACGTTCACGCTCTTGAAATATTTTAAATTCTCCATCTGGAGTATCTGCATTTAAAATTCTATATTCTGAAGTTAATGTACTCGAAGAACCAATTACAATGTACTTTTTAGATTTTGTTTTATAAACGAAAGAGTTAAATGTATCATTAGTTTCATTAAAAACTAAAACATCTTTGTCTTCTTCTGTATATAATTTATGCTTGTATATTTTATCCGAACGCAAGGTTACTTCATCTTTCTTTGCGTAAAACAACGTTTTATTATCGTTAGCCCAAGTAGAACTTCCTGTAGTGTTTTCTATTTTATCAGAAAAAATTTCACCTGTAGTCAAATCTTTTATTTGAAGCGTATATTGCCTTCTACTTACTGTATCTACTGCAAAACTTGCCATTTTATTATCTGGACTAATAGATATTCCTCCTAATTTAAAATATGCATGTTCTTTAGCCATCTCATTACAATCGAAAATAATTTCTTCGGTTGCTTCTATACTCTCCTTTCTTCTTGTATATATAGGATAGTCTTTTCCTTTTTCAAATTTAGTTACATACCAATAACCATTCAATTTATAAGGCACAGAAGTATCATCTTCTTTAATTCTACCTTTCATTTCTTCAAAAAGATCTTTTTGAAATGATTCTGTATGTTTTAAAACTGATTTAGTATAAGTGTTTTCTGCATTAAGATGATCAATAACATTTTTATCTTCTCTATCATTCATCCAGAAATAATTATCAATACGAATATCGTTATGCTTTTCTAGAGATTTCTTTATTTTTTTTGCAACTGGTGCATTTACTGTTACTGTTCTTTCTGACATCTTTTTATTTTGTTTACAAGAAAAAACAAAAGTAAAACTTAAAGCGAAAATAAATACAAGTTTTTGATTATATATTATATTGGTTATTAACCATTCTATTTAATAAATTTGCTCTTAAATTAATACAAAAACAAATTATGTTTGGAGATTTAGCAGGAATGATGGGAAAACTTAAAGAAACCCAACAAAAGGTAGAAGAAACTAAAACAAGGTTAAACACTGTTTTAGTAGATGAACAAAGTAACGATGGATTATTAAAGGTTACTTTAACAGCAAATAGAACCATAAAAGCTATTACTATTGAAGATTCTTTATTAGAAGACAAAGAGCAGTTAGAAGATTATTTAATACTTACTTTAAATAAAGCTATTGAGAAAGCTACTCAAATTAATGAAGCAGAATTAGCAGCTGCAGCAAAGGATGGTATGCCTAATATTCCTGGAATGGATATGTTTAAATAGTTTAATCATTAAATAATACTATTAGAAAAGGCCTCACTAAATATAAATATTTAGTGAGGCCTTTTTTATTAATACCATTCTAAACTACTAATAGTACAAAATTTAAAAACGCTATATCCAATAATTGAGAAAAAGTATAACAAAAAAAAAAGAAGCCCGAAGGCTTCTTTTTATATATAAATGAAATAAGAATTACATATTAGTTAGCATTGATAACTCTAAATTGAGTTCTTCTGTTTGCTAAGTGTTCTCTTTCTGTACAAGAAACACCATCAGAACATCTATTTGATAATCTAGACTCACCATATCCATTAGAAACAATTCTTGAAGAGTTGATTCCTTTAGAAATTAAGTAGTTAGTTACAGCTTGAGCTCTTCTTTCAGATAAAGATCTGTTAGATGCAGCAGAACCTCTTGAATCTGTGTGAGAAGCAATCTCTACAGAAACACCATTCTTTAATTCTACTAATAATTTTGCATCAATCTCAGCTTTAGCAGCAGGAGTTAAAGTTGCAGAACCTAATAACCAGTTTATGTTAAGATCGTTATACTCAACGATTTTACAATCAACCTCAGTCCAAGTAGTTAAACCACCTTTTGTTTGTAAAACTTCTTTAGTAACTGTTTTGTTAACAGCAGGAATAGTAACTTCTTCTACTCTAGCATCACTAGCTAAAACAGTTTTATTTAAAGAAGCTGTTTTTTGAGCGATATCAATTACTCTTGTTGTAGGAGGAGTACTCATTACAGTACGCTTCATTGTTTTAGTTACAGCAGGAATATCAATAGATCTAGTAGTTTCTGGAGTAAGAACAGTTTTTCTAATTGTAGTTGACTTAGAAGGAATATCAATAGCTCTTGCTGTTGGAGGCGTAGCCATAACAACACGCTTCATAGTTTTACTAGTAGCAGGAATTTCTGTTACTCTTGTAGAAGCAGGAGTTACTAAAGTAGTACGCTTCATTGTTTTTGTAACTGCAGGAATAGTAATAACTCTTGTTGTAGGAGGTGTTACCATTACAGTACGCTTAACTACTTTCGTTACAGCAGGAATATCGATAGCTCTTGTTGTTGGAGGAGTTACCATTACTTGTCTTGTTACTTCTTTAGTTACTTGAGGAATATCGATTACTCTTGTAGTTGCTGGAGAAACTAAAACTGTTTTCTTGATTGTTTTAGTTACAGCAGGAATAGCAATAGTTCTTGTAGTTGAAGGCTGAGTCATTACTGTACGCTTAACTTCTTTAGTTACTTGAGGAATATCGATTACTCTAGTAGTAGCAGGAGTTTGTACAACTTTTCTTGTGTAAGTTCCCATACCACAATCATCACTATTAGCATTAGAATTATCACAACCAGGAGTTGTTACAACAGATGCATCGTTAGATAAAGTAGTTGTATTTACTGTAATGTTTTGAGCTGGTACATTTTTGTAACACCAGTATCTACAATCGTTAGGATCGCTAGATGCACAATCTGCAGCAGGAGTATCACTCATTCCCCATTTAGCAGTTGCTGGCTTAGTTTCGATAACTTGGTAATCTGTAGAAAAACTAGCAGGAACAACTTTTAAAGTATTTCCAAATTCTCTTTTCTTGTAAGATAAAGTTTCAGTTCCCCATTTAGCAGGTATAACTTCTAAACGTTGACTAGCTGCAGTAACTACAACAGTTTCAGTTTCTCCTCCATATTGAGCAGGAACGATTTCTAATCTAGAAGATGCTGGTTGAACAACAATCTCTACATTTTCAGTTCCCCATTTAGCAGGAACAACTTCCATACGTTGTCCAGCAGCAGTAACAACTACAGTTTCAGTTCTTGTCTCGTATTGAGCAGGTACTGTTTGTAATTTTTGGTAAGCTTGTTGTACAATAACAGTTTCTGTTCTTGTCTCGTATTGAGCAGGTACAACTTCTAAACGCTGACTAGCTTCAGTAACAACAACTTCAAAAGTTTCTGTTCCTAATTTTGCAGGAACAACAGATAAAGTTTGTCCACCATCTGAAGTAGTAACATCAAAAGATTGAGTTTCGTACTGTGCAGGTACAACAGCTAATTCTTGATATCCTGGCTGGATTACCATTTCTTCAGTAGTTGTATCTGTAGATCCAGCAACTTTCTCAAGTCTTTGAGCAGGACCTTGAACGGTTACTTCGAAAGTTTGTGTTTCGTACTGTGCAGGTACAACAGCTAATTCTTGACCAGCAGACTGAACAACAACTTCTTCCTTTTCTGTTCTGTACTGTGCAGGTACTACTTTTAATTTTTTGTAAGCCGGTGCAACTTGAATAGTTACATCTTGATTTACCCATACATCTGGTGTTACACAACGTACGTAACATTTTCCTGGTTCAGGATTTGTAGGCAAATCTTGTGCGATTGCTACTGTACAGGCAACAAAAGATAAGATTGTTAGTAATGCTTTTTTCATTTTTTAAATAATTTTAATGGTTATTTTAAGTTTAAACAGACCAAATATATACTCGGTTGTTCTCTAATTTCGTGTAAAATTACTTGTTAACAAACTATTAATTCAAATAATTACTATATTTCTATGACAATTCGATAAAGTGTCAAAAAACTCCGTTTAACATTTAGTTAACATTTTTTTATTCTAATAATCAGACGTTTACACTTTTCCTCTATTTATTTACAAAACGCGTAATTCATCTAAGACAACTTTATGCATATTATATGTGTAATCTAAATGTGTCACTATTCGAAGTTTACCTTGCCCCATATTACTTATGTGAATATTCTTATTTTTTAAAATATTAAAAAAAGTTTCATTATCATATTTATTGGTTAAAGTAAAAATTACAATATTAGTTTCTACAGATTCTACTTTAGATATATAATCCGCTTTTTCTAATACAGAAGCGATCTCTTTAGCTTTAATGTGATCCTCTTTTAATGCTTCCATATTATTATCTAACGCATACAATGCTGCCGCTGCTAGGAAACCAACTTGCCTCATACCTCCTCCAAGAATTTTTCTAATTCTTATAGCGTTTTTCATTAAATGTTCGTCTCCTACTAATACAGAACCTATTGGACAACCTAATCCTTTACTAAAACAAACAGAAATAGTATCGAATAGCTTACCATAATCTTTAGCTGTTTCTTTAGTTTCAACTAGTGCATTCCATAATCGTGCTCCATCTAAATGAAAACCCAAATTATTAGATGTACAGACTTCTTTAATTTTTTTAATTCATTAAAATCCCAACAAGCTCCACCTCCTTTATTAGTTGTATTCTCTATTTCAACTAATGTAGTTAATGGACTGTGATAAAAATCTGGAGGATTAATAGCGTCTATAACTTGCTTTGCTGTAAACATACCTCTATCTCCATCTATAAGATTACAAGATACACCACTATTAAAAGATGCTCCTCCTCCTTCGTAATTAAAAATATGCGCATACTTATCGCAAATTACTTGGTCTCCAGGGTTAGTATGTAATTTTATAGCTGTTTGGTTTGCCATTGTTCCGCTAGGAAAAAATAAAGCATGAGATTTTCCAAATAATTTGGCAACTCGTTCTTCTAGCGCGTTAACAGTTTCGTCTTCTTTATATACATCGTCTCCAACTTTAGCATTCATCATAGCATTTAACATGCCTTTGGATGGTTTTGTTACAGTATCACTTCTTAAATCTATTCTCATTTGTTCTTAATATTGTTATTTATCGTTGTCTTAATTTAGATATTAACACCTTAATTATATAAACGAATTTCTTATTATTATTTTTCAGTATAAAATTAGAAAATAAGTAGATAATAATTTATTTATCATACTATAAATTCTATTTTTGTTACAAACACATATATAATGATAACACAAGATCAAATTAAAGATCTCTCACAACGCCTGACTAAGTTAAGGCAATATCTTTGACATAGATGCTAAATTAATAGAAATTAGCAATGAAGAAGAACAAACCTTTTCCCCAGATTTTTGGAACGATTCTAAAGCTGCAGAAATAATAATGAAATCACTACGTGTGAAAAAAAGATGGGTTGAAGATTATAACCTAGCTAACACACTTATTGAAGATTTAGAAGTTATTTACGAATTCTTTAAAGAAGAGGAAGCTACTGTTAAAGATGTTGAAAACAGATTTACAAAAGCACAAGCTTTAATTGAAGATTTAGAGTTTAAAAATATGCTTTCGGAAGAAGGTGATAGCTTAAGTGCAGTGCTTCAAATTACTGCTGGTGCTGGTGGTACAGAAAGTTGCGATTGGGCCGAAATGCTTATGCGTATGTACTTAATGTATGCTGAAAAAAGCGGATTTAAGGTTAAAGAACTTAACTTTCAAGAAGGTGATGTTGCAGGTATAAAAACAGTAACTATAGAGATTGAAGGTGATTATGCTTTTGGTTGGCTTAAAGGCGAGAATGGTGTACATAGATTAGTCCGCATTTCTCCTTTCGATAGTAATGCAAAACGCCATACTAGTTTTGCTTCGGTTTATGTATATCCATTAGTAGACGATTCTATAGAAATTGAAATTAATCCTGCAGATTTAGAAATTACTACTGCTAGATCAAGTGGAGCTGGTGGACAAAACGTAAATAAAGTAGAAACAAAAGTTCAATTACTACATAAACCTACTGGCATACAAATACAATGTTCTGAAACGCGCTCTCAACACGATAATAGATCTAGAGCTTTACAAATGTTAAAGTCCCAATTATATGAGATTGAACTTCAAAAACAATTAGCACAACGTCAAGATATTGAAGCTGGAAAAATGAAAATTGAATGGGGAAGCCAAATAAGAAATTACGTTATGCATCCCTATAAATTAGTAAAAGATGTAAGGTCTGCTCACGAAACAGGTAATGTAGACGCAGTTATGGATGGTGATATTACACCGTTTTTAAAAGCTTATTTAATGATGATGGGACAACAAACAACAGAATCTAATCAACTATAAAAGGTTAATAAAATAGTTTCCTTTTTTTATTAAGAAAAAACAAAGAAGTTCTCCTTCTTACAAAATAAATATGATTAAAATATACCATAACAACCGTTGTAGTAAATCTAGATCTGCATTAGAGATTTTAGAAAACTCTGGTAAAGACTTTGAAATTATAAAATATTTGGAAGATGCGCCAACTAAAGAGGAATTGCAGCAACTTATTAAAATGCTGAATATTGAACCTATAGATTTAGTAAGAAAAAACGAAGCTATTTGGAAGTCTGAATACAAAAACCAAGACCTTAGTAATGATGCTATTATTGATGCAATGTTAGCACACCCAAAACTAATTGAAAGACCAATTGTAGTAAATGGAAATAATGCAGTTATATGCCGTCCTACAGAAAATATTAATAAAGTTCTATAGAAAAGATTAGTACCTTTTTTAAAGCAATTAATTTTTAGCATTTTTTTAACTTCCCTCAATCTACAATGATAATAATATATCACAATCCAGAATCGGAAGATTCTAATAAATGTCTTGAAATATTAGAAACCAGTAAACACAATCACGAAATAATAAAGTATAAAGACAAACCACTAGATGCTATAAAACTTCGTAAAATTATTAAAGTTCTTAACGTCTCCCCTATCGAGATTACTAGAACTCATGATGTAATTTGGATTGAAAAATTTCAGCATATTATAGACTCCGGAATAGATTTTTCGGAAGAAGAGTACATTCAAATACTTATAAAATATCCGGAATTAATGGAGATAAAGTAGTGATTGGTAAACCTGCACGAAAAATTTTCGATATTATAACATAAAAGATTTAGCCTTGTAAAATTACAAGGCTTTTTTATTTAACAAACCTTTAACCAAAGACGTTTAATCCTTAGGCTATTTTTGTAAACTTATAAATTAAATCCTAAGAGAATGAACAGAAAATTAATTGCCACTTTTTTAACCGTTTTTATTGGCTTTTTTGCTTCGGCACAGAAAGACTATACCATTACTGGAAAAATTTTAGAAAGAGAAACTAACATCCCTTTAGAATGGGCAACTGTTGTTGTTTCTAATCCTACTGATGGAAAAATTATTACAGGAGGTACTGCAAACGAAAATGGTGCATTTAATTTTAATGTTGCCGCTGGAACCTATAATTTTACTTTCGAATTTATAAGCTTCGAAAAAATAACGTTAAAAAACAAAGTCATCGATAAGTCTTTAAATTTTGGGAGTATCTTTTTAAAAGAAGATGCTACA
This sequence comes from Lacinutrix algicola, assembly GCF_001418085.1. Taxonomy (GTDB): domain Bacteria; phylum Bacteroidota; class Bacteroidia; order Flavobacteriales; family Flavobacteriaceae; genus Lacinutrix; species Lacinutrix algicola. The sequence goes on from NZ_LIQH01000040.1 coordinate 304,978, forward strand.
ACTTTAGAAGAAGTAGAACTTATTGCCGAAAAAACGACTGTTGAAATTAAACTCGATAAAAAAATATATAATGTTGGTAAAGATTTAACTGTTAGAGGTGGTACCGTTAGTGATGTTTTAGATAATGTACCTTCAGTCTCTGTAGATGTAGAAGGAAACGTTGCACTTCGTGGAAACGATAACGTACGTATTTTAATTAACGGAAAACCTTCCGGATTAGTTGGTTTAAACTCTACAGACGCTTTACGTCAATTACCTGCAGAATCTATTGAAAAAGTAGAAGTTATAACTTCTCCATCTTCAAGATACGATGCCGAAGGAACAGGTGGAATTATAAATATTATTTTACGCCGTAGCAAATTGCAAGGCTTAAATGGAGCTATTACTACAAATGTTGGTTATAATCCTTCAGCTGGAATTAACGGAAACGTAAACTACAGAACTGGAAACGTAAACATTTTTAATACTACAGGTTATAGCTATAGAGAAGCACCGGGAAATTCAAATTCATCTACACAATATAATGCTACAGACAACTTTTTAGACGAAGACAATACTTACGATAGAGAACGAAAAGGATTAACTACAAACTTTGGTGTAGAATGGTATGTAGACGATTCGGCTTCTTTAACAACTTCTATTTTATATAGAGATAGTAAGGATACAGATTTAAATACAAATATTCTAAATCAGTATGACAGTAACAGAAACTTATTATCTACAACAACACGTTTGGATCCAGAAACTGAAGATGATCAAACAGTACAATATGCTTTAAATTTTCAAAAAAATTACGAATCTAGTGCCACATTTAGTTTCGATTTTCAATATGAAGATAGCCAAGAGAATGAAAACTCTTTAATTTCTGTAGATAATGTAGCTGTAGAAAACGTATCAACTTTAGAAGATCAAAGTCAGATTCTTTTACAAACAGATTATGTACTACCTATTGGAGAGAATAGTCAGTTTGAAGCAGGATATAGAGGTAATTTTGATACGACTACTACAGATTTTAATGTTTCTAATTTTGATGCAAGTAGTAATACTTTTGTATCTAATTTAGACTTAACAAACGTTTTAAATTTTAAGCAATATGTAAATGCAGTTTACTCTCAATTTGGTAGTAAATTCAATAAATTTTCTTTTTTATTAGGATTAAGATTAGAGAATACAAGATTTACAATAGACCAACCTACTACAGGAGATTTAACAAGAAAGAATTTTACAGGTTTATTTCCTACTGTTAATTTAAGTTACGAATTTAACGAGAAAGAAAATGTTACTTTAGGTTATGCTAGACGTTTAAGAAGACCAAGAGGTTACTTTTTAAATCCGTTTCCTTCTAGAAATAGTGTTACAAACTTTTTTCAAGGAAATCCTGATTTAAACCCAAGTTATTCTGGACAGATAGATTTAGGTTATTTAAAGCGTTTTGGTAAATTTACATTTAACACATCTGCTTACTACTCTCATGCAACAGATGGTTTTAGTTACATTAGTTTCGATACTGGAGATACAGCAAACGTTAACGGTGAAGAATTGCCAATTATAAAACGTACACCTATTAACTTAGCAACCGAAGATCGTTATGGTTTTGAGTTTACTTTAACTTATAATCCATCAAGAAAATGGAGAGTAAATGGTAACTTTAATTTCTTCCAAAACGAAACAAAAGGTACTACTCCAAACGGTTTGTCTTTAGATAATACTAACAACAGTTGGTATGCACGTATTAGTAATAAATACACATTGCCAGCAGATATAGATTGGCAAACAAATTTAAATTACAGAGGTCCTAGTGCAGATGCACAAAACGAAAGCCAAGGTATATTTACTACAACTATGGCTTTTAGTAAAGACTTGTTTAATGAAAAAGCATCTATTGCTTTTAATGTAAACGATTTATTTAATAGTAGAAAACGTATGCAAGAAACAACGACTCCAACTTATACTTCAGAAAGTGAGTTCCAATGGAGAGAACGTAGTTTTAACCTTGCTTTTACTTATAGATTTAACCAGAAAAAGAAACGTGTACAAAGCGGAAATTATGGTGGAGACGAGGGATTTGAAGGTTAATCTTTAACTATACAAAAACTCAATCCTTGTAACTATTAATTTTAGCTACAAGGATTTTTTTTGTATCGATCTCTTTTTATAAAGTTAATTGGCTGTTTTGTATTAGGAGTAATCAATTTTAGAATAAAAACAGATAACTATTAAGCACAAAAAAGGGAAACTTAAATAAGTTTCCCTTTTTTAATATTTATATTTTGAAGTAATAAATTACACTGATAATTTCAGTATAATAAAATTAAAAAAAATAAGCTTAATTTTCAAGCTTCGCTTTTTTCTCTTCTCTAATTTCGTTAATACGTTCTATTAAGCTTCCGCCAATCCAATAAGGAACAACAAAAGTTATTAAAAATATCATTAACCAGAAACCTATAGTTAATATTGTTAAAAATGCTAAAAAGCCTAAGTATTGGTCGAATTCGAACATAATTGATTGTGTCTTGTTTTAAATATTATGCAAATATAAGTTAATCTCTTTTTTTATACAATATAAACTTTGTAATTATTAACAGATTTATTAACCATAATTACTTAATTACATTTTTCTTAGTTTTAAATTGAAGTAAAGCGCATAAAACTATTAATCAAAAAACAAATAAATAGTATTAGATAATTTAGAACGCCTGACTGCACAATACAATTATGGATTGGTTTTAAAAACAAAAACACTTTATTTTGAATATTCTCATTTAGCAATAACTCGCGAACTAAAATCGGAAAGTTCTGCAAAATATGGTGGTATTAAAATTAGATTTACTTTTTAAAAGGAGTTAAGTGATATTTATCCTTTCATTATACTCAATGCTATATCAATATCAATTAATTTTTCGATTTTTTTCCAACCATTAAAATGCCCTAATTTTAACTCTTTAGAATTAGTAATATAATTTTTAAAATCTTCTTCCGTTACATCTGTTATAGGAAAACCGAATACGTGTCCTAAAAACTCTATTTCTACAAATTTTTCATTTGAGTATAAATATTTCATTCTGTCAAAAAGCAAAATAGGAGTTTCAGCTTCTCGCTTAATACTCATAAATATTCCAACAGATCTATCAAAATATATTACAGGTAAATCTCCTTTATTATATCTAGAAAACTCTCTGATTATGTTAAATTTTTCGTCGAAACCTAGTCCTTTTTGGCGATTTAACTCTTCAAGGAATAATTTATAAAGACCTCGTTTAAATGCATGACAGAGTTCTTTTTGAAAAGGTTCATTAAATCTAAATGACGGTAATACTTTTAAAGTCATATTACCATTTCGCTCTCTAATATCAAAATATCTAGATTTAAAACCACCAACTTTTTTTTTAGGATTCCCCGAAAGCAACATCATTCTTCGTGAAATATTGAATCCCTCTTTTAAAGCCTCTTCAATTGAATACTTATACTCAACTCTACTTCCAAAATAAGAATTACACTTATCACAAACATTTTTATTATAACTTTGGCCTCCTAAAGATTTTGGAATAGTGTGAGCTTTAGTCTTAAAAGATTCTTCTTGTTCTAAACTTAAACACCATATACATTTCTTTTTTCCCAAATTATATTGAATTAATTATCATTTCATTAATATCTATTAAGCTAAACGAAATTAACTATTTCAAAAATTACATTAATTAGAAACAGCGTATTACTGTTAAAACTTATCAACATTTCAATCCTAAAAACTTTAATTTTTTTCGTAAATTAGCCAGCCTAAAACAAACCTAACAACAGATGGAATTTAGAATAGAAAAAGATACAATGGGTGACGTTAAAGTACCTTCAGATAAACTTTGGGGAGCACAAACGGAACGTTCAAGAAATAATTTTAAAATAGGAACACCGGCTTCTATGCCTTTAGAAGTAGTTTATGGTTTTGCATACTTAAAAAAAGCAGCAGCATACACTAACTGCGAATTAGGTGTTTTACCAGAAGATAAAAGAGATTTAATAGCTGCGGCTTGCGACGAGATTTTAGAAGGTAAGCATGACGACCAGTTTCCTTTAGTAATCTGGCAAACAGGTTCTGGAACACAATCTAACATGAATGTTAACGAAGTTGTTGCAAATAGAGCACAACAATTAGCAGGTAGAATTGTTGGAGAAGGCGAAAAAGTAATTGCACCAAACGATGATGTAAACAAATCGCAATCTTCTAACGATACATTCCCAACAGGAATGCACATTGCTGCTTATAAAAAAATAGTTGAAAATACTATTCCGGGAGTAATTAAACTTAGAAATACACTTAACGATAAAGTACAAGATTTTAAAGATGTTGTAAAAATAGGTCGTACACACCTTATGGACGCTACACCTTTAACTTTAGGTCAAGAGTTTTCTGGTTATGTATCTCAATTAGATCATGGCTTAAAAGCGTTAGAAAACACTTTACCTCATTTAGCTGAATTAGCACTTGGTGGTACAGCTGTTGGTACAGGTTTAAATACACCTAAAGGATACGATGTTTTAGTTGCTAAGTACATTGCAAAATTTACAAACTTACCTTTTATAACTGCCGAAAATAAATTTGAAGCTTTAGCTGCACACGATGCTATTGTAGAGTCTCATGGTGCTTTAAAGCAATTAGCTGTTTCTTTAAACAAAATAGCTAACGATATACGTATGATGGCTTCTGGACCACGTTCTGGAATTGGAGAAATTATTATTCCTGCAAACGAGCCAGGAAGTTCTATTATGCCAGGAAAAGTAAACCCTACACAATGTGAGGCTTTAACTATGGTTTGTGCTCAAGTTATGGGTAACGATGTAGCAATTACAGTTGGTGGTACTCAAGGACATTACGAGCTTAACGTTTTTAAACCAATGATGGCTGCAAACATTTTACAAAGTGCGCAATTAATTGGTGATGCTTGTGTAAGTTTCGAAGAAAACTGTGCTGCTGGAATAGAGCCAAATCACGATGTTATTAAAGAATTATTAAACAACTCTTTAATGCTAGTAACAGCTTTAAATACAAAGATTGGTTATTATAAAGCTGCCGAAATAGCAAATACTGCTCATAAAAACGGAACAACATTAAAAACAGAAGCTGTAAACTTAGGTTATGTTACTGCCGAAGATTATGATGCTTGGGTAAAACCAGAAAATATGGTTGGAGGTTTAAAGTAAATATTTTGTCATTCCTGCGAAGGCAGGAATTCAACTTAATATTATAGATTCCTGCCTTCGCAGGAATGACAAAAAATAAAAAAAACACTAGCTAAGCTTATTGGTTTTTTATTTTTTGTTAGTTATCATAAAGGATAAGAATTTTTATAATAGTACAAGTTTAAAACAACTCTTAACATGTGTTAATAAAGTGTTAAAGCCTTGCTCTAATTCGGCTTAACTGCACTGGTGTAATCCCCAAAGCAGCTGCTATTTGATATTCAATTTCAAAAACATCACAATCTGTTAAAGCTTCATAGATTAGATTAGTTGGTTTCTTGTGCAATAATGCTTTAAACGAAGCAAAAAACATTAATGGACTGTATAATGTTGTTGTAACTTCTTTTCCGTTAGAAAGTAAAATATAAGAACGCATTACACCTCTACCAATTAAGTAATTTTTTTTGCTGAATTACACCTAACTCAAGAAGCTTGTCTCCTTCTTTTTTTTCCTTATAACTAGCAATATCATAAACAGATATTCGTACAGGTTGAAACGTATTGATAAAATCAAAAGCTTCTTTATAGTATGGTTTCATTCAAATTATTTACAAAATATAAATAGCACTTTATACTTCAATTACAAGTTTGCCTTTGAAATGTAATTAATTACAAGAAACAAAAACTATCTTTTCGTTATAATCTATAATACATTAAACGCTATAAAACTAACAGTACTTTATTATTCAAGCTTATGCATTTTATCTATATTTGGGCTATGAATAAGCTTTTAAACAACCCTAAAAACAATATTATAGCAATAATTATAGTAGAAATAGTTACGCTATCTATTTCTTTTACTGTCGATTATTCCGATGCTGGAATGGTAGGTATTATATTAAAATGGATACCAGCTTTAATAGGAATAACAACACTTCTACTCTACTTTGTTTCGCGTTTATTTATAAAAAAATACAATTGGATTATAAGCCTATTAGGTATAATTGTTATGTGTATTGCTACTTATAATCTTTATATAACCGATTACTCACAAACACTTTAAGATGTCTTTACTAATAAAAAACATAAAAGAATTACTACAAATTAGAGAGCCAAATGTTTTAAAAGTTTCTGGTGAAGAAATGAAAACACTTCCTACTCTTAAAAATGCATATCTATTTATAGAACATGATACTATTGTAGATTTTGGTACTATGGATAACTGCAAATATGATAATGCAGACAACGTTATAGATGCTAGCGGCAAGGTTGTTTTACCAACTTGGTGCGATTCTCACACTCATATTGTGTATGCAGGAAATAGAGAACAAGAATTTGTAGACAGAATTAACGGCTTATCTTACGAGGAAATAGCTAACAGAGGCGGTGGTATTTTAAATAGTGCTAAAACTCTTGAAAATACTAGCGAAGAAGATTTATACCAGCAATCTATTGCACGTGTAAATAAAGTAATGCAATTAGGATCTGGTGCTTTAGAAATAAAATCTGGTTATGGTTTATCTACAGAAACCGAACTTAAAATGCTTCGTGTAATCAAGCGCATAAAAAAAGAGTTTCCTATAAAAATAAAAGCGACTTTTCTTGGTGCTCATGCTTTACCTAAAGAGTTTAAAGATAATAAACAAGGCTATTTAGATTTAATTATTAATGAAATGATGCCTAAAGTTGCAGCAGATAACTTGGCAGATTACGTAGATGTTTTTTGCGAAAAAGGTTATTTCTCGTTAGAAGATACCGAGCAAATTCTTGAAGCAGCAAAACAATACCATTTAATTCCTAAAATTCACGTTAATCAATTTAATGCTTTTGGAGGTGTCGCTTTAGCGGTAAAATATAAAGCAATAAGTGTAGATCATTTAGAGGAATTAAATCAAGACGATATAAATGCTCTTAAAGGTAGCGATACAATGCCAGTAGCATTACCATCGTGTTCCTATTTTTTAAGCATACCATATACACCAGGAAGACAAATTATTGATGCTGGGTTGCCTCTAGCATTAGCAACAGATTTTAACCCAGGTTCTACACCTTCTGGAAACATGAATTTTGTAGTAAGTACTGCTTGTATAAAAATGAAATTAACACCAGAAGAAGCCATAAATGCAGCCACAATTAATGGTGCTTATGCTATGGGTATTAGCAACCAATACGGAAGCATTACTAAAGGAAAAAAAGCAAACCTAATTATTACTAAAGCGGTTCCTAGTTACAATTACCTGCCTTATGCTTTTGGTGAAAACAATATCGATAAAGTGATAATAAATGGTGAATCTATTTAATTAAAATACTGACAAATAAATTACTATAAGTTTTATAATGAGTAATTCATTTGATTTCTTATTATTATTTAGTCATATAAAATCGTTCCTGTATAAGAGTCACAACTGAAACTATAGTTTTTGTAGCATTAGTGAAAATGACACATAAAAAAGCCTGAAAAAATTTAATTTTTCAGGCTTTTAATATTTATAACAGTTTCTGTTATCTCATAGAAAACTGTGTACTTGTAACTAACTCTTTGCCATTAAAAACGTTTACTTTATACGTCCCTTTTTCAAAATCGTCGTTTTTATCTTTCTTTGTAATGTACTCACAAATTGGTAAACTTTGGTTTTCATAACTAAACTTACTAATTAAACTATAGTTTAAAGTTTCTTCTCCAAAAACAACTTGCTCATTAGAACCTAAAATATTGTTTTTTGGGTCTATAACTTGTACAAACAATTCTTTATCACCTGCTTCAACTAGTTTGTTTTTGGCAACTGTAAAGCAAACTCTAATTTTGTCACTTCTGCTTGCCTTCTCCATTGGTATTTGCTTACCAGAAGAACGCTCTAAAACTCCAGAAGCTTTCATACTATTTGCAGATAAAATTGCAGCATTCTCAACAACATCAGCTAAAGCTATATTTTGTACTAAAAGAGAATCTGTAAACATAGTACGCTGTATTAACTCAACTTTGGTACTGTCTAAACTTGTTGCTAGCATTTGGTTCTCTACTTTAAGCTTATCGTTTTCAGTTAAAAGGTAATCCATTTCCTTTTGTAACGACAAGTATTTCGTTTTGTATTTCCATAAACTTTTCATATTGTTTTCAGATACTTTTAAAGAATCTATTAAACCGTCAATACGTCCTTTGGCATCAACTAAATTTTGATTAACAACATTATTTTCACTCATAGCAACATCGTACTGCGCTGCCATTTGATTTAATTCGTTTAATACTTTTGTTTTTTCGCTAATTAAAACTTTTTCATTTTGTTTCTTTTCTTTGTATAAAGAAGATGAAAATACACCTAAGCCAATAAATAAAGCTAATGCAATTCCCAAAGCTACTTTTAGGCCATTACTTGCTGTTTTGTTTGTCATAATTATTTTGTTTAAGGGTTCAAATTTATTTCTTTTTATTTCAATTAATACGTCATATTTACTTTTTAAAACATTAATTTTAATCTTTTAAACGCATCTATACGTTATGAATAAACTTGTTTTAATGACCAAATCTAAAATTGAAGATAGTGTTACAACACGATCTGGAGAATCTAAATTTGGAGAGCAAATAACTATACTTCCATCAGTTACAAACATATACGGAGACTTAGTACATTTAGACGTCAAGTATGTATTAGTAGGTTTGCCCGAAGACGTTGGTGTTTTTGCAAACTACGGTAAACCAGGTGCTTGTAACGCTTGGGATGCTACAATTAAAATTTTGTTAAATACGCAAAATAGCACTTTTAACAATCCCAAACAATTATGTGTATTAGGTCATTTAGACTTTACTCAAGAGCAAGAACAACTTTCTAAATGGAATCAAAATAACATAAAACACGTTAAAAAAGCCAGAGCTCTTGTAGCCGAAATAGATAAAGAAGTTAGTAATCTTATTTACAATATAGTAAAAGCTGGTAAAATTCCAATTATTATTGGAGGTGGTCACAACAATGCTTATGGTAATATTAAAGGCACCTCATTAGCTTTAAACAAGAAAATAAACGTTATAAATTTCGATGCTCATACAGATTTTAGAGCACTCGAAGGCAGACATAGTGGTAATGGTTTTAGTTACGCTTTCGCGGAAGGATTCCTTAATCGTTATTTTATCTTCGGAATACATAAAAACTATACTTCTCAAACTATTTTAGAAGACACTTTAAACGCTAATAAAAGTATTAGATACAATACTTTTGAAGCAATTGAAGTTGAAAATAGTTTAAAATTTAAAGACGAAATGAAAGAAGCATTACGATACGTTTCTAAAGATACTTTTGGAATAGAAATAGATTGCGATGCGATAGCAAATGTACCAAGCAGTGCACAAACACCTTCGGGTTTCTCGGTAAATAAGGCCAGACAATTTGTTCACTATTTTGGAAGTAATCCTGCCGCTCAATATCTTCATATTTGTGAAGCTGCACCAACTAAAAAAACAGAGACACAAGTTGGAAAATTAATTACTTATTTAATAACCGATTTTATAAGAGCAAACAGTAATTAATTATGAAAAGTAGACTTAAATTAGAAAAAAACCGACTTATTGCTACCATTATTGTCCTTATTTATTTTTGTTTTATACTTTTTGTTTATTATACTAAAATAGAGTTGCAATTCATTAGAGTTCTTGGAGAATTATTAACCATTCCTGCACTTTTAGCTTTGGTTTCACTACCTATTTGGGCATTAGTAGATAACTTAAGAAAGAAAAACCAAAAGCAATCTACATACATTTTCACCTTATTAGTATCCTTATTTACAATAGTAATGTTGTTAATTACTAATTCTTATTTCTCTTAAAATGACCTTAAATATTATTCCTTTCGATAGTAAATATTCAAAAGATTTTTACAATTTAAATATAGAATGGTTAGAAGCTTTTTTCGAAGTAGAACCATTTGATAGAGAAGTACTATCTAACCCTGAGAAATATATTATAAACCAAGGTGGCTCTATTTTTTTTGCTAAAATAAACAATACTGTAGTTGGTACTTATGCTTTAATGCCATTGCCCAAGCAAGATGCTTTCGAGTTAACTAAAATGGCTGTTTCTCCAAAACATAGAGGATTAAAAATTGGTCAACAATTATTAGATCATTGCATTACTTATGCAAAACAAGAACAATTTAATAGACTACTACTCTATTCTAGCAGAAAACTCGAAAACGCTATTTATTTATATAGAAAATTTGACTTCGTTGAAATCAATGTAGAAAATAATTGCCCTTATAAGCGTTGCGATATTAAAATGGAGTATTTTTTAGATAAGCCATAAGTTCGCGTTTAGAAAAAGGCTTTCTCTGTTTTCTCTTATAGACCCAACTTTGCATACAAAAACCCATGTAACCAGCTATAATATTGCTTTATATAGGTCCGTTTTTACTAATATTAGTTACAAAAAAAACACTAAAGAGAACTTTAGTGCTTTTCTATTAATAATTTATTTAAGTGTTATTGTTTTAAAAACTTAAAAGAATTTCCATTATTTAAACTTAAAAAGTACAAGTCATTACTTAAGCTTTGAATATCAACTTTCTGGTTTTCAGAAATATTCCCTTTCATTATTTCTGCTCCTAAGCTATTATAAATAGTATAGTTTTCAGACGTTTTTAATCCTGAAACACTAATAAAATCTCTTGAAGGATTAGGATAAACTTTATAATCTAGTAGTTGATTAAAACTGTTTGTAGATAACGTAGGAAAATCAAATTTTGAAATTCTATTTCCATCAAATTCAGCAATAAAAAGACTACCCATATTAGCAACTAAACCAATTGGTGCTTGTAAAGAGCTAACAACATCTGTAGCTACTGGCGTTGGATTAGTAACATCAATTTTAGATACTTTACTTGCTGAATATTCAGCAATATGTAAATCGGTTCCATTTAAAGCCAAAGCTACAGGATAACTTAAACCTGTAATTAAATCTGTTTTTGTATACGCAACAGTAGAAATATCTATTTTAGACACTTTACCAGCATTAGATTCTGCGACAAATAATTCTGTTCCAATATTTTCTATATCAAAAGGATAAGAAAGACCTGTTTTAATTACGGTTACTGTTGGTGAAACCACAGTTACGTCTATTTTAGAAATTTTATTTGTTGCCAATTCAGTAAAATATAAATCGTTTCCAACAAATACTAAACCAGATGGCTGGTTTAATCCGGTAACAACATCTATTGATACAGGTGAAGAAGAAGTCGTATCAAACTTTGAAATTTTATTTGCACCAGATTCGGCGATATAAATAAAATCATCTTTAATAGCTATTCCCATAGGTTGACTTAGTCCAGAAATAACATTTGTCTTAGTTGTTGGTAATGAAAGATTTATATTTAAAATAGAGATTACTCCATTGTTAAATTCTGAAATGTATAAATTGTTTCCATCGAGTTCTAGCCTATACGGGTCAGAAACACCTGTTGTAACAACAGTAGTTTGAGCAATTAAAGGCATAGTAAAAAGCATCAATATTGATGTAAGCACGTAAATTTGTTTCATAAAAATAATTTGGTTTTGATTAATAGTTAGTAGCGACTACGAAATTAGTTAATTTATTATTAATTCTAATTATTAATTCAAGTTCTTTAAAGAATCTAACTCTCGTTTTAAACGATTAATTTCTTTAGATTTATTAAAGTTTTTTATAGAATCTACTTTACGTTGTAATGATTCTAAAGATTCTTCAATCTCTCCTTCAACTGGTAATGGATCAACTTTAAAATCTGGAATGCTATCTCCAACAACATCAATAATTTTTGTGTCTTCAACAAAATACTCACCAATACCTTCACTTGAACGCCAAGCTTCTCCTAATTGAGTGTAGATTTCTTTTTCCCAACCACTTGGATGTTTAACATCTATCCAAACAACATCGCGATATTCGCTATCAATTATAGCTAAATCTGGTGTTGCAGAGCCATCAAAAGCATCTGAGCCTTCTCTAATAGCAGCAATAGTTCCAAGGAAAAATAATCTTCTACGTCCAGCAATATCTTTTATATACGGTCTAAATTCTACTGGTTTATTTACAGACCAGTCAAATTCTTTACGCGATTCGATTACTTTTAAAGGCATTGCCGAAACTCCTGCATAACCTTGCTTTTTAGCTGCATGGTCGTAATAATATAACTTATCGGTACCATCGGCAGGTACAAAAACACTATATGTTAAACTTGTGCGCTCATCTCCTACTGGCTCTAAACCAAACCAATGGTATAAACCACTATATGCACCTACTTTAGTATCCTCAAAGTTAAAATCGGTTACAAATGGTTGTTGGTTTTGATCGTCTGCTAAATCTGGAATCTTAACTGCTGTTTCCATATTCCAAGGTAATGGATCACTAAATCCACCTAAAAACTTTAAAGATTCTGCCTGTAGGCGCGATATTTTTTCTGCTAAAGTATTTTGTTTTGTTAAAAACGGAAAATTTTTCATTTCGTCTGGTGCGATATATTCTCCTTTTCCAATGGTAATACGCTCAAAATAATCGCTAGAATCATGCTCACCATTTTCAATTATCATAACGCCTCCAAAAGATGGATAAGGGAAAAAGAAACCTTTCCATTTTATTAAACTTACAACTTCTACCCATTGACCGGTGTCGTTTTTCATGTAAAACGTATCACTTGGCTCGTAATTAACAAGCATCCAAGGATTAAAACGTTGCACAACCGCATTGTAAGTGTTTCTACTAAATTTTAACGACTCGCCAATGGCAAATGTCACCGGAATTCTATTTTCGCTAGAAAAACGCGGAAAAGGCGTTGTACTGGATACAGAAAATACTTCTTCGGTATTATCTCGCATACCTTGCCAGTAGTATTTTTCTGTAGGCTGGATTGCCATGGTCCATTTGTTTTCTCCATCTATTCTAACCAAATGTGGTAATGAAACATCTTTTGTTTCACCAACACTTTCATTTCCCATAGAATGAATATTTTTTAAAGGCTGAATACGTTCATTTTGCGTTAATGGCAATTCAGAAATATTAACTTTATTTAAATCGTTAAATACATTATACGTTTTCATGTAGTCGTATAATTCCATTTTCCATCCCACAAAATATAAGGCTCCAAAAAACACTCCCATAATTGCAAGCATAAAAATACGTTTCCCTGTAGACGCTTGCTTTCTAAAAGTTCTTAACCCAAAGAAAAGTACTATAACACAAAGTAATATTATGAATATAAATTTTCTTACAAACAGTAAAGCTGGTTGGTAATCATCTCGCATAAAAAATAATAATGCGATTATAATTATGCTTAAAATAACGACGATGCGCTTTTGTTTTCCGCCTTTGTTCCAGTAATTTTTTATCATAATATTTTCCTGCGAAGGCAGGAATCTCTTTTAGTTATTATTAATACTTGTATGTTCTATATAGAAAATAGTTATTACTATCATTTTTCTTGTAATGAAATAAAAATTCTTCTCCTCTTTTCTTATATATTGAATCACCTACTTTTAAATTTCTCTCATTACCTCCAAATGAAAAGAGCAAAAGATTATTAAAATCTCCTTCTTTAAATTTTACTTCAGGATTTCCGTGACCATCATAATTTAATTCTACAACGACTCCACTAATTTCTTCATTGACAGATTGATTTTTAGAAAATCTAATTAAACAATAAATTGCGAAAGGAGCCAAGATAAAGAATAACAAAAGTCTTGTATTTCTTCTTTTTTCAAACTTTTTAAATTCCTCTGGATTCATTACAAATGTCCTTTATCCTTTAAACGCTGTCTCGCACTCTTTTTTGGTGCTTCAGGTTCTGTTTTAATTTGCTGTTTTGCTTCTTCTATAACTTTATTATCCTTTGCTTCTAAATCTTTTATAAAATCTTTTCCTTTTTCTACAGTATCTTTTACAGCATCTACTAAAGAGTCGCTTTGCTCGTCTAAAACTTCAGACGATTTAAATACAAAATTAGCCAAATACGTTCCTACTAAAGTACCCGAAATACTTGCTATAAATAATTGAATGGTATAAACATCTATTGGTATAATGAATCGAATTATTACTATTCCTAATAAAAACAGAACACCAATATAAACCAAGCGCATTAAAAAAGATTGCTGGTACAGAAAGCCTTTTTTACTTCCTGGTTTCATTTGAAGCTCTTCGGAATAAAATAGTTTATTAAAGAAACTATATACTTTGTTAGATTTAGATTCTCTCCAATACAATACAATTCCGAAAAGGATTGATGCGATAAATATTATTATTTCGAATGTCATATTTTTTTGTTTTATTATGCGTTAGCAACACTATTACTTACTATAATATCATTCAACCTTTGAACGTCGGACTTAATTATATTCCTTAAATTAAAAGTCGTTACTTTTTCATTTATTGTGGTTACTACTAATTTTTCATCATTAATCTCTGTGGTTGTAATTTCATTAAAACTTAATGATTTACTTCTAAAAGAATTTATTTTAATAACAGCTCCTTTTTTATTCCATTGCACGTAGTTTTTGTACCAAAATATCCTACTAAAATAAATGACCTGCAACAAAAAACCTATTGCAGTTATTACTTTATTAATTCTTGGGTTTTCAAATTTAAAAATTCCAAAAGAACCACCTATAATAAAAGAAACAGAAAGGATTAACACCATAATCCAAAACCAATTCTTCATATTATCGAAATGTATTTTATTCATTTTAGTTTTTTTTGTCATTCTATGCTATTTATAGGTCTACAAATTCTATATATTGTTACTAATTTCTTGAATTACCCACTCTTTTAAATCGTCTTCCCAAGTAGTATAAGTTTTATAAAATTGCTCCTTATCGTACCAATATAAAAACAAAACATCTTTAGCAGAAACATTAATTAAAAGCTTCCAAATTAAATCTTGATGATTTGTATCTAATGATGAATGTGGTTTATGTAAAGCTTCATAGAATTTTAAATCTATTATATCTGCAATTTTAAACTCGTTGCTAACCTCAAGTTTTTCCAGATAGCGTTCTACTCCCATTACTCGTTTTCTGTCTTCAATAGAAAGTTTATTTAAATAACTTTTAGTTAAAACATTATCGTTTAAAATAGCTTTAATTGAATGTTGCGACTCTTTAATGGTCTCGGCAAAAACAAACTTTTTAATACGTTCGTAACGTTCCGTTTTAACAATCAACTCAAGATCGCACTCAATAATAACATGATCTCTTAATTTATCCATTAATTCAGGTTGCGAAATATGATAAATCAACACATCGTGAGTAGTGTCTTTAATGGCTTGTTTATGCCATTTTTTATCCTCGAAAACCACTATTTCTTTAATAAAATCTCTAAGTACATAAACACCTCCAAAGGCTTTTGTGTAAAAAGAACTTGTAGTATACTGAACCTCATGCAAATCTAAATCTCGATGTCTTAAGTCTCCATATTTTTTAGCCGATTCAAGTAATTCTAGATGAATAGATTCATCTATAAAATTATTGCCTTGCTTAAATTTATGAATAAGTTCTAATTGTTCTTTTTTAACTTTATCTAAATTATCAATTAAATGAAAATTGATATTTACAACATTATATTTTAAAACATCTAAAGGCTCGTAAAACGCATCAATATTTTGATCGAAATCAATACAAATAGCGCTGTCCCTAGTAATATTATTAATTTTTGCTTCGTGAGTTTTAAACACCTGTAGCATCATTTCACGATCGAACGTATGAAACGGTACATAAACAGGTTTTCCTTTTTGTAAAGGTGAAATAATAATGGCATGCGGATTTGCTTCACCATTATTTAAATAATGTAATTTCTTTTTTTCTTCAGCAATTTCTGGGCTCCAACCTATTCCATCTATAGAAAACGACGTTAATTTGGTTGGCATAAAACCAAGTTTTACCAAACATTTATTATAACGCTCTACTAATTTGCCACTTATAGGAATAAGTTCGCTTCTGTATAAATTTGCTTGTTTTAGTTTTTGCATCTTGTTTCCGCAAAAGCGGTAATCTTTAATTTTATTTCATTGAGATTCTTAGTCCTTAAACTGAGAATAGAATATTAATTATACTAGATTATTAATCTGTGCATATTGTAATAATATTATGGTTT
This sequence comes from Lacinutrix algicola, assembly GCF_001418085.1. GTDB lineage: Bacteria > Bacteroidota > Bacteroidia > Flavobacteriales > Flavobacteriaceae > Lacinutrix > Lacinutrix algicola. The sequence goes on from NZ_LIQH01000040.1 coordinate 321,245, forward strand.
TTGCATCATTAATTTCTCCAGTTTCAATTTTTTGCAATGCCGCTTTAAATGACATTTCTAAAATTTCAATATCTTCTTTCTCACTTTCAAGTCCGCCTCCTTCGTTAACTTTCATTCCTTCGGAATATTCCCCAACAAAATAATATAGTTTTTCGGTTAAAGCTCCAGGCGAAGAATAAGCTTCCATAACTTTTTTAACTTCTTTTAATCTGTAACCTGTTTCTTCTTCAACTTCTCTTATAACACAAGTTTCAGGATCGTCTTTATCTAACATCCCTGCACATGTTTCTATTATAAATCCAGTTTTATCTTCGTTTAAAAAAGCCGAAATTCTAAACTGTTTAACCAAAATTACAGTTTGTTTTTCTTTATTATATAATAGAATTGTAGCTCCGTCTCCTCTATTATACGACTCTCTTTTTTTACTAACCCAATTACCAGCTGTCATCTTATAATCGAAAGTTATTTCGCTTAAAGTTGCCCAACCTTTGTGGAGCGTTTTACTTACTCTATTTTTTATTCTATTTCCCAAAGCTTTCTCTTGCTTTTAAGTCTATATTCATTTGGTTTACTCTTGCATCTACTTTACGTTTAAAGTCGGTATCCGCAATAGTTGCAACGTTATCTAGGTAGCGTACAACTTCTTGTCTTCTTATATCTGAAAAGTTTAAACCTTTCATGTTTTGCTTCATTAATTCTTGAAGCATGTTGAATTTTGTTTCGTAATTCTGCTTGAAATAAATCTCTGGTTTATCGAACCAATCTTGTTCCAAATCGAAATCTGTTAAACGTAAAGAAATTGCAGACTGAATATTTCTAACATCTCTAGAAGAGAAGAATGGAAATATATTTTGAATCTCCTTATATAAACCTGCATAAAACAAGTGATTGTTTGTATTATGCAATTTCTCTGCTTTATCGTAAGCTTCTAAAACTCTAGCTTCACTTGGTTTTTCGACAGTATTTAAAATGTCTCCCATGTTTTTTGCTAAACCTTGATCTTTTAGGTATTCGTAATCTTTAGGGCTTGCCATATTAACGAAATCTGGCATTGTTTTATCCAGTTTTCTCCACCATATATGATCTTGATCTAAAAAATCGTGTTCCGATCTTGCGCCATCGATTTTAAAACGACCTTGTACACGAGAGATTACAGCTTTATCTAGCATTTCTGGTAAATTGGTAAATAATCCTATTGAACTATTTCCATAATTTACAGCATAAGCACCTTCTGTATAACGCAGAAAAACACCTATAACTTCTTTTACACCTGCCGATACTCCTTGCGATGTTCTTTCTTGTAAATTATTCTCTGCATCATCAATTGGTGCAAAAATTAATTTCGAAGGATCTTGCATTGGTTTCATCCATTCTACCATTTTCTCGGCACTTCCACCTTGAAACGTACTTATTAAAGTATCTGGCATGGGATGGAATAAAAACGGAATGTCTAAATTATCGGCATGTTCTTTTAATCGTGTAGCGATTGCTGCAATAAGCATACTTTTTCCTGTTCCAGGAATACCATAACCCATAAACACTGGCATAAAACCACCAAGTTCTTGAAACGGATTCTTTTTTGCCTCGAAATCGTAACTCAGCATACGTTCTGTTAAACGTCTTGCAAAATGCTTTGCATCTCTGTTACCAACAATTTGTTCAAACTGAATTTTGTTAAAGTCAATACTTTTTGCTGTTCCAGAAAACACATTATCCCAACCGGAAATAGCAAATTCACTGTTTTCTAATTTGTAAGTTCTATCTACAATGGTTTCGGTATACTCTAAACTACTTTTACGTAGTTGAATTTCGGCTATTAAAGCTTCAAAATAAACAACCGTAAAATCAATTACATCTTTATCTGTTTTAACAATATCTGGATGTCCTAAATATTTATCGTAATAAAATAAACTGCAAGCAATACCTTTTAAAGGTGTTATAAAAGACACTTCTGGCAAACCGGCAAATTTCTGTTTCATTACAGATAAATCGTCTGATGCTAAAGGCTTTAAATTATGAAGAATATTATATGCCATTGAAAACAACATGAATGCTGTAGACGTGTGCATTTTACTTTCGTATTCGCGCTTTCCGTTAGAATCTAATGCCGCTTTACGTTCGTTTAAGCTTGACAAACCTGAAGCATCGTAATAACTATCTTTTACCCAAATACCTAAAGCAATACCTTCTTGAACTGCAAAAAGTGTTTGATTTAAGTGTACAGGAATAGCAATAGAATCTGGTAACAGTCGCTTTTTTAAAGCTAATATGGTTTTAGAAACCGAAGTAATATCTGTAGCTCCACTTCCATTATTGGCACGAGACAAATACAGTAAAATAGATTCGTCTTTTACGTCTTTATCTTTATTCTTTGCTCTTGCTCCTTGTTCCCATTGTATACTTTTTAAATAACCACTTGCTTCGTCGCGAAGCATGCTTAATTCGTTTTGTTTTATTGGGAAAGTTGAGTTGTGTTCCATTTTTTTTAGTCTTCAGTATGCTATCTTCAGTATGCAGAGTTAATCTACTATACTTACTTTAAATTGCAATTAATCTTCTTTTTATAATTTAAAACCGTTAACAGTGGACTGCTAACTGTAAACTGTTTACTTTTTACTTCATTTTTAAATCTGCAACTTGAAAAGGTGGTTTTGCCAACTTATTCATAATCTCAGGATTTTTGTTGTATAATAATTGAATGATACGGTGTGGTGCAAATACATATTTTTGCTTGACAATATCACTCCATTTTTGCAAGGTTTGTTTAGAGAAATAACCGCCTTCTTTAAATTCGCTACCAGAGAATACTTCGTCTATTTTAAAGGATAAAGCGTAAGATTCTAATGGTACTTCTTTTTTAACAATGCTTTCTAAAATACTGTGTGTAAGTACATTTTCATCTTTTGCAAAAACGTTATGAAACGGTCCTAAATCGATACGTTTTATGTGCTTTGGTCTAACGTCTTTTAAACGCCTGTCTATTCCATAAGCCATAGTATCCAGTGCCATTTTTCTATCTGCTACATTTTTTAATGTCTCGTAAAGTTCTTCTTTTATGTTATCTAATTTTTTACCATCGTAATCGAAATACATAAAGCAAACAAATGGACGATTTAACGACACATCGTAAAAACTCCAACTTACCATATACTGGGCTTGGCTTCCTGCTTCTGCATTTATTATTTTACCTTGAACAAAACGGTTGAAAATGTATTTTTGTTCTACCGATGTGTAATATACTATTGATGCTGCTTGAAAGAGTTTATCGCGTTTTATTGGCTCTTTTTTGTGCATTAATTGCGTTAGAAATTCTTCTTGCAACTCACTTACATCTTTTAGCTTATTTAGGTAATTATCGCGTAATGATAAATCGTTATACAAATAACGAAACTCTAAATAGTTTGGAAAACCAGATTCGGTTACATCTACTTTCATATTATCCTCGTCGTCGTACATGTATTTTACACGCATGGCTTCTATGGAATACAATAATAAATCGCAGTATTGCTTAAAATAGGTCATTTCTTGCGGTGTACACAATTTGTTGAATTGCACACTTGTAATGAGCTCTTTTAAAGCGAAATCTACTTTTTTATGATAGAACACGTATTGTTCTTTACTGTCTAATACAGCAGAATCTAAAGGTGTTACTATGTGGTTTAATGACATCTTTTAAGTTAAAAGTGAAAAAATCTACTCAGCTTTATTACTCATTAGTATTTATTTGAGTAGGCGCGTTAAGGATTGAAGCGGCATCCTTTTGCTTTTTCAGCAAAAGATATAGCGGAAAGCCTGACCTACTTTTGCCATTAAAAGCAAAAGTAGGAAACGCTATCACTATTTTAACCTAATAAATCGTCGTCGCTAGAGTCTTCTTTTTTTGGTGCCGGAGCATCGTCTCCACTTCCTGAAGGTGCGTTTGCATCTGCTGCGTAAAAGTCTTCGAACATTTCTTTCATGTCGATGCCGTAACGCTCTGCAAAGTTCTTTTGGATATCACTATCTTTTGCTCTAATTTCTTGTAAAGCTTCGGCATAACTACCGTAAACACCTTGCATTACTTTTTCGTGCACTGGAATATTATCCATCATTTCTTGACGTGCTTTTGCACTTGCCGTATGCATAGATGCTAAAGTTTCTCCAATATGCTCATCGGTTTTAACACCTAAATGCTCTAAAATAGCTGCAAATTCTTGATCTGTTCTTGCTTTTAAAGCGACAACGTAACCATCATAATATTTAAGACGCTCGTCTGTATCACTCTTTAATTTTGCACGGTGCGTTTGTAAATTTGAACGTAAAGATGTTAATACTTTAATTGTTAAATTATGCTTGTGTACAAAACTATCTTTTGATGCTGCAAGTGTTGTGTATGCGTTTTTAAGCCCTTCTAATTCTTCTACTTTTTGTTCTAGTGTTGTTACTTTAGATAAGGCTTCTGAATAGTCTGCAGATTGCTTATCTGACACATCTTCTAATGCTTGGCGTGCTTGCTTTAATAAAGCATATTGCGCTTCTAACTTATCTTCTGTTTCTTTCTTTTTCTCTAAAGCTTTTGTATGGTTTTTAGAAGCTTCTACAATAGCATCTTTAAGCTTTTCTTCTACTTCTTTAATTTCTACTTCACGATTTTTTAAACGTGTTACTGCTGCTTGAGATTTATATGAAAGCTCACTTAATAATGTTTGTACATCTGCGCTTTCTATACGCTCTTGAAACATTGCTTTTGCTTTGTTATCTGCTCCTGCACGTACTTTTTCTTTGTCTTTTAAACCTTGTTCTGCTTTTGCTATTTTGCTTTTGCGTCCCCAAAGGTTATTCCACCATGTATCTGGTACTTTTTGGGCATCTTCTAATTCTATTTTGGCACGTTCTAATGCTTTTTGAGCATCGTCGATAACTTTTTGCTCTTCGGCATTAAGCGAAGAAAAACGCTCGAAAAGAATACCAACCTCATCTTGATAGTCTGTTAAATCTTTAATAGCATCTAAAAGCGTTGTTCTGTCTTTTTCTGCCATATCTACAACATCGTCTAATGTTGCGTTTAGAATTTTCTGACGACTTTCTGGATCGTCCTCTTGGGCAAGCTTAGATTTCATGGTATCTATTGCTTTTCCCCAATTAACATCTACTTTTTCGGTTTTCTCGTTTGAACTGGTTTCTAATAAGTCAAAATCATCAGACATAGGTTATGTATGGTTTTAAGGTTGTACGTAATATTCGCTAAGCAATTTCGTTAAAAAAAATTAACTTCTGAAACAAATTACTTACTTATATGTATTAACTTTTATTTAAATGTTACAATTATATTATCTGAAATAAAGAAATTATCTTTATCCCAAATAATAAATCAATTAAAATAAACATGAAAAACTACCTTATTATAGCTTTAATTATATGTATTTCAGCATGTAAAAATGATAAAACTAATAATGAATCAGAAATTTCTGAAGTAAAATTCACACCTATTGAGCACGCTACCATGATAATAGAATACCATGGTAAAACCATTTATATAGATCCTACTGGTGGTAAAGATGCTTTTAAAGGTTTACCAAAAGCAGATTTTGTTTTAATTACAGATATTCATAGTGATCATTTTCATTTAAACACTATTGAGTCTCTAGATTTAAGTAATGCTAAAATAATTGCACCAGAAGCTGTGTACGAATTACTACCTAAAGAACTTAGAGAAAATACAAATGCTCTTGTTAATGGTACTAAAGAAAATTATGAAACTTTTATTGTTGAAGCAGTACCTATGTATAATTTAAGAGAAGAAGCCTTAAAATTTCATCCTAAAGGTAGAGGGAATGGATATGTTTTAACTTTTGGAAAAGAGCGTATTTATATTTCTGGTGATACTGAAGATATACCAGAAATGCGTGAATTAAAAAATATAGACAAGGCTTTTATTTGCATGAACTTGCCTTACACTATGACTGTTGAAAGTGCTGCAAATGCTGTATTATCTTTTAAACCTAAACAAGTTTACCCATACCATTACCGTGGCACTGAAGGCCTTAGTGATATAGCCCTTTTTAAAGAAATAGTTAATAATGAAACAAAAGATATTGAGGTTGTACAATTAGATTGGTACCCAAATGCTAGTAACAGGTAATTAGATATTTACTATATTTGTTATAACCCAAATAAATTATTACTATAAACCGCCATGATTAGTATAATATTACCTATTGTTATTTTTACTGTATTTACTCTTTTATTTATTGTACCACTTTTAAAACAAAAGATAAAACTTTTTAAAGATTTAAAAGCTCTTGAAGACCAAGATAAAAAACTTAAAGAAATGACGAGTAAACAAAATATGGATAATAAGTATATTGACTTTACAGATGGCCATTTATACCAATAAAATAATTTAAGCATAAAAAAAGATGCAATGACTATTATCTTCTTTTTTTATGCAATATATTAAAGTTATTATCTAACCAATTTTTTATACTTAATACGTTTTGGCATTAAATCTCCACCAAGACGTTTTTTCTTATTCTCTTCGTATTCTGAATATCCTCCTTCAAAGAAGTATACTTCTGAGTTTCCTTCGAATGCTAAAATGTGCGTACAAATTCTATCTAAAAACCATCTGTCGTGAGAAATAACTACAGCACAACCTGCGAAGTTTTCTAAACCTTCTTCTAAGGCTCTTAGTGTGTTTACATCTAAATCGTTGGTAGGCTCATCTAAAAGCAGCACGTTACCTTCTTCTTTAAGTGTCATTGCTAAGTGTAAACGGTTACGCTCACCACCAGACAACATACTTACTTTTTTATTTTGCTCACTTCCAGAGAAATTAAAACGACTTAAATACGCTCTTGAATTTACTTCTTTTCCTCCCATTAATATTAACTCTTGCTCGTCGCTAAAGTTTTGCCAAATGGTTTTATCTAAATCGATGTTACTATGGGCTTGATCTACATATGCAATTCTAGCAGTTTCCCCTACTTTAAATTCACCTTTATCTGGCTTCTCTTCGCCCATTATCATTCTAAAAATAGTAGTTTTACCAGCACCGTTTGGTCCTACTACACCTACTATTCCTGCTTGTGGCAAGTTGAAGTTTAAATCTTCGTAAAGTAATTTATCCCCAAAGGCTTTACTTACACCGGAAGCTTCAATTACATTGGTTCCTAAACGTGGTCCGTTTGGAATGTATATTTCTAGTTTTTCGTCAAGTTGTTTTTGATCTTGACTCATTAACTTATCGTAATTCTTTAAACGCGCTTTCTGCTTTGTTTGTCTTCCTTTTGCTCCTTGCTTAACCCATTCTAACTCACGTTCTAATGTTTTTTGACGCTTAGATGCTGTTTTAGACTCTTGTGCCATACGAGTTGACTTTTGGTCTAACCAAGAAGAATAATTTCCTTCCCATGGAATACCAACACCTCTATCTAATTCTAATATCCAACCTGCAATATTATCTAAGAAATACCTATCGTGTGTTACAGCAATTACAGTTCCCTTATATTGTGCTAAGTGCATCTCTAACCAATGTACAGATTCTGCATCTAAGTGATTGGTAGGCTCATCTAATAATAATACGTCTGGTTCTTGCAATAATAAACGACATAAAGCAACGCGACGCTTTTCACCACCAGAAAGTACACCAATTTTCTTATCACCTTCTGGAGTACGTAACGCATCCATTGCAATTTCTAATTTAGTATCTAACTCCCAAGCACCAGCGGCATCTATCTCATCTTGTAAGACCGCTTGACGTGCCATTAATTTATCCATCTTGTCTGCATCAGAATAGACTTCTTCTAAACCAAACATGTCGTTAATTTTATTGTACTCCTCAAGTATTGCAACTGTAGCTGCAGCACCTTCTTTTACAACTTCTAAAACTGTTTTTTCAGGATCTAATTGAGGTTCTTGCTCTAAGTAACCTGTTGTAAATTCTTTATCTGAAGTTAAATCTCCTTGAAAGTTTTTATCTATTCCAGCTATAATTTTTAATAAAGTAGATTTACCCGAACCGTTAAGACCTAAGATTCCAATTTTTGCTCCGTAATAGAAACTTAAATAGATGTTTTTTAATACTGGTGTATTTGCCGACTTGAACGTTTTTGTAACGCCAGCCATTGAAAATATAATTTTTTTATCGTCAGACATATAATTTATGTGTATTGATTTATTTGTTTTTATTCTTGTTAAGTTAACTACTTAAACCTTTTATTACGACTTGATTAAATCAAATCACTCGTTGCCTAGCTTTATACTCTTCCTTTTAAAGCATTAAAAACCCATGCAATAGCAAAGAAGCCAATACCTACCGATGCAAATCCCCAACCAGCGACATCGTCGTATCTAAAAGCACCTAAGGCTATTAATGCTAAACCTACTATTATCATAATTGTGGTAGCCCATGCTAACACAGTATTTTTATTCATTGCCATAATTGTATTGTTTTTTAAGCGAAATACAAATATCGTTTATTTTAGAAAAATATACCGCTTATATTCTAGTGTTTTTTTTACACTAATGATATCCAATATTTTAAAGCTTATATAAAAAGCTAAAGATTAGAGTCTCAAATTCTATCTTATAATCCAATAATGGAAACTTTACATGTAATTTTAGAATTTCTAAATTAACTTTTTATTAGTAAACTTAATAGTGATTAACATTTATTTAGCTACTACTTTTGTTGTTTCTATTTTAATTCACAAAAAACAAATTTTAATGAATAAAGCTTTACTATCTCTAGCTATTGGCGGTTTTGGAATTGGCCTTACGGAATTTGTTATTATGGGAATTTTACCAGATGTTGCTACTGCTTTTAATGTTAGCATTCCTGTAGCTGGACACTTTATATCTGCCTATGCATTAGGAGTTGTTGTTGGTGCTCCTACCCTAACTGGTTTTGGAAGTAAGTTTCCTGCAAATAAAGTGCTATTAGGCTTAATGCTTTGGTTTACCGTATTTAATACTTTATCTGCTTTTGCCACTGACTATAATTCTTTTATTATATTAAGGTTTTTATCTGGTTTACCACATGGAGCATTTTTTGGAATTGGAGCAATTGTAGCAAGTAAACTTTCTAAACCAGGAAAAGAAGCACAAGGAATTGCTATTATGTTTAGTGGTTTATCCTTTGCAAATCTTTTAGGTGTGCCATTTGGTACTTATTTAGGTAAGAATTTTAATTGGAATGTTTCCTTTTTAATGGTAGGTGCTGTTGGTGTAATTGCAGTTTTAAGTGTAAAGTTTTGGATGCCTTTATTAAAAAACTCTTCGGAAAATAGTTTTATTAGTGAATTTAAAATTTTTAAACGCTTAGAACTTTGGTTAATTATTTTACTTACAACAGTTGGAACTGGTGGTTTTTTTGCTTGGTACAGCTACATTGCTCCTTTAATAACAGATGTTGCTGGACATCCAAGTAGTATGGTAACTTACGCTATGACCTTGGCAGGTTTAGGAATGGTTATTGGTAATTTTATAGGAGCTAAATTGGCACAAAAATTCTCGCCGCTTTATGCTGTAACGATAGTTCTTTTTGTAATGTCGATATTCTTAATTATAAATACATTTCTAGCTACAAATAAAATATTGATTTTAGTAATGACATTTATTATAGGTGCTGCATCCTTTTCTATATCTACACCAATACAATTACTAATTATAAATTCATCTAAAGGATCTGAAGCTTTAGGCTCTTCGCTAAATCAAAGTGCTTTTAATATAGGAAATGCTAGTGGTGCTTACTTTGCTGGTATACCAATTGCAATGGGACTTGGTTATACCTCTGCAGATTGGGTTGGAGCTGCTATGGCAGGAATAGGTGTGTTTATTGCAATAATTATTATTTTAATAAGAAAATCTAAATAAAAGAAGCACTTTTAGAAGTGCTTCTTTTATTACTCTACTAAAAAAGCATGGGTACTTCAATAAAGAGTATTTGAGATTCTTTATTGGCTTTAATTGTAAAACGGTCTCCTTCACTTACACCTATAGCATCACGTGTGTTCAAAATTTCTGAGTTTACTTCAACTTCACCATTAATATTTAATATGTATACACCGTGGTTTTCACTTTTAATATTGTAAATAAACTGCTCTCCTTTACTCAATTCTATTGTAGAGATTATAGCATCTTGATTAATTTTTAGGCTTCCTTCTAAATCTTCATCTATAGATGATACTAAAATTTGTAGTTTATTCTTTCTATCTTTTATTTCAAAATTTTTCTGATCGTATCTAGGTGAAACATTTTGCTTATTTGGTATAATCCATATTTGAAATAAACTTAAATGTTCTCGTTCCGAACCATTAATTTCTGAATGTTCTACACCTGTACCTGCCGACATTATTTGTACTTCTCCAGGTAATACTTGTTGCCATTCTTTATGCCTAATATTATCTCTATGCTTTAGTATGCCTTTTAATGGAATAGTAATAATTTCCATATTATTATGAGGATGTGTGGCAAATCCCATTTTTGGAGCAATAACATCATCATTTAATACTCGTAACGCACCAAAATGCATTTTCATTGGATCGTGAAAATTTGCGAAACTAAAAGAATGATTTGCCTGTAACCAATCATGATCCGCAAACCCTCTAGAATCTGCTTTATGTACAACTGTCTTCATTTTATATTATAATTTTAACTTTTAATAAAATATAAGGATAGAGTTCAATCTATTTTTCACCTTACTTTATCTAATAAATTACTTAGCTGCAAAGCCTCTTCATCTGTTAAATTTTTAAGTAATATACTATCCCACTTCTCATCAATTTCACCTAATAATTTTAATCCTTTTTCTGCTATAATAATATTTACAACTCTTCTATCGTCTTTACTAGGTATTCTATCTATAAAGTGTTTTGAACACAATTTATCCATTAGTCTAGTTACGTTGGGAGAACGTTGGACCATTCTATTTTTAACGGTTTGTACACTAATTGGATCCTTTGCTCCTCTTAGTATTCTTAAAATATTATATTGTTGCGATGAGATGTTATATGGCTTAAAGAATTCTAATTGTTTACCATTAATCCAACTCGCTGTATATAAAATATTTATATATGCCTTTAAATCGTTTGATGCAAAAGTCGATTCTATTTCTTTTGAAATATCTCCCATTATAAACTCTCTTTAAAGATATTAATAGCTTGAGTTAATGTTTTATTTAGAGTTTCATCTTTAATACCTTTTTCTGAAAAATTATCATTAAATGAAGGTAAAGAAAAAGTTGCAACTACATTAGCATCATGTCTTGGGAATCTATCTTTTGCTATTTCTAAAACAGACTGACCACCTCTTCCTCCAGGAGATGTTGCCATTAAAAGCATTGGTTTGTTTTGCCATAATTTATTATCAATACGAGATAACCAATCTAAAAGATTTTTAAAAACTGTCGTGTAAGCTCCGTTATGTTCTGCTAACGATAAAATAACACCATCCGTAGATTTAATGTGTTCTAAAAAAACTTCTGCAGCTTTTGGAATACCTTCCTCATTCTCTAAATCTATACCATAAATAGGTAAATTAAAATCGTTAAGATCCAAGACTGTTAACTTAGCTTCTTCTATTAATGAACCGGCATAAATTGCTAATTGTTTATTTATAGAAACCTTACTGTTACTTCCTGCAAATACTAAAATGTTTTTCATAAAAAAATATTATATCTCAAATATAAATAAATAGTTTCCATAGAATATAATACCAGGGAATTTAATAAATTATTAACTATTATTTTTATGATAGTTTCAAAGTGAAAATGATATTAAACTTTGTATTTTAGCTTAAAAATTATTTTAATGGATATCGACTTCAATAAAAACGAAGATTATAATAAATTACTATTATCTGATTTGCGTAACCGCTTTGCTCAAGTAAAATTAGGAGGTGGACAAAAACGTATTGATAAACATCACGAAAAAGGTAAACTTACCGCAAGAGAACGTATTGATTATCTTTTAGATAAAAAACGTAAAAGTATTGAAATTGGTGCTTTTGTAGGTGACGGTATGTATGAAGAACATGGCGGATGTCCTTCTGGAGGTGTTGTAATTAAAATGGGTTATGTAAGCGGCAAACAATGTATTGTTGTTGCAAATGATGCTACAGTAAAAGCTGGTGCATGGTTTCCTATTACAGGAAAGAAGAATTTACGTGCTCAAGAAATTGCAATTGAAAACAAACTTCCAATAATTTACTTAGTAGATAGTGCTGGTGTTTATTTACCATTACAAGATGAAATATTCCCGGATAAAGAACATTTTGGTCGTATTTTTAGAAATAACGCTATAATGAGTAGTATGGGTATTACCCAAATAGCTGCTGTTATGGGAAGTTGTGTTGCTGGTGGTGCATATTTACCAATTATGAGTGACGAAGCTTTAATTGTTGATAAAACAGGAAGTATTTTTCTTGCAGGTAGTTACTTAGTAAAAGCGGCTATTGGTGAGACTATAGATAATGAAACTCTTGGTGGTGCAACTACACATTGCGAGGTATCTGGTGTTACAGATTACAAAGCTAAAGACGATAAAGATGCCTTAGATACTATTAAGCGATTAATAGATAAAATTGGCGATTACGATAAAGCAGGCTTTAATAGAGTTGAAGCTAAAAAACCTAAAGAGAATCCAGAAGATATTTATGGTATTCTTCCAAAATCTAGAGCAGACCAATATAATATGCTTGATATTATTTCTAGATTAGTAGATGATGGAGAATACGACGAATACAAAAAAGGATACGGACAAACCATTATTACTGCTTATGCAAGAATAGATGGTTGGGCTGTTGGTATTGTAGCCAACCAAAGAAAGTTAGTAAAAACCAAGAGTGGTGAAATGCAATTTGGCGGTGTTATTTATAATGATAGCGCAGATAAAGCAACTCGTTTTATAGCTAATTGTAACCAAAAGAAAATTCCTTTAGTATTCTTACAAGATGTTACTGGTTTTATGGTTGGTAGTAAGAGTGAGCATGGTGGTATAATTAAGGATGGAGCAAAAATGGTGAATGCAGTTAGTAACTCTGTAGTTCCGAAATTTACTATTATTATTGGAAATAGTTATGGAGCTGGAAATTATGCTATGTGCGGTAAAGCTTATGATCCAAGATTAATTGTAGCTTGGCCAAGTGCTGAATTAGCAGTTATGAGTGGAAATAGTGCTGCTAAAGTATTATTACAAATTGAGAAAGCTTCATTATTGAAAAAAGGAGAAAAAATCACTCCTGAGAAAGAAGAAGAACTATTCTCTAAAATTAAAAATAGATATGATAACCAGGTATCACCGTACTATGCCGCTTCTCGTTTATGGACAGATGCCATTATAGATCCTTTAGATACTAGAACTTGGATTTCTATGGGTATTGAAGCTGCAAATCATGCACCTATAGAGAAGCCTTTTAATATGGGTGTTTTACAGGTTTAAATCTAACAGAAATAAAAATTACATACATAAAAAAAGGAATGCTGTACGCATTCCTTTTTTGGTTTTTAAACCTTTTCTAAATAGCTTTATTATTATTTATATGCACTGAATAAAGTATTCCTTTCTTCTTTTAAATATTTACCAACTATTAATAAATCCTAATACAAAAAAAACCACTTATAAGTGGTTTTTTTGTTTGTAACATATGTCTTTAATTCTTTCTATAAACCATATTTAGCTTTAAGCGCTTTAGCTTTTTCGCTCTCACCAACAACACTATAAATGTTAGATAAAGTTCTAGCAAAGTCTGCACTTTCTAATTTAGTATCTAATTTTATTACAGACTCTAAATAAGGTATAGCTTTTTGATAAACGCCACCACGGTCTTTTTGTAATTGGTCGTAGATTTTATTATCTGCGTTTGAATTTGTTAAAACGTTCATTTTTTTAACTATCTCAGCATCTTCTTCTAAAATTAATGCAGAAATATTCTTTAATGCATTAATATAATTAGGATCAATTTCAATAACTTTCTTGTAATACATTTCTGCATCAGCTTTATTTTCAGCCTGATTAGAAATCACTCCTAAATTGTAAATCAAATCGGTGTTATTAGGATCATTAGCAATTGCTTCTTTAATAAGCTTACCATATTCTAATTCGTTACCTAATTTTAACTGCACATTTGCTTCTGTAACAATTAAATCACTGTTAGAAGGATCAGCAATTCTTGCTTCTTTAATAGACTCTAAAGCTTTTTCATTCTCACCTTGATTTAAATAAATCGAAGTAATTTGACCATAGATTTCTCCAACTTTAGATTTTGTTTCTCTCTCTCCTGGTTTAATATGTGTTTTAGCTTTAACATATAAATCACGTGTACCTTTATCGAATACTTCTTCTTCACCAGTTTCCTTGTTTACAGCAAAGTATTCTGTTGTAATACCTGTATAACCTAACTCTTTTAAAGCTGTATAGTGATTAAGAGCTGAATCGAAATCTTTACCTAACACAGAACTAACTGCTGCATAATATAAGTAAGATTGATCTTCAGGAACCAATTTATATAACATTGAAAACAAACTTGCTGCTTGTGTATACTTACCGCCTGTATAAAAACTATTTCCTTTTACCAATAATTCATTCTGTACAAATTTTTTGGTTTCGGCTAAATCGCTTACATATTTTTGATCAACTTTATTTAAATCGTTGAAAGCCGTATCAAAATCTGCAACATTACCAGCTCCATTAGCATATAATGCTTTAGCTCTATTGTAGTAAAATTTAGACTTCATCTTATCATCCATGCTACCAAGCATAGATTCTAATGTTACTGCTGCTGCTTTAGCCTCAGCAAAGTTGTTATTTTTAACAGCTTTTTCTAAAACCTTTAACTCTTTCTTTTGTCCAAAAGAGAATAGAGTTACAAGTAAAGCTAGTGTAAATATTAATTGTTTTTTCATTAGTTTAAGTTTTTATATTCCTGACCGGAATTAAGTTTTAAAATTATTTACTCCTCTTCTTCGGTAGAATCAACAGTCGTGCCATTTTCAGAATCACTAGTCTTTTCAACACCTTCAGGAATTATTATGTTTCCATCTTCGTCTAATTCTATTTCATCTTCTTCATGCATTACTTTTGCAACTGCTGCAATAGAATCTTTACCTTTTAGATTAATAAGCTTTACACCTTGTGTTGCTCTACCCATAACACGTAAATCGGCTACTGCCATTCTAATAGCAATACCAGATTTATTAATGATCATTAAATCATCTTCATCTGTTACATTCTTAATAGATACCAGGTTACCTGTTTTTTCTGTTATAGAAATAGTTTTCACTCCTTTTCCTCCACGGTTAGTAATTCTATAGTCTTCTAAACTAGAACGTTTTCCATAACCATTTTCTGAAACCACAAGAATGTTGCTTTCCATGTCATCCACAGCAATCATACCAATTACCTCATCGGTTTTTTCATCTTGTAATCTAATACCTCTTACACCAGAAGCTCCACGACCCATTGGTCTTGTTTTAGCTTCTTCGAATCTAATGGCTTTACCAGATTTTAATGCTAACATCACTTGGCTTTCACCAGTTGTTAATTTAGCTTCTAATAAAACATCGTCTTCTTTAATTGTAATGGCGTTAATACCATTAGTTCTTGGTCTAGAATATTGCTCTAAAGAAGTCTTTTTAACTTGACCTTTTTTAGTAGCCATAATTACATAATGACTATTTACATACTCTTCATCTTTTAAATCTTGAGTACAAATAAACGCCATTACTTTGTCGTCTTGCTCAATATTTATAAGGTTTTGAATTGCTCTACCTTTAGACGTTTTACTTCCTTCTGGAATTTCGTAAACACGCATCCAGAAACATTTTCCTTTTTGTGTGAAGAATAACATGTATTGGTGGTTTGTACCAACAAATAAATGCTCTAAGAAATCTTCGTTACGTGTAGTCGAAGCTTTTTGTCCAACTCCTCCTCTATTTTGTGTCTTATACTCAGATAAAGAAGTACGTTTAATATAACCTGCATGAGAAATAGTAATCACTACTTTCTCATCTGGAATCATATCTTCAATACTTAAATCTCCACCAGCATATTCAATTACAGAACGACGATCATCTCCATATTTATCGCGAATAACAATTAACTCCTCCTTAATAATAGACATTCTACGCGCTTCATCACCTAAAATATCTTTAAGGTCTTCAATCGTTTTCATGATCTCTTCGTATTCATTACGAAGTTTATCTTGTTCTAGTCCTGTTAATTGACGCAGACGCATCTCTACGATTGCTTTCGCTTGTATTTCTGAAAGCTTAAAACGTTCAATTAAATTATTTCTAGCTTCGTCTCCGTTAGAAGATGCTCTAATAATTTTTATTACTTCATCGATGTTATCAGAAGCAATAATTAAACCTTCTAATATGTGTGCACGTTCTTCGGCTTTACGTAATTCGTATTTTGTACGTCTTACAACAACCTCATGTCTATGCTCTACAAAGTATTGAATTAATTCTTTTAAATTCAATAACTGTGGACGTCCTTTTACTAATGCAATATTATTTACACTAAAAGACGATTGTAATGCTGTGTATTTGTATAATTTATTTAAAACAATATTAGGTATAGCATCACGCTTTAAAACGTAAACAATACGCATACCATTTCTATCAGACTCATCTCTAATAGTAGAAATCCCTTCTAATTTTTTATCGTTTATTAAGTCGGCAGTCTTTTTAATCATGTCTGCCTTATTCACTTGGTAAGGAATTTCTGTTACAATAACACATTCTCTACCTTGAACCTCCTCGATATTAGCATTAGCTCGCATGACAATTCGTCCACGACCTGTATGAAATGCTTCCTTTACACCATCGTAACCATATATTGTTCCACCTGTTGGAAAATCTGGTGCTTTAATGTGTGTAATTAATTCATCAATTTCAATATCATTATTATCAATGTATGCTATTGTACCATCTACAACTTCTGTTAAATTGTGAGGCGGCATATTTGTTGCCATACCTACTGCAATACCAGAAGCTCCATTTACTAGTAAACCTGGAATACGTGTTGGAAGAACTGTTGGCTCTTCTAAAGTATCATCAAAGTTTAATTTATGATCTACAGTTTCTTTATCAATATCTGCAAGCATATCCTCAGATATCTTACGCATTCTTGCTTCTGTATAACGCATTGCTGCTGGACTATCTCCATCTACAGACCCAAAGTTACCTTGTCCATCGACCAACATATAACGTAAACTCCATTCTTGAGCCATACGTACCATTGCATCGTAAACAGAAGTATCTCCATGTGGGTGGTACTTACCTAAAACTTCACCAACAATTCTTGCAGATTTTTTATGTGCACTGTTTGCTCTAACACCCAGTTCATGCATACCATAAAGTACACGTCTATGTACTGGTTTTAAACCATCTCTTACGTCTGGTAAAGCACGTGACACAATGACTGACATTGAATAATCAATGTAAGCCGATTTCATTTCATCTTCAATATTAATTGGAATCACTTTTTCGCCTTCTGCCATATATAATCTTAATTAAATTTTTATAGTTGTTTCGTAACGCGCTAATATAATTATTTCATTAGTAACAGTAAGTCTTTATCCCTACTTTTTGAGACTTTTTATTAACAATTCGTATACCCTTTATCGTTAATAACTATCTTGTTAATTGTTTTGATTTTTTAAACATTTTTTTGTCTATTAGCGTAGAATACTATCTATTATTTGAAATCACTAAATAAAACGTCCTTTTTCTCTTTCTATTTAACAAAAAAAAGAAACCATAATTAAAGCTATGCTTTACTTTCTTACTTAAATATAAAAAAAATCATCTTTTATTTTAACATAATTTTAAATAAGAAATAGAATATCGTAATATTTAAGGTATAGTTTTTGCCATTGATGTTATGATTCACTAAATTTATTGACGAAAGGAATAACTATATGGATGATAATTTTTCACCAAGAGTAAAAGATGTAATAGCTTACAGTAAAGAGGAAGCACTTCGCTTAGGTCATGATTTTATTGGTACCGAACATCTTATGCTTGGATTATTAAGAGATGGAAACGGAAAAGCAATAAATATATTAAATGCCTTAGATATTGATTTAAATCATTTAAGACGAAAAGTCGAAATTTTAAGCCCTGCGAATCCTAATGTTACCATTACTTCTAACGACAAAAAGAACTTGCACCTAACTAGGCAAGCAGAACGCGCTTTAAAAACTACTTTTTTAGAAGCAAAACTTTTTCAAAGCACTTCTATTAACACAGCACATTTGCTGTTATGTATTTTAAGAAATGAAAACGATCCAACAACTAAGCTTTTAAATAAGTTAAAAGTGGATTACGATAATGTAAAAGAACAATTTAAGTCTATGATCACAAACGACGATAGTAATTATATAGAGCCTAAATCGGAATCTTTTCAAGATGATGATTCTAAAGGAAATGAAGGCAACGAGTCTAAAGACATATTTAATACACCTACGGGAAAAAGCAACAAAAAGTCTAAAACACCTGTTTTAGACAACTTCGGTAGAGATCTTACTGCTATGGCAGAAGAAGGAAAACTAGATCCTGTGGTTGGACGTGAGAAAGAAATTGAGCGTGTATCTCAAATCTTATCTCGTAGAAAAAAGAACAATCCATTACTTATTGGAGAACCTGGTGTTGGTAAAAGTGCCATTGCCGAAGGTTTAGCTAATAGAATTGTTAAACGTAAAGTCTCTCGTATTCTTTTTGGAAAACGCGTTGTTACTTTAGACTTAGCGAGTTTAGTTGCTGGAACAAAGTACAGAGGACAGTTTGAAGAGCGCATGAAAGCCGTTATGAACGAGCTTGAAAAAAATGATGATGTTATTTTGTTTATAGACGAAATACACACTATTGTTGGTGCTGGTGGAGCAACAGGAAGCCTTGATGCGTCTAATATGTTTAAGCCTGCTTTAGCAAGAGGCGAAATACAATGTATTGGTGCCACAACTTTAGATGAATACAGACAATACATAGAAAAAGATGGTGCTTTAGAGCGTCGTTTTCAAAAAGTAATTGTCGAACCAACTACTGTTGATGAAACTATAGAAATATTAAACAATATTAAAGGTAAATACGAAGAACATCACAATGTCGAGTACACACAAGAAGCTATTGAAGCTTGTGTAAAACTTACTAATAGATACATGACAGAGCGTTTTCTTCCAGACAAAGCTATTGATGCTTTAGATGAAGCAGGTTCTCGTGTACACATTACTAATATCGATGTACCTAAGCAAATTATTGAGCTTGAGAAAAAGCTTGAAGAAGTTAAAGAAACTAAGAACTCTGTTGTTAAAAAACAGAAGTACGAAGAAGCTGCACGTTTACGTGACGATGAGAAGCGTTTAGAAAAAGAGTTATCTATTGCCCAAGAAAAATGGGAAGAAGATACCAAACTAAATAAAGAAATAGTTTCTGAAGATAATGTTGCGGATGTTGTTTCTATGATGACAGGAATTCCTGTAAATAGAATTGCACAAAAAGAAAGCAACAAATTAGCAGAGCTACCAGAGCTTATTAACGGAAAAGTTATAGGTCAAGATGAAGCTGTTGCAAAGGTTGTAAAAGCCATACAGAGAAATCGTGCTGGACTTAAGGATCCAAATAAGCCAATTGGCTCATTTATATTTTTAGGACAAACAGGTGTTGGTAAAACACAATTAGCCAAAGTATTATCTCGTGAGTTATTTGATAGTGAAGAATCACTTATTAGAATAGACATGAGTGAGTATATGGAGAAATTTGCAATCTCACGTTTAGTTGGTGCACCTCCAGGATACGTTGGTTACGAAGAAGGTGGACAGCTTACAGAAAAAGTAAGACGCAAACCTTATGCTGTTGTACTTTTAGATGAAATTGAAAAAGCTCATCCAGATGTTTTTAACATGCTTTTACAAGTATTGGATGATGGTTATTTAACCGATTCTCTTGGTAGAAAAATTGATTTTAGAAATACCATAATTATTATGACTTCTAATATCGGAGCTCGTAAATTAAAAGATTTCGGTACAGGAATTGGTTTTGGTACTGCATCTCAAAAATCTCAAGAAGATGCTAATGCACGTGCTGTAATACAAAATGCTTTAAAGAAATCTTTTGCACCAGAATTTTTAAATAGAATTGATGATGTTGTTGTATTTAATGCTCTAGAAAAAGAGGATATTCATAAAATTATAGATTTAGAACTTGATAAACTACTATTAAGAATTAAAGACCTTGGTTACGAATTAGAATTAACTGACACTGCTAAAGATTACATTGCAGAAAAAGGTTTCGATAAACAGTATGGAGCAAGACCTTTAAAAAGAGCTATCCAAAAATATGTTGAAGATGCTTTAGCTGAAGAAATAATTACTTCTAATGTAAGTGAAGGAGATAAAATTATTATGGATTTAGATTCTAAAACTGATGAAATAACAATTAAAATAGAAAAGACAGAAAAGTCTACAGAATCTTAAAATAATATCACTTTAGATATAGAGGTTATTTAATATTCTTAAATAACCTCTTTTTTTTGTATATTAAGATTAGATAAAATTGGCATGACAGAACAAGCACACATAGACATTGGCGTAGGCTACATAACAATACACGAAAATTATTTAGTTGTAATAATAAATAAAGACGAAACTGTTACAATAGAAACTAATAAAATATTATTAGACCTAGTCGATCTTTTTTACCAGAATAAAAATTTCGTTTACATTAGTAATCGTAAAAATTCTTACGCGGTAAACCCTACCGTTTATTTTGAAACTAAGCAAATAAAAAACCTAATTGGTTTTGCTGTTGTCTCTCAAAAAGAAATCACCAAGAATAACGCATTAATAGAAAAACTTTTTGTCGAAAAGCCCTTTAAAATATTTAAAGAACTTAACGAAGCAAAATCATGGGCAAACTTACTTGTCTTAGAAAACAAAAAAGTTAACTATTAGTTAACTTTTTTTTGTTTTAATTAAATAAAGGGTAACAATATTGAGCTACTTGATTGTAAATAATTAACCATTATTTACACCATAATTATTCAAAAACAACTCTTCTATTT
Source organism: Lacinutrix algicola (assembly GCF_001418085.1). Classification (GTDB taxonomy): domain Bacteria; phylum Bacteroidota; class Bacteroidia; order Flavobacteriales; family Flavobacteriaceae; genus Lacinutrix; species Lacinutrix algicola. Next base: position 342,286 of record NZ_LIQH01000040.1, read on the forward strand.
CTACATCAACATCATTTAAAAACTGAATTGAAGCTTCAATATCATCATGTAAAACACGATCTTTTTCCACAAATGACACCTCTTTTCTGTACTGCTCTAAAAATGATTCTAAAAAAGGAGATGTTTTTAATGGGCTTCTAAATGCTATGGCTTGACTAGCATTCATTAATTCTATAGCAATTACGCGTTCTACGTTTTTAATCAGTCTATAAGCCTGTGTTGCCGCATTTGCTCCCATACTAACATGGTCTTCTTGCCCATTACTAGACACAATACTATCTACACTTGCTGGTGTTGCTAATTGTTTATTAGCACTTACAATACTAGCTGCTGTATACTGAGGTATCATAAAACCAGAATTTAAACCTGGATTATCTACCAAAAATGCTGGTAAGCCTCTTAAGCCTGAAACTAATTGGAATACACGACGTTCAGAAATGTTACCAATTTCTGCCATCGCAATTTTTAAATAATCTAATGCTAAAGCTAAGGGTTGCCCATGGAAATTTCCGCCAGAAATAATTAAATCTTCTTCAGGAAAAATATTAGGATTATCTGTAACCGAATTAATCTCAGTTAAAATAACACGTTCAACAAAATCTAAAGTATCTTTTGTTGCACCGTGCACTTGAGGAATACATCTAAAAGAATAAGGATCTTGAACATGTTCCTTTTCTCTTGTAATTAGTTCACTTCCTTTTAGAAACTCATTAAAACGTCTAGCCACTTTTAATTGTCCCGGATGAGGACGTACTTGGTGAACTAAATCATGAAAAGGTTCTATTCTACCATCAAAAGCATCTAAACTAATACTAGCAATTACATCTGCCAAATAAGATGTTTTATGAGACATTAATAATAAATATACACCATAAGCACTCATAAATTGTGTTCCGTTTAAAAGCGCTAAACCTTCTTTTGCTTCTAATCTTATCGGTTCCCAACCAAATTTTTCAAGTATTTCGCTGGCATTAAATTCTTCTTTATCATGTACTACTTTTCCTTTTCCTATTAACGGCAAAGCTAAATGCGCTAAAGGCGCTAAATCACCGGAAGCACCAAGAGAACCTTGTGTAAACACAAACGGAAACACATCGTTATTAAAAAAGTCTATCAATCTGTTTACAGTAGCTAATTGTACACCACTATGTCCATAACTTAAAGATTGTATTTTTAAAAGCAACATCACTTTTACAACACTTTCTGGAACACGATCTCCTGTTCCACAAGCGTGAGACATTACAAGATTTTCCTGTAACTTTGTTAAATCGTTCTTAGAAATTTCTACATTATATAAAGAACCAAAACCGGTATTAATACCGTAAAATGGTTTATCGGCTTCACTTAATTTCTTATCTAAATACGTTTTACACGTATTAATTTTATCTATAGACTCTTTAGAAAGCTTTAGCTTTTTCTTGTCCTTAAAAATATTGTAAATTGTTACAATGTCAAGTTTTTCTGAAGATATATAATGGAATGTGCTCATGGTTTGTTTTATGTGTATCAAAAATCATCATTCAAAACAAGCTGTGCAAGTATTGTTAATAATTTATCAAAATGATTTAAATTAATATTTATAACTTATTTTTGATACAAATTTAATATCAAAAAAAATGAAGAAATTATTATTAGGCTTATCTGTATTAGCAGTTGTAGCTTGTAAAGAAGAAGCTCCTAAAGACTACGTTACCTTTTCTGGTAAAATTGAAAACCAAAGTAGTGACTCTTTATTCGTATACCAAGGAAGAGCATTTTCTAAAACGATTAAAATTGCTCAAGATGGTACGTTTAGTGATACTTTAAAAGTTACTACTGGAATGTATGGTGTTTATGATGGTAATGAATCTACTAACATTTTTCTAAAAAATGGTTATGATTTAAAATTAGAATTAGATACTAAAGAATTTGATGAGTCATTAAAATTCACAGGTGAAGGCGCAGATGCTAACAACTATTTAGTTAAAAAAGCAGTCATGCAAGAAAACTTAATAGAGCCAAGTCTTTTTGATTTAGAAGAAGCAGAATTCAATGCTAAAGTAGTTGACCTTGAAAAAGAAATGTACACGTTTTTAAACGATAACACTAAAGGATTAGACTCTACACTTATTGCTAATGAAAAAGCACAGATTACTCAATTTAAACCAGGAATTACTGGAGCTTATAAACAACAACAAGGAAGAGCTGCACAATTTGCTTCATATGTAGGACAGCCTTCTCCTGATTTTAATTTTGAAAATGTTAAAGGCGGAAAAACAGCTTTAGCAGATTTAAAAGGTAAATATGTTTATATAGATGTTTGGGCAACCTGGTGCGGACCTTGTCTTAGAGAAATTCCTTCATTAAAAAAAGTTGAAAAAGATTTCCATGGTAAAAACATTGAATTTGTAAGCCTTTCTGTAGATGACGGTAGAGGATTTAAAGGAGATGTAGCTGCAGCTAAAGAGGGCTGGAAGAAAATGATAGCCGAAAAGGAATTAGGTGGCATTCAAATAATATCTGACAAAGGTTGGAAATCTGAATTCGTACAAGGATTCAAAATTAATGGTATTCCTCGTTTTATCTTAATCGATCCAGCTGGAAATATTGTTAATGCTGATGCTCCAAGACCTTCAAGTCCTAAATTAAGAGAAATTTTAAATGGATTAGATAATATCTAATTTTTAAAATAGAGTATAAAAAAAACCGAGCAACATTAAGTTTAAAGCTCGGTTTTTTTGTGCTTAATTTTATGTTTTTATTCTGGAGCTTCAGTATCTGCTTGCTCTACTTGAGTCTGTTCTGGCTGCTTAAACAAATCTAAGTAAGCTAAACTTATACCTTCTATTACATTACTTGCAATAATACTTTGGTAGCCTAATTGCTCTATTAATATATCGGCACTTTTTCCATGTAAATACACTCCAAAAAGTGTAGCCTGTAAAGGATCGTAGCCTTGCGAAATTAAACCTGTTAACATTCCTGTTAAAACATCTCCTGTTCCTGCAGTTGCTAAACCAGGATTTCCTGTTGCGTTAACATATAATTTATCATCGAAAACAGTAATTGTATTTGCTCCTTTTATAACTACAATTACTTTATATTTTTTAGCAAAAGCTTTTGTTTTCTTTAATTTATCGAAATCATTATCCCATTTTCCCACCAATCTTTCTAACTCTTTTGGGTGTGGTGTTAAGATGGTTAATTCTGGTAATAATTTTAGTAAAGCTTTCTTTTTAGCTAAAATATTTAAGCCATCAGCATCAATAACTAAAGGCTTTTTGTTTGTTTTTAAAAACGCTTCAATCGCAGAAACCGTTTTAGAGTCTGTACCTAAACCTACTCCAATTCCAATAACTGTTGGTTCTATATCGAATGCTATTTTAGTTATTTTTTCATCATCTTCATCAGTAATTACCATAGCTTCTGGGAAAGCTGTTTGTAGTGGTATATAACCACATTTTGGCATATAAGCAGTTACTTTTCCAGCGCCTACTGCTAATGCAGATCTACTCGCTAATGTTACTGCTCCTATTTTACCATAACTCCCACCAATAATTAAACTGTGTCCAAAAGTACCTTTATGACTATACTTTTCGCGAGGTTTATAAATTGGTAATACTTCGTTCTTCCCAATTAAATCGGCTTCCGTAACCGTTGTAAACAAATAATCAGGATCAATACCAATATCTAAAACTTCCCATTGTACAGTGTATTTTGCTGTTTCTGGTAAAAAGAAAACTAATTTTGGTGTTTGAAAACTTAAAGTATAACCTGCATTAACAACTGCTTCAGGATCTTCAACACTCTTGTCTGTAGCCAATCCAGAAGGTAAATCTATAGATAGCGTAAATGCTTTTGTTGCTCTAAAAAAGTTAAATAAACCTTTTACCCAAGCATCTACAGCACGATTTAAACCTATTCCAAAAACGGCATCAACAATAATGTCTTTTTCGTTAATATTAATGGCGTTAAAATCTTCTTCACAACTTAATAATGTTGGCCAACTTTTAGTAACGTTTTTAACACGATCATAATTAATTAAAAAATCTTTAGAACGCTTATCGCTACAATTTACAATGTAAGTATTAACATTATAACCATGTGTAATTAAATGTCTAGCGACTACTAAACCATCACCTCCATTATTACCAATACCACAAAACACATGAATTGGTACTTGCGCACCTTGCATTCTTGTATGTATCCAGTTAAAAATTTGCATTCCTGCGCGCTCCATTAAATCTGTCGAAGAGATTTTCTGCTTATCTTGTGTTAGTTTGTCGCCTTCGTAAATTTGTTCTTTAGAGAATATCTTCATATTAAATTTCAGTAGTGTTATAATGCCTTTAAAAATCGTTCAAGATAATTCAGTCTTAAACGATTATAGCTCTTAAATTAAAAATTAAATTGAATAAAAATCATAATTGTATAAAAATCAACAATTAGTTTTCTTATTCACGTAAAAGTAATACTTTTCCCTATCATTTATTAAAATAATTCAACTCTCATGCAAGTATTAAAATTTGGTGGAACATCTGTAGGTTCTTCAAAAAACATCAATAAAGTTATTACTATTTTAGAAGACTACTCTAAAAAAGACAAGGTTATTTGTGTGGTTTCTGCCGTTGGTGGTATTACAGATAAACTACTTAAAGCGGGTAACTTAGCTAAAGATAACAACAAGAATTATAAAACGGAATACAAGTCTATTAAAGCTAAACATATTAAAGTTTTAGAAGAATTAATTCCTCAAAATAATGCTGCGATCATTAAGGAATTGGATGGTAAATTAAAAAAGCTTAAAAACCTTTTAGACGGTATTTTTCTTATAAACGAATTGTCTCCACAAACGTCCGATCGTTTGGTAAGCTTTGGAGAACTTTTATCGTCTTTTATAATAGCCGAAACTCTAAAATCTAGAGGAGTAAATGCTGTTAGAAAGAACACACAACAGCTTATAGTTACTAATTCTAACTATACAAAGGCTGAAGTTATTTTTGAAACGACGAATAATAATATTCAAGAGTATTTTAATGAAGCAACACAGGATATAACGCTACTTCCTGGTTTTATTTCTAAATCATACTTAGGTAAAACAACTACTTTAGGGCGCGGAGGTTCAGATTATACTGCTGCAATTGTAGCTGCTGCTTTAAAAACAGAAAGACTAGAAATATGGACAGATGTTAGCGGTATGTACACAACAAACCCTAAACTTGTTAAGCAAGCCTATCCTATAGAACGTATTAGTTATCATGAAGCGATGGAATTATCGCATTTCGGTGCTAAAGTACTTTATCCTCCAACTGTTCAACCTGTTTTAAGTTTAAATATCCCTATTCATATTAAGAATACGCTTAAACCTAATGAGTTTGGAACAATTATTTCTAACGAAGGCAATACAAAGTCTTCAACTGCAACTGGTATTACCAATATTAACGATATTGCACTTTTAACATTGCAAGGCAATGGAATGGTTGGTATACCTGGTTTTTCAAAGCGTTTATTCGAAACATTATCTCAAGAGAAAATTAATATTATTTTAATTACGCAAGCGTCTTCAGAGCATTCTATATGTTTCGGAATTTCTAAAGATGATGCCATTCAAGCAGAAACAGCTATTAATTTAGCTTTCGAACATGAAATATCTAAACATAGAATTGATCCTATTACCGTAGAACAAAATCTATCTATTATTGCGCTAGTTGGTGATAATATGAAAAGTCATCAAGGTATTAGCGGTAAAATGTTTAGTGCTTTAGGAAAAAATAATATTAACATTAGAGCGATTGCGCAAGGTGCATCAGAAAGAAATATATCTGCCGTAATTGCAGAAAAAGATGTGGAGAAAGCGCTGAATACTATCCACGAACGTTTCTTTGGAAATAACATAAAACAGTTAAATGTTTTTATAACTGGAATTGGTAATGTAGGCGAAAAACTAATCGACCAAATTCACCAACAGAGTAATTACCTAAAAAAGAATTTAAAACTAGACGTTCGTATTGTTGGTATGGCTAACTCTAAGAAAATGATTTTTAATGCTGAAGGTATTGATTTAAATGATTGGGCGTCGAAATTTCATCATGCAGATAAATCAACTTTAGATGGCTTTTTAGAAAAAGCAAAAGCACTCAATTTACGTAACAGTATTTTTGTAGATATTACTGCTAACGATGCCGTTTCTAAAATGTACGAGCATTATTTAAGAAGTAGTATTGCCGTTGTAGCTTGTAATAAAATTGCATGTTCAAGTACTTACAGTAATTACAAACTTTTACAAGATTTAGCACTTAAATACAATACACCTTTCTTTTACGAAACTAATGTTGGTGCAGGATTACCAATAATTAACACGCTAAACAATTTAGTAAGTTCTGGAGATAAAGTAACTAGTATTCAAGCTGTACTTTCTGGAAGTTTAAATTTTGTATTCAATAACTTTAGTGATAAAACTAATTTTCATGATACAGTAAAGCGAGCACAATTTGAAGGCTATACAGAACCAGATCCAAGAATAGATTTAAGCGGAATTGATGTTGCTAGAAAAATATTAATACTAGCCCGTGAAAATGGTGGAGCAATGGAAATTGAATCTATTGAAAATGATTCATTCTTAACTAAAGCAAACTTAGAAAGCGATACTGTAGACGATTTTTATAAAACGCTTAAAACTGAAGAAGCGCATTTTCAAAAATTATATGCTTCGGCTAAAGCGAAAAACTGTCAATTAAAATACGTTGCAGAGTTTAAAAATGGAAAAGCTAAAGTTGGCTTAAAAGAAATTCCAGAAGGTCATCCATTTTATAATTTAGAAGGAAAAGACAATATTGTTATGTTTTATACAGAGCGTTACCCAGAACAACCATTAATTGTAAAAGGTGCTGGTGCTGGTGCAGATGTTACTGCTTCTGGTTTATTTGCCGATATAATAAAAGCAGGAAGTAAATAAAATTAGTAATCAGTTTACAGTCTCAGTAAACAATGTTTATTCTAACTCTAAAACATAGTATAGACTGTCATTGCGAGGACGAAGGACGTGGTAATCTTTTGAAATGAAATATTACATATAAAATAATAGAAGAGATTACTGCCTTCGCGGAAATTAAAAAAGATTTTTTCAATGAACGAAATTAAAATATTCTCACCAGCTACAGTAGCAAACGTCTCATGCGGATTTGATGTTTTAGGCTTTTGCATAGATACCATTGGTGATGAAATGGTGATTAGAAAAACGAAAGAGAAAGGCATAAAAATTACCAAAATTGTTGGTGCAGATTTGCCTTTTGAAACAGAAAAAAACGTCGCTAGTGTTTCGGCATTGGCATTGTATAACCATGCAAAACCAGATTGTGGTTTCGAAATTGAAATTTACAAAAACATAAAACCTGGTAGTGGTATTGGAAGTAGTTCTGCAAGTGCTGCAGGAAGTGTTTTTGCTATAAACGAATTATTAGGAAAACCATACAACCAAACTGAAGTCACTAACTTTGCCATGAAAGGTGAAGCTGTTGCAAGTGGTTGCGAACATGCAGATAACATTGCTCCTGCCCTATTTGGCGGATTTACTTTAGTAAAAAGCACATCACCTTTAAAAGTTTTACAATTACCAACACCAAAAGATTTATTTGTTACCATTATTCATCCTCAAATTGAGGTAAAGACATCAGAATCTCGTGCTATTTTACCAAAAGACATTCCATTGCAAAATGCCATAACACAATGGTCTAACGTTGGTAGTTTAGTACATGCATTACATACCGAAGATTATAATTTACTAAGTGAATCTTTAAAAGATGTTGTTGTAGAGCCGTATAGAAGTCAGCTAATACCTCATTTTAATTCGGTTAAAACCGAAGTTATAAAAGCAGGTGCTTTAGGTGCAGGAATTTCGGGTTCTGGTCCTTCTATTTTCGCATTATCAAAAGGAAAAGATACTGCTGAAGCGGTTGCTGAAGCTATGAAAAACGCGTACTCTAAAACTGAGATTGAGTTTAATGTATACGTTTCTAAAATTAATACACAAGGAATGAAGGTATTATAAATGCAATCGTCATTACGAGACGCTTTTTAGCGTCATGCTAATCTCATGAATAATATCAAAATTCAAAACATAAAGTAAAAAATTGCTACGTCCTGCATCCTCGCAATGACAGAAACAATTCAAAATATAAAATAATGAACTACTACTCTCTAAACAAAAAAGCACCAAATACAACATTTAAAGATGCTGTAATTAAAGGATTAGCTCCAGATAAAGGATTGTATTTCCCTGAAACTATTACACCATTACCACAATCGTTTTTCGATAATATAGACGATTTAACGTATCCTGAAATTGCGTTCGAAGCTATTAAACAATTTGTGAGTCCGGAGATTCCTGAAGCCATTTTAAAAACAATTGTTGAAGAGACATTGTCTTTCGATTTTCCTGTGGTTAAGCTTAACGATAACATTTCTACTTTAGAGTTGTTTCATGGACCAACAATGGCTTTTAAAGATGTTGGTGCACGCTTTATGGCACGTTGTTTAGGTTATTTTAATAAAGACAATACAAACGAAGTTACTGTTTTAGTAGCCACTTCTGGAGATACAGGAGGCGCTGTTGCAAATGGTTTTTTGGGTGTTAAAGGTGTTAATGTTGTAATTCTTTATCCTAGCGGAAAAGTGAGCGATATTCAAGAAATGCAATTAACAACACTTGGTCAAAACATAAAAGCACTTGAAGTAGATGGTGTTTTCGATGATTGCCAAGACATGGTTAAACGTGCTTTTTTAGACGAAGAACTAACAAGTAAAATACAGTTAACATCTGCAAACTCTATAAACGTTGCACGTTGGTTACCACAACTTTTCTACTTTATGTTTGCTTACAAGCAATTGCATAAAACGCACAAAGAGATTGTATTCTCTGTGCCAAGCGGAAACTTTGGAAACGTTTGTGCAGGAATGATGGCACAACAACTAGGTTTACCAATTAAACATTTTATAGCGTCTAACAACGAGAATAACGTTGTAACAAACTACTTGCAAACCGAAGAATATAATCCAAAACCATCTGTGCAAACTATTAGTAACGCAATGGATGTTGGTAACCCAAGTAATTTTATACGTATTCGTGAAATCTATAAAAATGACTTTAACGCCTTAAAAAACAACCTATCTTCTTTTAGTTTTAGCGATGCAGAAACTAAAGTGGCTTTAAAAGAAATTTACGATAAATATAACTACGTTGCAGATCCTCATGGAGCAGTTGGTTATTTAGGTAGTAAAGCTTATTTAGAAAATAATCCAAAAGCACATTGTGTGTTTTTAGAAACAGCACATCCAACAAAGTTTTTAGATGTAGTTGAAGCTGTTATTAAAGAAAAACAACCACTACCAGAGCAAATACAATCGGTTATGGGTAAAACCAAAGAAGCAACTAAAATTAGTAGTTACGATGGTTTAAAATCATTTTTATTGAAATAAAGATCAATGAATAGTGAAGCAATCTCATCTATAAAATAGAATATCATGTTTACTTTTTCATTAAATCATATTGCGATTTCTGTAAAAGATGTAGAACAATCTATGCGTTTTTATAAAAAAGTATTATCGCTTGAAGAGATTAAAAATACTGCGTCGAATTCTAAAACACGATGGCTCTCTTTAACAGATAAAAAACAAATACATCTAATTCCTAGACCTGAACTTGAAGTTGTTACCAATAAGGCTGTTCATTTTGCCTTGGCAACTCCTAATTTAGATTTAATTATTAAACATCTTAACAGTCTTAATATAGCATACTCAGATTGGAAAGACACACCTAATAAAGACTACGTTAGAAACGATGGCATGCAACAAATATATTTTCAAGATCCAGATGATTATTGGATAGAAATAAATAATGCTGGATATTAAAAGAAACATGATAACACATAATTTATTCTCATACGGAACATTACAGTTAGATACTCTACAACTTGAAAATTATGGGCGTTTACTTAATGGAGAAAAAGCAAGTTTAAAACAGTATAAACTCGATAAGCTAAAAATTGCTGATGCCAAAGTTTTAAAAGCTAGCGGAAAAGAATTCCATCCCATTGCTATAAAAACGAACAATGTAAATGACTGTATTAAAGGCACCATTTTTGAAATCACCGAAAAGGAACTTATAGAAACAGATAAGTATGAAGTAAGTGATTATAAGAGAGTTTTAGAGACTTTTTCTAAAGGTAGAAAAGCTTGGATTTATGTTGCTAAAGTTGTCGTTACTACCACTGAAAATATTAAATAAAAAACGACTCCCAAAATTAAATACAATTAACTATATAAAAAAAGTAGCCACCAAAATTGGCAGCTACAATGGTTTAAAATCCTATTATTAATCGCTAATTAAGCTTTAACAGTAGATACTTTATTTAGGGCATCACCAATTAAAGTGTTTCCTTTTATAATTTCGAATGTGGCATTATTTGCAATCTCATCATTAAGAGTTCTTACTAACGTTTGTGCAACATCGTTTCTACTAATCTCTCCACTTTTATTCAATTTTTCTTCAAGTTCAATTTCATTTGTTAACTCATTATTAGTTAAAGCACCTGGTCTTACAATTGAATAAGTTAATCCGCTAGATTTTAAATATTCATCAGCATTATGCTTTGCTTTTAAATACTCTTGAAGTTGCTCAGCCTTTTCCGGTTGGTCTGCTCCCATAGAACTTAACATAACAAACTTTTTAACGTTATTTTTATTTGAAGCATCAATTAAGTGCTTCGCTCCTTCTTGATCTACTTCTACCACTTTTTTACCACCAGAACCAGCGGCAAATAATACTTTATCTATTTTATTTGTAATATTAAATACTTGAGAAACATCTCCTTCTAAATCACCTAAAACAGTATCAATTTTTTTTGCCTCAAAAAAAGCTTTCTGCTCTTCTTTTCTAACCATTGCAATTGGGTTAAAATATTGAGATTCTTTTAAAAGATTAACTATTTTTTTTCCTGTAGTGCCATTTGCACCTGCTACTAAAATATTTTCCATATCTAAATATAACATTACAATACCCTCATTCCTAGTCTAAAGCCATGTTTAACTTTAGTTTAATATAGAATTATAGTAAAATTAAGAATTAAATAGAAATTAGAAATCTATTATAATAGGAATGTTTGCTTGCCATAAATTACAAAATTTTTGTAATTTAAAAAACAAATAGACAGACTTGTCTGTTTTTGAATATTTATTATATATTTGCAATATGAAACACGCTGATGTAAAAAATAGAATTACAGAAACTGCATCATTTTTATTTTATAAAAATGGTTATAATTCTACAGGTATAAACCAAATTATTGCCGAAGCAGGTATTGCAAAAGCAACGTTATACAATCATTTTAAATCTAAAGAAGAAATATGTGTTGCTTATCTTAAATTTAAAAACATCAATTTTATAGAAGATTTTGAAAACTTTACAACATCTAGACCTAAAGGAAAAGAACAAATATTAGCAATCTTCGATTTCCTTCAAATGTTTTATCAAGATAAAGATTTTAATGGGTGTTGGTGTATTAAAACAGTTTCAGAAATACCAAAAGACAACGAGATTATTAGAAATGAAATTCAATCTCAAAAAAATGGTTTCATTGCAATTATAACTAAGCTTATTACAAATAACTTAGAAAATGTTAAAACAGAACAAGTTAATTCTCTGGCAAGACAAATTTACTTGCTTTATGAAAGCGCCGTAGGAGAAAGCCATTTACACCAAGAAGATTGGCCAATTATGGAATCTAGAAATTTATGTGAAATAATAATTCAATAAAAAAATTTACAAAACACAAGACAGACTTGTCTGTCTTTAATTAATAACTAAATAAAAAAGAAAAATGAAAGAATTTAAAAACAAAGTAGCCTTAGTAATTGGAGGAACAAGTGGCATTGGTAATGCAACTACAAATGCATTATTAGAAGGTGGCGCAACAGTACATGTTGTGGGTAGAAATACAGATAAAATTGCAGATGCACCAAATCTGGTAAAACACACTGCAAACATATCTAGCACTAGTGATGTAGATGCTTTAATTGCTAAAATTGATAGTTTAGATAACTTAGATTATCTAGTAAATGCTTCTGGAATATTTGGCCCTAAGCCTTTTTTAGATCATACAATGGAAGATTACAACTCTTATCAGGACTTAAATAGAGGTTTCTTTTTTATCACACAAAGTGTTGCTAAAAAAATGAAAGCTACTAAAGGTGGATCGATTGTAAACGTAGGTTCTATGTGGGCAAAGCAAGCGGTTAAAGCAACACCTTCTTCGGCATATTCTATGCAAAAAGCTGGTTTACATTCGTTAACTCAACATTTAGCTATGGAATTAGCAGAAGATAATATTCGTGTAAATGCGGTCTCTCCTGCCCTAGTAAATACTCCTGTTTATCATGGTGTTTTTGGTGGAGAACAAGCTGCAAAAGAAGCATTAGTTGGTTTTAATGGTTTTCATCCAATAGGTCGTTTTGGTGAATCTCAAGATATTGCAAATAGTATTGTCTTCTTATTGTCAGACAAAGCTGCTTGGGTTACAGGAGCTATTTGGGATACCGATGGTGGTGTAATGGCTGGTAGAAATTAAATAAAAACGAAAGCCTTAGTCCTTTTACATAGTCATTAAGGCTTTCTTTTTAAAACATATTGTCTAACAATATTATAATAAAATTGAAATATGAAAAATTTAGTAATAGCATTAAGTGTCGTTTTACTTTTTATCTCTTGTAAGCAAGAAAACAGCGTGCAAACAAATACTGCACCTGCAAATATTGCACAATTAAACGAAAACAGTAACACAACTTTAAAATATAAAACACTAGCTGTAAACGGCGTAAACATAGCTTATAGAGAAGCTGGTGATCCTAAAAATCCAACTATTGTTTTACTCCACGGTTTTCCGGCATCGTCTTACCAATATAGAAAAGTAATAAGTCAATTAGAAAATGAGTTTCATTTAATTGCACCAGATTATCCTGGTTTTGGAAATAGCGATTTTCCCGATGCCAATACTTACAAGTACACGTTTGATAATATAGCTACAACGGTAAATTCATTTTTAGAGGAAAAAAATATTAACTCTTATGCTATCATGATTCAAGATTATGGAGCACCAATTGGTTTTAGATTAGCTACTGCACATCCTGAAAGAATTACAGCTATAATTAACCAAAACGGAAATGCTTACGAAGAAGGTTTAGGAGATGCTTGGGCTAGTACTCGAGCGTTTTGGAAGAATAGAACCAAACAGACCGAAAGTGCTTTATTACCAGCTTTCTCTTTAGAAGGTTTAAAATGGCAATACACACATGGTGTAAGAAATCCAGAAACGGTAGATCCTGATACTTATAACTTAGATTACTTAAGATTATCTAGGCCAAATGCACACGCTGTAAATTTAGATTTGTTTTACGATTATCAAAACAACGTGAAATTATATCCAAAATGGCAACAGTATTTAAGAGACAATCAGCCACCATTATTAATTGTTTGGGGTAAAAACGATGCTTATTTTCCTGAAAGTGGTGCTTTAGCCTTTAAAAAGGATGTAAAAAATATAGATTATAATATTTACGATACTGGTCATTTTGCTTTAGAAGAAGATGGAGATGCTATTATTAAAAAAATTAGAAGCTTTATGCGAAAGCTTAGCAAATAAAAACGTCTAAAACGTACAAAGCATAAAACTTTCTACACGAAAATAAAAACGGTATTCATGAAACAATTAATAATAATTTCTTTTTTAGCACTCTCACTATTGGCGTGTAATAACACTAAAGATACTAATACCCAAGACAATAAAAAAGAATTCTTTTTACCACCTGCAACAACTTATAATTATGCAGAAATTGATAGTGTAAAACTGTTTTACAGAGAAGCTGGTAATAAAAGTAACCCAACCATTGTATTATTGCATGGCTATCCATCATCTTCACATTCGTATAGAAATTTAATTCCTATGTTGGCAACACATTACCACGTTATTGCGCCAGATAATTTAGGCTCTGGTTATAGCACACATTTAGACCCAAATACAACAGATTATAGTTTTAATTTGTTAGCAGATTATACCGAAAAACTTATAAATAAGCTACAAGTAAAAAACTATGTAATGTACATGCAAGATTTTGGAGCTCCTGTTGGTTATCGTATGATGATGAAAAACCCAAAAAGAATTGAAGCTTTAATTGTACAAAATGCAAATGCTTATTTAGATGGACTAACACCAAATCGACAAGCTTTTTTTAGAACTGCGCAAACAGATACCACAAAAGAAAAGCATGATTTTTTATACAGTATTACAAGTGAAGATGCGATAATTAATAAGCAATATTTATTCGATTTGGATAGTACTAACAGAAACATGCAAAGTCCCGATGCTTGGACTCATGATTTAGCGTTTTTAACTTCTAAAAAAGATAGAGAAATACAAGTACAACTTTTTAAAGATTATAATACTAATTTACTTAGTTACCCAAAATGGCAGAAAATGCTGAAAGAAAATCAGCCAAAAACATTAATTGTTTGGGGAAAAAAAGATTTAAAATTTAACTATAAAGGCGCCGAAGCTTATTTAAAAGATTTACCAAATGCTGAATTGCATCTACTTGATGCCGGACATTTTGCTGCCGAAGAAAAGACAAGTGAAATTGCAAAACTTATTTTAGAGTTTTTAGCAAAGCATAAAATAGAATAATACTTTTTATCTATTTAATAGAATAACAAACCAAACACCGTTTTAGTGTAAATTAGAAATTCCTGCTTAGGTAGGAATTGGTTTGTTATTATACTTCTTCAAATTAAAACGTGTTTTATAGACCGTAACAACTTTAGATTTAAAGTTTATTCACCTATAAATTAAGAATAAATGTGTTAGACTTTTTAGTTTTGTTACATCTTCAGTTTAAGAGAAAAAATAACTAAATTCGAATTTATATAACTGCTGAAACTAAAAAAGAAAAATGAGTTTTTCTAAACATTGTGATTTATGCGAAAATGAAATTACATCTTTTGAAAAAGGATTGACTTGTAAGTTGACCAATAGGAAACCTGATTTTAAAAACACTTGTTCCGACATTACACTTGATGAAAAATTTCTAGAAAAATTAGAAAGAACAAATCTTGAATTGGAAATGCTGCTCAGAAATAAAAAATCAATTCATTTGTCTTTCTACTTTCTTATAACCATTGGATTATTATTAATAGTCGGCGGATATTCTTTTGCTAGTTGGACTATTCATAGCGTATTCGTTTGGGAAATAAAAATTACAATAATCTATCTTGGAATTACATCTTTAATAATAGCCTTTTACAAACTAACTAAGTTTAAAAAGTATATGAGACACTTGGCGCATGCTAAAAATGAAAAAGATGAATTATTAGAAAAATATAAGATTGAGTACACCTTAGATTTTTGTTTTAAAGAAAAAATACACGGAATTCAAGAAATAGACGTTAAAATGGAATTTAAAAACTGGACAAAAAAACGTACTACAACAACTTATAAACTTAATAGTTAGCAAGATATTTACGTCGAAATTAAGAATATAATCTATTTAACTTTATTACAACTTGACTTTGTTAAAAAAAACCGCTAACTTCGATTTTATATAACTGCTGTTAGGCATAATAATGAAAAAACAAATCCTTATAATAATTCTAGTTGGCTTAACAATAAAGCTAAATGCTCAAACCAATTATGGAAAAGGAAAATATTCTGTGAAATTTGAAACACCAATTGGGTGTCCTGCTGAACTTCAAAGTAATAACTCAAATTTTAAAACGAATGAATTAAATCAAATTATTCCTTTATTAGTAAATTTCCCTTCAGAAGATAAAGGGTATGTTAACGAATTTTAAACCTTTGTCAATCTATCCTTACAATAAAAAAGGATTAGAAAAAGTAGACTATTTAAAGTTTGCTAAAAAGCAATACGAATTAATGAAATTCGATACTCAAAAACTTTCAAGTTTAAAAGTTCCTATTGAATTTGAAAGCTTAAGAAATGGTCATTTAAAGAATAGAGAAGTGAAAATGCCATTTTATAAAGCATTATTAGAATGGACTATGAATGAAGATAACGAGGAACTTTGTGAAAAATTATTAATTCTATGTAATAACAATTCAGAAGTAAACAGATTATTAGATAGTATTTTCCAAGAGGAAACCTGGAAGGAACAGTTTTTGAAATTAAGTATTAGAATGAGTAATTTATTTAATAGAATAAATAAGGACTCTTTTATTTCTGTGAGGGAAATAGAAAAGCAATTATTTTTGCAATACAATATTAAATGTTTGATTGACCCAGAATGTACAGGATGTTAAATTTACTATGCCTAACACCATATATAATTAATGGCTAGTTTTAGCTTGTTTACAATAATTCCAACTTTAGTATTAAAATCGAGTTTATCTATACCTTCTTTTTATATTCTAAATACAAGTGTAACGAGCAATATTTATTTTGATGATTTTGCCTTGAAATAACAAGGTTTAAAGTGTCTTCCGTTTTAAATTTAAAGGTTATCATTCCTTCAATTAGCACAAATTGATTATCATTATATACTGAACCTAAAAAATCTAAATCACTTTTATTTTTACACCCTGAAAACAGAAATAAAACGAGGATAAGTGTTGTAAAGACTTGTTGCAATTTTATTTGTAGATTTTTATGAAGCTGAAAACTAATCATTAAAATTGAACCTAAAAAATTAACAAATTATTAAAATGATTGTCATTCAAATCAACTCAATAATTTTCAATACTTTTGTTGGAGAAATGAACATTAACAAAACACTATAGATTTTCGTTTATACGAAAAGAATAAACCTTTTTTTCAATGAAAAATACAGCATTAACTAAAACACACGAAGCACTAAGTGCGAAAATGGTACCATTTGCAGGCTATAACATGCCAGTACAATACGATGGCGTAAATATAGAGCACGAAGCAGTAAGAAAAGACTGTGGTGTTTTTGATGTGTCGCATATGGGAGAATTTTTAATCGAAGGACCTAATGCTTTAAAATTAATACAAAAAGTATCTAGTAATGATGCTTCTAAATTAACCGTTGGAAAAGCACAATACTCTTGTTTACCAAATGATGATGGTGGTATTGTAGACGATTTAATTATCTATAAATTAAAAGAAGAAACATATTTATTAGTAGTAAATGCTAGTAATATTGAAAAGGATTGGAACTGGATCTCATCTAAAAATAATGTAGATGCTACCATGCGAGATTTAAGCGAAGACTATTCTCTTTTAGCAATACAAGGTCCTAATGCTGTTGAAAAAATGCAAGCATTAACTAGCCACGATTTAGCCGAAATAAAATTCTACAACTTTGAAGTTGGAGATTTTGCAGGTGTAGAAAATGTAATTATCTCTGCAACTGGTTATACAGGAAGTGGCGGATTTGAAATCTATTGTAAAAACGACGAAGTAAAACAAATTTGGGATAAGGTTACCGAAGCTGGTGCTAAACCAATTGGTCTTGCTGCTCGTGATACTTTACGTCTTGAAATGGGATATTGCCTTTACGGAAACGATATTACCGACGAAACGTCTCCATTAGAAGCTGGTTTAGGATGGATTACAAAATTTACTAAAAACTTTACAAATTCTGAAGCTTTAAAAGACCAAAAACGTCTTGGTGTAGAACGTAAATTAATTGCTTTTGAGCTTGACGAACGTGGTATTCCTAGACAAGGTTACGATATTGTAGATGGACAAGGTAAAAAAATAGGTGTTGTAACTTCTGGTACTATGTCGCCAATGTTAGGAAAAGGTATTGGTTTAGGTTATGTACCAACTGTTTTTACAGATGTTAATAGTAAAATTAATATCCAAATTCGTAAAAATGCAGTACCTGCAACTGTAGTAAAATTACCTTTCTACAAAGGATAAAAAAACGTATGATAGATTTCCAAAATATTATTGAAGAAATCCATAACGATTTAAAATATACAACACACAGAGGTGTTGTAGCTTCTTATATACCAGAACTAGCAAAGCAAAGCAATACTAGTTTTGGTATATATTTAAAGCAAGTAAATGGCAAAAATTGCCAAGTTGGAGATTGGGATAAACCATTCTCTATACAGAGTGTTTCTAAAGTCTTAGCTTTATCTAAAGCTATTGCTTTTGAAGGTAATAACATTTGGCAACGTGTAGATGTAGAACCTTCTGGCAACCCATTTAACCACTTATCTTTATTAGAATTAGAAAACGGAATTCCTAGAAATCCACTAATAAATGCAGGAGCTATTGTTATTGCAGATATTTTGGTAACACACCTTGAAAATCCTAAAGAAGATTTTTTAAATTATGTAAGAGGCATTTCTGGAGATCAAACCATAAATTATAATTTAAAAGTCGCTGCGTCCGAGCAACGCACAGGTTTTAAAAACTATGCGGCAGCAAACCTTTTAAAATCTTTTAACAATCTAAATAACGATGTCGATGTTGTTTTAGATTTCTATTTCCATCAATGTGCATTAGAAATGAATTGCGAGCAACTGGCTAACGCTTTTTATCTTTTTTCTAACAGAGGAGAATGTGTTAATAAAATGCAACACTTAACTTTAGGCCAAGTAAAAAGAATTAATGCTATTATGCTAACCTGTGGCTTTTATGATGAGGCTGGAGAATTTGCTTTCGAAGTAGGTTTGCCAGGAAAAAGTGGCGTTGGTGGCGGTATTGTAGCTTTACTACCTAACGATTTTGTTATTGTTACCTGGGCTCCTGGATTAAATCCAAAGGGAAATTCTTTAATAGGAATGCAAGCTTTAGAGCAATTTACTACTAAAACAAACCGTTCTATTTTTTAGAATTTAAAATTCTTTAATGAAACAGGAAATAGACAAAAAACATAGAATCTTAGTTTTAGGTGCCAGCGGCTTTATTGGCGAAGCTATTTATAGAGAGCTCTGCTCCTATTTTAGAACCTACGGAACATATAGAACAGATAATTATAGCTTTGATAAGAATCAGCATTATTTTCAATACAATGTTGAAGAAGACGATATTTTTGAGATTCTTGAAATAGTAAAACCTACCGTAATTATATCTGCGCTTCGTGGTAATTTTTCGGCTCAAATAATTGCGCATGCACATACCTGCGAGTATGTAATTGTTAATAATGCAAAACTATTATATTTATCTTCTGCTAATGTTTTTGATGCCTACAGCAAATTTCCTAGCTACGAATTGGATAAAACATTAAGCCATAGCATGTATGGTCATTTTAAAATTAAAATTGAAAACATGTTATTGCGCATGCCTAAAAAGCAAATAGCAATTATAAGATTACCAATGGTTTTTGGAGCGCAATCGCCAAGAATTAAAGAAATTAAAGCCTTTGTAAAAGAAGGTTTACCAATAGAGGTCTTTCCTAATTTGGTAATGAATGTGACTACAGATACCAAATTAACGCAGCAAATTCATTATATTATTAATCGTAATAAATCTGGTGTTTTTCATTTAGGAAGTAGCGATTTAGTGCTTCATAATGATTTTATAAAAGAAATTATTGAAACCTTAGGTATTAGTAAACCCATTTTAAAAAACGTTTATACTACCAACGAAGAACGTTATCTAGCTGTTTTAGCTAAAGAGAATAAATTACCAAAGCATTTACAATTAGAAAGTGAAGATGTTTTAAAAGAATTAGAGGTTTAGTTCTCTCTATATGTCATTACGAGCTTTTTCAATAAAAAAAGTGAGGTAATCTGTTGAATCAATCTTACAATTCTTATTTTTATAAAAATGAAACTTCTAATAAATGGAATGGTTAGAATGCAACAAATAAACGGAAAACGAGTAATTATTTCAGGATTGGTTTCATCAAAATTAAATCTAGAAGATCATCTTATTCCTATTAGAGATAAAATAATAAATCAAGGTGGACTAATAGTTGGAGAACTTGTACAAAGAAGAGGTGTTTCAAGAAGTAAAAAACCTGGAGGCTCTAAAATGTTCGATTTACCTCTTAGCTCCCGAACCTACATTAGCACTGGTAAAGTCGAAGAATTAAAAAAACTAGCAAAAGATATAAATGCCGATATTGTAGTGTTTATTAATAGCTTGAATAATTCTCAAATACAAAATATAGAAACGCTTATTAAAACAAAAGTTGTAACACTTAATAATTTAGATAAATAACTTAAAACAAACGCCATGTTAAAACTCACAGAAAAAGATATAGAAAAGCATTTAGAAAAATTACCAGAATGGGATTATGCCGAAAATGCAATCCATACAGAATACGAATTCAATAATTTTAAAGATTGCTTTAGTGCCATGAGCCGAATTGCTTTTGAGTGCGAAGCTTTAAACCACCATCCAGATTGGTCTAACACCTACAACATCCTAAATATTACATTATCTACTCACGATGCTGGTGGTGTTACTATTAAAGATATAAAACTTGCGCAAGCCATTGAAGGTATTGTTGAAGAAGAAGATTAGTAAATGCTGTAGTAACTAGGATTATAAATACTTTTTTTTGTATTTTACAACTCTAATTTACTGCCCTTAATGATTAGATTATTCTTAGTTCCCTTTATTTTTTGTGTTTCAATTTTTGGCTACAGTCAAGAAAACACTTTGTTTTGCAAACAAGTTTCTGCGCTTAAAACAACGATTAATACCAATCATTTTAATCCTAAAACACTAAACGACAGCACTTCTAAATCTATTTTTAAATTATTTTTTAAGGAGATGGATGCTGATAAAGACTATTTTCTTCAAAGTGATATTACTCTGTTTAGTACAGATGAGTTACAACTCGATGACTATATTATAGATGCAAATTGCAACTTTATAAGTAAATATGTTTCGGTTTTAGAGCAGAGAATTAAACTTAATATCGCTAAACTTGAAGCTTTAAAAGAAAAACCTCTAGATTATTCTGGTACAATAACATTACAACAGACACCTCAAAAATTTTACACTTATTATAAAGATGAAACTGCTTTAGAAAAAGGTATTCGCAAACGAATTAGCTATCGTATAATTACAAAATTACTCGATGAGAACAATACTGTTGCTGCCATTAAAAAGAATTTTACAATTTTAGAAAAAGAAGCGAAACTAATAGTTATTGAAAATGAAATTTGCCTTTTAAACGAATTCCAAAATAAAGAAGGCGGAATTAATCGTTTTGTGAAATCAGCATTTTTAAACGCTTATGTAAAAGTTAACGATCCTAATTCTACCTTTTTTAGTTCTACTGAAAAAGTAACTTACCAAAATAACCTCTCTAAAAACCAGATGTCTTTTGGTATTATTACAACAAAAAATGACAATGGAGAAATTGCCATTGCACATGTAATTCCAGGAAGTGCCGCTTTCGAAAACGGTAAATTTGAAGAAGATGATGTTATAAAATCCATTTCTAATGGAAAAGCCGTGTTTACTATACACTGTGTTTCTAATGAAGATATCGCATTATATCTTAATAAAGAAAAACATAAAACATTAACCTTTTCTATAAAAAAGGAAAATGGAACGCTTCAAGACATAAAGCTTACTAAAAGTAATATTAAGGTTGAAAACAATGCCATTAGAGCATATCTTATTTCGGACACTAATAATTATGGTTACATTAAAATACCTAGTTTTTATACCAACTACGAATCTCCTAATGGTCGTGGACTAACTGCAGATATTGCTAAAGAATTATACAAACTACAAAAAGAAAATATTGAAGGTCTTATTCTCGATTTACGTTTTAATGGCGGTGGTTCTATGCAAGAAGCGATAGAACTTTCGGGTATGTTTATAGACCGTGGTCCTGTAGCAATTATAAAATCTAAAGCAGGAGAAAACTATACTATTAAAGACCGTAAACGTGGTAGTTTTTATAGTAAACCTATTGTTATTTTGGTTAATGATTATAGTGCATCCGCATCGGAGTTTTTTGCTGCAGCAATGCAAGATTATAACCGTGCAATAGTTGTAGGTTCTACAACTTACGGTAAATCTAGTGCACAAAGTATTATGCCCATAAACGAAGATGAAACCTTAGGTTTTGCTAAACTAACTATAGAAACATTCTTTCGTGTTACTGGAAAAAGCCATCAAGCAGTTGGTATTATTCCTGATATTAAATTACCATCGTTATATGATAATTTTGAAACAGCCGAGAAGAACAAACCACATGCATTACAAAACACATCAACTAGCGTTAGTTTAAAACATATTCCACTTCCTAAATTAGGAATAGATATTATAAATACTAAAAGTAATGCTCGTATTACTAACGATAAAAGCTTCAAAAGAGTTTTAGATATTAATAAAGCACTATATAAATTCGTTTATAAAAAAGGAATAAAACACAAACTTACTTTGGAGAGTATTTCCGAAGAAAAAAAACGTAGAAAAGCAACTTTAGATTTTATTTTTAATGAGGATGAAGATACACCACCTCTATTTAACATTAAAAATACAATATCTACAAACGAGCTTTTAGAATACAATACAGAAGACAAAGAACAGAATAAAGCTGTTTTACAAACACTCGCTCAGGATATTTATATAAACGAAGCGCAAAACATATTAAAAGATTTAATAACCCAAATTAATAACTAATGAAAATCCTAACTAAATTACTTTTCGCTTCATTTTTTCTATTCTCACTTGTCGCCAGTGCTCAAAGCTTTGATACTGCTTTAGAATACCTAGAGTTTATTGGAAAAGAACAAGAAACCGTTACTAAAAACACATGGAAATATACTAAAGCGGTTGCACATAGTAAAAGCGATAAAAGTATTTCGAAAAAGAGAGAAGTATTAATAAAAACAGTAGAACGTGCTATTGCTAAAATTGAAAAAGCAAAAGGTTTTGATGGTGACGAATATAAAAACAATGTACTAAATCACATGCGTTTAAACGAGAGTTTACTAAAAAAGGAATATGCCGATATTATAGACATGAAAGCTGTTGCAGAACAATCTTACGACTTAATGGAAGCTTATATTTTAGCTCAAGAATTAGCAGACGAGAAAATGATGGAATCTCAAGTTGATTACGAAAAAAACTTCTACGCTTTTGCCGATAAGCATAATATTAACATTGTTGAAAGTGATAACGATTTAGGTAAAAAAATGGCAATATCTAATAAGGTGTTCGACCATACAAATGCGCTTTATCTCATTTTCTTTAAAGTCTATATAAACGAAGTGTATTTATGGGAAGCAATAGAAAAAAGTGATGTTAGTGGTATCCAACAAAATACAAATGCATTAAATCAAGCTGCAAAAGACGGATTAGAAATACTTAAAACAACTGAACCATACAAAACCGATAAAAGTTTAATTTTAGCTTATAAAAATGTATTTAATTTCTTTGTAGATGAATCTGAAAATAAAATTCCTACAATCTCAGATTATTTAATTTTAAAAGAAGATTTTGAAACCATAAAAACAACTATCGATAAAACTCCAGAAAAAAAACGTACCAAAGAGCAAATTGATGCTTACAATAAAAAAATTAAAGACATTAATAAAGCTGGAACTAATTATAACAAGATAAATGGTGCTTTAAATAATGACAGACAGAAGGTGTTTTTAAAAATGGAAGAATCGAAATCTAAGTTTTTATCTAGGCATGTGCCAAAAGATTAAACACGTATTAGAATAGTTTAGCTTGAAACATTTTTGTAGCCAAACATTTTTTTTAAATTTGTAACACATTAATAAATAACGAACAAATTTTCGTCTACACGGAAATTAAAAATATAGATTTCCTTATCTCTAAATTTAAGATAAGGAAGCAATAAAAATACAAATTACTATGGGAAGAGCTTTTGAGTTCCGTAAAGCAAGAAAAATGAAACGATGGTCTGCTATGAGTAAAGCATTTACTCGTGTTGGAAAAGACATTGTAATAGCAGTAAAAGAAGGAGGACCAGATCCAGACAGTAACTCACGTTTACGTGCTGTTATACAAAATGCAAAGGCTTTAAACATGCCTAAAGACAATGTTGAGCGTGCTATTAAAAAAGCAAGTGAAAAAGGTCAAGGTGATTTTAAAGAAGTTATTTTTGAAGGTTACGCACCGCATGGTATTGCAGTACTTGTAGAAACTGCTACAGATAATAATACTAGAACAGTTGCAGATGTACGTAGCTATTTTAATAAATGTGATGGTAGTTTAGGAACTTCTGGTTCTGTAATTTTTATGTTCGATCATACTTGTAATTTTAGAATTCCTGCCGAAGGTTTAGATCCTGAAGAGCTAGAACTAGAATTTATAGATTTTGGAGCAGAAGAAGTATTTGCCGACGACGATGGTATCTTAATTTACGCACCATTTGAAAACTTTGGAGCCATACAAGCAGAATTAGAATCTAGAGATATTGAAATTCTTTCTTCTGGATTTGAACGTATTCCTCAAGTTTTAAAGAAATTAACGCCTGAACAAGAAGCAGACGTTGAAAAGCTTTTAGAAAAGTTAGATGATAATGATGATGTACAAAACGTATATCATACTATGCAAGAAAATACTGAAGAGTAATAAAATTGATTAAATAAAAAAATGCCATCCGAGAGGATCATTTTTTTTAACATTATATATTATAAGAATTTTATTAGTCCTTAGATAAATGCACAGCAGAAGCTGATGCTAATGGGTTGTTAACTGCTGGAGTTAAATCTACTCCTGTTCCAATATTATTAAAAGCAAGAATTCTACCATTTGCAGCTTCAGCAATAAAAACAGTTTCCGTATCACCATCATAAGCAACATCTACAGGATTTCCTAATACAGTATTAGAACCTGCAACTCTTACTTGATTAGACAAAGCTATTGTTCCTCCGTTTGGTGTAGCATTTAACTTGGTTGTAAAATCTGCAACTACATGAAATCCACCATCTGTACTTACAGTTGCATCTGCAATATCTGTTAATACAGCTGTGTTAGTACTAGCATCGTAAGTAATACCATGTGTTCTTAGATACCTTCTACTACTGCTCTTTTAGATGGTAAAACAGTATCGTCTGCACTGTTAGATAGAAAACCATTAAATACGGCTAATTCACTAGTTGCATCCACAACTGCATATAAATCTGCTCCATTAAATACAATTCCCGATCTTTTGTAGATAAATAATCTACCATCTGGTGTTGTAGTATCTCCATCAACATCAGAGTTATCTGCAACTACATAAAAATCACCATTTACAGCAACCTCTCTTGGACTCGTCATATCTGCAGTACCAGTAACATCAATATTTACATTAGATTCAGTAACTTGAGTTGTTGCATTTGTAAAGCCTTCAAGTGCTAAACCAGAACGAGAAGCTTGAATAGCTGTATCTGTATTACCATCATAATAAACACCATCTGCTGCAATACTTGTAGTTATTAATGATGTCGTTGTAATATTACTCATGTCTGTTAGATCATAATATGTAATATTACCATCTGTATTGTTAGAGGTGTATAGTCTTGTTGATGAAGTTAGAGATGGATTTCCTGTACTTCCAGTATCATCATCATTACTGCATGATGTAAAAATTAATGCTCCTAAAGCGAAAAGACTACATAATTTAATCGAATTTTTTAAAATTGTCATACTAAATTGGTTTTAATTATTATAGTCTACATACGTAACAAAGATATTGTTGGTTTTACTCTTTATATAAATTAACACATAAACTGAAGTTTTATTGAAAAGTGTTAAATGTAAAATTTGAATAAAAAACTGTATCTATTACAGTTAGCTATTTTTTACTTTAAAAAATTCAGTCAGAAAATCAGACAGAAAATCAGACAGAAATTAAAACAAAAAAAAGCTACTTCACATAGGTTAAGTAGCTCTTATAATCTTGTAGTAGGTAAATGTTTCTTTTTAGGGACTTGGCAAAGTTTACTTTATGTTTCATCCGCATACTACACGGAATGTATTCCAATTATTATACCAAAAATAGTATATTATTTAAAATGAGATATGCTTTATCTGAAAAATTTAAACATTTTTTTTAAAGCTTAATCGTTAAGAATATTCTGGTTTTTTACCAATGATACCATCATAAAAAGAATGCATGAATTTAAAATCTGCATCAATATCATCTGTCGGATAAAAAGGTTCCGAAATAGTGTTTTTTTTGTTCTTAAAATCTAATGTAAACATTATTATTGGCACGTTAGCAGCTTTAGCAATGTAGTAAAAACCTGTTCGCCACTTTTCTACTTTCTTCCTTGTTCCTTCTGGTGCAAAAGTGATTCTAAATTCTTCAAATTTATCAAACTCTTTAGCAATAGCTTCAACTTTATTCTCGTTAGTACTCCTGTTTAATGGTACACCACCAACAGCTCTAAAATAATAACCCAAAGGCCAAACAAATAATTCTTTTTTACCAACAAAATTGGTTTTTATATCAAGTACTCTTCTAAGGAAAACACCAATATAAAAATCATGCCAACTGGTATGTGGTGCAGCAATAATGACAGCTTTTTTTATAGTATCCTTAGACATTGAAGTATTACCTTCAATTTTCCAACCCAATACTTTATAGTATATAAATTTATAGAAGCCTAGCATACTACATTTTTTTATAGAGTGCTTTTAACTTATCTCGTGTTATTGTCTTTTTCCATTCTTTACCAATTGCATTTTCCCAAAGTGGTTCTAAGCTTAATGCAACATTAATCATGATATCAAATTCTTTGTCCGATAGATCTTTGCAAATACCTTGAGGTAAAGTAATATTATGCTTAATTTTCATAGCTTTAAACATAGCAACACCATCTGGATAGTACTCCTCTAAATGATCGAATACAATACAGTTACCAACACCATGCTTTACGCCAAGTAAATAACCTAAACCGTAACTTAATGCGTGAGCAACACCAACTTGAGAATAAGCAATACTCATACCTCCGTGCCAACTCGCCATCATTAATTTGTCTTGAGATTCCTCATCGCTTAAATTATCTTCAAGAAAAATTTGTTTACAAAGTGTAAATGCTTTCTCTCCATAAGTTTTACTAAAAGCATTTAAAAAGGTACCATTAAGTGATTCAACACAATGCACAAAACAATCCATTCCTGTGTAAAACCATTGGTCTTTAGGTACATCTTTTGTTAATTCTGGATCCAACATTACTTGATCGAATGGTGTATAATCACTATTAATACCTAGTTTACGTTCAGGTCCTGTTAAAATAGTAGTTCTAGATACCTCTGCTCCTGTTCCTGAAATTGTAGGAATACCAACATGATAAATCGCAGGATTTTTAACTAAATCCCATCCTTGATAATCTTTAGACTCTCCTTCATTAGTAAGCATAATAGCTACTGCTTTAGCAATATCTAAAACACTACCTCCTCCAATACCAATAATACCGGATGGCAGCTCTTTATAATTTAGAATAATGTCTTCTACTAGTTTGTCTATTTGAGACGTTTCAGGTTCTTTTTCTGCAGAGACATATATTAATTTATCGTCGTAAGACAACGGAATTCTTGAGGTTAACCAAGCGTTACCTTTAAAAACATCATCCACAAAAAATATAAATGGTGCTTTGGTATTTAGTCGTTTAGGAGAGAGAATTTCTTCTAATTGATTAAAACTACCTCGTCCAAATATTACTCTAGACACCATTGGAAAATTCTTATAACTCATTGACTTTTAGTCTTAGTTTGTAAAGTTATTACTTATTTAGTTTTTTCTGAAATAATTCTGAAAATAAACTTAAATGATAACCATCTACAAGTGCATGATTAACATTTATTGCTACATTCATTATTTTTTCATTATTGACTTCTTTCACTTTTCCAAATGCTAATTTGGGAACAGATTCTTGCAAACCTGAAACGGGCTCTTTGTGGCCAGAAAAATCCGACCAAGGCAAAGCGGAACAATGGATACAATCTAATCCATTTTTAGGTGGAAATAGATTGCTTGAAGTATTAATACGTTGTTTTTCGTCTTGAAAATTAGACAAAAATAAGTCTAAATTCTCATTATAATCTATATACGAAAAACCAAATGTTTTATTCTCTCTCATTATAGTTGCAGAAGCATTTATGCTATTAAAAATTACCACCTTATCGTCTACAATTCTATATTTTAAATTTTCGACACCATTAATGGCTTGCATGCAAGCATGTAAATAAGTACCGAAAAAACTCACTTTGTTATCTTTAGAAAACGCATAAGTTTTTGTTACATTAAACGGAATGGTTATACCAAAATAAGGATCTTTCAGTTTTGAAAAATGCTCAAAATGTTCCTTTCTATTCCATGTATTTATATCTAATTCTTTCAATTTTAATTCAATAATTTAGGAAGTTCTAATAAACTATTTAAAGTTTTGTAGTCTTTTCCATTTGTGTCCATTTCTTTAACTTGTTCATGAGCCCAAGTGGTATGAAAAGGAACGTGTATAGCGTGCGCTTTTATATTAATTAATGGTAATATATCAGACTTTAAAGAGTTTCCAACCATTAAAAAGGCTTCTGGCTCAATATCTAATCGCTTTAATAATTTACTGTAATTATCTTCTTTTTTATCACTTAATACTTCAATATGATGAAAATAACCTAGCAATCCAGATTTTTGAAGCTTACGTTCTTGGTCTAACAAATCGCCTTTAGTAGCTACAATTAACTTATAGTTTTTTGATAATTCTGCAAGCACTTCTTCTACTCCATCAAGTAGCTCTACAGGTTTATTAATCATATCCTTACCAATGTCTAATATTTTTGAAATAGTAGTATTAGAGACTGTGTTATTAGATAATTCTAATGCCATTTCTACCATAGATAAAACAAAACCTTTAACACCATAACCATAAACTGGAAGGTTTTTCATTTCCATTTTAAAGAGCTCTTGGTCTATTTTATTCTCGGTTTCAAATCTATTTAAAAGCTTTGCAAACTCGCTTTCAGCATCACGAAAATAAGTTTCGTTAACCCATAGCGTATCATCTGCATCAAAACCAATTACTTTTATATTTTGGTAGTCTTTATTCAATAGTATTAAACTCTTTTAATTATTATAAATTCTATTTTTAAAGCGGAAATTAACTTTCGTTATTTCCACAATTTCTTAGCGCGTTCTAAATCTTCAGGTGTATCAATTTCTACGCCTTGAACATTTGTTTCTACCATTTTTATACGTTTTCCGTACTCTAAATAGCGAATACATTCTATTTTTTCTGATGCTTCCAACATTAACATTGGTAAACGGTAGAAGTCTAATAAAGCTTCTTTTCTAAAGGCATAAACACCTTTGTGTTTGTAGTACTTTGTAGCCACTTCTTTATCTCTAGGATATGGTATTGGGCTACGCGAAAAATAAAGAGCAAAATCTTTTTGATCTACAATTACCTTTACGGTATTTGGATTTTTTATTTCATCATCGTCAGTAATATGTACCATTAACGATGCTAAATCCACTTCTTTGTCCTTATCTTCTTTAAATACTTTAATCAATTTTCTTAGCGAATCTACCTCTGTAAAAGGCTCATCTCCTTGAACATTTACAACAACATCCACATCCATAAACTCGATGGCTTCTGCAATTCTATCACTTCCACATTCGTGTTCTTTAATGCTCATTACTACTTTTCCATTAATACTTTCAATCTCTTTAAAGATGATATCACTATCTGTTACTACAACTACATCATCAAACAATTGTGTAGCAACTGTAGCTTCGTAGGTTCTAGTAATTACAGGTTTACCTCCCAAATCTTGCATAAGTTTGCCAGGAAAACGTGAAGCACTGTAGCGTGCTGGAATCATTGCGATAATTTTCATTTATTAAGCTGAAGTTTTAGCAGAATTATTAACAAGTCAAAAATATAATTTTTATACTGAATTTAAGCGTTACGAGATTTAAACTTTTTATAAAGCTTAAAAATAATGAATAATATAAGGATTACTAAAAATATAGCTACTACAGGAAAAACTATAGAAACTGCAGACATTACAACTGCAGTTCCTGTTTCTACAGTAGAAACTACAGGATTTGCAATACCACCTGTTGTAGCTGTAGATGCCAGCCTAGTTGCACCAGATGTACTTGCAACTGCTGCTGCCGTTCCTCCGCCTGCAATTATTGCTAAAGCCCATGTAATTACAGGACTTAAATCTGCAACTGTAGATACCATTACGGCTGTTCCTGCAATTGCTGCTAATGGAATCGCTACAGAATCTAACAAATTATCGACATAAGGGATATAATAGGTGAAAATTTCTACAACCGTGGCTACGCCTAAAACTATTAAAGCAGATAGACTTCCAATCCATTGCCAAGATTCGTTTAATTCCCAACCACCCATATAAGCAGTTAAGCTTAATGCAAATAATGGTACAAATACGCGAAAACCAACAGATGCCGCTAAACCTATACCTAAGCAAATACTAATTATTGTTTCAGTTGTCATTTTTTAATTTATTAAGAGATATTTTATAAGCAAAGTACATTACAAAACTGTAAACTACACCTCCAATTAACCAGACTATAGTACGTTTAAACATATTATCCCATGTAAAATCATGGTTGATGATATCTAATACAATTGAGAAGCTCATCATGATTATTACAAATATCATACCTTCAATAATCCAACGTCGATATTTTTTCATAAAATAAAAAAGTATAATTAAATAGTTTGTTCTAAATTACCTACAATATAATCTTTAATAATTAATTTTAAGATAAGTTTCTTTCTACCAAAAACAATTGTTTTAATATTAGATAAAAGATGCTAGAATCTTTTATTCAGCTTCAAAAAATTCATCAGGAAAACCTATTAAATACAATTTTTCTTTTGCCCTAGTTACTGCGGTATATAACCAACGTAAATAATCTCTATTTATACCTTCGGGTAAATATGGCTGCTCTACAAATACTGTATTCCATTGCCCACCTTGCGATTTGTGGCATGTTATAGCATAAGAAAATTTCACTTGTAAAGCATTAAAATGATTATTGCCTTTTATTTTTAAGTACTTCTTGTATTTACTTGTTTCATCTTCGTAATCCTTTTGTACTTCTTGATACAAACGGTTAGAGTCTTCGTAAGGTAAAGAAGGTGTTTCGGCATTAATTGTATCTAATAATAATACCGTTTCAATCGGAATCATTTTAGGATAATCGACCATACGTATTTTAACTTCAGCAAATCGAAAACCATACAATTCTTTAATACTAAATATTTCAAGTACTTCTATAATATCTCCATTGGCAATAAAACCAGCTTCACTTGTTGGTTTTAACCAAAAATAATTATTCTTAACTACCATAAGGTAATCACCAGCAGAGAGTTCATTTTCATTAAATAAAATTCTACTTCGTATTTGCTGGTTATATAAATTCGCTCGTTTATTACTTCGCACAATAATTGCCATTTCTTCGTTTCCTAGAGTGCTATATGCATCGTTAATAGCATCCATAATATCGTAACCATCCACAAGCCTTACAATATCTGGAAAACCTTTAATATTAAACTGAAAATTTTCGAAAAAAGAACTAGCTATAGTTTCTCTTAATAAAGTAGCATTTTCTAAAATTCCGGAGTCTTGACCTTGACGCATAACTTCGTCTAATTCCATTTTAGTAACTTCTTTATCATAATTTAAGCTCAATAAATTCTCATCTAAAGCAGGACTTAAATCTAGTTTTACAGGCGGTAACTGTGCTGTATCTCCAATTAAAAGTAATTTACATTTCTGCCCTTGATATACATATTGCATTAAATCGTCTAGCAAAGAGCCATTAGCATACAATTTAGTGTCTGATGGTGTATCTGGAATCATAGATGCTTCATCAACTATAAAAATGGTGTTTTTATGCTTATTGGGCTGCAAAACAAACTTTACGCCTCCACCTGAATCTTTTTTAGGAAAATAGATTTTTTTATGAATAGTAAACGCTTCTTTTTTAGAGTAATTACTAATCACTTTTGCAGCTCTACCTGTTGGAGCCATTAATACAGCACTCATTTTTGCATGCCATAAATTATTAACTATAGTACCTATAATTGTTGTTTTTCCTGTTCCTGCATAACCTTTCAGTAAAAAAAGGTCGTTTTTATTATCTTTAAAAATAAACTCAGAAAGTTGTAATAATAATATATCTTGCTTTACTGTTGGAGTAAACGGAAAATGCTGTTTTATAAGGGAATAAAATTGAGAAGAGGTCATTAAGGCTTTTAAGAATTTAAGAATAATTCAAAGATATAAATGATTTTTACTCTTATTGGTTTTTACGAACAAAAAAAAATTGTAGATTTGCGATAGACCATTAACTAAATAAATTAATAAAATTATGATAATAATTGCTGTAATAGTTGTAATTCTTCTAACTGTTGGAATTGTTTGGGCAATAGACAAGTACATTCCCTCAAAATTTAAGGCACCAATATCCATTTTACTTTGGATTGGTATTTTTGCTTTAGGTTACTTAACCTTTAATTCTGTTTACGATGAAATTAAGTTTCATAACATTAAGCAAGAACGCTATGCTGCAGTTATTGAAAAATTAGTAGATATTAGAGATTCTGAATTAGCATATAAGGAGGTAAACGGAAAATTTACAGGAGACTATAGTGAGTTAATTAAGTTTATAGAAACAGGTAAGTTTGCCATTATCGAACGTAGAGATTCTACTGTTTTAGATGAAGAAAAAACTAAAGCTTACGGTGGAATTGTTTATAATAAAGAAATAACCATAGTAGATACTTTAGATTTTGTTTCTGTAAAAGATTCTTTATTTAAAAAATCTTCTCGTTACAAATCTATGATGAATATTCCTTTTACAAAAGAAGGTACTAAATTTGCATTAAAAGCTGGAACTGCTGGTGAAGAAGGTAAAGAGTTACCTGTATTCGAAGCTGTAGCTTGGAAAAAAGACATCTTACACGATCAGCCTAAAGATTTAATTAAGAAAGAAGAAAATGCATTTTCTGTAGAAGAAATTAATGGTGATGCTATTAAAATTGGTTCTATGGAAGAAGTGAAAGTAAATGGAAACTGGCCGAAAGTTTATGATCCAATCAAAAAATAGTAATAGTAAACATATAACGCATAAAGCATTGTCCATTCAAATAAGTTTGAATGGACTTTCTTTTTATATCCTAAACACAAAAGAAAGTACAATTGCAAAAATTGAACATATTGTTTTCGATAAAAAAGTAACACCTTTTGAATTACTTGATGCTATAAAGCATACATTTAATACTAAAGAATGGTTAAATGAAGATTTTGATAATGTATTAGTTATTCATGTAAATGAATTAGCAACATTGGTTCCTAAACCTTTATTTAATGAAGATGCCATTGCAGACTATTTGAAACTTAATACTAAAATACTTAAAACAGATTTTATTACTTTCGATACCATCTCTGTAAACGAAACTGTAAACGTCTACGTACCATACGTAAACGTAAATAATTACATTTACGAACGCTTTGGAGATTTTACATACAAGCACTACTCTACTATTTTAATAGAAGAGATTTTATCTCAAGAGAAGAATGCTAGCGGTAACAAAATGTACATACATATAAATGCAACACATTTTGAAATTATAGTTACAAAAGAAGGAGCCTTGGCACTTTATAACACTTTTGAATACCATACCACTCAAGATTTTATTTATTATGTTTTATTTACAGCAGAACAATTAAATCTTAATCCAGAAGTTATTGAAACTGTATTATTAGGCTCTATTATTAAAGACGATGCTCTTTATAGTATACTTTATAAATATGTTAGACATATTTCTTTTGGTAGTAGGAAAGATAATTTCTCTGCTAACAACAATATAAAAAACGATCACTCACATTTCACACTTTTAACTCATATTTAAATGCGCATAATTTCAGGAGAATTTAAAGGCCGAAGAATTACAGCTCCAAAAAAGCTACCTATTCGCCCAACTACAGATATGGCTAAAGAGTCTTTGTTTAATATTATAAACAATCAATATTATTTCGAAGACATTTCAGTTTTAGATTTATTCTCTGGTTCTGGAAATATTAGTTACGAATTTGCTTCTCGAGGTACAGAAAACATTACAGCTGTAGATGCAAATTTTGGATGTATTAAGTTTATAAACGAAACTGCCGAAAGTTTCGACATGCAAATACAAACCATAAAAAGCGATGTCTTTAAGTTTTTAGAAAAAAGCAGAACTAAGGCTACTATTATATTTGCAGATCCGCCTTATGATTTTCCTGTAGAAGAATTTTCTAAAATTCCAGATCTGGTTTTCAAAAATGATTTATTAGAAATAGGTGGTTTATTAATTGTAGAGCATTCTAAACATACAGATCTTTCGCATTTAATAAACTATAGCCATTCTAAAAGTTATGGCGGTAATATGTTTAGCTTTTTTAAAGGAAAAACTAGTGATGAGGAAGAATAAATTTACAAACAGTAATATATTATAAAAACAAAGCCCTTTGAAATTTCAAAGGGCTTGTTTATTTAAGTAAATCTATAAGCCGGATTCTGTTCTCTTTCGAGCCCTTATCATTTATCTACGCATATTGTTACCAATATACTTTAGCTGCCTACCCTCTAGCTCGCGCGTGCACGCTCAAGCGCTAGTTTACATGACATTGCACCACATAGAGTTTACCTGGTTTCACTACAGCATTACCTGTACATACTTTCTGTTGCACTTTTCCTAACCTCACGGCTGGTGGCTGTTAACCACTATATTGCACTATGGTGTCCAGACTTTCCTCATCTTATAAATAAGACGCGATAAGGCGATTTACTTGTCGCGAAATTACAATAAACTAGTATATATTATTATAGTGAATAGTATTTTATTTTAAAGATTTAGATTTTATTTAAAACATTAAGCAGTTGCGCTTTACTTTTTAATAAAAAAAATAGCAGCCTAAATTAAAAATTAGACTGCTATAATATTATACTTAATAACTATAAATACTTTACATCGCCTTATACGCTTGGCTTAACGTAGTATTTTTTACGTAACCAAAAAGAAACGCGAACTAATAATATTAATGCTGGAACTTCTACTAACGGTCCAATTACTCCTGCAAATGCCTGACCAGAATTAAGGCCGAAAACGGCAATTGCGACTGCAATTGCTAATTCAAAATTATTTCCAGCAGCAGTAAAAGCTACGGCAGTGGTTTTATCATACTCGGCTCCTGTGGCTTTTGTAACAAAAAAACCAATAATAAACATAAGCGTAAAATAGATAAGTAAAGGCACAGCAATAATTAAAACATCCATAGGGATTTCGACTATTAATTCTCCTTTAAGCGAGAACATAACTATAATTGTAAATAAAAGAGCCATTAAAGTTAATGGAGAGATAGTGGGTATAAAAGTGTTAGTATACCATTCTTCTCCTTTCAGCTTCACTAAAATGAGTCTACTTAATATTCCCATTACAAATGGAAGCCCTAAATAAATGGCAACGCTTTCTGCAATTGTTGCAATAGAAATATCTACAATTGCACCTTCAAAACCAAAATAAGGAGGAAGTACCGTTATAAAAAGCCATGCATAAAAACTATACGCAAATACCTGAAAAACACTATTTAATGCTACTAAACCTGCGCCATACTCGCTATTACCTTCAGCAAGATCATTCCATACCAAAACCATAGCAATACAACGTGCTAGGCCAATTAAAATTAAACCAACCATGTATTCTGGATAATCGCGTAAAAAAGTAATAGCCAAAACAAACATTAAAATAGGACCAACTATCCAATTTAATATCAATGAAATAGAAAGTATTTTAGTGTTTTTAAACACTTTTGGTAATAGTGCGTAGTTAACCTTTGCTAAAGGTGGATACATCATTAATATTAAACCTATAGCAATGGGAATATTTGTTGTCCCATTACTCATGGTATTTATTACATCTGGGAATGTTGGTATAAAATAACCAATTGCAACACCTAAAGCCATAGCCACAAATATCCATAACGTTAGATTTTTGTCAAGAAAACTTAATTTTTTATTTGCCATTTTACGATTTTATTTGAGAGAAAACGAAAAATAATTCCGTTGCTATTTGTAGACTTCTTTCGTTGTATTTTTCAGCTTGTTGTGGTGTATTATCAAAAGCTTTTGGATCTTCAAAAGTTATTGGAATACGTTTTTCTGCACCCGGAACAAATGGACAAGCTTCGTTTGCTGAGTCACAAGTCATTATTGCTGCAAATTCAGATTTAGGATTAAAATCGTCGTCCAATTTTTTAGAGAAACCAATTATTGGATGCTCATTATTATCGTATTTAATACTATAAATAGGATTATTGCCTTTCGAAATTGTTTTGATTTTAAAACCAGAGTTCTCTAATGTATTAACCACCATAGGAAATAGAGCTGTGATTTCTGTACCTCCAGAATAACAAACTACATTTTTAATACTAAAAAAGTGAGCTAATACTTGCGTCCATATCTGAGATAAATGGCTTCTTCGT
This sequence comes from Lacinutrix algicola, assembly GCF_001418085.1. Classification (GTDB taxonomy): domain Bacteria; phylum Bacteroidota; class Bacteroidia; order Flavobacteriales; family Flavobacteriaceae; genus Lacinutrix; species Lacinutrix algicola. The sequence continues at coordinate 378,739 of NZ_LIQH01000040.1, forward strand.
GAGTTATGAGTGCAAATAAAATTGATTCTAATTTCTTGTTTATTTGAAATTTTTAACTGAATAAAATCTATTAAGGGCTGTAAAACTATTTTACGCTCCATAGTAATAGATTCTGGATTTAAGCCTTTTATTGTAGTTGCAATATTTAAAAACATGGTAGATTATTTTATTATTATTTTCTAAATGTTACTATTACTTTTAACAACAACCACTTCCTGGTTCACAAGAGTTTCCTGTTGGAATATCAGAAAATTGTAATTTTGGCTTTTCAGCAGGAATTCCGCATTTATCTTTTGCTAAACAATCGGTTTGTGTGTTTGTTAAAAGGAAGTTTACTCCATCGAAATCTAATCCAAATTTTCCAATGGTATCAGATTGATACTCTACTTCTATTTCTAAATCTTCAATACCTAAAATTTTTTCAGAAAGTTCAATAATACTTAACAATTTTTCAGGATGCAACCTGTGATCATAATCATTTGCATTCCAAAGTTGAAAGTTTACCACTTCTTCATTTCTAACTGTACCACCACAATCAATAAAATGTTTTGTTATTTTTCCAACTTCAGTAACATGAAAATGGTTTGGTACTAATTCTCCATTTGGTAATTTAAAACCTATAGTTTTTAAATCTTGTAACGTTGATTTAACTTCTGATAATTTCATAATATATTTGTTTATTGCGATTATACGATTAATAATTTAAATTTTTTTTAACAACATTCTTTATTTGAAACATCTTGATCTAAAAAATCGATCATAATGGCTTTCATACTAGACCAATTCTCTTTGTTTATGCAATAGCAAACACTTGTTCCTTCTACATTACCTTTAATTAAACCTAAGTGCTTTAACTCCTTTAAATGTTGAGAAATGGTTGGTTGAGCCAAACCAATTTCGTTAACCAAATCACCACACACACAAGAATCTATTTTAAACAAATGTTGTAGAATAGAAACTCTAGCTGGATGACCAAAGACTTTTGCAAAAAGAGCGATCTCATTTTGCTTATCTGTAAACATTTCAGTTTTTGCTAATCCCATTTTTGCTATATTAGTTCATTGCAATATTACAATTAATAATTAAAACTAAATATTGTTTTGCAATTTATTTATTTAAAAAAATCTAAAACTTTAATATTTCACAATTTAAAACCTAAAATTATAACTATAATTCTTTTTACTTAAACCGTATTATTGTTAATAACTCCTATTAAATTTAGCTTACAAAATTCAAAATTGTGAATTGTATTTTTAACTTTGTTACTTCTTAAAATAATTCATTAAAATAGCACTATTTTGTGCTTACCTAAATTTAATATAAAACTTGGAGCACTTTGTAGTATCAGCCAGAAAGTACAGACCACAAACGTTTAAGGACGTTGTTGGGCAGTCTGCTATTACAAATACTTTACTTAATGCTATTGAGAATAATCATTTAGCACAAGCTTTATTATTTACAGGTCCTCGTGGTGTTGGTAAAACTAGTTGCGCACGTATTCTTGCTAAAATGATAAATAGTGATGGTACAGAAACTGGAGACGAAGATTATGCTTTCAATATTTTTGAATTGGATGCAGCATCAAACAACTCGGTTGATGATATTAGAAGTTTAACAGACCAAGTACGTATTCCGCCACAAGTTGGAAAATATAAAGTTTATATTATTGATGAAGTACACATGCTCTCTCAAGCAGCCTTTAATGCTTTTTTAAAGACCTTAGAAGAGCCACCAAAGCACTGCATTTTTATATTAGCAACTACTGAAAAACATAAAATTATACCAACGATATTATCACGTTGTCAGATTTTCGATTTCAAACGTATTACCGTTAAAGATGCTAAAAACTACTTAAAATTTATTGCAAAAGAGCAAGGTATTATTGCTGAGGATGATGCACTACATATTATAGCACAAAAAGCAGATGGAGCCATGCGAGATGCATTATCTATCTTCGACCGTGTAGTTAGTTTCTCTGGTAAAGACTTAACAAGACAAGCCGTTACAGAAAACTTAAACGTACTTGATTACGAAACCTATTTTACGAGTACAGATTTAATATTAGAGAATAAAATTCCCGAATTATTACTTCAGTTTAACGAAACCTTATCTAAAGGCTTCGATGGACATCACTATATTTCTGGTTTAGCATCACACTTTAGAGACTTATTAGTTTGCCAAAATCCTGCTACTATAGAATTATTAGAGGTTGGAGATAAAACTAAAGAAAAGTATTTAGAGCAATCTAAAAAAGCTTCGCAGTCCTTTATACTTAAAGGTATTGAAATGGCTAACGAAACCGATTTAAAATACAAATCCAGTAAAAACCAACGACTACTCGTCGAACTTTGTATCATGCAACTTGCCTCTATCACTTTCGATGGAGAAAAAAAAAATAGTAGTCGGTTCATAATTCCGCCTTCTTATTTTAAACGCGTTGGTATTACTCCTATTCCTGTAAAGAAACCTATAGAAACAACAATAAATCATCCTAAAGAAGTAATAGAAAATAAGGTGCAAGCTGTTGCTAATAGTCAACCTAAAACCATTGTACACACTACTCCTAGTAGACCAAAAATTGTTTTAAATAGCCAAACAAAACGTACTTCTGGCTTATCTTTAAAGAGTATTCGTGCTAAAAAAGAGCACGAAATAAAACAACTAGACAAGGTTGTTGACGAAGAAAATTTACCTACAGAACCTTTTAATCAAGAGGAATTAACAGAAGTTTGGAATGCTTTTATTGTAAAAATTGAAGCTGAAGGAAAAATGAATCTTGCAGCAATATTATCTATAGATAAGCCTACTTTAAAAGGAACTACCATACACTTAACTTTTCCAAATTCTACAAATAAAGTAGAAGTTGAAAGACAGTCTTTTGATTTGTTACAATATCTTAGGAAGACACTTAAAAACTACGACATAAGCTTAGATATCGATATAAATGAAGAAATGCAAAAGAAGTTTGCATACACTCCAGATGAGAAATACGAAAAGCTAAAAGAGAAAAATCCTAATATCGAATTGTTGCGTAAGACGTTTGATTTAGATCTTTAAAAACAACATTTATTAATTTTGATAACTTTTCAAAATGAAAAACCTTCTGTTTGTATTACTAATTATTTGCTTTGCAATTTCTAGTTGTGATGGTAGAGATAAAATTGAAAACTCAAATACTCAATTTTTAAAAAACTATAAATTAGTTGATTCTATATCTGAAGACGTAAAGTACTTTCCTGAAAATTATAATGAGTTTAAAATAGACACCATTTTAAGCAATGGCTTTAGAGTAAAGATAAAATCCTTTACCGATATGGAAAGCAGTTATTTAAATGAATTTAAAACTGATAACACAATTCATAAACATTACTACAGAGATAATAAAGCAACTATTTTAGTTAGTAATAACGGTGTTATATTTGAAAAGTTAATTGATAAAAAATTATTCTATAACTTTGATAGCACGCTTAACCAATTCTTTAAAGAAGCTATTTTAAATGGTGTTTGGATTAACAAAGAAAAATCAACATTAAACTCTAATATAACCATTAATATTAATTTCTGTAAACCAGAAACCGATTGGTGTGCCTTTTTCGATTTAATAATTGAAAAAGATGGAAAGTACAGAATTATTGATGTTACAACTGAACTAGAAAAAGATTTATAAGACATGCTAGGATTAAAACTACCAACAGATCCACGTTGGGTAAATATTGTAGAAAAAAATATTGAAGATATTTTAACAGATCATGCTTTTTGCGAACAGAAAGCAACAAGTACTGCTATTTCGCTAATTGTAAGTTTCCCTGAATACACAGACTTGGTTCAGGAAATGGTTGCACTGGTTAAAGAAGAAATTAGCCATTTTAAAATGGTACACGATTTAATCTTGCAAAATGGTTGGGTTTTAGGTAGAGATAGAAAAGATTTGTATGTATCTAAATTGCTTCAGTTTTTTCAAAAAGGTGGTAGTAGAACGACACAATTGGTACATAGACTATTATATGCTGCTTTAATTGAAGCACGCAGTTGCGAGCGTTTTAGGCTACTTAGCGAAGAATTGGAAGATAAAGAACTAGCCGAATTTTATAGAAAACTAATGGTAAGTGAAGCAAACCACTATACTATGTTTTTAGGCTTTGCAAGACAATACGGAGACAGAAATGAAGTAGACGAAAAATGGCAAGCTCTTTTAGAGTTTGAAGCAGAGATAATGAAAGACTTAAGCAAAAGCGAAACTATTCATGGTTAACCGACTACTTAATGTTACTACATAAAAAAATCCAATACATAATGTATTGGATTTTTTAGTTTTATAAAAGTTGGTTTGGTTAAAACTTTACACCAAATCCTATTTGCATGTTGCCATTTTTTGCTTCAAGGTTTGTCTCGTCATCAAAAACATTTGTTAATCCATAAGAATATCTAAAATCTAAAAAGAATTCATCTGAAATCATATATTCTAAACCTCCTAAACCAGAGAATGCAAGGTTTTGCATACCGTCTTCGTAATCATGTCCTTTTAAACTTACTTGAGGTCCTAAACCTATAGAAAGGCTTTCTCCTATTTTGTATTTAAAGAAAATAGGCATTTGAATATAATCAATACGTAAAAACTCTTCTTTTGCACCTTCTGCTGAAAATAGAATTTCTGGAGCTAAAGATAAATTTGTTCCTAAACTGTATTCTGCAAAGAATCCAATTGCAAAACCATTTCTATGCATGTTCTCGACACCTGCTGGCACTTCTGGTTCAAAATTTAAATTTGAGATGTTATAACCTGCACGAACTCCATATAATGCGTTCTGAGAAAAGCCATAAATTGAAAACATTGCAAAAGCAGCGATAAGTACTATTTTTTTCATAAAATTTGGTTTTATATTTTAATAAGTTTTTGGTTAATTATAAATCTAGCACTAATATAATTTTTTTTAAGATATTTTAACCAATAAAAAGATAAAGTGTATCATTTTAACTTTGTATGACTTAAAATAGTTTCTTTATACATGCTTTTTATAATTCCATCTGCTAATCCTATCTTTGGAACATAAATATCTTTTGCTCCACTCCATTTCATTGCAGATAAATAAATTCTAGTTGCAGGTATAATTACATCTGCTCTATCTTGGTTCATATTAAGTTCTGTTATTCTTTCTTCGTAAGAATAGCTTTGCAACATATTATAATATGTTGTTAAATAAAAGTAAGTAAGTGGTTTACCTGCAGCTTTACCAGAAGATTTAAAAATGTTATTAATATTTCCTCCAGAACCAATAACTTCTATACTATCGTGCTGTTTTGTTTCTTGTTTTACCCACTGCTCTAAATCTAACCAAGTTTCTTTTTTAACAATATCATTTAACAAACGAACTGTACCTATTTTAAAAGATCTTGAAGCTGTTTTTTCTCCATTATAAATAACACTAAACTCTGTACTTCCTCCTCCTACATCTACATATAAATAGGTTTTATTTTTATCTATAAAATTACTTAAATCTGTTGCCGCTATTATTGTTGCCTCTTCTTCTCCATCAATAATATCTACAGTTATTCCTGTAGATTCTTTAATTAAATCTGATACTTCTTTTCCATTATTAGCTTCACGCATTGCAGAGGTAGCACAAGCTTTATATTTATCTACGCGATGGGTTTTCATGAGTAATTTAAATGCTAGCATTGCATCTAACATTCTATTGGTATTTTCCTTAGAAATTTCATCATTTATAAACACATCTGCACCTAAACGAATAGGTACACGAACCAAAGACGTTTTTTTAAAACGAGGTGGTTTATTTTTCTCTTCTACAATACTGGAAATAAGTAATCTTACAGCATTCGAACCTATATCTATTGCAGCATATTTAAGTATTTTTAGCATTAATTTAATTGTTTTTTATAATAACTATAAGTTTCGAACTGAGCTCTTATTTTCTCTTTATTATCTAGTCTATAGGTATTGGTCTGTTTTTTATCTAAAATTCTTGATTTTACGTTGTCTTTCCAACAGATATTAAACGTATCAATTAATTCTTCTTTTATATCATTTTCGTAAATTGGGCAGCTAACTTCTACTCTATTTTCAATATTTCTTGTCATCCAATCTGCCGAAGAAATATACACTTTTGTATCATTATCATTACAGAAAACATATAGTCTAGTATGTTCTAAAAATTTATCGATAATACTTACTACTTTTATATTTTCACTCATTCCTTTTACTCCAGGCACAAGACAACAGATACCCCGAACAATCATTTCTATTTTAACTCCAGCATTACTAGCTTCGTATAATTTATTAATCATTTTATAACTCGATATACTATTCATTTTCAAACGAATATAAGCCGGCTTTCCTGCTTTTTTATTTCTTATCTCTGTATCTATTAAATTAAAGAAGGCATTTTTTGTATAATGTGGAGATGTAATTATATGTTTAAATCTATAAACTTTATAATTAACAGAAAAGAAATTGAATACTTTATTTAAGTCTTTTAGTATTTTCTGGTTTGCCGTAAATAAAGTATAATCTGTATATATTTTTGCAGTAGATTCGTTAAAATTCCCTGTACTAATAAAGCCATAGCGCACTAATTTGTTTTTTTCTTCACGCTCTATTACACACATTTTACTGTGTACTTTTAAGCCTTGAACACCAAAAATAAGCTGTACACCTTCGCGCTGCATTTGCTCTGCGTAATCTATGTTTGCTTGCTCGTCGAAACGTGCTTGAATTTCCATAGAAACAGTAACTTTTTTACCATTAATTGCTGCATTAATTAACGAACTTGCAACATGAGAAATTTGTGCTAACCTATAAATTGTAATTTTAATAGTCTTTACTTTAGGATCTAAAGCAGCTTCTCTTAAAAACTTTACAGTGTATGCAAAAGTATGATATGGAGTATATTGTAGATAATCTTTTTTTGCTATAGCTTCAAAAATACTTGTTTCTAAACTTAAGCCTTTTACAGGTAATGCTTCAATTTTATTGTACAATAAATCTGTTCTTCCTAAACTAGGAAAGCCCATATAATCACGCCTATTGTGGTATCTTCCTCCAGGTATTATACTATCTGAACTTTCAATACCCATCTTCGCCATTAAAAAACCTAAGGTTTCTTTATCAATAGTTTTATCGTAAACAAAACGGACTGGTTCTCCATCTTGTCTATCTTTAACACTATCACTAATTTTTTCCATAAAACTCTTACTCAAGTCACTTTCAAGATCAAGCTCTGCATCACGAGTAATCTTTATCATGTGGGCAGAAATGGATTTATAGTTGAAAATATTAAAAATATCATCTAAGCAATAACGCAAAAGATCGTCTAGCATTATTATGGAGTTTTTGTTTCCTTCTTTTGGAAGTACCACAAAACGATCCATATTTTTAGAGATTTCAATTAATGCATATTGGTTCTCACCATTGCCTAAAGACATATTTATAGCCAAATAAGCTGCACTATCTTTAAGATTAGGAATTCTAATCTCATCATTTAGTATTATAGTAACTAAGGCAGGACTTACATGCTGAATAAAGTAATTTTTTATAAATTTTTTCTGACTAGTACTTATCTGATTTTCTTTTACAAAAAAGATATCTTCCGCTTTTAGCTTAGATTGTATATTACTTAGTATGCTTAAACTTTGGGATTGTTGTTTAATTACTGTTTCGGTAATAATATCAAGAAGGTCTGATGCTTTTATTCCTCCTAGCTGATTTTTACCGGCTTTTCCTGCTTCATCAATACGTTTTACAGTAGCATAACGGACCTTAAAAAACTCGTCTAAATTATTAGAAAAAATACCTAAAAAACGCAACCGCTCAATCAATGGAACACCCTCATCTGAAGCTTCTTGTAAAACTCTAGCGTTAAACTGAAGCCAACTTAATTCTCTATTAATATAAGTATAATTAGGTCTCGTTTTTTTTATCATTTTTGTAAAATTTCAACACAAATATATTCTATTATTTGCACTATTTTAAATGTTTTGGAAATACAATTTTTTCTGTTTTTCCATTAACTAATTTTTTCCAACTGTTAGTCTTAAAATTAATTTGAACAAATCCAGACGTAGTAACGTTTTCCACGTGAATATCACCAAATTTATTAACAAAATTTGTCAATGCATAATTGTGACCAAAAACCATCACACTCCCGAACGAATTATCACAAGATTCGATAATATGTAAAAGTGACTCTCCTGAAAAATCATATAATTCTTTTAAATAATTGATTTTCACATTTGTTAAGGCTAAATTTTTAATAAAAATTTCTGCTGTCAATTTTGTTCTTTTTGCACTACTGCATAAAATTAATTTAGGACTTAAACTATTGTTTTTTAGATAATTAGAAACCAATTTAGAATCTAATATTCCTCTATTTTTAATAGGGCGTTCAAAATCAGCCAATTCATTATCCCAACAGGATTTAGCATGCCTTATCAAGAAGAGTGTTTTATGACTTTTTAACGTGTTTATATGCATTTTAACGATTTTCTATGTACATTTACCATTTCAACGAATATTTATGTTATTAAGCATCTTTTTTTGTTAGCTATGAAAAATACGATTTATTTTGCTATAGCTATTTACATTTTTATCCCAAATATTAATAATACTTAGACTTAATCTATCGCATTAACCATGTGGACTTCCCTCACTCCAGATTATTGTCTCAATATTATATTTTTTAAAATTTAAATTATTATGAAAAAAATAATATTACTAATTATCGCTTGTGCTTTCATGCAAGAAAGTTTTAGTCAAAAAATAATTAAATTGGAATATTCAGACTATGAGAATATTGAATTTATTGAAAAAAATAATTTAAAAGAATTTGCCACATTAACAAATAATGCTAATGTTGGTATAGCTTATTTATACCCTAATGAGATTAGCACAAACACTTCTGAAAAAAACATTAAAGTTATAATTATCAATAGTAAAGATATTAATTCATTATATAGATCTTTTGATTTTTCAAATTCTATAAAAATAATAATTATTGATATCCAATCCCCAAAATTTAATTTAGACACAATCGATTGTTCTAAACTTAAACAATTTAATAATTTAAACTACATTTATTACAGGTATCAATTCGATATTGATAACAACTATGAATTACAGGATTTAAATTGTTTACCAGAAAATATAATTCAAGTTTGTAGCAAGCTATTTACTACATAATAAAAGATAATGAAGACATCTACTAATTCAAACCTTAAGTTTGTAATACTACTTTTTTTGTGTTTTATAGGTATTAATAATATTTATAGCCAAGTTAGAGTACCATTTACACAAAGATCATCTGCAGAAACTCCTTCTCAAACTATTTATAGCATAAAAGGAGATTTCACCTTAATAGGTAATACCAATTTAACATTACATCCAAATAACTATTCAGCGTTTGCAAGTAATAATGGAAACATGAGAAATGTAAATGTGGATGGCAACAACTTCACACTTACTAATTCTTCTTCCGCTACACTCGGTTTTAGTTCTGAAAATGGAGCAGACCCAGAATGTTCTACTATTATATATGCAGGTCTATATTGGACGGGTAGAACAAACAACAATAATGTTACTCTTGATAAACGATCTGTTAAATTTAGACATAGAAACCAAACAAGTTATCAAGATATTGTTGCAGATGTTAGTGATATTTATTTTCCTGGTGATAATAATATGTATGCAGCTTATGCTGAAGTTACAAGCATAGTAAGAGCTAACGGTATAGGTGAGTATTTTACTGCAAACATTGAAACATCAACAGGAAGCAATAGCCCAACTGGTTATTATGGAGGATGGTCTATGGTTGTTGTTTATGAAAATGCTTTAATGAAATGGAGAGACATCACTGTTTTTGATGGTTATGCATATTTACAGGGTTCTATAACAACTAGTGAAATACTAAATGTTAGTGGTTTTAATGCTGCACAAAATGGACCGATTAACATGAAACTAGGTATTGTTGCAGGAGAAGGAGATGTTAGTATTCCTGGCGATTATATTGAAATTTGGGAAGACAAAAATGATGATGGAAATATTGATACTAGCTTTAATCCTTTAGTGGATGAGTGGACACCTCTATCTCACTCGGGTAATTCTACTGTAAATTTTTTCAACTCATCTATAGAAACAGGAGGTAACGCAAGAAACCCAAATCTAGTAAATAATACAGGTATAGACATTAGTATGTTTAATATCGATAATACAAATAATTCTATTATTGATAATTCTCAAACTTCAACAAGCTTTAGGTATGGATCTACTCAAGACACCTATATTATTCTTAATTTAACAATGGCTATTGATGCTTTTGTTCCGTCAATTGATGCTGAATTAAATATTAATAGTATTGAATTAGACACTAACATTACTGAGCCTTACTCTGTTAATCCTGGAGAAATTATTGAATACAGCACTAATATATCCAATAATGGTACTGAAGATTTGGAAGATTTCAATGTATCTATTCCTTTTCCAAATACAGGGATTTTTGTTCCAGGTAGTATTCAATATCAAGTCTTTAGTCCTGCAACAACAACAACAATTCCATATTATGACCCTTTAGTAGGCTCAAATGGTTCAATTATATGGGATTTTGGTGATCTGCCTCTATCAACTAACTCTTCAGATATACAAGCTACACTCTCTTTTGATATACAAGCTTCAACAAATTGTGAAGATTTTCTTTCTAATGATTGTTCTCCAGTAATTATTTTAGATGATGCTCTAATGACTGGTAACGGTGTAATATCTGGCGACCCAGTCAAGGTCGGTTTTATTCAAGGTTATGAAAATGAAGGTAATTGTATTGGAACACAAATTACTGAACCTATAGTTGTTAGTTTAACTCCTTCATTAAATATAGACACTAATGCATTTAATTTCACTGTACAATGTGATGGAAATGGAAATATTAATGATTTAAACAACTGGTTAAATTCAAACGGAAATGCAGATGTAGAAGGTGACTGTGATATAACATGGACGAATAATTATACTGGCCTTTCTAATGATTGTGGATCAACAGGTTCTGCTCCAGTAACATTTACTGCCACAGATGCTTGTGGAAATTCAGCATCTACTACTGCTACTTTTACTATAATAGATACTTTAAGTCCTACATTAAATGGTTTCCCTTCTGGTGTAGATAACGAGCAACCTTCTTGTGTAAGCGTTCCTGTTCTAGATTTTTCTAATTTTATTGAAATTAGTGGTGATGGTAATCCAAGTACATACGTAGAAGGAGATGCTTTTAGATTTACAAATGTTTCTGCTGGTGTTGATGCTATTGTTACCATTGTAGAAACTGTAAATGCTACTGTTCCTGTTCTTGATGATAATTCGGCAGGAGCGATATCATTTAAACCACAAACTGCTTTTAGCCTTACAAATCCAGGAGAAAGAGCTTATGTAGAATATAAAATGGATTTTGTTACAAGTGGAAGCTTTACACCTTCTCCTTTGCCAGAATTCTATACAAACTTTAATGATATTGATGGAGGAAATGGTTATGGTGAGCAAAACTACACACCTTTTACTACAAGTTATACTGTAGATGATCCTACAGACTTAACTATTACCCAAGAAGGAACATGGATAGTTGCTACTGCAGGTACTACAGAATATAATGGAGTAACTAACATTTATCCTCAAGCAAACATTTCTACAATTAATACAGATACATCAACATTTACATTTCGTCTTGGTGTAATAGCACGTTCTGCAAATGTATCTCATCCAGGAAGGCAACATAATATTCAATTTTCATGTATTGCTAATTATGTAAATCCGTCTACAATTTCCGATGAAATTACAATTGAGTGTGATGAGTTAGAAGACGCTGAAACATTAACTGCTACAGATAATTGTGGATCAGCATCAGTTACATTTAATGAAATAAGAACAGATGGAGATTGTCCTAGTACATATAAATTAGAAAGAACTTGGACAGCTACAGACCTTTGTGGAAATACAACAACAAGAACACTTACAATTAATGTTCAAGACTCTACTGCACCAACATTTACTGCGCCCGAAGATATTGAAATATTCACTGATGCTTCTTGTAATTACAATGCTGCAGTAATCGAAACTGGAGACGTTACAAATGAATCTGATAATTGTGATACTAATCTAAATGCTACTTTTACAGACTCTGTAGCTAATGGTCCTTGTGAAGGTACTTTTGTTATTACTAGAACATGGACATTAACAGACGATTGTGATAATGATACTACACCTCAAATTCAAATTATTACAGTTTCAGATGACATTGCGCCTACATTTACTGCACCTGCTGATATTACTATTAATTGTGAACAAGATGCAAACGATTTAATTATAACTGGCAATGTAACAAACGAAGCTGATAATTGTGATACTAGTTTAGATGCTACTTTTATTGATACTATTGTTAATGGTGCTTGTGCAAATCAATATGTAATTACTAGGTCATGGTCATTGACTGATGATTGTGGAAATACTATTACAGAATCACAAATAATAACTGTTCAAGATATAACACCTCCTACATTTGTAGAAACTCTACCTACAAATGATACTGTAGATTTTGATTCAATTCCAGACCCTGAAACTCTAACTGCTGCGGATAACTGCGGGCCAGCTCCTGTTGTTTTTAATGAGATCTCTAATGGTGATATTTGTACTGGAAGTTACACAATAACAAGAACATGGACTGCCACAGATATATGTGATTTAACAACAGAGCACATACAAACTCTAACAGTAATCCAACCTATTCTTAGTGCAACAGTAACATCTCAAACTAATGTTTTATGTAATAGTGAAGCTACGGGAAATATTGATATTACAGTAACTGGAGGAACAATGCCTTACACGTTTGTATGGAATGATACTAACAATACAACTACTGAAGATTTATCTAATGTTATCGCTGGTGCATATAATGTAACAGTAACCGATGCGAATGGATGCACAACATCTATTGGTGCTAGAATTTCTGAACCTAATAGTCCACTTAGCTTAAACATAACTAAGATTGATGCTACTTCTTCACAAGGATGTACTAATGGTGAAGCTACTGCTATAGTATCTGGTGGAACAACAAATTACACATACCAATGGAGTACTTCTGCTGGAAATCAAACAACTGCCACTGCTACTGGTTTATCAAATGGAATTCATAATGTAACTATTACAGACGCCAATAATTGTGAAATTACTCAAAGTATTGTCATAGAATGTGTAAATACTTGTGATGCTAAAGTTGTTATAACTAATATTACTGATGTACTTTGTACTGGTGATTCTACTGGTACTGCAACTGTAACGGCTAATTCTAATGCTAATCCTAGTGCTACATTTACATTCACTTGGTCTTCTGGTCAAGTAGATGCTGGTGTAACAACAAGTACACTTGCTAGTTTAACAGCTGGCGTATACTCAGTAAACGTTACAATTGATGGTACTGTTTGTCTAGCTGTTGAAGAAACTATAGCTATTACAGAACCTAGTAATGCTCTTGATGTTACTGCTACAACAACAGATGAATCGGGCCCAACAACTGGTGATGGTACTGCTACTGCTGTAGTAACTGGAGGTGTGTCTCCTTATACATATTCTTGGACACCAAATGGAGAAACTACAGATACTATTAGTGGACTTAGTGCTGGCTCATATACTATAACTGTTACAGATCACAATGGATGTACAGATACTACTACAGTGACTGTAAATCCTGGTACATGTAACAACCTTTCTGTAACAGGCACCTCTACTCCTGCTGTCTGCTTTGGAAATAGTAATGGAAGTATAACCGCTACTGTTACTGGTGGATCTGGAAACTTTACTTACGCTTGGGATACCATAGCTGATACAACAACATCTGTTAATAATTTACCTGCAGGCAATTATACTATTATAGTAACAGATACTACAACACAATGTACTACAAGTACAACAATAACTATTAATGAACCTAATATACTAAGCTCTGCAATTGCTGTCTCTAATATTTTATGTAAAGATGATGCTACCGGATCTCTAGACTTAGCTGTTAATGGTGGCACTGGACCTTATACTTTTTCTTGGAATAATGGTAGTGTTACTGAAGACCTAATTAATGTTATTGCTGGAACATACTCTGTAACTATTACTGATGCTAATGGATGTGCAACTTCAAATTCTGCAACTATTATTCAACCTGATACTAATGTATCTGCTTCTATTACTGAGCAAACAAATATATTATGTGATAGTTTAGGTTCAGTAACTGTGTTAGGCTCTGGTGGTATTGAACCTCTTACCTATTCTATAAATGGAGGAACGAACTATCAGACTAACGGTGTTTTTACTGATTTAACTGAAGGAAATTATACAATAATTGTATTGGATGCCAATGGATGTACATTTAACCAATCTATATTCATTACTAACTCATGTTTCAATGTTGTTAAAAAATCAACTATTGCAAATGGTGGTACTTGTTTAAATGCGAATAGCGAAATTA
>NZ_LIQH01000041.1 GCF_001418085.1 Lacinutrix algicola
AACAGTAACAATCACAGATAATGACTCTGTTAATGTAACAATTGAAGATGTAACCGTAGATGAAGGTGATGGAACAGCAACTGTGCCAGTAACTTTAAGTACACCAAGTTCAGAAGATACAATAGTTGATATTGTAACAACAACAGGAACAGCAGGCACATCAGATTACACAGTTACAACAACAACAGTAACTATTCCAGCAGGAGAGACTAGTGTAGATGTAATCATTCCAATAACAGATGATAATATTAGTGAGTCACCAGAAGACTTTACAGTTGAAGGAACGGTAACAAGTACAAACACTACTAATACAGATCCAGAAGGAACAGTAACAATCACAGATAATGACTCTGTTAATGTAACAATTGAAGATGTAACCGTAGATGAAGGTGATGGAACAGCAACTGTGCCAGTAACTTTAAGTACACCAAGTTCAGAAGATACAATAGTTGATATTGTAACAACAACAGGAACAGCAGGCACATCAGATTACACAGTTACAACAACAACAGTAACTATTCCAGCAGGAGAGACTAGTGTAGATGTAATTATTCCAATTACAGATGACACAACAGGAGAACCAACAGAAGACTTCACAGTTGATGGAACAGTAACCAGTGGTAACACAAGTAACACCGATCCAAGTGGAACAGTAACGATTACAGATAACGATTCAGTAACAGTTACTATCGGAGATGTAGTTGTAGATGAAGGAGACGGAACAGCAACTGTACCAGTAACCTTAAATATCCCAAGTTCAGAAGATACAGTAGTTGTTATTGTAACAACAGACGGAACAGCCGGAACATCAGATTACACAACGACAACAACAACGGTAACAATTCCAGCAGGAGCAACAAGTGTTGATGTTATCATCCCAATTACAGAGGATGCAACAGATGAGCCAGATGAAGATTTCACAGTAGACGGAACAGTAACTAGTGGTAACACAAGTAACACCGATCCAAGTGGAACAGTAACGATTACAGATAACGATTCAGTAACAGTTACTATCGGAGATGTAGTTGTAGATGAAGGAGACGGAACAGCAACTGTACCAGTAACCTTAAATATCCCAAGTTCAGAAGATACAGTAGTTGTTATTGTAACAACAGATGGAACAGCCGGAACATCAGATTACACAACGACAACAACAACGGTAACAATTCCAGCAGGAGCAACAAGTGTTGATGTTATCATCCCAATTACAGAGGATGCAACAGATGAGCCAGATGAAGATTTCACAGTAGACGGAACAGTAACTAGTGGTAACACAAGTAACACCGATCCAAGTGGAACAGTAACGATTACGGATAACGATGGTACACCAACAGTAACCATTGGAGATGTAACCGTAGATGAAGGAGACGGCACAGTAACAGTACCAGTAAGTATCGATGTACCAAGTTCAGAAGATACCGTAGTTTCTATTGTAACAACAAGTGGAACAGCTGGCACATCAGATTATACTGAGACAACAACAACAGTAACAATTCCAGCAGGAGCAACAAGTGTTGATGTTATCATCCCAATCACAGAGGATGCAACAGATGAGCCAGATGAAGAGTTTACAGTAGACGGAACAGTAACTAGTGGTAACACAAGTAACACCGATCCAAGTGGAACAGTAACGATTACCGATAACGATGGGACACCAACAGTAACCATCGGAGATGTAACGGTAGATGAAGGAGACGGCACAGTAACAGTACCAGTAAGCATCGATGTACCAAGTTCAGAAGATACAGTAGTTTCTATTGTAACAACAAGTGGAACAGCTGGCACATCAGATTATACTGAGACAACAACAACAGTAGTTATTCCAGCAGGAGCAACAAGTGTAGATGTTATTATACCAATAACAGATGATACTATAAGTGAAACACCAGAAGACTTCACAGTTGATGGTACAGTAACCAGTGGTAACACAACTAACACCGATCCAAGTGGAACAGTAACGATTACAGATAACGATTCAGTAACAGTTACTATCGGAGATGTAGTTGTAGATGAAGGAGACGGAACAGCAACTGTACCAGTAACCTTAAATATCCCAAGTTCAGAAGATACAGTAGTTGTTATTGTAACAACAGATGGAACAGCCGGAACATCAGATTACACAACGACAACAACAACGGTAACAATTCCAGCAGGAGCAACAAGTGTTGATGTTATCATCCCAATTACAGAGGATGCAACAGATGAGCCAGATGAAGAGTTTACAGTAGACGGAACAGTAACTAGTGGTAACACAAGTAACACCGATCCAAGTGGAACAGTAACGATTACCGATAACGATGGGACACCAACAGTAACCATCGGAGATGTAACGGTAGATGAAGGAGACGGCACAGTAACAGTACCAGTAAGCATCGATGTACCAAGTTCAGAAGATACAGTAGTTTCTATTGTAACAACAAGTGGAACAGCTGGCACATCAGATTATACTGAGACAACAACAACAGTAGTTATTCCAGCAGGAGCAACAAGTGTAGATGTTATTATACCAATAACAATTGATACAGAAGTTGAAGGAGACGAAGTATTTACAGTTGATGGAACAGTAACAAGTGGTAACACAACAAATACAGCCCCAAGTGGTACTGTAACAATTACAGATTGCCTATCTGATTTAACAGCAGATTGCGATGGTGATGGTGTATCAAACGGAGATGAGTTAACACCTCCAGATGGAGAGGATCCAACAGATCCTACTGATCCATGTGAGTTTAATACTGATGATATTACTGTAACACCTAACACTACTTGGTTAGAAGCAGATTGTGATGGTGATGGTGTAACAAATGGAGATGAATTAACACCTCCAGGTGGCGAAGAAGCAACAGATCCTAATGATCCATGTATGTTTATAGCAGATGATATTTCAGTAACACCAACTATAGATTGGTTGGCAGCAGATTGCGATGGTGATGGTGTAACAAATGGAGATGAAGTTAATGATGGAACAGATCCATTAAGTAACTGTAGTTTCATTGCAGATAGCGTAACACTTCCTCAGTCTACTGAGTGGTTTAATGGAGATTGTGACAATGACAATGTTCCAAATGGTATTGAATTCCCATTTGGAGATACAGATGGTGATGGAATACCAAACTGGTTAGATGCCGATGATGATAATGATGGAATTGATACAATTAATGAAGATTATGCAGATGTAGATATCTCTGATGGAGAAGTTGATCCAACAGGAAACGACGATCCAACAGATAACGATACAGATGGAGATGGTACACCAGATTATTTAGATGATGATGATGATAATGATGGTATATTAACTATTCATGAGAATCCAGATCCAAATGGAGATGGTATTGGATTTGGAGAAGATGCACAAGATAGTGATGGTGATGGTCTTCCAGATTACTTAGAGCCTGATAATGGAGTTCTTCCTGCAACTGGTTTTGCAGACGATTTAGAAGTTTTCCAAGCAGTAACACCAAATGGAGATAATGATAATGATGTATTTATTATTAAAAACATTGAGTTATTCCCAGAAAACACTGTTGAAATTTACAACAGATGGGGAGTTATAGTTTATGAAACTGAAGGGTATGGACAGAATGGTAAATACTTTAAAGGTGAATCTAATGGTAGAGTAACAATTAAACAAGGAGAGCAATTACCAGTTGGAACATATTTCTATATTGTTAAATACAAAAAAGGAGATGAAGCTAAATCTAAAGCTGGTTACCTATACATTCAACGTTAATTAAACAAATAATGAAGGCAGAGCAATTCTGCCTTCAAAATTAAATTATACCTTTTATAATGAAAAATAGAATATTAATTTTAGTAATCCTTATCAGTTCTATATTTGCTGTAGAGAGTACTGCACAACAGGATGCTCAATACACACAGTATATGTATAATACAATGAGTGTAAATCCAGCTTATGCAGGATCTAGACAAGGTATTAGCATGACAGGATTGTATAGAACACAATGGGTAGGTCTAGATGGAGCTCCAGATACACAAACTTTTAATATTCATTCTCCAATTGGTGATAATGAAAAGGTTGGTTTGGGTTTATCTATTATTAATGATAATATTGGTCCAACTCACGAAACTTATTTTGATATAGATTTCTCATATACAATTAATACTTCAGAAGAAGGAAAGTTAGCTTTTGGTTTAAAAGCTGGAGGTCATTTACTAGATGTGGCTTATTCAGAGTTAAGTCAGTTTAATGCAAATGATCAATTATTACAATCAGATATTGAAAATAAATTTTCACCAAACATTGGTGCTGGTGTTTATTATAGAAAAGGAGATAGATGGTATGTAGGTTTGTCTGTACCTAATTTATTAGAGACTAAACATTTTGACAAAGCCTCTCTATCTGTAGCAAAAGAGAATGTTAACCTTTACCTTATTGGTGGATATGTATTCGATATTAATCATGATTTAAAACTTAAACCAGCTGTATTATTAAAAGGAGTTGCAGGAGCACCCTTACAAGCAGATTTAACTGTTAATGCTTTATTAAAAGAAAAATTAACATTAGGTTTAGCTTATAGGTGGAGTGCAGCAGTAAGTGCTTTAGTTGGTTATCAATTAACAGATAGACTTATGTTAGGATTAGCTTACGATAGAGAAACAACAGATTTAGGAAAAACGCAGTTCGAACAAGGTTCTTATGAAGTATTTTTAAGATTTGAAATTTTTGACGAGCAAAAAATATTATCTCCAAGATTCTTCTAAATTTAGAAATTAGTAATTATGAAAAAAAGAATATATATAATATTAGCAATTTTTGCGATATCCTTTAACACTGCCTTTTCTCAAGAGGATGGTAAGGTTAATACAGGTGTAGATAAAGAGTATAAGGGCTTAGAGTATAAAGAAGTAATTAGAAATCTTTCTAAGCTTGTTAAATCGGGAAATAACAGTCCAGAAGTATTAAATAAATTAGCTAATGCTTATTATTTTAATGTTGAAATGGAAGAGGCTTCAAAATGGTATGGAGAACTTTTAGCCCAAGATACTGCTATAGATTTCGAGAATTACTATAGATATGCAATGGCACTTAAAGCTACTGGTAAATATGAAGATGCAAACAAGTATTTAAAAAAGTTTGCCGTTCTTAATCCTAATGATTCAAGAGCAATAAAATATTTAGAATCTCCAGATTATTTAACAACAATCGATAAATTATCAGGTAACTTTATAATTGAAAACTTAGATTTTAATTCGCGTTTTTCAGATTTTGGAACTTCGTTTTATAAAGATGGAATTGTATTTGCTTCTTCAAGAGGTGATGGTAAATTATATAAGTGGAACGAACAACCTTTTTTAGATCTATATTATGTAACAGACGATGGAAGTAATCCAATAAAATTTTCTGAAGAAATAAATACTAAATTTCATGAATCTTCTACAACATTTACAGAGGATGGAAAAACAATGTATTTTACACGTAATAATTATATTAACGGTAAGAAAAGAAAGAGTAGTGAAAAGGTAGTTGGTTTAAAAATATATAAAGCAACATTAAATGAAGATGGTGAATGGTCTGATGTTACTTCTATGCCATTTAATAACGATGAGTATAATGTAGCACATCCAGCATTAAGTTTAGACAATAGTAAACTTTATTTTGCATCAGATATGCCAGGAACTAGAGGACAGTCAGATATTTTTGTTGTCAATATTTTTGAAGATGGTAATTATGGAGAACCTACAAATCTTGGAGATGTTGTAAATACAGAAGGAAGAGAAAACTTTCCTTATGTTAGTAATAATGGAACACTATACTTCTCTTCAAATGGACATCAAGGTTTAGGAGGTTTAGACATTTTCTATGCTAATTTAAATGGTGACATTAAGAAAATCGAAAATTTAGGTAAGCCTATTAATAGTCCTCGTGATGATTTTGAATTTATTATAGATGAATTCACTAATATTGGTTATTTAACATCTAACAGATATAATGGTAAAGGAGATGATGATATTTACAAATTTGAACGTGAAATATGTAATCAATTAGTAGCAGGAACAGTAGTAGATAAAAACACTAACATTGTAATACCAGAAGCAAATGTTATTATTTACAATGGTAGTAAGGAAAAAGTATATCGTTTTACAACTGATGTTAACGGCGCATTTAGCTATAATACAGATTGTAAAAAGGGAACTTATAAAGCAGTTGCCAGTAAAGAAGGTTACGATTCTGAAGAGTTGACTTATATTATAGATCCAGAAATTAAATTAGATTTAGCACTTAAGCTTAATTTAACTCCAAAAACAACTATCGACGAACCGGCAGCGATTGGTGAAGATTTATTTGTGTTATTAGATTTAGATCCTATTTATTTTGATTTCGATAAATCTTACATTAGACCAGATGCTCAAATAGAATTACAAAAAGTAATAAATTACTTAAAGCAATATCCTTCAGTAAATATTGATGTACAATCGCATACAGATTCAAGAGCGACTCATGAATATAACGAAGCATTATCACAACGTAGAAACGTTTCTACTAAAAATTGGATAATACAAAAAGGAGGTATTTCGCCAAATCGCCTTACAGGAAGAGGATATGGAGAAACGCAACTTGCAAATAAATGTTCAGATGGTGTTAAATGTAGTGAAGAAGAACATCAAGAAAATAGACGTAGTATGTTTATTGTAACTAGAAACTAGATATTTACAACATTAATAATCCATTGAGATTGTCAATAATAAAAAGTGCCATAGAAATATGGCACTTTTTATGCTTTATTCTCAATATTAAAATAAACTAAAAACCCTTATAATATTGAGGCTATTTTGTAAATTTGTTTTCCTCAATAAATATAATGGCTGAAGAAAAAGTAATTTTAGTAAACGAAAAAGATGAGCAAATAGGTTTAATGCCTAAAATGGAAGCTCACGAAAAAGCTATTTTACATCGCGCTTTCTCTGTTTTTATTTTTAATGATAAAAACGAATTAATGCTTCAGCAACGTGCATTAAGTAAATACCATTCACCAGGATTGTGGACAAATACTTGTTGTAGCCATCAAAGAGATGGAGAAAGTAATTTAGAAGCTGGAACAAGACGTTTACAAGAAGAAATGGGTTTTGTAGCACCTTTAGAAGAGAAAATGTCTTTTATTTATAAAGCGCCTTTCGATAATGGTTTAACAGAACACGAGTTAGATCACATTATGGTTGGTAACTATAACGAAATTCCTAATATTAATAAAGAAGAAGTTGAGGCATGGAAATGGATGCCTTTAGAAATGGTGAAAAAGGATATTAAACAGCAACCAGAAATATATACAGCTTGGTTTAAGATAATATTTGATAAATTCTACAATTTCATAAATATAACAGATGAAAGTAACAGTTAATAGGCGTGCACATTTTAATGCAGCACATAGACTGTATCGAAAAGACTGGAGTAACGAAAAAAACAATGCTGTTTTTGGTAAATGTAATAACGCTAATTATCATGGGCATAATTATGAACTCATTGCTAGTGTTACTGGAGATATAGACCCAGAAACGGGTTTTGTTATAGATATGAAAAATTTAAAAGATATTATTAAATCTGAAGTTGAAGATGCTTTCGATCATAAAAACTTAAACTTGGATGTAGCTGAATTTAAAGACTTGAATCCTACTGCAGAAAACATTGTTGTTATTATTCATAAAAAAATAAAAGCTAAGCTAGAATCACATTTAGAGTTAGAAGTTACTTTATATGAAACACCAAGAAATTTTGTAAGCTATTCAGGTTAATAATGATTAAAAATAAATTCTACCCAATTAAGTTTCAACCCATTTTCAAAGAAAAAATTTGGGGAGGAAATAAATTAAAATCTGTTTTAAATAAAAAGACAGAGGGCAATTCAATTGGAGAAAGTTGGGAAATTAGTGATGTTGATGAGAACGATGTTTCTATAGTATCTAATGGCGCATTAAAAGGACAATCGCTTAAGACACTTTTAAATGAGTATACTTCAGACTTAATAGGAATTAAAAACCATAAAGCTTTTGGCAATAAGTTTCCATTACTAATTAAATTTATAGACGCAAAGGAAGATTTATCTATCCAGTTACACCCTAATAATGAAATGGCAGCTAAACGCCATAATTCTTTTGGGAAAACAGAAATGTGGTATGTTTTACAAGCAGACCAAGATGCTAATTTAATAGTTGGATTTAATCAGGAGATGACTTCCGATAAATACTTAAATCATTTAAGGAATAAGACACTTCCAAAAATTTTAAATTTTGATAAGGTAAAACCCGGAGACACTTATTTTATAGATGTTGGTCTTATACATGCTATTGGAGCAGGAGTAATGGTTGCAGAAATACAACAAACTAGTGATGTAACTTATAGAGTTTACGATTGGGATAGAGTAGATGCTAATGGTAATTCTAGAGATTTACATAATGATTTAGCAATAGATGCTATTAATTTTGATTTGAAAGACGATTTTAGGATTAACTATTCTAAAAAAGAGAACCAAACAAACAAGTTATTAACTTGCCCTTATTTTACTACAAACTATTTGTCTTTACAAGGTTCGATATTAGAAAAAGAAAATACTTACGATTCTTTTATGATCTATCTATGTGTAGATGGCGAGGCTACAATTATAGCTTCTGGATTTTCAGAAACTATAAAAAAAGGAGAAACAGTTTTAATGCCAGCAGCAATTACATTTTTTAAAATTGAAGCAGAAGCAGCAGAACTACTCGAGGTTTATATTTAAATTGTTTTAATATAAAACAGTTCATTCTTTTCAATCATTTATTCCAAATTAATTCTTTACTTTTGTCGCTTAAATAAAATTAATATTATGGCAAATAAAAGAGACCTAAAAAAAGACCTTAATTATGTATTAGGGGACATTATTGAAGCAGTTTATGTTTGGGAATATAGCAACTCTAGCAAGGACACTAAACAAAGTGAAGCAGTTATTGATGATGCAATTAAGGTTTTCGATGATTTAATAGCAAGAGTTAATGCAAAAGATGTAGAAAATAAAAAAGCACATTTTAAGGCAATTAGTTCAGAATTAGAGACTAAAGGTCTTGAATTAATTGAGAGAATAAATAAATTGTAAAAAAGTTCAAAAAAACTTTGTAGATATCAAATACAAAATTATATTTGCAACCGTTTGGCCGATGTAGCTCAGCTGGCTAGAGCAGCTGATTTGTAATCAGCAGGTCGTGGGTTCGAGTCCCTCCATCGGCTCTTATTAAACCTTAACTACTAATGTAGTTAAGGTTTTTTCTTTTTACAGTAAATCCTTAATCCTAATTTTTTTATTAAAATAGATATTAAATAAGGAGTTTCTATCTGTTAGTATCTCTTTTAATAGTCTGTTTCAAAACGAATGATAAATTCTATTTATATAATAAACGATTAAACTTAATAAGCATCAATTTTAGGCTTTATAAGCAGTTTATTATAGTAGGATAAAGATTTAGCTTATCTAAACCAAAAAAGGCTTTTAAATTAAATTTAAAAGCCTTTTTTTCTTTTATGAAAAAGGATACTATTTTTCGTCCTTCTTTATTTTATCAATAAAACGTTGTAATTCTTTTCCGTAGTTAGATGCTTTAACATTACTGGTAAGTGTATCGTTTATCATGTCTAAATATTTAATGTTTGCATTATACAAATCTGTTAAAGCTAAATAAGGAGCAACTTCACTGTCTCTATTATTAATAGCAAAGTTTACAGTATATAAATATTTACGCTTTTCAAGGTTCTTGTGAGCTTTTTCTGTTTTACTAATAAGTACAGTGTCATTTAGCTTAATGGCATCAAAACTTTCTTTTACTAATTCTAAATTCTTGTTATTAAATTTTGAAGCTACATCTAAGTACTCTTCAAATACTTTTTGTTGTTTAGAGCCTTTAATTTTAGCATCATAATAAAAACGCTTTCGCGATGTATTAATTTCTGTAATACCTTTGTCTGCAAAAAAGATAATTCTATTATCTTCATTGTCGTTTTTATCTAAATACAGATAGAAAATTTCAGGACTATCAATTTCGCTTTGTAATTCAAAATTAGAACTTCCATTAACAACCATAGAATCTACAGTTATTAAACTAGTATCATTAGCTTTTTTTAAATAGACAGTCCCTTTTTTTAGGCCTTTAATATTTCCTTTTACAATTAGTTTATCTGAAGTATTATTTCCACAAGAGAATAGAATACATAAACTGAATAGAATAAATAATTTTTGCATGTGTAATTTTTGATTTTTTAAGTGGGCAAATATGATATAAAAATTAATTAAATACTAACCAACTGCTGCTATTCTCATTAGTTCGGCACACAGTATAGCACCATAAGTTCCCACTACATAGCCAAAGACAGCTAAAAGTGCTCCTACAGTAGCTAAAGATGGGTGAAATGCAGCAGCAACTATTGGAGCAGAAGCTGCACCACCAACATTTGCTTGACTACCTACGGCTAAGAAAAAATATGGAGCTCTAATAAGCTTGGCAACGAGTATTAATAAACCAGCATGTATAGTCATCCATACAAGTCCAATCATTATTAGTCCTGGCTTTTCTAAAATACCTCCAAGATCCATTTTCATTCCTATTGTTGCTACTAGAATATAAATAAAAATACTACCTATTTTACTAGCTCCTGCACCTTCATATTTTTTTGCTTTTGTGAAAGAAAGTAAAACACCAATTAAGGTAGAGATTGAGATTAACCAAAAGAAACCACTACCAAAAGATGATAATGCACTTTTAGGGTCACTAACAGCTTCAAAATTATTCTTTAAAAAGGCTGTGATTTGTTCAGATCCAAAATGTGCAACACCTACTGCTGTAAAAGCAATCATAAGTATTACCATGTAATCGTTTAATGTTGGATTTCTAACAGTTTTACTAGCAAAATTTTCCATTTTTGCTTGCAGCGCGTCTATTGCTGTGTTATCTGCTTTTAACCATTTATCTATCTTTTCTCTTTTCCCGATACCTAACAATAAAATAGCCATCCATACATTGGCTACAAAAATGTCTACTATTACCATTCCTCCATATTTTTCAGGGTTATATTGGTATATTTCTAACATTGCAGCTTGGTTTGCACCACCGCCAATCCAACTTCCAGCTAGAGTAGAAAGACCTCTCCAAACGGCATCAAAATCTGCTCCTCCAACAGTTTCTGGAGAGAATATAGAGATTAATAAAATTGCTAATGGACCACCTATAATTATTCCTACAGTACCTGTTAAAAACATTATTAATGCTTTAGGACCTAAATTAAAAACAGCTTTTAAATCGATACTTAATGTGAATAGAACAAGAGATGCAGGTAAAAAATAACGACTTGCAACAAAATATGCATTAGATGTTTCTGGATCTACCCAACCAAATAAACTAAATAGTGAAGGGATAAAGTAACACATTAATAGTGCTGGCACAAACTTGTAAAAAGTTTTCCAAAATCCTGTTTTTTTATTCTCGGTATAAAATACGAAGCCTAAGGCTAAAAACAGTAAGCCAAAAACGATAGCATCGTTGCTAAACGGTAATGTAATATCCATAATTTTGTTTAATTAGTTACCGCAAAATACCAAATATAAACAGGATAAAAAAAAGTAAGAAATAAACTTTGGCACACAATTTGAATTATACAAAAAGAGATTACTTATGATAACTAATTTAAAGAGTGGTTACTTTATATTAAGAGTAGGTAATCATCATATTTTTGGTTGGTTAGTATGAAAAAGCGTCTTGTGTAAATAAGACGCTTTTTCTATTGTTTAGTAGTAATGTGAAAGTTTTCATAAAATTGAATGCCATAAATACTATAAAATACAATTGGCACGTTAATTGAAATACAAATAGTAATTACTGCAACGACAATTTTAGAGTGTGGTTACTTTAAAAGAAGAGTGGTAATTACCATATTTTTGGTTGGTTAGTATGAAGAAGCGTCTTAGTTAATAAGACGCTTCTTCTATTCTAGCAAGTTCCGTTTATTAATAAATTAAGACATAAAATTTTTTACATAGTCAGTTTTACTTTTAAATGTGAAAAATTTCATAAAATTGAAACTCTTCAATACTATAAAATAAGATTGGCACGTTAATTGAAATACAAATAGTAATTACTGCAACGACAATTTTAGAGTGTGGTTACTTTAAAATAAGAGTGGTAATTACCATATTTTTGGTTGGTTAGTATGAAGAAGCGTCTTAGTTAATAAGACGCTTTTTCTATTTTAGCAAGTTCCGTTTATTAATAAATTAAGACATAAAATTAGTTACATAGTCAGTTTTACTTTTAAATGTGAAAAATTTCATAAAATTAAAACATTTCAATACTATAAAACAAGATTGGCACGTTAATTGAAATACAAATAGTAATTACTGCAACGACAATTTTAGAGTGTGGTTACTTTAAAAGAAGAGTGGTAATTACCATATTTTTGGTTGGTTAGTATGAAGAAGCGTCTTAGTTAATAAGACGCTTTTTCTATTGGTATAAGTTGTAACAAAAAAAAGGCTCACAACTATGTGAGCCTTTTTAGTTTAAAATTTATAATACTGTTATTTTATAAATGCAATAATAGCTTCAATTAATTCTGGAGATAATGCTCTAGCAGATTCGTTGTAAGATTTAGAGTTTTCTAAATTTCCACCTTCAATAGGAACTAGAATGTGATTCATTTTATCAATTATTTTTATTTCAGCATTAGGTACTGCATCTTTTAAAAGTTTAGCTTCAGCTTCAGATACCTGCAAATCTTTTGTGCCATTTATTATTAGTATTGGCATGTTTAATTTTTTAATTTCTACTTGTGGATTATATTGTATCCAATTAGAAATAAAAGGTTGTACATCTAAGTTAAACATAGAGGCTAGAGCAGGAGGAAAGTCTGTAGTCGTTTTTCCTTCCTCTAAAACCTTAATTACACGCTTAGTATCTTCTAGATATATAGGCGCTGTTTTTTCTACTTGATCAATAATAACCTTACCTATAGACTGTCCAGCACCTGCAAGCGATATAAAACCATCAGCATTATCTTTTGCTGCTAACATACCAACTAAACTACCTTGGCTATGTCCTGCAATGTATATTTTGTTATATTTTTTTGAATCTTTAAAAAAAGTGATAACAGATTTTGCATCTACTACAAAATCATCAAACATCATGTTTTTATCTATATTCCCTTTTCTTATTTGTTTTACAATACGTTTATCGTAACGAAAAGTTGCAATGTTTTTGTTAGATAAGCCTTGTGCTAGTTTTTTAAGAGAGTTTCCTTTTAAAAAATTCTGATTTCCATCACGATCTGTAGGTCCAGAGCCAGCTATAATAATTACTAGATTAGGTTTCTCGATGGTATTAGGTATAAGTAACGTACCGTCAATTAATTTGTTAACAGCAATTTCTTGAGTATTATAGTTGTTTTCTTGAGCGAAAGAAAAACTACCTAAAAACATTAAAACAATTAGAAACTTTATTTTCATGATATATTTATTTTAAAATTACTGTATTACAATATGGATGTTATTTGTAAAACTTATAACGCAAATTTACAGTTTAATATTGAACAGAAAATAGTTTTTTACCCTATTTGAATTGTGCTTTTAAACGATTTTATTGTGCGTTTTATCGTTAAATGTTAAAATTTAATGCTTTTCATCGAATATGCGTGCTCTTAAACGTCTAAAACAAAATAACTACCCTACATTTGAAGTGTGCTAAGAGACATACTTTTAGTCAATGGATTAATTAATTAATATTTGCATCGCTTTTTTTTGATATAGTAACCCTAAATCTAACCAAAGATATATCGCAAATACAGAAAACCAAAGTTGAGGGACTTTGGTTTTTTTGTGTTTAAAACTTTCGTTAATCTAAATTATAATTCTAAAAGTTAAATTTATTCTGGGCTTTATTTCTTTTTTTGTTTTTGCAATTTGATGTTGCCAATAATGCTGTGTGGTGCCTTGCATTAATAGTAAGCTACCGTTTTCTAGTAGTAATTTTTGTTTTAAATTGTTGTCTTTCTGGTGCTTTAAATTAAAATAACGTGTAGCACCAAAAGTTACTGAAGCTATTATAGGATTTTCACCTAATTCTTTTTCATTATCAGCATGCCAACCATTACTATCACTTCCATCTCTATATAAATTTGCTAGGCAAGTGGTAAATTTAGCATTAGTTTTTGTTTCAATTCTTAATTTTATTTTTAGTAAAACATCCGAGAATTCTTTGGGATGCATTGTTATATTAGAATAACTATATGGTTTGTTGTTATTAGCAAAAAGAGCTGTTAATCTAGGTTGTGCATGGGTTTTACCAAAAAGAGTAATAGTGTCTTGTTGCCAATTGCTTTCATTTAGAATAGAATTATAGAACGCCTGCGATTCAATTTTAGAAAAGAAATTAGGATAGTAACTAATATCTGCATCAGGTAAATTCAGTTTTATTTCTTCTGAAGGAAACATAAATATTAATTAATTTAAAGTTATTACTAAACGTAAAAGAGTAAAATACTATTGATAAATTATTATTTATCTAAATTAGCGTATAAATTCTGTACTATGAGATTTACCTTTTCCTTTTTACTAACATTATATACAATGGTGTCTTTTGCACAATTACCTGAAGGTTTTGTGTACGCTAAAATAGAAATACCTTCTATTCATGTAGATTTACAATATTGTGGAGATAATAATTTTGTTGGCGAAACAATAGATGGCTACAATGCCAATGTGGCAATAATGACAAAACAAACTGCTGTTGCTTTAAAAAAGGTGCAGACAGAATTGGTAAAACAAAATCTAGGTATTAAAATATACGATGCTTACAGACCACAACGTGCAGTAAATCATTTTATACGTTGGGCAAAAGTGGTTAACGATACGTTAATGAAACAGCAGTTTTATCCTAAAGTAAATAAAAGAAACTTGTTTAAATCGGGTTATATAGCTTCTAAATCGAGACACAGTAGTGGTAGTACTTTAGATATTACTATTGTAGATTTAAAAACAGGAGAAGCGCTAGATATGGGATCGCCTTTCGATTTTTTTGGAAGCGAATCTTGGGTAGAAAACAAGAACCTGACTAAAGAGCAGTCTAAAAACAGACAAAAACTGCAAACTGTTATGCTTACTAATAGTTTTAGAAATTATCCTAAAGAGTGGTGGCATTTTACCTTACGTGGTGAACCTTACAGAAATCAGTATTTTGATTTTTTAGTCGAGTAGATTAATAACCTAGAAATAAAGATTTTTATTAATTTTAAACTTCTACTAGTTTTCTTGCATAGATAATTTCTCTATAATAGATTTTATTTTACCTGGTTTAATGGGTTTAATAATATAATCTGAAACATCACTTATTCTATTGGCTCTATCAATATCTGTTTGATCAACCGAAGAAGAAACCATATATATAGTTATTTTTTTACCTAATTTGGGTTTAATTTGAATGTACTCTTCCATAAATTGAAAACCATCCATTATGGGCATGTTTATGTCTAATAATATAACATCAGGAAGCTCTTCGTCGTTATTAAGATTTTCAATCATAAAATTTAAAGCCTCTTCACCATCAGAGAAGGCAATAATTTTTTGAGTTAAATTTAAAGATTCTATTGTTTTTTTTATGGCAAACTGGTAAATGTCATCGTCATCTACAATACAAAAGTTGAAATTTTTATTCATTTTTATTTATTAAAATTTATGTTGAAAGAAGAACCTATATTTACTTCGCTTTCTACAGTTATATTACCTCCTAAGGACTCTATTTGTGTTTTAGTCATAAATAAACCAACACCTTTAGCATCTGGATGTCTATGAAACACCTTGTTTAAACCAAATATTTTGTGACCATGACGTTTTAAATTTATGCCAAGACCATTATCTTTAAACATAAGTTTTTGTACACCTTCTTCTATTACAGACTGAATAAAAATCTCAGGAGCTCTTTCTTCAGATTTATACTTTATAGCATTGCTCAACAAGTTAAGAAAAATACTTTCTAAATAAAACTTATTGTATTCAATATGTGGGCTTTGTGAGAAATCAGTAGTTATTTTAGCACCTGTTTTTAAAATTTGTCCAGATAATATTTCTTTTGTCTTAATTAAAACATCATCGAACATAATAGTTTCAATGTTCTTAACAGTTTCATTTTTAGTTTTTAAAGCTTTAATTAAGGTGTTTAATGTTTCTGTAAGATGATTTATTACGATTTCAAATTTTTCAAATAAAATAACTTTCTCATCTTCAGTTTCTGCTATGTTATAAAAATCTAATAAAGAATTTAAGTTACTTACTGGCGCACGTAAATTGTGAGATGTTATTTGTGCAAAATCTGCTAACTGTGTATTTTGTATCGTTAGTTTATTGGCTAAAATTTCTAAACTATTTTTTGCTTCTATTATTTTCTTTTCTGCTATTTTTTGAATTGTAATATCTCTAATAGCAGCAGAAACTAATAAACCTTCTTCTGTTTTAAGAGGACTTAAACTTATTTGTATTGGTATTTCTATTCCATTTTTATTAAGCCCATAAAGATCATCACCTTCTTCACCCATTTTTCTAGTTTTAGGCATGCTAAAAAAGTTTTCACGATGGGAAGTGTGTTTATATTTATCTGGTATTAATAATTCTACAGGTTTATTAATTAATTCTTGAGATCGATAACCAAATAGTTTTTCTGCTTGTTTATTAACTAATTGTATTTTTCCGCTATCATTTACAATTACCATAGCATCTGGAGCAGATTCAAGTAAGCCTTTAAATTTAATTTCGGCCATTCTTTGTTGGGTAACATCTTGGCAGGTACCAATAATTTCAATTACATTTCCTGCGTTGTCTGTAAGTACTTCGCCTAGTAATTGTACTGTTTTTGTTTTACCGCTAGTCGACTTTATACGATGTAATAAATCGTAAAAAACTTTATCTTTTATAGATTTATCAAAAGATGCACTTACAATAGCTTTATCTTCTGGATGTACAAAATTAAAATAGGTTTCAAAACGTAAAGCTTGATTGGTATCAACTTCAAAAATATTAAAAAGGTTACTAGACCATTTTACACTATCAGCAATGGTATCCAATTGCCAATGTCCCATCATGCTTATTTTTTCCGCAGCATTTAATACTTGATTCTTGCGTAAAAGCTCGTTCTCTGTTTCTTTTTGATTTGTTATGTTTTTTATTATTCTTAAAAAACCAGTGTTTTCTCCATGCTCATTTTTTAAAGGCGTAAGTGTGGAATGCCCTACAAACCTAGAGCCGTCTTTTTTTATTATGGTCCATTCGCGAGAATCGTAACCATTATATTTTGCTAATAATTTGTACGGATCGGAATCCAGGTTTTCTTTATATCTATTAGCAATATCTTTTCTAAAATTATTAAATTCTTCTTCTATTAGAAAAAAGGGCGCTTTTTCTAAACCAATGATCTCTTTTGAAGAGTAACCTAATAAAGTTTCGGCATCAGTATTAAATTGGTATACTATACCATCGTTATTTGTTGCTAGTATTGCAGTAATTTCAGAATTAGTGTTTACTTTCATAAAAGGTTCGTTACTTAAGCGTGTTGTATTATTACGTCTGTTATTTAAAAGGTTAGCTTTGTTGTGCTAAGTTAATTTTTTTTATTTAAACATATAAAGTCACTTTAATTCTTCTGTTTAAACCTGTAATAATGGATGGTAACTGTATATTTATGTATTAAATAAATACCATTAAAGAATGGATGTTTTTATTTTGAGGAATATTTTGAAATAGGTTTGTTTACGGTTTTGTGCATGGAAAGTTGCGTGTTTAAACACGGAGATTAGTAAATAAAAACCTGTGAATATTTTTGTAGGTAGGCAAAAACTATCAATAAACGATATGTGGTGTTGGCTGTAGTTACTTCAATCTTTCACCTAACAATGTTACTTTTTTTAACCAGTTCTCTCTAAAAAGCGAAGTTGAATTTTTTACGGAAGCAATATAAGTTGTCTTCACAGGACTTATTCCGCAAAATTTTAACGTTCCATTTTTAAATTGGTTTATTGTCGGACTTTTCATTATCAGAAAATCATACCATTTAGGAGTATCTGCCGTGATAATTAATCGTGCGGATTTTGCTTTAAGTAGTTTTTCGGGTAATGCTTTTCCTTCAATCGGTTGATATGTAATAGACGGTAAGAATGTTCTGTCTATAAATCCTTTCATAAGGGCTGGATAACCATACCACCACATTGGGAATACCCAAACAATATGATCTGCTTTTTTAATTTTTTCTATGGCCAAAACTAAATCAGGCTCCAATTCCATTCGTTTTCGATAACCAAATTGCAGATTAGGGTTAAATTCCAATTCTGCAATGTTAATTTGAGAAATTATAGAATTTGTTTTATTAGCTCCTTTTATGTAAGCTTCTGATAGGGCATAATTAAAGCTTTCTTTGTCAGGATGTCCATTTATTATTAATACTTGTTTCATATTTTATTCTTTGTTTTGCGCAAAGAACAATACTTCGATACTTTTTTTAAAGGACATTTGTCTAATTCGTAATTGACTTTCTTATTCTACTTAAATGTCTTTGGGTAATACCTAAATATGAAGACAGAAAATTTAAAGGAATTGATTGTAAATATTCAGGGTGATTTATGAGTAAATCTTTGTATTTTTTTTCTGCAGATTCTTTTTGCAATAAGAAAACTCTTTTTTCCATTTTTATGTATTCTTGTTCAGCAATTAATTTGAAAAATTTTAGCCAATTTACACTTGATTTCTCTAATATTAAAATTTCTTCTCTTGATATAGTTAATAACTCTATATCTGATAGTGCTTGAATATTTTCAATTGTTTTTGTTTGAGATAAGAAAGAAGAGTAGGCGCTAACAAATGAATTTGAAAAGGTAAAACAATAGGTAACTTCTTCCTCTGATGAAGTGTAATAAAATGACCTAAACAAGCCAGAAACTACAAATGCTACTTCTTTAGATATTCGACTTTCTTTGATGAAAAAATCGCCTTTTTTTAATTTCTTTCTCTGAACTTTACTTTCAAAAAGTTCAATTTCTTTTTCGGTTAGAATGTTAAATGTTTGAAGGTATTTCCTCATTTTTTTAAATTATTGCCAAGGTCTCGTTAATATAAAAACGCTACAATGTTTTACATCATACTTAAACGAAGTTAGTGTATTTTTTTGTGAAGAAAAATCAATTTTATTGGTTCAAATTAATATATCGTTTTACCCATTTAGGGTAGAAATAATGAATAAAACACAAATAGGAGAGTTGTTAAAATACTTTTTTTAGAATAGTGCTTTTGTATAATATCTGTATTTAATAGATGATTAATTTTTTATAAAAAAAAGCAATAGCGGTTAGAGTTCAAACTCGTACCGCTATTAATCTTTACTATTTTTTAATTTTGTGTTCCCAATAAGCACCACTTATATCTGTTATTTTTAGATTATAAACACCTATAGGTAAAGTGGATAAAATTTCATTTTTTAAACTCAATTTAGCTTTAGCTCCTAAAGGAATAATTAAGCTGTGTTTACCTGGTTTTATTTTGGCAACATAGTAATTTGAGATATTTTCTTTATTCAATATTGCCAAATCGTCTTGATTATATTCTAAAATGGTATTGTTGTTATTATCTAATAATTCAATACCAATAACCCAAGAGCCATAAACATCAACACCTTCGGTTCTAAAAATATTAAAACTTACTGTGTTATTGGTTATTTTTCCTTCGCTAATTTCTAGTTTTGGCTTTATAGATTTATTATGAAGTGTTCCCCAAAGACCACCATGAAAGACTTGGTTTGTCATTAACGTTATTCCTAAAATAAATAAAGAACCTGTTAAAACAACTTTTGGAAAAACACTTTCCTTTATTGGTAAAATACCAGAAGCCAACCAAGCAAACCATTTTTTTTTTGTAATTGCAAAATTGTTTTTTATCAGGTAATTATCCAACGAGTATTTTCCGCTAGCGGTTAAGAATAATACAAAACCTGTTGCAATTCCTAGCACGCCTATTTGCCATTCGTCTAGACAAGTTGTACCAATCCAACCGGAACCTAAAAGAATTCCCATAGCTAGGCCAAAAACACCTATGCTCATTATTCTGGTAAACAAACCAAACATAATAAACAAACCTACAATTCCTTCTACAATAGTAAAAATTACCATATTTACCCAAAGTGTATCTGGATTTTCTACTAGATATTGAATGATTGGTTTTATACCTAAGGCATTAGGTAAAAAAGCATTAAATTTTTCGCCAATATAACCGGCAGCTTCAGGATCAAGTTTGTTAGCTAATGCAGTTCTTCTCCAAAAGGCTGAAAAATAAGTCCAACCTACCACTAATCTTAATGCTAAAGCCAATAGTCCAGCATCGTTTTTTATACTAATATTTTTCATTTTTTTAAATAGTTAAAGCAATAAAGCCTTGTTTTGTTAATTGGAAACCGTGTAATATACCATTAGGAGTTATTTCTAAATTTTTTGGCATTGTGTTATGGTCTATATTAAATTTGTTAAGAGATATACCACAAACAAAGACTTTTACATTTTGAGATTTAGCCTTTTCTAAAAGCGTATTAAAATCGGAATTATTTGCAATATCATTAACTGTTTTACCACAGATAATGACATAGAATGCGCCATAATTTTCACCATCCTCTTTTGCCAATTCATTAGCAGTTAGTAAAACAGGTTTAAGTTGTTTTATGTTTTTTGAAAGCACTAAATAATTATTGCTTTTAAGGTTAATGTCTTGAGCTTGTAATTGGGAAGTCCCAAATAGTAAAATGAATAATGTTGTTATAAATAATATTGAATTTTTCATTGTTTTTTATTTTAAGTTTGAATTAATACTAAAAAAAAGAAGCGCTAGCGTTATTGCTTTTCCAACCTGTATAGTTAATGTAATAGGAATTAAAATGGCTATTAATACTAGTGAAGCTACTCTTGTTTTTAAAGTAAATAAGTAATAGAATGTCCGCAGCTAGCATTACAACTCCAGACAGAATTACGGCTATTTCTCGTGTTCCTAGAATATTCACTATAAAGCCCATTGATGAGTTTTCTATTCTACTCACGGCTTTTTTAGTATTTAATAGATGATTTGTGCTCGCTATTATAACAATTAGGCTAAGCATAATGCGAAGTATAACTACAGACTTGTAGCTAACCTCAAGCGTTTTTTATTGAAATTTCATTTTTTAATATTTGTAATTGATATATAGCAGAAATAGTAACTGCTTTAAACTTTTTTGTTTAAAAAATCAATTACGAGTAGACCTTGAGGTTACGGTATAAAATATACAGAGGAACATTAGAAGCCTCGTGATTTCTTGACGCATTAAGGTTAAAAGAATGCTTAAGTAAATAGGTTGTAAAATGAATAGGAAAAGCTTCCGGAATTAGAAAGACAGGTTGATTAAAACTTGGATTTGAAACAGATTGAATGTTTTCTGAAACCTCTATAGTCTGACAATTTGTTTGAGAAATTGTAGTTTGACTCTTGTTTAAAACAGTAGTTTGAGGAATCTCTAATTCGGCTTGAATAAAATTTCTAACCTTACAAGGCGAAAGCAATAGCAACAATACAAGTCCGAAAATGGACAAGATTGAGTTTATTCTATTTGTTTTAAAATTTGCTTTCATCTTTACAAATATAGACACAATTTTCACGAGAATATGTTATTGTTTTCTTAATGAAATCTTTAGTTGTAGTGAATACTTGAGTTTATTCTTAATAAATAGATGTTTTTAGAAAGTAATATTTTGAAAAGGTTTGTTTGAGTGGGTGTGTATGAAAAGTTGCGGTTTTGTCAGCGAGGAATTTCCTTAGGAAAATCAGATGTAGCAAAATCACAGCGACCTTTGGTTTAGACTAACACCAGCAATTTTTGATGTACAGTATGGCAGTAATTATTTAATTTCTTTATTTATGGTAGACTCTATTTTATAGATTGTTCCTGTAGCTTGTAATATTGAATCAGTAAATTCCTCACTTAATGCACCTTCACTTGTGTGAGTATCGTTAGTTTTAATAATATTAACAATTTCTTTCAACTTTAAAGTCAGTGTCAAAATTTCTGAAGTTATAGATGACATACCCAATATCGGTATTTCATTAAGTTCAGCGGTCTTCGTTTCTATTTTACTCGATAATGGTTTGATATTATTTCTAAGAGATTGAATTTCATCGTCGAGAAATTTCGTTGATTCTATGTGTTTTTTACTTAAATAGCTAACAATCTCATTCTGCTTCTTTATAAGTGCTTTTTTTTCTACACTTGAATCTTTTAAGTTTTCAAGTTTTTTACTGATTTCTTCTAAAGCTTTTATTTTTGTATTTGTCTCTAATTCATAACCTATCAGTTTAGTATTTAATATTCTTGTGGATTTAGTTGTCTCTGAATGAGGTTCGATCAAGATATACCTTAATTCATTTAATTTAGATTGAAGTTTGTCAAAATATTTTATGCGTTCTGTTCTACTAGATTCAGTTTTTTCAATCTTTTTTTTATCAAAATATTGATAAATACCCCAAATAAAAACTAGTATAGCTAAAGGAGAAAAGTACTTTAAAAAATCAATCATTATATTGTGTTTGGGTTAATTATTGTAAATGACTTGTTGATAAAAAATCAATTCAATATTTTATATGTTACGTAAACGAAGTTCGACTATTTTTTACAAAATCAAGTTAATATTATTTCTTCAAATTACTAAAACGCTCTAACAACGTAGGATGCGAATAATGCATAAATACATAAGCAGGATGCGGTGTTAAATTACTCAAACTATTTTTAGATAACTTTTTAAGCGACGTAATTAAAGGTTCGGCTTTGTATGTGTTTTTTGCATAATCGTCTGCCTGGTATTCAAATTTACGGGAAAACCAATTCATAATTAAACCAGTAATTGTAGAGATTGGAGAATATAAAATACCAAAAGCAATTAAGCCAATATGAAAACTAGGTTTCGAGACTCCTAAAGCTTCAGATAATAATGGATTAGAAATTAAAAGAGATAAAATGTATAACGTAAAACCAGTTAATAGTAAAGAGGCTACAAGATTAAAAATAATGTGTTTCTTTTTATAATGGCCAACCTCGTGAGCTAGCACGGCAACTATTTCTTCTTCTTCAAGATCGTTAATTAAAGTATCGTAAAGTGTTACGCGTTTTTCGCTTCCAAATCCAGAAAAATAAGCATTTGCTTTGGTACTACGTTTAGAGCCATCGATAACAAAAATTTTGTCTAAATTAAAACCTACGGTTTGTGCATAATTAGAAATAGCATCTCGTAAACTTCCAGATTCTAATGGTGTTTGCTTGTTAAATAAAGGTACAATTAGTCTTGAGTAAAAGAGATTCATAAATAAGGTGAATACCGTAATTAATGCCCAAGCATACATCCAGAATGTGTTTCCTGTAGTTTGATAAAACCATGTTAGTAAAGCTAATATTGCACCGCCAACAATAACCATCATTAACCAACCTTTTAATTTATCTGCTATAAAAAGTTTTTTTGTGGTCTTGTTAAATCCAAACTTTTCTTCTATTACAAAGGTTTTGTAATAGCTAAAAGGTGTCGTTAATATATCGCTACCTAGCATAATAATACCAAAGAATATAAGTGTAATTACTATTTCGTTAGTACTAAGGCTTCTTGCTAATTCGTCTATAAAAGCAAAACCATCTAAAAAGAAAAAAGCCAAGGTTGATACCAAAGAAAAAGCAGCGGTTAATAAGGAAAACCTATAATTTGTTTTCTTATAATCCTGAGATTTATGGTATTCTTCTTTATCGTAGACATCGTTTAAAACTTCTGGTATAGTATCGTTATAATGCTTTGCGTTTAAGGCATCTAAAATTTGATCGACAATAAAGCTAATTATTAAAATAGCAATAAGTATATAGAATAAAGTAGTTGAGGTCATTTAATAGAATTAGAGATTAATTTTAAAATCTATGCAAAGGTAATCAATAAGATTTTTTATATATTTATGTTCTAAACCACACAATATGAGAAAACTACTACTTTTAGCAATCTTAATTGCATTTAATTATTCTTTTGCACAAATTACAATAAACGAAAGTTATACAACACAACAACTTATTGAAGATGAGTTAATAGGAAACCCTAATTTTCCAGCGTCTAATTTTATTTCAAGTTCTGGATTAGATTTTGGGAGTGTTAATGGACTTGCTGCTTTTAATTCTAATGGTACCGATTTAGATTTTACCGAAGGTATTGTATTAAGCACAGGAAATGTTATGTCTATTCCAGGTCCAAATACTACTACTATGAGCTTTGGTAGTTCGGCATGGCCAGGAGATACTGATTTAGAATTTCATACTGCTGTATCGAGTACAAATAATGCATCTTTTATTCTATTCGATTTTGAAGCGCAAGTGCCAACAGTGAGTTTAGATTTTATACTAGCTTCTGAAGAATATGGTGCATTTGAATGCGATTTTCCAGATACTTTTGCTTTTATCTTAACAAATATTGTTACCGGAACATCGCAAAATATTGCATTGGTGCCAGGTACTAGCGATCCTATTTCTATATTAAACGTTCGCGGTGGCGGAAACAACTCTTGTGCACCAACAAACCAAGTGTATTTTGATAGGTATAATTACGATGTATCTGCCGCAACAGCAAATCCAGATTATGTTTTACCTCAAGATTCGCCAATAAATTTTAACGGACAAACAAAGGCTTTTATGCTTTTGGGAGATTTAGTGATTGGAGATATTTATTCTATAAAAATTGTTATTGCAGATGCAGCAGATATCGCTTACGATAGTGCTTTGTTTATTAGAAAAAGCTCTTTTGGTGCTATGCCACTTATGGAACAAGAACCAGACGATGTAGTAATTGATGATGCAGATAATAACGGATCATCTGTTTTTAATTTACGTGTTAACGAAGCACAAATGTTGGGAGCAGTGGATACCGCAATTTATACTTTCGATTTTAAATACTATATAACGTTAGCTGATGCGGAAACCGAAACTAATGAGATTACTAATCCAGAAGCGTATACAAACACAATGGATCCAGAGACTATTTATGTAAATATGAGAAATAGTTTTACAGGTAGTTTTATAACTAATAACTTTAAAATAGCAACAGATCTCGCATTATTAAGTGTGGATAGTTTTGAGTTGAAAGAAGTGAAGGTTTATCCTAATCCTGTAAAAGATATTTTATTTATTGAAGATGGTAATAGTAGTGTTTTAAAAGTAGAAATTTATAACATGCAAGGCCAATTAATAACGTCTAAAGCAAAAGTAGAAAGTAATAATTTAGAAATAAATTTTCAGAATTATAATGATGGAATTTATCTCGTTAAATTAATTTCTAACGAAGGTATAAATTACAAAAGAATAATTAAATAGATTGTTTAAACACTTAAGATTAATAGCTTTTAGTGCTCTAAAAGCTATTTTTTTTGCTCCTATTTAAAATCACGTTGTCTTTTAGCTTCAAAAACTAGAATACCAGCAGCTACAGATACATTCATAGAATCTATTGCACCTTGCATAGGAATACTAATGTTTTGTTTTGCAGCTTTACGCCAAGCATCACTTAATCCCGTAGCCTCTGTACCAACAACAATTGCCGTTGGTTGCGTGTAATCTTGCTTATGGTACTCTTGAGATTCTTGTAAAATAGCAGAGTAAATATTAATGTTTTTAGTTTTAAGAAAAGCAATTATATCTTGGGTAGAACCAGTTGCAATTTGGTTGGTAAAAATACAACCAACGCTAGAACGTATTATGTTTGGATTGTATAAATCTGTTTTCGGGTTTGCAATAATTACAGCATCTACATTTGCAGCATCTGCGGTACGTAAAATAGCGCCAATGTTTCCAGGTTTTTCGGGAGCTTCGGCAATTAAAATTAAAGGATTATCGTTTTTAAAATTTAACGCTTCAATAGTATTTTGTTTACTTTCTGCAATAGCAATAATACCTTCGGTA
The DNA here is from genome assembly GCF_001418085.1 of Lacinutrix algicola. Lineage (GTDB taxonomy): Bacteria > Bacteroidota > Bacteroidia > Flavobacteriales > Flavobacteriaceae > Lacinutrix > Lacinutrix algicola. The sequence goes on from NZ_LIQH01000041.1 coordinate 25,990, forward strand.
GTTTCTCTATAGGCTATTTTCTGGTACACTTCTTTGCTAACTTCAATAACTTCAGTAGTCTTTAAATTAAGCGCTCTAAGGTTTTCAACAGTAAATAATTCAGCATAAAACAAAACAGTTTTTAATGTATAGTTTCCTTTTGTTGCCAATTCAATTTCACGAGCACCTTCTATTAAAAATAAACCTGTTTTTTTACGTTCGCGAGATTTCTCTTTCAATAAAACAATTTGTTTTACTAATGCATTTTGGGTGCTATTTATCTGTTTAATATTCATTTTAACCAAGGAAAATCTTATATTTATAACTGAAACAAATTTACGCTAAATCTATTGTTTGTAACTAAAATTACTCACGATTTTCACGCAACCTTTTTTGTTTTTTAGTATCTATTAATAAACTAGGAAGTAAGAATATTTGTTTTTTATTCGCCATACTATCCATTAACCAATTAACTAAACCAAACCGTTATGAAAAAACAATTACTTTTATTAAGTGCTTTTCTCTTTACATTTTTAAGTTATTCTCAAGTAGCAAATATGCCAACACCTTTAGAGGTTTGTGATGATGCTTCTTCAGATGGTATCGCTGACTTTGATTTAACTATAAGTAATGCTGAGGTTTTAGGAAGTCAGAATTCTAATGATTTCTCAGTAATGTATTACGGAACTCAAATGGATGCAGATGCAGACATGAATCCGTTACCAAGTCCATATGCAAATACATCAAACCCACAAACGGTTTATGTAAGAGTAGAGGAGTTGAGTTCAGGTACTTTTGATACTACAACTTTAGATTTAGTTGTTAACCAAAGTCCAACTGTATTTACACCAGCACCACTAGAATATTGCGATGAAGATAACGATGGATTTGGAACGTTTATACTAACAGATGCCGACATTGAAATAACACAAGGAGCACCTGGTTATACCGTTACTTATTACGAAACAATGGCAGATGCAACGAATAATGTAAATATGTTATCAAACACATACAGTAATGTTGTAGCAAACACTGAAACGCTTTATGCGCGTGTTGAAAATGCTTCTACATCTACAAATTGTGCTAGTTTTGTAGCATTACAATTAGTAGTTAAAGGAGCACCAATTATAGATCCATATTATGATAACGAATTGCAGCAATGCGATGAATTAGACGCTAATTATAATTCTAATAACGATGATATTGGAGTATTCGATTTAACGCAAGAGATTCCAGAAATTACAGGAGGAAATACAGATTATACAGTTACTTTCTACGAGACTAATGCAGATGCACAGTCAGATATTAATGGTATTCCAGCACCAACAGCATACTCAAAGATTGTTAATGGACCACAAACAATATATATTAGAGTAAGCGATTTTAATACTGGTTGTTACGTATTCACTACGGTAACGATAAGAGTTTTACCAAACCCTTCTCCTGGACTGCCTAATGATCTAGAGGTTTGCGATGATAATAATGACGGCTTTTATGCTTTCGATTTAACACAAAACGACGCGATTATTATAAACGGTGAATCTGGGCAAACCATTACTTATTATGCAAGTCAAATAGATGCTGTGTCTGGCACAAATGCAATTGCAACTCCAACACAATTTACAAATACAAATCCATCTCAAACTATTTATGCAAGAGCAGAGAACAACATAACTGGCTGTTTTGCATTGGTAGATTTTGATATAATTGTTAACTCTCTACCATTACTAATTCAACCTTCAATATTAAATCAATGCGATGTGAATAATACAGGTGATCAGATGGAAGATTTTGTATTAGAATATGCTAATGCAGAAATATTAAATGGCCAAACAAATATTACTTTAACCTACTTTAGTACACAAATAGGAGCGGAGATTAACGATGGTACAGTCGAAATTGTTAGTCCGTATTACAATACAGCTAACCCGCAAACTGTTTACGTGAGAGCAGAAGATAACGATTCAGGTTGTGTAAATTCAGTTGCTTTGCAATTAACTGTAAGCGAATTACCTACAGTGACACTAGATAGCGAATACAGTTTTTGTGCAGGAGAATCGGTTATTATAGATTCTGGTTTCGATACTTCAACAGGTAATTATTCTTTTGATTGGTATATGAATGGTATTATTCTGACAGGAGAAACTGGACCAACACTTACTGTAGTTATGGCAGACGTTTATGATTTATATGTGCTTGACAATAATACCGGATGCAATTCAGGATACACTTCGTTTACAGTAACCGAAGTAAGTTGTGTCGATAGTGATGCAGACGGTGTAACAGATACAGATGAAGACATAAACGGAAACGGGAATTTAGACGATGATGATACAGATATGGATACCATCCCTAATTATTTAGACGATGACGATGATGGTGATAATGTACCTACAATAGATGAAATTGCCATAGTTTCTGGTAAAACTGCACAACACACTTTCGTGGATACTGATAATGATTTAATTGAAAATTATTTAGACGACGACGACGATGGTGATGGTGTTTTAACAATTAACGAAGACTACAATAATAATGGAGATCCAACAGATGATGATACTGATGCTAGTGGAACAGCAGATTATTTAGAAGTAAATGTAGCTTTAAGCACCACAGAATTTAATACTATAGATTTTGCTTTTTACCCAAATCCTGCAACAAGTATTTTAAATATTAAATTGAATAACGCTTCACGCGGAAATGCCACCGTTGAGGTTATAGATATTCAAGGAAAAATGGTGATAAGTACAATTATAAACCAAACATTACAGCTTGATGTAAAAAGCCTAATGTCTGGACTATATTTTGTAAAACTGAAATACGAAAATACCCAAACCGTTAAAAAGTTAATAATAGAATAATAGTTATAAAATTAAGTTAAAAAGCTTCAGTTAACGCTGAAGCTTTTTTTGTAAGCGTTAAATTTACGTTTATAAAAACCAAAAATATAAATACAACAAATGAAAAATCAATTATTCCTTTTTGCTTTACTAATTACAGTATTTGCATGCAAGCAAGAAAAAGAAATGGTATTAGAAAAAGAGGCTATTATGGAATCTGTTAAAGCAAAGGTAGCAACACCTGCTTATCCAGAAAATTTGACTAAAGTTTTTAATGCACATGGAGGAATAGATGCTTGGAAATCTATGAAATCGCTTTCTTTTAGTCAAGAAAAGGAATTTGGTAAAGAAGTAACTTTAACAAATTTAGATTCAAGAGAGGCTTTAATAGATAGTCCAAATGCAACAATTGGTTTCGATGGACAAACACCTTGGTTTGTAAATAAAACTGATGGAGATTACAAAGGTTACAATCCTAAGTTTGGCTATAACCTAATGTTTTACTTCTATGCGATGCCTTTTGTATTAGCAGACGATGGTATTAATTATGCAGATGCAGAACCTCTTGTTATAGATGGTGTAACGTATCCAGGAATACAAGTAACTTATAACGCAGGAGTTGGCGAAACACCAGAAGATCGTTACGTTATGTACTACAATCCAGAAACATATGTAATGGAATGGTTAGGTTATACCGTTTCTTTTGTTGAAGGTATAGATAAAAAAGAATTACATTTTAGAAAATACGGCGATTGGCAAGAAGTAAATGGTTTAAAACTACCAAATTCGATAACAGGTTATGGTTTTAAAAACGATAAGCCTACAGATAAAGCTAAAGCTCCAAATGTATTTACAGATGTTAAGTTGTCTACAACAGCAGCAGACTCTAAAGTATTTGCAAAGCCAGAAGATGGAACTTTTGTAGAGTAAATAGCAGTCTAAATAAATTTTAAAAAAGCTTCAGTAATTTACTGAAGCTTTTTTTGTAATGATAAGTTTCGGGTTACGACAAAATACTCTTAAACAATAAAAACTAACAAAATATTTTATGAAGAATTACTTAATATTAGCAGTTGTAGCTATCCTATTTGCATCTTGTAAGCAAGAAACAAAACCAGTTGAAAGTATAGATTACGCTGAAGAAACACTAGATGTTACAACTTCTATATATCCAGAAAATGTGTCTAAAGTATTTAATGCACATGGTAGTGTAGAGGCTTGGAATAGCTTTAAAACATTAGAGTTTACAATGAAAAAACCTACTGGTGATGAAAAAACAACAGTAGATTTACAAAACAGACGTTCTTTAATAGAAACTGATGCTTTTAAGTTAGGTTTCGATGGTACTGATGCTTGGGTTATGGATAAAGGAGATAATAAATACGAAGGAAAACCTGAGTTTTACTACAACTTAATGTTTTACTTCTATAGTATGCCTTTTGTTTTTGCAGATAACGGTATCTCTTATTCTGATGTAGAGCCTTTAGTTTATAACGGTAAAGAATATCCTGGAATAAAAATTAGCTACGATGCTGGTGTTGGACAATCTTCGGACGATGAATATATTTTATATTATGATGCCGATACAAATAAAATGGCTTGGTTAGGTTACACAGTTACTTATTTCTCTAAAGAGAAAGCTGCTAGTTTTAACTTTGTACGTTATGCAGATTGGCAAACGGTTAATGGTATAGAGTTACCATCTAAATTAGAATGGTATAAAGCTGAAGGTTTCACTATTGGTGAAATGAAAAACGATTTATTGTTTACAGATGTTAAGTTAACAAAAACGACTCAAGAAGATTCTTTTTACAAGAAACCAGTAGTTGCTGTTGAGTAATATAATATAAAGGAATAAAAAAAAGCGAGCAACGGAGCTCGCTTTTTTTTGTTTGTACTATTTTGTTATTCTTTATATAATGCGGTGTAATGGGTTTCTTTCGGATTGAAAAAATTACCAGAAAACATAACATTATCTAACGCTACATTTAAATTAGACTTAGAGTTAAAATCTGAATACTTATAGATTTTATTAGCATTTCTAGTTAATGCCACTAGGTTACGATGATCAATCTTGTCTAACTTTACTAGAGTAGAGGAGGTTGTTTTTATACTTTTTGAAATAGCATCTAAATTTGTTTGCGTAAAATAAGAACCATCTATATTTAGTGTGGATAAAAATAGAGGCTGTGTTTTAGTAAGTGCTTCCTTTTCTTGAGAGAAAGCCATGAAATTTAGTAGTAAAAAGAATAATAAAACCTTCATAATATTTAGTTTTTATATTTATTAGAGTAACGTTTGTATAACTCGGTTTGGTGAGATTCTAAACTAATATCTCTACCTTGAATATACGCTTTTTCTAACTTATTTGTTCTCATATCTAAAGCATCGCCTTCACTTATAAAAAGTGTAGCATCTTTTCCAACTTCTAAAGAACCTACTTTAGCAGCAACACCTAAAATTTTTGCAGTGTTTAAAGTTATTAAACTTAAAGCTTGTTCTTTATCTAAACCGTAAGCAGCACAAGTTCCTGCTAAAAAAGGAAGATTTCTAGCATTCATACGTTCCATATCTCCTGCATTTTCTAAACCAACTAATACACCAGATCTTACTAGCTCATTTGCTAATTTAAAAGGTAGATCGTAATCATCGTCATCATTTTTTGGTTTGCTGTGTACACGTTGTAATAAAACAGGAACGTTGTTTTGTTTTAATAAATTACTAACTTTATTAGCTTCATAACCACCAACAATTACTAAGTACTTTATGTTGTTTTGTTTAGTAAAAGTAATAGCGTCTGTAATCCCTCTTTCGGCATCTACATGTACATATAACTTTTTAGAACCATTAATTAAGCCTTGTAAAGCCTCGAAAGGTAAATGCTTAGGCGATTTATTACTTGCTTGGTATGCTTTACTTTCAGCAAAATAAGTGCTTAATTCCTCAACTTGTTTTTTGTAATCTTTGTTTTCTTTTAACATAGAAGGTTCACCTAACCACCAGCGACCACGAGAAAACGGACTTGGCCAATTCATGTGAATACCGTCATCGGCCTTAATAGCTGCATCTTCCCAATTCCAAGCATCAAACTGTACTACAGATGAAGCTCCCGAAATACGTCCGCCACGAGGTGTTATTTGTCCCATTAAAACACCGTTAGGTCTCATAGATTCAACAATTTTAGACTCGGTATTATAAGCGATTAAACTTCTAATGTGTGGATTCATTGCACCAACTTCGTCGGCATCATCACTGGCACGAACAGCATCAACTTCTACTAATCCTAAAGTAGAGTTTGGTGCTATAAAACCTGGGTAAATATGTTTTCCTTGGGCTTGCATTACATTACCTTGGCGTGCAATTTTCATGTTTGCGCTACCAACAAAAGTAATTTTCCCATCGTTAAACATAATAAGTGAATTTTCTATCACTTGTCCATTTCCTAGATGTGCCGTTGCACCTTCAATAGAAATAGCATTTGTTTGTTTAGATGCCGGAGTTTGTTGTGCAATTACTACCGATGAAAGTAATAAAGCAAAAGCCAGTATGTTATATTTTAATTTTTTCATTCTAATTGTATTTTATTATTTCCGCGAAAGCGAAACACTTTTTTATTAATTTAAAAGTAAGCTACTAGAGTAAAACTGTCTAGGAATTTCTAAAACTCAGAATCACAGTGAAAATGAGCTTTCTCTTTCTTCTCAATTGGCTTCGTTTTTAAACCTTTGTTTTTAGCTTGAAGCATTAACGATGTTAATTCGTTTTTCTCTTTTTTAATAGCTTCTCTTAATTGCTTATCATGATTAATATCAAAATACGTTACACCTTCAATAATTGTTTTTTCCGCTTTAGCGTAAATAGACATTGGATGCTCGCTCCATAAAACAACATCTGCATCTTTCCCCACTTTAATACTACCAACACGATTATCGATATGTAATAGTTTTGCAGGATTTAAGGTTACAAACTTCCAAGCATCTTCTTCGCTTACGTTACCGTATTTAACAGATTTTGCAGCCTCTTGGTTTAAACGTCTAGACATTTCGGCATCATCACTATTAATAGCAACTGTAATACCCGCATTGTGCATAATTGCCGCGTTAAATGGTATGGCATCGTTTACTTCGTATTTGTAAGCCCACCAATCGCTAAAAGTAGAACCACCAGCACCATGTGCTTTCATTTTATCGGCTAGCTTGTAACCTTCTAAAATGTGTGTAAAGGTGTTAATGTTAAAGTCGAATTTCTCTGCAACCTTCATTAACATATTAATTTCACTTTGTACGTAAGAGTGGCAGCTTATAAAACGCTCTTTGTTTAATATTTCTGCAATCACTTCCATTTCTACATCCTTTCGGTAAGGTTGTCCGCTTTTCTTTTTAGCATCGTATTCTTTTGCACGCTGAAAATAATCGGTATAAACCTGTTCTACACCCATTCTTGTTTGTGGAAAACGAACTGTATTTGTGCTTCCCCAATTACTTTGTTTTACGTTTTCACCTAAAGCAAATTTTATAAATTTAGGAGCATCTTTGTAAATTAAGTTATTAGCTGTTTCTCCCCATTTAAGTTTAATAATTGCCGAACGACCACCAATTGGGTTTGCAGAACCATGTAGTATTTGAATAGAAGTTACACCACCAGCAAGGTTTCTGTAAATGCCAATATCTTCTGGATTAATAACATCTTCTTGTGTTACTTCTGCGGTAGAGTTGTGTCCAGATTCGTTAACCGATGAGGTTGCAATATGCGAATGCTCATCTATAATTCCAGCTGTTAAATGCTTGCCTTCACCATTTATAATTTGTGCTTTAGAAGCACTTAAGTTTTTACCGATTTTAGAAATCTTACCATTTTTAATTAATACATCAGTATTTTTTAAAATACCATCGGCTTCATTAGTCCAAACAGTAACGTTTTTAAATAATAAAGTTTCTTGTTGTGGTAAGCTTTCAAAACCATACGCCATGTTAGGATAGGTTACAGGAAATAATTTGTTCTCTTTTTTGTCATCTTTATCATCGGCTTCTTTTTTATCGTCGGCTGTTTTAACTTCTGATTTTTTTGCTGTAAAAGAGGCTTCATTTCCATTCGGAAAAATAGCTTTTCCGTTAAAAGTAGAGGTGTTGTTTATATTAGCAACCAAACGAATAAATTCTTGTTTTGTAGTATCTACTGTAGAGAAAGTAAGGTTTAGCCAATCGTCATTAAAACTAATTTTAGAACCTAGTTTTTTATCGTTAGCTTTTAGTTCTGCTTTTAGCTTTTCAATTTCACCTTTAATTGTTAATTCGTAATCTGTGTTCTTTATATTAAAAGTGTAATCACCACGAATATCTCTATTATCCATTGGTTTTAATTCATTTTTAATACCAGTAACCCAGTTTTGGTAGATTGTAGTTTTCTTTTCGAATACATCTCCAGAAGTGACTAAGAAATTAGCATAAGCTCCAGCTTTTAATGTACCTAATGTGCTCGTTTGCCCTAAAACTTGAGCAGGAATTGTAGTTAATGCTGCTAATGCTTTTTCTTTAGATAATCCAGCGTCGATAGCTTTTAAAAGATTAGGTATAAATTCTTTTGCATCTTTTAACTTGTATGTAGAAAGCGCAAAGTTTACATTGTTATCTGCTAATATTTTTGGATTGTGTGGTTTCTGGTTCCATTCTCTTAAATCGGCTAAATCGACAGAGTTTCCTAAAAACGGATTCTCCATATCGTAAGCATCTGGGAAGTTTAATGGTAAAATAAAGGTTCCGTTAGTTGCTTTAATATCTTTAATGTACTCATATTCATCACCACCACCAACAAAAACATACTGCGTGTTAAATTGATCGCCAATATTATCTAAACGCAACGCATTTAATTTACTACCAGCTTCAATAATTTGAACCTGATTTTTGTTTCTGTTAAAAGCTTCTAAAGTTCTATCTTTTTCTTTTGCTGCTCCAGAGGCATACCATTTTGCATCCATATTTACTTGGCGCAATAGTGCAAAAGCACCCATTATTGATGTTGGGTAGGCTTGTTTAGATGTTTTACTTTTACTAGTTCCTAAGTACTGTCCGGAGTGTTCTTTTAATATTCTATTTGCATCACTGCCTTCAGAATTTAAAGCAATTAAGGTTCCTGTACCACGAATAATACCGTCCTCTATATGCGTGTTTACAACTCCAAAACCAGCTTCCATAAGCTTTTTAGCTTCTTTACCGTCGTACTTAAATTTATCGATTGCATTTTGGTCGGCTCTAATATGGTCGTTCCAATAATAGCCTTCTCTTGCGGCATCGTATTGTGGTCTTCGCGAATTACCTTCTGGTCTTTTAGGTTTTTCAACTCCAAAAGTAGAGTAAATGTCTATAAAAGAAGGATAAATACTTTTACCAGATAAATCTGTAACCACAGCATTTTTAGGAATAGAAATGTTTGCTCCAACAGAAACTATTTTACCATCTTTAATTACTAAAGTTCCATTTTCTATAACCTGAGTAGGCGAGACGTGAATTTTAGCGTTAGTTACGGCAGTGTAATTGGAACTTATGGTTTTTACACCATCATTTTTTGGGATGTTTTCTTGTGCAAAAAGATTAATTGTACACGCAAGAAAAACGAATAGTAGAGTTTTTTTAATCATGAGTTGGTTTGAAAAAATATTAAGGACTAAATATAGTAATTAGATAAGCTTTAAAGCAAATGAATATTGTTAAAGTCTTTTGTCATGAAGGTAATTAACAAGCAATGCTACAACATAGCTGTAACTCTTCATGCCTCCTTTTTGGTTGTTGGCTTCCAAAAATGTGCTATAAGTAGAATGAAATAAAGGTTCTATTGGGTTTTTATGGTTGTCCCAAAACTCGCGAACCTCTTGATAGTTTTTTAAAATGCCAGGATTAATTGTTGCAGCAAATTTTTGATATTGTTCTGGATCACGTCTGTAAACTTCGTGTAAACAGTGACGCAAACCAAAAGTATAACCAGAGTATTTAAAGTAAATATCTTCGTTGTTTGTGGCTGCTAAAAAGCCAATAAAATTAGCTTCGTTTTCTGCAGCATATCCTAATTGGTGTGCTACTTCGTGAGAAGCAGTAGTAGCAAATTTAAACACAGGAATTAAACTGTTTACTTGAGCTTCGTTACTTAACGGATTTAAATATCCGCTAAAACCCATATACGTTAATGGTAAACTAAGCATAGATTTTTTTATACTCGTTCCTTTATATTCTAACTGCGGAAATGTTTTTTGTAATGCCGAATAACCTTCGGGCACCTTAGATATAACTTGAGTTTTAGAATAAGGAAATTCTACTTTTACAGTATCGTTTTTTGTTATTTTAAGATGAATAGCATTAGACTTATCGATGAGGTTTTGAGTTACTTTTAGTAGTTCTTCAGTAGTATAATCTGCTTTTAAATTCAGGTTTTCATGAAGCGGTAACCGGTAATAATTCATTGCCCAAAACAAATGGAAAGCAATGTAAATAATAGATAAAGCCGAAAACACATCTATTAACCAATTTCTAAAATCTTTAAAAATGCGCTTTCTATTTTTAATAAACCATTTTATACTATAGATAATGGCAAGCGCGTAAACAATATCTCCAAACGAAAATGGCAACCAGCCTAAAGTATAGCGAAACAGTTTTGATGTTATTGGGTATAAACCTTTGCTGTAAAAGGTTTCAATAAACTCTGGGAATTTAGCAAGTAGTTTTACTAATAGAAACGCAGGAATTATAGAGAATGCAATTAATATTTTTTTGTTTTTCAGCATAATTCAAAAATAGTTAATTTTCTGTTAGATGGCTTCGGTTTTAACATCACCACAAGTCTTTTTTGTACTTTTGCAATTCATAAAATAAAATAACAGATGAATTCAGAAATAAGAGCTTTAGAACCAAAAGAATTGTGGAACAAATTTGCCGACTTAAATGCAGTGCCGAGACCTTCTAAAAAAGAAGAACGTGTAATTGCTTTTATGAAGGATTTTGGAGCAAAACTAGGTTTAGAAACTATAGAAGACGAAGTTGGAAACGTTATTATTAAAAAGCCAGCAACTAAAGGAATGGAAGATCGTGTAACTACTGTTATGCAATCGCATTTAGATATGGTGCACCAAAAAAATGGAGATACTACTTTCGATTTTGATACTCAAGGTATCGAGATGTATGTAGATGGTGATTGGGTTCGTGCAAAAGGCACAACTTTAGGTGCAGATAATGGTCTTGGTGTTGCAACTATTATGGCTATTTTAGAAAGTACAACTATCGCGCATCCTGCAATTGAAGCTTTATTTACCATAGATGAAGAAACAGGAATGACGGGTGCTATGGGATTAAAAGGAGGCCTGCTTTCTGGAGGCATACTTTTAAACTTAGATACAGAAGAAGACGATGAAATTGGAGTAGGTTGTGCAGGAGGAATAGATGTTACTGCAACTAGAACTTACGAAGAGGAGGAAACACCAGAATTTAAAATTGGTTATCAAATTGTTGTAAAAGGTTTACAAGGTGGACACTCAGGAATGCAAATTCATGAAGGTTTAGGTAATGCAAATAAAATAATGAACCGTTTATTGTTTGATGGTTTTGAAAACTTTGGTTTACGGATTTCTGAAATTGATGGAGGAAGCTTACGTAACGCTATCCCAAGAGAAAGCAAAGCGATTGTTGCTATAGATGCTATGCACGAAGAGGCATTTAATACAGAAATGAGCTTACTTGCAAAATCTATTCAAACAGAAATGAAAACTATGGAACCGGATTTAGAGGTTGCAATTTCTAAAATAGATGCACCAGAAAAAATAATGGATCTAGGTGTGCAAGAAGGTGTAACACGTGCTATTTATGCGGCTTTAAATGGTGTGCATAGAATGAGTGCGGATATTCCAGAATTGGTAGAAACATCTAATAACGTTGCTAGAGTAATTATTAAAGATGGCGCTATTAAGATTGGTTGTTTAACGCGTTCATCGGTAGAGAGTTCTAAAATGGACTTAGCAAACATGCTACGTGCTACTTTTGAGCTTACAGGTTGCGAGGTTGAGCTGTCGGGAGATTATCCGGGTTGGACACCAAATATGGAATCTTCTATATTAAAAGTGTTAGATAACTTATATCAAGAAATGAATGGCGAAAAAGCACATATTGCTGCTTGCCATGCAGGATTAGAATGTGGTATTCTTGGACAGAATTATCCTGAAATGGAAATGATTAGTTTTGGACCAAATATTAAAGGAGCGCACAGTCCAGATGAACGTGCTCAGATTTCTTCGGCTAAAAAATATTGGAAATTTGTTTTAGAGATTTTGAAAAATATCCCTAAAAAATAATGTGTTAGGAGATTCATTTATTGAATTTCTAAATAGTACAAAATAGAAAAGCACAGTTTTAGGACTGTGCTTTTTTATTTTATATGAATTTTGAAGAGGTTTGTTTAATGTTTTGTTGATATAAAATCGTTTCAATGTTTTATATCATACGTTAAACGAAGTTCGACTATTTTTTTTAGAAAGTCAAGTTTTTAGAATAAGCAGTTTAGTGTTTATTAAGCTATTAAAACAAGTTGTTATTAATAGTTAAATTAAGGTTTGTGAGATTGTTTTTATATGATTTAGATAGGACTTGCCATGACATAGTTTAAATCGTTATATTCAAATTCTCCATTTTTATTAATGTAAAATCTCAAATAACTATTAGATTCTCTAAATTGAATGTTCTGTATAATGTACCAATGTTCTTTTTCTAAATTAATTGGCAGTTTTTCGTAAGTTTTATTGCTAGTAGGTTTTTCTAAAGTCCATTCGTAAAAGTCGTTTTTAATGTTAAAATAGAGTTCGTTTTTATATTCAAATGTTTTTTTATTCAAGAAATGTTCCTCCTCACCATGATTGTAATGAGATGATATACCTTCGTTATTAATTTTTAAGCGCGCTTTTTCAATTATAGAGTATAAGAGAGGAAATGACTTATTGTCTTTTTTTAATCGATTGTCTTTTACTTTAACGATTACTAATCCGCTTTTAATTCCTCCTTTTATAAATAATCTATTTTCGTCAATTTCAATATTTTTTTGACAAGATAAAATTAAAGTACATACTACTATTATTAGGGTTAGATGCTTCATTTAAATTACTAATAATGTTTCGTTGATATAAAATTGTTTCAATTTTTAGAACGGTTTTGTGCATAGTATTTTTCTATGTCATTTTCAGTTTTCTTAAGTCTACTAAAAGTCCACTCTCCAATTGTGTGCTGTTTTAGTATTAATTGAGAATCCTTGTCGTTAATTTCTAGTTTTAGGTAAGGATTGTTTTTACCATTTGGAATTACTTCTGTTGTAATTTTCGCGTTAGTAAATTGTTGGTATTTATGTTTTCCGTTTTTCTGCCATTTTAGTTCTGTTATTGTTTCTGAAATACATATCGAATACAGATATATTGTAGGACTAAAAATAAATTGTGACACTAGAATTAAGGTAAATAAAACTGTAATTATTTTTATAGTTAGCGTGTAATTGTCATTCAAATTTGGTGTTACAAATACAAAGAGAATAAATGCTAAAAAGAGAATTAATAAAATAGATAAAATTGATTTTAGAATAAATGTGTTGAAATTGTGCGGCTCAATTTCTAATTTTAATTCTTTTGGCATAGTGTTTTAATCAAGTTATACGAAGTTAGAGTATTTTTTTGCAATTTCAAGTTTGAGAAATAAATGGTTTTATTACTTTTTTTTTAGGTTACTTGCTTTACTAAAATATTTAAAAGAGTAGTAGTGGTTACTTGCTTTTAAAGAGATAATTAAAAACATAAAAAAAGCCTCTCAAAATTAATTGAAAGGCTTTTTTATTAGATATGTTAAGTATTATTTAGCAATACCTTCTATTTCGATATCAAAATATAAATCTGTGTTTCCAGGAACTCTTGGTGGGCGTCCGCTTGCTCCATAGCCTAAATAACTAGGTACGTAAACTCGTGCTTTATCTCCAACATTCATTCTTAGCATTGCTTCTCTAAAACCTGCAACTAAACCTGCAGATTCGTTATAAATCATAGGAAAAGAATTGTAAGCACCACCTTTTTCTTGTTGCTCATCGTATTGGTTTAATTTTTTAGCAACTTCAACATCGGTTGTGTAAAGTAAGTTACCATTCATAAAGTAACCACTTGTTTTAATTAATACTTTATCTGTACTATTTGGTTTTACACCATTAGCAGTTTTGTTAAGTATCATTACCATTCCAGTTGGAGACTCAAAAATGTCTCCAGCTAATTCTGCATTAGCTTTTTTAAAGTCTTCGGCAGCAGCTTTAGATTTTTCTTTAGCTAATTCAACTTCCTTCTTTTGCATATCTTCTAAACGTTGAGGTAAAAGTGGTTCTAACTCTGTAAATACTTTAGGCGCATCGAAAGCTTTAGCGTCTTTTCCTTTACGAATGATTGTTACTTTGTTTATTACAACATCTTCTAAAGGTTTGTTAAGAGTACTTCTGTCTTTAGAAACGGCAACGTTAGAAATAGAATCTTGTACTTCTAAACCTTTTACTAATTCTCCAAATACTGGGTGACAACTTGTACCGCCAGCATTACAGTTTTTTAAACTACCGTCTGCAGTAAAAGCATCTAACCTTTTAAAAGGTACTTCGGTAATAAAAAATTGAGAACCGTTTGTGTTTAAACCTCCAGAGTTAGCCATAGATAGAATTCCTGGTTTGTCGTGGCTTAAAGTAGTATCGAATTCGCTGTAGAATTTAAATCCTGCGCTTCCAGTTCCTCTTCCTGTTGGATCTCCACCTTGAATCATGAATTTATCCATAACACGGTGAAAAATAATACCATCGTAAAAAGGTTTTCCTTTTAAGTCGCCTTTTAAACTTGGGTGTGTTCCTTCTGCTAAACCAACAAAATTGGCAACAGTTACTGGTGCTTTTTTGTAAAATAATTTGGCAACCATTGTACCTTTAGTAGTTTCAATTTGTGCATACAATCCATCTTCTAAATCTGGATATTGATTTTTGTCCTGGCAAGAAGATGCACTCATGCTTACCAATGCCAATAAGACAAGGCTTAAAAATTTCATAGTGTGTTTAATGTTCTTCATTTTTAGTAATTATTGTTTTTTTGTAATTGAGTTTACTGTTACTTGGCTAATTATAGGTGTGTTTCTACCAATCTTGTTTTCGTCTCCATAATAACCATATGCTTTTTGAGATGGAAATATAAAGGTATATGTTTCTCCCGCTTTCATTAGTTTTAAACCTTCGCGTAAACCAGTAAAAAGTTCTTCTTGGTCCATTGCATAGTTTCTGTTTTTTAATTCTGAAGCCGAATATATAACTTGTCCGTTTAAAGTAGAAATAGAATAGTCGAAATTAACGATATCGCTAAATTCTGGTAATTTAGAATTATTAACACTAACCAAAGAGTCTTGAGAAAACCAAAAGCCAAATTCTGAAGCTTTAAATTCCTCATTAGTTTGTGCTTTAATATAAGTTTCTATTGCTTTTTCCTCAGCTTCGTAAAGTTTTTTGTTGCGTATAGCAGATTCTTCAATAAAAGAACCCGTTTTTACAGTTTCTGGTTTTCTTGCTTCTGGTGATTTACAAGCAAATACACAGGTAAAAGCAAAGAGTAGAACTATAAATTTATTCATTGTTAAGGGCTTTACTATAAGTTGGTAATATACTAATAAATTTTTCAACGGTCTCTTCTAAAGAAGTGTCACTTTTGCCACCAGCAGCGTTTGTGTGACCTCCACCTTCAAAATGAGCACGAGACAACTCGTTAACAGAAAAGTTACCTTTAGAGCGTAAAGATATTTTAATAATACCTTGTTTTTTATCTTCAATAAAAATGGCTGCCAAAACAGTATCGTTAAGAGATAAAGCATAGTTAACAAAACCTTCTGTATCTCCTTTTTTATAATCTAAATCGCGTAACTCTTTTTGAGATAACGTAATATATGCAGCTTTATGCTCTGGCAATACTTTTAAATTACTTAAAGCACAACCTAATAATTGTAAACGGTTGTAGCTATTAGTATCGTAAACATTATTATGTATTGCAGTGTTATCTGCACCTTTGTCTATTAAGTTAGCAATAATTCTATGTGTTGTACTTGTTGTAGAACGGAATCTAAACGATCCTGTATCTGTCATTATTCCAACATAAAGGCAAGTTGCTATTTGTGTATTGATTTTGTTTAAAGCATCAAGTTTATCTAAAAAATGATATACCATTTCACAAGTAGAACTCATAGACACATCGCTAAACATATATTTTGCGTAGTCGTCTGGTTGCTGGTGATGGTCAATCATTATTTTTAAAGCATTACTATTAGCTAAAACAGTTTCCATATTACCAGTACGGTGAAAAGCATTAAAATCTAAAGTAAAAACAACATCTGCATCGTTTATTAAAGCTTCTGTTTCTTCTTTTTCGATTTCATGATTTTTAATAGTTTCTACACCTGGTAGCCATTTTAAAAAATCAGGAAAATCGTTAGGAGCAATAATTTTAGCATCGTGATTAAGTTGTAATAAATAATGTAATAAGCCTAATGTAGAGCCAATTGCATCTCCATCTGGGTTTTTATGCGGTATAATTGCTATTTTTTTTGGTGTCGATAAGAGTGCTTTTATCTCTAAAATATCTTGTATAGTCATAGGTTGCGAAGATACAATTTTTTAATATTGAATATTATTGTTTATAAATAGAATTGTACTACTTTTGCACCAAATTTATAAAAAATTAAAATGGCAACAAATAGAACATTTACAATGCTTAAGCCTGATTCTGTTGAAAAAGGAAATATTGGAGCAATCTTAGAAAAAATTAATGCTTCTGGTTTTAGAATCGTAGCAATGAAATTAACGCAAATGACTACAGCTGATGCTGAAGCATTTTACGCAGTACATAACGAAAGACCTTTCTTTGGTGAATTAGTTGAGTACATGACACGTGGTCCTATAGTAGCTGCCATCTTAGAAAAAGATAACGCTGTTGATGATTTTAGAACTTTAATTGGTGCTACAAATCCAGCAGATGCTGCAGAAGGTACTATTCGTAAACTATATGCTGCTTCAATAGGAGAGAATGCTGTACACGGAAGTGATAGTGATGAAAATGCTGCAATTGAAGGTGCTTTTCATTTCTCAGGAAGAGAGATGTTTTAAGACTTTTAAACGGTAAAAAACACATATTTAAGCCCAACTTTAACGAGTTGGGCTTTTTTTGTACCTGATAATCAAGTAATTTAGCAAGACTAAAAAAAAATCTATGAAAATTATTAAAAGTCTACTCTTAGTTTGCTTTTTGTTTTCAGCTTTTTCTCAAGCGCAAACTACAGAAAGAGCTATTGAAAATTTCAAACAAAAAACGAATGCCTTTGTTACTATTAACAAAGATTCTAATGTCCCTAAGTTTATTAAATTCTCGAATGATAATCCTTTAAAACTGAATGGCAATTCGCTTGTAGAAAAGGCACTCAGTTTTTTAAATGAAAACAAATCTATTTACAATATTAAAAATGTTAACGGTATTTTTAAATTAGAAGCAGAACAAGTGGATAATTTAGGGCTTAAACGTGTTGTTTTCAGTCAGCAATATAATGGAGTACCTATTTATGATGGGAAATTATTATTTCATTTCAATATTGAAAACAATTTAACGGCTATAAACGGTAATTATATTACAGATATTAAATTGAATGCAGTTGCTAGTTTATCTAAAACAGAAGCAAATACAATTGCTATTCAAACTATAGAAAATCAAGGTATTAATAATTCTGGTGATGTGCTAGTAGCACACCAAAGTAAGTTGTATGTTTTTCAAAAAGGATTAGGACAAGGTTTTAAAGGTGCTAATTATCTGGTTTATGAAATAGAAGTAAGAAACAACAACGATGTAAGAGAGTTTGTATTTGTAAACGCACACAATGGAAGTATTGTGGAACAGTTTACAGGTATTGCACATGCTTTAGATCGCGAGGTTTTTGAAAATGATTTATCAAATACAGTTTGGGAAGAAGGAGATCCTTTTCCTGGAGCCTTAACAATATGGCAAAAAAATGAGGTAGAAACTTCGGCACATATGTATCATTTTTTTAATAACACTTTTGGTTTCGAATCTTTTGATGGTGCAGGCGGAAAAATGCTAACCATAAATAACAATCCCAATGTAGCAAATGCAAGTTGGAATGGTACGACTACAAATTATAGAGACGGAACTGCTGCAGACGATGTTATTGCTCACGAATGGGGACACGCCTATACAGAATATACGAGTAGTTTAATTTACGCTTGGCAATCTGGAGCTATTAATGAGTCGTACTCAGATATTTGGGGAGAAACCATAGATTTAATTAATAATTACGAAGATGCTGGAGAAGACTTTTCTTTAAGAAGTGGTTGTAATAGTTCAGACAGATGGAGAATGGGTGAGGATGCTACATTTTTTAGTGCTCCAATTCGTGATCTTTGGAATCCTAATTGTAATGGGCATCCAGGGAAAGTTACAGATGGACAGTATTGGTGTAGTGATGGAGATTCCGGAGGTGTACATATAAATTCAAGTGTTCCAAATCATGCTTATGCTTTATTGGTTGATGGAGGGAGTTATAACGGACAAGTAATTACTGGTATTGGTTTTACAAAAGCGGCTCATATATTTTGGAGAGCACAGAGCCAATATTTAACAGGAACAAGTAATTTTACAGACTTAGCAAATGCTTTAGAAGCTTCTGCTAACGATTTAATAGGCACTAACCTTGAAGGTTTATCTACAACTGCTGCTACGGCAGGACCTTCAGGAGAGATAATTACAGCTTTCGATGTGCAACAAGTTGTAAGTGCCGTATTAGCAGTCGAATTACGTATAGAGCCGATACAATGTGGTTTTACACCTATTATTGGAGATGCTCCTGCAATTTGCGATTCTGGAATAAATAATCCAATCTTTTTCGAGGATTGGGAAACAGGAATGACAGGTTGGACTGTTGAGCAAGTTGCATCGACTGTAACTTGGACAGCAAGAGATTGGCAATTAGAAGCAACACTTCCAAATGGGAGAGTAGGAACTGGTATTTATGCTGTAAACGCGCCTATAGGTGATACCTATGGAGGAGATTGTGCTACAGATTTTCAAAATGGAATCATGAGATTGGTAAGTCCCGAAATTACAATGCCAAATATTACAATAGGTACTTTTGAAATGGCTTTTAATCATTATGTTGGAACAGAACTTAACTGGGATGGCGGAAACATTAAATATAAAATAGACTCAGGAGCTTGGTCTAATTTACCTACTGCTGCATTTATTAATAATGGTTATAATGGATTATTAGAAACAGCAGGCGCAGGAAGTGATAATCCTATGGCAGGTCAAGCTGCTTTCACAGGTACAGATCCTGGTTCTAATAAAGGAAGTTGGGGAATGAGTGTTATCGATTTATCGTCTTTAGGTGTAACTGCAAATAGTATGGTAAGTTTTAGATTCGATTTAGGAACAGACGGATGTAATGGTCGTGAAGGTTGGTTTTTAGACGAACTAACGGTTTATAACTGTGATTATTCATTATCAGTTTCAGAGTTTGATGCAATAAGTAACTTTGTTAAAGTGTATCCTAATCCATCAAACGGAACTTTTAACTTAAAGAAAACAGGACAAATAAATTTAGTGAAAGCCGAAATTCATGATATTAACGGTCGTTTTATTAAAACGGTAGATTTGTCTAATATGAACGAAACTAAAGCAATCGACTTATCGAACGCTGCTTCAGGATTGTATTTTATGACCGTTGTTTCTCAAGAAACTAAGAGTGTTATTAAATTAATGAAGCAATAAAAAGAAGTAATATAAAGTAAAAAAGCGCAACCATTGGTTGCGCTTTTTTTTTGTTGTTGAAGTAATAGTATTAAAACAAAAAAAGCTCACTAACAGTGAGCTTTAACTTGTAATAAAGTAAATTGAATATATAATTATACTACTTTTACGTTTACTGCGTTCATACCTTTTTTACCTTCTTGAAGGTCAAATTCTACTACGTCTCCTTCACGAACTTCGTCGATTAATCCAGAAATGTGTACGAAATGGTCGTTGTCTGATCCTTCTTCAGTTATAAAACCGAATCCTTTAGAATCATTGAAAAATTTTACTGTGCCTTGAGCCATTTTAAAAAATATTAAATTTATAATAAGTAACAAATATAATATTTTTATTAAAGAATCTGCTTTTATTTTTTTGATTACAATTTAATAATATTGATGTATCTCTCTTAATTACAGATTGATACTGCGTCAGTTTTAAGATTAGTGTTACATGTTTGTACTTGCAAGCTCTTTAATATTGCAGATAAAACTAAATAAAGCTTTATTTGTTTTTCAAGTTTTAATATTTTTTATATTAAAACTAAAAGAGAATATAAGTCTATTTAATGGTAGCTTTTTTATTGTAAAACTACCTTAATACTATCTTTTTTATTAAATCTTTCCCTAACTCTTCATTTAGCATTTTAACAATTTTATCTTTTCCGTAGCTTAATTCTTCTCTTAAAGCACTAGAGCTTAATTGCACATAAAGTGTTTCGTTTTTTATATCTACAGAAGTTGTGTAGTTATTTACACCATTACCCATTAAATTTGTCCAGGCATCACGAACATTAACTTTATCGAGTCCTTTTTCTAGTTTATTACTTTCTACAAAATCTTGTAGTGCGTCTTGAATGTTTAAAATACTATTGTTTCTTTTTGCCATGCTTAATTGTCACAATTTTTAAGTGCCGAAGTTTTTTATTAATTTACTGTAATAGGAACAAAACGTTTGTATAAATATACATCGTTCTTTTGGTTGATAATTTTTAACTGACTTTTATTTGCCATTAAAACGGTTTCTTTCCATTTAGAAAATTCTGTAGAATAATATAAATTTAAACTATCGTTTTCTATTTTTAGTTCTAGAATTTCAGCATCCTTTGATGTTTCATATTTACCATCAAAACGAGGATTCATTTTTTTTCTAAAACCTTTTAAATCATCACCAATAGAAATATAATCTACCGTTTGGTTTACATTATAGTCCTTTTTTGTGCCATTAGATAATGATACACTTTCAATTTCCCAATAACCATCAAGGTGTTTCATTGAGTCTTCTGGGTTGTTAGAGCAACTAAAAACGATAATAGATACTAATAAAACAAAAATATTTTTCTTCATAGTGTGAATTTTATATAATTAAAAGATTGCCACGTCGTTCCTGCGTCACTTCTCGCAATGATACTACAACTTAAAAATCTCATAAGATTGATGTACTTGTTTTACGGCTTTTTCTGTTCTTTCAGCATGTGTATCGCTAATAAATAACTGTCCGAAGTTTTCATCGTCCACCAATTTTATTATTTGTGTTACACGTTCTTCATCTAACTTATCGAAAATATCATCTAACAACAAAATAGGATTAAAACCACTTTGTTGTTTTATAAAATCGAACTGTGCTAATTTCAACGCAATTAAAAACGATTTTTGCTGTCCTTGACTACCAAACTTCTTAATAGGATGGCTATCTATATTAAAGATTAAATCGTCTTTGTGTACACCAACACTAGTATACTGCACCATTTTATCTTTATTAATAACTTGCATAAGTAATGTGTTTAAATCTGTTTCAAACAAATCACTTTTATAAACTAAATCTACAACTTCGTTACCATTACTAATGGCTTTATATCTAGCCTTGAAAATAGGGATAAAGGTTTCTAAAAAAGTATTTCTTTTATTAAAAACACTAGTACCAAAATCTGTTAATTGGCTATTGTAAACTTCTAGAGTGTCTTTGTTGAAAGTGTTGTTAAGCGCAAAATATTTTAACAGACTGTTACGTTGCGCAAGTGTTTTATTGTATTTAATTAAATCGTCTAAATAGGTTTTGTCGCTTTGCGAAATAACGCTATCTATAAATTTTCTTCGGGTATCGCTTCCTTCTGTAATTAAATCTCTATCGGCAGGCGAAATTATAACCAAAGGTAAGAATCCAATATGCTCGCTAAACTTATTATAAGCCTTTCCGTTACGTTTAATAACCTTTTTTTGACCGCGTTTTAGGCTAACTACAATCTTTTCAGATTTATTTTCCTTATTATAATCGCCATTTACAACAAAGAATTCTTCGTCATGTTTAATGTTTTGCGAGGCTACAGGATTAAAATAACTCTTACCAAAAGAGAGGTGGTAAATAGCATCTAAAATATTTGTTTTACCTACGCCATTGTTGCCAACAAGACAATTTATGGTGTCGTTAAAAATTAGAGATTTGCTCTCGAAATTTTTGTAATTTACTAAGGAAAGTGATTTTAAAATCATAGACTATTTTCACAAATGATGTAGCTGTTATTTTTACAAATATATGTGGCTTGCAAAATAACAAATAAATAAGCTTTTATATATGAAGAAATATTTTATTTTTGCGAGGCATAAATAAAAATATACATGGCAACTTATAAGAAAAGAGGTTACAAACCAAAAACGGAAAAAGAACAAGAAGTTATCGAGCAAGACTTGGGAGAAAACTCAACAACTGCGGAAGTATTTGATGCCTTAGATGAGACAGCTTCAAAAACAGAAGACTTTGTTGCTGCTAATCAAAAATACATTTTCATTATTATTGGAGTTGTAGCAGCTTTAGTTTTAAGTTATTTAGCTTACACTAAATTAGTTCAAGAACCAGCGAATGAAGATGGAATGAACGAAATGTACCACGCACAAAAGCAATTTAACGATGCTGCAAATGGTATTTCTAGCGATTCTCTTTACAATGTAGCACTTAAAGGTAGCGAAGGTAAATATGGTATGTTAGATGTTATTAAAGAATACAGTGGAACACCTGCTTCTAATTTAGCAAACTATTACGCTGGTATGGCTTACTTAAACTTAAAAGATTATAAAAATGCAATTACGCATTTAGATAAATTTGAAAGTGAAGATCAAGCAGCTGGACCTATGGCAAAAGGATCTATTGGTGATGCTTTTATGCAATTAGAGCAACCAGAACAAGCTTTAAAGTATTACTTACAAGCTGCAAAAATGAGAAATAACGAATTAACTGCACCTACATACTTTTACAAAGCTGGAATTACTGCTTTAAATTTAGGAAAAGCTTCTGAAGCTTTAGGTTATTTCAATACAATTAAAGATACTTATCCTAATGCACCTGAAGCTGCTTCAGTTGAGGTGTTTATTGGAAAAGCACAAGCAATGTCAAACAAATAATTTATCGCTATAGCGGAAAATAAACATGGCAACATTAAATAATAATTTATCGGAATACGATAAAGCATCAATCCCAAACGCGAAAGACTTTCGGTTTGGGATTGTTGTTTCAGAATGGAATGACAATATAACAGAAGGTTTGTATAAAGGCGCCTATGAAACTCTAATCGAGCATAACGTATTGCCTGAAAACATAACACGTTGGAACGTTCCTGGAAGCTTTGAGTTAATATACGGTTCTAAAAAAATGCAGCAACAAAATGTAGATGCTGTTATTGCAATAGGAAGTGTAATTCAAGGTGAAACTAAGCATTTCGATTTTGTTTGTGAAGGTGTTTCTCAAGGTATAAAAGACTTAAATATACTGCACGATGTGCCAGTAATTTTCTGTGTATTAACAGATAATAACGAGCAACAAGGTATTGAGCGCTCTGGTGGAATTCATGGAAATAAAGGTACAGAAGCTGCAGTAGCTGCTATTAAAATGGCAGTTATTAGTAAGTTATAGTATTTGTCTTAAGTAAGTTTGTATTCTGTTGTTAATCTATTAGATTTTAAGCAGAATTCAATTTTTTTTACAGTTTAAGGAAGTATAAAAACTGTCTTTTCTTTAGGAATAAACTTTTGTGATAACTAAATGAATCTCAGTAATATTTTTGTGTTTTATATTAAAAATTGAATGTAAAAGTTCTTCGTTTTCAATATAGACTTAACAAGTAATCAATCTTTTTATTTTGCTTTTGGCAAGTATCTGTTAACAAATTTAGCATTTCATTATATAAATTCTTCTGTATTTTCAGTACTTTTGAGTGTATTTCAATAGTATAAAATAACACTGTGTTTAATAATAGAAAAAACAAAACGTTTAATTATAATTCTAGGTTTTCTAAAGACGAAATCAAGGATGCTAAAACGAATTTTGATGCTAAGCGAGAGATGACTTCAGAGTGGAAGCGCACTAGAAAAACAGGAGCAGGTAAGCGAAAAATTGGTTTACCATTACTACTTTTGTTATTGGGCATTATTATTGCAGTTATATATTATCTTGAAAATAAACTATAATTGTTATGGGACTTAAACTAAAACAAAATAAGCGTTATAATTATAAGCCTCGTTTTTACAAAGGTGATGGAAGTCCGTTTGCTATGAAAGGTAAATTTGATTCTGAACGCTCGACATTAGAAGCTTCTGGAGGTCTTAAAAAACGAATGTTAAAAGCTGTAGATGAATATCAAAATTCACCAGATAAAGCAGTTAACAGGCGTGTGTTAATTATTGTTTCCGTTTTAGCTTTAATTTTTCTTTTTATAATCGATTTCGATCTCACTATATTTTTTTAAGCTGTAAATGGCAGATATCATTCAATTATTACCAGATCATGTTGCAAACCAAATAGCCGCAGGAGAAGTTGTACAAAGGCCAGCTTCTGTTGTTAAAGAATTGCTAGAAAATGCTATTGATGCTGGAGCAACCACAATAAAACTTATTATTAAAGACGCAGGAAAAACACTTGTACAAGTTATCGATAACGGTAAAGGTATGAGCGTTACAGATGCGAGATTAAGTTTCGAACGTCATGCAACATCTAAAATTAGAACAGCAGACGATCTTTTTTTGCTAAATACTAAAGGTTTTAGAGGTGAAGCATTAGCAAGTATTGCTGCGATTGCACATGTAGAATTAAAAACAAAGCAAGAACACGAAGATGTTGGTACTTGCATAGAAATAGAAGGTAGTACCGTTAACAGTCAAGAGGTTGTGGTAACACCAAAAGGAACTTCTATTTCTGTTAAAAATCTGTTTTATAACATTCCTGCAAGACGTAATTTTTTAAAATCTAATACCGTTGAAACACGTCATATTGTAGACGAGTTTCATCGTGTAGCATTAGCGCATCCTAATATTGGATTTGTAATGTTTCATAATGGTAGTGAAACGTTTAATCTTCCAGATAGTAATTATAGACAACGTATTGTAAATATTTTCGGAACTAAAACAAACGAAAAATTAGTTCCTGTAGACGAAGATACCGAAGTACTTAAAATATCGGGTTTTGTAGGTAAACCAGAGTTTGCTAAAAAGACTAGAGGAGAACAATTTTTCTTTGTAAACGATAGATTTATTAAAAGTGCATACTTAAATCATGCAATAGGTTCTGCTTTCGAAGGACTTTTAAAAGATGGAGCTCATGCAAGTTACTTTTTAAATTTAACGGTGAATCCACAAACTATAGATATAAATATTCATCCTACAAAAACGGAAATTAAGTTTGACGATGAGCATACACTATATGCCATTTTACGTTCGGCAGTAAAACACAGTTTAGGACAGTTTAATATTGCTCCAGTTTTAGATTTTGATCGCGATGCAAATTTAGATACACCTTACAGCTACCAACAAAAAGGAGAGCCTTCTGTAGAAATTGATAGAAGCTTTAATCCGTTTAGAGAGGAAAAACAATTTAGTAATAGCGGAACTTCAAGTAGTAGTTCTTATAAAAAAACACCAAGTGCTAATTGGGAAAGTTTGTATGTAGGTCTAGAATCTAAAGGAACACAAACACAACAAGATTTTAGCGAGGTTGAATTTGAAAGTGCGACAAAAAATGAGTCGATTTTCGATAATGATAACCAAGTAGAGAAGAAGCAAAGTACCTATCAATTTCATAATAAATATATTGTAAGTACTATAAAATCTGGTATGTTATTGATAGATCAGCATCGTGCGCACCAACGTGTATTATATGAAGATTTCTTAAAGAACATGACGATTAAAGAGGCAATGAGTCAGCAATTATTGTTTCCGCTGCAGCTTCATTTTTCACCACAAGAAATTAATATTATAAATCAATTAAAAACAGATTTAGAACATACAGGTTTTATTTTTCAAACCATAAAAGAAGAGCTGGTAGAAATTTCGGGAGTTCCAGTAAGTGTTCCTGAAAGTGAAGTGTCTATTATTTTAGAACAGCTTATTAATGATGTAGAAAATGAAGTGCCAGATAGTAACTTTAGTCCAACAGATTTACTAGCTAAATCTTTAGCTAAAAGTTTGGCTATAAAAACAGGACAAAGCTTAACAATAATGGAACAAGAGCACTTAGTGAATTCACTTTTTGCATGTAAGGAACCTAACGTTTCACCAACTAATAGAACTACGTTTGTAACGATGACAGTAGACGAGTTGGATAAAAAGTTTGTATAATGATTAAGTTAACAGAAGTAATAAAGCATATTGTAATTATTAATGTTATATTTTTTGTAGCATCAATTACGCTTGGAGATACGACCTTGTTTAACAAATGGATGGTTATGTATTATCCGTTAAATAACGATTTCCATATTTGGCAGGTAGTAACACACCTTTTTATGCATTTGGACTTTATGCACTTATTGTCTAATATGCTATTACTTATTTTTATAGGGACGTTGCTAGAACGAGCGATAGGTAAAAATAAGTTTTTAATTCTATATTTTTCAGCAGGATTAGGAGCTGTAGTTTTAAGTGTTTTGGTAGATTTTATACAAATAGAGTTAGCAATAAACACATTAACTAATTCAGGTTTCAACAAAACAGATATAATGTCTACGCTAAGTCAAGGAAAGTATTATCCTGCTTGGGAGACAGTATTAACAGAGAACTCTTTTAAAAACTTAGTTACTAATTTTAACAAAATTAGTTTAGGCGCTTCTGGTGCAGTTATGGGTGTTGCTGTTGCAACGGCTTATTTGTTTCCAAATGTAGAGTTTATGCTAATGTTTCCTCCAATTCCTATTAAGCTTAAATACTTAGTTATGGCTTATGTAGCGGGAGATGTTGTTTCTGCAGTTTTAACAGGAACACCATTAGTAGGTTCTACAAATGTTGGGCACATGGCACACATAGGTGGCGCAATTACAGGATTTATTATGATGTGGTATTGGAAGAAACAACTAATCAAAAAAAATAGAGCTAATTAATGAGTTTGCTTTCAGATTTAAAATATAAGTATAATTTAGCGTCTGTTCACGAAAAAATAATTTTCGTAAACATTGGTGTTTTTGCTGTTGTAGCACTTTTAAATACCGTCTATTTTTTAGCAACAAAATCACATTTATTATTATTTCAAGATTATTTGGGGTTACCCGAAGATTTAAATCAACTTATATTTAAACCTTGGACGTTTTTTACTTATGCTTTTATGCATACTAGTTTTTGGCATCTTTTAGGAAACATGATTGCCTTGTATTATTTCGGACGCATCTTCTTAACTTTCTTTTCTGTAAAACAACTTATTAACTACTACTTTGTTGGTGGATTAGTAGGTGGTTTAGTATTTGTTGTCTCGTATAATCTCTTGCCTGCTTTGGTAGATGAATCTGCGATATTACTAGGTGCTTCTGCTTCTGTTTTTTCAGTTTTAGTTGGTGCAACTACTAAATCTCCAAACTATGTATTAAACTTGTTTGGTGTGTTTCAGCTTAAGCTTTGGGTGCTTACAGTATTGTATCTTATTTCATTTGTAGCTTTAATACCTTATGCAAATGCAGGAGGAGAATTATCTCATTTAGGAGGAGCTGTTTTTGGATATATTTATACTAAGCAATTAGAAAAAGGAAACGATATTGGGAGTTGGTTTGGTAATACAGTACATAAAATTACAACTTGGTTTAAAGCAAGTAAAAAAGGAAACCTTAAAACAGTTTATAAAGATAAATCTAAGGTAGGTGGTTATACTAAAGGTGAGTTTAGTGAGTTTAATAACCAAAAGAAAATAGATCTTATTTTAGATAAAATTAGTAAAAGCGGTTATGAAAGTCTTTCTGCCGCAGAAAAAGAATATCTCTTTAAAGCCGGAAAGTAAATGCGAAAATTAAAGTTTTTCGAAAAAATAATGTTCTTCTTCAACTCTGTTGTGGCATTTGTTTTACTGCTTTCTTATATTTTACCATTACTACCTCCAAAAACGTTTGCAGCGCTGTCTGTGTTGGGTTTAGGTGTGCCAATATTAATACTATTAAATGTTCTGTTCTTTGTTTATTGGCTAGTTAAAATAAAGAAACAATTGCTATTATCGTTACTTATATTAGCTATTGGATATTCTATTTTTGGTTCTTTGTATAAGTTTTCTGAATCTAAAACCATAGAGGACGAAAACAACATTTCTATTATGAATTTTAATGTGAGACTATTTAATCTCTATAAATGGATTCCTAATGACGATACCGAAGAGAAGTTAGTCGATTTTATAAAAGCTGAATTACCAGATATTTTAGCTTTAGAGGAATACCATCCACGGGAAAGCACAAAATTGTCTTTTTATAAGTATAAATATGAAAAGCTTTTAGGTAAAAAGAAGAACTACGGACAAGCGATTTTCTCTAATTATCCAATAATAAATTCTGGATCTGTAGAGTTTCCTAATACCTTTAATAATGCTATTTATATAGATATAGTAAAGGCTAAAGATACTATTAGAATCTATAATATACATTTACAATCGTTACGTATAGATCCAAAAGTTGAAAACCTAACGACTAAAGAATCTGAGAAATTATTTAACGGTGTTGGGAAAACATTTAAAATGCAACAGTCTCAAGTCGATTTATTTTTAAAGCATAGAAATAAGTGTAAATACAAAACAATTATTTGTGGAGACTTTAATAATACTGCTTTCTCTTATGTGTATAAACAAGTAAAAGGAGATATGTTAGATACCTTTAAAGAGGCTGGTAACGGTTTTGGAAGGTCTTATAACTTCAAGTTTTTTCCAATGCGTATCGATTTTATATTTGCCGATCCTGCTTTTAAAGTGAATGGTTTTAAAACTTATGATGTCGAGTATTCAGATCACTTTCCAATAATGACTAAGGTTAGTCTTGAGTAATTAATGTTTAGTTATCAGTGATTAGCTTGAATGCTCTTTATGTTAATCATTTGTAATTGATACCTTTTAGTTTTTCAGCTCTAGCTAAGACATCATCCAACAATCTACAGCATCTGCTAAAATATGAATACATAACCCTAAACCTATCCATCTTGTTTTCTTAGGAAACACTAAGAAAAAGTACAACGGAATTAAATAGTAACTATGTAAAGGATGAAAATTTATACTACAACGGTTGGCTTCGAATATTGGATTTGCGAGTAAATGATCTAAGTCTATTAACATGCCTAAAATCATAATTAGATAAGCCTTTTTCCATTGTGGTTTAAAGAAATATAAAGCTACAGCTAAGGGCAGTAAAAAGTGAATACCATAATGTATAATACTTTGGTACATTACAGAATGTTTTGAGATTCTAAATAGCTAATAGTATTAGGGCCTTCGTTAAAAAGCAAATCTAGGATACTTAAATTATTAATATAGCCATGTTTAGTGTAAAAGACTTGGTTGTAAGGTTCTAAAGCAATAATATTTTCTTTTTTAGCATTTACTAAACCTCTATAGTCTTTTGTGTCTTTAGGTTCTCTTTCAAAAACTTCGGTTTTAGTAATGTTTATTTCAAGCTGAAGACATTCGCAAATAACTTCTAAGCACTTCATATTAAAATCTAAAATACTATTAAATTTTTCTGTAAAAAGTGGCTGTAATTCGTCTATATAATATTCGTAAAATGGAGACGTTCTGTAAGCAGATTCTAAAGATTTCCAATGGTTATCTTGCCATTTATAATCGTTAGCAATTTGTACTTCACTGTATTTTTGTCTGTTTTTCTGACTAAAAACAACTGGGACACTTAATTGTAATTTACCATTAGCAGCATAAATATAGCTACGGTTTCTATAGGTTTGTTTTTGGTAATTATCCTGAGTTTCTAAAACAACATGATCAGCTTTTGTAATGGCTACAAAAGTTGCAATGGTTGGAAAATAGGTTGGATGTATAAGTATTGTCATTATTTTATTAAAAAGCTGCCTAGCCAAGTGTAGGCAATAAATAGAACGCCAACTGCTGTTGCAACTGTACCTAAAGGAAAACCTAAAGCGGTACCAAAAGCTGCTATTAATAGCATGGCTATTCCATAAATGTAGTTAATAATTTCAGACCTATCATTATCTGATAAAGCAGCACGTGTTAAAGGCAATATTGCAGCTAAGCATGCTGCACTAATAAGTGCATAAAGCGGATTGTTAAGTATGAAATAGACTCCAAAAAACACTAATGAACTCACTAAAAGCCCAAACATAATTTGTCCGCTTAACTTGTCTTTTTTATCTAAAAGGTATTTTCCAAATTTATCAAACAGTAAAATCATATTAGATAAAGGATCCATAATCCAACTGCCTAAAGCAAATAATAAGTATGCAATTATTAATGGAATTGCCATTATTGTTAGTCCGCTTGCCGATAATAATTTTAAGGCAACACGATAGGCAATGTATAAACCTATTATAAATATATATTGGTTTTTTTGAGACTTGTTACTTATCCAAAAAGAATATCTTAAATACAGATTGTAAATCTTGTTTTTAGATTTCATAGCAGCTAGCATTCCGCTTCTAGCATAATCTAAATTGGGATCTAACATTAAAGCCTCCTTAAAGTGGTTTAAAGCTTCCTTAGGTTTGTTACTTTCCAGGTGAGACCATCCAACATTAGCATGAGAATAAGCATTTTCTGGGTTGTCGTTAAGAAGGTTTTCTATGGATGAAGCTGCTTCATCTTTTCGGTTTAATTTAGTAAGTGCTGTTGTTCTTGCGTTTAAGCAAAAAGAATTTTTAGAGTTGATTCTTAAGCCTTCGTTTGCAAAATCTAAAGCACTTTCAAATTGCTTGGTATTAATAAGGATGTAAGACTTTTGTCCAAAATAGTTTTCGTTATCTGGATTTATTTCAATGGCTAAATCAACGTTTTCGTTTGCCTCTTTCAATCTACCTTCGTGAAGGTGAATTTGAGATAATAAAAAGTATATCTCCGATGCGTTAGGATAAATTTTTCTTAAATCTGTAATTACAGTAAAAGCTTTGTCGATATCATCTAACTGAAAGTAGCATTGTGCTAAAAAGTATTTGGCATCAAAATCTTCAGCATTTTCTGTTAAAGCATTTTGAAAATACGGTATAGATTCTTTAAATCTTCCTAATTCAAATAATTGCAGACCTCTTTGTAAATTAGGACTTTCCATTATTTTTTTATTTTCAAGTAAGTCAAAATATCATCGTATAAACCAGAATCGTTAGAATATAGAGCATAGTTTTTAGCTGAACTAAACCATTCTTTAGTAGAAGGTTTCATTTTACTAAAAGCTTTAGTAATATCTTTTGTTTTTAAAGGTTTTGGAATACCGTCTTTAAAAGATTCTAATAACTTTTGTTCTATAGCAATATCAATACTAGATTTAATATCTGCACCAGAATATTCTTTACTTTTTTTTGCTAATTGCTTTAAGTCAATATCTTCTGTAGGTTTTCCTTCTAACTGTATTTTAAAAATAGATTCTCTAGCTTTATCATCTGGAGGCGCTACAAAAATAATACGATCAAAACGTCCTGGCCTTCTAAAAGCAGGATCTATATACCAAGGCGCATTTGTTGCACCTAAAACAAGAATACCATCGTTGTCTGAATCTATACCATCCAATTCGGAGAGAAATTGATTAATAACTGTACGTCCTGCTGTTTTATTAATATCGTTTCTATTGGCGCCTAGAGCATCAATTTCATCTATAAAAATAACACAAGGTTTGTTTGCTCTTGCAGTTTCAAAGATTTCATGAAGATTCTTTTCAGAGTTTCCCAACCACATATCTAATATATCATTAATCCCAATATTTATAAAATTGGCATCAATTTCTCCTGCTGTTGCTCTTGCAATGTGCGTTTTTCCACAACCTGGAGGACCGTAAAGTAAAATACCACCTCCAATTTTTTTTCCGTAAGCTTTATATAAATCTTTGTGGAGTAGTGGTTTTATTATTTTTAAATCTATTTCTTCTTTTACATTTTCCATACCACCAACATCGCTAAAATTAACGTCTGGTTTTTTTAGCATGGAAAGTGCATCTTCGTCAATAAAATTGTCAACTTCACTAGTAACTGCAAGTTTAAAAACCGATTCGAAATCAGGATTATAATATGTATTATCTATTTCTAAAATCGTTTGATAAATAGATAATGCTTCGGCATGATTTTCTAGCTTTAGTAAAGCACTACAATACAATTCTAGATGGTCTATGTCATTGCTGTTTTCTGTAAGTTCTTCTAGTATAACTTCGGTTAAATTATACTTTTCTTGATTGTAATAGCATTTGGCTAATAAATACTTGTAGGCTTTCTTATTGTCTCTGTCTAATAGAGAAATAAGGTGTTTTTCAGCTTCAGTATAATTAAAACTATTAAGATAAATCTTTGCGATTTGAAAGCGTAACTCGTTGTTTTCTGGCGAAAATTCAAGTGCTTTTAATAAGCTTTCTAGTAACGAATTATCCATAGTTTATTTTTTCTTGCGCTTTCTAAAGCGGTTAAATCCAATTATTCCAGCAATTAAAATTAACACAGGAATTAAGTAAGATGTTGTTTTTCCAGTGCCATGTACGGTCGTAAATAGTCTATCCCAACGTACTTTCTTTTTAATAGTATCGAAACTCATCCATACTAAAACAGGCTTACCAACAACGTGATCGAAAGGTACAAATCCCCAATATCTAGAATCGATAGAGTTTTGTCTGTTATCTCCCATCATCCAATAGTAATCTTGCTTAAAAGTATAACTTGTAGCAACTTCACCATTTATTAAAATTTGGTTACCGCGAGACGTAATTGTATTTCTTTCGTATTCACCAATTACACGTTTGTATAATGGAAAGTTTTTTATAGTTAAATCTAAAGACTCTCCTTTTTTAGGAATGTAAATAGGTCCAAAATTATCTGCTGTAAAGCTGTATTCAGAATCTTGAGGAAATAAACGAGAATCTGGCGTTTCAGAGTTTACTTTTTCTACAGAAATAACAGTAGGATCTTTAGCTACTTTAGCAGCAAGTTCTTCCGTCATGTTACCAATATAGTTGGTATTTGCAACAGACATTTTTAAACGGTTAAAAAAGCGTTGGTTTAATCTACCAGAAACTTCTGTTCTTAGCGAGTCTCTTTTAATAATGTTAAGATTTACATCGGTACTAGCGCTTATAAAATCTTTTATTTTTGGGTCGTCTAAGTATTTGTTTTCTATGTAATACGTTTCGTTGGCACTACTTTCTGTGATTTCGTATTTATTAAATAACGTACGAATATCTCCACTAGTTTTTACATTATAAAAGAACTGTAAACGTGCGCGGTCTGGTAATACATTTTTCTCACCGTTAATATAAACGTGTCCTTCTCTAAGTTCTAAATTATCTCCAGGAATACCAACACAACGTTTTACTAAGTTGGTTTTCTTGTCTATTGGTTTATAGTAATTTCTATCTGGTGTAAAATCGTTCATGTCCAACAACGTATCTGCTGGCTGATTGAAAACAACAATTTCGTTGCGTGTTATATTTTGGAAACCTGGCAAACGCATATAAGGCAATTGCAGTTTGTTTTTCCATGAGGTGTTACGTTCTTCATATTTATCGTCAAATAAATACGATTTCATTTTTGTCTTCGGAATAGAATCGTGAACCATTGGTAAAGCAACCGTTGTCATTGGTACTCTTGCACCATAATGAAACTTACTTACAAATAGAAAATCACCAACTAATAATGTTTTTTCTAAAGAAGATGAAGGAATAACAAATGGCTGAATTAAATACGTATGTACTATAGTTGCTGCAACAACAGCAAATAGGATAGAGCTTATCCAATCGCCGGCGCTAGTTCTTGCTTTTAAACTACGGTCTTCAACATAATTTACTTCTGCAACATAGTTTAAATAAAAGTTATAGAAACCTAAAGTTACTATTGCTAAAATGGTATCTAATCTAGAGTTTTTACCAAAACTTCTAGCTGTTTCTACCCAAATTACAGGAAACATAATTAGGTTTACAATAGGTAAGAAGAGTAGGATAGTCCAATACCATTCTCTATTAATTATTTTCATTAAAATAACAGCATTGTAAATGGGAACAAAGGCTTCCCATGCTTTACGACCTGCTTTTATATATAATTTCCAAGTAGCTAATCCATGAATTAATTGAATAATCAAGAAAAATATAATCCATTGTGTTCCGTCCATAATCTATATTTTGTACTAATAGTTAATAAAACCTATTAGTGATATTGCTTTCGCAAATGTTACATTTTTATTTTTAGTTAACCAATATTTAACACATCTTTCATGGTAAAAACGCCTGTTTTACCAATAAGCCATTCGGCAGCAACCACAGCACCTAAGGCAAAACCTTGACGACTGTGTGCTATGTGTTCTATCTTTATAGTATCTACTTCACTTTTATATGTAATATTGTGTGTTCCAGGTACATTTTCAATACGTTTGGCAGTAATAGGTAGTACGTTTTCTTCATTACCATCTAATTTCCAAGACTTAAATTGGTTGTGGTTTTCTACAATAGCTTCGGCTAAAGAAATTGCTGTTCCGCTTGGTGCATCTAATTTTTGAGTGTGATGTATTTCTTCAAGATCAACATTGTAATCTTTTAAAGCAGACATCATTTTTGCTAGTGTTTTATTTAATTCGAAGAATATATTTACACCTAAACTAAAATTTGAAGCATATATAAAAGCACCATTTTTTTGCTCGCATAAATCTATAATCTGGTTATAGTCTTCTAGCCAACCTGTAGTTCCAGAAATTACAGGAATATTATTATTAATGCAGTTAGAAATATTACCAAAAGCAGCACTTGGTACACTAAAATCTATAGCTATATCTGCCTTTGTAATATCGTTAGTTACGGTTTCAGATGTTTTAATAACAATCTCATGTCCACGGCTTAAAGCAATGGTTTCAATTGTTTTGCCCATTCTACCATAGCCTAGTAAAGCAATTTTCATTAAAAGTTGTTTTTAAATCCCATTGAAGAATGGAGACTGTTTATTTTATGTTTCTAAATTTTACTTTAGTAAAAATAGAATTAATTTTACTAAATGCTTAATTCAATTTTAAGCTCATTGTTAAACCAAAGGATCCTGTTTTATCGAATTCATCAATTTTATAATGTGGTTTTAAGCTTAAATTCTCGTCTACATTATATTGTAATAAATGCGCATCTACATTGGCATCTATAATATTTAAAGCATATAAACCTATAGTTACCAATAGTGATAACTCTTTGTTAGATTTAAGTGTTTTTTGAGCTTCAATCAAACCATCATCAGTTAATCGGTCTTGAAATTCATCGTCTTCAAAACCTGCTAAACGGCGTTTGTATGCATCACGCACGCGGTTGTATTGTTTGTTGTTATCAATGTAAAAATAAATACCAGTTCCAAGAGCAGCATAAACAATAGGTATTTTCCAATACTTTTTATTGTAAGCTTGACCTAAACCAGGCAAAACAGCAGAATAAAATGCAGCTTTTGCAGGACGTAATGGGTCTATTTCTTTACGTACCAATGCAGAATCTGCTGGTACAATAACTAAGCCCTCTACGTTTTCTGTAGATTCAGGTTTTTTATCTTCTGCTTTTTTCTCTTTGCCTTTTTGCGCTGAAGCGGAAAGACTAAGCAGTAAACAAAAGAAGGATATGAATAGTTTATTTCTCACCTTCAACTAACTTTTTAATACGGTTAAAATCTTCTTCAGAATGAAAAGGAATTGTTATTTTTCCTTTACCATTACTAGCTACTTTAACGTCTATTTTTTGTCCAAAGTATTCAGAAAAAGCGGCTACTCCTTTTTTAACAAACTTTGGCAATTCTTCTTTTGTTGGTTTTTTAGGTACAACAACTTCGTCTGTAGCATTATAATTTTTAACTAATGCTTCTGTATCACGAACCGATAATTTATTGGCTAATATTTTCTCGTAAATATCTAATTGAATGTTTTGGTCTTCAATATTAATAATGGCACGACCATGTCCCATAGATAAAAAGCCATCACGCATTCCTGTTTGAATAATGGGATCAAGCTTTAATAAACGTAAATAGTTAGCAATTGTAGAACGTTTTTTACCAACACGCTCACTCATTTGCTCTTGTGTTAATTGAATTTCGTCAATTAAACGTTGGTAGGATAAAGCGATTTCAATAGGATCTAAATCTTGACGTTGGATGTTTTCTACCAATGCCATTTCTAGACTTTCTTGATCGTTTGCTATACGTATGTATGCAGGTATAGTTTGTAGACCTATAGATTTACTAGCACGAAAACGACGTTCTCCAGAAACCAATTGGTAACTTTCAAAACCTAGTTTTCTTACTGTTATAGGCTGTATTACACCAAGTTCTTTAATAGAAGATGCTAGTTCGCGTAACATTTCTTCGTTAAAACTGGTACGTGGTTGAAACGGATTCATTTCAATACAATCCAATTCTAATTCCACAATATTACCAATAACTTTATCTGCATTTTTATCTTGTACAGATTGTATATCGTTACTTGGGTCTTTTAATAAAGCCGAAAGGCCTCTACCTAAAGCCTGTTTTTTTGTTGCCTTCGCCATTTTGCTTAGGAGTTTTTATTTATTACTTCTTTTGCTAAACTTAAATAATTTGCTGCACCTTTACTAGACGCATCATAATTAATAATATTTTCACCAAAACTAGGTGCTTCACTAAGCTTAACATTACGTTGTATTATGGTTTTAAAAACCATATCGTTAAAATGTTTTTGCACTTCTTCTACCACTTGGTTAGATAAACGTAAACGCGAATCGTACATGGTTAATAATAAACCTTCAATATCTAATTCTGTATTGTGTATTTTTTGAACACTTTTTATAGTGTTTAATAACTTACCTAAACCTTCCAGTGCAAAATACTCACATTGTATAGGTATTATTACAGCATCTGCAGCTGTTAAAGCGTTAAGTGTTAGTAAACCTAGAGAAGGCGCACAATCTATAATTATAAAATCGTAGTTGTCTTTTACCTCTTCTAATGCTTTTTT
Organism: Lacinutrix algicola; assembly: GCF_001418085.1. Lineage (GTDB taxonomy): Bacteria > Bacteroidota > Bacteroidia > Flavobacteriales > Flavobacteriaceae > Lacinutrix > Lacinutrix algicola. The sequence goes on from NZ_LIQH01000041.1 coordinate 63,037, forward strand.
AAGCATGTATTCTCTATCCTCTTTATCTACAAGTTCAATTTCTATGGCAACTAAATCTATATGCGCAGGAATAATGTCCAAGTTTGGTGTATCGGTATGCATTATTGCTTCTGTAGCAGAGTTTGTATGCTCAAAAAGTTGATAGGTTCCTATCTCTACACTTTCTACATCAATACCTAATCCAGAAGTCGAATTCGCTTGTGGATCTGCATCAATAAGTAATACTTTTTTCTCTAAAACACCTAAGGAAGCTGCTAGATTTATAGAAGTTGTAGTTTTTCCAACTCCTCCTTTTTGATTGGCAATGGCAATTATTTTACCCATTAATTGATTTGGTTTTATTAGAGAACTTTAATTTAAAAGTCCAGATGTAAAAATACAATTATTTATGGGTTTAGAAAATGGAAGTTGTTAACAGTTGATTAAACTTAAAATAGTATTTTGCTTAAGTTGTTTAATAACACATATTGCCACCTGTAGTTATAGCTCAAATAAAATGTAATTTATACTTAAGGCATAGAAATTGCATAAATAGATATAGAACAAGTGGTTAAAATATATATCATTATTTTTAGCCCATAATTAAGTATAATTTATAATGAAGAAATTATCTCATACTTTGCTTATAGCATGCACGTTACTTTACAGTTTAACGGGTTTTGCGCAAGAAATTACAGCAGAAGAAGGAAGCTACGGCATAGATATAAAGAATAAAATTATTGTTTGGCATCAAAAAAAATTAGACTCTATTATTTTGAAAAATAAAAAGATTACTAGTATACAATTTGATGACCATTTTAAGTTGAAAAACACTTCAAATCAATTGTCGTATACGCAAGGAATTGGTGTGGAAAATGGAGAAGATTATGTTTTATACATATCTAAAATACCATTAATACATGTTACTATTGATACTTCTGCGATTACTAGCGATGCAAAAATTGCAGGACATTTTACTTATTTTAATAATGGTGAGTTTATTGAAAGTACAGTAGGAGTGAGGCATCGTGGAAATTTATCTTTGGGCTTCCCAAAGAAATCTTACGATTTAGAGTTTTGGACCGATGGCAAGACTAAAGAAAAGAAAGATGTAAAGTTTAAAGGCATGCGCTCTGATGACGATTGGATTTTAGATGGCATGTATAACGAGCCATTGCGTTTACGCTCTTATATGGCAACCAATTTATGGACAGAAATCTATAAACCTTATTACTTAGATAAAGAGCCAAAGGCAAAAAGCGGATTCGAAGTGAAGTACGCAGAAGTTTTTAGAAATAACGAATATTTTGGTATTTATCAGTTTTCAGAATCTGTAGATAGAAAGCAATTAAAGCTTAAAAAGAACAAAGGCGATACTATTAATGGTAGGTTGTATAAAGCTAATTCTTATAATGGCGGACCAGATTTTAGCCGATCTCCAAGTAAGTACAATAATCTTTTTCCACATTGGAATGGTTGGAAAACCGAATATCCTTTTATTAATTATTCGTCAGATTTTGGAGACTTATCGCAGTTTACAGATTTAGTAGTTAATGCAACAGACGAATCTTTTGCTAAAAACATAGAAAAAGAGGTTTATATTCCTAATGTTATAGATTATTATCTGTTTGTAAATACCATGCGAGCAACCGATAATTTAGGTAAGAATTACTACTTAGGAAAGTACAACAAAAAGGAACCGTACTTTTTTATTGCTTGGGATTTAGATGGTGTTTTAGGCATAATTCAAGACGGAAAGCGCGAACGCGTTACCAATAGTGTTTTAGGTAATGGCCTTTTTAATAGATTGTTAGAAGTGAACCCAAATGCTTATAAAGCAAAAGTAAAAGCCAGATGGATTGCTTTAAGAGCAACAGCTTTTGGTAATGAAGCTTTACAGTCTAAAATTGATGAAATCTACACTAAGTTTACCGAAGAAAAAGTTTACGAAAGAGAACAATTGGTGTGGCAAAATAAATTAAATGAAGATTCTGATCTAGAACATTACAATTATTTAAAACTGTTTTTAGAAGATAGATTACTCTTTCTCGATGCTCATTTTAAGGCTTTGTAATTGGTTCTCTAAAGGTGTTTTTATGGCATTATCATCGATAATAAACTCTTGATTGTTTTCTATAAGTAATCCTTTTGTTTTTCCAGAAAACTTTGTGTTTCCATGGTTTACATCGGTTATAATTATACGACCATTAAAACCGGTAGCTATATCTTTAACTGGCGTATGCCCAATTACTATTTTTTGCGAATCGTAGTATTTTAAAATCGCATCTAGTTCTGTTTCTTTTATTTTATTGTATTGAAACCTTGTTTTAACAAGACCTCTGTACCAAAACGGACCTTTTAAGCTAAAAAGGAAATCGGTTATTTTGTCTTCAGTTTGTAAACCATTAATGCGTAAACGCACACGTTTGTTTATTTCTTCGAGGTTTAATTTGTGCTCTAAAAGTTCTGGGCTTATTCCTGCATGAACAAATAAATAACCACCAATTTTTTCAATCACATTTTTCGAGGCTAACCATTTTCCTAATTCGGTATGTTTAGAATATAAATATTTAACAGCCTCTTTTTTATTCTCTATTAGGCTAATTTCTTGTGCGGCCTTTATATATTTTACACGGTTATACCTGTGGTCTCCATTAAAATTAAGTATTTCATGGTTTCCTAAAATAAAGTGTACAACTCCATTTTGTTGTATTGCTTGATCTTCAAGTTTGTAAATTAACCAGAGTATTTGTGTTACGTTTTCTCCTCTGTCTACAAAATCGCCTCCTAAAACCAAATGGCCATTACCATAAATCCAATTATGGTTTTCGTCAATTACTTTATTTGCAAATAAGAAACCAGCAAAAGCATCGTATTTACCTTCAATATCCGAAATAACAACCATTTTTTCTGGTAACTTGTAAACCGATTCTGGAATGGTATGTTCCTTTTTTAGCGATAAGTAAAACTCGTTTTTATCTTTATTATCTATGGTTACAACTATAGAATCTCTATTAAAAAATGGAGAGACCGTAAGTCTGTTTTTAGAACTAACCGTATACAATAAAGAGTCGTTTATTATGTACGGACCATCGCTTCCATTAAACTGAACAAGCTTTGTTCTTTTTTGTTTTTTAGGAGTAGGTATGCCATTAAGAAGACTGTCTTTTTTTAATGTTTTTTGTAAAGGAATATGCTGTGCAAAGCTTTTTGTTTGCAGACTAATAACAAAATAAAGACCTAAAAGAATACAATTTAAATGAGTATGTTTTAGGATGTTGTTTTTCATTGTTACTGTAAAAGCTTTTTATTTTTGTACAAATTGAAAACCCTAGTTTTGGCTAAGTTGTACTTCAATTCAACTCAAAAATACAACTATAAGCTAATAAAACGGAAGTTGTTAACAGTAAATTAGCTGTAAATACAATTCATAAAATCAGTTTCAGAATCATATGTTTTTTTGCATGAAACAAAAATCAATAAGGTTATAAGTAACAATGTTATTTTATTCATTGTGTTTTTTGGAATGTTTTATCATCTATAAACACGTAACGACCTTTAAGTAAGCACTAAAATCGTAATTATTCTTATGCGATATGAGGCACTGGTATTATTTACTTATTGCTTTTAGTATTCTTTCTTCATTTATAACAATATCCCTAAATAATACGTGTGGAAATTCAGTGTACTTTGATGTTTTAAAAGCTTCTGCGATATTAGATAGAGTGGAAGCAGTAATTAAAGATAAATTCATTTCTGTATCCATTTCACAATCTGTTACAAAATCATCGCTAAATTCAGGAGCAATAAGTAGTATTTTTACAATTCGTAAATTATTCTTTAGTGCTAAATTTTGATAAGATTTTAACTGTCTTGAAACTGCACTAAATTTATTATAACCTCTTTCTTTACTTGTTTTACACTCAACAATTATAATTTCTTGGTTTCCTAAATTTAAAAGAATATCCATCATATCCTTTTTAGTATTTAATTGATTTTTAAATTTATCATCGACATTAAATCCAATGCCTTTAAAAATCACACTTGTAAGTTCTTCAAATTTTAAACCTAGTTCACTTTCCTTTATAGTAATTCCGTTTTCTTTTAATAGATTTAAGTTTCTGTAAGCAACATTTTCATAATTCTCTAAATATAAATTTTCTACATCTTTGTAATGTTCAAGAATATTTAAAATATCATCACCTCTTTGCTTAACTCCGTTATCTTTTATAAATTTTGTTCTATCTTCTTTTATAATTAAATCTAAAATATCTCTTGGTTTTATATTATAATCGAGTAAAAAGTCTGCTTTTAAAACATATTCGTCTTGTAGTTCAAATTGCTCTTTTATTTGTTTATTTAGTTTAGGTAAGGTAATATTTAGTTCTGAAAGTAGTTTATCAAAACCGTCATGAGAAATACCAACTTTTTCATCTCGTTCAATATTTTCAAAATATTCAATTAAACTATTTATTTTGTCATCTAAAGTGCTTCCTTTTAGATTACTAATGTCAAGTCCTTTTTCACAAAGTTCGTTTAAGGTTTTTTTCTTTTCTGTAAGAGTACTTCCTGCTTTATAAATTCCAGAAGACAATAAATCAGTATAAGAAACACCTTCTTTAATAATGCCTTCTATTTTTTCTGAATAGGAGAGTTTTCGGTCTATGTTATGCTCTTTAGAAATTTGATTTATTATCGGTTCTCTCAAAAGTTTTAATGTTCTACGGTAATATTTAGTTGCTATTTCTTTTTTACGCGTTTTTCTTAAAAGCCTAACCATTTCATCTGCAACATAAATAGTGCTTTCTTTATTCGAGTAAAAAATAACACCAATATTTTTCAAGCCTTTTATTACTTCTTGAATATCAATTTTTTTAATAGGTAAAATTGAATAGTTTATTAATTTAATTTCTTCTTGCGAAAGGCCTAGTTGTTTTGAGAGTGTTAAAATTATAGAAAGCTCATCTGATGAAACTTTAGCTTCGCGATTGTTTTCTTCATCGTTATAATAAGCAGTATGTAAACAAGATTTGTATATTTTATAATCTCTTTTTCTTGTTTCACTTAATTCTGATTTATCATTATCAAAATCTGTATTTAGAACTTTAATTTTACCTTTTAATTTTTTTATTTCATTGTCGTATAATCTTGAAAACCAATCTTGTTTCATTATACAGTTTCCATCTCTAATAATTATATCTATTAAAACATCTAATTGTGTATTTATTTCTTGAAATTCAGATTTTATATGTTCTTGAAATTCATTAGAAATAAGAGCAAATACTTTGTCGATATTTCTATTATCTACAGATTTTAAACCTTTATCCGACGAACTTAAAATTTTATCAATTTCCTTACTGTTTTTTGGTTTTTTCGAAATGATATTATCAATTACTTTGATAAATGAGTTTTTTTCAAGTGAGCCAAGTTTATCTAATATCTTTTCTAATTTCATAACTTTTTTATTTTCTAATATTTATTTTACTTTTGACTAAGGTTTTTTTATATTGGGTGGTTATACACAAAAAAAATGTAGTAAATGATAACTGAATTGAAGTCCGAGAGGATTTTCGTAAGTAGGTTAGAACCAGAAATAAATTGTATACGGTGTTGGCAACTGGTATTTTTAAATGTTATAAATTTTCTTTAAATGCAAGTTTTAATATTGGTATATTTTCATTTATATTCAGTAAGTCAATAGGTATAAGTAATAAATTAGATATAGTTTTCTTTATATATTTTGAATTCGTACCTGTTTGACATATTGAAGAAATAGTTTTAGTTATGTCCTTTCCAGATATAGTGATTGATTCTATTATTTGGTAAGTAACTTTATTATCCATAAAACTTTTAACTTCTTTTTCTGTTGCTAGTATATCTACATCAATAATTGAATCAACTGTATTTGGGATGTAAAACAACTCATTTTTATATGGTTCTAAAGCGTTATTAATAAAATCAAAAGATTTTTTATATTGAGGTAAATGTCTAAGAGAAAAAATATTTTCTATATAATTTCCTTTCAAATTATCTCTTCTGAAATCTCCATTACTATTGAAATAAATCTCAAACAACATTCCATTTAATAAATGGTTTTCATCTCCGATATTATATTTGGGTAATTTATTTTTTAAATCTTCAATAAAATTCGTTGCGTTGTGTGCATAACCTGAGGCTTGCAAAATATTTCTTCCAATAATGAATTGTTGATTTTTATTTAAATTTTGTATTGGAGTGACAGATAATTTATCCATAGCAGGATTTTGTTTGTTCCAATCACTTGTTTGTAAGTTAGAAATTATTTCATCAGCTTCATCTCCTTTATTAACGTAGTTACGGTCTTTAACAACAGATTCGTCATAAGGTACAATTACTGAATGTACCATTTGTCCAGTATTAAAATAAAAATCATTAATTAAAGATGTATGCTCCCAAGTTGTTTGCACTCCTGCAGTTAAATTGTAGACTGTATTTCTAACCTTTTTGAACAAAGCTTCTACAGATAATAATTCACGTCCAATGTATTTTAGTAGTGAGCCAGTATAAATACTATGACCTTCCATTCCTTTGTCTTTTGCACCTTCTCCTGGTGATGTAGAAAAGGCGATAATAGTTCCTTTAGGAGCTGTTACAGTATTAAAAGATGTGTTTGTTCCTCTGTCTAAAAATTTTCTACAAGCATCAATTATGACAATATTTGCTTTGGTTTTGACCCTTTTAAAGATAAATAGAATATCAACTAATTTAATACAAGATGAGCCTACATTAAATCTATTGATATTATCCAAATTACAATCAATTGATGCTAAATAATTTTCTTCTTCGACTTGAAATCCATGTCCTGCAAAATAAAAAATTGCAGTATCAAAATCTTCTAATTTATTTTCAAAGTCGTATAAAGTATCAGCGAATTGTTCGTGATTGCAATCAGATAAATAAATTACTTCATAACCCAGTTTTTCAAATGTTTCCGCAATAGCTTTGGCGTCATTTATAGCGTTTTCTAATTTATGTTTTCCAGAATATTTATCATTTCCGATTACTAAAGCTAGTGTTCTCATTTATTGTTTAATTGTTATGTTTTTTTTACTTGTTGCCAACGTGTTTGTATATGGTTTAAGCAACTAATTTAGTAAATAATTACCGACCAAGAAAGTCCGTGAGGACTTTCGTAAGTAAGCGAGAAGCCAGCAATAAATTATATACGGTGTTGTGTATAGTGATTTACTTTTTTATTACCACTTCAAATTTTTCAGAAGCTACTACTTGGCTATTTTTAATAATTTGACAAATTAATTTATGTTTTCCTTTATAAGCAGTCTGTTCCCAATGAGAAAATGAACTCGAATATATATTTTGGTCTAATGTTTCGTGACCTAAATCAGGTTTAGCTTCCGCTTCATCTCCTTTATTTTCTACTATCCATTTAACATCAAAAGGGACTGATATATTAGTAGAAGCATTAAATTTTAACCACATTTTTTTTGGAATTTTAAAATTACCATTAGTGACATTAGAATTTAAACGAAAACCATTTTTGCTAATATGTAAACTTGCATTCAAAGAAATCAGATTTGATGGTAGAGAAAAACTTTTGTTTGAGGCATTGTTTGTTTTTATTTCTGTTTTCCAAAAATCTGAATTAAAAACCCATTTCCAAGCTTCGTTAGCTTTGTCTTCGTCACATTCAGGACTGTTCAATATTTCTAATTTTTTAACAGCTTGTTTTAGTTTTTCTTTTAATCTATTAACTTCATTTTTATACTTGCTTTTTTCGGTTAGCTCAGAAGATCTATCAGTAGGGTTATAGACTTGATTATTATATTTAAGTCTATTATATATTGAGTTTATAGTTTTGACTAGGGAAATATCATCTCTATAATAATCTGGAAAATAGCATTCTGAAGCTAAAATAGAAATAACTAAACCTCCAGGTAGGCTCCAGTTTTCTCTAGAACGTGTAAATTTCTTAAGAAGTCTTACAATTCTTCTAAATTGGTTATTCTCAACTGTAGCTCCAAAATTTTTATTTGGACTTTTTGTTATAACAAAGTTGCTAAACCAATTAGTAATATCTTGAGGATTTCTATTTTTCCAATTTGAACCTGCGTGTTCATAAATTGTATTACCTAAAAAATCGATAGATTGTCGGTAAATTGCGAAATCTACGTGATAACCTTCACTATACCATATTGTAACAGCATTTGTTCTTGCTTCAGGTTGTTTCGAGAAATTTCCCGTTTTCTCACGCAAAAACTTTTCTACAAGCCTTCTTGAATTTAAGGCACTTGTCGGTAACTGGTCTTTAGGAAATATAACAGCAACATCTATGTCATAATCATTGTCATCGTGTCGATTTGCTGTATGCATAGCAATACTTCCTTGTTCTAATATTGTTGGGTAAGGATAGGATTTACTCTCTTTTGTATTAATTGAATCAATACCTGAATTTAGTCGTTCAAGGTTTAATTTTTTATATTCTCGCAGTTTGTTTCTGTCTGCTTCTTTAAGTCTGACAACCTCGTTATAAAAGCTCCCTAGTTTATTATTAAGGTTATACATTAATTTTGAATTATTTTTTTAGAGGACTCATTTTCATTTAAGTTTATTGCCCATTTGTACTTAGGATTGGTATTATTCATATAGTTGTAAATAATAAATTTAGGATCAGTTCTTTTACTGATTTTTCTTCCTAAATTAATTGCTAACGATACAGGACCTGAATAAAATAAATGAATTTGTTTTATGTCTTGGTAATTGATTAATATTTTATCTACAGACTCTCTAAATATTATAGAAATATCATTAATTTCACTAATGTTTTTTATAGAATCTAATTTTATAGAATCAAGAGATATTGAATTTAATATTTTAAAGTCGGGAATTACATCTTCTATTAATTCATTGTTTATTGGATAGCTTATTTCAATCTTTATAACTGCATTTTTGTTTTCATTTTCTCTTATCTCAGAATTTTGAGTAATCAGTAATTTATTTTGACCTATTTCTAAATAATCCCATTGATAAGAATTACGATTGTATTCAAAGAATTCTATTTTAAACTTATCTGCTATTTGAGAACCGACATCAAAAAGCATAGCTATGTGAGCCAATCCAAAATATGCAATTTCAATATTTGGATTAGTCTTTGTTAGTGTTTTTATTTCAGTTAGTAAGTTTTGTTGTTCAAATATAGCATAGTCAGGAAAGTTTAATTCTCCTGATTTGTATGTTTTGGTTTGGTCGATTACAATTTTTTGAGTTTCAAAATTCTTATAATAACCGTTTCTAATATTTGCAAAATTTGGCTCTAAAAAATCATCGATTGATTTATGTAAAATTGCAATTAATAATTTAGGTTTATCTTTATTCTTGCTTTCAATACGTTTGTTTGTAAAGTAGATAATTAAGCCAATAAGAGCTAAAATTGAACCAATCACAACAGAAGACCATTCTATAATTCCAATTCCATAATCTGTTCCTAAATTATTCTTTAATTCTACTTTTAATACATTGAGTAAGACTGCAACATACCAAGATAATCCAGTTAATCCTGATACAATTAAAGTAAGACCAGAACCTATAAATATTTTGACAATCCATCTGTCAATTTTAGGTTTAAAAAAAGATATTATTTTAAATGTAAATTGTTCTGCTCTATTCAAGATGTTCTTCATTTTTTTGCATTATACACAACATGTTATATAGTAACCTTAATTCCTCATATCCCATAAATACAACGGGATATTACATGTTTAGTATTGGTTTATACCTAAAAGATACAAGCAACGAATTTAGCACTTATTTGTCGCGTAAAAAATACGTAGAACTACGTATTTTTATTCAACAAAAGCCAAGTTACTAAAGTAGAATAATTCTATTTTACGGGAAACCGTAAAGGCATAAAAAAACCACTAAGTTTTTAACTAAGTGGTTTTAAATATTACTAATTTTATTTAGAGTTCATTACTTTTCTATTTGTACCAATGGATCGTTGTTACTAATGGTATCGTCTTCAAAAGGAGGTTCGGTTTCCCAATTGCCTTGTACTTCGGAGTTTTCTATTTTGTCTCCTGTACTTTTATCTATTTCGTAGTGGTAAAAATAAGAATCGTTACTAATGGAAACGTAGTAGGTGTCTGCTTTTTCTTCAACTTCGTTAACAAAACCAGATTTAAGAGCGATTTGTTTTTTAAGTGTTTCTATTTTTATGGCATCTTCTGCTGTTGGTATATAGAAGTCGCTGGTTCCAAAAGCATCAAAAGGATTTATATTTTGGGTGATGACATTAATAGTAAAGTTGTAATAAATAGTGTTTTGTATGTTGAGTGGTTTAAACATTAAAAGCCTATTAAAGTTTACTATCACTTCCTTTTTGTTGGCCCAAGCGGTTATGTCGTAATCTTCTAGTGTTATGTTTAATGCAGGATATTTATTTTTAAGAATAGTAGTGGCTTGGTTTACTATTGCATCTTTACCTAAAGCTTTTAGAGTCTCTATTTTGTTTTCCATTTTTTCTTCTTGACAAAAGCCGTAGTTTATAGTAGCGGTTACAATTAATAGGAATAAGACGAAAGGTTTAAGTTTTATAAATTGCATTGCAAAAGGAGTCTGTTATATGGCATTTAAAATTATAAATTAGACTAAAAAACCATGATTCGGTTTTGTGTATTTTCTGGAAGTTGCTTTAATTATTTTTATACTTTTTACAATATAAAAAAGTAAAGTGTTGTTAATAGAAAATAAATTATAGGTCTATTTATACTAATGTTTAGCGAGAATAGATACTTTAAATTATTAGTAGCGTAGTCTCTAAAACTATTTTAGAGATTTTAATCAATCAAAATCTCTAAAATAGTAATAGCAGCTTCGCTAATTTTAGTTCCAGGACCAAAAACAGCAACAGCACCAGCATCAAACAAATATTGGTAATCTTGTTTTGGTATTACACCACCAACAATAACCATAATATCTTCTCTACCGTACTTTTTAAGCTCTTCTATAACTTGTGGCACTAGTGTTTTGTGTCCAGCCGCTAAAGACGAAATACCAAGAATATGCACATCGTTTTCTATGGCTTGCTTTGCAGCTTCGTGCGGTGTTTGAAATAACGGACCAATATCGACATCGAAACCAATATCTGCATAACCAGTAGCAACTACTTTTGCACCACGGTCATGGCCATCTTGTCCCATTTTAGCAATCATAATACGTGGTCGTCTACCATCTTGCTCTGCAAAGGTATCGGCCAGTTCTTTTGCTTTCGCAAAACTCTTATCGTCTTTTATTTCTTTACTATACACACCAGAAAATGATTTTATTTGTGCTTTATATCTGCCATAAACAGCTTCTAAAGCATCACTAATTTCGCCTAAAGTAGCGCGTTCTCTTGCAGCTATTACAGCTAAATGTAGTAAATTATTTTCGGCACTAACGTTAGAATCTTTAGTTTTATTAGATAGGCGAGCCGCTTCGGTTAAATTATGTAAAGCTTCGGTTACTTTTTTAGTATCGCGTTCGGCTTTTGTTTTTACTAAGCGCTCTATTTGTTGTTTTCTAACGGTTTGGTTATCGACTTCTAAAATATGAAGCGGATCTTCTTCGTCTAAAACATATTTATTAACACCAATAATAAGATCTTGACCAGAGTCTATTCGTGCTTGCTTTCTTGCCGCAGCTTCCTCAATTCTTAATTTAGGAATACCGGCTTCAATAGCTTTGGTCATACCACCAAGTTCTTCAACTTCTTCAATTAAAGACCATGCTTTTTGTGCGATGTCATGGGTTAGTTTTTCAACATAATAACTACCAGCCCAAGGATCTACTGTTTTTGTAATATTGGTTTCTTCTTGTAAATATATTTGTGTATTTCTTGCAATTCTAGCAGAGAAATCTGTAGGTAATGCAATAGCCTCATCTAAGGCATTGGTATGTAAACTTTGTGTGCCACCAAAGGCAGCAGCAGCAGCTTCAATAGTTGTACGTGCTACATTATTAAATGGATCTTGTTCTGTTAAACTCCATCCACTAGTTTGGCAATGCGTACGTAATGCCAACGATTTTTGATTTTTAGGATTAAACTCACTTACCATTTTTGCCCACAACATTCTGGCTGCTCGCATTTTGGCAATCTCCATAAAATGATTCATACCAATGGCCCAAAAGAAAGAGAGTCTTGGTGCAAAAGTATCAATATCCATTCCGGCGGCTAATCCTTTTTTTATGTACTCTAAACCATCTGCAAGCGTGTAAGCCAACTCAATATCGCAAGTGGCACCTGCTTCTTGCATGTGGTAACCAGAAATACTAATACTATTGAATTTTGGCATATTCTTGCTCGTGTATTCAAAAATATCTGAGATAATTTGCATGGATGGCGTAGGAGGATAGATGTACGTATTACGTACCATAAACTCCTTTAATATATCGTTTTGTATGGTTCCTGCTAAATCTGTAAGTGCTACGCCTTGTTCTTGGGCAGCAACAATGTAAAAGGCTAAGATTGGTAACACAGCACCATTCATAGTCATAGAAACGCTCATTTTATCTAGCGGAATCTGGTCGAAAAGTACTTTCATGTCTTCAACACTGTCTATGGCTACACCGGCTTTTCCAACATCTCCAACTACGCGTTCGTGATCAGAATCGTAACCGCGATGTGTTGCCAAATCGAATGCTACAGAAAGCCCTTTTTGTCCTGCAGCTAAATTTCTACGGTAGAAAGCGTTACTTTCTTCGGCAGTAGAAAATCCTGCATATTGTCTAATAGTCCAAGGTCTACGCACATACATGGTTGAGTATGGTCCACGTAAATTTGGAGCAATTCCTGCTACAAAACCTAAATGCTCTAAGTTTTCTAAATCGGATTTTGAATAGTTCGATTTTACAGGAATGTCTTCAGCAGTTAAAGAAGAAACAGATTTTGTGTCTTGACTTTTTCCTGCAGATTTAATGGCGATATGTTGAAGGTCTTTTCTGCTCATTATTAATGGTTATGTCCAGCGTGTGAATCCCTTGTCGTTACTTTTTTAGGAACTTCTTGTTTAGGTGTTTTGTTTAAATCAACACCTTTAACACTAGGCTTTGCTGGCTCAGGTTGTGCTTGCGGATTAGGATTTTTTAGTTCTTCTACTGTTGTATTTAATAATTGAGAGTAGAAAAATTCTAAAGCCACATAAGTTTTTAAACTACCATCTGCTTGAATAAATCTTGTGCTACCACTTAAAAGCGGTAAAATTAAATTTGGTTTTAAGCTATTAGTAGACAGTAAAGCATTGTAGGTTGTTTTAATGCCTTTGTCTTTTATATTATTTGCTATACAATCTACTACAGGATGCGAGGTGTTAAGCGAAGTTACACCATTATTAGTAACCCATAAGTTAGAATCTTTTTTTAAGGCTTTTGCAATTTTTAAACTGTGTTCGCTAGCAATATCGGTTACTTTTAATTGACCTCTTAATCTAGTGCTAATAAGGTTAGAATACGATTTTGCTGCATTTCTATATTGCATATCGTAACTGTTAATAATATCGTTCTCGAAAGCATAAACGGCTTCTTGCAATAAATCTCCATTTGGAAAATCGCAAGCCAATACCTTAGGGCTTTCTGAGTATTTGTAATCGATTGTTTTAGAATTGTTACAGCTTGAAAATGTAACAAATATTGATAAAGCTAAAAGTTTAAAAGTTGTTTTCATTTGTAAAATGTTTATTCAGTTTTTAATCGGTTTTGTTCTATAGTTTCTGCTAATCGTCTTTCTAAAATAGGTTCAAGTAGCGTTTTTCTAGCATTCATTTTTAAAAAAGGATAGAGTTCAAGGTTGTCTTTCATTCTATCTTCTGTATTTGGATGCTTGTTTGTACCTAGTAATGTAATGTCTCCATTATCGAAACTAGCTTGTTCTTTAGCTGCGCTTTCTTTTATTTTTTTCTGAATTATTCCTTCTTTTAATAACTTAAGAAAGCCTCCTTTTTGTTCAATATCTTTAAATAATACTAATGCTTTTTCCGATAGTTGTTCTGTTAAGCTCTCGATGTAATATGCACCATCCGATGCATTTTGCACCACATCAAAATAACTCTCGTGTTTTATAACCAATAGCTGATTTCTAGAAATACGTTCTCCAAATTCGTTGTCTTTATGGTAAATAGCATCGTAAGCAAGATTGCAAACAGTATTTGCACCACCAAGAATAGCACTCATACATTCTGTAGTTGTACGCAGCATATTGGTATTATAATCGTAAAGTGTTTTGTTACGTTTTGTTGGTGTAGCTATAATATGGCAATCTTCTATAATGCCATATTCTGATGCTAAAGTTTTCCAAAGTAGCCTTAAAGCACGAAGCTTTGCTATTTCGAAAAAGTAATTAGTACCTACAGAGACTTTAAAAGTAATTTGAGATTTTAAATCACCATTTAAAATATTTAAATATTCGTTAGCATGTGCTAAACTATAAGCCAATTGTTGTACAATGGTTGCGCCTGCATTTTGGTATAAGCTTAAATCGACACTTAGTGTATTGTTTTTTTGAGAAACAATTTTCTCTAATTGTTCGTGGTCACTTTTTAAAGTATTAAACCAGTTTCCAGATCTAGCAAGGTTTCCAATACTATCTGTTAATAAAGAAACTCCAGGAATAGCGCATAATTGCTTAGCATAATCTGCGTCTAAAAATTGTAATTCGAAATAGAATGGAGTAGAAGTGGTGTCTATATTTTTTAATAAGCTTTCTATTTCAACGTCTTTGTTTGGGATAATAAATGTAATGCTTTCTGCACCGCGTTCGATTGCGTTTATGGCTTTTGCATTCGATTTTTCCACATCAAAAACAAATATAGATTGGCATATAGACCATGAGTTTGATGGGATTTCAGGAAAAGGTTTTCCGTTAAAATCGTCTGCATGATAAAATGGCTTTACATTAATATCTTCAGGAGTGTTCCAAATTAGAGTAGAGTTATAGTCTACGCCTTTTAAATCTGCTTGAATTTGTTGTTTCCATGCTTTTGCAGAAACACTATCAAAATCGCTAAATAGTTTTTTACTCATCTTTTTTGACTTTTAAACTGTCTTGATATTCTATTATATAGATGTCTTCGTTATCGCGTTTCATATAATATTCTTCGCGAGCAAACTTCTCTAGACCTTCCTCTCTTTTTAATTCCTTAATTGCTTTGTTGTCTTTAACTATTTCTTTTCTATAATATTCTTTTTCTTTTTCAAGTTTTTCGATGTCATTATTTAATTCATTGTGAATTATTAATGAGTTACCATCAAAAAACAACATCCATATAGTAAATGCTATAAAGATAATTAAGAATATATTTTTGAAATACTTAAGCATTAAGTTAGTTTTTCGTTAATTATAGTACGTACAATATCAACAGCAACTGTGTTGTATTTATTGTTCGGGATAATTAAATCTGCATACTCTTTCATTGGTTCAATAAACTGTTGATGCATTGGTTTAAGCGTTGTTTGGTAGCGTGTAAGTACTTCGTTTATATCTCTGCCACGCTCGGCAATATCACGTTTTACACGTCTTATTAAGCGTTCATCGCTATCTGCATGTACAAATATTTTAATATCGAACATGTCACGGATTTTAGGTTTACTTAAAATAAGAATACCTTCTACAATCATTACATGTTTTGGGTGTGTAGTAATGGTTTCTCTAGTTCTATTATGGTCTACAAAAGAATAGACAGGTTGCTCAATACTATTTCCAGCTTTTAAGGTTGTTAAATGCTGTCTTAATAATTTAAAGTCGATAGATTTTGGATGGTCGAAATTTATTTTAGTACGCTCCTCGTAAGTCATATCCGAAGTATCTTTGTAGTATGAATCTTGCGATATTATACCAACTTCACCTTCTGGTAATTCGTTCATTATCTGCTCTACCACAGTTGTTTTTCCACAACCTGTTCCTCCAGCAATTCCTATTATAAGCATGTATTGTTTATTAAATTTAAGTTAACAAATTTAATAAATTCTTATTCAAGTGGGTTTATGAAATTCTATAAATTAATTTTTAATTAATTTATAGTTCTGGCGTCCTTTTTTATTAGTAATTGAAACCATGTAAAATCCACTTTGTAATGAAGAAACATCTATAGTTTTTAATTTTGAAAAAGTATCTGAATACACCTCTTTTCCATTTAAATCTATTATCGCTATTGAGTATTGGTCACTATCTACAGCCGAAATATTTAATTGATTTGTTGCTGGATTTGGATAGAGTTTAAAGCTGTCTTTTGTAAATAAATTTGTAGATAAAATTCCAATTTGTGTTGTAGCCTCACTTGTAACGATTGCAGGATTAAAATCGAAATAAATATTTGAGCTTGATTTGGCTATATGACTAGAAGTAAAGTAATCGTCTAGTTTGGCTTTGTACAATATCCAACCATGACTTGCAGGCTCGTCTGCAGAGGCATGTGGTAAATTAATACCTTCAAACGTATAAGACAGTTGATTATTACCTGCTATTTGTATATCTGCTGGATGGCTAGAAGCTATTGGCTCAAAAGTGCTGTAGTCTATTTTGTAATGTAAACTTTCGGTTATCACTATGTTTTGTGCAGCTGCAGTGCCTTCATTTTGAAAACGTGTTAAAAAATGGATATAACCATCAGATTGTTCTTGAGTAATGTATGGGCCTTCTAAAATAGTTTTATCGTTTGGATCGAAAGAATTAACAGCAATTTGATTAAGCTCGAATTGGTTGTCAACAGGATAACTATCTGTAATATCTTGAGTCGTTGTGGCAGTAAAAGTGACAACATCGTCCGACTCTACTGTTGGAGGTGTGTTAATGGTAAACCCAACAAAGTAAATGTTGTGTTGAAATGGTATTAAGTTCGAGAAATCCCAAGTTAAACTATTAGAAGTGTTCGCGTTGCTTATAGGCGCTTGTTCAAATACAGTCGCTAAAACAGGATCGTAAGTTAAGGTTACAGAACCATTTAAAGCAGTGCTACCTTGATTATATGCATACACTTTATAACCACTATTAAATCCAGGTACAGCATCTTCCATTGGTATAATTATAACTTTTAAATCTGTAAAGTTATTAGTTGAACTCACACAAAAATCGGCATCATAAGTTTCATCAGATCCAGAACTAGTAATGGAGTAGGTGTCAGGGTTTACTGTAAATTCTGAGCTTAAATTTATAGAAGCACTAGTATTGTAAGTATTAATATTAGGAATATAAATTGAATATTCTCCTTGTTGGTTTGTAAAACTAGAAAAACTGGCACCACTTGTTGCAGCAGTTACTCTTCTGTTAGGGAAATTTAAACCAGTAGCACAACTGTTATTATCGCTATCGAAGGTTACATTACCAGAAATTTTGTTTGGTAGTATTCCAGATAAGTTTGTTTTTATGCATTGCAGAGTGCTATTGCCTATAGTTGTGTCGCAGTTGTCCGGTTGTGGGCAATTAAAACAATTATTGTTGGATGAATAGGAATTTACATAATTACAAGAATCATAATAAACGTCGTAAAAAATATCTGGTAAAAAATAAACATAACCTATAGCAATATCTGCTGCATTTAATGGGTAAGTTACAGTTACATAATCTCCAATAGTGTTATTTGTACTAGAAACTGTTACGGTTTCATTATTATATAAATTTGTTGCGTTTAAAGTGTATTGGTCATTTGGGGATGTAATACCAAAGGTATTTATATAGGTGTTTATAGTGTAAACCATAGTGTCTCCAATGTCAACCATACTGTTATTATTGTCGTCTACGTAAGTTGCGCTTATTTGAAAATCTGTGACAGATTCATTCATTTGCACATAAGTTGTGTTATTATAATCATAACTATAATTAGCAGAAAAATCATTTATTACAGAAGCGTTTGGAGTATCTGCAGTAACTTCAAACTGTATTTGGTCATCACATTGTCCATAGTTGTTAATTAGAATAGTTAGTGTTAATACATCATCTGGGTTTAAAGTTTCTAATGTTTCGTTTGTGTTTAATGTTAAAAGCGAAAGACTTGTACAAGAAATAGAGACGCCATTAATTCTACAATCTGAGACAGAATCCAAAATGCCATAATTATCGATAATGTTTATATTATTTAAAACCTCGTCTCCAGTGTTTTTTATTTGCGCATATAAAGTACGGTAGCCGCTATAAACTTCAGGGTCATCATATATCTGAGATTCCTGTAAAATAAATCCAATAGAAGGGTTTTGTGCGTTTATGGTAGTAAAAGAGCTTAAAGCGAATAGTATAATAGATAGTAAAAAGTACTTTTTTAACATAAGGTTTTAATTAGGTTAGGTGTTCAAATGTAAGAATTTATATATTAACGTTCTATATTTTGAACTTCTTTCTCTGTTGCCAAAACAGTATTAATATTACCCCAATTATTTGAAATATAATTCATTACATCTGCAATTTCCTTATTACTTAAACCTTGCGCTGCCATTACAGAGTTATATAGCTCTCCGTTTACGGTTATTTCTCCTGAAAGTCCATATTTAATAGCTTTTATGCTCTCTAATCTATTCTTTATTAAGAAATCGGACTTCGCTAATGGCGGAATAACCTTAGGCATACCTTTGCCGTTTGGCATGTGACATTGTGCACAAAAGTCGTTATAAATTTCTTTGCCTTCGGAAAAATTCTGATTTACATAATTTACAGCAAGACTATTTTTGTCCGTTTTTTTATCTGAAGAATTACAAGCGCAAACCAAAAAAATAAGCGCTAAACTGAAGCTTAAGTTTTTCATTTATTTTTAATGTCTTATCAATTTAACAATACCTAAGTTTTCTACTCCTACGTATATATAACCATCCGGACCTTGTTCTATAGAACGTACTCTTCCAATACCATCAAGGAGTCTTTCTTCTTTAATAACTTTACCGTCTTTTAGATCGCAGCGATCTAAATAACTAAATTTTAATGAGCCTACCAATAAGCTACCTTTCCAATCGCCATATTTATTTGAAGAGATAAAAGACATGCCACTAGGTGCAATAGAAGGATCCCAATAATGAAGAGGTTCTTCCATGCCTTCTTTTTTAGTTTCGTCGGTAATTGAAGTGCCAGAATAATTTTTACCATAAGTGATAACCGGCCAGCCGTAGTTTTTTCCTTTTCTTATTATATTTATTTCGTCTCCTCCTTTAGGCCCATGTTCGTGTGTCCAGATTTCTTGAGTGTCTGGATGAAGCTCCATACCTTGTGGATTGCGATGTCCATAAGACCAAATGGCTTTTTTTGCTCCTTTAGAATCTACAAAAGGATTATCGTTTGGTATTGAGCCATCATCGTTTAAACGATAGATTTTGCCACCATCTCTTGTTAAGTCTTGCGGATTCTCATCACGATTGCCACGTTCTCCAATAGAAAAATAAAGATAACCTTCTTTATCAAAAACAATTCGTGAACCAAAATGTTGTCCTTTAGTGGTATTTGGAGTTGCTTTGTAAAGCAGTTCTTTTTCTGAAAGAGCATTATTTTTAATTTTTGCTCTCATAATTGCAGTATTACCACCTTTTTCTTCTCCTTTAGGAGAGGCGTAAGAAAAGTAAATCCAACCATTTTTCTTATAATTTGGATGAATATTAATGTCTAATAAGCCACCTTGACCACGAACATAAATTTCTGGCAGGTTTTTTATCTCATTTTTAATTTTATTTTTATAGTGAATAAGTTTGCCTTCTTTCTCTGTAATTAACATAGAGTTGTCTGGTAAAAATACAAATCCCCAAGGATTGGTTAAGTCCTCTACAACAACCTCATAACTGTTGTTTTTATTGATAGGATTCTTGTCTTGAGCACAAGCAGAAAACACGAATAATAGGAGTAAAAAGTAAGTCGATTTTTGAGCGCGCATAATTAAATTAAAAATTTTTAAACAATTTACAATAAAATAGTTTGTTATGTCAAAAAGTAGAGTATATTTGCACTTCTAAAATTTAACAGTTTTAGTTTGATAACTATTCGGGGTGTAGCGTAGCCCGGTTATCGCGCCACGTTTGGGACGTGGAGGCCGCAGGTTCGAATCCTGCCACCCCGACAAAAAGACCTGATAATTTATTTTATCAGGTTTTTTTATTTTATAGAGTTATGTGCTTAAGGTTTTGCTATTAAAACCATTTAAAAAATAAGCCTGAAGCAATTACCGCAATTACCATGACTACTAATGCAATAATTACAAAAGCAGAAACGTTTTTTGTTGTTTTATCTTTTTGTGAAATATAGTTTTCTTCTTTAGTTAAGCTCGTTTTTTATTTGTTTATATATATTGTTTTAATATTTACAAATTCAAGAATGCCTTCTTGTGATAGCTCTCTTCCATAGCCCGAAGCTTTGGTTCCTCCAAAAGGAAGTCTAGGATCAGATTTTACCATATCGTTGATGAAAAAAGCACCATCGTTAATGCTTCCTATTTTATTTCGTGCAGTTTCTATGTCTTTGGTAAACAGCATTGTGCCTAAGCCAAACCTACTGTTAGAAGCTAAACTAATAGCATGATCTAAATCTTTTGCTTTTATAATTGGTGCAACAGGTCCAAAAGTTTCTTCGGTGAAAACGTCCATATCTTCAGTTACATCAGTTAGTATTGTTGGAGAAAAATAAGCTCCTTTTTGAATGTTACCAAGCAGTATTTTTGCTCCTTTTTTTATTGAGGAGTCAACTTGCTTTTGTAGCTCTTCTGCAAGATCTTCTCTTGCAAGTACAGAGGTTTGGGTAGTTTCCTTTAAAGGATTGTCGTATTTAAGTTTTTCAACTTCTGCTTTAAAGCGTTTTAAAAAGGTATCATATATGCCTTCGGTAACTATAAAACGTTTTGCTGCAATACAACTTTGTCCAGAATTTTGGAATCTTGCTTTTACCATAGTGTTTAGGTATCTATCTAAATCGGCATCATCTAAAACAATGCAAGCATTATTTCCTCCTAATTCTAAAACAGATTTTTTTAAGACAGTACTAGCTGTTCCTGCAATACTTATTCCTGCTTTTTCACTACCAGTTAGTGATATTGCTTTTACGTTATCATTTTTAATAAGTGTTTCTATATCCTCATGATTTGAGAGTAGTGTTTGAAAACATCCTATAGGATATCCTGCTTGTTCAAAACATTCTTGAATAGCTAAAGCACATCCAGTAACATTAGAGGCATGTTTTAACAAGCCTGTGTTTCCTGCTGTTAATGTTGGGACAGCAAACCTAAATACTTGCCAAAAGGGATAGTTCCATGGCATTACAGCTAAAATAATACCAAGAGGATCGTAGCTAATAAAGCTTTCGTGAGCTTCGGTATCAATAATATGATCTGAAAGAAAACGTGCAGCATTTTTTTCGTAAAAGTCACACAGTAAAATACATTTTTTAATTTCAGCTCTACTCTCTGCTATGGGTTTTCCCATTTCGAGTGTTATTAATTTACTATACTTTTCAATATTTTCATTTAAAACATCTCCAAGCTTTCTTAGTAATTTTGCACGCTTTTTAATAGGTGTAAGTTTCCAATCGTTGAAAGTGTTTTCGGCAGCATCTAAAATAGAGTGGGTTTTTTCGGTAGAAAAAAGAGTATATCTATTTAGTTTATCACCATTATATGGATTGTAAGTGGTTATTGTATTGTTCATTTTATAATTGATTTAGTGATAATTTAATATAAAAAATCTTAAAAAAAACAATTTAATTGTTGAATTAACAAAGATTTAATATTTCATTATATTCTATTTAAGAGAGTTTTAGAAGTTGTTTTGTAACTTTGTAATGAAGTTAACGTCATATAGTTAACTCAGAAAAATAAATATTAACAATTAAAACAAAATAATTATGAGCAAGAACGGAAATGCAGCATTAGGAATATTATTAGGATCAGCAATTGGAGCAACATTAGGAATATTATTTGCACCGGATAAAGGTAGTAATACAAGAAAGAAATTAACAGAAGAGGCTGTTTTAGCTAAAGATAAAGTAGCAGCGACTGCTACAGACTTAAGTGAACAATTAGAGCAGGAAATGGTATCTGGTAAAGCAACACTAGACTCTCAAATAGAAAGTGTTGTACAAAATGCAAGTTATAAAGCAGAAGATGTAATTACAACATTAGAAAAGAAGTTAGAAGTACTAAAAGCTAGAAATAAGAAGTTACAGAAAACATCATAATTTATGTCTGTAATAAATTCTATAAATGAAGCTTCAAACAAAGCAATAGACCAATCTGAAGAATATTTAAGAAAATCTCACGATTTTTACAAACTTAAAATATTCCAACAGCTTTCTATATCTGTAAGTATGATATTTAAAGCCGTTGCAATAGGCGGTGTTTTTTTAATTGGTTTAATATTTTTATCGATTGCATTAGCATTTTACATTGGTAAACTACTTGGTAGTTACACAATGGGCTTTGTTGTTGTTGGCTTAATATTCTCTATATGTGCGGTATTAATGTATGTATTTAGAGGCTATATTGATGAAAAAGTGATTCAAAAACTTTCTAAAACATTTTTTTAACCATGAAAAAAGTTTACTGTAATTTTAATGAAATTGATGAAGAGTTAACGCGTTTGGAGTTAGAGCGACAAATTGCTATAGAGGAAATTAAAGCTGTAAAAGGAGATTTAAAAGAGAGTCTACAACCATCACAATGGATGCAAACCGGTGTTAAAGTCGCAGGAAAAATAGGTTCTATGGTGTTGCTTAAAAAACTTTTTAGAAAGTAATAAAAGGAATAAAGAATAGACTTTATATAAAAATCGGCAGTACGCCGATTTTTTTGATTAATTAAACTTATCAACTAATAGTAACTGTTGATAACTTAGCTGTAAGTTATCTTCTAAAAAAGCTACTTTTGTTATAATAAATATTGAAAACATGTCTGATACAATAGAAAAAGTAAAATGCCTAATTATAGGATCTGGACCAGCAGGTTATACTGCTGCCATATATGCTGCCAGAGCGAATATGAAACCTGTTTTATACCAAGGAACACAACCAGGTGGACAATTAACAACAACTAACGAAGTTGAAAATTTCCCAGGATACCCTGAAGGAATAACAGGACCTGCAATGATGATGGAGCTTCAAGCGCAAGCAGAACGTTTTGAAACAGATGTTAGAGACGGTTGGATTACTAAAGTTGATTTTTCTGGAGATGTACATAAAGTTTGGGTAAACGAAGACAAAGAAATACACGCAGATACTGTAATAATTTCTACAGGAGCAAGTGCTAAATATTTAGGTTTAGAGTCTGAACAAAAATATTTAAAACTTGGAGGAGGTGTTTCGGCATGTGCAGTTTGTGATGGTTTCTTTTACAGAAATCACGAAGTTGTAATAGTTGGAGCAGGAGATAGTGCTTGTGAAGAAGCACATTACCTTTCTAAGCTTTGTAAAAAAGTTACCATGTTAGTAAGACGCGATGAGTTTAGAGCTTCTAAAATTATGGCTGCAAGAGTAAAAAACACAGAAAACATTGAGATACTATTTAATACTGAAACTGATGAGGTTTTAGGTGATGGCCAAGTAGTAACTGGTGTTCGTGTAAAAAATAATAAAACAAATGAAACGCAAGATGTTGATGCAACAGGATTTTTTGTCGCTATTGGACATAAACCAAATACAGATATCTTTAAAGGTTTTATAGATATGGACGAAACAGGATACATTAAAAATGTTCCTGGACGTGCATTAACAAATTTAGAAGGTGTATTTGTTTGTGGTGATGCAGCAGATCATGTTTACAGACAAGCAGTAACAGCAGCAGGTACAGGTTGTATGGCGGCTTTAGATGCAGAACGTTATTTAGCAGCTAAAGACTCTACTTTTGAGGTTAGCACTTCTAATTATAACTAGTTAATTATATTCTAATTTAGATTAGAAATATAAATATTAAGATAAAAAAATA
>NZ_LIQH01000042.1 GCF_001418085.1 Lacinutrix algicola
TTGTTTTTTATGCTTTACTATTAACTAGTTTTTCTATTTCTTTCTTAGAATAGCATCGTCTTCAAATTTTTCCAATTCAATTTTTGCACTACCATAAATGTATGTTTCAGACGTTCCTGAAGCTTCAATTATTAATTTTTTTGTCGCTTCTACATGTACATCAGCTCTGCCTTCAGTAATTAAATTACAGGTTTCTACAGTTAGTTTTTCGGCTTTTAAAATAGAAGAATTATCTGTGTTAGCTATTAACTCGCTTGCATCTCCTTCAATTTTAGCATTGGCACGTTGTAACATTTCTATTGTAATAGTTCCAGAGTTTATTAAAGCTTCAATAGATGTATTGTCACTTAGGTCTAAAATTGTCGATTTCGACGTTACATTTAGTTCAGCTTTTGTTTTTCCTGCTCCAATATATTCAAAAGATTCAGCTTCAATAGTTAAATACGTTTCAGTAGATTCTTTAGCTCTTATTATTAAGTTTTCAACCTTAATAGTACTTGCACCTCTTAATTCTGCATCTTCTTTCAATTCAATAATATTCAAGGAGTCATTAAATATTACGGTAATTTCCATTTTCTTACTAGAGGTAATCCTTTTGTTTGTTTTAAAACTTAAACTACCTTCTTGTACATTAAAGGCTATAACCTCATGTAAATTATCGTCTGTGTCTACTTGTACAGATGGTGTTTCACCTTGTTTTATATTAATTTTAAAATCGTCACTAATTACTAATCTATTAAAAGGATCTATTTCTGTAGTTTGCGTAGTAACATTTCTACTTCCTTTTATTTTTTCTGTACTTTGAGAAAATCCAGAAAAGGCTATTAAGCAAGTGATAATAAGGTAATGTATTTTTATTTTCATATTTATTTTCCGAGAAAGCGGAACACTTATTTATTGTTCAGCAAATATATAACAAAAATCATCCCAAACTTTTTATAAAGAATGGGATGGTTTTTGGTTGGTTAATTTTTGGTTGTTTTTACACGAATATATTTAGTATTAATGCAATTAAAAACTCTGCTATGGTTATCATAATTTCTGTTTTTATTGGTTATTGCTATTCTTTGTCTGATGTTATTTTAATACCATCTTCATCTATATTAACTTCTACGTTATTAGTTTTACTTTTTACACCATTTTCATTAATTTCTAACGAATTAGTATTGCTTGTTGCTTCAATGCCTTCAGAGTTTATTTTAAGTTTTGCACCATCTTTATTAATGTTTACATCTATCTCAAAATCGTCGTAATCATTGTCTTCATTACAATCGTTACATAATAATTTTCCGTTAGAAACGGTTAGAAAATGACCTTCTTTTGTTTTAGATAGTAAACAGTTATTAGTATGAAACCTGTGAGTGTTTTTATCTGGAAAAAGCGTTGTTCCTACTGGTAAATAAATAGTAACTTCTACTCTCTGGCTTCTTTTAATATCGTCATTAGGTATAAGAATATGATTATCTAAAAGTAACTCGTTACCTATTAGTTCGTATTCGTAGCTTATGTTTTCGGCTAATACTTTTGCCGATTCAAAAGATGAATTTCTAGCTGTTTTCATAATCTTAACTTTAGCAACACTATCTCTAGTAGAGCGAATTTTAAATGCTACGCTTCTAGCAAAAGTTATTTTATCTCCATTATCGTTAAAAGCTGTGTCGAAACTATTAAAGTTGTTATTATTACTATCAGAATAAGTTTCGTTACTTCTCATAGATAAGTATAACGTGTCTTTTTTAGTTATGCTCTCTAATTTCTCTGTTGAAATAGAAGGTGCTTTTTCACTGTACGATAAACCTTGTTTTGCACCAATAATGCAAATTCCAATTAAAGACAATAACCATGCTCCTAAAAGTGTAAACTTGGCTACACTACCAATAGATTTTAGGTTATTTACTAGAATTTTAAGACCTAGATAGAAAAGTAATAATAGTGGGATACCAATTAAAAAATATACTATTAAGAACACTAACCAAATAGGAGTGCTTGATGCTTCAGCTAGATATACTAAATCTGAATTTCCAAGATGAATTTGATCCATTCGTCCCATAAATATTGAAGAAATAAAAACAACAGTAGTTGCAATAAATCCCACGGCTCCAGTAAACATTAATATTATACCAATAAACTTAGCGAACAGTTTTAAAAAGAACATAAAAATGTCTGCGATGGTATCGAAAAACGTTTGCGAGCTTGATTTTATTCTGTTAGTAGATTTATTAACATCTATATTTTTTACAGAATTAGAAATATTATCGCTTGCGCTTTCAAAACCTTCTTTTAGTTTGTCTCCAGCGGTTTGAAGATTTTGACCAACACTATCTGAAACTGTTCCAAAGCCGTCACGAATTTTTTTTTCGATGTTGGAAATGGTTACGTTTTCTCCAGTCATTAATATCTTTTCAGAAGTAGTTTTTGCTTCTGGTACTAATATCCAAAGTAAAATGTAAATTAATATTCCTGTTCCAAAACCACCAATAACTAATACTAGCCAGATAATTCTAACCCATAAAGCATCGATGCCAAAGTAATGGGCTAATCCTGCAGATACACCACCTACATAAGACGTTTCGGTATCTCTATATAATTTTTTTGATCTACCTGTAGTATGTGTTCTTTGCTTTGGTTCGTCTTCAAATATTTCGTCGTCTACAAGATAGTCTTCCGGCTGTCCCATAATGGTAATCACCTCGTCTACTTGCTTGTTTCCAATAACTTGTTTTTCGTTTAATATACGTTCCGAAAATAATTCTGCGATACGAGATTCTATATCTGCAATTATTTCTGATCGTCCTTGAGAATCTGTAAATGAACGTTTTATAGCCTCAAGATAGCGCTGTAATTTTAAGTACGCATCTTCATCTATGTGAAAAAATATACCTGCTAAATTTATGTTGACTGTTTTATTCATTAGTGTTGTTTTTTGATGGTGTTACAATGTTAACTGCTGTTTGTAATTCGTCCCAAGTAGTGGTTAGTTCTTTTAAAAACAATTGCCCTGTTTCTGTTAATCCATAGTATTTTCTTGGTGGTCCAGAGGTGCTTTCTTCCCAACGGTAATTAAGAAGACCTGCATTTTTAAGTCGTGTAAGTAAAGGATAGATTGTACCTTCTACTACCAGTAACTTAGCATCTTTTAGAGTGCCTAAAATCTCAGCGACGTATGCGTCTTTGTCTTTTAATACAGATAAAATGCAATACTCTAAAACACCTTTACGCATTTGTGCTTTTGTGTTTTCTATCTTCATATTGTCATGCGATTTAATGTTGTTAAACTGTTCATTTTTTGATTGATTGATTATTGATGAAACTGAAAATAACTTCAGCTATATTTATTTTAAAAATTTAATACTTAATGGGTATTCATAAATTTCTCCGTCTCTTGCTCTTAAACTTGCTTTAACAATAAAAACGATCTCAAGAACAAAGCCTACTACTGCTAAAAAACCTAAAGAACCACCGATATAAAATAGAGGAGAAGGTTTACTAAGGTTTAAATGAATGCCTTCGAATAAATTAAAATCCATAAAATCGAAACCACTAAATATGCTAAAGGCAAAAAACGGAATAGTTACTAATCCAATAATTAAAGAATAGATTAATATACTTATTTGAAAGTTTAATGCTTGCTTTCCGTTTTCGTCTATAAATTGAGACTTCTCTTTGTTTATTACCCATAACACTAATGGACCTAAAAAATTCCCGAAAGGAACAAGAAATCTTGAAAAGGTAGATAGATGAATAAAGGTTGCGATATTAGTATGATTTTTTTCTTCCATTTTAAAAGTATATAATAGTTGCTTATACAAATATATGTCTTTAAAAAGGTATTGTGTTACGCATAGTACTAAATATTAACAAATTTTTAACATATTGAAATGTAAAATATTTTCGATAGTTTTGAAGAAATCTAATAATATATGAAGCTTACACCAAGTAAAATAAACACTTTCAATCTCTTTAAATTGCCTTCTGTATTCTTTACAGGAATACGTGTAACAACAATTAAAGATAACTCTTGCACAGTGAGAGTTAAACACCGTTGGATTAATCAAAATCCATTTAAATCTATGTTTTGGGCAGTTCAAGGTATGGCAGCAGAGTTATCAACAGGTGCATTAGTACTTGGTAAAATTAGAGAATCTGGAAAGCAAGTGTCTATGTTGGTTACCAACAATAATGCAAGTTTTACAAAAAAAGCTACAGGACGTATTGTGTTTTCTTGTGTAGATGGACATTTAATTGATGCAGCATTAAATAAATCTATAGAGACTGGAGAAGGTCAATCATTCTGGATGCAATCTATAGGTACTAACCAAGATGGAGTAGTGGTTTCTACTTTTAATTTTGAATGGTCTGTAAGAGTTAAACAACCTAAAAAATAAAAACTGTAACATTTTAATAAAAACCATTACATATAAAGTATAACTAAAAACTTAATAAGATGACAGCGCACGAAATAGACTATAGAATTTACGGAGAAGAAATGCAATACGTAGAGATAGAACTCGATCCTCAAGAAGGTGTAGTTGCAGAGTCTGGTAGTTTTATGATGATGGACGATGGTATTAAAATGGAAACCATTTTTGGAGACGGTTCTCAAAAAGATGAAGGTTTTCTTGGTAAAATTCTAGGTGCAGGAAAACGTATTCTTACAGGTGAAAGCTTATTTATGACCGCTTTTTATAATAATTTAGATGGAAAACGAAACGTTTCGTTTGCATCTCCATATCCAGGAAAAATTATTCCAATAGATTTAACAGCGTTTAAAGGTAAGTTTATTTGTCAAAAAGATGCTTTCTTATGTGCAGCAAAAGGAGTAAGTATAGGTGTAGAGTTTAGTAAAAAACTAGGTCGTGGACTTTTTGGAGGCGAAGGTTTTATAATGCAAAAGCTAGAAGGTGATGGTATGGCATTTGTTCATGCTGGTGGAACGACTGCAAAAAAAGAATTAAAAGCAGGAGAAACGTTACGTGTAGATACCGGTTGTATTATTGGTTTTACTCAAGGCATTAATTACGATATAGAGTTTGTTGGAGGAATTAAAAACACTGTTTTTGGAGGCGAAGGTTTGTTTTTTGCAAAACTGCAAGGGCCTGGTACAGTTTATATTCAATCCTTACCATTTAGTAGATTAGCAGGTCGTGTTTTATCAAGTATTCCAAAAGGAGGAAAGAGTAAAGGAGAAGGTAGTATTTTAGGTGGATTAGGAGATTTATTAGATGGTGATAATAGGTTCTAAATTTGTTAATTGTGAATAAATTAACAATCAAAATAAAGAATATCATCTTCTTTAATTGAATTTTTTCACTACATTTAATCGAATTTATAAACCATTTGCCTATTCTGTAAATCTACTTTTATTATTTAATTAAACACAAACTATTATGGCTAGAGCAATGTTCGAGTACACCAAAACTATACTTAATAAAGTTAGTTTTGATGCTAACTTGTTTTGTAAGGAGGTACAAAAAGCACTTCAACGTTTATTACCTTACGAAATTGAAGAACTAAAAATTTATATAGAATCTTTAATAAATGAAAACCCGGATTTAAACCAATGTTTAGTCTATATTAAAGTATAATAAAAAGCGACTCTCTGTAGTCGCTTTTTTTAATAGTTAATAATTAGTAAATTTTACTTTTCAACTTTATATTTGCAAAAAAATAAATAATTTACACTGAAATCTTTTTTCGCCATATTACTCTTTGTTTCATTTGCAATTAGACCAATGTACTTTGTTGGTTATGTTGCTTATTTTGAATTAAACATAGATTATATAATAGAAACGTATTGTGTAAATAAAGAAAAGCCACAATTACAATGTAATGGTAAGTGTCATTTAGCAAAACAAATAGCAACCACTACAGATAATGATGGAGATGCGACTTTAAATAGTTTAGCAGAATCTTTTTTCCCTGTGTTTTATGTAGACTATAACTACGATAAAGACATAAAAAAATCTTTAAAAAAAGAATTAAGAAAAAACACACTACAAGAACAATTGTACTCATTCTCTTTTGAGCACACACACTTTAAACCTCCTATAGTTTAATTTTTATTTCGTCTAGTCTTACATTCTTTATAAGGCTAAAAATTACAATTACAATTAATAAAATTTAAACAAATGAAAACTTTAAAATTTACATTTGCGCTATTACTATGCGCAACAATATTTGCATGCTCATCAGACGACGATTCAATTTCTAGTACAGAAGGATTAGAAGGACAAAAAGGAGAATTAATATTAAAATTCGACAACGGTGTTGGAGATAGTGATTTTATCTTTGGTACTACATATAACAAATCTAACGGAGAATCTTTTCAATTAGAAACTTTAAAATACATTATTAGTAACGTAAGAGTTAAGGATTCTGAAGGTAATACTTTTATGTATCCAACAGAAGATAACGTCTTTATTGTTAATGAAGCAGATGGTAATAATGCAGGAGAAATTTATATTACATTAAATAATGTAGATGCTGCAAATTATACTGAAATCACCTTTGGTGTTGGTATAGATCAAGACCGTTTTGCTTTAGGAGCAGCTGGGCAAGGAGATTTTTTAGATGAAGCTACAGACGAAGGTATGATGTGGAGCTGGGCTTCAGGTTACAAGTTTATTAGATTAGATGGTACTTTTTCTACATCATCGGTTACAGATCAGCCATTAAGCGTACACATGGGAAGTGTTGGAACATCTTTAGATAACTACCGTGAGGTTACATTACCATTTCCAAATACAGTATTGGTTAGAGAAACTACTTCGCCAGAAGTACATATAAAAGCAGATATTTCTAAAGTATTCGATGGTTCAACTACAGCTAATTTTGCCGATGGTTACGATCAAGTACATACAGATGTAAACGAAACTCCAATTATTGCAGATAACATTAATGGAATGTTTGAAGTACACCACGTACACAACGATTAATTAGCAATTAAACCATTGAAGGTGTTTAGCCTTCAATGGTTTTACTATATCAATAATTATGAAAAAAACACTTCTTTTTTTTATAAGTATAATGGTATTTTGTTCGTGTTCAAATTCAGAAGAAGTAGTAGCTTACGAAGCTGTTCCTTTAACTGTAGATTGGCCTTCAAATTTTCCAGAAATCACTTATAATTTAGACAATAATCCTTTAACAGATGCAGGTTTCGAACTTGGTAAAAAACTGTTTTACGAAGGTAGATTATCTTCTAATAATGCTATCGCTTGTGCTTTTTGCCACGAGCAAGCTTTTGCTTTCACGCATCACGGACACAATTTAAGTCACGGTGTAAATGGAGGTATTGGATTAAGGAATGCGCAGCCTATGCAAAATTTGGCTTATCAAACTTCATTTATGTGGGATGGTGCAGCTACACATTTAGATTTACAACCTATAATACCTATTACCAGTGATCTTGAAATGGGAGAGACATTGGGTAATATTGTAACAAAATTAAGTACAGATGTTTACTATCAAGAGCAGTTTACTCGTGCTTTTGCTGATGGTGAAATAAACTCAGAAAACATTTTAAAAGCGTTATCTCAGTTTATGCTTACCATGGTGTCTTCAAATTCTAAATATGATAAGTATGTTAGAAATGAAGAAAACATGACACTTTCATCAATAGAGCAAGATGGCTTAAATACTTTTGATGTAAAATGTGCATCTTGTCATTCTAGCGATTTATTTACAGACCAAAATTTTAGAAATAATGGTTTGTCTATTAATCCGCAATTAAACGATAAAGGCCGTTATGAAATAGGAAATAATCCAGACGATTTATACACTTTTAGAGTTCCAAGTTTACGTAATGTAGAAGTTAGTTATCCTTTTATGCACGATGGACGCTTTGCAACATTAGAAGCTGTTCTAGATTTTTACGATTCTGGGATTACAGATAATGGCAATGTAGATCCATTACTATTAAAACCAGATGGTAGTTATGGTATTGATTTATCAGATTACGAAAAAGAAAGCATTATAGCATTCTTAAAGACATTAACAGATCACGAATTTTTAGAAGATGAAAGATTTTCAGAATATTAATAAAATAGTAATAGTAGCTTTATTTATTGCTTTCGGTATTTCTAAAGTTAATGCTCACGAGATTAAAGGCTCGTGTTCCAATCATGAAACATTTTCTTTTTTTTGCGACTTATGTGGTTGCTCGACAAGTAGTGGGAGTTTTGGGTTTGGTACATTAAGCAACGCAAATTTTATAGGTGTACGTTATATCTATCAAAGTTTTGAATCTAAAAATGGCATTTTCGATAATTCACCTAAAAGTGAAGAAACCTTTAATACATATCAGTTATGGGCACAAATACCTATTACAGATGCTTTTTATGTTACAGCAAATTTACCATATCAAGATTTAAATAGAAGTTATACAAATTCAACCGAAAACATCTCTGGTTTAGGAGATAGTAGTTTAATAGGTTGGTATAAATTAGCTTTTTATAAGAAGAAAAAAGAAGGTGAAGCTGTAGATTTTAATTCAGAAAAGCAACCTTCAGGACATTCTATACAGTTTGGTTTGGGTGTGAAATTACCAACAGGTAAATTTGAAGAACGTTTGACAGACAACATTAATCCAGGTTTTCAAGTAGGAACAGGAAGCGTAGACGGTGTTTTTTCTTTAGGCTATAACTATGGCGGGAATAAAATAGGAGTAAATACACTACTAAGTTATTATTTAAAAGGCGAGAACAAGAACGAATACCAATTTGGTAATCAATTTAGTTATGCCGTTAATATGTTTACTGCTTTTTCTACCGAAAAAATGAATATAATGCCATTTGTAGGACTTTCTGGCGATGTTTATGATTCTATAAAGCAATATGGTGAAACCTTGCAAGACACAGATGGAAACATTCTTAATGCTTCGTTAGGATCGGAATTAGCAATAGAGAAGTTTATATTTGGAGCAAGTTATACTTTACCAGTAAGCCAAAGTTTATTTGGTGATAATGTAGAGTCAAAGCAACGTTTTTCAGTCTATGTAAATTTTGCTTTATAAAATTTATTAACTATTTAAAACAACAAAAGCGCTATAGAGCGCGTCTTTTTGTTGTTTTAATATAGACCTATTTTGGTAAAGGGCTTATTATTTGAACATTTTGAAATGCTATTGCGCCTCTAATTATTCCAGAGATAACATCTTGTAATGCTTCAATAATTTGCATTTTTAATTCACTTTTATGATAAATAATACTCACTTCTCTAGCTGGAGAAGGTGCATTAAACTCTTTTAAATTATTTCTTGTTTTTTCATTAATATCTAGAGTATGTAAATATGGGAGTAAGGTCATACCTAGTCCTTCGTTAGAGAGTTTAATTAGTGTTTCTATACTACCACTTTCTATTTGAAAACTATCCTCGTTTTGAGCTTTAAATGCGCGACATAAATTAATAACACCATCTCTAAAACAATGTCCGTCTTCAAGCAAAAGCATATCTTCAATATCTAGATCTTCAGTGCTAATTGTTTTTTTACTACTTAAGCGATGGCTTTGTGGTATGTATGCCATAAAAGGCTCAAAATAAAGGACTCTTTCCTTTATAGAGTCATTTTCTAAAGGAGTTGCAGCAATGGCAGCATCTAAATGTCCTTCGTTAATTCTAGTTATTATTTCTTCGGTAGTAAGTTCTTCTATTTTAAGTTTAACCTTAGGATACTTCTTAATAAAAGTTTTTAAAAACATTGGTAGTAATGTTGGCATTACCGTTGGTATTATTCCTAGTTTAAATTCTCCTCCAATAAAACCTTTTTGTTGATCTACAATGTCTTGTATTCTATGAGATTCGTTTACAATATTTCTAGCCTGACTAACTATCTTTTTACCCACACCAGTTAGTTCTATTGGTTTTTTACTTCTGTCGAAAATTAAAATATCTAATTGATCTTCTAATTTTTGAATTTGCATGCTTAAAGTTGGTTGCGTAACAAAGCACTTTTCTGCTGCTTTTGTAAAATTCTGTTGTTCTGCAACTGCAAGAACATATGTTAGTTGTGTGATTGTCATTGGATATAGTTTTCAACTATAAAAATATAAAATCTATCAATAAAAACTATACTAATTAGCATTTATTTTAATCGTAAATTTGAGTATTAAATAACACAGATAAAAAACAAATATTATGGCATTAAATAGTTTAGGATTAGACGCAAAAAAGACTAAAGAAATCGCAGGTGATTTGAATGATTTATTAGCAAATTTCCAAAATTATTACCAGAATTTAAGAGGTATACATTGGAATATTAGAGGAAAGAATTTTTTCGATTTGCATGTTAAATTTGAAGAGTTGTATACGGATGCCAACTTGAAAGTCGATTTAATAGCAGAGCGTGTGCTTACTTTAGGTGAAACACCTTTACATACTTTCGATGATTATATTAAAAAAGCAAAAGTGCCAGTTGGAAAAAACATATCTAAAGATAGTGATGCAGTACATTTAATTGTAAACTCTTTAGCGGAGTTATTAAAGTTAGAAAGACAAGTGCTTGATAAGGCTGGAGATGCTAATGATGAAGGAACAAGTTCTATGATTAGTGATTTTATTACGGAGCAAGAAAAAACGCTTTGGATGATGAATGCTTGGTTAGGAGAGAGTATCTAATAAATGAATTTATATAAAACAAAAAAAGCGACCATTAGGTCGCTTTTTTTTGTTTAGTTAAAACGTATTTAATAGATTAATTAACAATAAAAATTTCTATTCGTCTGTTTTTTAATCTGCCTTCTGCAGTACTATTATCTACAGCAGGTTTTTCTTCTCCATAACCTTGTGATGTTAGGCTTTTAGCATTTACACCTTTAGAAATTAAATAGGTTTTGGCTTCATTAGCTCTTTTTTCAGATAATAACATATTAGTTCCTTTACTTCCTAGGTTGTCTGTATGTCCTGTAATGTGAAATTTCATGTTTGGTTGCGTAAGCATAACTTTCGAAATATTATCTAAAGCAGCCATACCTGTACTTGTTAAAGTTGCTTTACTATTGTTAAACGTTATAGATTGTGCAAACTCTTTTAACTCATTTGTCACTTTTAATTTTATAGCATTATTTCGTTCTGTTTGCTCTTGGCGTTGTATTAGGCTTTTTTGCTGTAATTGTTCTTTTGTTGGGCATCCAGCATTACTGGCAGGTCCAGGTTGTTGCGGGCATTTATCTCTACTGTCTATTACACCGTCTTTATCCGTATCAAAAACTGGGCAGCCATCATCATTAATCGCTCCTTTTACTTCTGGACATTTATCGTATTTATCTGGTGTGCCATCACCATCGTTATCTGGACATCCACGCATATTTGCTGGACCAAAATTATTAGGACAAAGATCTTCGCTGTCAATTACGCCATCTTTATCTGCATCTGGACAACCATTAGTTTCAAACGAGCCAAATAATTCCGGACAGGCATCTTTGTCATCGTTTATACCATCTTTATCTGTGTCTTTTCCGCCATATCTAAATATTATTCCAGCAGAATGTTGCCAGTGTTTTAAACCATAATCTTCGAAAGCGTGTTTATAAATTGTTTGAATATTAAAACCAAAAGAAGTTCCAATCCAAATATTTGTACCAATTCCGCCATTAACTGTTCCGGCTCCTATTGTATCTAGCCAAGTGTAACCTCCACCAATTGTAGCATAAGGATCTAATATCCCAAGTCCATTAGTAAATTGATATTTAAACATACCATCTAGAGCAATGTATGGATATTCGGCATCTAGAGTTTCTTCTGTAGGATAATTTTCTTCTAAGCTATTAAGTGATGCGACAGCTTCAAAAGTGATTCTGTTTTTTATTAAGCGTCCAGCAGATAATCTAAAACCTGCAGGATTAAGATTCCAAGTTTTAAAACGGCCTAAGCCAGCTTCTTGTTCTCGAACAGGATTGTTAATAGCATTAGTCCCAAAACTAGTGGTCCAAGGATTGTTTATAGTTTGAGAATTTGCGTTGTGAAAGCTTAAAGCTGAAACAATTGCAATAAGAATATAGCCAAATGGTTTCATTGGGTTTTATTTGAAAATTAATTAATAGCTATAGCAAGATATACTAAAAATTAGAAAATAAAAAATAAATGAAACTTAAGCGATTAAAGTGCTTAAAGCTTAGTTAAAATACTACAATAATGCTTTACAGTAAGCCTCTAGCTTTAATTTCTAGGTATTTATTAATGGTGTCTACCGTTAAATTTTGAGGCGTAGTTAGAATAGAGTAGATACCGTGTTTTTGAAGCTCGTTTACAATAAGTTTTTTCTCGTAGATAAATTTTTCAGCAATAGTTTTTTCGAAAATTTCGAAAGTATTATCTGCTTTTTTAGTTGTAATCTTATCTAATTCAGTGTTTTTAAAGAAAATAACAACTAATAAGTGGTTTTTTGCCAAAGCTTGTAAATAACCTAATTGTCTATGTAGCGCATCTAGTGTTTCAAAATTAGTATAAAGTAAGAATAGACTTCTTTGGTTAATGGTTCTTTTTACGTCTATATAAAGTCTAGAGAAATCCGATTCGGCATAATCTGTGTCTAAATTGTATAAGGTTTCTAAAATGGTATTCATTTGAGATGGTCTACGTTGTGCAACAACTCTATTGCTTACATTTCTAGAAAACGCAAACATACCAGCTTTATCTTGTTTCATTAGTGCGATATTACTAATTACAAGCGTTGCATTTATGGCGTAATCTAAAAGACTTAAACCTTCAAAAGGCATTCGCATTACACGTCCTTTATCGATAACCGAATAGACAGGTTGAGATTTCTCATCCTGAAATTGATTAACCATTAATTGGTCGCGTTTTGCAGTAGCTTTCCAATTAATATTTCTAATATCATCACCAGGAACATAATCTTTAATTTGCTCAAATTCCATGGTATGACCAATTCTTCTTATTTTTTTAAGACCATATTCCGAAAGTTTATTGGTAAATGCCATAAGCGCATACTTTCTTAATTGTAAGAAAGATGGATAGTTGGGCACCATTTCGTCTTTACCAAATTTGTAACGTCTAGAAACGAGTCCAATAGGAGAGTTGGTATAAAGGTTTAGATTTCCAAAATGATATTCGCCACGTTCTAAAGGACGTAGTGTGTATTTTATTTTTTTTGAGTCTCCTTTTTCTACTATTGTATCAATATTGAAATCTCTTTTTTGATATTGAAAAGGAAGCTCGTCGATTAACTTAATATAAGTTTTAAAGTTATAATGATTTTCTATAGATATTGCAATCTCATTATCATCGCCATTACTTAATTTTTCTGGCAATACACGGGTTGCATGTATTCCTTTCTGCTTATAAAGAATAATAAAATCTACTATAATTAATCCGCAGAAAACAAAAAACAGCATTTTTATGATACTTAATAATCCAGGAAAAATGTATGCCAGGATAAATAAGGCAATAATGATTCCTACGATTAAAAAAAATCGAGAGGTTAAATAACTATTTTTAAAAAATGATTTCACTATCTCGGAATTTCTATAGTTTCTAAAATCTGGTCTATTACTTTAGCATTTGTAAAGCCTTCCATTTCGCGTTCAGGAGTAAGTACTAAACGGTGTTTTAGTACAGCTTTTGTACAACGTTTAATATCGTCTGGAGTGACAAAATCTCTACCATTA
The DNA here is from genome assembly GCF_001418085.1 of Lacinutrix algicola. Classification (GTDB taxonomy): domain Bacteria; phylum Bacteroidota; class Bacteroidia; order Flavobacteriales; family Flavobacteriaceae; genus Lacinutrix; species Lacinutrix algicola. The sequence goes on from NZ_LIQH01000042.1 coordinate 13,623, forward strand.
ATGGCTGCATTGGCTTTAGCAGCATTCATAATAGAAATAGAGGCTCTTGGTGATGCTCCTAAATAGAGATTAGCATTTGTTCTTGTATTATTTACAATAGATGCTATGTATTTTATTAAGTTATCTTCAATAAGAATAGATTTTACAATGTCTTGGTATTTTGCTATTTCTTTAGCGTTTAAAACCTTAGTAATATTATCGAAATCTATAGAATCTTTACTATTATGGTTACCAACAAGTATTTCTATTTCTTCTTCTAAAGACGGATAATCTACTTCAATTTTAAATAAGAAACGATCTAATTGTGCTTCTGGAAGTCTATAGGTTCCTTCTTGCTCTATTGGATTTTGTGTAGCAAAAACTAAAAACGGTTTTTCCATAATGTAACGGCTGCCATCTATAGTGACTTGGCGTTCTGCCATAACCTCAAATAATGCCGCTTGTGTTTTTGCAGGCGCACGGTTTATTTCATCAATTAAAATAATATTAGAAAAAATAGGTCCTTTTTTATATTCGAACTCTTGAGATTTTACATTAAAAATAGACGTTCCAAGTATATCACTAGGCATTAAATCTGGAGTAAACTGTATTCTACTAAAATCGACATCTAAGGTCTTTGCAAGTAACTTTGCTGTTACAGTTTTTGCAACACCAGGAACACCTTCTATAAGAGAATGTCCATTTGCAAGTATAGAAATAATAAGTAATTCTATCATGTTGCTTTGGCCAACAATAACTTTAGAAATCTCATTCTTTACGCTTTCTACAGCGTTTTGTAATGGCGCTAAATCTATACGACTATTAAATGTTTCGTTACTATTTGTTTCGGCAGTAGTATTAACTTCGGCTTCGTTATTAGTCTTATTTGTAGCGTCTATATTTTGGTTTTCTAGGTTGTTTTGATCTTCCATTTAATTTTCGTTATTTAAAAATTCTTCTAATTTAGTATTCAATACAATTAAGTCGTTTTCTGTATGTACTTGCTTTTGCTTGCAATACTTTATTAAATCTATTAATGCTTTTACATCTGCTAGTGATGTTGCCGATTTAAGAGCAAGTTTTTCTATAAAATCACTATTTAAATTGGTAGTGTTTAAATAGTATTGTGTTCTAATGGTTTCTAAGAAAAAGGTTGTTTTCTTATCTATAATATTTGTGTATTCTTTATTCTGAAAATATAATCCGCCAATAGTTTTTGTGAATTCTACCGTTGTATTTTCTAGTGGTTCTATAACAGGAACTATACGTTGGGTACGCTTGCTTTTAAATAATACAAATATTATTAAGGTTGTTAATGTTAAATAGAAAGCCCATTTTAAAGACGGTTGCGATAAAATATAACGCAACGGACTTTGTATTACTCTTCGGCCAGATTTATAATAGTCGTCCCAAATTATTTGATTTTTTGGGAGGAAAGATAAAACGGTTGCAGCATAATCTTCATTGTTATTTAGTAAGTGGTAATTAGTAAAAGCAAAAGGATTTGTATGTATTAAAAAAGCACCGTTGTTTTCTCCAAATTTAACTTTTATAAAGTTAACCTCTTCCTCTAATTCATCGTTATAAATAGTACCTAAAACAGTTGTGTTTAATGTGTCTATAGAGACAAAATAACTGTTCTCGATAACATCTTTAAAAATGGTTTTATTATCTGTTAAACTAGGGTTAGTGAATTTTTGTTCTGTTTCTTTTTTAGTAAAACTTGTTTGTATGTTTCTAGTTTCAATGTTAAGGGTATCTGCAATCTTACCATAAAAACTAGTAGTAGATATTAATGCTGTATTTCCTTGGTTTACATATTTTAGTAAAGCATCTGCTTCTTCTTCATAAAAAGAAACATTTTTATTTATAAAAATTGCAGTAGATTTTTTTGTAGAATCTATGTCTTTATAACTAGAGTAAAAATCTTCTGTATTGGTAATAATATCTTTATCAGTGAATGTTTCTAATTCATTAAAAAGAACATAACAACCCAATGGAATTTTATCTTGAGAATTATAAGAATCCCTCCAACTTAAGGCTTTAGGTTTGGCAATTTCTCCAATAATCATTAACAAGATAATTGCGCCAATGCTGTACAATGCTATTTTTGAGCGTTTATCCATTAGTTGCCTTATTTAATTGATTAAAAAGCTCTTGATTTTGAACGAATTTCTCTTCGTCTATAGCAAACTCACCATACCAAACATAATCGTAAATATGAGAGGCGCGTTTAAATAAGTCTTTAGTATTGTGGTCTTTAATTTCGGTTATATACTCGCTATTGGTTTTATCGAAATTCCATTTTATTATTTCTTTCTTAGAGAGTTGTTGTAAAGCTCTTAAATAAAGGTAGCGTGTAGCCAGCCTATAATTTCCTTTTTTAATAGCTTTTTTAGTAAGCTTTTCGAAATTAGTTTCGGTTAAGGTTTCTTCAGTAAAATGAATAGAATCTATGGTGCGAGCTTCATTTTTAAACACACTACTTATTGGTGTTTGCATTAGAAAACGAATAAGTAAAAATAAGGCGCCAATACCTAATATGGCATATACTATATATTCTAAAACTTGGTAGTTAACATCTATATCTATTCCGAAGATATCTTGAAGCCATCCAAAGAATTTTTTAAAAATAGTTTGTACTAAATTAATACCACCGGTATCGTTAATAGTGTAGTTGAAATCGCTGCCTGTATAACGTTCCTTTATATTATCTTTAAAATAAGTAACATTTACAGCAGAAGAATCTTTTTTAATTTCTAAGTCTTGCGCATTCGAAGAAGTGAAACTAAAAAAAGTCAAGCATAGCAGGTATTTGATTTTTAGTGCTTTATTCATCTTTGCCAATCAAATCTATTTTACTTTGTAAATAGGTGTTGTACTTTTCTTCATGTAAATTATAGAAAAGTACACCGTAAGCTAATTGTGATAATGCTTGAGAGAAAATAAGCGTTAAAAGGAAAATAGCAAATGAGATTGTAAATAAAATGCTTGCAAAATTACTGGTTACAATATCGATATTACTTTCCGCCGAAAAGTAAATGTAAATAGATAAAATGAATCCAGGTATTGCTATAATTAAAGTCACTATCATTAGGTTTAAAAAACCAATAACAAAACTATAACCTACTATTTTTAAAAAATTGTTAATCGAAAAATCCCAGCCTTCTTTTAAAGCTTCTACAGTAGATAAGTTGTTAGAGAATATAGCCATAAAAGCAATGCCAAACATAGTAGAAAGGACAAAGCTAACAGCATATTGTACTAAAGTACCAACTATGGGAATAAAGGCAAGTACTAATGAGATAACAAAGTATCCTATATAGATTAAGATACCTAATAGAATAAATAGAAATATATTTCCAATATTATCTTTTATACTGTCCCATATATTTTTAGAGGTTTGATTTCCTTGAGTCTTTACATACTGTGTAATATATGAACTGGAAAAGCTATAATTAATTAAAGCAGTAATAAAATAAATTAAGACTAGTAGTATAGCTCCAAATCCTAAATACAATTGTGTTTCGGTTTGGTCGCTTCCCATTCCAAATCTAAAATCTCTACTTGCTAAACCCATAAAACCTGTTACTAATAGGTAGCTAGATAGTAATACAAAAATGACACTTAATGCGTTGTATCTTAAATACAGATTAATATAATCTTTAAAATTATATTTTAAAAAAGTAAAATAGTTGTCGATAATGGATCCAAAAGTATTTCTGGTACGTAATTCTATATATTTTGTTTTCAATTAATTTTTAATTTTCGGTTAAGTATAATAGGATAGAAAATATAATAATAGCTGATTAATGCTGCTGAAGCTAATATAATACTATAAGAAATTATCCAATGCATATTATCGCCATATCTTGTAATAAAACCTTCAATAAAACCAGCAATAATAAAAAATGGGAAGGTGCTCACAATTATTTTTAGACCATCTTTTGCGCCTTTCATAAAGGAGACACGCCTAGAATATGTTTTTGGAAACAGAAAGCTATTTCCCATAACAAGCCCAGCACATCCGGCGATTACAATTACAGAAATCTCAATGGTACCATGTAACCAAACAGTAGATGTTTTTTCTAAAACACCATAATTGTAGAAAAAAGTAATAAAAGCACCAAGCATAATACCATTGCTAAATAATACATAAATGGTACCAACGCTAAATAAAATACCCATAGCGAAGGCAAATATTCCAACTCTTATGTTATTAATTGTAATACCTAAAAACATCCCAATTTCTCCACTGCTTTTATATACAGCCATTGGTTCTCCTTTTTCAATGTTTTCAATTGTCATATTAACATAAGCATCGCCTAAAATTAAACGCACAAAACTATCATCGTTTATAGTTGAAACAGCTCCTATAACTACAGCTGCCATAAAAAACAGAAAAGTATAAAGTAAGGTTTTATGGTATTGTTTAAAAAATAAGGGAAACTCATATTTCCAAAACGAAACGATCTTATTATTGGTTTCTTTTTTTGTAATATAAATTTTCTGATGCGCCTCTGAAGCTAACGAGTTCAAGTACGCTAAAGTTTTACTATCAGGATAATATGTTTGCGCATAAGACAAATCGTTTGTAAGTTGAATATAGTAAGAAGCTAAAGTATCTGGATTTATTTTAAGATTATTATGCAATGATTTTTCAAATGCAATCCATTTTTCCTTATTTTGCTTCACAAAAGATGCCTCGCGCATATAATAAATAATAATTTTAACGAATATACATTTCCATGAGCAATTTAGCAATTAACACTGCGCAAAATGTAAACTTAGATTATAAACTTATTGGCTTAGGAGAAAGATTACTTGCTTTTTTAATAGACGGTATTATTCTGTTTACCTATATGTCTATAATGGAAAACTTAGTTTCTATTTCTGATATTTTTGAAATCGATGATTGGGGAAAAAGAGGATTATTAGGTTTAATTACTTTGCCTGCATTATTTTATTCGGTGTTATGCCATATTATATTTGAAGGCAGAACCATTGGTAAAATGATAATGAAAATTAAAGTGGTACGCATAGATGGCTCACCAACACAATGGTATAATTTATTTGTACGTTGGATGTTACGCTTAATAGATATCTGGATGTTTTTTGCTTCTATAGGTGTGTTAAGTATTCTGTTTTCAGATAAAAAACAACGTGTAGGAGATTCTGCTGCCGGTACAGTGGTAATTTCAACAAAAAATAAGCATAAAATTTCAAGTACCATATTAGAAGATTTAGTTGAAGATTATGAACCTGTTTTTACTAATGTAACGCAGTTAAAAGACAAAGACGTTAGAATAATTAAGGAAGCTTTTACAATCGCTAAGAAGACTAACGACTATAAGACATTTATTCTTTTAAGGAAAAAAATATGTGAGATTTTAAATATAGAAAGCAAGATGTACGATAAGGATTTTGTAGAAACCATTTTAAAAGATTACAATTACTATACGCAAAGCATGTAAGAAGAGTAGTCAATTTGACTTTGTTAAAAAGGAGGGTAAATTGCTTTTAAAAATAGATAAAATGAAAAACATTTTCAATAAAGAAATTACAAACGAGGTTGTTAATAGAATTAATAATTTAACTGAAGCAACACAACCAAGTTGGGGGAAAATGTCTGTTTCGCAAATGTTAGCACATTGTTCTGTTTCTTACGAAATGGTTTACACAGTTATGCATGTAAAACCCAATGCTTTTGTAAAAACGATGTTAAAACTGTTTGTAAAAAAAGCAGTTGTAAATGAAAAGCCGTATACTAAAAACGGACGTACAGCTCCACAATTTATAATTACAGATCCAAGAGCATTTGAAGTTGAAAAGAAACGATTGGTAGATTATATACTAAAAACACAAGAGCTTGACGAAGATTATTTTGAAGGTAAAGAATCTCATTCTTTTGGTAAGTTAACAGCAAAAGAGTGGAATAATTCTTTTTACAAGCATTTAGAGCATCACTTAACGCAGTTTGCTGTATAATTATTTCAATAAGAAAACAATCAAGTAATCAATGTTTTACATAATAGATATTTTAGGAACGTTAGCATTCTCTATTTCTGGAGTTTTAATTGCTCTTAATAAAAGAATGGACGCTTTTGGTGTTCTTATAATTGCATTTGTAACAGCTGTTGGCGGAGGTACTTTAAGAGATGTGCTTATTGGAGATACACCAGTAAGCTGGATGAAGGATATGACCTTTGTTTACGTGGTTTTAATATCCACAATTTTAGCAGTAATTTTTAAATCTAAAATAGATTATTTACGTAAATCATTATTTTTATTCGATACCATTGGAATAGGTTTGTACACAGTAGTAGGGATAGAGAAAGGTATTAATGCTGGTTTGCACCCAATTATTTGTATTGCATTAGGTACAATGTCTGCTTGCTTTGGAGGAGTAATTCGTGATATTTTATGTAATGAAATTCCTGTAATTTTCAGGAAAGAAGTTTACGCAACAGCTTGTATTCTTGGAGGTATTGTTTACTTTATAATAAAACGTCTACCAATAGAAGGGAACCTTGTATTTATAATTGCCGGATTAGTAGTTATAATTATAAGAATTTTAGCTGTGAAATTTAAATTACGATTGCCTAATTTGTATAGATAGTCACTTTAAGCTATTTTAAAACTTCGACCTTATCAATATAAATATTATGCATTGGCCAATGGCCTCCATCAACTTCTTGTTCTGCAATTTTATCTACCACATCTAAACCGTTTGTAACACGACCAAAAGCAGTGTATTCTCCATCTAAATGATACTGATTGCTTTGTGTAATAAAAAACTCGAAAGGAGATGCTAATTTATAAGCGTCATCAATTTCTCCACTAGGTATAGAGATAATACCACGCTTGTGTTTGTAACCATGTCTAACATCTGGAGGTAAAAGGTAGCGCCCAATTTTACCACGTTTTTTTAAAACCTCTGGTTCATCACTATTTCCACCTTGTATAACAAAGTTTTTAACCACACGATGAAACTGTGTGCCATCAAATATTTTGTTTTTAGTAAGAAATATAAAGTTTGCTCTATGGTATTCTACGTTGTTAAATAACTCTAAATCTATAGTTCCATATTGAGTAAAAATACGCACTTTGTTTTCTTTGTGAACTTTACCATATTCACGAAAAAAATCCATAGCATTCTTATCGTTTAAGGGTAAGTAGCGCTCTTCTAAGCTTAGTTTAGAGCTGTCTATTTCTATTGCTATTTTTTCAATCTCAGGTTTTATGGTGTCAATTTTAGTTATAATTTTCTCGACAGTTTTAGGTTTAGATTGTTTATCTTCACAATTAAATAATAGTAATATAGCAAGTATTAGAAGTCCTCTCATAAATGAAATTTGAATCGTTTTTAAAATCTATCGTAAAAATAGAAAATTTACCGCTGCCAGCCGAAACCTCACAGTTTAAAATGTCGCCTCCTTACAGAAGAGATTTAATTAAGCAGCAAGCTGAAAGAATTAAAAAAGCAAGGAAAAGTGCTGTAATGGCTTTGTTTTACCCAAATACAGAAGGTGAAACGTATCTTATTTTAATTTTAAGAAAAACGTATAAAGGTGTCCATTCTGCACAAGTAGGTTTTCCTGGTGGAAAATTAGAAGTTAACGAAACTAATAAAGAAGCTGCTTTACGTGAAACAGAAGAAGAAATAGGAGTAAAGCAAGATACAATCACTGTTTTAAAAGAGCTTACGCAAATGTATATTCCGCCAAGTAACTTTTATGTTAAACCATTTTTGGGTTTTGTAGAAAATACACCAGAATTTATTAAGCAAGACACAGAGGTAGAGGCACTTTTAGAAGTTAAACTAACTAATTTTTTAGACGATAATATTATAACAACCAAAACGGTAACGCTTGCTAACGGACTAGAAGCTAGTGTTCCAGCATATAAATTAAACAACCATTTAGTTTGGGGAGCAACAGCTATGATGTTAAGTGAAGTGAAAGACTTGTTAAAGGCTAGCTTTAAATAGTTCGATTTTGCTACATTTGTTAATCTTAAGAACTAAAAAAAATTATGGGTTTATTTAAACGAAATCCTTTCGGACATATATTATTTCTAAAAAAGTGGCTTATTAGAATCCTTGGACTGCTCTCACACAGACGCTTTCGTGGCTTTAATAATCTGCAGATAGAAGGTTCCGAAATTATAAAAAACTTACCAGACACTAACGTCTTGTTTATCTCTAATCATCAAACGTATTTTGCAGATGTATTCTCTATGTTTCATGTGTTTAATGCTAGTTTAAGTAATAGAGGAGATTCTATTAAAAACGTGGGTTACCTATGGAATCCTAAGTTAAACTTGTATTATGTTGCAGCTAAAGAAACCATGAAATCTGGTTTGTTGCCTAAAATATTTGCTTACACAGGATCTATTAGTATAGAGCGTACCTGGAGAAGCAAAGGAGAGAATATAAACCGTCAGGTTAAAATGAGTGATATTTCTGCTATTTCTAAAGCTTTAGACGATGGTTGGGTAATTACATTTCCACAAGGGACAACTACACCATTTAAACCTATTCGTAAAGGAACAGCACATATTATAAAACGCTATAAGCCAATTGTAGTGCCAATTGTAATAGATGGTTTTAGACGTTCTTTCGATAAAAAAGGACTGTATATTAAAAAGAAAAACGTGTATCAATCTTTCGAGGTTAAAGAACCTTTAGATATTGATTACGAAAACGAATCGATAGCAAGTATTGTAGAAAAAATAGAATACGCAATCGAACAACATCCTTCATTTTTAAAAGTAATTCCTCAAGAAGAATTATTAGCCCAAGAAGAGTTAAATAAGAAACGAGAGTGGCTTGGAGAATAATAAGTTTTAAAGTAATCTCTAAAAACTTAACGCAATAAAAATTATAGTAAACAGTAAAGCTTCTTAAATTATTAAGAAGCTTTACTGTTTAAAACGGTATTATCTTTTTTTGCTTCTTGGTCTTTGTAAGCGCCTATAGCCATACCTATGGCCATGCCAATTATCATACCTATATTCATTCCAAAAACTACACCCAAGTTTTTGTCTTCGCTAAAAGGGATACCAAAAGACATTCCTAAAGCCATGCCTATAGAGAGACCTAAAGTGATCCCAAGCGACATGTAATGCCCTTCAGAAGTTAAATTTAGCTTCTTCTTAGCATAACAGATAAAAGCATTAAGTTTCTTTTTTAAGGTTTTAAAATCATCAGTATTAGCTTCAATATTTATAATAGCCAATTCAGTTTCTATAGCATGTTTATTAACATCTGTTAAATCTCTACGCGCTATATCCTTTAGCATATTAATAAAACGATTATAAGTCTTAACTTCCTTCTTACTGTTAGTGGTAGAGGCGAGATTTTTAAGAAAAATAATAGTTTTATTTATCATAAACTTAAACCTCTAGTTTCTTTAACTCGTTATAGTTATGGTTTAATCGTTTTAAAAGAATACCATAAATTAACCAATAAAATAAAAGTAATATTACTATAACAATACCAACAATTAATACGGTACCTACAATCATTGCAGAGTAGAATTTAAAGAGGTCGCCGTTTGCAGTAGCACTTTCTATAATTGTTTTTGTTTTAGGATCGTGATCTAGAATGTATGGAAATAGAATAGCCATACTAATCACTAAATAACCAAGATTAAAAAACACATATTGTTTAACGGTACGTCTAGTCTTTAAAATGTTTTTCATTAAAGTAGAGGCGTTATCCGTGCTATTTATCGTTTTATAATTCATGTAAAATCTGTAGAAAAAGTACACTAATACAGCATAAGATATTACAGATAAAACTATAAAAATAGTCGTCGATTCAAGATCTGTAATTTGATCATTTTTGCTCGTCGCTTTAAAAATAAACGAGAGTGCAAGCCAAAACACCAGTTCAAGCAGACTAATAATAAAAATCCACTTCACTATCGAAGACGATTTTTTTAATATCATCTTGTATATTTCTTTATAGCTCAAAACAGGAAAATCATTGTTATCCTCCTTCTGCCAATCTTTCTTTAATAATTCTAATTCATCCATAATTACGGATTTAAAATGGTTCTTAACTTCGTTTTCACTCTATTCATCTTCACTCTGGCATTTACTTCGGTAATACCCATTGTTTCACTAATCTCTTTGTAGTTTTTGTCTTCTAAATACAAGAAAACTAACGCTTTTTCAATATCATTTAATTGGTGAACAGCACTGTATAATAATTTTAATTGTTGCTCCTCAGTATCATCGTAATCCTCGGCCTTAATTTTAAACTGCACAGTATCAAACTGAGTCGTATTTATAGTACGTTTAGACTTTCTGTAAAGTGTAATTGCGGTATTTAAACCCACACGATACATCCAAGTACTAAACTTTGCATCACCACGAAATTTCGGGTAAGCTTTCCATAACTGGATAGTAATTTCCTGAAACAAATCGTTATGTGCGTCGTAGTTATTAGTGTATAATCTACAGACTTTGTGTACGATGTTCTGGTGTTTTTCCAGCAGTTCTACAAAACTATGTTCGAGTTCTTTATTCAATGTTTTTGGTTAGGTTACTATATAAGTAGTTTAAAAATATAATTTGTTACAAAATATATAATATTAATTTTTTGGGCGTTACCTAAAGGTCGGGTTTTACGCTATATCTTTTGTCGAAAAAAACAAAAGGATGCCGCTACAACCCCTAACGCAAATCATCATAAACTTGGAATTTAGTGTTAAATTAAAACTTTATATAATGATTTTAATTACCTGATATTATTCGTTTTAATTGTTTGTATAGGCGTTCTCTATAGTGGTTTTTTAGTATCTTGAAACAGTAGGCCTTTAACAATAAGCAATTGTGCCAAAGCATAAGTAAACATAATACTAAAATCTGCAAAAGGTAGTGGTGAATAAAATTTATTAAGTGCTAAAAGGCTATCCGAAATCATAAAAACCAACGCGCCATAAAACACCAAATTATAACTTTGCACATTAACTTTTCCATGTCTCAAGTATGCCAAAGTTGCCATTGCTAAAATTACAAGCATGTATAAAATTACAGGAATTAATAAATTGTTTAATCCCGATTTTAACAACCAAAATAATCCTAATGCATAAACTAAAAGTAATGCAATAAAACCATAGGGACTTTTGGTTTTGTTTCTATGTTTTAAAAATACCAAGCAATAGAATATATGAGCTATTAAAAAAGCAATTAATCCGCATATAAAAAAATACTGAGAATGTTTAACAAACAATAAAAGCACATCTCCAAATAACGAAAATACCAATGCTAAAATTGTAAGTATTCTAATGTTTGTATTTATTAGTTTGCTACGTCTTTTATAAAACAGAATAAGGCTAATAACAACTAATGGTTTAGATATGTAATGTATCCAATCTAGGTCTAGCCAATTAGCAAGTAGTGTTTCAAATAAAACAATAATTGCAAATACAATGTAAAAGGAAAACGATGAGGTTGGTTTCATTAAAGTTAGTTTGAGTGATGTAAAAGTATGTAATTTAAAATGCTTTGTCATTCCTGCGTAGGCAGGAATCCATAATAAAGAGAAGTAAAAAGAATAATAGATTCCTGCCTTCGCAGGAATGACAGTATTGCGGAATCGAAGTATTCACCAATCGGGCAAACCAAAAATTTAAAAAAACAATAATTCAATAAAAGATTGCCACGTTGTTTCTTGTTCTCTCCTCACAATGATAAGTAGAATAAAGTTAATCTAACAATCCAACAAGTCGAGTAATCTAATAATCAATTATATCCATCAATGAACTAATTAAATATTTATAATTCATTACGCTAAAACCTATTCAACCACATTGTCATTCCTACGCAGGCAGGAAGCCATAATAAAGAGAAGCAAAGTAGAATAATAGATTCCTGCCTTCGCAGGAATGACAGTATTGCGGAATCGAAGTGTTCAGCAATCCAACAATCCAAAAAAACAATAATTCAACAAAAGATTGCCGCGTTGTTTTTTCTTCTCTCCTCACAATGATAAGTAGAATAAAGCTTATCAAACAATCCAACAAGTCGAGTAATCCAATAATCGATTATGCCCATCTATCAACTAATAAAATACTAACAATTCATTACGCTAAAATCTATTCAACCACATTGTCATTCCTGCGCAGGCAGGAAACTATAATAAAGAGAAGTGAAAAAAGAACAATAGATTCCTGCCTTCGCAGGAATGACAGTATTCCGGAATCGAAGTATTCAGTAATCCAGCAATCCAAAAAAACAATAATTCAACAAAAGATTGCCACGTTTTTTCTTCTTCTCTCCTCACAATGATAAGTAGAATAAAGCTAATCAAACAATCCAACAAGTCGAGTAATCTAATAATCTATTATATCCATCCATCAACTAATTCAATATAAACAATTCATTACACTAAAATCTATTCAACCACATTGTCATTCCTGCGTAGGCAGGAATCCATAATAAAGAGAAGCAAAGTAGAATAATAGATTCCTGCCTTCGCAGGAATGACAGTATTGCGGAATCGAAGTATTCAGTAATCCAGCAATCCAAAAAACAATAATTCAACAAAAGATTGCCGCGTTGTTTTTTCTTCTCTCCCCTCCTCACAATGAAAAGTAGAATAAAGCTAATCTAACAATCCAACAAGTCGAGTAATCTAATAATCTATTATATCCATCCATCAACTAATTAAATATTAATAATTCATTACGCTAAGATTCATTACGCTAAAATCTATTCAACCACATTGTCATTCCTGCGCAGGCAGGAATCCATAATAAAGAGAAGTAAAAAAGAACAATAGATTCCTGCCTTCGCAGGAATGACAGTATTTCGGAATTGAAGTGTTCAGCAATCCAGCAAACCAAAAAAACAATAATTCAACAAAAGATTGTCACGTCGTTCCTTCGTCTCTCCTCACTATGACAAGTAGAATCGAGCTAATCCAAAAATCCAAAAATCGAATAATCCAATAATCTAGTCATTTGTTTAACTTATAATCAATAGTCTTTGTAAGCAGTAATCTGTATCTTTGATTCTCTATTTTTATTATCTTACTTTATGAATATTCCAGAATCTAAATTACCCAGAGTTGTCATTGTAGGTGGCGGTTTTGCAGGTGTAAGTATGGCTAAATCTTTAGCAAACAAGAATGTACAAGTAGTGTTAATAGACAAACGGAATTACCACACTTTTCAGCCTTTATTATACCAGGTATCTTCGGCAGGATTAGAGCCAGATTCTATTGCTTATCCATTAAGAAAAATTATAAAAAATCATAAGCATACTTATTTCCGTTTAACGGAAGTTGAAGAAATAGATGCTAACAAAAAAATAATCCATACCGATATTGGAACGCTTACTTTCGATTATTTAATATTGGCGACAGGAACTAAAACAAATTACTTTGGTAATAAAACAATTGAAGCCCATAGTATGCCAATGAAAAAAGTGCCTCAAGCACTTAATATTCGTAGTTTAATTCTTCAAAATTTTGAAAGTGCAGCAGTTAGTAATAATAAAGCAGATCGCGAAGCATTATTAAATTTTGTGATAGTTGGTGGCGGACCAACAGGAGTAGAGCTTGCGGGAGCAATTGCAGAGCTTAAAAACCACATTTTGCCAAGAGATTATAAAGATATAGACGCCAATAGAATGCAAATACATTTGCTAGAAGGTAACGCAAGAGTATTGCCACCTATGAGTGAGCATGCCTCTAAAAAAGCAGAACAGTTTTTACATAAATTAGGCGTTAAAGTACATTGTAACACATTTGTAAAAGATTATGACGGTAAAACGGTAACTACCAATTCAGATTTGGTTTTACAGTCTGAAACCTTAATTTGGGCAGCAGGAGTAACAGGTCGTCCAGTAAAAGGCCTGGATGCCAAAGTTGTAATGGAACACTCTAACCGTTATAAAGTAAATAGATATAATCAAGTAGAAGGTTACGATTCTATTTTTGCACTTGGCGATATTGCATTAATGGAAACCGAAGCTTTCCCCAAAGGACATCCGCAAGTAGCACAACCAGCAATACAACAAGGAAAACTATTAGGTAAAAACTTACTAAGACTAATAGATAAGAAACCACTAAAGGAGTTTATCTATAACGACAAAGGTTCTATGGCTACCGTAGGTAGAAATAAAGCTGTTGTAGATTTAAAACATTATAAATTTGCAGGTTTTTTTGCTTGGTTTGTTTGGATGTTTGTACACCTAATGTCTCTTGTAGGTTTTAGAAATAGAGTGATTGTATTTTTTAATTGGACTTATAATTATATTAATTTCGATAAAGCTGCAAGGCTAATAATAAGACCGTATAATAAGAAATAGGTTTTTTGTTTCTAAGTGTTTTAAGGCATTAAGATCTATTCTTGTCATTCCTGCGAAGGTAGGAATCCATAATGAATGAAAAGTAAAGAAGAATAGTAGATTCCTGCCTTCGCAGGAATGACAGGATCGTGGAATCGAAGTATTCAATAATCTAATGAAAGAATTGCTACGTTCTCGCAATGACAAATAGAATTAATTTTTTTCATTAATCGAGTAGTCCAATAATCTAATGTATCCATTTGTTTATTCATCAACTAATTAAATATAAACACTGTACGACGCTAAAATCTATTCAACCACTTTATCATTCCTGTGCAGGCAGGAATCCATAATTAAGAGAAGTAAAGACGAATAATAGACTCCAGTCTTTGCAGGAATGACAGTACTGTGGAATCGAACTAATCAAACAATCCAAAAAATCCAAAAATCTAATTAATCCATTACCCTAATCGATTAATCCAAAAATCAAATCCAGCAAACATTCCAGCATAAAAAAAAGACAGTTCAGTAAGTATAAGTTTTAAAAACGATAGTGCAAACACATCTTTGTGCTATCAATTAAAATTAACGAACCAATTATGAAGTCTTTTATAGCCATTTTCATCACACTAATCAGTTTACAGCTTTCAGCGCAAACCTCTATCAACGGAACAATTACAGACGTAAAAAATAATCCAATAGAAGGTGCAAATGTATATCTTGATGGTACTTACGATGGAGCCACTACAAACGCAGAAGGACAATTTAGTTTTAAAACGACCGAAAGCGACACACAAACGTTAACCGTGTCTTATATTTCTTTCGAGACCTATATGATGTCAAGCGACGTTTCTACTTTAAACAGTCTAAAAATCACCTTACGAGACGATGTAAATGCACTCGATACCGTAGTGCTTTCTGCAGGAACTTTTTCGGCAGGAGACAATAGTAAAGTTTCAGCTTTAACGTCTATGGATGTGGTTACTACAGCGAGCGCACTTGGCGATTTTGTTGGTGCATTGCAAACATTACCAGGAACGACAACCGTTGCCGAAGATGGTAGACTGTTTGTTAGAGGTGGTGAAGCCGAAGAAACCCAAATATTTATAGATGGTATTCGTGTGTTTACACCCTACACACCATCAGCAAATAATACTCCAACTCGCGGACGCTATTCGCCATTGTTATTCGATGGTATTACTTTTTCTACAGGTGGTTATAGTGCAGAATATGGTCAAGCTTTATCAAGCGTATTACTTTTAAGTACTATCGACGAGCCTACTCAAGAAAAAACCGATATCGGTATTATGTCGCTTGGCGCTACACTTGGTAACACACAAAAGTGGGAGCGAAGCTCGTTAAGTGTAAATGCATCGTATATAAATTTAGCACCTTATCAGGCGATTTTTAACGATAGAAACCAATGGCACAAACCTTTCGAGACTATTTCTGGAGAAGCAGTTTATAGATATAAAACTAATAATGGCATGTTGAAATTGTATTCGGCTTTCGATAAAAGTAATTTTGAATTAACCCAAGAGGATATTAATAATCCTGAAGGTTTATGTTTTAAACTAGATAATTCTAATCTTTATCTTAATGGTTCTTACACTGAAAAACTAAAAAACAGATGGACATTGGCATCAGGAATTAGTTATACACATGCTAAAAACAAAGTGAATATTAATGCCGATGCTATCGATGATACCGAAAAATCAATCCACGCAAAGCTTAAACTTCGCAAAAGCTTTAACAACCGCTTTAAATTAAATTTTGGTGCAGAGTATTTTACAACTCATTTTAGCGAAATGTTCCAAAATGAAACTATACAGCCTCTAGATTACGGTTTTAAAAATAATATCTCTGCTGCTTTTACAGAAGTCGATGTTATTTTCTCTAAAAAACTAGCCTTAAAAGCAGGATTGCGTGCAGAATATAGCGAGCTTTTTAAAGAAGCGACTATAGCACCAAGATTCTCTTTAGCTTATAAAACAGGAGCTAAAAGCCAAGTGTCTTTAGCATATGGCGATTTTTATCAAAACCCAAACTCTAGTATTTTAAAGTTTGAGCAAAACTTAGAAGCACAGCAAACACAACATTATATTTTAAACTACCAATACAATAATGATGGTCGGATTTTTAGAGCTGAAACGTATTATAAAAACTATAACAACCTAATTAAATACGATACAGAGTTTGCAAGTTTCGATGCAAATTATAATAATTCCGGTAACGGATTTGCTAAAGGATTAGATCTCTTTTATCGTGATAATAAGAGTATAAAAAATATAGACTATTGGGTAAGTTACTCGTATTTAGATACAGAACGCGATTATAACAACTATACCCAAGCAGCACAGCCTAATTTTGCAAACAAGCACAATGTATCTGTGGTTGGAAAATACTGGGTAGAAAACTGGAAAAGTCAAGTGGGTTTTAGTTACGCTTATGCTTCAGGTAGAACTTATACTAACCCGAACGAAGATGGTTTTTTAAACGCAAAGACTCAAAGTTACAATAGTTTAAGCCTTAATTGGGCATATTTATTAAGTCCGCAGAAAATTCTATATTTCTCTGTAAATAATGCCTTAGGTTTTAAAAATGTAAACGGTTATCAATATGCAAACACACCAGATATTAATAATAATTTTGCCAGACGTGCTTTAAAACCTGCTGCAGATCAATTCTTCTTTGTAGGTTTCTTTTGGACTATTAGTGAAAACGGAACTGATAACCAGTTGGATAATTTGTAAGAATATTACAGATTTACTTTAATTGTATCAAATTCTTGAAGGTTTTACTATCATACACCTATCCTTGTTCAAAAATAATATTTCTTTCAGTATTTTTCTTATACATGTTCTTAGGAGTAATCTCTTTGTTTACAGTTGAAGAATAGTTTTTACTATTTGGGTTTAAAATATAATCTAGTTGATGTTCAATCATTTTTTCAAAAGGAATAAGGAAGTCTTTAGTTTCACATTGTTCTAAATCACCTTCTTTAAGTAAGTTTAATACAGTATAAACAGACTCAATTGTACTAAGGCAAAGAGACTCTGGTTGTTGCTTGATAATAAACTTTGATTTTATTTTATTGTCAAAACTTACTCTTTTTAGCTTTTGCAAGTTCTTACTTAGTTTAAGCATTTTACGAGCGCAAGGCCATGTGCCATCAATAAGAAAGATGTTTGGATTATTACCCATAAAAGAATTCATTTCAGAACTTTTACTCATAGATAGGTTGAAATTATCTTTTCCGGGATAAAGTAAAAATGAAGGACTATTTTCCTGAGCCAATATTTTATTTACACGATTGTTATTAGTAAAATCGACACCAACTATAATTTCTGAATTTTCAAGTTGAAGGTTCGTTATGTGTCCAGTACCGTTTTTTTCTTTTTTGTACTCTTTTGGGTGCATAAGAATTATAAAACGAGTTTTAGTCTGTAAAGGGCTAATGTGTTTGCAAATACATGTACTTGAAGGTCTCATGCATTTGTAGCATGTTATTCTTGGTTTTTTTATTTCTACTTGCAAGTTGGCTCTTTTATTTTTTTTAGACGGTTATAACTGTATGGCTAGGCACGTAATGTAACAAATAAAAATTGAATAAAAAATACAGTGATGACTTTCGTAATTAAGATAAAACTTAGTCCTTAATTACCAGTTAAGATGAGGAAATAGAAATAAAACTATTACAAGCTAATTTTAGAGTGTTAAGTAAAGTTGTTATAAGATTCTTAAATTAATTCTATTGTATCAATTATAAGTTTAAAGTTTTCATCTTTTTTATTTCCAACTAAAAACACGATTTGCTCTATAAAATCATGTGAAAAATTAGGAGCATTTAATCGTTTACCTCGAAAAGAAGGATACATATCTTTCAAAGCTATTTCAATATCTTCCCATTTATTTGAAGTAGAAAACGTAGTGATATAGGAATAATAATTTCCTGAATTATCTTTAACTCTAAATTGATAATCTTTACCATCTCCTTTTAACTTGATTTTTATTTTCTTGTAATTTTTTACTTCAGTTTTATTACAGTTATATTGAACTGATGAGAAACCTCCATTATTTTCTAAAGACACATGTCCTTCAAAAACTCCAAATCCGTCAGAGTTGAGTTTAAATTGGCTTGATGATCTTCCGCCCATTACCACATCGTCAACAACATTCCATTTTTGAACGTCTGAATCTTTATTAAAATCAAAAATCATTTTAGAATTCATTCCTTGTAAAAAAAATAATATACACATCAAATATTTCATTACCCAAGTATAATTTGTTTAATAATATTTGTATAAATTTAAACAAAATAATAATTGATTGAGAATTAATTCAGATAATTTTACTTTCTTCTAATTATATATGAATTTATTTCACTTTTCCATTTGTAAATCTGGTCGAGTAGAAGCGTTCGATTTTATTTTAATATCCTTTTTACAAGATTTGCAATATGTGTGTAAATTCATTTTTTGTTTTAACTCTATAATTATTAAAAAACCGGAATTATTCTTTTATGTTGTTATAGCTAGTTTTTCCTTTTTTGTTCTTTCCCCAAGCAATAACTTTTACTCCTTTTGAGTATTGAATTTTGTTGGGTTTGTTTTTGATTAGTTTGTTAAATCTCGGATAATTAAACTCTAAATTTTTCAAGTCAAGTTCATTAATTGACCATTCTAAATGATGAATTTCAAATTCGTTTATTGAATTTTCTGTATCTTGAAAAAGAGCATATCTTTCAGTTAACCACTTTTCTAACTCCGTTTTTTTTGTAGATCTTTTTCCAATTTCAAATTGTATATTCAATTTGTCATTAAACTCCGAGTTATAAGATTTGTATTGGTTTTTAGTTCTTTTTATTTTTGAAAATCTATAAGGAAGTTCAGACATTGTTTTCGCAATTTCGCACGATAAACTTTTTCCACCTTCAATGCTTAAAAAATACACTCCAGTTTTGTTATTTAATTTTACATAAGTTCGAATATTAATTTCATCAAAATTTGAAATGAGTGGGAAAGCAGGTAAATTTTTAGGTCTTATGTTTTCCATAGTAAAAGCAACTACGGAAATCCAAGGTTTTCCTTCAAAAAGGTCAATTTCGAGTTCCTTTGGAATAAATTTTTTCAATTCGGATAATTCCACTTGCCAATGAAGAAATATTGCATTATTCCACTCTTGATAAAATTTCCAATTTTCATTTGGCATTTTCCAAGGTCTGTGTTCTGTTGTATTTAGTATCTCTCGAATTGTCATTTCTCTAATACGTTGCAAAGTTTTCATCTATATTAAATGCCCAGAGACCAAGCAATTAATTGTATAAGGTAATGTTAAATCGAATTTTTATTTTAATGTATTCATTCTCATTCTTTCTTCATGTGCTTTTTGTTGTAATTCTTTATTTTCTGGATCTTTCATTAGTTTTTTTTCTGCCTCAACATATTCAGGGAAATCTCTATTTCGCATTTCTAATATTTTTTCAGTAGATAAAAAATAAAGAGATGCTCCAATAACTCCGAACATTATTAGTCTGGTTAAGAGATTAGAATAATAAGTGCTTTTTGAATTTATACTTTTATAAATTACGATTGCTAATATTGGTAATAAACCACATAAACTTATTAATAAACCTTGATTGGCAAATGGCCAACGTTGAAATTTAAATAGCGAGTATATGCTTAAAAATGATAAAATAAAGCCTGTAAAAATTCCACCTAAAATTCTTAAAGTACTTATTCCTTTGTAAGAATCTTTTTTAAAAATAGACCTCAATCTTACATTGTTTAACAATGCAAAACCAAATCCGAAATACATCATCGATAATACTAAAATTAGAAGTGTAATAGTTATATTAAAATACGGCAAAGTGAAGAATAATCTAACTAACATTAGAATTATAATTAATCCTCCAAGAATTTTTTCAGTTTGTTTCATATGTTTGCTAACTTTTTTTTATAAATTTAGTTGCATTCCTTAAGAGCTAAATTGCAATTGAGATTAAAAAATTAAAGATTTTTAAATTCACTATAAAGGTTAGTTTTTTGGATACTCAATTTAATTTTTGTGCTTTTCTTTTTTAGTATTGAAAATTGAAATTAATGTTACTATAATAACTATCGAAGATAAAATAAGTGACCAAATTGTCTTTGATTCCGAGATATTAGAAAAATCTAAATTTAGGATGCTTAAAATACTTGCAATTATTATAACTATTGACAAAAAGTTTCTTTTATTCATTTTTCTTTGTTTTCAATTAAATTTTATTCTGCCAATAGAATTGTTACGGTTAACATAAGTATGGCTGACTGTTTATGTTTGAGGAATTTCAGATGCTGCAAACATGCAAAAATCTTTTGATTAAACACTAAACCGTAATTATTTTATACGATGTTGTGCACAGTTTTTTTTCTTTTTATTATTTCAAAAATCCCCAAAGTTAAAATTGCAATTATAAATCCTTGTAGAAAAATCATTCCAATTCCGAATGAGAGTAAGTCTATTAATTCAACATTTCTATTAACAAATTCGCCATTTTTATTATTAGTCAAGTAATCTCGATGAAAACTAGTTACAATTATTATAAAACGCTCAAAATATATTCCGCTTTTCATTCCAAATGCGACTAAAAGTACGTACCAATATTTTGACGCCAATTTTTTAATGAATAAAGAAAAAGGTAAAATTAAAGCAGATACAAACATTATCCAATATGCCCAAGCGTAAGGGCCAGTTGCTCTATTAATAAAAGCGTATTCTTTAGGTTTTTCAGTCATTGCCATTGCAATGAGATAGAAAGACCAAGCAATTATTGCATAGAAGATAATTGTCCAACGCATTAAATTTAGTGCTTTTTTTGTTTCAAATCGGTTTTTGAAAATTAGTTTGACAAGAATTAAAGTCAGAATTATTGGAATCAGACAGAGAATCAAATTCGCATCAATCATTTCAATAATTCTATTATACAACTCCATTTTTTGTTTTTCCTAGATCGCTACTCAAATTGTTCACAGCGTTTATGTATATGATTTGTTGCGTATTTAAACACTAAATTTAGCAAATAAAAACCGAATAGAAAATCCGCGAGGGTTTTCGTAAGGAAGCTACAACTAGCAATAAATTATATACGGTGTTACCTACAGTATTTTGGGTTTTTTATAAAAATCATTTAAGTTATTTGTGTAAAGATAATTAGTCATTTTGTGTTTTATTTGAAAAACAGCCGGTTCTTTTGCATTTAAAGGGACTAACATTAATTTACTTTTGTTACGACAATTTATTCTGTTTTTTGAAGAATCAAAACTTACATCAAAATAGTAAAGGTATTTTGCAACCCAATTAACTTGACCAATAGCTTTTTCTTTATCTATGAAACCATTTTGATTTCTTAATTCAATTGCTTGTTTGTTTTCGATAATTGCTTTTTGATATTCAACAGCATTTAGTGGAACTCCATTTAAGTAAGGAATATAATTAATTTGAGCATCCATAAAGACCCATTTTTTTAAATCTGGGATATAAGCTTCAGAAACTACGTGTCCAGCTCCATATTTTGTTGTTTCCACATCTTTAGTCTTTAAACCTAAAGTTCTTGTTGGAATACTAATAGAATTTAATGTTGCTGAAAGTACTATTCCATATTCTACACATCTAAATTGTTCTCCGTTATTTGCTTGTTCTAAAATATATAAAGCATTACTTTCTTTAGGTTTATTGTTTCCATTGTGTTTCCACTGACTGTGAGTCCAATTCATTAAAATAAGTGCTTTATCTATATCATTTTTAGAATCTGAAATCATTGAATCAAAATGATATTTTTCGTTTAATTCAATAAGGTTAGTATTCGTTTTTGGATCAGGGAAGATAAGTTCACAACTTAACTTACTTTCATTTTGATCGAAAGCAATTTTATAAATTTGTTTTAATGGTGAGTTATTGTTTTTACAGCTAATTGTTCCTATGAAAATAAGGATTATGAATAAGTATGTAATTTTTCTCATATTGTAGGCAACGTTTATGTCTATGGTTAGTTGCGTGTTTAAACACTAAATTTAGCAAATAAAAACCGAATAGAAAATCCGCGAGGGTTTTCGTAAGCAAGCTACAACTAGCAACAAATTATATACGGTGTTACCACACGTTTTTATTCCGATTTTGCTATTCTAAAATCCAATTTATTAAATTATCTGTATCAACGATTGACCAACTATGTGGATTTCTATCGCCATCGTTTTGGTAGCCTTTTTCTTTTGTTTGAATCAACTCTACATTATTCCAATTCCTATCATTTAATAGCTCATTGGTTTTTTGAAGTATGTAAGCATTTGTGCTTTCAAAGTCAGTCTGTCTATTTTCTTTCCACCAAAGTGTATCAGGTTCAGTATAGAAACGTAGTTTTTTGTTTTTTAGTTTTTTGATATTATCTATATTATTAGTTTTAATAGTAAGTGGCGAAACTTTTTGAATGTTGATAAGCAATGAATCTTTCCCTCCAAACTCTTCTTCAAAATAATTGATTATCCATTTTGGTTCTGCAAGACGTTCTTCAGAAAAGTCTTTTCGAACAATGTCTTTTTGAGAACTTTCGTAAAGTGCATATAAGTCAATTGGTGAGTCAATGACAAAAACACCTTTTGGTTTTAATAATGAATTGGTTTTGGATAGATAATCTGAAAGACTTAAAGCTACGGTTCCACCAATAGACATACCTCCAATAAAAGTATTACCTGTTTTTAAGTTGTTATCTTTAATTGCTTTTAGTATTAAATTTGACAACTGTTCCGAATCACCTTTTTCAATCCATAAGTGTCTGCCAAAATTCATTAAGAGTACCGAAATACCTTTTTCTGTTGCCTTCTCAACAATTTTAAAATCTCGCTTAGTTTCTTTTGAAGTAGAACCACCACCTGGAAATACAATTAATAATGCTTTTGATTCACTTGATTTTATGAGTTCATAATCATCATTTTGAATAGTTGTGATTTCGTTTTTTTCAGCGTCTATTTTTTTTGACTTATTTTTACAGCTAATTACAAGAATTAACAATAATAGAATTCCAAAATTTGTTATGTGTTTGTAATGTTTCATTATATGTGTGGTAATGTTGATGTGTATGGTTAGTTGCGTGGTTAAGCAACTAAGTTCGCAAACAAATCACAGATAGAAAATTCCAGCGGAATTTTCGTAAGGCGGCAGTGACCAAGCAATTAAATATATACGGTGTTGCCAACTGTTTTTATTTTATTAAGATACTTTCTTCAATCATTCTTTTTATATTATCTTTTAAATCGGCATAAGGAACAGCGTTTTGAGGATCATTTGATTCATAAATGATATCGTAAGAGTTTACACTGCTACTTTTGTTTTTGAATGATACTTCATATTTTTTGTTATTGACTTCATATTCATATAGATGTATGTAAAATGAAATACCATCACTATTAGATTTTATTTTTTCAGTCGATATAAGGGTACCTTTTGTGATTATTCCATTTGATAGAATATTCGCAATACGTTTTTTTTTGTAGTACCATTGAATTAAACTGATAATATAAATTAGTTGAAATACGATTGCTAATCCTTTCCACATAAAAATATTTGAAGAAAAAAATCTTGGTTCAGGGCTAAATAAATCAATATCAACAACAAATAACAAAAGACTAAATAGAACAATTATATAGCTGTTTTTGTTTAAAGCTTTTTTGACATTAACCTTCTCTTTAATTTGTACTTTTCTTATTTTCAATATTGATGGGTTAAATAGTTGGCAACGTTGTTGTATATGGTTTGTTGCGTGGTTTAAGCCACTAATTTAGTAAATAATTACCGACCAAGAAAGTCCGCAAGGACTTTCGTAAGTAGGCAAGAAACCAGCAATAAATTATATACGGTGTTGTACAACGTTATTTTTAATATTCGATTTTTCTTTCCCATACAAAACCTAATTCTCCCTTCGAATACCTTTTTTTGGTTATCCAATTTCCTTGTTTGTCATAATTGTATTCCCAATTATTCCAATGTTTTTGAGTTCCATCTTTATCGTACCAATATTGTGTTAAGATATTGTTTCGCTCATCATAAGTAGAAATAAATTTTGTGTAATCACCATTAGATTTAAATAATTCGGATTCAACTTCATTTCCATTTGCATCATACTTGTAATTTCTGGTGTCTTTTACAGTTCCATCTGAATTATACTTTATTTTTTTTATCATCTCATTTTTAGAATTATATTCTAATTCTGTTTTAAAGACTTTATTTGATTTAGGATTACCTCCAATTCTTGATGTTACATTTCCGTTTGTATCATATTCATTTTTTTGTAAATAAACCAATTCATTATCGGTGTTATAATTTTTAAACTCTGTAACATTTCCGTTATTGTCAATTGTTGTAGCATAATATTTTTTCAAGTTTCCTTTTGAATCGAAGATTGTTCCTTTTATTGGATTCCCACTTTCGTCTTTTTTAATTTTAGTAATTTCATAAATATTGCCTTCGCCATCATATTGACCATATTCAATTATTTTTTCATTATCATCATACACATCATATCTTTCGAGATGGTCATTTGTAAATACAGAATCTCGTGGCATTTCAGCAGTCCTTTTTGCACTGTAAGATGCCTGAATAGTTTTCTTAATTTTCGGACTTTCTTCCGCACTTTGAGCACGAATAATAGAAGTTGAGCAAATTAATGCTAATGTCAATAAAAGTATGTTTTTCGTTTTCATTTTTTAATGTTGTACAACGGTTACGTATAAGGATTGTGCGTTTTTGTTTGCTGGGATTTTCCGCAGGAAAATCAGAAGCTAGCAAAAGAAGCACTTCCATTGTTTCAGGACTAAATTAAGCATTATTTTTATACAATGTTGCCGTACGTTACAGGAATTATTTTATCTACTTAAGAGTTGCGCAAAGCTTAGTAAATCGGTTTAACAAAGATTGCGTGGGAGTGAGGTCAGTCGTACGCAAAGATTGCGCAATTAATGTATCGGAAACCGTTATTACTTTAATCGACTTTTGAGTGAATTACCGTTTTTTGAGCCGAGTGAGCAATGGACGGCAACGTGTTTGTATATGGTTTGTTGCGTGTTTAAGCCACTAATTTAGCAAATACAAACCAAATAGAAAATCCGCGAGGATTTTCGTAAGTAAGCTCGAACTAGCCATTAATTATACACGGTGTTACCTGCTGGCTTTTATTATTTCAGTTGTTTGGTCTGTTATACTTTTCGTTTGTAATTCAATACTAAATGCTTCTAATTCCGTTTTTAAATTCATTTCCATTTCCAGATAGAATTTGGTAAAGAATTCTTTTTCGATGTCATAGTTTATTTGTCCTTTTCCAGTTCCGTCCAATTCCATTTCGTAATCTTTAGTTGCTGATTTTATAGTATAAACTTGGTCAAGGTCAAAATATCCAATTCCGTTTTCTACTTTTCTCAAAGTGTAAATTGAATTAATTTCCATTTCAATTGTGACATCTGCAATTGGCATTGACATTGGGTTTTTTCTGCTCAAAACTTTCTCCAACTTTAATTTTTCTATTAGGATACTTGATTTGATTCATCATTGATTCCATTGCAGGAAGTAAAGTTCTCTTTTTTTCTTCTGTCATTGTCGAAGAATAAATTGAGTCAATTTTAGTCTTTCCGTCAACTGATTTTCCGAAAAATTTGGTTCCGCTTGTTAAAGATGGATTATTGGATTCTAACAATTCTATGTCAATCGGAAATTCGTTTCCTTTCAGTCTACCTGTTTTAGAAATACTTTTTAAAAGACTTGTATCTTTAGTTATAGTAGGATTTTCAACTCCGTTATTTTTTAAATTTTGAAGTATTTCGTCAGATGCAATATATTTTACATTGTTTTCCGAAATCTGTTTTTGAGTTAACGTATAGTTGTAATTTGGTAAGTAGCCAACTTTAAAATCAATTTCCTCTTGACTTTTGCACGAAGTAATTGATATTGTCAATAAAATAAGTAGGATTGTTTTCTTCATTCGGTTTTTTTTTTCAGCTTGCAGGTAACGTTTATGTATAAGAATAGTTGCGGGTTTGTATGCGAGGATTTTCCGAAGGAAAATCAGACGTTACAAACACGCAACGACCTTTGATTAAGCACTAAGCAGCAATTATTTTTATACGGTGTTACCACCAGTTTTTTAATCGCAACCACCACATCCTCCACAACTACTACAGCCACTATCGTCAGAAGAACAGCCTGAAGCATCAAACTCAGAATCAAACGAATCTAAGGTGTCATCAAAACTATCAAAATATGAATCAAACATATAATCATCTTCAAAAAAGTCAATGTAAAGCCACCAATCAGAATCAGAATCATAAGTGTCGTTATATAAAACTTTCTGTTGATTTAGTAATTCTTTATCGATTGTTTTTAAAAGTTGAAAATCTAAGTTTTTTAATAAAAAAATATTACCTCCAATACTGAGTAACAACTCTAATCCTTTCTTTTTGTCATTATGAAGTAGATGGTCTATTTTTTTGTCAATTTCGTTTAAATAGTTTGATATTTCTTTTTGTAGTTTATTTCCGTTGTCTGTTAATTTATTTAGCTTAAATATATTTAATAAAAATGATTGCTTAAAATATGGATTGATTTCTCGATTGCTTCTTGTCGATTTTTTATAACTCCAGCTTCCATTTGAAGTATCGTATGCCATTTTTATAAAATTCTTAAATAGTATTTGAATTGATGGACTTTTTATAAATGGGCTTAAATAAATTAATTCGTGATTTTTTGGTTTGTATTTATTAAAATTTTTACCTGAAACCACATATGTATAAGTCCTAATATATTTATCTCTAGGGTGAGATTTTTTATTTGTTTCCTTAATTTCAATTACCTTTTTGAGAAGTAAATCCATAAAGGTAAATTTCATTAAATCTTTAAATTGTACAGAAGAACAATCTTTAACAAGCATTGTTTCAGCAGGTGTTATTTGAGATAGTATTTTCATTAATTTTTAAATAGTAGTTTAGGTATAATCCAATTCCTTTTTCTATTAATTCTTGTAAAGTGAATTTCATTAAATCTTGTTTCAACATCAAGCCAAATGTCTTTAGGTGGCTTTTCATTAAATAATGATTCGTAAAATTCAAGTGTTTTTAAATACTGTTCTTTAAATAAAGTTCTTTCCTCTGAACCTTTTGTTGGTCCATGATGGATGTTTTTATTTAGAGTATTCTTACAAAGTTCAATCCAATATGACTCTGTGTAAAGTAAATGAAGATGCCAAACTTGGTCAATTTGGTCTGAAGGTGTCTGAGAAAAATCTGAAATAGTAATTAGAAAAATAAATTTTTTATATTCCAAAATCGTTCTCAACGAATATTCGATTGACCAGTCATTTTCCCTAGCTAATCTATCCGTAAATGTGAAAGAAGAATCTATATCGTCAATTTCGAAATTTTGAATTTTATCCCATATTTGATTTTGTTCTTCGGTCATTTTGGTAATTGGTGGTAACGTTTATGTATATGGAAAGTTACGTGCTTGTGTGCGAGGATTTTCCGAAGGAAAATCAGAAGCTAACAAACAAAGCAACTGACATTGGTTTAGGATAAAACTAGCAATTTTTTATATACGGTGTTGCCATTTCGTTGTTTTTTTTCTTACAATTTTGGTCAGTTGTCAAATTCTTTTTTTGCGTTTCGCTAATAAGTCTGCCGCAACAGTTGCGTATTGCTTTGGTCAGTCAGATGTTTTTTGAGTTTTTGTTCCGCAACTTGCTCAAATCCGATTTCAAAAGAAACTTCCGATTGTAATGATAGAACAAATAGCTAATAATAAAACGCTAATTATTATTAAGGAATTCTTTTGATTTTTTATTAAATAATTTATTCCGATGACTAAAAATACAATTTGTGCAATAAGAAATGGTATTGTCAACATTTCTCTAAAAACTCTAATTAATACAAAATCTATTTCATAAAAGTTAATCAGCCCAATCAGTATAAAGTAAGATACAATTGCAAAATTCACAATTATCAAGTTTCTATTTGTTATTAATTTGTTCATTTTTTTCGAGTTTGAGTGCGTTCCGCAATGAATGGCAACGTGTTTGTATATGGTTTGTTGCGTGTTTAAGCACTAAATTTAGCAAATAAAAACCGAATAGAAAATCCGCGAGGGTTTTCGTAAGCAGGCTAGAACTAGCAATAAATTATATACGGTGTTAGCAATAGTTATTTAGTACTGTATAAATGTCTTTCGCTTAAAAGATATAACTTTAGTCTTATCAGCAGCATCAATCGCTATTGCATTATATTCATTTTCTCCTTCTTTCATATCGATGATTTTTTGAGTTATTGACCAGTAAAACACTTTGTTTTTTGGGTCAAATTCAAAAGATACTTTGTCAATCGGCTCAATTTCATTGTTCGTTTCTTTTGCTATTTCTATTACTTCACATAAATCTAAATTATCATCAATAATTTTATAGTCAGATTTTGATGGAAAATTGAATTCAGACACAATATTTTCGTTTTCATCTAATGCTATTCCAACACAATATTTTATCGAATCTGTTGGTATAAAGTAATAGTCAAAAAAATATTTAGCATTGCACTTTTCCATATCAACAGATGGTCCTCTTGTTTTAAACTTTTGAATACTGTCGGGATAGCTAATTTGGACAGAATAAAATTCTAATTTAGAAAACAACTTTTCTCCAGCGTACTCTTTTATTTTATTCTCTAATCGAGTTTTAATAGGTAATACTTTGTCAGCTATTTGATTAATGTCAATTGGGTTATTCAGAATATTCCATTCTTTAGATTTATCACCAGTAAATGAAAAATTATAAGTTGGACATCTAAAAGTGTAATCTATTGAATTAAAATCTCCACCTAAACCAATATTTTCATTGTCAATGCACTTTTCTTGCGCATTACACGAGAATGATGACAAAATTAAAATTAGTGCAATTAGTTTGTTCATAATTATTGCTAACGTTTATGTATAAGGAAAGTTGCGTGTTTGTGTGCGAGGATTTTCCAAAGGAAAATCAGAAGCTAGCAAACAAGCAACTAACTTTGGTTTAGCTAAAACTAGCAATTTTTTTATACGGTGTTGTGCTTAGTATTTTATTTTAATAAGTTATTTACTTGGTTTTCAATTATATGTTTAAAATCAATTAACTTAATATATGTCGAATCAGATTTAAGTTCGATAATGTAGGGTCGAGTTTGAGTTATTAGATTAAATTGTTGTAAGAATACATTTTTTGTCAAATCAAATTCTATATCTTGATATAATTCTTCATTGATTAACTCAAAATTTATTAAGTCAGTTTTAGCATTAAACTTAATTTCTAATTTATCTGAATTAAAACCAGGTAGAATAGCAGTTGAGTCAGACGTTTTAAAATGAATTATTTCTTTTCCTTCGTATCCTGCAATATTGTATTTTATTCTTGCTTTTCTAGAAACCGTTTGAGGAAAAATTTCTTTTCCATTGTGCGTGGATTTTAAAATAATCCAAAGTCCATCTAACTCAGGTTTGTTTTCACAACTTAAAAAAAATATAGTTAATAGAAGAAATAGGAAGTTTTTCATTTGTCAATATTAAGCACAACGTTGTTGTGTATGATTAGTTGCGTGGTTGAGCAACTAAATTAGTAAACTTTTACGAACCCGTGAATATTCCGCAGGAATATTCGCAAGTAAGCTCAATAAAGCAATTAATTATACACGGTGTTGTGAGCAGTGCTTTATTCGGTTGCTAATATTTGACTTATAATACCAATGAATCTTTCATTCCATTTTTTATAATCGTGTCCACCATCATATTCATTAATTTCTGCAAATAAGTTCAGCTCTTTATATTTTGATTTTAAAAAATCGGCATCTTCTTTTAGAAAGAACGGTTCTTTACTTCCGAACTCCAAATATAGTTTAGGATAATCTACATTCTGCTTCCAAGTGTTTGATTGAATATCTCCACCAAATGTTGAAAAACAAAGAAAAGTTCCAATTGTGGTTGGATAATTATTTAATAAACTTAATCCAAATCCTGCGCCATTAGATACACCATAAAAATATCTGTTTTGTTTATTTAGCTTTTGGTTAAACTTATTTTCTACGTTTGATATTAATTCGTTATTAAAGTAGAGCATATGGTTTTTAAATCTATTTGCCAGTAAAGAATCTTTGCTTGTGCTTGCATTATCATTAATATATTCAAAATTCCTAAATTGTAAATAGACTTTGTCTCCATTTCCCATAGTAACACTAGTGCTATCAGCAATTTTATTATTAGAATGACTTACAACTAATATTATGGGTTTAATAATTCGATTGTCGATTAAGGAATCTAATGTTATTTTATAAAAACTCTTTTCTTTTATTTCATTACCATCGGTTGCATACAAGATTGGATATTTTTTGTCTTTATCAAACCCTTTTGGCAAATAGACATTATGTTTTCGATATTCACTCAACTGTTTACTGTAAATAGAATCAGTAAAAAATTCAGATTTTGAAATAGTTGTTGATTTTTGAGATTCACAGGAAGTAGTTAAAATCCCTAAAATTCCAATTAAAAATGTTCCGATTATTATTCTCATTCTATGTTTTTTTGCATTGCTCACGTTGTTGTATAAGATTAGTTGCGTGGTTTAAGCACTAAAGTTAGCAAATAAATCACAGATAGAAAGTCCGCGAGGACTTTCGTAAATAGGCTAAAACCAGCAATTAATTTTATACGGTGTTGGCAACTGGCTTTTATCTATTTTTCCAATTCTTAAAATATTTTTTAAGCTCTTCAAACCTTTTCGGCTCTTTAATCAATTCATGTATCCAAATAGGTTCCAGATAATCTCCAGTTGAATCTTCTCCATTATTGTCATCTAAATATATCTTTCGAGCCTGTTCGATTTTTTCTAACCACTTTGATTCTGGATTCTTGAGAATTTCAAAAGCGACAACTTTTTTCATTGCTATTTTCTTTGTTTTGTAATCTGTTTCATTATAATTTAAATGATAACTTCTTGGCAGTTCTTTAAACAAAGGAATTGAATCGAACATTCGATATTGATGGATTAATTCCGTTTTCTTAATCAAGTGCTTTCCAATAGAGTCGTTAATTATCTTTTTAGATTCTTTTGAAGAATAGACATCATTACCCCAAGTATGAGCTATAAAATAAATTTCTTTTGCATCTGGACTAAAATTCCCAATGTTATATTTCGTTTTTCCAGTCCTTTTTAAATTATGCAATTCGAAGTCAAATAATTTAGTCCAATTATAATGGTCGTCTTGATATAAATAAAATCCGTTTGAGTGCATTCCGTAATAACCACCATTTATCAGAGTGACAAAGCCTTCGTGTATTTCGCCACTTTCAGTCGTTATTCGACAAACAGCTTGAACACTTGGGTCTCCAACATCAACATAGTTTGTAGATGTTATAGAAAAAAATGTTATAAATATTATCAAGTATTTCATTTTTCAACGTGATGTTTTGTGCTTGTTGCCAACGTGATTGTGTATGGTTAGTTGCGTGATTTAGGCACTAAGTTAGCAAATAAATCACAGATAGAATATTCCGCAGGAATGTTCGTAAGTAGGCTTAAAACAAGCAATTAATTATACACGGTGTTGGCAACTGTAATTTATTCTTTTATTCTCCAGAAATTTTCAGTTAATCTTTTGTAGTAAAGTTCAGATGAAAAACCATTAATAGAGTCTTCATAAAACAATTCAATATCAGATACAAAATCGAATATATTTTCTGATAGTTTACTCATTTTGTTTTCAGAAAGCAGGTCTTCAATAAATATTCTATCTAAGTTTTGAGAATCAATTCCAACAAAAAGTAACCTTTGTCCATGACATTCTCCAATAGGTATAACTTTATTAAAATCAATTTCATCAAAATCAAAGTTTCCACTTTCGTTGTTCATTATACGAATAATTTCTTTTAATGATAACAACGCATAAACTGCAATATCGTCCTTTTTTGGACGGAATGACATATCAAGAAAATCTAATTTTTCATTATATCTTTTATCGAGATATTTGAATTCCTTGAATTTTGAACGTCCAACAATATAGTTTTCTATAAAAACCTTGTAAATTGTTGGTAAATTAAACTCAAGACCTTTAATTTCTTTAGATATTTCAATTCGATACTCTTGGTCAGTTAAATTAAGAAGTTCAGTCCCTTTTGCAAAATTATACATAAAATCAGGTTTTTAGTTTTATATCCATAAGAGTGAGTTTTTATTGTTGCCAACGTTTATGTATAAGAATAGTTGCGGGTTTGTGTGCGAGGATTTTCCGCAGGAAAATCAGATGTTACAAACACGCAACGACCTTTGGTTAAGCACTAAACCGCAATTATTTTTATACAGTGTTGGCAAATCGTTTTTATTTCAGTATTTTATTCAGTTCTTCGTATTTTCCGCATTGTCCAAAATCAGATGTATTAGAAGTTGTTCCAATAATGTGGTGGTCATTACAACTAAAACATATTTTAGCGATTCCAACTACTTTATTTTTTTGATAAAAAACTAAAATATCTCTAAAAACTGATATACAAGAATAAGCAACGTTAACTGAACAAGATTGCTCTTTAAAAATTTCTTTTATTTCTTGAAAGTCAGAAATTGGAATATCACGTTTTTTTGTAGCAACCTTATCTAATTCATTAATAAATTCAATTCCGTTCAATTTTGTTGGTTTTCTGTCAAATAATAATGAGGATAATAATTCTTTGTTTTCAATTTTTACAGAGTCATTTTCTATATCAAAATAATCTATTTTTTCTATAAATGTATAATGCTCAATTTTATCAAAATCAAAATAATAAGAGTTGTAGAAGTATATAAAACTTAAGAGTAAAATCCCGATTAATATAACTATTAATTTGATGTTTTTTTGAACTAAATTTTTAATCATTTCTGTTTTCTAAAATTAAAACCATGTTGGTAAATCGTTTTTAATGCATTATATAAACTATAGACATAGAGGCTATTGTATCGTTATTTTTGTCAAAGAAAAAATGGTCATAACCAATAGAATCAAGTAATCCAGTTTGAAAATTTGTAGAACTAACCTTGATAATTTCTTTTTTCTCGAATTTATCATAAATGGAAAAAGGAATATTCATTATTAAGTCTGATATCATATATACATCATCATTTTTAGTAAAACTACTGTCAATACCATGTTTGTATTTTAAGAAATTTTCTTTTCGTTTGATATAACCTATATATTTTATTTCCTTTTCACTTTTCGCGATCTGTTTATCTAAATAATCAACTAAATCTTCGTAACAGAATGAATATTGAAATTCATTTTGATGGAATATTACTTTTTTTTCACATTTAATTTCCGAACATAAATAATCTTTTTTGCTAATCCATGCTCCAAAATATCCATAATCATCTTTTTCAGTATTATGAGTTCCGTGTACTTGAATTGTATCACCTTTTTTAATTAATTCCACATTATAGTCTTTAGAGAAATAAGTTATTATCTCTTTCAGAACAGGTTTGTTTAATCCATTTCTGGATTTGTAATGGAATAATTCCGATTCATTAAAATACTCAATATTTGTTTTATGCTCACAATTAAAGAACAAAATCATTGTAATTATGTAAAATGTTTTTCTCATCAAATGTTTGCCAACGTGTTTGTATATGGTTTGTTGCGTGGTTAAGAACGTAATTTAGCAAATAAAAACCGAATAGAAAATCCGCGAGGGTTTTCGTAAGCAGGCTAGAACCAGCAATAAATTATATACGGTGTTAGCAATAGTTTTTTCGCTCATAAGTTTATTTTTTTTCAGAATTTTCATCATCGTCATTTCGGATTGCGAGTAATTTACCAATTTCAAAAATCTCAGAGTAGCTTACACTCAAACCAAATGTCAAAACACTATTTTTATTTATTTTAGATACAATCTTAAAATCTCTTTTTTTGTCATAATTCCGACCTACATCAGATTTTGTATGAGCGTAATTTCTTAAATAAAATGCTGGAAATGTATCGAGAACAATTGGTTCTTTCAGTTCCTTGCCTTCGTGAATTATGGTGTAATGAAGATTTGGTGAAAGTATATGTAGAGAAGTGGTGTCAACTTTTTCTCCGATATAAATGTCAACATCACTACCTGCTCCATACCAGCCACCTTTAACCGTTCCTTCTATTGTTATTTCATTATTCTCTCGATTTAGTATAATCCGCTCAAATTTCACCTTTAGATTCTTTCTTTTGGTTTTTCCATTTGTTAGAGGTGCAGTTTTTCCTGTTTTAGGATTTACTATATCAAGTTTTAAAGAGTTCTTATTATAATCTCTAAAACAAGGTTCGTGTCTTTGTTCTTCGGAAAGATGTATAGTTCCATATTGAAACGTTTTCGGGTAAATCTTTAGTCTTTCTATTTCGTCTTGATTAAATGAAATATCAGATTCATTTTGTCCGAAAGAGTTCGAACAGATTATCAGAAGAAATATGAAACTTAAGATGCTTTTCATTGTTTACGAGGTGTTCTTTAAATTATTGCTAACGTTTATGTATAAGAATAGTTGCGGGTTTGTATGCGAGGATTTTCCGAAGGAAAATCAGACGTTACAAACACGCAACGACCTTTTGATTAAGCACTAAGCCGCAATTATTTTTATACGGTGTTACCATACGTTTTTTTTTCCGTTTTCTTTAATTCAGATGTTTTTACAACAATTGTATTTCCCCAAATATCTCCTAATCGTTGATTTTTATCTGTATTTTTTATTGTTATAATTCCGATTAGTCCAAAAAAGAACATATCGATTGGGTCAAGTAAATGTCTTTTCAAAGATTGTCCAAAAGTCAGTTTTTCGTCCGTTCCACTAAAAGTTGAGTTGTCAGTTGATTTTCGGATTGATAAAGGTTTTAATCCGAATAATAAATTTCCGAGTGTTGCTCCGAACCATTGTTCAAGTCCAATAGTCATTATTCCCCAAAATAAAATTGGAATAAGTCCAGGAAGTCCATTTAATGAATATCCACCTTCGTCATTTGGTTCTCCGATTGTAAAAATCAAGAAGAAAGTAAATCCGTAAATAATTATATAATCAACAATTCCTGCGAAAATTCGGTCGCTAATATTTGGTTCAGTTTTAAATTCAGTATTTAAGTTTGTTTCGTTCATCGTTTTTCTCAAATGTCTTGTCCTGAAATATGGCTACAGGTTAAAATTGAATTAAGCTGATAATTTATATACCATATTAGGTGTTTTATAATCTAAAGATAAATGTAATCTTACTTCATTGTATAAATTAATCGCATTTTTTGCAGCTCTCTTAGCGTGACTCACGTTATCAAAGGTCTGGTCTAAATAAAATTCATCTTTTAAAATTCCATTTACACGTTCTGCCATTGCATTTTCGTAACAATGATTTTCTTCGGTCATACTAATATCTATCTTTTTTCTTTTGAGTATTTGTGTGTATACATTGCTACAATACTGTATTCCTCTGTCCGAATGATGAATAAGTTGTTTAATGCTTTTAGCTTGATAAATGGCCTTATTTAGCGCTCTCACACATCCTTTAAGTTCCAAGCTATCACTAATATCATAACCAACTATTTTCCTGGAATGCATATCTGTTATTAAAGCCAGGTAGCAAAAACCCTTTATGGTTCTAATGTATGTGATATCAGATACCCAAACTTGGTTAGCTCTAGTAACTTCTAAGTCTTTTATGATGTTATTATATTTATAAAAACGATGATAAGAGTTCGTAGTTCTAGCACTGGTTTTCCTTCTAAGTGTCAGCATTTGATTTTTTCTAAGCACATTAAATAAAGTATCTCTACCAACTTTAATATTGGCTTTATTAAAATCTGCATTTAATGATTTTACAAGTTTTCTCACGCCTTCTCTAGGAAGGGATTTGCGTCTTTTTCTAACGATATTAATAATCTGTAGTTCTAGGTTTAAACGCTTATCAGCTCTGTTTTTATGCTTGTAATAAGCATTACGTTTAAGTCCAAAACAATGGGTTATAGTTGTCAAAGTAGCAAATCCCTTAGATATCTTTTTGGCTTTACTTAAGGCTTTATACTTAGCTTTTTTTTTAGTTCATTAACTGATTTATAGCCAAGATCTTCAGCAGCTACTTCCAGATAACAATCCTGGACCATAGCATCGAGATCCTTTTTAAGTAGTAGTTTTTTAAGTTGTTCAACCTCTTTTTGAAGTGCTTTAATTCTAGATATTTCGTCTTTTGTTTCCACTTTTACTCTGGTGTTCATTAAGTCTTTACGATTATACTTTTTAATCCACACATTTACTGTTGTAGGTGCAATAGAGTAGAGTTTACAAAGTTCACTCTTTGTGTGTTTTCCGATTGTAAGTTCGGCTAAGATTTTTAATTTAAAAGGTTCACTGTAACGTCTAATTACTTTGTCATTTCTATACATAATGTTTAAAATTATGTAGCCTTATTTCAGGACGGGTCAAAATGTATGGTAACGTTGTTGTATATGGTTTGTTGCGTGGTTAAGAACGTAATTTAGCAAATAAAAACCGAATAGAAAATCCGCGAGGGTTTTCGTAAGCAGGCTAGAACCAGCAATAAATTATATACGGTGTTGCCAACAGTATTTATTCTCTTTTATTATATATTGTTTTCGCTTCTTCTCTCGATTTTTTAAATATGTCAGAGCCAAATTCCGCTGTAATTATTTCTTTCATTTTATCCGTGTAACATTTTGAATCAGGTGTAATTAAACAACCTCCATCAATAATCAAAATTCCATATTTCGATTCCATATATTTTTCATAAAACTCATCGAATTTCCAGTCGTCTTCCTTTTTTATTTTTAGACCATAAGAATAAGAATTATAAATTTTATTTTCGGCGTCTTTTATTGCTCGTTTTGTTCCGCTTTCACAATTTCCGATAAAGATTGAGTCATTTTTAATTCCGCTTTGTTCTTTTTTCGATTGAGAATAACTTAATCCGAAAGTAAAAATCAATATTAAAGTAAAAATTTTATTCATTCCGTTCGGTTTTTCATATTGTTGGCAACGTTGATGTATAAGAATAGTTGCGGGTTTGTATGCGAGGAATTTCCGAAGGAAATTCAGACGTTACAAACACGCAACGATCTTTTGATTAAGCACTAAACCGCAATTATTTTTATACGGTGTTAGCACCAGTTTTTATTTTTCCGATTTGTGACAGCTAATGCCCCAAATATTTAATTTTTCCAAAGTATAGTCGATTTCAACCGTATTTTGGTCAATAACTTTAAATTCATTCCCTTCTTTATAATTTGAGTCAAAAAGGTCATTTAAATTCAACGTGTCTTTTTTTCGTTCCGCAAAGTTCAGCAATACAGTTTTTTCATTTCCGCTCCAAATTCCGTTTGCGTTTATAATGTCAGATTCAGGTTCAGAGTCGTGCATTGGTTCCGGATAAATGCTCATATAAAAATCAAAAGTTCCATTTGGAATTAAAGTCAGTTTTATTAGAGCCAAATCATTATCTCCACTTAAGTAAACAATTGTGTCCTTAATTACTAATTTTTCGGATTTGATAATTTCCGTTTCAGTATTCAATTCCGCACTTTGAGTTATTTCAGATTTCTTCTTTTGACAAGAAAAGACGATTAAAATTAAAACTAAAAATATTGATGTTCTCATTGTTGTTTTCAAATTGGTGCTAACGTTGTTGTATATGGTTTGTTGCGTGTTTTAAGCAACTAATTTAGTAAATAATTACCGACCAAGAAAGTCCGAGAGGACTTTCGTAAGTAGGCGAGAAGCCAGCAATAAATTATATACGGTGTTGCCATCTGGCTTACTATCGCTGAATTGGTTGTATTGGTTGGTCAAGTTTTCTTAAATTCCAATTTTTATTAATCATTATTCCGCTTTCAAGATTGTCTTTCCAGACATTTTTATAAATCGAGTTGACACTTGGATTATTTGGAACGAAAGTCAGAACATCTTCGTAAGTTAAATAAAATTCAATATAACCACCGACATATTCATTATGACGAACACTAACAATTCCGAACTTATCAATTAAATCACTAAGTCTTTTTAGGTCGTTAAAAGGATTTTTATTTCCATATAGTTCTGTTTCTTTATATTCTTCTCTTTTAATAGAATCGTCTTGAATCATAAATGACGGACTAACTTTAATTTGGCCATTATTTAGTTTAGTTATCCAAATATTCGATTTAATTTTCGAAGTGTCAATATCAACGAGAATTGGATATTCCGTTGATTTCAAATGTTTAGGAAAAATCATAA
This sequence comes from Lacinutrix algicola, assembly GCF_001418085.1. Taxonomy (GTDB): domain Bacteria; phylum Bacteroidota; class Bacteroidia; order Flavobacteriales; family Flavobacteriaceae; genus Lacinutrix; species Lacinutrix algicola. Next base: position 52,188 of record NZ_LIQH01000042.1, read on the forward strand.
ATGAGGCACTATCATTTTCTTTAAAATAGTACGCGCGAAAATCAACTCTGTTATTTTTAATTTTTCTCCATATTTCGCCTTTACCTCGATATTCGAAACGCCAATTTTCAAAGATATTCACATCTTTTTCGCTCAGTTGCTCAGCAATTCTTTCAGCTTGTTTTTCAATTTTCGCATCTGAATATTTGGGATTATTGCAACCAAAAAGAAGTGACATAATTAATGTCAAGAAAAATAACTTGTATGTTTTTAATGTTCTTTTCAAGCTTGATGGCAACAATTATATATAGTCACTATTAACCATATATTTATATATAAAGAAAACCATAACTATTATTCAATTCTTACGGTTTTCCTCATTAATTTAATTATTAATATCAGCAAGCTAAGATTAATAGATAACAAAAAAAAATGCAGAACTGTGTATTTTATACTTTGTAAAAAAAACTTATAAATCCCTGTTTTCGGGGATGCTTATAAGGTTTGCAATTCCTACATTTGTGCATGTTTTTAAAGTTTCGATACTTTTTTTCTTTTCTGTTTGTATGCTATACTTCTATTGGTACAGCACAAACTGCATCGCCTATTATTGAAAGTGAAGAGAGAAAAGTAGATGAGCTTTTTTACTATTATAATAATGGTTCTGATAAAAAAGCATACCAACAAGCCCATAAATTATTAGGGACTTTTAAATCTAGTAAAGCCATAACGAATACTAATTTATTACTGGCATACTACCATAATAAATATGTAGCAAATGATTCGTCTATTTATTACACACACAAAGCACTTAAAAGTAAAAAGAATATTAAAGATTCTTTAGGTGTGCGATTAACCATATTATCTTATCAATTACTTGCTTTAAATAACAAAAACAAAGGTTTATATCAAGAAAGTAAAAAGTGGCATTTAAAGGGAGCAGAGCTTAGTGAAAAACATAAGGAAACAAACTTGTACTACACGCATTTGCATGGCCTGGCAAGTAATTATGTTACACTTGGTAAAACGAAAGAAGCTTTAGAACTCTTTAATAAATGTATAAAGTTTTCTAACGATGAAGAACTTATTTTAGGAAGTTACATCAATTTAGGTTTTATTTATTCGTCACTTTCTAATTACGAAAAGGCTAACAACTATTTACAGAAAGCAAAAGCCATTTGCGAGAAAGACACCCATAGAAAACAAGCCTTAGTAAATGTTATTATTAATATAGGAGATAATTATTTAGGTATAGGCGAAACAGACAAAGCCCTTACGGCTTTTTACGAAGCAAAGAAAATAAGTAGAGAGAATAGATCTTATAATTTAGAACTGATTATTTTAGGTAAAATAGGTACTGTATTATTCAATGAAAAAAGAGACAAAGAAGCATTGTTAATTTTTTCTAATGCTTTAATTAAAGCTGTGAATTTGGGAAATTTAGATATTGAGATGAATAGCTATCTTATGTTAGAAAACCTCTCGATTAGAAAAGGCGATTATCGCAGTGCTTATAGCTACGGTAAACACTATCACAAGATAAAAGATTCTATCGAGAATTCGCAAACAAAAAATGAGATTAATAACTTAGAAGTTAAATTTAAAACGCTAGAAAAAGAAAAAACGATAAAGCAATTACAGATAGAAAACCTAAATAAGAGTTTAAATATAAAAAATAAAGATGCAGATATAGAAAAGTATAAACTCCAAGAAGCTATAATTGCAAAGCAAACCGAAAACCAGGTATTGCAATTACAAAACGGTGTAGAAAAACGTAAAAATGAAATTGCATTATTAAAAGAAAAAGAAGCTTTAAAAGCAGTAGAGTTAGATAGAGAAAAGACTATTAAATACATTGTTCTTGTGGCTTTTTTCATTTTATTAGTTCCTATTGCTGGACTTTTAATTATCTACTATCAAAAATTGCAGGCTCAAAGTTTACTTAATCTAAAAGAAAAAGAGATTAACGAGCAACAAGTACTTTCGTTAAAAAAAGACCAAGAATTAAAACTAATTAAAGCTTCTGTTAGAGGACAGGATCAAGAACGTAAAAAGATTGCTCAAGAAATGCACGATAGTGTTGGTGGTAATTTGGCGGCCATAAAATTACAATTCAGTCAGCTTTCTAATCATCCAGATAAGTTAAAATTAATTTACAGTCAGTTAGACGATACTTACGAGCAAGTAAGAAATATATCTCATAATTTATTACCGAAAAAAATCAGAGAGAATGAGTTTGTTTTTCTAATTAAAGAATACATTAATACGGTAGAGGAAGCGAGTGAGATAAGCTTTAATGTTTCATTTTACGACGAAGAAAATATCAACAGCCTAAACAAGATTTTACAAAACGAATTGTTTTCTATTTTTCAAGAATTAACCACCAATACACTTAAGTACGCTAAAGCGGAAACCATAGATATACAATTAGACCTTTTAAACGAATGTCTGTTTTTTGTTTACGAAGACGATGGTATCGGGTTCGATGTGTCGAAAACCACATTAGGTATAGGTTTAACAAATATTAAGAATAGAATTGAAAATTATAATGGCATATTGCATATCGATTCTAAAGCGAATAGAGGCACAAATATCCATATAGAAATCCCATTAAAAGCATAAATAAATGAAGCATAACCTTATTATAGCCGACGATCATAAAATGTTTTTAGATGGTTTATTAAGTATTTTAAAAACCGAAAGTAATTACAACATTCTATTTACGGCAAAGCATGGCGGACATGTTAAAAAATACATTACAATAAATACCGAAGAAAAAATAGACCTTGTAATTACCGATGTCACTATGCCTGAAGTAGATGGTATTGCTTTAAATAAGTGGATAAAAAAAACTAACAGAAATATAAAAACACTGGTGGTTAGTATGCATAATGATCCGAAAATTATTGACGAGCTTATAGAAAGTAATGTAGATGGCTATCTTCAAAAAAACGCTCAAAAAGAAGAGTTTTTAAAAGCCATAGCAACTATTTTAGGAGGTGAGAAGTATTTCTCTAAAGAGATTAAAGATATCTACCTTAAAAATAAGTTCGAAAAGAATAAAGAAAAAGAAATTAAACTAACAAAAAGAGAAGTGGAAGTGATTTCGCTAATTGCGGAAGAATTTACCACCCAAGAAATAGCAGATAAATTGTTTTTAAGTAAACATACTATAGAAAGTTACCGCAAAAACCTGATTACAAAACTAAATGTTAGAAACCTTGCCGGTCTTACCAAATATGCCATTAAAAAAGGCTACGTATCGTCATAATAAACACCTGTTTTTTAACAACTATATTTTAAGGGTTCTATTTTATAATAGCGCCCTTTTTTATTGCTTTTTTCTTAAAAGCAAGTACACCAGAGGTTTACTAGAAAATAGACTTTTTCTGGTTTGGCTATTCTTTATTATTTTATTTTAAAAATAAAACGAAACTCAATTATAAATTATTGATTGTTAGTGTTTAAAATGCAAACACCCTGTTTTCAGGGTATTCATTTTCACTAAAAACAGGGTTAAATAAAGGACTTATCTGTCATAAATTTGTACCAGAGAATAACAAACACCACAAGTAAATAATATAAAAACAACAGGTGTTTTTATTCAAAAAAACAAACAAATTTTAACCATTAAAAAACAAAATTATGACTTTCGGAATTACACTTATTTTATTAAGCATTATCGCAGTACCATCTTTATTATTATCAAAAAAACCTAACGCAAAAGAGTTGTTAGAAAAAATAGAACCTTACCAAGGTTGGATTGGACTTATCTTTTGCTTTTATGGTGTTTGGGGAATTATTTTTTCAATTTTAAATTTAGGATGGCTTACAACATTCCCAATCTGGTGGGTAACATTATTAGCAGGAAGTGTTGTAGAAGCGGTTCTTGGGTTTATGTTAGGATTTAGCCTTATCAATAAGTTTGTACTATCTAAAAACGAAGCTGCTAAAGAAAAAGCAATCGCGCTTAGAGAGAAATTAGCACCAAAACAAGGGAAATTAGGAATAGTAGGTCTATTTGTAGGTGCATGGATGATTGTTGCTTCAATATTATTCTTCTAAAAACAAAAAGGTAAACTAAAACATAAATTAAAATTATCATGAAAAAATTAATCTTTTTATTGGCTGTGCTATTCTCTGTATCGGCAATAGCGCAAGAACACAGAAATACAATTACCGTGGTTGGTGAAACCGAAACCAGTGTGGAAGACAATAGCTACACTATTTTAATCTCGCTACAACAAATACTTGTTTACGAAGGACAAGGCGAAGTAGAGGTAGCCTCTGTAAGCGAGGTAAAGAACAATTACATAAATAGATTAGGAGATTTGGGTATAGATTTTAGCAGGTTTCGTAGAAGTACGTATTACGAGTTTGCGTCGTCTTATGGACAGGGTAGAGTAACAGAATATTACTTCTTAAAAACAACGAATAAAGAAGAGGTTCGAAAAATTATAAACCTAAAATTAGCAGGAACATCTATAGCAAATACAGAGATAGAAGCTAAGAAATTAACTAAAGACGAATTAGTAAAGCTTGCTAAAAAAGCAATGGATAATGCAAGAGATAAAGCTGAAGCTTTAGCAAAAAAAATGAATAAAACTGTTGGTGAAATTGTGAGTCTTGTAGACCAGAACACAAGCGAACAACATGCACAGAGTTATGGTACTTCTAAAGTACAAAGCCATGTAATAACAGTTTCTTTCGAATTGAAATAATGAATATCAATAAATTAATATAATAAATAACAAATCATGAAAATTAAATTAGTAGTATTATCAGTATTTACTTTCTGTTGTCTTTTTAATGCAGAAGCTCAAAAATTAAAAAAGTTTGGAAGTTCTATCGAGAAAAAGATTGGACCAAAAACAATTAAAGTACCTTATACAGATGTTATATCTTACTTAGGTTATGCTGCCGATGGCAATGAAGACGCAATAGTAGATGGTAAAAAATTCTCTTACATATACATATGGGTGCCTGCTGTTGCTCCAGAATTAGGAGTAAGAATGTTATCTCCTGTGGCTAAAACAAAAGTAAAGAATGCTATAAGCTCTGCAGATTATACTGCAAATAAAGATTCTAAAGATTATTTTGATACTTACATTACTTTAGAACGTTCTACTATTTTCAAAAAAGAAGATATTACAGTAGATGGTGCTAAAAACGCTACTTGGACTACACTTGCTAGTAATGATGATAGTGGCGAAATGCCAAAGCAACCTAGCGGAAGAAAGTACAACTCTCTATTAAGATATAAAAGTGAAGCAGGAAGCCCTACAAAAGCTTTAACTGCAGGTTTATACCGTATTGGTTTTACAACTTACAAAACAGGAGAAGTTAAAGGAACATTTTTAGCAGAAGTTGCTGCTCCAGTAAAATTACCTGGTGTTGTTATGGCTAAAACTATTGAAGAACTTAAAAAAGGACTATAAAAAAACAAAATAGACATTCATAGTTTAAGTAAAACACCTCTTCATGAAAATGAAGAGGTGTTTTTTTTGTAGGATTGTTTCGCTTTTAAAAGGTAGTAATAATTGTTTTTGGTTACTTTCTAATATAATGTTAGCCAAAATAGAAGATGTCCTTTATTGGGTAGATGCTCTGGTTTAAACGATTTTAGTCTTCATCGAATTTTAATTTATTCTTTTCCATAGCTTTTTGCCAACCGTAAGGGAAAATGCCATGATTATTTTCGGCAATGTTTTTCATTAAAACTTTTACTCGATTTTTAATTTCAATAGGTAATTTGTAAAACTGTTTATCAACTTGTGTATTTCTTTCATCATCATGTATTCCGTTTTGATGTCTTATTACACTTTTTTTGTTTTTATAGTAAACTAATATTTTTATTCTTCCATCTGAAAAATCATTCAATCCACGAGTGCCATAAATAATTATAGGATCGGCAAAACCATCGCTATCATAATCCTCTATTTTAAAATATTTTGTCCAATGAGTAATCGAATATTCGTAAAGGTCTGGTAATATAAAATCGTGTAAAGACCATTTTAGATTAAAAACATCATTTTTATACGAGAAACAATAGACTTTAATTATATCGGAACATGTTTCTAGTTCTTCGCATTTAATAGCGTTTTTAGTCATTACAATATAGTGTTCTCCTGCCTTGTCATTATATTTGTAAATTCTGTGTATAGAATACTCTAATTGTAATTTATCTTTAATAGTAACCGTGAAAATAGAATCGATTTCCTCTTTCGACAACTGTTTACTGGTTACTTTATAATTTTGTCCAAAAGAGAAATTGTAGATTATAAGAAATAAAATTATTGTAATTTTTTTTCATTTTTTATTTTTCAAAGTGTTTTAAAACGATGTATTCAATTTTTATGTTTGAAGCTTTTATGATTTTAATTCGTAAACCACGAAATCCAATTGTTTCACTCTCAGATATATCATACTGTAAATCTTGTGTAAAAGCAGGCCTTGCATAATCATTAACATATTCTCGATAAATAAATTTAAGTGCATTACCAACACGACCGTTATAAATGAACTCCTGCTTAAAGTAATCTTTATTCTTCTTTGCTAATACTTTTGTTTTAACATATTCTATTTCTTCTTTAGGAATTATAAAGTTTATTCCAAAATCACTAAAACCGTTTGTGTAAATTCCATCATTATTGTTGGTTGTATAGATTATAGGTTTTTCTCCGCTTTTATAAATTGCTATACCAAATGTTGTATCTGAAGAATTACTATATAAATCATATTTTTCCGTAGAGAAGTCCTTTATAAAAACCTGACCTATCTTAATTGTTTTATTTAGGTAATCTAGTTTAATTTCAAATTGTTTTTTTGTTTTTAAAGCATCATAAGTGAAACCTTTTTCTTTTGTAGCCAGAGAGATTCCTATTTCGGCGTTGTTTATTTTATTTAAATTTGGTGAATACGTTGTAAATACCTCTGGTGTAACAGCTATTTTTTTTTGTTACACATGAGGATAACGTAATTAATAAAAATAGAAAAATTAATCTTTGCATTTAATTTTTTTTTAAATGTTGGACAATGAGTTTGTATAGATTTTAAGTAACTAATTTAATAAAATAAAAACTGAATAGAAAATACGAAAGGATTTTTGGCAATAGGCTAGAGTTAGCAATAAACTATGTATGGTCTTACCGAGAGTATTTGTTTTTCTAACTTTAATACGGTAGTATATAGATTTTCCTCCAACCCTAATAATTTGCAAAAGCAGGTTCTGTTTTTATTCTATTTTCTTTTCAAGAATTGGTCTTGGTAATTTCCAAGGTTTTATAATATTAGGATGTTCATCTCCAGTAAAGTAAGCAGTGTTTTTGGTCCAATTTATTTCAGGTGTTAACCATAACATACCTATATGTGCCTTATTAATTATCTTATCTTCAATTTCGTCATATAAATAAACTACGCCCGATGCATCACTACCTCCACCAGGAAATCTATTAATAAAATTTTCCCAATTATATTGTGAAGCATATACAGAATATTGACTATCAGGACTAAATGTTTTATAGTATTCTCCACTGGTTGATTTGAGATGTATTATAAATCCTATTCCCAATACTAATACTATTAGTAAAAATAATTTTATTTTTTTCATTAACGCATTTTTATAATTTCTGTAAACTTGCTCGACAATGTATTACAACTTGATTGTATATGATTTGTTGCGAGTATGTATGCTAGGATTTTTCGAAGGAAAAAGCAGACGTTAGATACGTATAACGACCTTTGATTAAGCTACTAAACTGCAATTATTTTTATACGGTGTTGTAGCACATTTTTATTCAATACAATTTCTCAATTATTTTTCTTACTTGCAAACTATCATTTGGTTTATCCATAAAAAAAGCAGAAGGTCCAAGTAGATTCGCAATTGCTAAAATTCCGTATTCTTGATTAAACAGAATAGAACTCATTCCGTCTATAATTGGTTCTTTCATTTCGTATTTATCAAACCAAATTTCAGAATTTTTATTGCTCTGAAAAGTTTTGGTTTCATATTTCTTGTAATCGGACAGGTTAAATTTTAGTTTTTGGCTTTTGGTCAAATAACTAATTTTTAGGTTTCGAGTAGAATCTGTTACACTTCTGTAATCATAAATAATTATTGAATCACGAACTGTTTTTATCAACATATATTCCGTTCGAAGTTTTAGAGTGTTATTTGAGAATCCACTTAAATATCTTGATTCCGTATAAATTGATTTTAATTCAGTTGGACTTTCTTCGTATCGTTTTTGGATATAAAAGAATAAATAAATTCCATATGCTAAAGCAGAAATTACAATTAGTGTAAAAACGAAAATCAATATGTCTTTAGTTTTTCTCAAATGTCTAGTCCTGAAATATAGCTATAGGTTAAAATTGAATTAAGCTGATAATTTATATACCATATTAGGTGTTTTATAATCTAAAGATAAATGTAATCTTACTTCATTGTATAAATTAATTGTATTTTTTGCTGCTCTTTTTAAATGTGTTACGTTATCAAAGATAGAACTCATCTTTTAAAATTGGATTTGTTAAGTCGTCTTGTTGACACATGGAAATTTTTGTCATATTCAATAAAATTTCTAAATTTATCCATTATGTCTCATGAGTATTTTTCCATAATTACATATTCAATTCCACCTTTTTTAAATTTTTCGTTTGTAGGTTTTAAATTGAATCTTTCATAGAATTTTGATTTTTCTACTCGCGCATTACACCATAACCTTCTAATTCCTTCTTTCTGTATTAAATCTATTATATTTTTTAATAAAATCGTTCCATATCCTAGTCCTTGAAATTCAATTAATGTTGCAAATTTTCTGAATTGCATTTCATTATCCTCAACAAATAAGGAAATTACTGATGTTATTTTTCCATTTACAAATAAACCAAAATGTCTCGCATTTTCATCATTTGGCAATTCAACATATTCTATCGGTTTATTTGGCCACATAACTTTGTGCCTAATTGGTAATGTTTCAGAGGATGTAATTTGTTTAATTTCTGGAGCTATATTTTTCACTTTTATGAGTGTTTTTGCTAACGTTTATGTGTATAAGTAACTAATTTAGTAAATAAAACACAGATAGAATATTCCGCAGGAATATTCGTAAGCAGGCAGGAACTAGCAATTAAATATACACCTAGTTATCATCTTCTGAATTTTATTATAGATTTATTTTTTGGATTAAATAAGTGTAATTCAGTGTTGTTAAGTTTTATGATTTTTAAGAATTCAGTTAAGTCTTCACTCTCAATTATCAATGTTTGATTGTCATCATCCATTTTCCAATTTGCTATCAATTCAATTTCGAATGGTGCTTTATTTATGAATTTGCCGTTTTCGAGAAATGTGTAATTTACTATTTCAGTATTATTATGCTTAAGTATCATTTCAATATCCTTACCATCTTTAATTTGTCCATTGTGAAACCATTTTCCAATCAAATTTTCTTTTTTAATGTTTATGGCATCAATTTTATCGCGTGAACTCACTTCAATTTGTAAAGTTGCCTTCTCGTCCGATTTTAATAGTTGCCATTCCCTATTTTGATGTTTAAATATAATTTGATTACTGCTAATTTTTTTAATTTCCACCTCATATTTGTAACCATTTGACGAATTAAATTCATAATTGTTTTCACTGATTAAAGACCAAGTCCCATTTTCTGATTTACCCATCACAAATTGAGTATAATTAGTTTGATCAAATGAAAGAGTCATTTCTTTAAAAAATTCATTCGCCATTTTAAGACCTTGTTCATCAATTTCAATGTGATCGGGAATTTTTTCGTATTTCCATTTTCCAATTAAAAAATTTTCTTGTGCAAAACAAAAGTAATTGATAATCAGTAAATTAAGTATTATTAGTGCTTTTTTCATCAATGTTTATTTAATTAGGTGTAACGTGTTTGTGTATGATTAGTTGCGTGTTTTAAGTAACTAATTTAGTAAATAATAACTAAATAAAAAGTCCTCACAAACTTTCGTAAATAGGTGAGGACTTAGCAATAAATTATATACGGTGTTGGCGGTAGTTTTTATTTATGCATCTACAAAAATTACTTGACCCGTAATAAATCCATCAACCGAACGTTCAAAAGCTTTACCTACTAACTTTCCAGGAACTGGCTCAAAACCTGGCATCATTTCACCATAAACATCCCAAGCCTCTTCTAAAACAGTTGGGTTTATTGAGTTTACTCGGATTCCTCTTGGCATTTCAAAAGCAACACATTTAACAAATGTATCAATAGCGCCACTAGTAGTAGCATCAGCAATTGCAAAAGGTATAGGCTTAGTATTTAAAATTCCTGTTATTAAAGTAAATGACCCCTTATCTGCAATATATTCTTGACCAATACGTACAATGTTTATTTGTCCCATCATTTTACTTAAAATGGTACTCATCCATTGTTCTTCGGTCATTTCAGTGAAATTTGCATATTCACAAACACCAACAGTGTTTACAACAGCATCAAAATGACCAACATCTTCGTATAATTTCCTTAATGATGCTTCGCTTGTAATATCTACTTGAAAGTCATAGCTATCAGCAGAACGTCCAGCAGTTATAATTTTGTGTTTTCCTAGACCCGTAAGAGCAGCTTGTCCCATTTTTCCGTTTGCTCCAATTAAAATTATTGTTTTCATATAATATCTGTTTTTAAATTATATGCAAATTTATGAAGCACTAAAGGTTTATGAAGAGGACATTTGTCTAATACTAAATATTAGCCCTTATTCGACTTAGGTGACGTTGTGTAACGCCTAGGTACGAAGCTATATAATGTAGTGGAATCTCTTTGATATATTCAGGTTGTGTTGTAATTAAATCTAAATAGCGTTGTTGAGCTTTGTCTTTTTGATGATTAAATATCCATTTTTCTAATTCTACATATTCTTTTTCGGCAATAATTTTCAAAAAACGCAACCAATTACTATTTGATTTGGCTAAATTTTCTAAAGTTGCTTTTGGTATTGAAATTATTTCAGCATCTGTCAGAGCTTGAATATTTTCTTCAGATTTTTTTTGTGAAATAAATGAAGAATAAGCCATTAATAATTTATTAGGAAAAGTGAAACAATATGTGATTTCATCGTCATTATTTGAATAATAATAGGAACGAAAAATTCCACTTTTGACAAAAGCTATAGAGTCGCAAATTTCATTATTATTAATATATAAATCGCCTTTTTTTAATAAAATAGTTTGAGATAAATTCAAGAAATCATTAATCTCTATGTCGGTAAATAAATTAAATGATTTTAAATATTCGTTCATATCTTTCTTTGATGTTTGGTATGCTCAAATTACCGTCAACAATTATATACAGTTACTATTAACCATACATTCATTACGTAAAGAAAACCATTAGTCTCAATAAACCTTTACGGTTTTCCTCAATTATTTTCTTTATTTTTTTCAGCAGCAAGCTAAGTTTAATTTATACTAAAAAAAATACGTAGAACTACGTATTTTAAAAGCTTAAAAAGAAGCTGTTATTTACACAGTAAAAATGCCAATAGCTTCGTAAAGTACAGCAATAATACCGTTCCATACTTTTTCTAAAATCACTTTAAGTATGCCTTTAAGCGTGTTTATAAAGTTGGTAACCATGTGCTTAAGTCCGTCGAGAAAAAAGGTGATAAGATCGTCTTCAATTTCACCAGTGGCAATACCGGCTTTAATAATTAAGGTTTGCTTAGAAATGGCTTCTATTTGGCGCTCGCTAAAACCATTAACCAAGGCAATGTCTTTTTCTAGTATTGTGGAAGCTACGTTTTTTATGGAGTCTATTAAGTTTGCTGTTTTTGTATTCATGCTATTAACGTTTTAAAAAGCTTTCGTAAGTTATGGCTTGGTCTAAAAATATTTCAATTTCACCTTTAAAGGCTTCTATTACTATTGGGTTTAAACCAGAGGATTGGTCGGTTTCTTTCATTTTAACCAAGTTTTCTACAATACGGTTAAAGGCAAAGGCACTTGGGTAATCGTTAGAGGAGGATAGGCTGTTGCGCTCTGCTAATAGATTGTTTATACGTTGGGTGGTTTTATTACTTGGTATTGGTCGTGCTTTGGCGAGTAGATTTAGGGTTTCGAACTTACTAATTAGGGTGTTGTAAGTGTCTTCTCGTCTAGAATAACTGTCTTTATCTCTTCCACCAGTAACGGTTGCAAAAAACAGATAGGTTTCTGTTGTTGCTTCGGTTGCTTTATCTACAATTACTTGGTTGTAAGTTGGTGCTAAATAGGTTTTGCAACTGGCAAATAATAGGAAGTTAAAGACTATTAATATGCTTTTGTATGTTTTTAGTTTTGTTGTTATCATGTAATGTTAGTTTTTAATATTGTTTATTTTTAAAAGTGCTTCGCCTTTTTCTTCAAACCATCCGCTTTTCTTCGAAAACCACTTTTCTTCAATTTAAGTAATTCGCTGCCATGCGATTGTATTTATAAAGATAATTATATTTATAACTTGTATTTTTATTTATTGTCGCTCTCCTTTTACTTTAAGAGGAGAATGAATTCTAATTTTGCTAGAAAATTAGAAGAAAGAGGAGTTCTATTTCCTCAAAATATCTGCTTTAAATCCAAAGACTATTCTTCTTTTACCTCCAACGTTTTACCAACTTGCTGTCTCCAAAACACAAAACCGATAATAAAACCAAACACCATACCTAGTCCATAACGGTATAAATCGGCATTAATAAACTCTTCTACAGTTTCTTTAGGATTTGCAATCCAAATTAACAACGCAATTACATACATAATTATAGTACCAACTGTTGGATTAATTTTTGGTGGTCTATGCAACGGGAAAAAGATATTAGCACAAATGGCGCCCCAAAAATAGGTGAGTATGTATTTACCGCTATCTACATTAATTTGTATGACTCTACTTATTGTATTATTATCTGGTTTTGTAACCGCTAGGTATAAATCCCAGGCAATTAGAACCACAAAAAGTGTTATTAAAAAGTATTCTATTCTTTTTATAACAACTTCGCTATTTACTATTTTTTTAATCTCAATCATTATTACAAAATAGGTTGGTGTTGGTGCAATTGCCGTTTTCAAAAATGGTATCTTCATGGCGTTGAGACCAAACAAAATGACCGTAAAGCAAGCCGCAAATAATAAATATAACTTGATGATAAGGTTTTATTTTTATTTTATTTCTAAGTAACATTAGTATGCCCGTAATTACCACAAGAAGCGCAACTGGTAACCACCAATTACAACAGAATAATGGTTTGGCGCTTCCTAAGAAAAAATGTCCGCCTAATACGCCCCAAAAAAAAGTGATAAAAAAGTACTTTCCACTAGCCCAAATACTTAGTCTATTGTTTACAGTATCGTTTTTTACTTTGTTGAGGTTTAAAACAAGATTTAAGAGTATAATTATACCAATACACACTTGTACAATTATCCAAACCACTTTTTGAGTAAAAATTTCTGACATCCATTTTATTTGAGACTTAAATTTAGGGAATATCTGCTTTATAAAAAATAAGTACAACTACGTATTTTGTTTTAATACCGAGAATTTTAATTTGAATAACTAAATAGTCTCGCTTAGTACTCCTTCTTTCAGTTGAAGGAAGGTGAATTTCGTAAAACAAAATTCGGATGGTTTGAATAAAAAGACGAAATGCTTTTAATTACAGCAGTAAGGTTAAACGTTGAGGTTTGCATCAATTTAAGACGAAAATACAATTCAGCATAAAAAAACGACAACTCGGTAATTCACTTTTTATAAAGCAGGTATTGTGTTGCATATTTGTCTCAACATTAAAAACCACACCATTATGTATAGATTAGCACTTTTTATTATTTTACTTGTAACGTCTCAAGTAGAAGCACAAACACAAACCGAAAGCAAGTACCAAACAGGCATGCAAAAAGCAATGGCTTTATGGCAAGAAAATAACACCGAAGATGCTGCAAATCTTTTCGAGCGTATTGCAAGTGCAGAAAACGATAATTGGTTACCAAGTTATTATGCTGCACAAGTTTTAATTCTTGACGGATTTACAAAACTACAAGACACTAAAACCTTGAATGCGCAATTATTAAGAGCGCAAGATTTTATTAACGATGCGACTACCAACTCTAAAGAAAATCCTGAAATTATAGTAATGCAAGCCATATTATATACCGTTTATGTTGCCAGCGATGGTGCAAAATATGGGATGACGCTGGCACCAAAAGTAGAACAGCTTTACATGAAAGCGCAAAAGTTAGATCCTAAAAATCCAAGAGTAGTTTTAAATAAAGCAGAATGGAATATGGGTAGCGCAAGATATTTTGGACAAGATACTAAGCCATTTTGTAAGGAATTTGATAAAGCCTTAGAACTTTTTGTTAACTTTAAACCAGAATCTGAGTTTCATCCTAATTGGGGAAAAGAGCGTGCAGAAGCAATGATAGCATCTTGTAAAGAATAAATATGATTAATTTTTTTAAACAGTTGGGTAAAGCATTTAGTATAGGTGTTTTAGTATTTACAATTATTGGTCTTTTTAGATTGTTAAACGGTAATACTTTTAATTTCGATAAATATCTACTAGAATATTTTATATACAACCAAGCGTATTCTGTTGTATTGTTTTTGGCTAATTCATACACTATTAGTTTTATGACAGAGAAAATGGGCTACAAACTCTTTGAGTTTAAAAACCTATTTATGGCAGCAATAATGTCGGTTGGTGTATCAATACTCTCTATTTTTTGTATTCGTTACATTACAAGAGTTATAATATATAGCAGTACTTTTTCTAACTTTTTAAAAACAGAAACACTTAGTAATTATCTTTTTGCTTTAGGAATATCGGTTTTAATTACCACTATTTTTTATGGTATTTACTACTACAAAAGTAAACAAGATAGAAAAGTAAAAGAGCAAAAGGTAATTGCAGGAACTGCAAGTGCAAAGTTCGATGCTTTAAAAAACCAATTAGATCCGCATTTTTTATTTAATAGTTTAAATGTATTAACCAGTTTAATAGAGGAAAATCCAGACAATGCCCAGAAGTTTACAACCAGCTTGTCTAAAGTTTACCGTTACGTTTTAGAGCAAAAAAACAAAGATTTAATTACGGTAGACGAGGAACTTAAATTTGCAAAAACCTATATGTCCCTTCTTAAAATGCGGTTCGAAGACAGTATTATTTTCGATATCCCAGAGCAGGCATCAAACCCAGAAAGTAAAGTTGTACCGCTATCTCTACAACTACTTTTAGAAAATGCAGTAAAACATAATGTAGTAACGGCAAGCAAGCCTTTGCATATTAAAATTTACGAAAGCGATGGTAACTTAATTGTAGAAAACAATTTACAAACCAAACAAGTCGTAAAAAAGAGTAGTGGAGTAGGATTAAATAATATTACGCAACGCTACCAATTATTAACGAACAGAAAAGTAAGTGTTATTGAAGGTAAAGCCCACTTTACAGTAGCAATACCAATGCTTACCAAACAAGTAAAAGTAATGAGACAGATACCAGCAAAACAGTTTGACGATAGTTATATAAGAGCACGTAAACGTGTAGATGAGCAAAAGGAATTTTATTATAATTTAATCTCTTATTGTGCAGTGATTCCGTTTTTAATATTTATAAATTATAATACTTATTGGGATTTTAAATGGTTTTTCTTTCCAATGGCTGGTTGGGGATTAGGCTTGAGTATTCATGCTTACAAAGTGTTTGTAAACGATGGTGTTTTAGGACGCAATTGGGAACAACGTAAAATTGAAAAGTTTATGAAAGAAGAAGAAGACAAACGCTACAGCTAAACACCAATGGAAAACAATATAGAACCTTATAACGAAACAAATTCTGAACGTAACTACGAGCGCGAAGAAGCCTATTTAAGAGCTAAGAAAAGAGTAAAAAAGATAGTAGGTTTCTACTGGCACTTGGCTTCTTATGTAGTAATTAATATCTTTATTTTATATCTTATTTCGCAAAATCTTAACGGAGATCCGTTCTGGAGTTTTAACGTGTTTTCAACAGTATTTTATTGGGGAATAGGTATATTCTTTCATTTTATGGGTGTTTTTGGTCCTAACTTTATGTTTGGTAAAAATTGGGAACAACGCAAATTGGATAAGTTTATAGAAGAAGAAAATAAAAAATGGGAATAATTATGGACACAAATAAAATAGACCAACAAAGGTTAGATCGTGCAAGGCAACGTGTTAAAAAGATAAAAAGTTTTTACACACATTTACTTATTTATATAGTAATAAATTTAATAGTTGTTTTTCAAAACATAGAAAACCTGGAACCTGGCGAAAGCTATTTTCAAGCTCATAATTTTATAACCTTTACACTTTGGGGCATTGTAATTATTATACATGCACTCACTGTTTTTCTACCAAACTTTGTTTTAGGAAGTAATTGGGAGGAACGAAAAATTAAAGAAATTATGGAAAAAGATCAACATATTTGGAAATAGTTTGGGCGTTACCTAAAGGTCAGGCTTTCGGCAGTCGCTCTCTGCGAGGAGCTTCAACAAAGCCTCCATCCTTAACGCAGAAACAGTAACAACGATAAAGAGCAGCAACAACACAAGAGTAAGTAATCTACCAAAAACTAATGAACGTAATAATTATAGAAGACGAAAAACCATCTGCAAGACGTTTACAGCGTATGCTTAAAGTTTTAGATATTGAAGCCGAAACAATGTTACACTCGGTAGAAGAATCTATAGAATGGTTTCAAAATAACGAACATCCAGATCTTATTTTTTTAGATATTCAATTAAGCGATGGCCTTTCTTTCGAGATTTTCGATGCTATCGAAATTACTTCAGCTATAATTTTCACAACCGCTTACGATGAGTACGCACTTCAAGCTTTCAAATTAAATAGTATCGATTATCTATTAAAACCAATAGACGACGAAGAACTAGAAACAGCAGTTTTAAAATTTAAAACACGTATACCTAAAAAGCAAAGTGTAACATTAGATTTTAACGAGATTAAAAAACTACTAATAAACCCAATAGAACGTGAGTATAAAAAACGGTTTTCGGTAAAGGTTGGTCAGCATTTAAAATTGGTAAATATCGATGATATCGAGTGTTTTTATAGCGAAAACAAAGGCACATATTTACATACTTCCGAAGGTAGAAATTACCTTTTAGATACTACTCTCGATAACCTTGAAAATGAATTAGCACCAGAGCATTTTTTTAGAATAAATAGAAAGTTCTTTGTTAATATTCACGCAATCAAAGATATGGTGAGTTATACCAATTCGCGTTTACAAATAAAACTGAATAACTATAACGCGCAAGAGGTTATTGTTGCAAGAGAACGTGTTAAGGATTTTAAAAACTGGTTAGAGTAAAAAATATCTTAATCTTCAATCCTATTATCATCGAATGCAGATGGTAATAGTTTTGGGATAAACTTAATTACTAAAGGCAAGAGCAAAGCACCGCCAGGTAGTAGAAATATAGCAAGGCTTGGTATGGCTTTAAAGATATCTAGTAATTGATCGTTTACTTTCTTTTGTTCCTCTTTAGTAAGATCTTTAACTGTAGATTTTGTTAGCAATAGCATTAACTCTTTACTCTGTGATAATTCTTTGTACAACCTTTTACTGTTTCTAGAAATCAGTTTCATTACCATAGCACTAGAATTATTGTAAAACGATTTTACAATGTTTTTAGAGCCCAATAACACAATGTCTTTTTTGTGTTTTTCAAAAAAGTCTGTAATAGACAGCATCGCATTTTTAACTTCTTTTCTTTCTAGGTTTAAGTCTTTTCCTAACTGAAACAAAAAGTAACGCTCATTGTCGTCTATGGTTTTGTCAGACCATGTTGCCATACAAGCTAAATCTAGAATGTATTGTTTTTCTAATGGTGTTTTTAAAAGAGCAATAACTTGGTTATAATCTAGCTTATTGGTTTGTTGGTAACGTAAAGACTGCTCGAATAAATTAATAAGGCTATTATCGTACTTGGTTTTTTCAATCTTAGAATTTAAAGTCTTTAATACTATGGTTTCAATGGCGCTTTCTTCTTTAATAATAGATGCTTCAGTAATATCACCTGAAATTAAATATTGCTTATAAGCTAGGATATCTACAAAAAGTAAGGCGTTAGTAATAAAGTAGTTAAAGCTTTTGTCGATGAGGTTATTATCTATTTGAATTCTTTTATGAATAATCTTCTCTAGCGTTTCTACAGTATCACCTTTACTAATTATATCTAAAAAAAAGTTGGTTTTATGGGCATTAATTTTTTTGTAAAATGCTACGGTATCCTCAATAAAATCATCTGTTTTTTTTAAACTATTGTGTGTAACATATAATGCTATAAGGTGATTTACTTTACATATCTCTTCAGAAGATAAATCGTCCTTATCTATTAAGTCCTTTACAATATTAGTATTACTACCATATATATAACCACAAGGAATAAGCGCTTTATACAAAACGTTTAACGATGCAAATTCTGTTGAGAATTGATCGTTGTTTATTGAGATTAGCTTTTTAATCCAGCCTGAAGCAGATGGGTTCACTTATTTTTTTCTTTAGTAAAACAAAGTTAGTTTTTTCATCTCACTTTTTAACAGGTTTTTGATGTTAACACAATTTTAACAAAACCGACTTTCAAATTAGTGCGTATGTAGAACTGAGAATAAAAAATTAAGCGATGCTAAAGCAGAAGAAAAATTCTGGGCAAACAAGCTTTAAAAAACACCAAATCAATTTCCTTATTTAGCTAAACTAGCTATTGTAGAATCTCAATTATTTGATGCTACAGGTAATATTGAAAATTTAAAAAAAGCTGAGTCATATTTACTTCAACTCAATCAAAAAACAAATCAGAATAAAGCAGGATATTTAAGAGCTTTAGCGAGAAATTATATTTCACAACATCGTTTTAAAGCCTCTTTAATACTGTTAGAAAAAGTAGAAATTTCTGAATTTTTAACAGATGAAACTTCAAAAAACAAATATATTGCAAGCTATAAAAATGCTGTGCAAAATCCTCAATATGGAGAAATGTACAATGCATACAACGCTAAGCTATTTGCAGAAAACAATAAATTTGTAGATTCAGCAATAGTTATTGCTAAGAGAGAAATTGAAAATAGAGCAACACCACAATCTTACGATTTATTGGCTTGGTCTTTATATAATAATGGTGAATTTAAAAAAGCACTAGACATTGTAAATATGTACATAATTAATAAAACATTCGAGCCAGAGGCTCTATATCACATAGCCGAAATTTATAAAGCTAATGGTATGACAAGTGAATTACAACCATTAAAAAAAGAACTTCTTACGGCTACCTAAGAGCTAGGGCCATTAATGGAATTAAAAATTAACCAACTATAATTAAAAAATGAAAAATTTAAAAAGGATCATACAAATCGTGGTATGCTTTGTATTTTTTCTAAGTTTAAAAGTCGTTTCTGCGCAACAAATTAAAGGTTATGTTTATAATAACAACCAGCCTTTAAGCGCAGCTTATATTTATAATTTAAATACTGAAGCGCACGCACACACTGCAGAAAATGGATATTTTGTTTTAGAAAATAACAAACTAGGAGATACACTATCAGTAAGTTTATTAGGCTTTAAAAAACAAGAAATTATCCTAGGTCAGCAAGATTTTAATAAACTGTTGATAATAGATTTAGATTCTAAAATATTTCTACTTGATGAACTTGTTTTAACAGAGCAAGAAAATATTTTAAATACGCTTGCAAAAGTAGATTTACAAACAACGCCTATTAATTCTTCTCAAGAAGTTTTAAGAAAAGTACCAGGATTAATTATCGGTCAGCACGCAGGTGGAGGTAAAGCGGAACAAATTTTCTTAAGAGGTTTCGATATCGATCATGGTACAGATGTTTCTATAAATGTAGATGGTATACCTGTAAATAATGTTTCTCATGCACACGGCCAAGGTTATAGTGATTTGCATTTTGTAATACCCGAAACAATAGATAATATTAATTTTGGAAAAGGACCGTATTATGCCCAAGCAAAAGATTTTACTACAGCTGGTTATATAGATTTTAAAACAAAGAGTAGTCTTGAAAATAGTATGGTAAAACTGTCTTATGGAAACTTTAATACTATTAGAACATTAGGATTATTTAATCTTACAGATAGAAATAGTAAAAGTAGTGCCTATGCAGGTGTCGAGTACATTGAAACTGATGGCCCTTTTAATACTTCTCAAAATTTTAATAGGTTAAACCTTATCGGAAAATACTCTACCTTAATTGATAATAAGAACAAAATATCTACAACAGTAACTCACTTTACTAGTCGTTGGGATGCTTCTGGTCAAATACCAGTGCGCGCAGTAGAAAGCGGACAAATAAATAGGTTTGGTGCTATAGATGATACCGAAGGAGGTAATACTAGCAGAACAAATATAAACTTAGAACATAAGTTTTTTGCTAGTGATGATATGACTGTAAAGTCTAATGCGTTTTATTCGTATTATGATTTTGAGTTGTATTCAAACTTTACATTTTTTCTAGACGATCCAATAAATGGAGATCAAATTAAGCAAAAAGAAGAGCGTTCAATTTTTGGTTTTAATACCGAAATTAAAAAGAAAAATGCTTTTAATAGTAATATTATTGAAACTACTAGTGGATTTGGATTAAGACATGATAGAGTAGATGATGTAGAATTATCTCATACGTTAAACCGAAATACAACTTTAAATTACATTCAATTGGGTGATATAAACCAAACCAATGCTTTTGGGTATTTTAAAGCTGAATTCGATTTAGGTAAATTTAAAGTGACACCAGGTTTAAGACTAGAATATTTTAAATTTTTATACAACGATGCACTAACCGAAAGTTATGAAACACTTTCTGAAACTAAAACAGCATTATTACCAAAACTGAATATACAGTATAACCAAAACAATAATTTACAATGGTTTTTTAAGTCTGGAATTGGTTTCCATTCTAACGATACTAGAGTAGTGGTAAGTCAAGCAGGTAAAGATGTTTTGCCTAAAGCATATGGTGTAGATTTTGGTAATGTATGGAAACCAACTAAAGATTTGGTGATAAATACTACAGCTTGGTATTTATTTTTAGAACAAGAGTTTGTTTATGTTGGAGATGCTGGAATTGTAGAACCTAGCGGAAAAACAGAACGTTTAGGTTTAGATCTAGGTGTTAGATACCAATTAAACGATTACTTATACTTCAATACAGATGCGACATTAACTAAAGCAAGAAGTGTAGAAGATAATGATGGAGAAGATTATATTCCATTAGCACCAAGTTTTACATTAGTAGGTGGTTTAGCTTTAAATGATTATAAAGGATTTTCTGGAGCATTACGTTATAGGTTTTTAGATGATAGAGCTGCAAACGAAGATTATTCTGTAACTGCTGAAGGTTATTTTGTAACAGACTTTAATTTAAATTAGGAAGTGAGTTCTAACCTTACTTTAGGTATTGCTATCGAAAATGTATTTGATACAGAGTGGAACGAGACACAGTTTTTAACAGAATCTAGATTACAAAATGAAACAGAATCTGTTGAAGAAATTCACTTTACACCTGGTACACCATTTAACGCTAAAGCTTCTTTAACTTATAAATTTTAAGAAAAGGTGTTTAGTGTAAAAATAGGATGTTGCTTTTTACGTAAGTAGTTTGTAATTAGTACGCAATCAATAATATATAAAGTCTACGCTATGAAAAAGTTAGAAGTTTTGTTTGTTTTTTTGTTGGTTGATTAGAAAGTGCCTTGCTTATTTTGTTAACTAGATAAGTAAGGACTTTCTTTTATAGGTTCATACATTTAGTTTGAGCCTTTTTTGTTTGTATAAATATAAATAATAGTACAGATGGTTTAAGTTTATTAATCTTTACATTAAAATAAACGTGGTAATTAATCACAAAAAAATAGCCTCGAATATATAATCGAGGCTATTTAAGTAATTATAATTTTATTATTAAGATTCTATAACTCCTAAAGTATATAGTTACTCAAGAGTAGGAGAAACACTTCCACCGGCAGCTTCTATGTCTAAAACTTCTTGAAGTACTTCTGGATGTTCTAGCATCATATTATAAACTTCTTTGTTCTCTGCTTCACTAAGTGAACCAGCAACATAAAGCTCTAATATTCCGGATGCGATATTCCATTTTAATTTAATACAATTTCTATTGTGAGTTTTAATGGTCCCAATAGGCATGTCTAATGTTTCAGACGCTTCTTTTTGCGTATAACCTTTAAAGTAAAGTAGGTCTATAACCTTTTTACATTTTTCGGCTAGTTTTCCAACAAATTTAGCAATGCCTATAGCATCAGTAGAGTTGTCGAGGTTATCTTGAGTTGGTAGTATATCTACGAAGTAATCGGCATTAAGGTTTTTAGAGCTGTTTTTAAAGCTTTTAGATCGTGTTTTGTCTATTGCTGCATTTCTAGAAATATTAAGAATCCAAATAAAAAAACGTCCTTTACTAGAATTATAAGAGTCAGCTTTGTGCAATGCTTTCGCTGTACATGTTGTATAATTCCTCAAAGGCTCTTTTATCCTTTTTTTTGAAATTTGGAAACTAAAATTTCTAATGTCATAAATGGTTTCTATGTGTGTAATAAATAATAAAGCAGCTAAAAATAGCTGCTTTATTATTGTCAATATACGGAAATATTATTAATTCTTTCTTAAAAAAGTACTGACTTCAATTGCAACATCTTCCCAAGTTTTACTAACACCATCTG
This sequence comes from Lacinutrix algicola, assembly GCF_001418085.1. GTDB lineage: Bacteria > Bacteroidota > Bacteroidia > Flavobacteriales > Flavobacteriaceae > Lacinutrix > Lacinutrix algicola. The sequence continues at coordinate 74,916 of NZ_LIQH01000042.1, forward strand.
CTCCTTTATGTAAATCGAAACACACCTTGTTTAAAGCACTTAAAGCACCTAAAGCATCCCAGTTTTTTATATCCATTGTTCCAGATAAAGTTACACGTCTTTCGTCAGTAATTTTAACATCTAACGGCAAATCTTTAGTAACACCATTCATTGTAATAGAAGCAGCATATTTACCATTGTTGTATTTAATTGTTCCTTTTAAGAATTCTGGATCTAACATTTCTCCAAAAAATGAAGTTTTCAATTTTAAATCTCTAGCATCATTATTAGTATATAATCCACTAATAGGAATAGAGAAACTTAAATTGTTTAATGCTTCTTCTGGAGTTGTTCCAGATTTTTCTTCAAATTTTAAGATATTAAACTGTCCGCCAACAGGTACTTTTTCTGTTGTTTTATAAGCTGTCCATTTTACAGATGTTGCTTCGGGTTTAACAACAAAATTTGTTGTTTCTGTTACTACCTTTTCAGTGTCAGTAGTTTTAGTTTCATTTTTACAACTTGTAGTAAATGCTAAAACCGTTAGTAATGAGAGTAATACTATTTTTTTCATGGTAATAATTAGTTTAAATTATAGTTTAGAAAGTTAAGCTTATTAATAGTTTTTTGCAAGAAAGGAGTTGTTAATCTATTATAAATTGTTTGACTTGTTTAAATTCTGAAATACTTAAAGTTTCAATTTTTGTTTTATAAGATTTCCATTCGTTTGTAAAAAATGTATTTGTTTGTTTTAAGGCATCGCTTAATGCTTTTTTTGCATGATTTAATAATGTTGTTTCCGTAATAGATAACCCGTTTTGTCTTGATCTAATGTAGCCATTAGCTTTATTTAACCTAGAACTAACTGTTGGCAAATTACTACGTGTAATACCTTGACGCTCGTCTTCTTTTCCAAAGTAAACAGCGAATAATTCGTCTATTTTTTTTATAATTTCTTTAGATGCTTTTATTTCTTCTTTGTATTTTTCTTTATCTAAAGCGTTGAGGTCTTTTTTATATTTTTCAGCAGATTTTTTACTTTCAGCAAGTTGCTTTGTAGCGTCTGCCATTGTTTGTCTTATTGTTTCAATATTTTTTAATGCAGAATAAACCTCGTCTGTATTTTCATTTGAAACATTTAGTCTTGGATCTTCTTTTACAACAATTAATTCTTCCGAAGTTAAATTGCCATAATGCATCACAGCTTTATAAGTTCCTGGTTTCACCGAAACACCTCCTGGTTCATTTCTTCTTTTTCTAATAGATTTTGAAGGATAATCGACACCTTTTTCACGTAAGTACCAAGTCCAGTTATAAATACCTGTAGAGTCTGGAGTTTTACGTTTTAAGGTTCTAATTAATTTATCGTTATTATAAATTTTCATTGTTATTGAATCCCATTTAACTGCATTTTTATCTTCTTTTACAGCATCTTCGTCCTGTTTATCGTCATCTTTTTTCATTACATCTTTAGCTGCAGTATCAACTTTCAAATAATATCTAAAGCGTCCTCCAGAACCTCTGTTGTCTCCAGAATACATAGCATCACCACCAAATCGACTTCCAGTTGCTTGTTGGTAAGCAGCTTTGTAAGCAGTAGGAGGTGAGAATAATTCTAGTTTAGTATTTATAGTTTCTTTCTTAGCGATTGCTCGCAAAGGTATAATGTCGTCAATAACCCAAGCAGCACGACCAAAAGTTCCAATTACTAAATCGTGTTCTCTAGGATGAATTACCAAATCTTTTACAGGAACTGTTGGGAAACCTTCGGTCCATTTTGTCCATTTTTCACCTGCATTTGTAGATACATATAACCCATCATCCGTTCCTAAAAAGAGTAGGTTGGGTTCTTCTAAATCTTCGATTATAGATAATGTGTAGCTTTTAACATCGTTTTTATCTACAATGCGTTCCCAAGATTTTCCGTAGTTTTTAGTTCGGTAAGCATACGGTTCAAAATTAAAACGTCTGTAATCGTTTGCTACTAAAAGGGCTTCTCCTTTTGCTTTATTACTTGCTTTTATTTGTACTATCCAACTGCCTTTAGGTAAGTCTTTAAGATTTTTACTAACATCTTCCCAAGTGGCTCCTCCGTTTTTAGTAACGTGTACTTTACCATCGTCCGTTCCAACCCAAAGCATCTTTTTTTCAATAGGAGAAGGTTCAATAACTAAAATGGTACAGTGGTTTTCTGCTCCTGTAGCGTCAATTGTTATTCCGCCACTATCACGTTGTTTTAGTTTTTCGAGATCGTTGGTTGTTAAATCTGGAGAAATTACAGTCCAAGTATCTCCTTTATCGTTAGATTTATGTACAAACTGACTTCCAAAATAAAGTGTTTTATTACTAAAAGGATCAGTATTTATTGCCGAATTCCAATTAAATCGTAATTGAACTTCAGCATTTGGATGCGTTGGTTGTACACCATAATTATTTCCTGTTTGCCAATCGTAACGGCTGACATAACCTTGCTGGCTCATAGTCCAACCATATCTCGAATCGTCTCGATCTGGAATCACATCAAAACCATCACCAAAACTTATTTCTTGCCAATAACTATTTCTAATACCTTGAGCTTTCCAAACATATGCAGGACCTCGCCAAGAACCATTGTCTTGCATACCTCCATAAACGTTGTAAGGAAACTCGTTATCTACATTTATATGATAAAATTGAGCCACAGGCATATTACCAATAAAGCGCCAAGTTTTACCACCATCTTTTGTAATATTCATACCACCATCATTTCCATCAATCATGAAATTTCCATTTTCAGGATGAATCCACCATGCATGATGATCTGGGTGCACACCATTACTAACACCATAAGCAGGCATTAACTGTTTAAAGTTTTTACCACCATCTTCACTTACATTTATATAGGTAAAAACCGAATACACTCTGTTTTCATTTTGAGGATCGACATAAATTTCAGAGTAGTAAAAAGGTCTATTTCCAATATCGCTTTTATCGTTAATTTTTTTCCAACTAAAACCACCATCTTCACTTTTGTACAATGCATTCTTTTTTGCTTCAACTAAAGCATAAATTATATTAGGCTTATTTGGAGCAATTGCTACACCAATTCTACCTAATTCACCTTTAGGAAAACCTTCTTTCTCGGTAATTTTTTTCCATGTTTTACCACCATCGTGAGTAATGTGTAAACCAGAGCCTTTTCCTCCTGAATTAAAAAACCAAGGTTCACGTTTGTGTTCCCAAAGTGTTGCAATTAATTTGTTAGGATTCGATGGGTCCATAACCAAGTCTGCAGCTCCAGTTTTATTATTTGCGAACAATATTTTACTCCAAGTTTCTCCACCGTTTGTAGTTTTGTAAACACCGCGTTCACTGTGTTCTCCCCAAGGACTACCAATGGCTGCAGCGTAAACTATGTTTGGATTTGTAGGATCAATTACAACTCTATGAATATGTCGCGTTTTTTCTAAACCCATAGATTTCCAGCTTCTTCCTGCATCTAAAGACTTGTAAATACCATAACCTCCATTTAAACTATTTCTTGGGTTTCCTTCGCCTGTACCAACCCAAATAACACTCGGGTTAGATTGTTGTATAGCAACAGCACCAACAGATGCTGTAATTTCCTTATCGAAAATAGGATCCCATTTTATGCCACCAGAAGTCGATTTCCATAAACCACCCGAAGCAGTACCAACGTACATAATATCTGGATTACTATGCACCGCATCAATAGCTGTTACACGACCAGACATGCCGCCTGGACCAATATTTCTAGGTTTCATATTTTTAACTAAATCCATAGAGAAGTCTTGCGAAAACGCTGTGATAGAGAATAATAATAAAAGTAGAAAGGATAGTTTTTTCATTTTTGTGAGTTGTTTAATAATGCTTAAAATTAATAAAAGTTGATTAATCTTTTAGCTTTCTTTCTTTTAATAAATCAAGGACTTCCTTTTCTTGGATTCTTGTTATTATTTCTTTAGATGAAGTGTTTACAGTTTGATTTGCACCTTCTGTAAAAATTATATTATTATCTGTTGAATTAAAAATAGGTTCTAATTCTGATTCAAAGCCACAACACATTAATGGTGTGTTTATCCAATAATTTTTATCATAACTATTTTGTAATTCGGAATTTATAAAAAGATTTCGATTACTAAAAAGACTGTTGTTATAATTAGATCTGCTTTCAACATCTATATTAGAAAAAGAGAGTTTTCCTCTAGTAGTCATAGAAAGTTTAATGTTCTTTGCGGTATTGAAATACAATAGGTCATAAGAGATAGTATGATAATAAATTAAGTCTTCAATGTTAGTGTAATCTATATCGTAAATTACATCTAATCCTAATTTAGGTTTTTTTTCTTGACTACGTCTAAAAAGTGAAGTTGCTTTAACAATATTAAAATTATCTTTTTCTATTATAATTTGCCCATTTATTGAATGAAAATTAGTCGAAGAAATGCTAATATTAGTTTTCTTTGAGTAATAGCTAATAACATAGTATTCTTTATTATCAATTTCTGTTTTCCCTTCTAGGTTAAAATTGTAAAGTTTATTTCCTTTTTTACTTAAAGGATGACGTACTTCAAAAAATCTAAAAATTGAAATAAAATTATCTGAAAATAAATACATTCCATAATGATTATATTTTTTAGGATTTGGTTTAGAAAGGTAATTTTCTTTAGTTCTTCTTATCTGTTTTGGAACTAAAATTGGATGCTTCCAAACGTTATTGTTTTTTCCTAATAATAACATATCTCCATCTACTTCTATATACGCAGGAAGAGAATCGTTTAGTTTTGTAAATTGTTTTAAATTGGCTTGAGACCAATAGGGATCTTTTCTTATATTATTCTTGAATGCCTTAACTGCTTTTTTTATAATCTCTTCTTTAGACAAAGCTTTCGAAGCGGTTAAAAAAATTTCTTCTAATTCTGTCGGTTTTAGTTTCAGTTTTATAACATTATTTTCTTTTAAATCTGTATAATCTACAGTTTTACTGTCATAGTCTAAATGATTAAAAGTTATGGTTTTAGATATGTTTGCTTCTGTTTTAATAATAAACTCACCATTATTATTAGAATACCCAATAATTTTATTTTTAGAGATTATTAATACATCAGGGATTTTATTATTGGAATCCATGTCTATTAAATTAATTTGTGTTTGAGCAAATGAAAAGTACCCAAAAAATAAGGTAATCAAAGTAGATTTTAATGTCATGATATATTAAATTTATAATTAAATAAAAATTTAAAACTAAAGATTAATCAATATTAAACTCTTAATGTGTTGTTAAGTTTTTTTTGGTTGCACATTTTTTTATAAAAAAGACGTATTTTTATACAGCAATGAAAAAAGAAAAATTACACAGAAAAGGTTTCGTATTTAAACCATACGAAGCGCCTTCGCAATCACCTTTTGAGGTTCTTTTTGATATTTTTAAAGAATTAATTACACATACTTCTGGAGATTTTGACGAGGCTATAGATTGGCTTCGCGAATTAGATAAAGAATACAAATTAACCACTCCAGAATATACAATTGAAGACTTTATAGAAGATCTTAAAGCCAAAGGTTACATACGCGAAGAAATTAAACCAGATGGTAAAAAAGGGAATGCTATTACAGCAAAGACGGAGTGTGCTATCAGGCAATCTGCATTAGATCAGATATTTGGTAATATTAAACGCAGCGGATCCGGAAACCACAAAAGTAAAGGTACAGGAATAGGAGATGAGCATACTGGCGATTTTAGAAACTACCAATTTGGAGACAGTTTGGATAAAGTGTCTATGACAGAGAGTTTGCGAAACGCACAAATTAATCATGGTATTGGCGATTTTAATTTAACCGAAGACGATTTGGTGGTCGAGGAAACCACACACAAATCACAAATGAGCACGGTGTTAATGATAGATATTAGCCACAGTATGATTTTGTATGGCGAAGATAGGATTACACCTGCCAAAAAAGTAGCAATGGCTTTAGCCGAATTAATTACAACACGCTACCCAAAAGATACCTTAGATATTTTGGTTTTTGGTAACGATGCTTGGCCAATTAAAATTAAGGATTTACCATACTTGAACGTGGGACCGTATCACACCAATACAGTAGCAGGCTTAAAGTTAGCAATGGATTTATTGCGTCGTAAACGTAACACTAACAAGCAAATTTTTATGATAACGGATGGTAAACCAAGTTGCTTGCGTTTGCCTGACGGAACCTATTATAAAGATAGTAATGGCTTAAATCCATACATCACTAACAAATGCTATGCCCAAGCACAACAAGCTAGAAAATTGCATATTCCAATCACTACATTTATGATTGCTCAAGATCCTTATTTAATGCAGTTTGTAGAAGAATTTACGCATGCCAATCAAGGAAAAGCCTTTTATACAGGATTGAAAGGATTAGGCGAAATGATTTTTGAAGATTACGAAACAAATAGAAAAAAGAGAATTAAAGGATAATTAAAGAAAAAAGAGAATAGAAAAGAGAAAAGATGGGTTGAAAGTCTTCTTTATTTCATCTATTATCTCTTTTTAAAAAAATAAATATGGAAATAAAAAATATAAAGACTTTAGGCGAATTAAAAAAAGCTGGATATATAAGCAAGTCTATTAAAGATGAGTTAAGAGATAATTTAATTGAAAAAATAAAAAGTAAAACAACTGTTTTTGAAGGTGTGCATGGTTACGAAAACACTGTAATTCCTGAGTTAGAACGTGCAATTTTATCACGTCATAATATTAACTTTTTAGGGTTACGTGGTCAAGCTAAAACACGTTTAGCACGTTTAATGCTAAATTTATTGGATGAGCATATTCCTGTGGTTGAAGGTAGTGAGATTAATGACGATCCTTTAAAACCTATCTCACGTTTTGCAACAGAGTTGATTGCAGAAAAAGGAGACGATACACCAATTACTTGGATGCATAGAAGTGAGCGTTTTGCAGAGAAATTAGCAACTCCAGATGTTACTGTTGCAGATATTATTGGTGATGTAGATCCAATAAAAGCAGCGAATTTAAAACTGAGTTATGCAGACGATCGTGTGATACATTACGGAATGATTCCGCGTGCAAACCGTTGCATTTTTGTTATTAATGAATTACCAGATTTACAGGCTAGAATACAAGTGGCTTTATTTAATATTTTACAAGAAGGAGATATCCAAATTAGAGGTTTTAAATTACGATTACCTTTAGATATGCAATTTATATTTACTGCAAATCCTGAAGATTATACCAACAGAGGAAGTATTGTAACACCTTTAAAAGATAGAATTGGATCGCAAATTTTAACACATTATCCAACAGATATTGAAACTGCTAAGATTATTACACAACAAGAAGCAAAATCTGATGGTCGTCAAAAAGAAAGTATTCATGTACCAGAATTAGCAAAAGACTTACTAGAGCAAATTGTTTTCGAAGCTCGTGATAGTGATTTTATTGATGAAAAAAGTGGAGTAAGTGCGCGTTTAAGTATTACCGCTTTTGAAAATTTATTAAGTACAGCAGAGCTTCGTGGGTTAAAAAATGGAGATGATACTACAACCATTAGATTATCTGACTTTTTAGGAATTATTCCTGCTATTACTGGTAAAGTAGAATTGGTTTACGAAGGAGAACAAGAAGGTGCAGCACAAGTGGCTTATAATTTAATAGGAGAAGCAGTTAAAAGTTTGTTTCCTGAGTTTTTTCCGAAGGTTGAAAAATTAAAGAAACAAGAAGACGAAAGCCCTTATGATGATATTGTCTCTTGGTTTTTTAATGCTTCAGAAGGATTTGAATTATTAGATGGTTTGCGTGATAAAGAATATAATGCCTTATTGGATGCGGTATCTCCTCTAGACGATTTATTAGCAGAGCATCAACCAAAATTATCTAAACAAGAAAGTTATTTTGTTAAAGAATTTGTGCTTTGGGCTTTAGTAGAACATAAGCAATTAAGTAAACACAGATTTACGGAAGGTATTCAATTTAAAGATCCTTATGGTAGTTTTATAAGTGGCTTATAATAAGTTGATAAAAACTATTAATATTATTGAGTTAAAGTGTCTGAAAATTAGTTTTTAGACGCTTTTTCTTTTTTACGAATTGTATTTTTATAAAATGTTTAATTTATATAATTAAATTGTGTTTTCATAAAGTCCTTTTATTGCATTTTGGACGTATATATTAGGAACATTATAAATCATCCCCAAATATGAAAAAACGTTACACCTTAACTTATTTTACCTACTTTTTATTTTTAATTGCTGTAAATGCTCAAATATCTTCAGTTAGTTTTGAAAACTTAGATTATGAATATGGAGCACAACCAACAAATATTCAAACCAACGATATTTATGATGTTTATGTTTCTTGGCGAAATACATTTGCAGAACCTTGTACAAATGGACGTTATCGTATAAAATTTGATACTCCAAGTCAATCGGTTTCAGAAGGCATTGCATATGGTATGTTATTATCTGCATACGCTAATGATAAGGAACTTTTTGATGGTTTATGGTTGTATTATCAAGATTTTGTAAATGCAAATGGAGTTATGAATTGGAAAATAGATGGCTGCACTAATGTAATTGGTAATAATGGAGCAACAGATGCCGAGTTAGATGCTGCCTATGCTCTTATTGTTGCAGATAAACGCTGGGAAAGTACTGGAGCAGTAAATTATGAAAATGATGCATTATCTTTAATAAGTATTATTAAAACACACGAAGTAGAAAGTGGAACAAATGTATTAAAACCAGGTGATGCTTGGGGAGGAAGTAGTACTACAAATCCATCTTATTTAACACCAGCTTATTTTAGAGTCTTTGGTATTTATTCAAACGATACAGCGTATTGGAACGCAGTAGCAAATAAAAGTTATGCTATTATAAATGCAAACCTTTCGCAAAATAATGCCAGTTATAATTTAGTTTCCGATTGGTCTAAAGCAGATGGTTCGTACTCTAACGAAGTATCATGGGCTTACAATCAAGGACGTTCTTATTATTATGATGCAGCAAGAACGCCATGGAGAATGGCTATTGATTATGTTTGGTTTGGTGATACGCAAGCTGCAACTTACAATCAATTATGTATTGATTTTGTAAATGCACAAGGTGGGTTTAATGAAATTTATCCAGGTTACTCGCAAGCTGGAATTGCAATAAATACAACATATAAAGATCCTACTTTTACAGGAGCTTATTCTTCTGCAGCTATGACTTCAACTAATCAAACATTTGTAAATAATGGTTATTCAGAATTAAAAAACCAAGCTACAACAGCCTATTTCGGAGCGACTTTAAGAGCTGTATATATGTTTGCATTATCGGGAAACATGTATAATGCATTAGAAGGAAATACACTAAGTATTAATGGAAATTCTCAAAAAGAATTTAAAGTTTTATCTAATCCAGTTTCAGATTATTTAAATATTTCATTTAAAACGTCTAAAAAAAGAACGATTACTTTGTATTCAATAAATGGTCAGCAGCTAATTTTTAAAACAGTGAATAGTTTAGAAACAAAATTAGATTTAAGGGAATTAAAATCGGGTATTTATTTTATAAAGATTGACGGAGAAAGTTATAAAATTATTAAGTCTTAATTATAATAAGTGTCTGATTAATAGTGAAACTATAAAAAA
>NZ_LIQH01000043.1 GCF_001418085.1 Lacinutrix algicola
CTTTTTTATGATTATAAGTTTAGTGAACTTTCAGAAATTAAACGTTTATTCTTTTTAATTTGTTTCGGCTTTAGCCATAACAGAAAACCGCTAAAAGAGATAAAAAGTAATCCAAATCCAATAATGGTAGAGTAGAATAACTTAATGGGATTAGTTTTTAAATTAAATAAATAATCTACAATAGAACCGTCGTGAATCATTTCTATAAAATCTGCAGCTCTTGTTTTAGTCGAAATAATTTCACCTGTATAACAATTGATTTGCAACTCGGTAAAATGCTCTTCAAATCTAACTTTAGCAATTCCTTTTCTTGGCCTATAATCTATTCTGTTTATTTTATTAGAAAGCTTTAAACTATCAATATATTTAATAGCATTGTATTCTATTTCGTTTAAAGAAATCAAAGATTTAGTACCTTCTTTAACTTTTACAGAGGAAGGCTTAAAACCAAGTTGGTCTTTCCATGCTAGAAGTAAACCAGTGCTACTCATTATAACAATAAATAGCAATAACGAGATAGCTATGAAACTATGTGTTTTACGATACCAGCGTGTGGATTTTGCTAAGTTCTTGTTCTTCTTTTTCACGGATTATAATTAACAACTATTCTGAAGAATTTAATAAATAAGAATTCTTAAAAATTAGTTAATTTTAAATTTCCGTAGCATTAAAAATACAATGAGTTAAACTATTTTAGTTACTACGTCAATATCGCTATGTAAGGTTTTGTGTACTGGGCATTTATCTGCAATTTGAAGAATACGTTGTATTTGCTTTTCGTCTAAATTACCTTTTAGTTTAATATCTCTATTAAATGTATCTACTTTAATTTCTTTTTGCTCACCATTTTCAACAACTTGCTTTGCTACTTTAGTATGCGAGGTGTGTACTTCAATATTTTGTAAGTCCCAACTTTTGCGTTTAACATACATTTGAACTGTCATGGCCGTACAAGCAGATAATCCTGCAGAAACCAACTCGTAAGGCGAAGGTCCAAAGTCGTTTCCACCATAACTTGTAGGTTCATCGGCCATCATGGTGTGATTTCCAACCGTCATTTGTGTGGTGAAACCATCTTCTGCATCTAAACTAGCAACTGCTTGGTGAGTTGTAGAAACAGTATTTGTTTTAGGTGTTGAAATATAGCGTTTTGCCCAACTAGCAATTACACTTCCAACATAAATAGAATCTTCTTTTCTCATTAATAAATGATCGGCACCATCAAGAGATACAAAACTTTTTGGATGTCTAGCAGCAATATAAATCTCTTCTGCATTTTCAATTCCAACTGTAGTGTCTTGTGGTGAGTGCATCACTAATAATGCTTTACGTAAGTTTTTTGCAACGTCTGGTAATGACTTTGTATCTATATCGTCTAAAAATTGTTTTTTTATGGTAAATGGGCGTCCTCCAATATTTACATTGGCAATGCCATTAGTTTTAATTTCTTCAACGCTACTTTGTATTAAATGCTCTACGTGTTTTGGATTTGAAGGTGCACCAATTGTAGCAACAGCTTTAACAGAATCTATTGTAGAGGCTGCAAAAATAACAGCAGCGCCACCTAAAGAGTGTCCAATTAATAGAGTAGGAGCTGTATAGTTTTCTTTTAAATAATTTGAAGCACTAATTAAATCATCAACATTTCCTGAGAAATTAGTATTTTCAAAATCACCTTCACTTTCACCTAAACCTGTAAAATCGAATCGTAACACGCCAAAACCATTAGACGTTAATTCACGCGTAATATTTTTTACAGTAGATAAGTTTTTATTGCAAGTAAAACAGTGTGCAAAAATAGCGAAGTTATGCGGATGTTGATTTATAGGAAGTTCTAATCTGCCAACTAATTGTTGACCTTCGGCATTTGTAAAATTTATTTTTTGAATGTTCATTTTGATGGTTTTTTTTATTCAGTCGAAAAATATTTGTAGCCTTTCAAATTTGTGTGCTTACCAGATATCTCTAGATTTAATATTCGCTGCACAAAACTTAATAATTTCTGCAATTCTCTTCTCTTTTGTAGCTTCTCGTTTAGCTTGATTTAGCCAATACAAATAATGTTTTCTGTATGAAGGCGCAAAGTTGTTGTAATTTTCAAAAGCTTTTGGATTTTTATCAAATGCTAATTGCAATGCTTCTGGAACAATTCCTTTTTCAACAGCGTCTAAGGCAGTCCAACTTCCATTTTGTTTTCCAATATTTATGATTTCTAAGCCTTTTTTATGCATTAAATCTTCAGCTAATAAAGCTTTAATATGTCTTTTGTTTAATGCACTCCAAACACTTTTAGGATTACGTTTACAAAAGTATTGTCTGCGTTTTCCGTCGCCTAAACTTTTAACAGTACTGTCTATCCAACCATAGCATAGGGCTACTTTTACAGCTTCTTCCCAACGCATACTTTCTTTTTCATGACTGACTTTGTAAAAGATGAGGTAAATACCTTCATCGCTTTCATGATTGGTATGTAACCATTCTCTCCATTCGGTGTGAGATTTAAAATAGTATTCTTCTAAATTCATTTTTAAAGCACTTTTGCAGTAACATAAAAATTACTGTTTACTTTTATTTTAGAATCTTTAGAGTTTAATTTTAAAGTTTGATTTTCTAAAGTAGGAGAAATCCATTGCGTCACTCCATTAATCTCAATTTGAATTGGCATTTTAAATCCTTCAACGGTATTGGTCCATTTGTAATTTAGATTTTTACCTTCAACGTTATATTCTAAAATAGGAATTTTTATGCTTCTTAAATACTGATTAAAAAATGTTTTTAAGTCCAAACCAGATTCTTCGGCTAGGCAGTCTTCAATTTGTTGCGTTGTTACCGTTTGATGATAAAATTTAGAATTTAAAGTACGTAGTATTTGTCTCCACTTTTCGTCATCTTTAACTAGTTGACGTAACGTATGAAGCATATTTGCACCTTTATAATACATATCGCCAGAACCTTCATTGTTAACGTTGTAATGTCCAATTAAAGGTCTATCGTTTTGAATACCTCTTCTTGTACCAATAACATACTCTGCAGACGCTTGCTTACCATAATAGTAATCTAAAAATAAACTTTCGGAATATGCTGTAAAGCTCTCGTGAATCCACATATCTGCAATGTCTACGTTGGTAATATTGTTAGCAAACCACTCGTGTCCAGCTTCGTGAATAATTATAAAATCGAATTTTAATCCCCAACCAGTACCAGATAAATCACTACCTAAATAACCTTGCATGTATTTGTTACCATAGGTTACAGAGCTTTGGTGCTCCATTCCTAAATAGGGCACTTCAACCAATTTAAAACTATCTTCGTAAAAAGGATAAGGTCCAAACCAATGTTCGAATGCTTTCATCATTTTAGGGGCATCTTTAAAATGTTCTTTCGCTTTTTCAAGATTATCTTTTAGGACATAATAATTCATATCTAAATCGCCTTTTTCTCCTTTAAAAACTTCAGAGAAATTAGCATAGTCACCAATATTAATATTTACACCATAGTTATTAATTGGGTTACTTACAAACCAATTAAAGGTTGTTGTATTTTCTTTTTCTTCAGTGCTTCTTAATCTTCCATTAGAGACGTTTGTTAATCCTTTAGGTACGTTTACACTAATTAACATACTGTCTACTTCGTCGTACATGTGGTCTTTGTTTGGCCACCATACACTTGCACCCAAACCTTGACAGGATGAGGCTACAAAGTGATTTCCGTTGTTGTCTTTTTTCCAAGAAATACCACCATCCCAAGGTGCTCTAACGGCTTCACGTGGTTTACCTTGGTAATGCGCAATTACGCTATTTGTTTCGCCTATATTTTGTTGGTCTTTAAGTGTTACAAAATGTGCGTTTCCGTCATGTTTTATCTCTAATGCTTTACCATTTTGAGTAACTTTAGTTAACTCTAAAGGTTCTTGTAAATCTATTTGTAAAACTTGATTTGGTTTTAAAACGGTATACTGAATTGTGTTTGTTCCAGAAATTGTTTTATTGTCAGGATTAACTTTAATATCTAAATGATAATAAGTTAAATCCCACCATTCGCGCTCTGGAGTAATACTACCTCTAAGTGTGTCTTGGTGAGTGAAGTTATTTTTTTCTTGTAGTAAGCCTTGAGCTTGTATTGATATATATGGAAAAAGTATAAAGGAAAGTAGTAGGTAGGTGGTATTTTTCATTACTATTAAATTTTCTTCTAAATTAATGAAAAATAAAAAACCACTTCATGTTGAAGTGGTTTTTAACTATTAATTTAAATTTTAGGTTTTGTTTCTAATAAAAAAAGCCGTTTCTAATAAAGAAACGACTTTTTCACTATTTAATTAAAACTTAATTTTTAGAAGCAATATTTACCTTCTGCTTTTATTTTCTCAGCAATCTCGTTACGTAAATCAACGATATCTGGGAAGTTTGTATATTTTGTAAAACGTTTAAGTCCCATTAACATCATGCGTTGCTCATCACCTTCAGCAAAAGAAATAATACTTTCTTTTCCTTTGTTTTCAATAATACTAACAGCATTATATAAGTATAATTTAGACATTGCTATTTGTACAGCTTGTTCTTTTTCGCTTGTACGTTTGGCATTTTTCTCAGTTCTTAAAATTGTAGATTCAGCCATATAGATTTCAATTAATATATCTGAAGCTGCAATTAATAACTGTTGGTGTTTTTCCATTTCAGGACCAAATTTTTGAACAGCTGCACCTGCAACCATTAAAAACACCTTTTTAAGTCTTCCAAGAATTGCTTTTTCTTCTGAAAATAATTCAGAGTAATCTGGTGTTTCAAAAGAAGGGATTCCCATTAATTCATTAGCTACAGCTGTTGCAGGTCCTAATAAATCAACATGACCTTTCATCGCTTTTTTAACTAGCATACCAACAGATAACATTCTGTTAATTTCGTTAGTTCCTTCATAAATACGTGCTATACGTGCATCTCTCCATGCAGATTCCATAGGAGTTTCTTCACTAAAGCCCATACCTCCAAAAATTTGAATACCTTCATCTGCACAATTTTGTACATCTTCCGATACTGCTACTTTTAGTATTGAGCACTCAATAGCATACTCTTCGACACCTTTAAGTTCTGCTTCTTGGTGAGTATTACCAGCAGCTTCACGTAAAGCAATTCTATCTTCAATATTTTTTGCAGCTCTATAAGTTGCAGATTCACCAGCATAAGCATTTGTTGCCATTTCTGCTAGCTTCATTTTTATAGCTCCAAAATCGGCAATAGGTGTTTTAAATTGCTTGCGTTCCATAGCATATTTTACACCATGTGTTACAATTCTTCTTTGAGAATCTAAACAAGCAGCAGCTAATTTAATACGACCAACGTTAAGCGCATTCATGGCAATTTTAAAACCTTCACCACGACCAGCTAACATATTTTCGATTGGCACAACAGTATCGTTAAAAAATACTTGACGTGTAGAAGAAGCACGAATACCTAATTTGTGTTCTTCTTCACCCATTGTAATACCATTTGCAGCATCATTTTCTACAATGAAACCTGTAATGTTTTTATCATCTTCAAGACGAGCAAAAACAATCATGACAGTACAAAAACCAGCGTTAGAAATCCACATTTTCTGACCGTTGATTTTGTAAGATTTACCATCTTCTGATAGTACTGCAGTCGTTTTTCCTGAGTTGGCATCAGATCCAGCACCAGGTTCAGTTAAACAATAAGATCCAAACCACTCTCCAGAAGCTAATTTTGGTACATACTTTTGCTTTTGAGCTTCTGTACCATATAATGTAATTGGCATAGTACCAATACCTGTATGTGCACCAAATGCTGTACTAAAAGAACCAGTACCAGAAGAAATATAATCGCAAGTTAAAACAGTAGATACAAAGCCCATTCCTAATCCGCCATAAGCTTCAGGAACAGCTACACCTAAAAATCCTAATTCACCTGCTTTACGCATAACTTCTTCAGTTAATGCATAATCTTTAGCTTCAAAACGAGGTTTGTGTGGTATGATTTCACGATCGTTAAATTCTGTAACGGCCTCTTTCATCATATTTTGTTCCTCTGAAAAATCTTCAGGAGTAAATACGTCTTCACAATTTGTTTCCTTTACAAGGAATTGCCCACCTCTTAATAATTCTTTTTCTTCTGTTGCCATAATTATATTATAATCTAGTTGTTCTTTTTAATTCGTTTTTAGTTTTGATTCTTAGTTAATTAAGAAATTCAAAGACTCCGCAAGCACCTTGACCAGTACCTACACACATAGTTACTGCTCCATATTTACCTTGCATGTTTTGCTTACGCATTTCATCAAATAATTGCACAGATAATTTTGCTCCTGTACATCCTAATGGGTGACCAAGTGCAATAGCACCACCATTTACGTTAATAATATCTGGATTTAAATCTAATTCTCTGATTACTGCTAAAGATTGAGAAGCAAAAGCTTCATTCAATTCAATTAAAGATAAATCATCTTGTTTTAAACCTGCTTGTTTTAATGCTTTTGGAATAGCTTTAACTGGTCCAATACCCATAATACGAGGCTCAACACCTGCAGCAGCATAGTTTACCATTCTTGCAATTGGTTCAAGACCTAGTTCTTTAACCATGTCTTCACTCATTACCATAACAAAAGCCGCACCATCACTCATTTGAGAAGAATTACCAGCCGTAACACTTCCTCCTGCAGCAAATACTGCTCTTAATTTAGCTAAAGCTTCTTTACTAGTTCCCGCACGAGGTCCTTCGTCTTTAGTTACTGTATAAGATTTTGTTGCTTTCTTTCCGTTGGCATCAATAAATGTTTGTTCTACTTCAATGGGTACAATTTGATCTTGAAAACGATTTTCGGCTTGCGCTCGTAATGCTTTCATATGAGAATTAAAAGCAAACTCATCTTGATCTTCACGAGATACTTTAAATTGCTTTGCAACAGCTTCTGCAGTATTTCCCATTCCCCAATAATAATCTTCGTGACCAGCTTTCACAATCGCATCGTAATTTAATTCAGGTTTAAAACCTGTCATTGGTACGCTACTCATGCTTTCTGCTCCACCAGCAATAATACAATCTGCCATTCCAGCCTGTATTTTTGCTGTTGCCATACCAATAGTTTCTACTCCAGAAGAGCAAAAACGATTAACTGTTACACCAGGAACATCTACAACATCTAATCCCATTAAAGAGATTAAACGCGCCATATTTAATCCTTGAGCACCTTCTGGCATAGCGTTACCAACAATAACATCGTCAATACGCTTTGGGTCTAAACCTGGCAATTCCTTCATCATGTATTTGATGGTTTCTGCTGCCAATTCATCTGTTCTTTTAAAACGGAACACGCCTTTTGGTGCTTTACCAACTGCGGTTCTATATGCTTTTACTATATATGCTGTTTTCATTTTTCTTAGTTTCTTAAAGGTTTACCTTTGGTTAACATGTGCTGAATTCTTTCCAAAGTTTTACGTTCTGTACAAAGCGAAAGGAAAGCTTCACGCTCTAAGTCTAATAAGTATTGCTCTGTAACTTTAGTTGGTTCAGATAAATCACCACCAGCCATAACATAAGCTAGTTTATTGGCAATTTTCATGTCGTGTTCGCTTATGTAGTTAGAATCTTTCATAGAATTTGTACCCACCATAAACATTCCTAAAGCTTGCTTACCAAGAACTAAAACATCATCACGTTTTACAGGTTGTGTATAACCAGCATCTGCCATTAATTTAGCATGTGCTTTTGCAGTTGCTATTTGGCGATCTTTATTAACTACAACAATATCTTTTCCTTTTTGCATTAAACCTAAATCGAATGCTTCGTAAGCAGAAGTAGATACTTTAGCCATACCAATAGTTAAAAAGTATTCTTGAAGTGTATTTAATTGCACATCACCTTTTCTAAAAGTATCTGATGCTCTTAAAGCCATTTCTTTAGAACCACCACCACCAGGAATAACACCTACACCAAACTCAACAAGTCCCATATAAGTTTCTGCTGCTGCTACAATTTTATCGGCATGTAATGAAATTTCACAACCACCACCAAGTGCCATTCCGTGAGGAGCAGAAATTGTTGGAATTGAAGAATAACGCATACGCATCATCGTGTCTTGGAAATATTTAATTGCTGCGTTAAGCTCGTCGTATTCTTGTTCGGCAGCCATCATAAAAATCATGCCTATGTTTGCACCAACTGAGAAGTTTGGACCTTGATTACCAACAACTAATCCAGCAAAATCTTTTTCAGCCATATCTATAGCTTTATTCAATCCTGCTAAAACGTCTCCACCAATAGTATTCATTTTAGATTGGAATTCTACATTAAGAATACCATCTCCTAAATCTTGAACAGAAACACCAGAGTTTTTAAACACTTCTGTTGTTTTTCTAACATTATCTAATATGATAAATGAATCTTGTCCAGGAATTTTTTCTTGTATTTTCTTCGGAATATCATAACTGTACGTTGCACCATCTTGAATAGAGTAGAAGCTATCGCTTCCTGAAGCAACCATATCGTGTACCCAATCTGCAGGTTTTAAACCTTCAGCTTGCATCATTTCAATTCCTTTTTCAACACCAATTGCATCCCAGATTTGGAAAGGTCCATGTTCCCAACCAAAACCAGCTTTCATGGCATCGTCAATTTTATATAATTCATCTGTAATTTCAGGAATACGGTTTGACACGTAAGCGAATAATGCTGAAAAACTTTTTCTATAAAATTCTCCGGCTTTATCTTTTCCTTTTACTAATACTTTAAATCGGTCTGCAACGCGATCAATAGATTTTGTTAATTCTAAAGTGGCGAATTTTGCTCTTTTTGCAGAACGGTATTCTAATGTGTTTAAGTCAAGAGATAAAATTTCTTTTTTACCATCTGCAGAAACTTGTTTTTTGTAGAAACCTTGTCCAGTTTTACTTCCTAACCATTTATTCTCCATCATCGTGTTGATGAAATCTGGTAATTCGAATAACTCTAAACGTTCGTCTTTAGGACAGTTTTCTCTTATTCCGTTTGCAACGTGAACTAGAGTATCTAATCCAACAACATCAACAGTTCTAAAAGTTGCCGATTTTGGACGACCAATTACTGGTCCAGATAACTTATCTACTTCTTCTACCGTTAAATCTAATTCTTTAACTGCGTGAAATAAACTTTGTATACTAAAAATACCAACTCTATTTCCAATAAAAGCAGGTGTATCTTTAGCAATAACAGAAGTTTTACCTAAGAATTTTTCACCATATTCATTTAAGAATTCTAATACAGAAGCATCTGTTTTAGGTCCAGGAATGATTTCGAATAATTTTAAATAACGAGCAGGATTAAAAAAGTGGGTTCCACAGAAATGCTTCTGGAAATCTTCACTACGTCCTTCGTTCATGAATTTAATAGGAATTCCAGAGGTGTTAGAAGTAATTAACGTTCCTGGAGTTCTATACTTTTCAAGCTTTTCAAAAACTTGTTGTTTAATGTCTAGTCTTTCAACTACGACTTCCATAATCCAGTCTACATCTTTTACTTTAGCGATATCATCATCTAAGTTACCAGTGGTGATACGGTTTTTAAAAGAAATATCGTAAAGTGGTGCGGGTTTAGATTTTATTGATGCTGTTAAAGCATCATTTACTAATCTGTTTCTTACAACTTTGTCTTCTAAAGTTAATCCTTTAGCTTTCTCTTTGTCTGTAAGTTCTCTTGGTACGATGTCTAATAATAATACATCTACACCAATGTTGGCGAAATGACACGCGATACCAGATCCCATAATACCGGAACCAATAATCGCAACTTTTTTAATTCTACGTTTGCTCATTTTATTTTAAGGTATATTCTTTTTGATTGTATATTTTCTTGTTTGAAATCAATTCGATAATTGATTCGGTAACTTCTTGAAAGTGTTTTAGTTTTTCTTCGGATACGTGATTTTTTATAGTATCGTTAAAAGTTAAAACGCGATCTCGAGAGAATTCTCTTTTTTCTCTACCAAAATCTGTTAGATGAATTAAAACACCGCGTCCATCTTCAGGGTTTGGTTTGCGCTCGATTAAGCCAAACTCTTCCATCTTTTTTAGAATGCGAGATAGGCTAGTAGCTTCCATTCCCATAATTGGGCCGAGAGAAGTTGAAGGAGTTCCGTTTTCGGGATCGATGCTTAATAGTGTAAAACCAGTAGCCATAGTTGTATCGAACTTGGCAGCTTCTTCGTTATACATTTTATTTACTGCTAACCAAGTGGTACGCAGTAAATAGTCTATGGTTTTATCTTTCATTAAATTTGAATTCGTTTTAGTCTGAATCCAAATATAGTAAAAATTTATTATGCATGCATAGTAAATTAAAAAAATAATTTAAAATTTACTTAAGAAAGGTTTTTATTTTGAGTTAGGCTCTGTAAATTTTATCGTAGAGATCTTGATAGATTTCAATTATTATTTTACGTTTCATTTTCATGGTAGGTGTAAGGTGTCCACCATCTATAGACCAAACATTCGGAGTAAGTTCAAAACGTTTAATTTGTTCCCATTTACCAAAATTTTTGTTACACGTATCGATTTCTAATTGTATACGGTCTTTTATTTCTTGAGAATTAGCAATGTCTTCACCAGATTTCCCAATGTTTTTATGCTTTCTGTCTATCCACTCTTGTATAAATTCAAAGTTAGGTTGAATAATTGCCGCAGGCATTTTTTCGCCTTCACCAACAACCATAATTTGTTCTATAAAGCGTGATTGTTTAAACTCGTTTTCAAGAAGTGTAGGAATTACATATTTACCACCAGAGGTTTTAAACATTTCTTTTTTACGTCCTGTAATTTTTAAGAAACCATCTGCATCTACTTCTCCTTTGTCTCCTGTATGAAAAAAATCACCAGACATTACGCTTTTCGTTTTTTCTGGATCTTTGTAGTAGCCCATCATTACATTTGGACCTTTAACTAAGATTTCTCCATCTTCGGCAATTTTTACTTCTACATTTTTAATAGGCTTTCCTACGGTTCCTAATCTAAAATATTCGCCTGCATATCTTTCTACTGAAATAACAGGAGATGTTTCGGTTAAACCATAACCTTGCATAACTTGCATGCCGGCAGCAGAGAATACACGTGAAAGTCTAACTTGTAATGCGGCAGAACCAGAAACCATTGTATTTAGTTCACCACCAAGTGCTTCTCTCCACTTGCTAAAAATAAGTTTGTTAGCAATTTTTAATTTAAACTCATACCAAGCTCCATTTGCTCCGTATGGTTCCCAATGTTCTCCAAGATTTACTGCCCAGAAGAATAATGCTTTTTTTATTGGAGATAAATCTTCAGCTTTAGCTATGATTTTATCGTAGACTTTTTCTAAAAGTCTAGGAACAACACTCATTAAATTAGGTTTGATCTCTTTTGCATTCTCACCAATTTTATCTATTCCTTCAGCAAAATATATAGATACACCTGCATATTGATATAGATAAATAAGTACACGTTCGAATACATGACAAATGGGTAAGAAGCTTAAAACTCTATTTTCTTTAGCTGTGCTAAAAGGTAAGCGATCTGAAGCATCTAGTGCATTACTTGTAATATTATTGTGAGATAGCATTACTCCTTTTGGTTTCCCAGTTGTTCCAGAGGTATATATAATTGTTGCTAAATCTGTAGGTAATACTGCATTTTTACGAGCTTGTAATTCGTCTTGATTACTTGTGTCTTTACCTATCTCGAATAATTCTGAATAATGTTTGCAGCCTTCAATCTGATTAAAAGAGTACACTTCTTTAATAAGAGTGTTAGCTTTTATCTTATTTACTTTAGCCAAAACTTCTTCGTCACTTACAAAACAATAAATGGCACCACTATGGTTTAAAACATATTCGTAATCTTCTGAAGAAATAGTAGGATAAATTGGAACATTTTGTGCTCCAACTTGAAGCACTCCAATATCCATAATATTCCATTCTGTTCTATTAGTAGAAGAAATAACGGCAATTTTATCGTTTTTTTGAATTCCCATTTTAATTAAAGCACGGCTAACTGCATTTGCTTTATCTAAATATTCTTGGGTAGACATTGGTGTCCATTTTCCATCGTATTTAGTGACTAAAGAAGCATCTAGATTATATTTTTCTAGTTGATAATATGGAAAATCGAAAAGGCGAGTTATTTCTGTCATGCTTTGTATGGGAGTTCGTAAGACTTGCAAAGTAACGATTTTTAATTTTATTTCAAACACCAAAAAAAAGGAGCTGTTAAAAACAGCTCCCTTTTGCTAATTGATTGATAGCATGAATTTATGTATTGTATAAGTTTATTTAATAACTAACTATTTTTAAATGAATCCCTTAACTTTCATTTATTTAAATAAAATTTTAACATAAAGTTCGAGGTAAATATAAAAATATTAAATTAATTACTTATGTAAAAAATCGTAATATCTACTATTTTAAGTGTTTTTTATTATTTCACTTTCATTTTCAAAATAGGCTTTTGGAGATTGATTCATAAAATATTTGAACTCTTTAGAAAAATGTGAACCATCATGAAAATTATAAATTTGGACTAAGTCTTTAAATTTAAGTTCGTTCTCATTATATCTTTTCATTAATAATGTAAAACGAAACAATCTGGCATATTTTTTTGGAGTTAAACCAACAATTTGTTTAAACTTAGTTTCTAATGTTTTTTGAGAAACAGGAATTTGTTCTAAAAGATCGCTAATTGAAATTTGTCCTCCTTTTTTATTAATTATATCTAATGCGAGATCTATATTTTCTGTATGATTATTAATATGCAATGGTTGTTTCCGTAACAGTTCTTCTAAAGATTTAAGAGCATCTTCTCCACTTAGCATTTTGTTAAAAAATGGCATTAATGTATTGTAAAGTGGTTTCGAAAAATCACTTAAAGGTAAATGCTTGTTGTTTATTGTTGAAACATCTAATTTGGAAAGTTTATGTAATGCCGTTGGATGAAATATAATGCCAACACATTCTGTCTCTTCATCAATATTTAATAAGTAGGATTTTTTTGTTTGCCCAGTTACAATAAGGTCTTTAGCAGTAAATAGTGTTTCTCCCACTGTTATTTTGTGTAAACCTTTATAAGTGAATGTCATAGAGTGATTTCCATGAGGAAGTATTTTACTTTTAAAAGGAAGATTCGATTCTGGGATTTTAAATTCAAAAATTTTTTCAATTAAATTTGATGAATTATTGCTTTCACATGCACTATAAATCATATTTTTTGGTTGTGGTTTATCAATTAGATAGCTACACAAAAATATGAGATTTCTTACTAATATACATCTAGGAATTGCGTTTTAACGTTTAGAATTCCTTTCGTATTATTAAACCGTTTTTTATCACTGTTGTTTAATAAAGATTTAAAGCTTTAATGTGTTGTTATATATTAAGTTAGTAAAAAATAATAATTTTATAGAATATGGACTAAGAGATGTAATATAGTTAAACTAATTATAGCAAAAGAGGATAAAAAAAAACGGTTTAAGAATAAGTTCTTAAACCGTTTTTTATAGAAATATAATTTCTTTAATTTTATTTATTCTGAGCTATAATCCATTGTTTAGCATTCACGAAAGCCTCTAACCAAGGTGAAACTTCATCTTTTCTGTCTTCTGGGTAATTTGCCCAGTTCCATTGAAAAGTAGAGCGCTCAATATGTGGCATAGTTACTAGATGTCTTCCAGTTGTATCACAAAGCATTGCTGTGTTAAAGTCTGATCCATTTGGGTTATTCGGGTAACCTTCATAACCATATTTAGCAACAATATTATATTGGTTTTCTTCTTTTGGTAAGTTAAATTTACCTTCACCATGAGAAATCCAAACACCTAAAGTAGTACCTTCTAAAGTAGATAGCATTACTGAATTGTTTTTCTGAATAGCTACTGATGTAAACGAGCTTTCATGTTTTTTAGATTCGTTATGAATCATTTTTCCATGTACATCGTGCTCTGGATTAATAAGATCAAGTTCCATAAATAATTGGCAACCGTTACAAATACCAACAGATAAAGTGTCTTCACGATTAAAGAAATCGTTAATTACTTTATTCGCTTTTTCGTTGTATTTTATAGCTCCAGCCCAACCTTTTGCAGATCCTAAAACATCAGAGTTAGAGAAACCTCCAACAGCTCCTAAAAACTGAATGTCTTCAAGTGTTTCACGACCAGAAATTAAATCGGTCATATGTACATCTTTAACATCAAAACCAGCTAAGTACATAGCATTTGCCATTTCACGTTCAGAGTTTGAACCTTTTTCACGAAGAATCGCTGCTTTTGGTCTTGTATTTTCTATAGCCGGTAACTTTCCTGTAAAATGTTTAGGGAACGTATATTTTAATGGTTGATTTTTATAATTGTTATAACGTGCTTCAGCTAAATTATTAGCAGTTTGCTTTTGGTCTAATAAGAAAGAGGTTTTATACCAAACATCACGTAAACGTGATACCGTCATAGTAAAAACTTCAGCGTTATTAATGATGCTTAACGTATCACTCTCTGTAACTTTTCCAATGTTGAAAAAATCAATGTTAGCATCTGCTAATACTTTTTCTATTGAAGCATCTTTAGATTGGAAAACAATACCTGTATTTTCAGCAAATAATACTTTAAAAGCATCTTTTTCGTTGATAGCTGTAATGTCTAATTCTGCACCTAAATTGTTATAAGCAAAACATAATTCTAAAAGAGTAGTAATTAAACCACCTGAAGCAACATCATGTCCTGCAACAATTTGTTCTTCTTTTATTAGTTTCTGAATGGTATTAAATACCGTTTTTACATAATCAGCACTTTTAACATTAGGAGTAGTGTTTCCTATTTTGTTATTGATTTGTGCAAACGAACTACCACCTAATTCATAAGAATCTTGAGAAATATTAATATAATAAATATCTCCTTTTCCTTGTTTTAAAACAGGCTCAACAACTTTAGATATTTCATTACAATTTCCTGCTGCCGAAATAATAACTGTTCCAGGAGAGATTACCTCTTCGTTAGGATATTTCTGCTTCATAGAAAGAGAATCTTTTCCAGTTGGCACATTAATACCTAAATCTATAGCATATTCTGAAATTGCTTTTACGGCTTCGTATAAACGTGCATCTTCACCTTCATTCTTACAAGGCCACATCCAATTTGCAGATAGAGATACACTTTGTAATCCATCCTTTAAAGGAGCCCATATAATATTTGTTAAAGCCTCGGTAATACTGTTTCTACTTCCTGCTACAGGATTTATTAATCCTGAGATAGGAGAGTGGCCAATAGATGTTGCAATACCTTCTTTACCCTTATAATCTAGAGCCATAACACCTACATTATTTAATGGTATTTGTAATGGTCCAACACATTGTTGTTTTGCTACTTTTCCACCAACACAACGGTCTACTTTATTTGTTAACCAATCTTTACAAGCAACAGCTTCTAACTGTAATACTTGGTCTAGATAGTCATAAAAATTATCAGTATTGTATGAGATTCCACCGTAGTTTCTATCTACAGTAACATCATTCATTATTGTTTTAGGAGAACTACCAAACATATCTTCTAAAGCTAAATCCATTGGTTTATCACCTTTGGTTTTAGATTCGAAAGTAAAACGGTGGTTTCCTGTAACTTCACCAACAGTATATATTGGAGAACGCTCACGTTCTGCAATTTTATTTAAAGTCTCTAAATGTTTTTCGGCAATTACTAATCCCATACGTTCTTGAGATTCGTTACCAATTATTTCTTTTGCAGATAATGTAGGGTCTCCAACAGGTAGTTTATCTAAATCTATCTTTCCACCAGTATCTTCTACTAATTCACTTAAACAATTTAAGTGACCACCTGCACCATGATCGTGAATAGAAACAATAAAGTTTTCTTCGCTTTCTACCATGCCACGAACTGCATTTGCAGCACGTTTTTGCATTTCAGGATTAGAACGTTGTACAGCGTTTAGTTCAATTCCTGAGCTAAAAGCTCCAGTGTCTGCACTAGAAACAGCAGCTCCTCCCATTCCAATTCTGTAGTTTTCACCACCAAGAATTACAATTTTATCACCAGTTTTTGGAGTGTCTTTTAAGGCTTGTTCTGCTTTACCATAACCAATACCACCGGCTTGCATAATTACTTTATCGAAACCAATTTTTCTAGCGTCTTGTTCGTGTTCGAAAGTTAATACCGAACCACAAATTAATGGTTGACCGAATTTGTTTCCAAAGTCTGATGCACCATTACTAGCTTTTATTAAAATATCTACAGGAGTTTGGTATAACCAATCTCTAGCTTCCATTTTTTGTTCCCAAGGTCTATTTTCTTCTAAACGAGAATAAGATGTCATGTAAACAGCAGTTCCTGCTAATGGTAAAGAACCTTTTCCACCTGCAAGTCTATCTCTAATTTCTCCTCCAGCTCCAGTTGCAGCTCCATTAAAAGGCTCTACTGTTGTTGGAAAATTGTGTGTTTCTGCTTTTATTGAGATTACAGATTCGTAGTTTGATGTTGTATAATAATCTGGCTTATCTGCTGTTTTAGGAGCAAATTGTTCCACTTTTGGACCTTTAATAAAAGCGACATTATCTTTATAAGCCGAAACAATATCGTTAGGATGTTGTTTTGCTGTCTCTTTTATTAATTTAAAAAGTGATGTTCGTTTTTCTTCTCCATCAATAATAAAAGTACCATTGAATATTTTATGACGACAATGCTCAGAATTAACTTGAGAAAAACCAAAGACTTCAGAATCTGTTAAAGGTCGTCCTATTTTTTTTGAAACACCTTCTAGGTATTCAATTTCTTCATCGTTTAAAGCTAAACCTTCTTGTTTGTTGTAAGCCGAAATATCCTCGATATTAAGTATAGTTTCTGGCTTAATGTCTATTTTAAAAGACTCTTGGTTTATGCTGTTGTATTTTTCAGAAATCATAGGATCGAAATCCTTGAAATCCTGCTTACAGCTTTCAAATTCTTCAATTCTAATAATGCCTTCTATTCCCATATTCTGGGTGATTTCTACAGCATTGGTACTCCAAGGTGTTATCATGGCTGCACGTGGTCCAATAAAAAAAGCGTCTATAGATGCTGCATTTATTTTTGGTTGGTCGCCAAATAACCATGTCAATTTTGAGATGGTTGTAGTTGATAATTCTTTTGTTGCTTGAACAGCATATAGTTTACTGTTTTGGTTTCCGAAGAAATGAATCATTTTATAGTTGTTTGAGTTGTTTTTAAAAACACAAATTTAGGTTTTTTAGTTAGATTTTTTAACTAAAAAAGTGACTTAATTTTATAGTTATTCACGTGGTTATTAACCAAAAAAAAAAGCGATTCGTTTAGAATCGCTTTTTTTATATAATTTATTAAAGATTATCCTTTTACTAATTTCTTTGAAATGCTTCCGTTTGGAGTTTCTAATTTTAGTATATAAACACCTTTGTTTAATCTAGATACACTTACTTGTTTGTTAGTAGGAGTAACGTTTCCTTCTAAAACTTTCTTACCTAATATAGAGTAGATTTCAAAACGAGTGTTTTCTTTTACATCAATATTTAAAAGGTTTCCTTTAGTAGGATTCGGATAGATTTTAATCGCATTTAATGAAAATTCTTCAACGCTTAATGAAGGATAACAAGTCCATGATAAATCATCAATTCTAACTCTATTAGAAGAAGACAGGTTCTCTAAAACTATTGTTACGTTTCCTATTATGTTTATATTAGAAATAGTAGTAGTTGTACTAGTTGTATTATCGTCAGTATAAGGAATAGAGCCTACAGAAGTTCCATTTACTTTAACATCAAAAGTTCCTGCAGAACCTCCAAAAGCTAATTGTGTAGTTACTGTTAAGTTTTCAATACCATTGCTAATTGAAGGAGATGTTAAAGATCCGTTTCTAATACAGATTGATCTTGTATTTAATGGTTGGTCTGTTCTTGCATCTGTTGCTGTCCAACCATTTGCAATACCATCTACTCCTGTCCAAGTTCTTGTGGCGTATGATCCAGCATTAGCAGGAATGTTTTCGAAGCTTTCGTTTACACAGTCTGATCCAGTTGTTCCTCCTGCAAGTGTAGTTTCAGTATCGGAAGCACTTAAGTTAGAGGTGTTAGCTGCAGCATCATTTGCTAAAACGGTAAATATATAAGTTGTTTCAGAGCTCAAGCCAGTAACCGTAAATGTAGTTGCATTAGAGCTTGTTGTTACATAAAAAGCACCATCAACATATATATCGTAGTTTGTTACTGTAGTATTGTCTGTAGAGGCTGTCCAAGCTAAATCTACAGAACTAGCAGTTGGATTGGAAGCTACTAAATTTGTTGGTGTTGTAGGATCTTGCGTATCTGGATTCGGGTTCCAGATTAAATCTGCATATTCAGGATGATCTACAAATGGATTTGCATTACCTTGAAAATTAAAAGCAGCATTGTTTCTGTCTCTTTCTCTTTGATCTACGGGATCTACGTTATTGTGCCAATCTAATAATGTATCGATTGCCCAAGGAAAAAATACTTGATCGTTACTACCATTAAACATTTCGAAACTTGTATATCCATCTATAGTATTTTCGTAACGAGTAGCAAAGTATAATATAGCTCTAGCAATATCTCCTTTAAACTCATCTATAGGTTCAAATACAACGCCGCTGTATCCTGCAGCTGCACTGGATCCTCTTTTAGATCCATTTAAAGAAGTCCATGTCGCATTAGCAACATTAGCAAAAGGATAACTACTTCTAAAGTTATTAACTCTGCAATCTGTTGGTATTACATGATGTATATCACTTTGCATTGGAAAAGCACTGTTAAAAGAGGATTGAGGAACTATGTGTTCTCTATTGTAACAATCTCCTTCAGAATTTTGGTTTCCACCTTCATCTACATTGTGTGAAAAGTTGTATGGGTCTGATCCTGATGGGTTTTCAGAATACATATCTAAAACTGTTCCGTCGTTTTCGTATACGTTTCCTGAAGAAACATTAACATCGGAGTGCGTGTCTACATAACCTTGAGACCCACTAACTCCAGAACCATCGTATAATTGATCGTAAGTTCTTGCAGTATGTCCATTAGCTGTAATATCTCTTAATTCAGTTTTTAAGGTAAAACCTATTAATCCATTTGCACTGTCGTAATAATCAGCAGGAATCTGTGCTATTGCAACAAATGTTGTTAGTAAAAAAGTTATTGTAAGGTAAAAGTGTTTCATGTTAACTAATTTTTAATTTTAAGACTTCTTTTCTAAAAGCGCCATATAGAATCCGTCGAAACCAGATTCGTGAGATAGAATTACTTTGTCTTTAATAAAAGTAAAATCTTTCCCATTATCCGAAGTTAAAAACTTTTCAACTTGTTCATTATTTTCAGAAGGTAAAATAGAGCAAGTAGCATATACTAACTTTCCTCCAGGTTTTACCATTCTAGAATACGAGTTTAAAATCTCTTGTTGTGTTTTTTTAATTTTCTCAATAAATTCTGGTTGCATTTTCCATTTTGCATCAGGATTTCTACGTAATACTCCTAATCCAGAACAAGGTGCATCTATTAAAACACGATCTGCTTTATCGTATAATTTTTTAATTGGTTTGGTAGAATCTATCACTCTCATTTCTATGTTGTGAGCTCCAGCACGTTTTGCACGACGCTTTAATTCTTTTAATTTATTTTCATAAATATCCATTGCAATTATCTGACCTTTGTTTTCCATTAAGGCAGCAATGTGTAATGTTTTTCCACCTGCACCTGCACAAGTATCTACAACTTTCATTCCACCTTTTACGTCAAGAAATTCTGCAACTAATTGAGAAGATGCGTCTTGCACTTCAAACCATCCGTTTTTAAAAGCTTCTGTTGTAAACACGTTTCCGCGCTCAGCAAGTTTTAATGCACTTGGATGTCCTTTTAATTCTTCAGTTTCAACGTCTAAATCGAATAAAGCTGTTTTTAATTGCTCTTTTGTTGTTTTAAGTGTGTTTACTCTTAAAATAACATCGGCTTGTTGGTTAAGAGCAGTAGCTTCTTTGTTCCAAATTTTTTCGCCTAATTCAGACACAATTAACTCGTCCATCCAATCTGGAAAAGACTCTTTTATTTTTCTAATTTTAGACAGCTCATCAAAACGTCCTTTAATTTTTCTGGTTGGCGTACCTTCAAAATAAGTCCAATCTGGTAATTTTATTCCTTTTAATGTCGCCCAAACGGCAAATAAACGCCAAATATCATCGCGCGAAAAAGGTTCTTTTACGCCTGCAATTTCCGCGTATAGACGTTTCCAACGTACTATATCATAGGTTGTTTCGGCAACAAAACCACGATCTCTACTTCCCCAACGTTTATCTCGTTTAAGAAGTTGTTGTACTACTTTATCTGCATACTTGCCTTCGTTAAAGATTAATAATAATCCATCAACGGTAGCAAAACATAAATTTCTGTGTAATCTCATTTTCAATATTTAATCCAATTAAAAATCAAGTTATTTTGATGTTTAATTCAGCATGCAAAGGTACGTTAAAAGTTTAATAGTTGAAGAGTTTAACTAAAGTGTTATCTTTTCCAAAAAAAAATATTTTTGCGCAAGTTTTTAATTTCTATTGCATCTAAATACTATTAATATAATTTTCTAATTCTTTTTTTTGACTGAAACCGAATTCATAAAACAATTAATAAATAAAAGCCAGCTAGCTTATAGTACTCTTTTGGACGATTTTCAACAAAAGGTATTTGCTACTTGTATTTCTTTTGTTCCTAATACTGAAGATGCCGAGGATATTGCACAAGAAGTTTTTGTTGAAGTGTTTAATTCTATACATAAATTTAAAGGTGATTCTAAATTATCTACTTGGATTTATCGAATTACAACCAATAAGTGTTTAGAGTTTATAAGAAAGAAAAACACTAAAAAACGTTTTGCTTTTTTGCAATCTATTACAGGAAATGCAATACCAATGGATAAGACTTCATACTTTACAGAGATGAATCATCCTGGAGTTGTATTAGAAAATAAAGAGACAAGTGAAACTTTGTTTTATGCCATTAACCAATTGCCCGAAGCACAGCGTGTTGTTTTTACACTTCATAAAATAGATGGCAAAAGTTATAAGGAGATAAGTGAGATTACAAATAAGAGTTTATCTTCTATAGAATCTTTAATGTTTAGGTCTAAAAAGAGCTTACAAAAATTATTAGAAAATTTTTATAAAAATGGTAATTAGCGCAAGTTTTTTATAAAACCTGCATCTAAAGAAATATAGTAATGAATACAAATATGAATATACAAGATAATGTTAAAAAGACTTTAGAAGTCTTTGATACAATGGAAACGGTAAAAGCGCCTCCTTTTTTTAAGGATAAAATGATACAACGTTTATTTGCTGAAAAAGAAAAAACGGCATCTGTATCTATTTGGAGTTGGTTTACACCCCAATTACAATTAGCAACTTTAGTTTGTGTTGTTTTTGTTAATGTTTATGCAGTAAAAGAAATAAAGAGTTCTAAATATGAAGCTTCAATAACGAGTTTTGCTTCAGATTATGGAATTACAGCAGATCAAGAATCTTCTCTTTTTAATTAATAAGACTATTGTTGCGTAATAAGAATATGTGCAGCTATAAAAAGTAATAATAAAGACAATGAAAAAAAATAGCGTTTTATATATACTCCTTGTAGTATTAATAATAATGAATGGTTTTTTCTTATATAATTATTTAGGAAGACCGGAGCATAAAGGACCAAAAGAAAATGATGAATTTATTGTAAAAGCATTAGGATTAAATGAGACACAATTAAAGCAATTTAAAAGTGTCGAAAAAAATCATCACGACAGTATGAAAAATATTGGAGATAATGTTAAGGTTTATAAAGATGAATTGTTTGGAAAAATTTTAGCTTCAGAAGTTAATCAAGATGAAATAGATAGCTTAATAATATTAATTTCAGAAAAAGAAATACTAAAAGAAAAAGCTGTTTTTAATAGACTTCGCGGCATTTACAATTTATGTAATGCAGATCAAAAACAACGTTTTAGTAATATTATAAAAAAAGCACGTAGACCAGATGGACCTGGAGCAGAAGGTCCAAGAGGAGGAAGACCGAATAGACCAGAATAGCTGCTGTTTACAGAAAGATTTTAAAAGACCTTTATTTTTATAAAGGTCTTTTTTTTGTGTTTTATTTAACAAAAGCATGCACAAGTTATTTATTGAGGTAGCATCTAAAAGTACATAACAAATAAAATTTAGATTATGAAAAGCAACACATTTAGAACAGCTGTATTAGTTTTTGGACTAACAGTATTAGTCGGTAATATTTCTTTTGGACAATCGGAAAACAGAAAAGAAAAAACACCTCCTACGTTTAGCGAGTTATTAAAAGAAATGGATAAAAAGGAAGATGGAAAGCTTGAGAAATCTGAGCTTAAAGGTCCGTTAAAAGAAGACTTTTCTAAAATAGATACAGATGAAGATGGTTTTATTTCTGAAAAAGAATTTAAAAAAGCACCAAAGCCAAAAAGAAGAGAAAGAAAATAGAAAAGACTAATTAGCAGTTAAATAAACCAAAAATAAACGGAATGAAAAGATTAAAAAGAAACCTAAACCTATTTATTGTAGCAATAACATTTGGTGCTACCTTATTAACCTTTAATGCCTGTGCTAGCGATGAAGATATTGCGGCTGTAGTGGCAGACGAGGAAGCGGCAGAAGCGGCAGACGATAGCGATTTTGTAGCAACAGATTGGACAGCAGAAACACATAGTAAAGATGCAGACCCTAATTTTGACGAAGTCTTTGAAGACAATGCAGTAAAAAGACTAGATATTGTTATTACAGAAACACGTTGGCAAAGTATGTTGGACGATATGACTAATCTTTACGGAACGTTTGGTTCTGGAGCAGTTGGACCAGGAGGACCAGGAGGTGGTGGGCCAGGAGGTCCGGTTGAAACTACTTTAGATGAGGAAGATCCAATTTTTGTGCCAGGTGAAGTGTTTTATAATGGAAAAGAATGGTATAGAGTTGGTGTCCGTTTTAAAGGAAATTCAAGTTTAAAAACAAGTTGGGAAAGTGGTATTTTAAAACTGTCTTTTAAATTAGATTTCGATGAGTTTGAAGATGATTATCCTCAAATTGATAACCAGCGTTTCTATGGCTTTAAAAAATTAAGTCTTAAAAATAATTTTAACGACAATTCTATGCTTCGAGAAAAAGTAGCTACAGATGTGTTTAGAAATGCAGGTTTAGTATCTTCTCATGCTGCATTTTATACTGTTTATGTAGATCATGGAAATGGACCTGAATATTTTGGAGTTTATACTTTAGTTGAAGAAGTGGATGATACTGTTTTAGACGAACAATTCTCAGACGATAATGGTAATTTATATAAGCCAGATGGAGATGCAGCAACTTTTGCTCTAGGTACTTATAATGAATCTGAATATGTAAAGAAAACAAACGAAGATGAAGGTGA
This sequence comes from Lacinutrix algicola, assembly GCF_001418085.1. Lineage (GTDB taxonomy): Bacteria > Bacteroidota > Bacteroidia > Flavobacteriales > Flavobacteriaceae > Lacinutrix > Lacinutrix algicola. Next base: position 23,441 of record NZ_LIQH01000043.1, read on the forward strand.
TTTTTCTGATGTAGAAAGCTTATTATCAATTTTACACGACGACACTAGAACTACAGATCCTGTGGCTTGGAGAACAAATCTTGATGCTGTTTTAGATACTGATGTGTTTTTAAAATATCTAGCAGTAAATACAGTGATTCAAAATTGGGATACTTATGGTAGAATGACGCATAATTACTTTTTATATAATAACCCAGATACTAGTAAGCTAACTTGGATTCCTTGGGATAATAATGAAGCTCTAGAAACTGGTAATATGGAAGGAGCTTTACCTTTAGATTTTTCTGGATTAAACGCGAGCGAATGGCCTTTAATTGGTTATCTATATCAAGATTCGGTTTATAAATCTCAATACGATACTTATGTTCAAGAAGTTGTAGATGGTGCATTTAATGTAAGCACAATGCAGTCTACTTATTCTACTTATGCATCATTAGTGCAGCCATATGCAATTTCTGAAATTGAAGGTTATACATTTTTAAGTAATAGCTCAGATTTTCAAAATGCAGTAAACGAACTTAATACTCATGTTTCAGCAAGAGCAAGTGCTGCAAGTGATTATTTAAATTAAAATTTTGGTTGGTTAGTAGTGAAAAGGCTCTGTAAGGTGAAATTTATAGAGTCTTTTTTTTATAAAAAAAAAAGTAAATTATTATCATTTTTAAAGCACTACAAAGAATGAAGATTTTCAGAAAACTTAGAAGAACTTTAATAGCTTCTGGTAAAATTAAAAGCTACTTAATTTATGCTTTTGGAGAAATTGTATTAATTGTTATCGGTATTTTAATTGCGTGGAAAATTAATAGTTTAAACGAAATACGAAAAAATAAAATTGTAGAGCATAAAATCTATCAAAGTTTAAACGAAGAGTTAGATTCTAATTTAAAAATTTTGGATTCTTCAATATATAGATATTCAGAAAATGTAAAAATCATTAGTAACACAATAAGGAATGTTGGTTTGCAACCAGAAGAGATAACAACTCAATTAAAAAAGGATATTGTTTTACTTAACTATAAACTAACTCAGTTACATGATGGCGCAATAAACTCTATAAATAGCACAAATAAATTTGAGTTTATAGAAAGTGCAGTATTAAAACATTTAATAGCATCTTACCCAAACGAATTAGACAATTTTAACAGTCAGGAAGCTAAAATTGAAAACATTATAACAAACCGATTAAAACCAGAAATAGAATTGCATGTTTCTTTATTAGATATTGTTTCTAACCGAGACATCGGCTTCAAAACAGCAAACTCTTTTTCCACACAATCTAATTATGTCGCCCTTTTAAATAGTAGAGGCTATCAAAATGCTATGGTCGATAGGTTAATACAAACAGAAATACAATTAGCAAATAGTATAAGTTTAAGAGATAAAACAAAAACTATAGCATCTAAATTAAATGTAGAATTAGGTATTTAGAAAAAAGTAATAGTTTAGCGCAAGTTATTTTAAAATTACACATCTAAACATTAAAAACAAATTAAAATGAAGAACAATAAACTAACACTTACAATTTTCACATTACTATTAACTATAGGTTTATATGCACAAGGACGTCCAGGCGGTGGCGGTGGTAGAGGTGGAAAAGGTGGAGGACAAAGAGGCGGGCAGCCTGATGCTTCAGAAATCTTTTCTAAGTTAGATACTAATAACGATGAGAAAATAGATAAAGATGAAGCTTCCAAAGATAAAAGAGGGGAAATTTCTGAAAATTTCGACGAAATAGATAGTAACGAAGATTCATTCATCGATTTAGAAGAATTAAAAGATTCTTTAGAGAATAGATCATCTAAAAGAAAACCTAAAAAAGTATCCCCTAAAAAGTTAATAAAAGAAGTCGACGATAACGGAGATGGTTCATTGAACGCGTTAGAAATTGCAGTAAAAAGAAAGCATGATTTAACTGAAAACTTTGCAGAAATAGATACGAATGGTGATAGCGAACTTGATTTGGCAGAGTTAGATGCCTATTATGCTAACACTAAAGATGATAATTCAAAAAAAAGAAAAAGAGATTAAGTTTTTAAAACTAAGCGAAACGATGAAAAATAATTATAAAATTATAGCTGTTTTTACTATTGGTCTACTAGTTAGTTGTAATAGTCATAAAAACAAACATAGTCACGACGGAGTAGATTACCACTCACACGAAAACGAAAAGAATGTTCACGACAAAAATAATTATTTTGAAGCGTATAGTTTAGAAGATGAAAGTTATGGTACTAAAACAGAGGTTACAATTTCAGGTAACGATCGTGTTATGGTAACCAATTCTTTACCAAATCATAAAACTGGAGTATTTCCAAATCAAGGTAATCCAAACAGTATTTCTGCTCAAAATATAAGCTATACTTTTCCATTAAACCCTAAGTATACAGGTAAATCTCAATGGATGAGAGAGCCAGGTGTAGCACTTAATGGTATTAAATTTGAACCTCAAACCGCTGAGGTTGTTGTTTGTGAAACTGGAGAAAATTATAGAGTAGAAGCAATACAAAATGTAATTGACTTAGGTTTAGACTTTAATCATGCACACGTACAACCAACAGGAACATACCATTATCATGGTACACCAACATCTATGATTGAAAAATTTGACACAGGCGAAGACCTAGTTCATATAGGTTTTGCACATGATGGTTTTCCAATGTATTACTCAAAAAGCGGAAAATATAAACCAAGTTATAAATTATTAGAAGGTAATAGAGAAGGAGAAGATTGTACTTACGATAATCCTATGGAACATATGGATATATCGTTAGGTGGTCATCATGATGGTACTTATGGTTCAGATTACGAATATGTAGATACTTATGGCGATTTAGATGAGTGTAATGGTACTACCATCGATGGAAAATATATGTATTTCGTAACTAATGAGTTTCCATATGTAGGACGCTGTGTAATGGGAGAGGTAGAAACACAACAACAAGGACCGCCAAGAGGAGAAAGACAAGGAGGGAGAGAAGGAGGAAGACCTAGCATAGCTCAAATTATAGAGCAAATGGATGCTAATAAAGATGGAAAAATATCTATTACTGAAGCAAAAGGTCCCTTAAAACAAGATTTTACTCAAATAGATTCGAATAAAGATGGTTTTATTTCAAAAGAGGAATTAACCAAAACAAAGAGATAATTAATATTTATAAACACATAAAATGAAAAATCAATTAAGAAATATAGCAGTAATAGCATTATTAGTAGCATTTACAAGCTGCGGCACCACAAACTCAAATACAACAACTAGTAAAAGTGAGCAAACCGAAAGAAGAGTAGGTAAACAAGGTGGTGGAGAACGTCCTAATGCGGTTCAAATGTTAGAACAAATGGATACTAACAACGATGGTAAGATTTCTAAAGATGAAGCAAAAGGACCATTAAAAGATGGTTTCTCAAAAATAGACACAGATAGTGATGGTTTTATTTCTAAAGAAGAGTTAGAAAAAGCACCTAAACCTGAAAGAAGAGGAGGTAAGAGATAAAAAATAAAATTTTTAAAATAAAACACAAGTTTTATTTTATTTCAGCATCTAAAGACTAAAACAATAAATATATATAAACATGAAAACAAATTTTAAACCTTTAATATTAACTGCAATTACAGCTTTTGCTGTATTTGCGTGTACTAGTAACGATGATAGTTCAACAAGTGCAGATAGTAATGATACCGATGAAATTGCAGACGAAGAAGTAGTAACAGAGTTGCATGCTGCCTATGGAGCGTTTAATGCAGATGCAGTTACCGCTATTTTATCAGATGATGGAACTGAAGTCTATATTGAAACAACAGGTTTTCCAGATCATACTTCAATTTATTGGGAAGAGGATAATGCACTTTATCTTGATGAAACTAGTGCCGGTGTTGTGAAAACAACTCAAAACACTTATATTGGTGGAGGTCAAGGAGAGGCTGCAAGTTTTACAGTTGATGCCATACCAAATTTAACAGGTAGTACTGTTTCTACACAATTAAATACTATTGGTATTGCCGTTAGTGGTGCGTCTATATTTAACGACCAAGAAGGTGCAGGAGATTTAGATGATGCTGCTGGAAGTTTAGATTGGGCTGGTGGTCATAAAGGTCCTGGTGTGTATCATTATCACTTAGAACCTACACCAATTTCTAGCGATGATGATAGTTTAGTTGGTATATTGCTTGATGGTGTATTTATTTATGGAAGACAATGTAATTCTACAGGAACAAATCCTACAGATTTAGATGCGTCAGGAGGTCATACATCTACTACACAGTATACAGCTGGAGAGGAAGAGTATCATTATCATATTATTAATGAAGTCTATACTACAGGTAATTACGCATATACACCTGCCTATGTTCTTTTTGCAGGACCTTTTCAAGGATACTAACATTTATAAAATATGAAACCAATTCTTTTTTTTATACTTATTACTTTTTCAATAACGAGTTGTAATGAAGCTTCATCTAGTAAAAGTGCTAATACCGTTACTAATGAGGATTTAACTATTGTTATAGATACTGTTGAAGTACTAAAAAAAGAATTGGTTCTTAATGGTAATAAAGGAAGATGGTATTATAAAGGTAAACCATTCAACGGCTACTCTATAAAGTTATACCCAAATGGTACTTTAGAAGAAAAATGGGGATTTTACAATGGTAGAAGAGAAGGTGTTGCTAGACGCTGGACCAAAAACGAAACCCTTCAGTTGGAATCTTATTACGAAAACAACCGTTTAGTAGGTGAGTATAAAACATGGTGGGATAATGGTGTTTTATCAGGAGAAACTTATTACGAGAAAGGCGTTAAGCAAGGCGTTGAGCGAAAATGGTATTCAAGTGGGCAATTGTTTAAATTAAGAAACTTTGTTGATGGAAAAGAACATGGTTTCCAAAAAGCTTGGTTAGCTAACGGTAAACAATATGTTAATTATGAAGCTAAAAATGGTCGTATTTTTGGTTTAAGTAGAGCAAATTCATGTTATAGATTAGAAGATGAAGTTATTATTAGAAATAAAAAAATATAGAATCGTATTACTATTTTTATTAGTACTTACAATAAGTTGTAAAGAACAGATAAAAAAAGAAAATATTAAAGTTGTTGAAACTAGTCGAGTAGATTATTTACCGTTTTATCAAGACGAATCTTTTACTCCTCATTGGTTGACGCCTGGTTCTAAAGAAGAAAAAAGTTTTCATAAAATTCCCGATTTCAAATTGTTAAACCAATTAGGAGATACTATTTCACAGAGTACTTTTGAGAATAAAATATATATAACGGATTTCTTTTTTACAACCTGTCCTGGTATTTGTCCACAAATGACTGACAACATGGCGAAAATTCAGGAAGAATTTAAAGAGGATGACGACATTTTATTATTGTCGCATTCAGTAATGCCAAATACAGATACAGTCTCTGCTCTAAAAAACTATGCTAATAACAATAATGTTATAGATAATAAATGGCATTTAGTTACAGGTGATAGAAATGAAATTTATGCGCTTGGAAGAGATCATTATTTTGTAGAAAGTGACTTAGGAGAAGTAAAAACTATTGATGATTTTCTTCATACTGAAAACTTTTTATTAATAGATAAGAATAAGCATATAAGAGGAATTTACAACGGTTTAAATAGAGCCTCAATTGCACAATTAATAACAGATATTAAAGCACTTAAAAATGAGAATTGATTGATAGCATTTTTTTGTTTTTTTTAGCTTCACAATTATTTGTGAAGCTTTTTTATTTGAAAGCAGTATTAGAAGCGTAGTGAAAATTTCTATTCCTAATTTTTGTTATAAGTAGATTCTTTTGTTTTTTTTGAATTTGATTGTAAAGGAACTAAGAGACACAAGCGTTTTGTAAACAAATATGCACTATGCTAACATATTAGTTGTGTAATATGATTTATACGTTTTATATCAATATTAAATGAAAATCGACTATTTTTTAAAAGCTTCACGATTATGTCGTGAAGCTTTTTTACTTTTATAGAAATTTAAAATTTATGAAGAACTTTCTTATTGTATTTTGTGTCGCATTAGCACTAGTTTCATGTAAAAATGAAGTTGCTGAAAATGAAGTAGTTTTTGTTCCAAGAGATTTTAATGAAGTTGAGATAGGTTTAATTTTAAGAGATTCTTCTTTAAATGTAAGAGCTATAGATATTATTGGAAAGGATGAATTGTTATATGCAACGTCAAACGGTCAATTTGGTAGCTATAATTATGACTCACATAGAGATAATTATTGGATTACACCTCCTTATTTAATAAGTATCGATTCGATTAAATTTAATTTTAGAGCAGTAGCATCCACTAGTACTGCGGCATTTTTACTTTCAATAGGTTCACCAGCTTACGTTATTAAACAAGGTGAGTCAGGTAAAGAAATTGTTTACCAAGAAGATCACAAAAAAGCATTCTATGACGCTATGGCTTTCTGGAACGATAAAGAAGGTATTGCAATTGGAGATCCAACAGATAGTTGTTTAAGTATTATTATAACTCGCGATGGCGGAGACACATGGAATAAACTGTCCTGCGATATACTACCGGAAGCTATAAACGATGAAGCAGCCTTTGCAGCAAGCGATACTAATATTGCAATTGTAGGAGACGAAACTTGGGTAGCAACTGGAGGAGGAGCAAGTCGTATTTTGTATTCTCCAAATAAAGGAGAAACTTGGGAAGTTTTTAATACTCCAATAGTACAAGGTAACGGACCACAAGGTATGTATAGTTTAGATTTTTACGATAATAAAAACGGATTTGCCATAGGAGGAGATTATACAAAACCTGCAGACAGTTCTGCTAATAAAATAAGAACGGCAGATGGTGGTAAAACGTGGCAATTAGTTGCGCAAAACCAAAATCCTGGTTATAGAAGTTGTGTACAGTATATTCCTGGAAGAGAGGCTAAAGAATTAGTTGCCATTGGTTTTAAAGGTATAGACTATTCTAACGATGCAGGAGATTCATGGAGGCATTTAAGCGACGAAGGTTTTTATACACTTCGTTTTGTAAACGATAGTGTTGCTTATGCAGCAGGAAGCAAGAGGATTGCTAAACTTACTTTTAGATAAATTTTTTACATAAAAAAAGCAGCCATTGGCTGCTTTTTTTTAATTATTTTTTAGGCTTTTCTCCTTTATGCCTGCTTTTAAATTCTTTTATCATTTTTGATCTAAAAGAGTATTCGGCAAATTTTAGTTTTAAAATTTTTGTTGAAGAAAGAATTGAACTTAATTTTTGATAATAATCTTTTTCAGTTTTATACTTAGTCTCTTCAATTTTAGATATCTTTTCTAATAGTTCTTTTGCCTCTGTCTCAGTTATTATAGTCTCAGACTCTGAACGAGATAATTCTTCTAATCGATTTCTTACCTTATTGTCTCTAAGTTTATAGTGTGCTTCTTGGTTAGCATTGTAAACTGGCCAAAAAGCTTGAGCTTCTTTTGCTGTTAAATCTAATTGTTCCGTAATATGAGCCACTTTTAAGGCTTTTATTTTTTCCTTATCGGGCTTTTGTGCAAAACTATTAATTGACAATAGTAAAGCGAAAAAAGGTATTAATATTGTTTTCATTTTTGTTTTTTTTAAGAGGTAAAATGTGTTCGCGTATTAAAATTTGTATTCTTTAATTTAAATTTATTTTACGCTCGGTTCATTTTTGTTTTATTCTGAATATAAATCTTGAATATATTCATCTTCTAAGTAGCTGTTTAATGTTTCGTCACTTATTGTATACTCAATAAACTGTCCTTCGCTTAACTCATTATCTTGAAAAAGAGCAGTTAAATCTCCAATTTCAGTTTCGTCTAAAATGTAATTATCTACAGTAGTTGTGTCTAAATCGTTATAGGATAAAGGTGAATTATCAAAAACGTTTAAGCTAAAGAATAATACTAATGCTGCAGCGATGCTTGAAAGCATTACCATATTTTTCCTAGAGAAAATAGAGATAACTTTTGTTTCTTTTTTTACAGAAACAGTAAAATTATCTATATAACCTTCGGGTGTTTTAAAACCAGAATCACTGACTAAATTTTTAAGTTTAGCTTCGGCTAAAATGGAGTCTTCTAATCCTTCAAAATAATTTTGAGGAATTTTAAATCCTGAATCTTTAATGTTATGTAAGTTTTCGTTTTTCATGTTTACTTTCCGATACATCGGAAATATTTAATTGTTTACTACTATTAGGACTTCAAAACTATTAAATAGTTTAATTATTAGTTAAATAGGCTTCAATTTTTTTTGTTGCTATGTGATAAGAAGCCTTTAATGCGCCTTCACTAGTATCTAAAATTTCAGACATATCTTTGTATTTAATGTCTTGAAAATATTTCATATTAAAAACCAGTTGTTGCTTTTCTGGTAAGGTTGCAATTGCTTTTTGAAGCTTAAGTTGTATAGCATCACCTTCAAAATAAACATCAGATTCCATATTATCTATGGCTAAATTCTGTACTTCTTCATTGGTTATCTGTAACCGTTTTGCATTTTTGTTTATTAGCGTAATCGCTTCGTTTGTTGCAATTCTATAGAGCCAAGAATAGAGTTTGCTATTTCCTTTAAAACCATCAATACTTTTATAGACTTTAATAAATGTGTTTTGAAGCACATCATCTGCATCGTTATGAGATTTTACAATACTTCTTATATGCCAATACAAACGCTCTTTATATTGCGCTATAAGTTCTCTAAAAGCAGCATCTTTATTGCCTTTAGCTTGTAATTGAGATATAAGTTCTGTTTCTGTTGTCACTAAATCTATTTTCTTTTAGACTACTAAAGTTTAATATGGTTTAATGTAAATGTAATATTCTTTTAAAAATATACTCTTTTTGTAGTTTATTGATGAATAGATATTGATTGAATTTTGTTTGCACACTATAAAGTACGATTAAAAGATGTATTTAAACGATTAAAGTGCAAATTATTTGGGTGTTAACTATTTATGTCCTAAATTTATTACAGAAAATAATACTTATGTTTTATGCCCCAATTTTATGCATAGAACAAAAAAAGGATAAACGTAATGTTTATCCTTTTTCTATTTGTGTTGATCTCTTGAAGCTACTCGAAGCTTTGCATATCTACTAGTTTTTTATAAATACCATTCATTGCTATAAGTTCGTTATGTTTTCCTTGCTCTGCAATTTCTCCTTTATGCATGACAATTATTTTATCTGCATTTTGAATCGTAGATAATCTATGCGCTATAACAATAGAGGTTCTGTTTTTCATCATGTTCTCTAAAGCAACTTGAACTATACGCTCGCTTTCTGTGTCTAATGCTGAGGTGGCTTCATCTAGAACCATAATTGGAGGATTTTTTAAAACAGCTCTTGCAATACTTAAGCGTTGTTTTTGTCCTCCAGAAAAATTATTTCCAGCATCACCAATATTAGTTTCTATGCCTTTAGATAAATCTTTTACAAATTCCCAGGCATTAGCTATTTTTAAGGCTTCTATAATCTCTTCTTCTGTAGCGTTTTCTTTACCAATTAAAAGATTGTTTTTAATAGTATCATTAAATAAAATAGAATCTTGTGTAACTAATCCCATTAAGTCACGAAGTGATTTCTTGGTAATGTCTTTAATGTTATTGTTATCTATTTCTATACTACCTTCGTTAACATCGTAAAAACGAGTAAGTAAATTTGCAATCGTACTTTTTCCTGAACCAGACTGTCCTACTAATGCTACTGTTTTTCCTTTTGGTACTTTAATAGAGAAATTCTTTAAAACAGGATCGTTATTGTATTTAAATGTAATATTATTAATTGCTATTTCGTTATTAAAAGTTTCTAAGGACTTAGCATTTTGTACATCTGGCATTGTATCTTCTTCATGTAAAATTTCGAACACACGATCTGCTGCTGCCATACCATTTTTAACTTTATATGAAGCTTTACTAATAGCTTTTGCTGGTGTTAAAATAGCATAAGCAAGTCCCATAAAAGCTAAGAAATCTGTGCCCTTAATAATTTTTTCTACTAAAACAAGTTGTCCTCCATACCAAAGTAATACAGCTATTGTTGTAATTCCTAAAACTTCGCTAACAGGTCCTGCAAGATTGTTTTTTAAGCCTATTTTATTAGATAGTTTTAATATTCTGTCTGCTGAGTTTGTGAAATTGTTTTTAAATATTTTTTCAGCAGTATAACTTTTAACAATTTTTAATCCGCTTAAGGATTCTTCAACAATAGAGATTAATTTTCCAGACTCTTGTTGTGCTTTTAGCGAATTACTTTTTAAACTTTTCCCTAATCTAGAAATTAAAATTCCTGCTACAGGAATAAAGAATAAAACGAAAAGAGTTAATTTCCAGCTAAAAGTGAACATGAAAATTAATGAAAAAATGATTGTAGCTGGTTCTCTTACAATTAATTCTAAAGCAATAAAAAAGGAATTTTGCATTTCGTTAATATCTCCTAATATTCTTGCCATTACATCTCCTTTTCGTCTTTTTGCATAAAAGCCTATAGGTAGGTTAATAATCTTATCATACATTTCTTTTCTAAGATTATTTAAAATTCCATTTTTTAAATACATCATGTGTTGCATAGAAAAGTATCCAAAAAGGTTTTTAAGTAAAAATGTAGTAATTACTAAACCTATAACTATTACTAAAGCCATTTGAGCATTACCATTGTCTAAATAGCTACTTACTTTGTAATTTAGTAATTGTTCTCCGTATGTTTTTATTCCAGAAATACCTTTCCAAACAGGTGCTTCTGTAACATCTTCGGTTTGACCAAATAATACGTTTAGCATAGGTATTAAAGATATAAATGCTAAGGCACTAAATAGTGCATATAATAAGTTGAAAATTACGTTTAAAAAAACGTGTTTTTTATACTTTTTTATATAGGGTAATAATTGAATTATTATTTTTTTCATTTATTTAAGCTGCATGTCTTTTAAAATAGCATCGATTTTATCTTCCAATTGTTGTTCCGTTGCTTTAAAAGCAGACACATTGTCTAATGTCGTATTTACGCTAATATAAAATTTAATTTTAGGCTCTGTACCACTTGGTCTTAAGGCAATTTTACTGCCATCTTCTGTATAATAAATTAAAACATTAGATTTTGGAACATCTAAAATATATTCTTCTTGACTTTGAATGTTTTTTGCTATAGACGACTGATAATCTTCTATTAAAACTATTTTTTCACCGTTTACATTTTTCAATGGATTCTCACGAGCATCAATCATCATTTGTTTTATCTCTTTAGCGCCTTCAATTCCTTTTTTAGTTATAGAAATTAAACGTTCCTTGTATAAACCATGTTCTATATATAGTTTAATTAATTCTTGGTAAACGCTACTGCTTTTTGCTTTTGCTTGTGCCGCAATTTCGCATGCTAGTAGAGTAGAGGTAACAGCGTCTTTATCGCGAACAAAATCGCCAACCATAAACCCGAAACTTTCTTCACCACCACCAATAAAGTCTTGCTCTGGAAAGTCTTTTATCATTTTAGCAATCCATTTAAAACCGGTTAAACCAATTTTAGATTCTACGTTGTAAGACTCTGCTAAAACACTCATCATTGGAGTAGAAACAATAGTACTTGCAATAAATTGATTACCGTTTATTCTGTTTTCACTCTGCCATTGTTTTAATAAGAAATCCGTCATTAACAACATGGCTTGATTTCCGTTTAAAATAACAAGCTCGTTATCTAAATCTCTCACAACAACACCTAATCTATCGCAATCTGGATCTGTACCAATTACAATATCAGCATCTGTTTTAGTAGCCAATTCTATTGCCATTTTTAAGGCTTCTGGCTCTTCTGGATTTGGAGAGACTACAGTTGGGAAATCGCCATTTGGTTCGCGTTGTTCTTCAACTATATTAACATTGGTGTAGCCTGCTCGGTTTAATGTTTCTGGTACAGCTGTAATAGATGTACCATGAAGTGAGGTAAATACAATGTTTAATTTTTCTCTCGCTTCCGCGGAAGTATTAAAGCTTCCGTTTTTAACAGATGCATTAATAAAAACATCATCTACTTCTTTACCTATATAATTGATTAGATTTTCGTTTGCTTCAAATTTAATTTCAGCATAATCTAAATTATTAATAACATTTATTATTTCTCCATCTTGAGGTGGCACTAATTGTCCGCCATCTTGCCAGTATACTTTGTAGCCATTATATTCTGGAGGATTGTGAGATGCTGTTAAAACAATACCACAATGGCAGTTTAAATGTTTTAAAGCGAAAGAAAGTTCTGGAGTAGCACGAAGGTCTTCGAATAAGAATACTTCAATATTATTAGCCGAAAACACATTAGCAACAACTTTTGCTAAAGATTTACTATTGTGTCTACAATCAAAAGCAATAGCGACTTTTAATGTTTCGTTAGGAAACACTTTGTGCATATAATCGCTTAAACCTTGCGTGTTTTTTCCTAAGGTATATTTGTTAATTCTATTGGTGCCAATGCCCATTACGCCACGCATACCACCAGTACCAAATTCTAAATCTTTATAAAAAGATTCTTTTAGTTCCTTTGGATTTGTAGCTATTAAATCCTTAATATGAGATTGTGTGTCTTCGTCAAATGCTGGAGTTAGCCAAGTATTGACTCTGTTTAGTAATTCTGGTTCTATGTGTATCATAATTAGGATAGTAAATTAATAGAATGTAAAAATAAGCATTATAAAAAAATTAGAATTAAGGCTGTGTTAATTCTACTCTTTGTGGTTTAGGTTTAGTTCTTCCTTAACTAAGTAACGTTTTTTGTTTTGTTTAGAACGTAAAATAATTTCACCTAAAAAACCAGCGACAAAAAACTGAGTACCAATAATCATAGTAACTAAGGCGATATAAAATTGTGGTCTTTGCGTAATTAATCTTCCGTCGATATGAAAAAACAATTTATCGATACCTAAATATAAAGAAAACAGCAAACCAATAGTAAACATAATAACACCTAAAGCACCAAATAAGTGCATAGGACTTTTTCCAAAACGAGAAATAAACCAAATGGTAATTAAATCTAGAAAGCCATTAACAAAGCGTTCCATACCAAATTTAGTTTCACCGTATTTTCTAGCTTGATGTTGTACTACTTGCTCTCCAATTTTTGTAAAACCAGCGTTTTTAGCTAGTACAGGAATGTAACGGTGCATCTCGCCATTAACATCAATATGTTTAACAACAATGTTTTTGTAGGCTTTTAAACCGCAATTAAAGTCGTTAAGTTTAACACCAGATGTTTTTCTGGCAGCCCAATTAAAGAGTTTAGATGGTAGGTTTTTTGTAAGTTTATTATCGTAACGTTTCTTTTTCCATCCAGAAACAAGATCGAAATTTTCATTAATAATCTTGTTGTAAAGCGAAGGTATTTCTTCTGGATTATCCTGTAAATCGGCATCCATTGTAATAATAACATCACCTTGTGCTTTTTCAAAACCAGCATGTAGTGCTTGAGATTTTCCAAAGTTTTTTAAAAACCGAATACCTTTTACGTTAGCATTTGTTTTAGAAAGTACGTCTATAGTTTTCCAAGAATCATCTATAGAGCCGTCGTCTATAAATAGTATTTCATAAGAAAAACGATTGGATTGCATAACTTTTGCAATCCAATCGTGTAATTCTGTAATTGATTCTTGTTCGTTAAGTAGTGGTATGACTACAGATATATCCATGTATTATTTTGAAAATTGTTACTTCAAATATAAAACTATTATGCGTTTTCTGGGTTTCTTTTTACTATTAAAGCTACAATAAGACCAATAATAGCCTGAATTATTAAAAATATAGCATTAGATTGTAATTGAGGCGCAATAGAAAACTGATTTTTTTGAGCTTCCATTTGTTCTACAGCTTCGGCAACAGCTTCTTCTGGAGCATTAAAACTACGCATCATTTGTACAGAAGCTTCAATTGTTTTTTCTTTTAATATTAATGCTGCTTCTGGATCAACAAAATTAAATATTATGATACTTATCACCATACTAATTAATATTCCTATAGCTATAGTAATAAAGTAAGAGCTAAATGCTTCTTTAAAAGTAATAAAGCCATCTTGCATTTTTTTAGATTTTAATGCAGACACGATACCAAACGCAATAATTGTTATAAAAAGAATTATCCCTAACCACCATTTTGTTAATAGTTCTAGATATGCAGCATAACCTAATATTGTTATAGCAGACATTAAGACTCCTAGATACATACCTAGATTAATTGCAGATGATTTTGTTGTAGTTTCCATATTTTTGTAGTTTATTAGTTTGTATATATTTAGTTAGTTGTCAAAGATAAAAAAACGTTACAGAAATAAGTTTAAATTATTTTTAAAAAAATAGTGTGTGTTTGTAAAAAATGATTAAATTTGCACCTCGAATTTAGAATACAATAAAAGCATTTAGAGATGAAAAAAGATATACATCCAGAAAATTATAGAGTAGTAGCATTTAAAGACATGTCTAACGAAGACGTGTTTTTAACAAAGTCTACAGCTAACACAAACGAAACATTAGAAGTTGACGGTGTTGAATATCCATTAGTAAAAATGGAAATTTCTAGAACGTCTCATCCTTTTTACACAGGTAAATCTAAATTAATTGATACTGCAGGTCGTATCGATAAATTCAAAAACAAATACGCTAAATTCAAAAAATAATTTAGCTTACATCATATTAAAAAGCTCTTTCATATAAATGAAAGGCTTTTTTGTTTTCTACAATTATGCTATTTTTGTTATAACCTTAAGTTTTTAGAGGTGCATTAACACAACTCTAAGCTTTAAACTATAAAATTAAAAATGAATTACATTCTCTTTGACGGTCCAGCAAGAAATCAATTATTACCGTTTACTTATACAAGACCAGTTGCAGATATTAGAGTAGGTATTTTAACCATTCGCGAAAAATGGGAAAAGCATTTACTAGCAACTACAACTACTGTAACTGAAGATTATTTGTCTGAGAAATGGCCAATGGTAGAGCTAGAAGCTAATGTAATGATTAATGCGTCTTTTTTACCAACAGAAATTTTGGTTGATAAAATTAAGAATCTTAAAAAGAATGAAGCGATCTTTAAAGATGAAGAAGTAATTGCTTTTTATACAGAAGAAGATCAAGAAGATATAGATTTAGAAACATTTGATGCTATAGAGTATAATGAAGATGTAATTACAATTGAACATACTTGGGATATTTTTGCTAAAAACGGTGAAGCTATTGCTCAAGATTTCGAATTGTTAACTAAGGATAGAGAATCACAGCCAATACCAAAATCTAACAATATAATTGCTCCAGAAAACATTTTTATTGAAGAAGGAGCAAAGCTGGAGTTTGCCACACTAAACGCAAGTACAGGTCCTATTTACATAGGTAAAGATGCCGAAATTATGGAAGGCAGTGTGGTTCGTGGACCATTAGCTTTGTGTGATAACGCAACTTTAAAACTAGCTACAAAAATTTATGGTGCTACTACAGTTGGTCCACATAGTAAAGTAGGTGGAGAGGTAAATAACTCTGTTTTATTTGGATATTCTAATAAAGGACATGATGGTTTTTTAGGAAATTCTGTAATAGCAGAATGGTGTAATTTAGGTGCAGATACTAATAATTCTAACCTTAAAAATAATTATGCCGAGGTAAGACTATGGGATTACAATACAGAAGGTTTTGCTAGAACAGGCTTACAGTTTTGTGGTTTAATGATGGGAGACCATAGTAAATGTGGTATTAATACTATGTTTAATACAGGAACAGTTATAGGAGTTAATGCTAATATTTTTGGAAGTGGTTTTCCTAGAAATTTTGTACCAAGCTACAGTTGGGGAGGAAGTAGTGGTTTTACTACCTATTTAACTAAAAAAGCTTTCGAGGTTTGTAAAGTTGTAATGTCTAGAAGAGGACTAGATTTTACAGAAGCAGATCAATCTATTTTAGAATATGTTTTTGAAGAAACCAAAAAGTTTAGAAGAGAGTAAATTTATTTAGTACTTGGTAATGAGCTATTAAAGATTTTTTTTGTAAGTTATTAATTGTTAAATTTAAATTAAAGGTTTATATTCGATATCGCAATTATCAATATGAAATTTATTTTTAAAACCACACTTAGATTTTCAATTCTATATTTAGGTTTATATATTTTAGATGCCTTTTTTAAGAATAATGATACTTTATATTTTTATAGATATTTCTCGAAAATACTATTAAGTTTAAGCTTATTACTTTTTTTTCTTTTTAATACAAATCAAAAAGATAGTGATAAAAAAAACTTAGTTACGGCAGCCTTATGCTTATTTGTTTTTGGCGATTTTTTCTTTATTTCGGGCAATAATGGTGATATGGTCTACTTTATTATCGCTGCCATGTTTTTTGGTGTTGCTAAAATCTGTTACTCTATTCGGTTTTTAAATAAAGAAGATTTTAATATCATTAAACTAATTCCTTTTTTACTTTTTTGTTTTATTTACATGAGTATTATTATGTCTATAGTATATAATAACTTAGGTAAGTATTTTATACCGTTACTAATCTATTTGTTTGTTGCTATGTTAATAATGCAATTTGCTTATTTAAGAAGAGGTGAGGTTAACGTTATTAGCTTTTGGCTAGTAATGTTTGGGGTTATAGCATTTATGATTGCCGATAGTATTAATATCCTTAAAATGTTTTTTAATCCATTAATAGCATATAATAAAATAACAGTTATGTTTTTTTATTGCTTAGCACAATACCTAATAGTGTTAGGGATATTAAAAGAAAATAAGAGTACAGTAAATATGAATATAGAATAAGTTTAAACTCGTTTAATTTTAAATATAAAATAGAAGATATTAATAAATAATTTTAAAGCTCCTCAAATGCTTGATAACCTATTTAATATTAAAAAACCATATTTTGCTATTGTCTATTTTCTAACTTTAGTCATAAATATTTGGGAGAAAACTTAATCTAGAAATTGTTCCATATAGGTATATAACCAAGTCTTTATTAATTGTTTTTTATTTAAAAAATCAAAAAAGACAAATATCATTATTATACTCTAACAGCTTTAATTTTATTTTGGATTGAAAGTATTGCGGTAATTAATCACGTTAATAATTTTAGATTTATATTTGGAATGTTATTTTTTGTTCTAGGTAAGATAATGTATTGCTTACGCTTTACTAATAATAGAGATTTTAAATTAGCACGTTTATTGCCATTTTTGACAGTAAGTTTTATTTTAATTGTCTACGGTATTTTAATTGAAAAGAAGGTTATTGAAGAAAAAACACTAAAAATTAATTTTTAGATACTTATTTTATTATCTGTATTAATAACAGTAAAGCAAAAAGAAATTGGTATTCTACTACTATTCTTTCGTAACCTGTTTTAATTCTAACATATTTATAGGATTTATGCCTAAATTCTTTACATTGTTTTGTGTAAATCTCACCACTTCATCATAATACAAAGGAACTATTGGAGCCGCTTGCATTACTATACTATCCATTTTAGTATATAGTGTTTCTCTAGATTTAGAATTAGTTTCAGAAAAAGACTGTGTATACAAAGTATTAAAGTCGTCACTTTTAAAATGAGTATAATTAGGACCATTAGGAGCAAAATTTTCACTATAAAAAAGTGATAAGTAGTTTTGAGCATCTGGATAATCTGCCACCCAACTGGCTCTAAATAAATCGAGTTTACCATTTGCCTTAGCACCTTTTAACGTAGATGCAGGAATAACATCTACATTAACTATTAAGCCCATTTTTTGTAATTCTCTTTGTATATATTCACAGAAGTTTAAATAGTTACTTGTAGTTGTAATAGTTAGCTCTGGAGAATTGTTGCCAGTCTCTTCTTTAAATTGATTTATAAGAGCTTTAGACTTCTCTGGGTTGTAAGTATAACCAATATTAGCATTGTAACCTGGTAGCCCTTTAGGAATAAAACCACCATTTGCAGGAATTCCAATACCGTTACGCAAGTAAGTCATCATTTTTTGTCTGTCAAAACCAAAATTCACAGCTTGTCTAATTAACTTAGATTGCATTTCTGAAGCTTCAGAATCCATATAAAATGCTAAATATTCAGTGTTTAAATAAGGACCACGAATCATATTAATATTCGCTTCGTATTTAGCTCTTAATTCTCCTTTACTGGTTAATATATCATCTTGATAAGACGCATCTAAAGAGTTTAAAAAATCTAAATTACCTTGAATAAACTGTAAAAATTCACTTTGTTTATCTGGTAAAAAAGTAATGGCAATAGCTTCTAAGTAAGGTAAGCTGTTGCCGTTGTTGTCTTTTTCAAAATAATTAATATTTTTTCTAAAAACCAGTTTAATATTTTCTTCCCAACGTTTAAATTTAAAAGGACCAGTGCCAATTGGGTTTGCTCTAAAATCTGTACCAAAGTGTTCTACAATTTCTTTTGGAACTACAGAGCAGTATTTCATCGTTAACAACCCTAAGAAGGCAGGAAAAGGTTGCTTTAATTTAATAGTAAAAGTACTATCGTTTTCTGCTGAAAAATGTTCAACTTTATTTAAAACCCAGCGTCCGGAAGATGCTATTTTTTTATCGATAAGTCTATTAAAACTATATTCAAAATCCGAAGCTTTTACAGAACGCGTAGAATCTTTTCCAAACAATTTGTGCTCATGAAAGTAAACATCGTCTCTAAGCGAAAAAGAGTAGGTGAGTGCATCTTGAGAAATAGTCCAACTTTTAGCTATACTTGGTTGTACATTTAAAGCATCGTCCATTTGTACTAAACCATTAAATAATTGGTTTACAGCCCAAATATCGGCATTGTCTTTAGCAAAAGCAGGATCTAGCGAACCAATGTTTTTATGCTCATTATATCTAAATACTTGATTTAGATTTTTATCATCGTTATTATTTCCGCAGGAAAAAACAAGAATAGTTATTAAAGAAAATAGTAAGTATTTTGTCATATTTTAAAGTACTTGTAAACTTACTTGCAAACAATTACTTAAATTTGCAACCTTAAATTAAAGTAAGAAGTAAATATAATACCAATTTAATAATAAACTTAAATTTTGCCAGTAAATACAAAAAAGAAAGTCGCATTTTACACCTTAGGTTGTAAGCTTAATTTTTCTGAAACTTCTACAATAGCTAGAAATTTTAAAGATGAAGGTTTCGAACGCGTAGACTTTTCTGAGACTGCCGATATTTATGTTATAAACACTTGTTCTGTAACAGAAAATGCCGACAAGCGTTTTAAAACCATAGTAAAACAAGCTCAAAAAGCAAATTCAGATGCCTTTGTAGCAGCAGTTGGTTGTTATGCGCAGTTAAAACCACAAGAATTAGCAGATGTTAATGGAGTGGATTTAGTACTTGGTGCAACCGAAAAATTTAAGATTACAGACTACCTAAACGATTTATCTAAAAACGATTTTGGCGAAGTACATTCTTGCGATATTAATGATGCCGATTTCTATGTTGGTAGTTATTCAATAGGAGACAGAACTCGTGCTTTCTTAAAAGTACAAGATGGTTGCGACTATAAATGCACTTACTGTACAATACCTTTGGCAAGAGGTATTTCTAGAAGTGATGAGTTAGAAAGTGTACTTAAAAATGCTAAAGAAATTTCAGCAAAAGGTATTAAAGAAATTGTTTTAACCGGTGTTAATATAGGTGATTATGGAAAAGGAGAGTTTGGTAATAAAAAGCACGAACACACCTTTCTAGAGTTAGTACAAGCATTAGATAAAGTTGAAGGTATAGAGCGACTTCGCATTTCTTCTATAGAGCCAAACTTACTTAAAAACGAAACAATAGATGTTGTAAGTAAATCTAGAGCTTTTGTGCCGCATTTTCATATTCCATTACAAAGTGGACATAATGATATTTTAAAGTTAATGAAGCGTCGTTACATGCGCGAATTGTATGTAGATCGTGTTGCTAAAATTAACGAAGTAATGCCACATGCTTGTATTGGAGTTGATGTAATTGTTGGCTTTCCAGGAGAAACAGAAGAACATTTTTTAGAAACATATAACTTTTTAAATACATTAGATATTTCTTATTTACATGTGTTTACATATTCTGAAAGAGATAATACAGAGGCTGCAAGTTTTGAAAACGTTGTGCCCAAAAACGTTAGAAGTAAACGTAGTAAAATGTTAAGAGGATTAAGTACAAAAATGCGCCGTGCCTTTTACGAAAAACAAATTGGAACTTCTAGAACTGTCTTATTCGAAAGTGATAATAAAGAAGGCTACATTCATGGTTTTACAGAAAACTACGTAAAAGTAAAAGCACCATGGAATCCAGAACTTGTTAATACATTACATAAAGTAAAACTTACTAATATAGATGATGATGGTTTAGTAAGGTTTGATTTTGAAACAGTACTTGCATAAAATATAGAGCAATTGTAGACTATTATATTTGCTTAAACAAGTGTAAAAAAAATA
>NZ_LIQH01000044.1 GCF_001418085.1 Lacinutrix algicola
CTTTTTTTTTATATTAAAATTAGGATTGAATTAATCTGTTAATTACTAATAACACCATCTACCATCACTAATTTTCTATCTGCTAAATCTGCCAGTTCTTCGTTATGAGTTACAATAACAAAGGTTTGTCCAAATTCGTCGCGTAGTTTAAAAAATAAGCTGTGTAGGTTTTCTGCACTTTCACTATCCAGATTTCCCGAAGGCTCATCGGCAAAAATAAGACTAGGGTTATTAATTAATGCTCTAGCAACCGCAACACGCTGTTGTTCTCCACCAGACAATTCGTTTGGTTTGTGGTTATATCTATGAGATAAACCTAAGAAGTCTAATAGTTCTTTAGCACGTTTTGTAGCTTCAGCTTTAGGTGTTTTTTTTATAAATGCAGGAATACATACATTTTCAATAGCTGTAAATTCTGGTAATAATTGATGAAACTGAAAAATAAAACCAATATGCTCATTCCTAAATTTTGCTAATTGTTTTTCAGAAAGCGAACTAATGTTTTTACCATTAATTATTAGTGAAGAATCATCGGTTTTCGAGATGGTATCTAAAGTTCCTAAAATTTGTAATAAGGTTGTTTTTCCTGCTCCCGAAGAACCAACAATAGAAACTACTTCACCTTTTTTAATGTGCACATTTACACCTTTTAAAACGTGTAAATCGTCGTAATACTTGTGGATGTTTTCAGCTTTAATCATATAAAAAAATAAGAAGTTGAAATTACCACTTTACAAAGTAATGTACAACTTTATAGGGTTTAAGATTTTCTTTTAAATACATTTTTTAAATTACTGTAATCTATAAAGTAAACCATTTTAAGAGAGAACGTGTTGCCATTTGGTTGGTCGAATAGGTCTTCTAAACTGTCATTAAATGCCTGTGCACCATCATTACTATAATTAAAAATACGGTTACGGTATTGTGCAGTTAAAAAGCTTCCAGGAGCAAATTGTAAAGAGTAGGTTAAGTTTAAATTCCAAGTACTAAAGTTTACATCTGGATCGTCTATATCGTCTTTTGTGTAATTATCGTCTCTATTTAGCCTTCCATTATCACCCAATCCATAAATATCATTTTCATATTGTACAGCACTCCAATAGTTTCTAAAACTTAAGGTTAAGCTATTCATAGCATTAAAATTATAACTTGTAGAGATGCTATTTTCTATAGTAATTTGGTCGCGTTGACCATAAATAATATCGTCACCAATAAAATCTATAAAACCTCTTTCTCTAAGTTCTTGATCCCAATCAAAAGAATAAATAACTATAAAATTCTCGTTAAATTTTACTCTAGGACTTATGCTAAAAAACACACTTTCATAATTTCGTTCCTCTTCAAATAAGGTTTCGTAACCAAGGTTAATATCTAGAGCAAAAGTTTTGTTGTAGTTTGAAGATATATAAACTCCAGTATTTAGCCAATCTTCTGTAATAAAATAACGACCATCTACTCGTGGTCCAAAATAATCGAATTGTTTACCAGGTTGTACATTAAAATTACCACCATAAGACATTAAACTCTTTTTTCCAACGGCATTTACTTGCCCTCCAAAATTGAATCCTGTAAAAGTGCCGGGTCTGTATAAGCTATTGTAGTTTGTCCAAGCATTAAAACTGAGGTTGTTATGTTTCTCGGTAGGTTCAAAAATTTGGTAGCCAAAATCGGCACTAAAATTATTGTAATTATTTTTAAATTGGATTCCCATATCATTAATATCATAATCCTTGTCTGCTAATTCATGACTAACACTCCAGTTATATTTTCCGCTTATTTTACCAAAACCGGCACGTGTACTAAGTCCTGTTTGTGTACCATCTAATAAATTAATGTTACTCATTTTTACTTCAGCAATAGCTCCGTAAGTATTTTTTTTATTCTTTAGATCGAATAATAGACCTGTTACATTAGCGTCTCTAAATCCAGAACCATTTCTTGTCACATTAGTATTAATTAAACTTACTGAAGAGTTTTTATTAAACTGTTGGTCTACCACAAGAATATTGTAGTTTGTAATAGGTTCTACAGTTTCTCTACGTTTTTCACCAGTTACAGTATTTAAAATATCTACATCAGTTTCCTCGGTAACAGCATTAAAAAATCCAATTCCTAAACCATTTTTTGTTCTTCCGGAAACTTTAACGGCATTTAATAATGCAGTTTTTTGAGGGAATTTGCCATTAATCTCTTCGTTAATTCCTAGCGTTGGATCTCCTATTGGAGCGCTACCAATACGTCTTGTGTAAAATAAGTTTCCTTTGGTAAATAAATCAGTTCCTTCTGTAAAAAATTGTCTTTGCTCAGAAAATTGTTGCTCAAAAGGTCCTAGATTTAATTGTACATCGTCGAAACCAACTTGACTAAAATCAGGAATTAAAGTAGCATCTAATGTGAAATTTTCTGTAATTCCGTATTTTATATCTAATCCTGCATTAAAATCATTAATTTTCTTATCATCAAAATGATCGGCTACAAAAGAAGCGAAAGGATAAAAGCTTAAACGTGTTGGTGGTTCTAGATTTTTTAATCCGTTTAATTCTCCGTTAAAATAACCAATACCAGCACCACTAGTAATATCTACCGCATTCCAAGTTGCTTGTTCGCGTGTATCTCTATAATGCCTATGAAACTGGATTCCCCAAGTTGGGTTTTCTTGTTGCGTAAAACGTAAAGCTCTATATGGAATTTTCATTTCAACTATCCATCCATCTTCCACCGTTTTAACTGCGCTTTCCCAAACAGCATTCCACCCAAAATCTTCTCCGCTAGTTGGATTTTCGGTTGCGTCTGCTTGAGTCCCAGAGCTGAAAACAAAAAATTCAGTGTTATTTTGGGCATCGTTATTCGGATTAAAAATAGCTTCAAAAAAATCTGATTGTCCAAAATCATCACGCTGTGTAAATTGCTTCATCATGTCTTCTGGATTGTCGTATAAATAAGCCGAAATATAAATGCCAGAATCGTCGTAAGTCATTTTAACTTCAGTACGCTTATTCTCAGGCATTGTTTTACCAACTGTGGGTCTAAATTCTACAAAATCTGTAGCTATTTGTGCCGTTTTCCATGCCTCGTCGTTTAATATGCCATCAATTTTTGGTGAAATCTCCGTACGTTCAATAGTGTATGATTTCTTGTCTTGAGCGGTAACTTGAAATGCAAATAATAGCGTTAAGGTTAATAGAGAAAAGAGTTTCATTAGTTTAGTCGTTAAGGTAGGCAGTTAGTAAAATACAGTCTAAAGACTTTAATAGTTTTGGTTTGTTACAGTTTTTTTTGACAAAACTACTTTTACAAGCCCTTTTTTATCTTAATTTAAAGTTAAAATAGCTGTCTTATGTAAGGAAAACCTTAGTAAATGGACTTTTTTTAAGTAAATTTAAATAATGGAAAAGAATAATTTAAAGATTGCGACTTTCGCAAATGGATGTTTTTGGTGTACAGAAGCTGTATTTAATAGAGTAATAGGTGTAGAAAAGGTTGTTTCTGGTTTTACAGGAGGTAACATTAAAAACCCAGCTTATCGCGAAATAACTACAGGACGTACCGGTCATGCCGAAGGAATACAGATTCTTTATAACGAAGCACTAATTAGTTATATTGAATTGCTTGAAATCTTTTTTGCAACTCACGATCCAACAACATTAAATAGGCAAGGTCATGATGTTGGTACACAGTATAGATCGGCAGTTTTTTATCATTCTGAAGATCAAAAGCATCAAGCTGAAGCTTTTATTACACATTTAGATTCAGAACATGTTTTCGATAGTAAAATTGTAACCGAGGTTACAGCTTTCGATGTTTTTTATAATGCTGAAGCAGATCACCATGAGTATTACGAACGTAATTCGGGAAATTCGTATTGTCAATTTGTAATTCACCCAAAGCTTAAAAAGTTGAATACATATTATAGCGATAAGTTAAAGTAAGATACCTAAAACTCAAAATAGTATGTTAAGCTAAAACGATGTTGTGTTGCGTAAAAAAGTAAATGATTTGAGTTTTTTTTGTAACAAAACACCTAAAAGACTTACTTATAGTTAAATAGTGGTTTTTGTTTTAGAATAAATTTTTAAAATTCTAAAAAAAATGGAACGCTATTTGCTTTATAAAAAGTATTAACACACAACACAATGAATTTAGAAAACACAAACAAGTACAAAATATTAGCCGCTAGTATCATTTTTGATGCTATAGGTTATGCTAGCTTTATAATACCAGGAATAGGAGAGGTAATAGATGTAGTTTGGGCTCCTGCCTCGGCTTATTTAATGACTAAACTTTACAAAGGTACAGCAGGTAAAGTAGGTGCTGCTGTTTCTTTTATAGAGGAAGCAATGCCAGGATTAGACGTAATACCAACGTTTACATTAATGTGGTTATATACATACGTTTTTAAAACAAAAGAAGAAGAAACAATTATTGAAGTAAATTAATTTTACTTATAGTTCTAAATATAAAAAAGCACTCGTAAGAGTGCTTTTTTGTTTTGTACGTTTTTATTTTAGTAGGAGTTTCTTTTTAAACTTTTCAGGATATTTATACATTTAACATATGCTTGATGAAAATGTTTCAAGTACTATTAGAAATGGAAATAAAAAATACAATTTAGATTTTAAATGCTAAATTCTTTTCAGCATAGTAATTTTTTACACCATAACTTCTTGTTTGTAAATGTAAATTAGGTTGGTTTAGCTTATTTTATAAGGCTTAGTGTGTGTCTTGTCCTGAAATATGGCTACAGGTTAAAATTGAATTAAGCTGATAATTTATATACCATATTAGGTGTTTTATAATCTAAAGATAAATGTAATCTTACTTCATTGTATAAATTAATTGCATTTTTT
This sequence comes from Lacinutrix algicola, assembly GCF_001418085.1. Classification (GTDB taxonomy): domain Bacteria; phylum Bacteroidota; class Bacteroidia; order Flavobacteriales; family Flavobacteriaceae; genus Lacinutrix; species Lacinutrix algicola. The sequence goes on from NZ_LIQH01000044.1 coordinate 4,848, forward strand.
GCAGCTCTCTTAGCGTGACTCACGTTATCAAAGGTTTGGTCTAAATAAAATTCATCTTTTAAAATTCCATTTACACGTTCAGCCATGGCGTTTTCGTAACAATGATTTTCTTCTGTCATACTAATATCTATCTTTTTTCTTTTGAGTATTTGTGTGTATACATTGCTACAATACTGTATTCCTCTGTCTGAATGATGAATAAGTTGTTTAATATTTTTAGCTTGATAAATAGCGCTTTTTAAGCGCTCTTACACATCCATTTAACTCTAAACTATCACTTAGATCATAACCGACTATTTTTCTGGAATGCATATCTGTTATTAAAGCCAGATAACAAAAGCCTTTTACTGTTCTAATGTATGTGATATCAGATACCCAAACTTGGTTAGCTATAGTAACTCCTAAGTCTTTTATGATGTTATTATATTTATAAAAACGATGATAAGAGTTCGTAGTTCTAGCACTGGTTTTCTTTCTAAGTGTAAGCATGTTATATTTTCTAAGTACTTTAAATAGTGTATCTCTACCAACTTTAATGTTAGCTTTAACAAACTCTTTATCTAAGGATCTGGTAAGTTTACGAGCACCTTCTCTAGGAAGGGATTTACGTCTTTTTCTAACAATATCTATAATCTGTTGTTCTAGGTTTAAACGCTTATCAGCTCTATTTTTATGCTTGTAATAAGCATTGCGTTTAAGTCCAAAACAATGGGTTATAGTTGTTAAAGAAGCAAATCCCTTAGATCTCTTTTTAGCTTTAATTAAGGCTTTATACTTAGCTTTTTTTTAGTTCATTAACTGATTTATAGCCAAGATCTTCAGCAGCTACTTCAAGATAACAATCCTGTACCATAGCATCGAGATCCTTTTTAAGTAGTAGTTTTTTAAGTTGTTCAACCTCTTTTTGAAGTGCTTTAATTCTAGATATTTCGTCTTTAGTTTCCACTTTTACTCTGGTGTTCATTAAGTCTTTACGATTATACTTTTTAATCCACACATTAACTGTTGTAGGTGCAATAGAGTAGAGTTTACAAAGTTCACTCTTTGTGTGTTTCCCAATTGTAAGTTCGGCTAAAATTTTTAATTTAAAAGGTTCACTGTAACGTCTAATTACTTTGTCATTTCTATACATAATGTTTAAAATTATGTAGCCTTATTTCAGGACGGGTCATAATTGCTGGTAACGTTGTTGTATAAGCTTTGTTGCGTTGTTTAAGCAGTGAATTTAGTAAATAAAACACGAACGGCGAAATTCCGAAGGAATTTCCCAAGTGAGCCAAAACCAGCAATAAATTTTATACGGTGTTGCCAGCAGTTATTTTATAAATTCCAGATATTTATTCAATAGTTTATGGTCTCTTCTGTAACCTAAATAATAATCTTTAAAAATATGATTGTATGAATTAATTATACTTTCCAATTGACGATATTCTAATCCACATTGAACAAGTATTTTTCCATATTCTAGTGTAATTGCTAATTCAGAATTTTCTCTATTTAACTCCAATAAAGGTAGAACTAAATTGTTATATGAATAAAAGTGATGAGTTCTAATTTCTCCTAAATCTTGCCATAAAAACCAAATTTCATTTTCTTTTTCTAAGAATAGTTTTGTTTCGATATCTTTTCCGTTTCGAGAAGCAGATTCAGTTCCGTACTTATGATAGTTTCGTTCTTTAAGTTCTCTATATTTTTCCAAATTAAAACTATATTTATCTAATTGCTGACTATGAGATTTTACTAAATTATCTAAATTCTCCATTATACGTTGTTCATAAAATTTATATTTTCTCAATAAAGACCAAATTTTATGAAATGCTTTAGATTTCATTTTTTTGTTTATAGAAAAAGAAAATTGTTTCCCAAAAGAGTTATAAATATCCATAAAATTGGTCAGACAAAACCAATCATTGATATAATTATCCAAGTTGATTTTGAACCATTAAACTTATTGGTTAAAATAAGAAATATTGCTCTAAAGGAAGTTATTACTGACCAAAAGCATAAAACGATAAATGATAATATTAATATTTGTTTCATTCAATTATTCAATTCAGTTCGGGTTTTTCTCAAATTATTGCCAACGGTTACGTATAAGGATTGTGCGCTTTTGTTTGCTGGGATTTTCCGTAGGAAAATCAGAAGCTAGCAAAAGAAGCACTTCCATAGTTTCGGGACTAAATTAAGCATTATTTTTATACAATGTTAGCGCACGTTATTATTAAACCGTTTAAATTAAGCGTTCCTAAAATCATTAGCACGCAACAGTTGCACTTTGCTTTGGTCAGAAGTTCGAGAGTGAGTTTTTTGTAATTTATTTTTTTACCGTTCCGATTTGCCGTTTCAATAATCAGTCGTACGCAACAGTTGCGCTTTGCTTTGGTCAGAAATAGGTTGAGTGAGAAATATAGGAATCTATTTTTACTTTTTAAACCACTTTAGAACGATTTAATTTTTTTTGAGACGAGTGAGCAATGTGCGCTAACGTTTATGTATATGGAAAGTTGCGTGTTTGCGTGCGAGGATTTTCCGAAGGAAAATCAGACGTAGCAAACGTGCAACGACCTTTTGTTTAGCCTAAAATAAGCAATTTTTTATATACGGTGTTGGCATGTCGTTTATTAAAAAACAAAACTTGTTAAATTCCAAAATACATGAAATATTATTGATGGAATAATTGACTTTGATTTATAAAATAATACTCCAGATATAATTCCGCCAAATAGAGCGATATAAGCTTGATGTAAGCTAAAATCAAAATTCTCAAAGAATAGTGCAGCAAACGGAATATGGATAAAAGCAAATAATAAAGATGATATAATTATTGCAATTAATGGTTTATAGTTTTCTATTAAGTTTCCAAGTATATATTTTCGAAAAAATAACTCTTCAGTTACTGGAACAATCATTATGGAAGCTATTGCATTCATTGAAATCAATCGCTCAAGAGTGAAATCATAATCAAAGAATTCAGATGATGTTTCTTGATGATAAATAACATTTAGAATGGACTGAAAGAAAACGAATCCGATTCCTAATGTTAATGCTATTAGATAATATTTTGAATCAGCTTTTTTTAATTTTAACAAATCAGTTTGCTTAATCAATTTGAATATAAATAGTAGGAAGATTAAAGTAGCAACTGAGTTAATTAAATGAGAAGTCTTTAATAACTCTAAAGATGTCATTTCACGAGGAATTAGAAGAATCCAAAGTTCAACTAAAACTAAAAAAGCGTAGTATAAAATTGAAAGAAAAATAGCTTTTTGTAATTTCATTCTCAAATGCATGCCAACGTTTATGTATAAGGATTGTGCGTTTTTGCTAGCTTCTGATTTTCCGTAGGAAAATCAGAAGCTAGCAAAAGAAGTACTTCCATTGTTTAAGGACTAAATTAAGCATTATTTTTATACAATGTTGCCGTACGTTACAGGAATTATTTTATCTGCTTAAGAGTTGCGCAAAGCTTGGTAAATCCGTTTAACAAAGATTGCGTGGGAGTGAGGTCAGTCGTACGCAAAGATTGCGCAATTAATGGATCGGAAACCGTTATTACTTTAATCGACTTTTGAGTGAACTACCGTTTTTTGAGCCGAGTGAGCAATGGACGGCAACGGTTAGGTATAAGGATTGTGCGTTTTTGCTTGCGAGGATTTTCCGTAGGAAAATCAGAAGTTAGTAAAAATGCATAATCCGTTGATTCAGGACTAAAATAAGCATAATTTTTATACAATGTTGCCGTACGTTACAGGAATTATTTTATCGGCTTAAGAGTTGCGCAAAGCTTGGTAAATCCGTTTAACAAAGATTGCGTTGGAGTGAGGTCAGTCGTACGCAAAGATTACGCAATTAATAGATCGGAAACCGTTATTACTTTAATCGACTTTTGAGTGAGTTATTGTTTTTTGAGCTGAGTGAGCAATGGACGGCAACGTTGTTGTATATGGTTTGTTGCGTGTTTTAAGCAACTAATTTAGTAAATAATTACCGACCAAGAAAGTCCGCTAGGACTTTCGTAAGTAAGCTAGAACTAGCAATAAATTATATACGGTGTTAGCAACTGGCTTTTGTTTCTTCAAAACTATTTTTTGCTATTAAATTAGGGTCAGGATAAATGAATTCTGAATTAATTCCCTCTTTTCTAATTTTATCTTTCACATAGTCAGTTAGTTTTTTGTTTATGTTATAGCATTTAGAAAATCTATAAATTACATCTTCTTTATTTCCAAATTGTTCGTTTCCAACTTGTTCTATTGGTTTAAAAGGGTTTGAATTCCAAATAAAAACTCCTTCTTGATTTATAATATTCATACTATTATTAAGTGAAAACTGTATGTCATTTTCTTCATTAATATCTGAGAAATAAGTCAATGGGAACGTAATCAGTCTTTCTATTTTCGTTACGAATTTTATAAGGCTATTTTGGTGAAGCATTTTTGTTGCCATTTTTAGTCTATCTCTTCCAAAGAATTTTTCCATTTCAGTTTGTTCTATTCCTTCAGATTGTCCATTTTGGATAACATTATCTTTTACGTGTTTTTCCATTTCTGAAATTCCTTTTTCAACGAGAGATACTAAACTAGTTGAAATTAAATCCTTTTCCTCAATGTGATAAATGCTAAAATATTTATCTATTTCTCTAGAGTCGTCTTTATATTCATTTACATTTTCGGTGGCAAAATATAATGCGTTTTTAAAGTTGTTGCTCCAATCAACTAAAGGTGTTGGGCAACCATAGTGTTGTAAAAAACTTAAAACTGCAATATCATTCTCTGGGCTTATTCCATTATTTTTAAAGAATTTTTCTAAAATTCCACCATTTTGTTTTTTCGCATTGCTGATAGTTTTTTCTATGAAAGTTTTATAGTCTGTACCATTTTCATATAACTTTTCATTTATCCAATATCTTTGAAGTGAACTGTAAATTCTCCATTTTGCTTCCGTTACACCACGATAAAGAGTTGATTCCGAATTTTTATGTTCTTCGTAAATAGAATCAAAATCCTCTTTAGTGTCAATCATTACTTGTTCAAAAAAGAGAGCTTTCTGTAAAGTTGTTTCATATTCAGTCATTAGCTCAATTGAAGAATGTGGTGGTGTCCATTGTGTTCCTTCGTACGCTAAGAGAGCAGCTCTTACAACTGAACTTACTGTAGATTCATCTACTGTTCCATCTGTTCTGAATTTGACTTTTATTAAGTCTTCTAGCAAGTGATTTGACCAAATAGTTTTGACACCACCATTATTCAACCAGTCAGCGAATAGTTTGATTCTAGAATTCAAATTTGATGATGTATCAACTTCTTTCATTTAGTTCGGATTTTAGCTTGTTGCTAACGGTTAGGTATAAGGATTGTGCGCTTTTGCTTGCTGGGATTTTCCGAAGGAAAATCAGAAGCTAGCAAAAGAAGCACTTCTATTGTTTAAGTACTAAATTAAGCATAATTTTTATACAATGTTGCCGTACGTTACAGGAATTATTTTATCTGCTTAAGAGTTGCGTAATGCTTGGTAAATCCGTTTAACAAAGATTGCGTGGGAGTGAGGTCAGTCGTACGCAAAGATTGCGCAATTAATGTATCGGAAACCGTTATTACTTTAATCGACTTTTGAGTGAATTACCGTTTTTTTGAGCCGAGTGAGCAATGGACGGCAACGTTGATGTATAAGAATAGTTGCGGGTTTGTATGCGAGGATTTTCCGAAGGAAAATCAGACGTTACAAACACGCAACGACCTTTTGATTAAGCACCAAACCGCAATTATTTTTATACGGTGTTGTAATGCGTTATTTTTTCTTTAATTCCACTTTATTTATCCAAAAAACTCCACAATCGTAAAACTCCAAAATTCCATTTTCAACCTTTGCTTTAGTTTTATCAAAGTCTAACTTGTAGGTTTCGTCAATATCAATTTCTTTATTTACTTGAAAGATAATAATTTTATTTTCCGTTGCCCATTTTCCTTTTGCTTTATCGTCATCAGTATAACAGATTTGGTCTTGGTAAAAATGAAATACAAATGTTCCGTCTGAATTTAATGCAAGTTCATAGTTAATTACAATTCCATCTTCCTATTCAGTTTTATTTTCATAATTCCCAGAATATTTTTCGGACTGCGAGTAAGTACTCAATCCGAAAAACATAAATATAATTATCTGAATGTTTCTCATTTAATCTCTATGTTTTTTAATGTCTTGTCCTGAAATATGGCTACAGGTTAAAATTGAATTAAGCTGATAATTTATATACCATATTAGGTGTTTTATAATCTAAAGATAAATGTAATCTTACTTCATTGTATAAATTAATCGCATTTTTTGCAGCTCTCTTAGCGTGACTCACGTTATCAAAGGTCTGGTCTAAATAAAATTCATCTTTTAAAATTCCATTTACACGTTCTGCCATTGCATTTTCGTAACAATGATTTTCTTCGGTCATACTAATATCTATCTTTTTTCTTTTGAGTATTTGTGTGTATACATTGCTACAATACTGTATTCCTCTGTCCGAATGATGAATAAGTTGTTTAATGCTTTTAGCTTGATAAATGGCCTTATTTAGCGCTCTCACACATCCTTTAAGTTCCAAGCTATCACTAATATCATAACCAACTATTTTCCTGGAATGCATATCTGTTATTAAAGCCAGGTAGCAAAAACCCTTTATGGTTCTAATGTATGTGATATCAGATACCCAAACTTGGTTAGCTCTAGTAACTTCTAAGTCTTTTATGATGTTATTATATTTATAAAAACGATGATAAGAGTTCGTAGTTCTAGCACTGGTTTTCCTTCTAAGTGTCAGCATTTGATTTTTTCTAAGCACATTAAATAAAGTATCTCTACCAACTTTAATATTGGCTTTATTAAAATCTGCATTTAATGATTTTACAAGTTTTCTCACGCCTTCTCTAGGAAGGGATTTGCGTCTTTTTCTAACGATATTAATAATCTGTAGTTCTAGGTTTAAACGCTTATCAGCTCTGTTTTTATGCTTGTAATAAGCATTACGTTTAAGTCCAAAACAATGGGTTATAGTTGTCAAAGTAGCAAATCCCTTAGATATCTTTTTGGCTTTACTTAAGGCTTTATACTTAGCTTTTTTTTTAGTTCATTAACTGATTTATAGCCAAGATCTTCAGCAGCTACTTCCAGATAACAATCCTGGACCATAGCATCGAGATCCTTTTTAAGTAGTAGTTTTTTAAGTTGTTCAACCTCTTTTTGAAGTGCTTTAATTCTAGATATTTCGTCTTTTGTTTCCACTTTTACTCTGGTGTTCATTAAGTCTTTACGATTATACTTTTTAATCCACACATTTACTGTTGTAGGTGCAATAGAGTAGAGTTTACAAAGTTCACTCTTTGTGTGTTTTCCGATTGTAAGTTCGGCTAAGATTTTTAATTTAAAAGGTTCACTGTAACGTCTAATTACTTTGTCATTTCTATACATAATGTTTAAAATTATGTAGCCTTATTTCAGGACGGGTCACAATGGACGGCAACGTTTATGTATAAGAATAGTTGCGGGTTTGTATGCGAGGATTTTCCGCAGGAAAATCAGACGTTACAAACACGCAACGACCTTTGATTAAGCACTAAACCGCAATTATTTTTATACGGTGTTGTAAGCAGTATTTTATCAGAAGTTAATTTCATCTCTTTTACAATACCAATTTGGGTCGCAACCTGTTGTCATACATCCACCAGATTTATATTCTTTTTCTTTTTTCTCTTCTCCTTTTTTTGTTCTTTGGATTATAAGTCCATAAGAAATCGGAATAACTTTGTCTTCTTTTTTACATACTGGACAAGTTTTGATTTCTTTTGACTGGTCATATTTACAAGACAATGAGTATGGGATTTTTAATTCTACCGTGTCATCTGGTTTTAAAAATCCGATAATTATTGTATTCCGCAAATATGAGTGAGGTTCAGTTCTAATTCGGATTGAATCAGATTCAAGATTACGAAATGAGAAATTCAGATTTTTGTCAAGAACTGTGCTTTTTTCAATTCCGCTTATCTCAAGAATTACTTTAGTGTTTTCAGCAATCAATTCGGCTTCTTTAGGAATTTCCGCAATTATTTTTCCGTTAATAACTCCGTTTTGAGCAATACAGAATGAAATTCCTAAGAAGATTAATATTATGCTGAATGTTTCTCTCATATTGCTTACAACGTTTAGTATAAGGAACGTAGGGCAGTTGATATGCACTCCGTTTCGGTTTGGCGGACTTTGTAAATAAACACAGAACTTTGGAGTTTACACAAAAGCCCTATGTTTTTTTATACATTGTTAGCAATAGTTTTTTTATTTTTTCTAGAAATTAAAAAAATAATCCTTTCATTTTTCATGAGAGGATTATGATAGTAATTGTTTCATTATAATAATCTACTTCTATTGATTTAAATAGACTATTTCATGTAAACCATCTGTATGATACGTTTTGGTAACACCATTTCTAGTTACAATTAGTTTTTCTTTTGCAAGGTATCTATAAGCGTCTTCACCTTTATCTATTTTAGATTTTTCGATCATTACAATCTTTTCCAGTTTGATATTTGCTATAAAACTGAAATCACCTTTTGATCCTTTTAATGTAAAGTCTTTGGCAAAGGTATATCCCATTGTTTCTTCTGTCATAGTCTCATGTATAACACCTTCTACTTTACATGCATTGGGTCCTTCAGGTGCATCAATAGGTGACATTAATAAACTGTTTTCGTCTGTAACAACTGCTCCTGATGTAGCGATATCGCCATTTAAACCTATCATCATTGAATAATCAACTGAGATGTCTTCAGTATGGATTTTTCCCCAATACCAATTTTTAAATACACCTGCTAATCTTTTATCTCCCCAGTTATGGTCATGATATCCAATACCTTTAACTTTAATCGCTTTTCCTCCTTTATATAGCTCTCCTTCTATTGGTCCAGATGGAACAGCTACTGTCCAATGCATTGGCACTGGATATCCTTCTGTTGTAAATGGATGATTCTTTTTCTTTAATTTTAATTTAGCACCATACCCATCAATCATAGTATAAAGCTCATAATGATCGCCACAATCTTTACAATACTCTTTACCAAGTGTAACATCACACTTTTCATAACTAGTGGTCACATCCTCCTCTTTATATAGTTTTATCTTACTAATTTCTGGTTGTCCGTGTGGATATATATTTAATCTAACAGACGGTTGTCTTGGGTTTAACCTAGTATCGTTAAGAGAATACATTACTACAAAGTGATCTCCGTTATCAAAATGTGCATCAAAGTACCACCAATCAAAATGTTCTTCTCTGTTTGTTACAGGGAAATCAATATGTGTTGCGTCTGCTTTTGTGTAATCAATTTTTTTTTCCATAATATTTAACTTTTAAATGGTTGTTAATAATTTCATATTATTCAAGAGGTTAATTTTTGTACTAAGCTTTTGAGTAGAGCAAGTGTTGTTCTAATTATTGCTAACGTTTGTATGTAAGATTAGTTGCGTGTTTTAAGTAGTGAATTTAGTAAATAAAACACTAACCAAGAAAGTCTGAAAAGACTTTCGTAAGTTGGCTAAAACCAGCAATTAATTTTACACGGTGTTAGCTGTAGTTATCTTTTTTCCTTCCTTTATTAAATGAATATATCATTCCAATAAATAGTAAAATTAAAGGAATAAGTATAACTATAATTTCAAGAGTTCCAGTTCCATTTATTCTGGAAACTCCTATTATTTCTCTAAATCCAGCGATTGCAATTAAATATCCTGCAATACTTATTAGTTCCTCTACAGTATTAAACCCATTAGGTGTTTTAATAAATCCATAGAGTAATAAAGAAGTTAAAAATAAGAAAATAATGGAACTAATAACAATTGTTGCTTTCTCTGTAGTTGAACGTGTTAAAATGATATTTCGTTTATTCCCTTTTTCAAATGTTAGTAATCTTCCTGGAATCCTTTTTTGAACTTTTAAATTAAATTCAGAATATTTATTATTAATAAAAAGAGAAATATTGTGTCTTATTTGAAAATCATCAAAAGGAAACCCATTTATCGTTGGTGCAACAGGTATTGTAAAAGTATTTGATTCAAATCCTGAATTCATATATCCATAATCTTGTTTGTTTACATTATCCTTAAACGTAGATTTGAAAATTATTCCGCTTGGATTGTAGTAATAACTATCTGAATATATTGCTACTAAATTTATAGAATCACTCTCACTTTTTTTAAATATAGAACTGTGATTATAAGTTACAGCTAATGTTGCCTCAACCGAATTTTCCTCAACTAAATATTTTTAATGATTAAAGTTATATTTGGCTTTTCATTATAAATTTTTGATGAAATGTCTTTTGTTTGAATTAATCTACCATATAAATCATCATTTATAATATTGACAAACGCGATTATTGAGACGAAAACAATAATTGTTCCTATAAATATCTTTAAAGCTGTTTTTATTTTGTTCAATTTATTTAAGTTCAGATTGGTTTTTAATTACAGCTAACGGTTTTGTGTATGGAAAGTTGCGTTTTTGTGAGCGAGGATTTTCCGAAGGAAAATCAGACGTAACAAAAGTGCAACGACCATTATTTAAGCACTAATGTAGCAATTTTTTATACACGTTGTTGTATGTAGTTATATATTTCCATATCATAATTGTATCGTTTTCAATGTCGTTAATTATAATTTTTTCAAGATTTCCCGAACTATTATATTCGTAAATATATTCTACAGAATTTATTAAACTATCTTTTATTTTCTTAAAAGTTTTTTTAGATTTGACATCTTCGTTGATACTATAATCATAAACATCTAACATAAATGGTTCTTTATATTCATGAGTTGATTCCGTAATCTTTCTGTTAAGATATTTCATTCTGCTTTTCTCAATAGTATCATTGTCGATAATTCGATATTTGAATTCAGTTTTTTCGTTATCGTTATATTTTACAAAGCTCAAAGAACCAATAGAATCAGATAAAGAAGTAATTGATAGCGTTTCTTTTTTGCCTTCACTATCGTAAGAATAATTATATTTCATGAAAATTGTATCACTTTTTTCAGATTCAATATTTATCATTTGAGCCTTATCAATTACTTTGTCTTTATTCACAAACGTTTGGTATTCTGTTCTCCAATCACTAAACCCAAAATCAGTTGCTTGATAAAACAAATCCTCATTACTTCTAAAATATGACTGTTTTGAAGTACCATATTTATTTCTATATTCTTTTAACTTATAAAGCACAATATCATTTTTACCCATTTTGATTTTCTCAATCGAAAGAGTGTCAATTATATTTTCGTTTTCGTCTACAGAAACTTGAAATATTGTTTTGCTAAAATTCAGTTTGTCGATTTTATCAATAATTTGTTTGTTATCAATTAATAGACCAGATTGACAAGATTGAAGTATTATAAGAAAGAACAATAAAGCATGATTTTTCTTCATAGGTTGATTCTGGGTTAATTACATACAACGGTTAGGTATAAGGATTGTGCGCTTTTGCTTGCTGGGATTTTCCGCAGGAAAATCAGAAGCTAGCAAAAGAAGCGCTTCCATTGTTTAGGTACTAAATTAAGCATTATTTTTATACAATGTTGCCGTACGTTACAGGAATTATTTTATCTACTTAAGAGTTGCGCAAAGCTTAGTAAATCCGTTTAACAAAGATTGCGTGTGAGTGAGGTCAGTCGTACGCAAAGATTGCGCAATTAATGGATCGGAAACCGTTATTTACTTTAATCGACTTTTGAGTGAATTACCGTTTTTTGAGCCGAGTAAGCAATGGACGGCAACGTTGTTGTATATGGTTTGTTGCGTGTTTCAAGCAACTAATTTAATAAATAATTACCGACCAAGAAAGTCCGCGAGGACTTTCGTAAGTAGGCGAGAAGCAAGCAATAAATTATATACGGTGTTGGCAACTGGCTTTTCATTTAATGTTTTCTCTATTCTTCAAAATGGACTTGACATTCCTATATCCAGTTTTCCATTTTTCAGTTTGTTTAAAGTAAACCTTAGACTCGTCAGTTAAATCTGGATTTTCAGTTAAGTCAGACAATTCAAATGATTCTTCACATTTATGAAGTCTTTTCAAATAACCCAATAGTTCCTTTGTTCTCTTTTTTTCCATTTCTGGAATTGAAAGAACAATAGGTTTTGATTTTTTTGACATTTCAGATTTTCATTTATAGATGACTGCCGAACGTTATTGGCAATTGGTTTTTATTCAACAATATCGTATCCAATTTCTTTAATTCCTAAAAAACCTTGTTTAGATTTTCGTTCAGTTAGTATTCCACTTTCTCCTAATTCGCTTAATATTTTTTTCAATACTTTAATTCTCGGTTTTTGACTTAGCAACCAAGTTTGGTCAGAAACAGGTGCTCCATTCAATTTCATTAAATTTATTGGCGTAATAACTATTCTTTTGTCAGATTTTTTAAGAGCGTTTATTAATTTCGATACTAATTCTGTGGCTAGTTCTTTATGGTCAATTCTGGAAACATTAGGATATTTTTCCCAATCAGGAATACTTTTCAGTTCTTGAGTTTTTAAATCGGCTCTGTTTTCGAAATTCAATAATCCTTTCAATAATTTTTCGTCTTCAATATAAAACACTTCTGGACAAGGTTCTTTTGGAATCGCTCCAGCAACAATTAATTGACCTAATCTAAAATCAGGATTAGCTTTCCAAATTCGTTCAAGTTCATTTAATATTTTCGGTATTCGATTCTTATCTCTCAATTTCGTATTCGTGGTTTTTTAGCTTGTTGCCAACGGTTAGGTATAAGGATTGTGCGCTTTTGCTTGCTGGGATTTTCCGCAGGAAAATCAGAAGCTAGCAAAAGAAGCGCTTCCATTGTTTAGGTACTAAATTAAGCATTATTTTTATACAATGTTGCCGTACGTTACAGGAATTATTTTATCTACTTAAGAGTTGCGCAAAGCTTAGTAAATCCGTTTAACAAAGATTGCGTGTGAGTGAGGTCAGTCGTACGCAAAGATTGCGCAATTAATGGATCGGAAACCGTTATTTACTTTAATCGACTTTTGAGTGAATTACCGTTTTTTGAGCCGAGTAAGCAATGGACGGCAACGTTTATGTATAAGGATAGTGCGTTTTTGTTTGCTGGGATTTTCCGAAGGAAAATCAGAAGCTAGCAAAAGAAGCACTTCCATTGTTTAAGCCCTAAATTAAGCATTATTTTTATACAATGTTGCCGTACGTTACAGGAATTATTTTATCGGCTTAAGAGTTGCGAAATGCTTTGTAAATCGGATTATTAAAGATTGCGTAATTAATAAATTGGAATCCATTTTATTTTATCGGCTCAACAGTTGCGCAATGCTTGGTAAATCGGTTTAATAAAGATTGCGTAGTAGTGAGGTCAGTCGTACGCAAAGATTGCACAATTAATGTATCGGAAACCGTTATTTACTTTAATAGATTTTGAGTGAATTACCGTTTTTTGAGCCGAGTGAGCAATGGACGGCAACGGTTACGTATAAGGATTGTGCGTTTTTGCTTGCGAGGATTTTCCGAAGGAAAATCAGAAGTTAGTAAAAATGCATAATCCGTTGATTCAGGACTAAAATAAGCATAATTTTTATACAATGTTGCCGTACGTTACAGGAATTATTTTATCGGCTTAAGAGTTGCGCAAAGCTTGGTAAATCCGTTTAACAAAGATTGCGTGGGAGTGAGGTCAGTCGTACACAAAGATTGCGCAATTATTGGATCGGAAACCGTTATTTACTTTAATCGACTTTTGAGTGAATTATCGTTTTTTAGAGTCGAGTGAGCAATGGACGGCAACGTGATTGTATAAGATTAGTTGCGTTGTTTGCTTGCGAGGATTTTCCGCAGGAAAATCAGATGTAACAAACACGCAACGACCTTTAAGTTTAGCCTAAAATAGCAATTAATTTTATACGTTGTTGCCATTTCGTTGTTTTTTCAGAGTTCAAATTATCATACTAAATTCTGTTTTCCACTTTTCAGCGTTTGAGTAAATTCAGTCAGCGTTTTATTCCGTAATATTTTTCAATATAGATTGAGTGAGCAATTCCGCAACTTGCTAAATTCCGCACACAGTTCAGTTTCAAATTAAATATTCGAATATTAAACTCGGAAAAGCAACAATGCTCATAATTATTAATAATAATGATATTGAAATTAATATAGTTTTAATTTTTTTTAATAGGTGGTTTACTTTTGTAACTAAAGTATAGACTAAGCGAACCAAACCCTATAGCAATTAATTTAAACCAAATTGTCTCATATTTTCCGCTTCTTGGAGCTAGAATGAATATTCCGCCTTTGAATTGTTCCCAAAAGTCAATATGATTCAAGTAACTTATTGAGAAAAAATATAGCCATCCAAGTATTAAAAGAACAATTGAATAAATTAAATATTTTTCTTTCTCTATTTTCATTCTTTTTAATTCCTGATTTCCATTTAGAGTGCGTTCCGCAATGAATGGCAACGGTTAAGTATAAGGATTGTGCGTTTTTGCTTGCTGGGATTTTCCGCAGGAAAATCAGAAGCTAGCAAAAGAAGCACTTCCATTGTTTAGGGACTAAATTAAGCATTATTTTTATACAATGTTAGCAGTCGTTATTTTTTAGTTTTACAAACAGTTAGCCGAACAGAGCATAAATCCGACACAACAGTTACGAACTGCTTTGTAAATCCGTTTTATAATATTTAGATAGGAGTGAGGTTTGTCCGAAGCAACAGTTGCGTTTTGGGTAAATCCGAATTTTTACTCATAATATTGAGTAATTTAAACCTTTGCATTTCTATTTTAAACAACTTTAGAGTGATCTAATTATTTTTTTTTGAGCAGAGTGAGAAATGACTGCTAACGGTTACGTATAAGGATTGTGCGTTTTTGCTTGCGAGGATTTTCCGAAGGAAAATCAGAAGTTAGTAAAAATGCATAATCCGTTGATTCAGGACTAAAATAAGCATAATTTTTATACAATGTTGCCGTACGTTACAGGAATTATTTTATCGGCTTAAGAGTTGCGCAAAGCTTGGTAAATCCGTTTAACAAAGATTGCGTGGGAGTGAGGTCAGTCGTACGCAAAGATTGCGCAATTATTGGATCGGAAACCGTTATTTACTTTAATCGACTTTTGAGTGAATTATTGTTTTTTGAGCCGAGTGAGCAATGGACGGCAACGTGTTTGTATATGGTTTGTTGCGTGTTTCAGCACCTAATTTAGCAAATAAAAACCGAATAGAAAATCCGCAAGGATTTTCGTAAGTAGGCTAGAACTAGCAATAAATTATATACGGTGTTGGCAGTAGTTATATTATATGTGAAATATGAGATATATCTATCCCTTCATTTTCTAAAGCATCTACTTGTTCTTGTGTCAAATTACCTTGAACTAAGTTTCTTAATCTGATATTACCATAGGTGTTAATTTGAGGTGTAGAAAGTGCATTTTGTACTAAGCCTTCTAATTCTTCATTTTCACTAACGGTTACTGTAATGTTATATCCATAATTATTATAGGAATCTGTTGTTGGAATAAAATGAATTCCTAGAGCTCCTCTATTCATAAATGAATTTTGTACTAAATGTTCTCTTGAATACCTAGTATTATTTCCTATTCGAGATTGTAATTCTGCTTCCAATGCGATTTTTAATTCCAGATTATCACTCAATCCGAGGTACATATCTGATAATGTTTCCATATCTAAATTCTCTAGTTCCATAATCTTAATTATTCTGGTATATTTTGTTTAATTGATCTCTAAATTCTCTTAATTTGGAAATGTCATTAAGTTTAAATTTGTTTGATTTCACGATTTTTAAGTATTCAATATAATATGTAACAAAAGATTCAAGAGGTGCGACTCTCTTTCCTGGACTATTTGCTATTATTGTTTCATATTCCTTGACTGCCATTTCATACGCAATTCTTGTTAAATCTCTATTTATTTGGCTTCTATGTTGTATCCAAGTTGTCAAAATAGAAATTGAGCCTCCTATTAATGCTCCTAAAAGCAATGCTATTTCAGTTGTTAATTCCAAATTTTATAGTTTAGTTACGATCTGTTTTAATTACTGCCAACGGTTAGGTATAAGGATAGTGCGTTTTTGTTTGCTGGGATTTTCCGTAGGAAAATCAGAAGCTAGCAAAAGAAGCACTTGCATTGTTTCAGGACTAAATTAAGCATAATTTTTATACAATGTTGCCGTACGTTACAGGAATTATTTTATCGGCTTAAGAGTTGCGCAAAGCTTAGTAAATCGGTTTAACAAAGATTGCGTGGGAGTGAGGTCAGTCGTACGCAAAGATTGCGCAATTATTGGATCGGAAACCGTTATTTATTTTAATAGACTTTTGAGTGAACTACCGTTTTTTGAGCCGAGTGAGCAATGGACGGCAACGTTGTTGTATATGGTTTGTTGCGTGTTTCAAGCAACTAATTTAGTAAATAATTACCGACCAAGAAAGTCCGCGAGGACTTTCGTAAGTAGGCGAGAAGCAAGCAATAAATTATATACGGTGTTGTGCTTTCGTTATTTTAAGCAACTTATTTTTTTTAACAACACTTACATAGATTAAGTAAAAATCTTAGCGGTACTTTTAGTTATCGTTAAGCCAAACCAAAGTAAAAACTCAAAATACCTAGTGTGTTAAAAAAACCATGTATCATAATCAAAAACCACAAATCATATTTGCGAATGTAGAATATTATAGATAAGAGTGCTCCGATAATTACTACGACTAGTTGTCCAGTAATCCCTTGCTGCATGTGCATATATCCAAAAAAACCACAAATTATTAGAATATTTATAGCAAGACTGATTTTACTATCTCCAAAGAATTTGACGAACTGTCGCATAAGATAACCTCTAAAAATAATTTCTTCTCCAAATCCAGCAGTAGCCCACACTATCAATAACCAGATGATTGTGTTTCCAAGATTTCCTTTCAATTGGCTCATGCTTGAATAATCAATAGTAACTCCTGTTAGCATCCCGATTCCAGGAACGACTGCAAAAACATAAAAAATAAAGAGGCCTAGTGCAACTAATGGAGCATGTACAAGGAGGTTTTTTGCATTGAATTTTTTACGTTTAAAACCAAGCGCTGAAAATGGTTTTCCTTGGTACTCTATATAATTAGCTATAATAATGATAATAGAGATAATTATATTTTCAAAAGGTGTTCTAGTGATTGGCCCAAAGTACATGAAACAAATAAATGCTAGGGTAAATAATGGTATTAATGTATTTCGTAATGTAATTTTGTTCATTGTTATTTGATTTTAAATTCAAAGCGAAATAATGAACAAAACTTCTGAAAAACCCTTTAAATACTCATTCTTTTACTGAATAGTCCCAAATTAATATCTGAATAGTCGTTAGTTTTTTTAATTTTTTATTGAAACCAATCCATAAATTCTTTTCGTTTATAACGACTGATGTTGATTTTGGCAATCGTATCATTTTCAATAGAAGTTTTTAACCTAATTCGTAATTTGCCATTTTCAATCTTTTCAACATGGTCTACCGCATCTTTATGAATGATAATTTGACGATTGGCTCTAAAAAACAATTGGTCGTTTATTTTTTCTTCGAGTTCATTCAATGTAAAATCTGTGGTGATTGTGGTGCCATCATTTTGAACAGTATATACAATTTTGTTTTCGCTATAGAAACATGCAATTTTTTCGTAGGTAAGCTTGGTTATTTTCGCACCACTTTCAATAGTAATTTCATAACCTTTTATAGATAGCTTATATAAATTGTAGATGTCTAGGGAATATGCTAGTCCTATGAGAATAAAACTTAACAACAAGGTAATTAGCAATCCAATTAATAAATAATAGAATTCTGTTTCTCCACCAGCAATTATATTTAAGGCAATACCTAACGGAATATACATAACGGTAATATACCCAAGAGTAGTAACCATATACCATGAGATAGAGGCGATTTCTACTTTTTTAGAGAAATACTTTTTCTTGTAAAATTTGAAATTAAGCTCTGCTATGATTCCAATAAGAATACACAAAGCAATAGTGGATAGAAAACCTTCTATTGGAAATCTATACGATTTACCATCTGGAAAACTCTCAGGAGTTGATAAATGATTTACAACTAAAGAGAAAATTATAAAAACAATTAATTTCTGAACCCAACTCCAAAGAGAACTATGATTAAATTTAAGCGATACTGTTTTTAATGCATTCTTGGTAGGCTGTTTAATAGTCATAAGTTAGTAACTCTTTTTTGTAAGATTCAAACGTGAAAAATAATTTCTTCAAAAATAGGTTTAATATATTTTTCAATTTTACTCCAAGAAGTAAGTTTTGTCTAATTTTTCTAAAGAGTTTCATTATTGGTTAGCGGTTTATGGTAATGAAGCACAACGTTTATGTATAAGGATAGGTGCGTGGTTGAGCAACTAAATTAGTAAATAAATACTGGATAGAAAATCCGAAGGGATTTTCGTAAACAAGCTAAAACTAGCACTTAATTTTATACGGTGTTAGCTACAGTTTTTTCCTTTTTTTATAATATTTCCTTCATTATCATATACAGTTGTGTAGTCGTCATTGTATTCACGATTTGTTATGCCGAGCTTGTCCAATAGTTCATTTGCTTTTTTTCTTATCTCAATCCAACTGTCGTGATTGTCTATAAATTCCCAATCCCAAATTTCCGCCGGAATTTCATCTGTCCTTTTCTTAAAGGAAATCAATTCATTTTTAAATGACTTTTCTATTCTTTCATTCCTGAAAATTGTATCGAAGCACACTGGTGTATATGCGTAGTCAATTTCTGATTCAAGTTCAGATATTGGATTGAATACAGGACCCGCTAATTTCTCAAGTTCGTTTGTGGTAAAAGTAAAAAGTATTAATGAATTTATAAGATTCGTGTAATAGAAGTCGATCTGTTTGTCATAGTAAGCGTCATTGAATTCTTCTGATTCTACTTTTACCGATGACTTATTACTTCCAAATATTGATTTCCAATTCATTTTCACGATTCTGTTTTCAAATTGTAGCTAACGGTTAAGTATAAAGATAGTGCGTTTTTGTTTGCTGGGATTTTCCGTAGGAAAATCAGAAGCTAGCAAAAGAAGCACTTCCATAGTTTCGGTACTAAATTAAGCATTATTTTTATACAATGTTAGCGCACGTTATTATTAAACCGTTTAAATTAAGCGTTCCTAAAATCATTAGCACGCAACAGTTGCACTTTGCTTTGGTCGGAAGTTCGAAAGTGAGTTTTTTGTAATTTATTTTTTTACCGTTCCGATTTACCGTTTCAATAATCAGTCGTACGCAACAGTTGCGCTTTGCTTTGGTCCGAAACCGGTTGAGTGAGAAATATAGGAATCTATTTTTACTTTTTAAACCACTTTAGAACGATTTATTTTTTTTGAGCCGAGTGAGCAATGTGCGCTAACGTTGATGTGTAAGGAACGTGGCGTTTTTGTATGCGAGGATTTTCCGCAGGAAAATCAGAGTTAGCAAAAAAGCAATAACCTTTCGGTTTAACTAAAATAAGCAATGTTTTTTACACGGTGTTACCCAACGTTTTTTATTCCGTTACAGAACTCCAATTTTCTCCTGTTTTTATCCTATGAATTTGCGTATCAGATACTCCAAAACGTTTCGCAATCATATTAATTCTTGTTCTATTATTTTTTAATTGACGTTTAATTATTTTTACTTTTCCCTCACTTAATTTACCAATATTTTTACTTCTTTTTTCAACAATTCCTTTCCAATTTGGATTACTAAATTGATGAAGTTCTTTTTCTCTTTTGTCAGCCCATTTTAGATTTTCAATTCGATTGTCGGTTTTATCATAATTCAAATGGATAACACAAATTCCATTATTTTTATCCAGAAAATGTTCCGCAACAAGTTTGTGTACGTATCTGCTCGTTTGTTTACCGTTCTTTTTTTGTTTAAGTGGTAAGTTTTGATATCCGTTTATAAAAGATTCTTTTACAAGAAACTCTTTGTCGGTTTTGCAGTTTATAATTCTGCCGTAATTTGATATTTTATATTTTTCGTTTTCAGAAATTTTGTCATCAAATTGAATCTCTTTCCATTCCTCTTTCCAATAATCTCTTATCATTCTCTATTTTTTTCAAATGTCTTGTCCTGAAATATGGCTACAGGTTAAAATTGAATTAAGCTGATAATTTATATACCATATTAGGTGTTTTATAATCTAAAGATAAATGTAATCTTACTTCATTGTATAAATTAATCGCATTTTTTGCAGCTCTCTTAGCGTGACTCACGTTATCAAAGGTCTGGTCTAAATAAAATTCATCTTTTAAAATTCCATTTACACGTTCTGCCATTGCATTTTCGTAACAATGATTTTCTTCGGTCATACTAATATCTATCTTTTTTCTTTTGAGTATTTGTGTGTATACATTGCTACAATACTGTATTCCTCTGTCCGAATGATGAATAAGTTGTTTAATGCTTTTAGCTTGATAAATGGCCTTATTTAGCGCTCTCACACATCCTTTAAGTTCCAAGCTATCACTAATATCATAACCAACTATTTTCCTGGAATGCATATCTGTTATTAAAGCCAGGTAGCAAAAACCCTTTATGGTTCTAATGTATGTGATATCAGATACCCAAACTTGGTTAGCTCTAGTAACTTCTAAGTCTTTTATGATGTTATTATATTTATAAAAACGATGATAAGAGTTCGTAGTTCTAGCACTGGTTTTCCTTCTAAGTGTCAGCATTTGATTTTTTCTAAGCACATTAAATAAAGTATCTCTACCAACTTTAATATTGGCTTTATTAAAATCTGCATTTAATGATTTTACAAGTTTTCTCACGCCTTCTCTAGGAAGGGATTTGCGTCTTTTTCTAACGATATTAATAATCTGTAGTTCTAGGTTTAAACGCTTATCAGCTCTGTTTTTATGCTTGTAATAAGCATTACGTTTAAGTCCAAAACAATGGGTTATAGTTGTCAAAGTAGCAAATCCCTTAGATATCTTTTTGGCTTTACTTAAGGCTTTATACTTAGCTTTTTTTTTAGTTCATTAACTGATTTATAGCCAAGATCTTCAGCAGCTACTTCCAGATAACAATCCTGGACCATAGCATCGAGATCCTTTTTAAGTAGTAGTTTTTTAAGTTGTTCAACCTCTTTTTGAAGTGCTTTAATTCTAGATATTTCGTCTTTTGTTTCCACTTTTACTCTGGTGTTCATTAAGTCTTTACGATTATACCTTTTTAATCCACACATTTACTGTTGTAGGTGCAATAGAGTAGAGTTTACAAAGTTCACTCTTTGTGTGTTTTCCGATTGTAAGTTCGGCTAAGATTTTTAATTTAAAAGGTTCACTGTAACGTCTAATTACTTTGTCATTTCTATACATAATGTTTAAAATTATGTAGCCTTATTTCAGGACGGGTCAAAATGTTGGGTAACGTTTATGTATAAGAATAGTTGCGGGTTTGTATGCGAGGAATTTCCGAAGGAAATTCAGACGTTACAAACACGCAACGACCTCTGATTAAGCACTAAACCGCAATTATTTTTATACGGTGTTGGCAAATCGTACTTTTATTCCGATTGAAGCATTTTTTTATGTTCTTTGTTCGCTATTCGTTCTAATTCTTTATTCATTGGGTCGAGCATTAGATTTTTTTCAGCCTCAACATATTCTGGAAAATCTTGATATTGCATTTCCAATAGGGTTTCATTTTTCGTAAACAGCAATAAAATTCCAAAAAATCCTATTATTAATATTCTACTTAATAGATTTTTATAAAATTCAGCTTTAGTTTTTGAAAACTTATAAATTACAATTATCAATATCGGTATTAACCATAAAAGGCTTTGCTTTAACATCCAACTTCCATTTGGCCATCTCATAAATTTAAATAAAATGCCAAGAACTACAAGTGCTAAAGTAATTCCGGTTATTATAATACCTGTTTTTCTGAGTAAACTTGTTTTATCTGTTGGGTCTTTCTTAGTACTTTTAAAAAGTTCAAAGCTCAAAAAGAAATAAATTAATGACAAAACGAACGCAAAAAGAGTAATTATTTGACCTGAATAAGGATAGTTAATTATAAGTCTAAATATGCTTAGGATTATTAATCCAAAACCTAACATTTTTTCAATTTTGTTCATTTACTTGATTTCGTTTTGGGTATGTTTGCCAACGTTTATGTATAAGAATAGTTGCGGGTTTGTATGCGAGGATTTTCCGCAGGAAAATCAGACGTTACAAACACGCAACGACCTTTGATTAAGCATTAAGCCGCAATTATTTTTATACGGTGTTGTGCATAGTATTTATTCTAAGCAAATTATTCCTTCTTGTGAAATTTTTTGTCCTTCATTCGTTGTCATTGTAGCATCGTAAAATAAACATTTTCCTTCAATTTTAATTTTAGAAACAACAATTCCGTTATTTTCATTTACCCATTTAGTCATTTCGTCCATTTCTCCTTTGGAAGAATCGTAAGTTAGTCGATAAGTACAGTCATCAATCCATTCAAGAATTTCATAAGTTGGGTTTCCGTTTCCGATTCCGTTTTTCCATTCGGTTTGAGAGTTTTTTTCTCGGATAACAACATAACGATTAACATTTAGGTCTCTTTCGACTGTCATTTCACTTATACTGTCATTTGAAGTAATTTTATATTTTTTCATTTCATCACTCGTTGGAATGTAGAAAGTTCCGATTTTAAAATCCGAACAAGTCAATTTTTGCGCATTGATTTTAAGTGCGATTAGAAGAAATATTGTGATTAAGATTATAGTTTTTTTCATTCAGCGATCTGTTTGTCTATATTATGCACAACGTGTTTGTATATGGTTTGTTGCGTGGTTAAGAACGTAATTTAGCAAATAAAAACCGAATAGAAAATCCGCGAGGGTTTTCGTAAGCAGGCTAGAACCAGCAATAAATTATATACGGTGTTAGCCACTGGTTTTATTCACTATTATTTTCCTATCTGGCGAATTTTTCCATTCTTGAGTCAATTCGTAATCGCTCAATTCTTTTTTAGGATAATTTCCGCTAAACGACCAGATTTCAAGATTGTCAATTAATCCATTTTTAAAAAATAAAGTACAATCTGCACCAATTTCTAATTCAGTCGATTTTATTCTAACTCCATCTAAAATCAAGTCGCTTTTATCCGCTTTAAATTTTTCAATTCCGTTTTTATGCTCAAATCCAATAAAAACTCCTGAACCTGTATATTCATAATCTGATTCTGTCAAGTATTCCAATTGCAATTTTGCGTCAATTCCTTCTTTATCTCCATCTAAAAGAAGTTCTAAAATGTTAGATATAAATTCCGATTTCAGCATTTTTAAAGATAATTTTACGTAATATTTTTCATTCCGATTTCGTTTTCTTAAAAACTAAAAACTTGAATTAAACTCGATTTTCGTTGGTTTGGTTAACTTGTGGCTAACGTGTTTGTATATGGTTTGTTGCGTGTTTTAAGCAACTAATTTAATAAATAATTACCGACCAAGAAAGTCCACGAGGACTTTCGTAAGTGAGCGAAAAGCCAGCAATAAATTATATACGGTGTTGCCCACAGTTATTATTCATTATCTATTATTCTAAAACTTTGTTCCGCTTTTTTCTTAATCATTAGTTTTCCTATTATATGACTAAATTCTCCATCAAATTCGATTTGGTAACCACCAGAATTATTAGAAATCATTTTTGACTTTCCTTTAACTCGTCCCATAATTCGGTCGCCTTTTTTGAATTCAGTCGCATTTATTTCCAATTCATAAAATTCCAGTTCGACATCCAAAGTATTTTTTCCGTCATATTCCCCATAATCAGACCAAAGAGTGAGTTTAACTTTTGGCTTTTTGTGTTCGGTTAAATCAATCTTAATCGCTGTAATACTTGTTCCAATATTTCCGATTGTTACAATTAATGAATCAGTTTTTCTGTTGTCAAATGTACTATATGCGTAAAATTCAAAATCCGATTGAGTGATTTTCAATTCAGTTGAATCGATTTTGATTTCCGATTCAATAACTACTTCTTGAGCTGATAAATTCAGTCCAAAAGTTAGCAGAATTAATATTTGTAGCGTTTTTCTCAAATTGTTGGCAACGTTTATGTATAAGAATAGTTGCGGGTTTGTATGCGAGGATTTTCCGAAGGAAAATCAGACGTTACAAACACGCAACGACCTTTGATTAAGCACTAAGCAGCAATTATTTTTATACGGTGTTGTAAGTAGTTTTTTTATAATTCAACTTTTGATATTTTCTCTTTCCCATAATAGAATTCCAAATCAGGATTTTCAGCGCTTTTACTAATTGGAAAAAAGAAAAGAGATTTAAATTTATGAAAATTATTAGGTCTAAAATAGACTACAGATTTTTTTGGATTCTTTTTTGTTCCGAAATTAAATGGTACTTCTACATCAGTATATCCTTCTATAGTATATTCAACGTAGCTATCTTTTATTTCAGGTTTATAGGCTAATCCAGCTTGATGTTTATACATGCTTCCAAGTTTCAGTTTAGATTTTAATAGTTTAGGGTATGCTAAGTATCCCATTACTGGTTGAAAAGATATATCCATAGGTCTATATCTTAGCTTATTTTTGTGATCTACTAATGAAAATTTATTAATATCAATATCTTCTTTATTAAGCGATTTAATTTTACACTTTATACTTATTTTTATAAAACTCTCAGATTTTAGTTTTGAAGATGAATTCAAATTAAAAGTTTTAGATACTTTTTTCGCTTTCTGATAATCTACGGTCAAGTTTCCATTTTCAAATTTTTGTTTTGATTGCGAATAGCTGCTTAAACTTATAAGAGATAATAATAAAATGATTCTGAAATTCATGTTTCCTTGGGTTTTTAAATTACTTACAACGTGTTTGTATATGATTAGTGGCGTGTTTCAGCACCTAATTTAGCAAATAAAAACCGAATAGAAAATCTGTAAAGATTTTCGTAAGCAAGCTAAAACTAGCCATTAATTATATACGGTGTTGTAAGCAGTGCTTTTTTCCAAAACCCTAATTATTATTATAATTCCAAAAGCATAAAGTGAATAATTATTAAATTTTTCATTTTGAAGTAAAACTTCTTCTTCAAGGGAATCATCATAAGCTAAATGAATTAAAAACTCTTTAACTTCTTTTGGTGAATACTTATCTTTATCTTATAATTATTTTTAATTAGATTAAATTCTGTTGCTAATTGTTTATAATTTCCAGAATTTATAATTTCCGCGTATTTTTTGTTTTTTTTATTGCATTTGGCATAGACCACTTTCCTTTCCCTTGCCATTCATTTAAATAAGATAAGTTTCATAAAGTGTGAATTTTCTTCTTCCTTTAAAGTTATTCTTAAGAAAGAATTTTTTCAAAATGTTTATTAAAGGTGTTTTTAGATAAATTGGTTAGAGCGTAAAGAACATTTTTACCAATTTTCTCTGGATAAATTTGTGATAGAATATTTATTATTTCTAAATCGCTATACTTACTAGATTCTTTTTCTCTTAAATTTAGAAATTCACAATAGTGAAAATATAAATCAAAAACTCTTAAAGGAATGAAAGTTGTATTTTAATATACAAGCAATAATGAATGCTAAATTCGGTTCTCTTTTATATAAATGTTCTATTTCCATAATTTAAATTCTGCACTATTATCTTAATAGTGCAGAATAAGGGTTTTATTATTTTTTTGGAGCTGGAGGAGGAGTTTTTCCTGGTTTAGGTTGATTATTTCCTCGTCCTTTTCCAGAAGGGTTTGGAGTTTTACTTGGTCCGTTTGGTGGTGTCTTTGATTTTCCCATTTAAAATTTTTTTAAATTAAACATATGCAAATATAAAACACAAAATTCGGCAGTATCTAAATTTTAATCGTTAGCGTTTTTCGCGCATTGCTTACAACGTTTATGTATAAGAATAGTTGCGGGTTTGTATGCGAGGATTTTCCGCAGGAAAATCAGACGTTACAAACACGCAACGATCTTTGATTAAGCACTAAAACCGCAATTATTTTTATACGGTGTTAGCTAACGTTTTTTATTAGTTTAATATTTTCTTCTGTCTTTGTCAAGAAACTAAACTTCTTGTTTTCTTTTTCTATTGTTCTGTCGATAATCATTATACTGTCGTTCAGTTCTTTAATTTTCCACAATTTCTCAACTTTGTCAAAATCACTCCGCAATTTCATATTTATGAATTCAGCTGAATTACTTATATCAATATTTGATTTAGAAACTTGGTAAAAATAAGTAGAAGAAATAGTATCTCCTTTAATTTCGTAAAATGGTGGATATTGAAAATCACTTTCAGAAATTCCTGGTGGTGCAGGTGGTGTGGTATTTCAGGTAAACTATCATTCAAGTATAAATCATAGTTTTTTTCCTCAATCCAAATTCCGTTTAGTAGCTCTTTATTCCAATTAGTTTTTCTTTTCTCAAGAGTTACTTTATAATCCTTTTCCGAAATTAGTAGTCCTTTAAATATATTTTTGTCCGTTTGCTTTATAGCAATTACTTGTCTGTCAAAAACTAGAATGTCGTTATTGTCAAAAGATGCAATTCTCCAAGGTAAATTTCTGTCGCTATACTCAAATATAGTATAAGTTGAATCTTTAAATTCGACAGTCAAAGTGTCTTTTTCTCCAATTGAGGTCATATCATAAGTATTTCCTCGTAATTCATTCGCAATGTCAATCCGTTCAACGTTTTTTTGACAACTAAACAGCGTTAAAATCAGAAGTAAAATTATTGTCGGTTTGTTCATTTTCAAATGTCTTGTCCTGAAATATGGCTACAGGTTAAAATTGAATTAAGCTGATAATTTATATACCATATTAGGTGTTTTATAATCTAAAGATAAATGTAATCTTACTTCATTGTATAAATTAATCGCATTTTTTGCAGCTCTCTTAGCGTGACTCACGTTATCAAAGGTCTGGTCTAAATAAAATTCATCTTTTAAAATTCCATTTACACGTTCTGCCATTGCATTTTCGTAACAATGATTTTCTTCGGTCATACTAATATCTATCTTTTTTCTTTTGAGTATTTGTGTGTATACATTGCTACAATACTGTATTCCTCTGTCCGAATGATGAATAAGTTGTTTAATGCTTTTAGCTTGATAAATGGCCTTATTTAGCCGCTCTCACACATCCTTTAAGTTCCAAGCTATCACTAATATCATAACCAACTATTTTCCTGGAATGCATATCTGTTATTAAAGCCAGGTAGCAAAAACCCTTTATGGTTCTAATGTATGTGATATCAGATACCCAAACTTGGTTAGCTCTAGTAACTTCTAAGTCTTTTATGATGTTATTATATTTATAAAAACGATGATAAGAGTTCGTAGTTCTAGCACTGGTTTTCCTTCTAAGTGTCAGCATTTGATTTTTTCTAAGCACATTAAATAAAGTATCTCTACCAACTTTAATATTGGCTTTATTAAAATCTGCATTTAATGATTTTACAAGTTTTCTCACGCCTTCTCTAGGAAGGGATTTGCGTCTTTTTCTAACGATATTAATAATCTGTAGTTCTAGGTTTAAACGCTTATCAGCTCTGTTTTTATGCTTGTAATAAGCATTACGTTTAAGTCCAAAACAATGGGTTATAGTTGTCAAAGTAGCAAATCCCTTAGATATCTTTTTGGCTTTACTTAAGGCTTTATACTTAGCTTTTTTTTTAGTTCATTAACTGATTTATAGCCAAGATCTTCAGCAGCTACTTCCAGATAACAATCCTGGACCATAGCATCGAGATCCTTTTTAAGTAGTAGTTTTTTAAGTTGTTCAACCTCTTTTTGAAGTGCTTTAATTCTAGATATTTCGTCTTTTGTTTCCACTTTTACTCTGGTGTTCATTAAGTCTTTACGATTATACTTTTTAATCCACACATTTACTGTTGTAGGTGCAATAGAGTAGAGTTTACAAAGTTCACTCTTTGTGTGTTTTCCGATTGTAAGTTCGGCTAAGATTTTTAATTTAAAAGGTTCACTGTAACGTCTAATTACTTTGTCATTTCTATACATAATGTTTAAAATTATGTAGCCTTATTTCAGGACGGGTCAAAATTATGCACAACGTTTCGTGTATTGTTAGTGCGGGAATAGAAAGTCAGCAGACTTTCAATTTAGCACGAGGCAAAGCATTTTGTTTGCCTTTATTTTTTCTGTACTAAAGTCAAATCAAAATGATTTGACGGACTTAGTAAATATACACTAAACTTTGATAAAGCACAAAACCCCGTATTAATTATACATATTGTTGTGCTTAGTGTTTGTTTCTCTAAAATTTCAATTTATGAGGGTCTTGTCGTGAATCAAAAATTCTTACTATTTCAAGTTTTCCAGATTTCTCTCTATAATATAATGTGTTCTGTTTTGAAATCACACTTTTCCTTATTTGAAGCTCTTCGTTAATTACTGGGAATATCTTATAGTCTTCAAGTATCAGGCTAATATTATCATCCACTTTGTTAATGAATCTATTTATTATTCTTTCATTCCAATGTAACTGTAGATAATCTAAAATTGATTCAAAATCATTCTCCGCTGAAGGAGACCAAATAACTTCTTTAAGCATTTGTATATCTTTTTCTAATATCAGACATTACTTTACTATGCTTTTTTCCCTCTCCGTTATCAAGTTGTTCAACACCGAATCTAATTCCGTCTTGTTGCTCTTGAGTCAGACTTTGCCAATCGTCAAGTTCGTTCTTTCCATTAATATAGTTCAACAACATACCATAAGCTTCTTCTAATCGGTTTCCCTTTAGTGAATCTAATTTTCTAAACAAGTCTATTTTTATTTCTGCTGAATTCATAATAAATATTTACAGTAAAGATAATTATAAAAATTCGAGTTTTATAATTACTACGTTTTTTTTACATTAAGCACAACGTTGTTGTGTAAGATTAGTTGCGTGTTTTAAGCACTAAAGTTAGTAAATAAATCACAGATAGCGAGTCCGCGAGAACTTTCGTAAATTGGCTAAAACCAGCAATTAATTTTACACGGTGTTGGCAATAGTTTTTTATTCAGTCTTTTCTCCTTTCTTTCGTTTGTAAAATGAATTCCAAAATATTTTGTCATATTCTACACGATTCAATACTGTTTGTTCCATTTTACGAAATTCATATTCTATTTCTTCAAGATTATTTAGCTCAAAGTCATAAAGCTCGGAATCCATTTCTAAAACTCTATTCTCTATTTTGTCATCTATATTTTGTATTTCTTCATAAGATCTATTAAAATATTTTGTTGCGTAATATTTTCCATCATTAAAAATATTAGAATAAGTACAAGTATTTTCCTCTTTAATGGTAATTTGTTTTGCCTTTATAAAGCGTTTATAGCTTTCGTATTCTTTAAAGTGTTTTTCAATTTCTTCAGATTTTAAAGTTGTTTCCCAATTTTCTACAACCTTTACAATAGCAAATGTTTCTTTATCAATATAAACTCTGCCAGAATACTCTGTTGGATAAGGTTTATTTGTGTAATTCCATTTATTCCTTTCTGTTTGGAATGAAATAATATATGTAGTTTCATCTATTGGATTGTCCGATTTTACAAATTTTAAATTGAATTTTTTATATTTTCTTTTGTGTAAGATATTTGCGTAGCGAATAGCATTCTGACGATAAGAGAAAAAATCAGAAGAGTATTTATATTTTTTCGGGTTATTATTCTTGTTCCATTTTATTTGTTCGACTCTTTGTGTTATAACGAAAGGAGATAAATAACCATCGTCATAGTCTTTTGTTATTAACTCCAAATCTAATTCGTTTGTGTCATTTTTGTTTATCAAAACTTTGCCATATCTGTAAAAATTAAAAGGCTTGGTTGGATGATTTATCTTTTTATTTAAAATTGCTTTCTTTAATACTGTTTTTGGAGATAAAAAGCCAGTTATAACAACTTCATTTAACGTTTGAAACTTTTGATTAAAATAGGTTTTATCTTTTAGCTCTTTTAATCTAATAGTGCGAGTTTCAAAACCCATTGATGAAATTTCAACACTTGCGTTTTCTATCATAGTTTCTTTTATTGGCAATTCGTAAAAACCATTTTCATCTGCTACTCTGTAAATTTCTTCTTTTTTTAGTATTAAGGTAGCAAACGGAATAGGTTCTTTACTTTCTTTGTCAATAAGTTGACCTTTTAGAATGACATTCTTACCTATTTCAATTTGTTCTATTTTTTCCTCAAAATCTTGTTGTTTGTTAGAAACATTTACGCTGTCAATTGGGGTTTCTAATTTTGGTAATGTCGCATTTTTAAAAAATATATAACCATCGTGTAATTGGTCTAATCGAGCATTTGTAAAATCGACAAAGTTTAATAATCTTGTTTCTTTTATTGATTGCATTTCTTCTTGATTTGAAGTTACAAACAAGTAAGGTTTATTTAAATTACTCAACTCATATTCAAATGAACTTTTTTTAATAGATGTTGAATGCCATTTTTTAGTACCTAAGTCAAAAAGAGAATCATTTGCGTGTATTGTAGCCAAACTATATGATTTGTCTTTTAATGTTTTATGAAAATAAGAACCCATTGAAATAAACTCTTTTGCAATTGGTTTTTTTATACTTGAATTATCGTTGATAATATGAACATTATCTGCCCAACAAATAATTTTTTCATTCGGATTTCTATTGATGTAACTCAATAAGTTATCAGCCATTTGTTTATCTCTTATATTGTCATTTTTGTTGCCAAAATCGGTGGTGAGAATTTCTTTTTTATTGTAATAAGATTCTTGTGAACAAGCTAAAAGACTTTTAGTAAACTGTTTCCAATAATAATTAGTTTCATTAGGTTCTAATTTTTCTATTTGCTTTATAATTCTATTGACCTCCTTTTCGTAAACTTTATATTTTATATCATCTTCCTCAATGGTTACATTTTCTAAAACTCCCTCGATGATAATGCCTAAATCATCTTCGTCTAATTTTAAAGTAATATTTTGACTTTCCAAATAATCATAAAAATCTTCTACAAATTGTGAAGTATTATTTACTTGAGAATCGAAACCAATAACTTTTAAATTGTTTTTTTCTATATATTTAACAACTCTTTGAAATTCTAAAGTATTAGACCAAACTCCCCAAACTGCGGTATTAAAATCTTTGGAATTAAAACCGTTTTTGTTCATTCTCCAAATGTCGTACATTGAAGATTCCATTGCAATAGTTGTAAATCCTAACTCTTTATGAAGGTATTCCAAAACTCGTGCTTTCATCTCAAATATGTTTCCATACATATGAGTTTGTTCTCCAAGCATCACAAGTTGTTTTCCTTGTAATTCATTTTTTAGAAATCCTAAATCTGTGTATTCTTTA
Organism: Lacinutrix algicola; assembly: GCF_001418085.1. GTDB lineage: Bacteria > Bacteroidota > Bacteroidia > Flavobacteriales > Flavobacteriaceae > Lacinutrix > Lacinutrix algicola. Next base: position 36,239 of record NZ_LIQH01000044.1, read on the forward strand.
GATTCAGGAGGAAGAAGTTCTTCTATTTTTAATTCTTGTGATTGTATTAAGTTTACAAAAAGTATAGAACAAATAATAATTAAGTTTTTCATAAAAATATTGCATTTAAAATACAATGATAATAATCCATTTTCAGTAATAGGTTTTATTATTTTTTCTTAACAAAAGTTTATAAAGAATAACAGGTTTTGAGGTAGGCGTGTTAAATTATTGCCAACGTTTATGTATAAGAATAGTTGCGGGTTTGTATGCGAGGAATTTCCGAAGGAAATTCAGACGTTACAAACACGCAACGACCTTTTGATTAAGCATTAAACCGCAATTATTTTTATACGGTGTTGTGCATAGTATTTTATTTTTTCAATTCCTTTTTCAGAGTTAACAATTCTTTTTCATCCAGAAAATAAGGATTTCTATTTTTAAATTTTTTCTTATACTCTTTTAATGAAAAGTCAAAATTGGCAACTATAATTCCATTTTTAATTTCAATTAATTCATACTGATTATGAGTAATTCCGTGTCCATCTTCGTAATCAATTGGTTCGCCAATAGGCAGTAAAATCAAATCGTTAATCCACTTTATTAAATAACGGTCACTGTTAGGTGAAAAATCTTTATATACGCTTTTCCATTTAGTAGCAAACATTTCATTTGATGATTTATCTTGAATTTGTATTTGTAAGTCAGTTAAATAAATTTGGTTACCATATACAGTAAAAGTTGCGATATATCCTCTCCATAATGCAGAGGACCTTATTTCGGTTTTCGGCTTTTTCTCAGGATGCTTTTCAAAATAATCCTCTAAATAATAATCTTTTAGCCCATAAGCTTCTCCATTGTAACATAGAAAATCTTTATGTTGTATCGTAGAATAACAACTGAAAGAGCTTAAAATAATTAATAAAGTTATTATCGGTTTCATTTCAAGTTTAATGTTTGGTGATATTATGCACAACGTTTATGTATAAGAATAGTTGCGGGTTTGTATGCGAGGATTTTCCGAAGGAAAATCAGACGTTATAAACACGCAACGACCTTTGATTTAGCACTAAACCGCAATTGTTTTTATACGGTGTTGTGCATAGTTTTTATTATTTCAATTGTTTTTCTGTTCTGTTCATATTTGGATATTCTTTGACGAATTTAATCAAAACAGAATCTCCCAATTTAATTTTTTCAAATTCTCTTGAGTCAGATATTGTCAACTGTGATTCATAATTTACGCCTTTATAATTAAATTCCGTTATAACATACGGCGACGTTTTCGCACCATACTTCTTTTTTATTATACTTCCATTTGTTAAGATTCCATCTTTGTCAATCCAATTTAGAACTCGGGAAGCATTGAAGTAAAGAATCAAAAAGAAAGATATTCCAATACCTATTGATAAATTCACTATCAATTTTCTTTTCTTTTTTGGTAATGTTTCAGTTAGAATTCCGAAAATAATCGCAGTATTTGCTAAATGACAAAGTCCAAGCAAAACAAAGAATTTCATAAATTCTAATTCTTTATACCAGAAAAAGTATAGAGTTAATTCTAAACTAATTACAATAATTCCAAAAACAATTAATACTCTTTTCAATCAGTTCAGATTATGGTTGGGTCAAATTATGCACAACGTGTTTGTATATGGTTTGTTGCGTGGTTTAGCACGTAATTTAGCAAATAAAAACCGAATAGAAAATCCGCGAGGATTTTCGTAAGTAGGCTAGAACTAGCAATAAATTATATACGGTGTTGCCATTTCGTTGTTTTTTCAGCTTTCTATTTCATTTGGACTTATTTTCTTGTTTTGTCAAATATATGAAGTGAATTATTATTATCTAATTGAAACAATTTATTATGTGTCATTTTTGGAATATGTGTTCCAAGGTTTTGTTTTTCAAATTTATATATCCAATCTATTTTTAATGTATTTCTGTTTAAGGCAAACAAACAGTCGTATGACCATTTTTTATCATTCAAAGTTTGTTCCATCATAGCTGTTAAAAAAATATGTACTTCAGTAAAAGGATTATCATTTAACTGTTTGATGAAAATGATATGATATTTTTTTAGTTCAGAAGTAATATCGATGTAATTTATCTCATGACTTATTAAATCTATGTCTATATAATATTTGTGAAAGGCACCTATTAATTTAGATTGTTTTTTATCTAAAACGAAACTTTGTGATTCCGGGATAAGTCCCTCCCATTTAGAACCTTTATTTATATTTGGTAATTCTCTCCATTTATGAACTATTTTACCTGTAGGTATATTGATAGATAAAATTGTATGATTTTTCGTTGGAAGTAATATAAAGTCATTAAATATTCCTAAAGTAGCATTGTGTGCGAATTCATTATTATACTCCCATAAAACAGCTCCATTATTAACTTTATAGCACCTTAAAATATTCATTTCTTGAAAAATAATCAACTCTTCATTAAAAAAAATAGGATTACAATAATTTGTCTTAATTTTAAGGTCTTTAATAAGGGTATTTGTTTTGAAATTATAAATGAGCCAGTTACATATAATGCTACCATCCTCATTAAATAAGGTGTCTATAGAAGCTATTCTAACTAAAGAGTCCTGAAAAACTATATCATTTATTAATACATTGTTACTAAAATCATTTATTAATTCGGAATCCTTGTCAATGATTAACTGTCGGTTGTTTTCATTTATTAAAATATGTTGGCTTCCCAAAAGACTGCCTCCAATCACATTTTGTGGAAAAATTAAATTAAAGTTGAAATACAAGTTATCTGTAAAATAAAGTAAATTTTCGTTTACATAATAATATTCTACTTTCTCAATTTCGTTTTTCAGTTTATACATTGTTTTCTTAATTCTCCAAATTTAGTTTTTTTCGTTTTTGAGTGCGTTTCGCCAATGAATGGCAACGGTTACGTATAAGGATTGTGCGCTTTTGTTTGCTGGGATTTTCCGTAGGAAAATCAGAAGCTAGCAAAAGAAGCACTTCCATAGTTTCGGGACTAAATTAAGCATTATTTTTATACAATGTTAGCGCACGTTATTATTAAACCGTTTAAATTAAGCGTTCCTAAAATCATTAGCACGCAACAGTTGCACTTTGCTTTGGTCAGAAGTTCGAGAGTGAGTTTTTTGTAATTTATTTTTTTACCGTTCCGATTTGCCGTTTCAATAATCAGTCGTACGCAACAGTTGCGCTTTGCTTTGGTCAGAAATAGGTTGAGTGAGAAATATAGGAATCTATTTTTACTTTTTAAACCACTTTAGAACGATTTAATTTTTTTTGAGACGAGTGAGCAATGTGCGCTAACGGTTAAGTATAAGGATTGTGCGTTTTTGCTTGCTGGGATTTTCCGCAGGAAAATCAGAAGCTAGCAAAAGAAGCACTTCCATTGTTTAGGGACTAAATTAAGCATTATTTTTATACAATGTTAGCAGTCGTTATTTTTTAGTTTTACAAACAGTTAGCCGAACAGAGCATAAATCCGACACAACAGTTACGAACTGCTTTGTAAATCCGTTTTATAATATTTAGATAGGAGTGAGGTTTGTCCGAAGCAACAGTTGCGTTTTGGGTAAATCCGAATTTTTACTCATAATATTGAGTAATTTAAACCTTTGCATTTCTATTTTAAACAACTTTAGAGTGATCTAATTATTTTTTTTGAGCAGAGTGAGAAATGACTGCTAACGGTTACGTATAAGGATTGTGCGTTTTTGCTTGCGAGGATTTTCCGAAGGAAAATCAGAAGTTAGTAAAAATGCATAATCCGTTGATTCAGGACTAAATTAAGCATTATTTTTATACAATGTTGCCGTACGTTACAGGAATTATTTTATCTACTTAAGAGTTGCGCAAAGCTTAGTAAATCCGTTTAACAAAGATTGCGTGTGAGTGAGGTCAGTCGTACGCAAAGATTGCGCAATTAATGGATCGGAAACCGTTATTTACTTTAATCGACTTTTGAGTGAATTACCGTTTTTTGAGCCGAGTAAGCAATGGACGGCAACGTGTTTGTATATGGAAAGTTGCGTTTTTGGTGACGAGGATTTTCCGAAGGAAAATCAGAAGTTAGTAAAAGCGCAACCAACTTTATTTAAGTACTAATCTAGCAATTTTTTATATACGGTGTTGGCACCAGTTTTTATTTCCTTAATATATATTGTTCATTTTCAGATAAAGACAAAGTCAGTTCCAAATATTCTTTTTGATGTTCGAAATTCATTTTGTATTCCGAGTTTTTTAAATAATGTTCAGACATATTATCTCCAATAAATTCTATTTTCAAAATTCCTTTTTCACTATTCCATTTATAACTTTCATTTTCTCCTGAAGGTAAAGTTAAAGTTGCAAAATTAGAGTCATTAAATACTATTCTTGGACAAACATTGCAATTTATTCCTAAACCGTTCACAACTTGCACATAAATTCCCCAATCTCCAATAAGTCTATTTTCCAATTTTTCAGTTTCGGAATTAAACTCATTTTCAGTTTTCTTTTCGTTCGCATCAAACTGTTTAGTTTTTTCAGTTTTACACGAACTTAATGTGATTATAGTTAAAAAGATTAATGTCAGTTTCATCGTTTTTTTAATTGGTGCCAACGTGATTGTATAAGATTAGTTGCGTTGTTTGCTTGCGAGGATTTTCCGCAGGAAAATCAGATGTAACAAACACGCAACGGCCTTTAAGTTTAGCCTAAAATAGCAATTAATTTTATACGTTGTTGCCATTTCGTTGTTTTTTCAGAGTTCAAATTATCATACTAAATTCTGTTTTCCACTTTTCAGCGTTTGAGTAAATTCAGTCAGCGTTTTATTCCGTAATATTTTTCAATATAGATTGAGTGAGCAATTCCGCAACTTGCTAAATTCCGCACACAGTTCAGTTTCAAATTAAATATTCGAATATTAAACTCGGAAAAGCAACAATGCTCATAATTATTAATAATAATGATATTGAAATTAATATAGTTTTTAATTTTTTTTAATAGGTGGTTTACTTTTGTAACTAAAGTATAGACTAAGCGAACCAAACCCTACAGCAATTAATTTAAACCAAATTGTCTCATATTTTCCGCTTCTTGGAGCTAGAATGAATATTCCGCCTTTGAATTGTTCCCAAAAGTCAATATGATTCAAGTAACTTATTGAGAAAAAATATAGCCATCCAAGTATTAAAAGAACAATTGAATAAATTAAATATTTTTCTTTCTCTATTTTCATTCTTTTTAATTCCTGATTTCCATTTAGAGTGCGTTGCGCAATGAATGGCAACGGTTACGTATAAGGATTGTGCGCTTTTGCTTGCTGGGATTTTCCGCAGGAAAATCAGAAGCTAGCAAAAGAAACACTTCCATTGTTTCAGGACTAAATTAAGCATTATTTTTATACAATGTTGCCGTACGTTACAGGAATTATTTTATCTGCTTAAGAGTTGCGCAAAGCTTAGTCAATCCGTTTAACAAAGATTGCGTGGGAGTGAGGTCAGTCGTACGCAAAGATTGCGCAATTAATGGATCGGAAACTGTAATTTATTTTAATCGACTTTTGAGTGAATTACCGTTTTTTGAGCCGAGTGAGCAATGGACGGCAACGGTTACGTATAAGGATTGTGCGTTTTTGCTTGCGAGGATTTTCCGAAGGAAAATCAGAAGTTAGTAAAAATGCATAATCCGTTGATTCAGGACTAAATTAAGCATTATTTTTATACAATGTTGCCGTACGTTACAGGAATTATTTTATCTACTTAAGAGTTGCGCAAAGCTTAGTAAATCCGTTTAACAAAGATTGCGTGTGAGTGAGGTCAGTCGTACGCAAAGATTGCGCAATTAATGGATCGGAAACCGTTATTTACTTTAATCGACTTTTGAGTGAATTACCGTTTTTTGAGCCGAGTAAGCAATGGACGGCAACGTTTAGTATAAGAAACGTAGGGCAGTTGAAAAGTACTTACGTTTCGGTTTATTACTTAGCTAAATATAAATATTTTACTTTTATTTTTTATTCTATAAACGCCAAATTTTATATTTAGCGGACTTCATTAAAACTCACAGACCTTTCGGTTTAGCACAAACGCCCTATGTTTTTTATACATTGTTAGGTGTCTGGCTTTTCTTTCCACAAACTTGCTAGCGTTGGCGTGAAAGCTCTTTTAAATTTGTGAGGCACGAGCAAACTTTAAATGTGCTTGAACTTGCGTTGGCTTTATGCTGTCTTATATAAATACTGCTGAAATTCAATAAATAAATTCCTAATTTTTAATGGGTCTCCGCCTAGTTCTGCAATTCCGTCTGCTTGTGATTGAAACATACTTGAAAGCAAAGTAGGAAGCTTGGTTTGGTCTAATTCACTTCCACATCCTGTATCTTTATGTAGTATGTCGTCTATATTTTTAAAACTTTGTTAAAACATTTATTTAGTTTCTATTTTATTCTTAATTAATCAAATTCATTACTTCTAGGGCTTTGTGCCAATAGTAAAAACCTGATTTGTCTGGTTGTTTTTTGAGTCGGTTCAAGAAATTCCAATCTTGATTTTCAATATTCCATTCCTTTATGTCTTGTTCTTGAAAATGTTCGATAGGTGATAAATCTTTATGCAATATTTTAGCACACAAATAAGCAATTCGTGCAGCAGCAGGAACAGCATCGTCAATTCTGAAATTCCCGTTCATCAGAAAACCTGTACCAAAAGCTCTTATTCCTTTTTGGAGTTCAGTGAATTTTTGTTTTTCATCTGCTGAGCCTTTTCCTTTTTTAGCGAGAATTGCACAAGTGTCTATGGTGTCTTGCAACACTTTTTCTGGAGTTAAATCTGATGTTTCAGTCTTGCGGTATTCAATTTCTTGTATGGCAAAGGCCTCAAAACTTTGAGCAACAATTTCCATATTTTCTATTCTTTCGAAGAGTTTACTTAAATCAAATAATTGTTTGCAAATCTCCATTGAGAATGGCTGTTGGTCTTTTCCTTTAAAATATGGAATACCAACAGTATTTGGAGCAAAAGCCGTAAGCTTATCTCCTGTAATAGCATCAATAGTGGGTACTACAATCTTTGTTTCGTTTTCCGTTTCAATCCATTTGGTTTGAACCGGTTTTTCAGTTAATTCAGGGTAAAGAGAATCTTCAATTAATACATCTAAGAGTATGGTTCCAGAATATTTCCCTTTCGTAGCAGAATCAAAAGCAAAAGAATAATGAGCTTTTGGAACTCCTTCCTTATAACTACGGTGTTCATCTAGTTCAAATAATTTAAAGTTTGATGAATCAATAACCTTCTTCAATATTGTTTCAAGGGTTTCCCTGTCGGTATTACAGATGATATCTATATCAATAGAGAATCTATTTCCTTCTTCCAATAAAAGCACAAGACTAGTACCGCCTTTGAAAACAAAATCAAGACCATTGGTTTTGATACGTTCTAATAAATGCAAAGCATAAATCATTTTTTCTAGAATAGCTTTGTCTATTCGTTTATGCTCCTTCTTTTTTTGAAGGAGTCTAGCCACTCATCTGTAAAGCAATGTTCTTTTATCATTCGATTATGTCTTTTACTAGATGATACATATTGTTGGTCATAAATTGCTTAATATCTTGTTCTCGGTCTCTGCGTTTGGCATAACTGAATAATTTGGTATAATTAAGCGTATAGTTCTTTAAAGCATTTTCATATACGTGCATCAGTTCAGCACCTTGGTAGAAATAGAATAGTTTGTTTTCTGTAAAAAGGTCTACTAATATTTTTTCAAGTAGGGGAGTGTAGAATTTAACTTTCTTTTCTACTCTTTTTGAAATTGGTGATCTGGTGATGAGTTTTTTTATTATAACAGGCTTTTGACTCTCTGAGATATAAAAGTCAATTGCTTTTTCATCTGGATTTAGATAGAAGTCAAATTTAAAGTTGTCTTTCAATTCGTAGTAGAGTGATTCAACAAAGTCTTTTTCAATTTCAATGATGATTAATTTTTTACCTGATTGATGTTGCGCAAATTCATTTATCCAATCAGTGTCCCATATACAATGTTTTACATCTTCAAAACGTTCAGAAATTACTTTAGCGAGTTTTAAAATCTCTCCAGAAATTTCAGGTTTGTATTTTGGTTTGTACGAAATGGTGTAATATCCTCTTTGAATTGATTTAATGATATTCTTATTCTTAAGGTCATATATTCTCCATCCAAAGGTGCCTTCTTTCAGATTTGGCTCGAAATACCTAAAAAAGTCAAATAGCTCTTCTCTCGAGAAAGCATCTCTGTCTTTAAACTCCTCTATAAGTCTATTTTCAATGATTTTCGGCATTACAAATCTAATTTATGCCAAATATAGTAATAATTGGCGAATATTAGAAATCAAAAATACGCCAATAAATAGAATAACTGGCAAATATTTGAAAATTATACTGTGGAGCGCTGGGAAAGTGAAAGCTCTTTTGATTTTGTGAGCTACGAGCAAAATTAAATGTGCTTGAACGTGCGGTGGCTTTTTCTTTTTTTTCAGCTGTCTTGTCCTGAAATATGGCTACAGGTTAAAATTGAATTAAGCTGATAATTTATATACCATATTAGGTGTTTTATAATCTAAAGATAAATGTAATCTTACTTCATTGTATAAATTAATCGCATTTTTTGCAGCTCTCTTAGCGTGACTCACGTTATCAAAGGTCTGGTCTAAATAAAATTCATCTTTTAAAATTCCATTTACACGTTCTGCCATTGCATTTTCGTAACAATGATTTTCTTCGGTCATACTAATATCTATCTTTTTTCTTTTGAGTATTTGTGTGTATACATTGCTACAATACTGTATTCCTCTGTCCGAATGATGAATAAGTTGTTTAATGCTTTTAGCTTGATAAATGGCCTTATTTAGCGCTCTCACACATCCTTTAAGTTCCAAGCTATCACTAATATCATAACCAACTATTTTCCTGGAATGCATATCTGTTATTAAAGCCAGGTAGCAAAAACCCTTTATGGTTCTAATGTATGTGATATCAGATACCCAAACTTGGTTAGCTCTAGTAACTTCTAAGTCTTTTATGATGTTATTATATTTATAAAAACGATGATAAGAGTTCGTAGTTCTAGCACTGGTTTTCCTTCTAAGTGTCAGCATTTGATTTTTTCTAAGCACATTAAATAAAGTATCTCTACCAACTTTAATATTGGCTTTATTAAAATCTGCATTTAATGATTTTACAAGTTTTCTCACGCCTTCTCTAGGAAGGGATTTGCGTCTTTTTCTAACGATATTAATAATCTGTAGTTCTAGGTTTAAACGCTTATCAGCTCTGTTTTTATGCTTGTAATAAGCATTACGTTTAAGTCCAAAACAATGGGTTATAGTTGTCAAAGTAGCAAATCCCTTAGATATCTTTTTGGCTTTACTTAAGGCTTTATACTTAGCTTTTTTTTTAGTTCATTAACTGATTTATAGCCAAGATCTTCAGCAGCTACTTCCAGATAACAATCCTGGACCATAGCATCGAGATCCTTTTTAAGTAGTAGTTTTTTAAGTTGTTCAACCTCTTTTTGAAGTGCTTTAATTCTAGATATTTCGTCTTTTGTTTCCACTTTTACTCTGGTGTTCATTAAGTCTTTACGATTATACTTTTTAATCCACACATTTACTGTTGTAGGTGCAATAGAGTAGAGTTTACAAAGTTCACTCTTTGTGTGTTTTCCGATTGTAAGTTCGGCTAAGATTTTTAATTTAAAAGGTTCACTGTAACGTCTAATTACTTTGTCATTTCTATACATAATGTTTAAAATTATGTAGCCTTATTTCAGGACGGGTCAAGCTTGCACCTAACGTGATTGTGTATGGTTAGTTGCGTGGTTAAGCACGTAATTTAGCAAATAAATCACATATAGAATATTCCGCAGGAATGTTCGTAAGTCGGCAGTGACCAAGCAATTAATTATACACGGTGTTGTAAAACGTTTTTTATTCAATTCCAATTACTATCGGAATTCGTGATTTAACTTCTTTTTCATTTACACAAGCAGGATACCATTCTGTGAATTCAATCAATAATTCTTTAACTTGATTTTGCGTTTCATTATCTAAATGCCCAAATTCTCCTGTTAGCCTAAAAGGCTCTCTTTCAATTTTTCCATTTTTATTGATTACGACAAATGCTCTTAATCTTTTAGGTTTATATCCTTTCAGTTCTTTTATTTTTTTGGTCAGAACTTTGTAGTTAGATTTCAATGAGGGCATTTTATCAGGTCGCAAGTAAACTCCGTTTTCGTTGGTTATTCCATAAAATATTTTGTTTTGCTCCAAAGCCCATAAGTATTCAGTCGAAGTTTTGTCAGCTTCTTTAAAAGACTTAAATTTTCCTTTAAAAGTATCAGTTTTTGTCAAAGAGTCGTTATAAAAGTGTTGAATTTCTAATACGTAATTTCCACGTAATCCGTTTATTTTTTTAAATGGGTTTTGGTTTAAGGTCAATTCTACATTTTTTACTTTATAAGTTCTTGTGTTATCTAAATCTATTACATCAGTCCAATAATTGTATTTTGTCTCGATTATTTCCAAACTCTTGTTAATCTTGAATGAAATGTCATTTCCAGTAAAACCAGAACTATAACTGTTTTTTATTTCTAATGCCGAGTTTGATTTGAATTCAATTTTTAGACTTTCATAGTCATTTTTAGGATTTCCAATATCATCGAATCGATTGAATTCATCCTTGATTTCATATTTCACAGCATTTTGGTCAATCGTAACTTTTTCTTGTCCGAAAGCAAAATTTGTGATTAAAATCAGTATGATAAATTGTATTCTCAATGTATGTCTTAAATGTTTTACAACGTTTAGTATAAGGAACGTAGGGCAGGTGATAAGCACTACATTTCGAGTTTAACACTTAGCCAAATATAATATTTTGTATTTATCTTTTTTATTGAAAATGTCAAATTTTATATTTGGCGGACTTTGTAAATAGACACAAGACTTTGGAGTTAGCTCAAATGCCCTATGTTTTTTATACATTGTTGTATGCAGTTATTTTTTCCATTTATAATTTTCCAATTCAATTGCTTCATCAAAATATTCTTTAAATTTATCCGACATTTTCTTTTCAGTAAATTTTACAATCGTGTAAGAACTGTCCCAAGCAATTATTTCAATTATTGAATTCTCAACTTGTAAATTTCCGTTTTTCCATATTTCTTCATTTCCCTCTGCGTAAGGAAATTCAATTCGGTCAGTTTTTAATTCCGCATTTTTGTCAATTCCAGAAAAAGCTCCCCAAACAATTTGAGTATCAGTTTCACAAATTTTTTTCATTTCTTGAGATGAAATGATAAACCAATATTTTTCGTGATTAATTGGCAGTTTTTCCATTTCAGATGTATTTATTTCTAAATCCGAAATTAACCATTTCAAATTCTGAATATCATTTTCAATTGGTTTGAGTAGGATATTCAAATTCGTATGATACTGTAATTTGCTTTTATTTCTTAATATCCAATTCAATTTTCAAGAGTTCGTTTTAATTGCATACAACGTTTATGTATAAGAATAGTTGCGGGTTTGTATGCGAGGATTTTCCGAAGGAAAATCAGACGTTACAAACACGCAACGCCCTTTGATTTAGCACTAAACCGCAATTATTTTTATACGGTGTTGTAAGCAGTTTTCTATCAGTTTATATTTTATTCAGAAATTGGTTTTTCCAAAATCAGCTCACTATTTTGAAAAGAATTGTCCGAATAAATGACTTTAAATTTGTCTCCAATATTTATTAATTCCTTTTTTATTGTCAATTTTTGAGTGTCATTATAAGTTTTGTTATTTACTTTATAATCATAATGAATGAAATAACCTCGACTTGTCCGATGTTCTATTTCCGTAATAATTCCGATTGTGTTTTTTGAGTTTTTTAATTCATTTTTATCCGAAATACTTTTATAAAATCCGAAAGAAATAGCCATTAGTACAATCAGAATCAAAGTCAGAAACTGCCACTTATTATTTTTTATTTTCGATGTCAATTTTTCTCTTTATATTTTAGTTCGTAACGTTTCTCAAATTGCTTACAACGTGTTTGTGTAATGAAAGTTGCGATTTTTGTGAACGAGGAATTTCCAACGGAAATTCAGAAGTTTGCAAAAATGCAACAACTTTTAGTTAAGCACTAATTTAGCAATTTTTTTTACACGGTGTTGGCAACTGCTTTTTTCAACACAATTTCATATTTCAATTCTTCTTTTCCTGTATTACAATTTAGTTCAAAAATTCCACCTTTTTTATTTTTCATTTCCCATAAAACAGATGGAATATTTTCTTTAATAACTTCAATATTCAGATTTTTAGAATTCACAAAAATTAAATTTGTTTCAGCAGTTTTAATTGAATTCCATTTTTGAAGAAAAAAACCATTTTCAGTTTTAAAAAACCAATTCCCATAAATTTCATTTTCCACATTCTCAATTTTTGGCTCAGTCTTTATTTTAATATATTCAGGTCCAAATCGGATTTCGTCTATTAGTTTTTGATAAATTATAATTTCGCCATTACTTGAAAGTACATTCCAATTGTTCTTCGCTATTTCTCTCAAATTGATTTCATTATTTGACGTTTCCTTTTCATCTTTTCCAAATAATTTTTGATAAAATGAAGCTAATATTAAAAACAAAAAAAAGAAAATTCCATATATAATTATAAAGGGAGCTTTTATTATTCCAAATAATTTTGACAATTCAGATTGATTGTCAATCTCAATTGGATTTTTTGTTCTTCCTTTAAATTTTATTTCAGAATTCAATTTGGAGTTCAGTTTTTGGTTGTTGCCAACGTGTTTGTATAAGAATAGTTGCGGGTTTGTATGCGAGGATTTTCCGAAGGAAAATCAGACGTTAAAAACCCGCAACGACCTTTGATTAAGCACTAAACCGCAATTATTTTTATACGGTGTTGTATGCAGGCTTTTCATTCAGTAATTCAATTATTTTCGGTTGTATTATCCATATTCCAATTGGAAACATCCAAAATCCTAACATATACCAACCATATCCTTCTTTTTTATCTCTCAACGTTGTTATACATCTTGAAAGAAAATAGATTGTGTGAATCATTGAATACATTAAAATCAAATGCAAAGGAATAATTACCCAAGCTTTCCAGCCATATTCCGCAATATTTTCATTATTTATTTCATATCCGCCTCCAGAAGCAAAAACAATTATCAAATAAATAATAACAAAAGCTATTTGAATTTTAAATCGTTTTAGGTTTAATATGGATTTGTCATTCAGCTTATTGTATAATTTTTCTCCAACTCCTAAAGTCCAATAAGTGAATAACAATGACCAAATTATCATTAATATTATTCCGATTATTGATTCAGAGAAAATCGAGAGAACGATTATAGATAAAAATATTATCCAAGGTTTTATTGTCAGTATTTTATTCAATTGGTTTTTCATTTTTCAGCTGTCTTGTCCTGAAATATGGCTACAGGTTAAAATTGAATTAAGCTGATAATTTATATACCATATTAGGTGTTTTATAATCTAAAGATAAATGTAATCTTACTTCATTGTATAAATTAATCGCATTTTTTGCAGCTCTCTTAGCGTGACTCACGTTATCAAAGGTCTGGTCTAAATAAAATTCATCTTTTAAAATTCCATTTACACGTTCTGCCATTGCATTTTCGTAACAATGATTTTCTTCGGTCATACTAATATCTATCTTTTTTCTTTTGAGTATTTGTGTGTATACATTGCTACAATACTGTATTCCTCTGTCCGAATGATGAATAAGTTGTTTAATGCTTTTAGCTTGATAAATGGCCTTATTTAGCGCTCTCACACATCCTTTAAGTTCCAAGCTATCACTAATATCATAACCAACTATTTTCCTGGAATGCATATCTGTTATTAAAGCCAGGTAGCAAAAACCCTTTATGGTTCTAATGTATGTGATATCAGATACCCAAACTTGGTTAGCTCTAGTAACTTCTAAGTCTTTTATGATGTTATTATATTTATAAAAACGATGATAAGAGTTCGTAGTTCTAGCACTGGTTTTCCTTCTAAGTGTCAGCATTTGATTTTTTCTAAGCACATTAAATAAAGTATCTCTACCAACTTTAATATTGGCTTTATTAAAATCTGCATTTAATGATTTTACAAGTTTTCTCACGCCTTCTCTAGGAAGGGATTTGCGTCTTTTTCTAACGATATTAATAATCTGTAGTTCTAGGTTTAAACGCTTATCAGCTCTGTTTTTATGCTTGTAATAAGCATTACGTTTAAGTCCAAAACAATGGGTTATAGTTGTCAAAGTAGCAAATCCCTTAGATATCTTTTTGGCTTTACTTAAGGCTTTATACTTAGCTTTTTTTTTAGTTCATTAACTGATTTATAGCCAAGATCTTCAGCAGCTACTTCCAGATAACAATCCTGGACCATAGCATCGAGATCCTTTTTAAGTAGTAGTTTTTTAAGTTGTTCAACCTCTTTTTGAAGTGCTTTAATTCTAGATATTTCGTCTTTTGTTTCCACTTTTACTCTGGTGTTCATTAAGTCTTTACGATTATACTTTTTAATCCACACATTTACTGTTGTAGGTGCAATAGAGTAGAGTTTACAAAGTTCACTCTTTGTGTGTTTTCCGATTGTAAGTTCGGCTAAGATTTTTAATTTAAAAGGTTCACTGTAACGTCTAATTACTTTGTCATTTCTATACATAATGTTTAAAATTATGTAGCCTTATTTCAGGACGGGTCAAGCTTGCATACAACGTTGTTGTATATGGTTTGTTGCGTGTTTCAAGCAACTAATTTAGTAAATAATTACCGACCAAGAAAGTCCGCGAGGACTTTCGAAAGTAGGCAAGAAGCCAGCAATAAATTATATACGGTGTTAGTGGCAGTTTTTATTCAGACGTTGATATTATAATCTTTTCTGCAATAAATTTTAACATTGGTATTTGATTTTTTACAACATCCATACTTGTTTTAGAATATGGTATAAAACGATCATTTCTTTCGTGTCTATCAGAAGAATGTACAAGAGCATTTCTTACTGCCTTAATATGTTTTGATATAGGTCCAAAAATGTGTCCAGATTGTAAGTTTGTTCCATTTATATCAGTCCCAAACACTGTTTTTTTCTTAGTATATAAATTTATTCCAATAAATGTTTCATATTCCTTGATGAACTCTATTAGTTCATCTTCATTAATATATTTTATTAAAACACTTTTTAACATTTCGGTTTCGTCATTCTCAGTCTTATGAGAATTCATATCTTTTATTAATTTGTCCAAATCTTTTGATGTAGTTCTAAATTTAGGGTCATTAATTCTTCGGGAAAGTTTTTGATATAAATTTTGGTCAGAAACTGATAAAAAGAAATATTCAAGAATGTGATAAAATGATAAAAACTTATGTGATTCAAATTCTGTACTTGAAGCTAATTGATAAAATTTTAATAAATGAGGATTAATCTTAACTCTTGGTATATTAAAACTATTACTTTTCTGTATCTCAAATACATTTTCTTTTTGTTCTCTAAATCTGCGTCTTTTAGGAAAAAACTCAATTACTTTAATTGTAGTTTGTTTAAGTGAAGAAAATGAAAATATGCAAGAGTCAATTATATGATTAGTAAATTTTAAATTATCTACAGCAGAGCTTTGATTAGAGTTGTAAATTTTGATTGTAAAAAGCCTTTTAGTAAGTTGAATGAAATCATTGTCTCCTCTCATTCTGAATCTTTCGAGGAAATAATTCAAAAAGTTTTCATTTTCAAGTTTACTCCAAGCATAATTATCAGAGCAATTGTCAATGGTAGCAAATAATTCAGATTCATTTTTTGTTCCGAAAACGTATTCTTCATCTCTCCAAAATACAGGTCGTGAGTTAATTGGATTGATAACATCTATCAATTCTTCTCTATAATTTTTTGATATTAGGGTTGTTTCAAAATGAAGGTTTTCAAATTCATTCTTATTTTCCAAATATTTTTTTAACGAAACTAAGTTTTCTTCCGTAAAATTAACTACTAAAAATGATCTTCGTTTAAATTTAATCGAACTTTCAGTTTCTTCTTCGACTTCAAGTTTCTGTTCTAAAAATATCGTTTTTAAATAGTCCTTTTCTGTATTATAATTCATTACGTAAAGTTGATTTTAAATTGCCACTAACGTTGTTGTGTATGATTAGTTGCGTTGTTTAAACAGTGAATTTACTAAATAAAGCACGAACGGCGAAATTCCGAAGGAATTTCCCAAGTGAGCTAAAACCAGCAATTAATTATACACGGTGTTCTACGCAGTTTTTATTTCCGATAATATTTTTCCTTCAGCATTCAGTTCATATTTATAACCTTCCCAATCTATCAATTCAATTCTGTTTTCGACAATTTTAAATTCCGTTTTTCCGTCTGGATTTACAAAAATATCTCTCGCACTAAAATTCCATTTAGTTTCTCCATTTTTATCAATTCGGCTTATTTGAATTTCTCCGTGTACAATAAAGTCATCGTCAAATTCATAAATTCCGAAACAAGTTGCAACGTCATATTGATTTTTCCAATTAGCTGATAAATCCGTTAAATTCAGAGAATATATTTGGTCAGAACAGCAAATATAAAGTCGGTCATTTTTAATTAAAAACGAATTTTTAGAAATTCCAGTTGCTCCTCCAGATTCCAATAATAATGCGCTACACTTTTCAATTCCGTTTTCTGTTATTCGAATTCCGTGTTTTGATGAAGCTTGATATTCCAATTTTTGTCCTAAATCGGCTGGATATTGTATTTTAAATTTCTGACCATATTCCGCTGAATCCAAATCAGATTCATTTGTTATTTCAATTACGGAATTTTTATATTTTACTATCATTTTCTTGGTTTGGTCAAATTGCGTAGAACGTGTTCGTGTATGGCACGTTGTTTTGGTTTAGTACTAAATTAGCAAAAGAAAACGAACCAGAGGGAAATCCGTAGGATTTTCCGAGTACACACAAAGTAAACAATGGGTTATACACGTTGTTGTACCACGTTTTATTTAAAATTTTTATAATTCCGACTCCAATAATCTAACATAAAGTCCCATTTTCCATCCCAATATCCTTCATCACGTTTTATAAACTTCACTTGTTCAACTTTATCACCATTAACATTATTTATGTAAATTCCGTTTTCTTGTTCGTTTCCGCAACCTATTCCACGTATGTTTCCGATTCGTATAGCTTTATAATCAACAATTTTGAATAAGTCACTATCCCAATTATTATCAGCACAACCACTTTTATGGTATGAGAAATAATAATCAGTATCTCTTATTTTGAGCGATAAAGGGAATTTAATAAAGTCTTCTACTTTCACAAAAGTATTGTTATCTGAATTAAAAAGTAATAGTTCTTCTGTTCCAGGAGTATTTGTCAAGTATTCCAATATTAAATCAGAGTTACCATCTTTGTTATAATCACGAAATTCAAATTCTGACGGATTTTCGTCATGAGTATAAGTTATATTGTTATTTAAATTTTTAACTTCAAAAGTTCCAGGTCTACTAATACAAGCTTCAAATTCTATTTGATTTATCATTTGTTTTTTACAATCAAAATAAAATTGTTCTTCTTCTATAGTTTTGTCTTGAGCAGGATTAATCGCATCCAATTCTTTACCTTGATATTTACAGGAATTGAATAAGATGATGAAAATTATAAATGCTATTTCGGGTGTTCTTCTCAAATGTCTTGTCCTGAAATATGGCTACAGGTTAAAATTGAATTAAGCTGATAATTTATATACCATATTAGGTGTTTTATAATCTAAAGATAAATGTAATCTTACTTCATTGTATAAATTAATCGCATTTTTTGCAGCTCTCTTAGCGTGACTCACGTTATCAAAGGTCTGGTCTAAATAAAATTCATCTTTTAAAATTCCATTTACACGTTCTGCCATTGCATTTTCGTAACAATGATTTTCTTCGGTCATACTAATATCTATCTTTTTTCTTTTGAGTATTTGTGTGTATACATTGCTACAATACTGTATTCCTCTGTCCGAATGATGAATAAGTTGTTTAATGCTTTTAGCTTGATAAATGGCCTTATTTAGCGCTCTCACACATCCTTTAAGTTCCAAGCTATCACTAATATCATAACCAACTATTTTCCTGGAATGCATATCTGTTATTAAAGCCAGGTAGCAAAAACCCTTTATGGTTCTAATGTATGTGATATCAGATACCCAAACTTGGTTAGCTCTAGTAACTTCTAAGTCTTTTATGATGTTATTATATTTATAAAAACGATGATAAGAGTTCGTAGTTCTAGCACTGGTTTTCCTTCTAAGTGTCAGCATTTGATTTTTTCTAAGCACATTAAATAAAGTATCTCTACCAACTTTAATATTGGCTTTATTAAAATCTGCATTTAATGATTTTACAAGTTTTCTCACGCCTTCTCTAGGAAGGGATTTGCGTCTTTTTCTAACGATATTAATAATCTGTAGTTCTAGGTTTAAACGCTTATCAGCTCTGTTTTTATGCTTGTAATAAGCATTACGTTTAAGTCCAAAACAATGGGTTATAGTTGTCAAAGTAGCAAATCCCTTAGATATCTTTTTGGCTTTACTTAAGGCTTTATACTTAGCTTTTTTTTTAGTTCATTAACTGATTTATAGCCAAGATCTTCAGCAGCTACTTCCAGATAACAATCCTGGACCATAGCATCGAGATCCTTTTTAAGTAGTAGTTTTTTAAGTTGTTCAACCTCTTTTTGAAGTGCTTTAATTCTAGATATTTCGTCTTTTGTTTCCACTTTTACTCTGGTGTTCATTAAGTCTTTACGATTATACTTTTTAATCCACACATTTACTGTTGTAGGTGCAATAGAGTAGAGTTTACAAAGTTCACTCTTTGTGTGTTTTCCGATTGTAAGTTCGGCTAAGATTTTTAATTTAAAAGGTTCACTGTAACGTCTAATTACTTTGTCATTTCTATACATAATGTTTAAAATTATGTAGCCTTATTTCAGGACGGGTCATTATAGTGTACAACGGTTTTGTGTATGAATAGTTGCGGTTTTGTATGCGAGGATTTTCCGAAGGAAAATCAGACGTAACAAAAATGCAACGACCTTTGGTTAAGCACTAATTTAGCAATTTTTTATACACGGTGTTGTAAAACGTTTTTTAATTTCGGTTTCCATTTTTTCAATTCCGCTAACATTTCATTTTTAGTATTTTCCAAATGTTTCTTATCAACGTTTAATTTATCTAACGAATCGTAATATTCAACAAAAAGTCCGTAAATATTTTCAAATCCGACGCTATCATAACAAAATTTATCCGATTCTGAGTAAAAGTCATAGCAAGAAAATGCATTACTTTTAATTTCAGAAACTCCTTTTATAATATCTTTTTTATCGTCCAGTATTTCGTCCATTATTCCGCTTGAATAGAGTAGTCCTGCTTCTCTTTTTGCTGGAATTTCAATATTCAATTCTTCTATTGTCCATTTTAGATATTTTCTCAATTCAGATATTTCGTCAGTTCTTTTCATTGCTGCTAAAATTCCAAGATATTTTGAATCATAACCATCTAAAAGTCCTGCAATTGCAAGTTCAGGATATTCCATTTCAGAGAGATATCCGCAAACGTATTTTCCTAAATATTGATTGAAGTTCATTGGTTTCGCAAATGTTTTACAACGGTTATGTATATGGTTTGTTGCGTGGTTAAGCAACTAATTTAGTAAATAAAAACTGACTAGAAAATCTGAAGGGATTTTCGTAAACAAGTAAAAACTAGCAATAAATTATATACTATGTTGTAACACGTTTAATATTCAGGGCAATAATTAATTGGAGAATTAAAGCCTTCCTCTATTCCAATTTTATCAGTATCATATTTAAAACAGCTTAAATATTCTCCTCCTTCAATTCCAACACTCCAATCTTTAAATAAACCATATGATGCTCCAATTCCTTCATAAAAATATTGATTATTGCTTAATTTATACCTTGTAATATATTTACTGCCAATTTCTATTGAATCAATTTCAGTAACCGTTTCATCATTTCCATTCCATCTATAATTTAAAATGTCTCCAAGATTAATATTAAAATCTGCATATAATTCTTCTGTATTTTGATTACGAAAGATGTTATAAACCAAATCAGAATCTTGTCGCATAGCACTAATATATTTTAAATCATTAAATGTTGATATAAATTGATTAGAGCCTCCAGAAAAAGGTTGATTAAAAATTGAGTCTAGTTGTTTATAGTACATTTTTTTATATTGTAATCCATTAATAAGAGTATCTCCTTCATAAAAGTATAATAAGTACCTTCTTGTGGTTTCAATAGTAGCTGTAGCTCCATTTAGCCATTCTGAACTGCCATTTTGATACCATTTATTTAATTCGGAAACCATTTCTATAGGTTCATCTACAATAATTTGATTAGTAGATTGGGTAGTATTATCACTACTACAATTCATTAGAGAAATAGTTAAAAATAATAGAATAATTTTTTTCATGATTTTAATTTATGTTTTGTGTTAAAATGTTTTACAACGTTTATGTATATGGAAAGTTGCGTGCTTGTGTGCGAGGATTTTCCGAAGGAAAATCAGAAGCTAGCAAACAAAGCAACTGACATTGGTTTAGGATAAAACTAGCAATTTTTTATATACGGTGTTGCCATTTCGTTGTTTTTTTTCTTAAAATTTTTGGACAGTTGTCAAATTTTTTTTGCGTTTCGCTAATAAGTCCGCCGCAACAGTTGCGTATTGCTTTGGTCAGTCAGATGTTTTTTGAGTTTTTGTTCCGCAACTTGCTCAAATCCGATTTCAAAAGAAACTTCCGATTGTAATGATAGAACAAATAGCTAATAATAAAACGCTAATTATTATTAAGGAATTCTTTTGATTTTTTATTAAATAATTTATTCCGATGACTAAAAATACAATTTGTGCAATAAGAAATGGTATTGTCAACATTTCTCTAAAAACTCCAATTAATACAAAATCTATTTTATAAAAGTTAATCAGCCCAATCAGTATAAAGTAAGATACAATTGCAAAATTCACAATTATCAAGTTTCTATTTGTTATTAATTTGTTCATTTTTTTCGAGTTTGAGTGCGTTCCGCAATGAATGGCAACGTTTTTGTATAAGCTTAGTTGCGTCGTTTAAGCAGTGAATTTACTAAATAAAGCACGAACGGCGAAATTCCGAAGGAATTTCCCAAGTGAGCTATAAATAGCAATTAAGTTTATACTGTGTTGGCATTTCGTTGTTTTTATTCAGCTTAATTCGTTTTTTTATTTTTCGTGGATTTGAGTAAATTCGGATATTTATTTATTCCGCAAACTTTTTCAATTCCGATTGAGTTTGTAATTCCGAAACTTGCTAAATTCAGAATACTGTTCGATTTTTTATTCGTTTTGTTCTTCGATATTTTCTGTTTTACTATATTTAGTATGTTCTATTTTCTTTTTTTCCAAAATAGCATAAAATTTTCGTGGCGAGATTTTCAAGTCTCTTGTTATTTCGCTCACTTTTTTCTTTCCTTTTTTATAAAGTCTTAAATTCTCGGTTACTTTTTTATTAAAATAAAAGTCTTTTAATTTTTCAAGAACTTGTAATTCAGTCAAATTTGATTCACTTGCGTATTCTTCAATCTCTGATTTGACTTTCGATAAATTATTTGTCATTTGTTCTTTTTTAGGTTTCACGTCAATGAATGCCAACGTTGTTGTATATGATTTGTTGCGTGTTTCAAGCAACTAATTTAGTAAATAATTACCGACCAAGAAAGTCCGCGAGGACTTTCGTAAGTAGGCGAGAAGCCAGCAATAAATTATATACGGTGTTGTGGTTAGTTTTTTCTTTCCACTTTCAAATATTTCATTTCCTTTTTACATTTTGTTTGAAAATCAGATTCAAGTTTTAAATAATATTTATTTTTAATAACTTTTGATTCTAATGTTGTCCAACCTTCAATTCCAATTACATATTGTTTCTTTGTTTTTAAATCCGTTAATGCAATTTCCTCTTCTCCATAATAATTTGAATATGAAATAGCTGTTTCTCCTTGAGAAGTTAAAGGTTTTCCCATAGTTGAAAAAGTGTGTCCATTTTTCAAATCAATCGATAGAAATCCCCAACCTTCAAATTCAGAAATCTCAATTAGTGCATTTCCACAATAAGTTCCTTTAAATTCGTAATTAGAATATCCTTTCTCCTCTAATAAATATTTACACGCTTTTAATTCAGGTTTTTTTATTCCAATTCCAATATTTGGGTTTGCTGAAAATGTATAACAAGAATCTTTAAGTTTAAAAATTCTTGGATATTTTTTAGATAGTTCAAATTCTGACTTTGGCTTAAAATCAATAAATTTTTCTGAAATTCTAACAATTTTTTCATATTCCGATTTGTCAATAAGTTCCGAATTTCCTTCGAGGATATTCGACAAGTTTCGTATTTCAAAATCACAATCTTGACTCCAAGAAATTTGGACAATAGTAAATAAAAATATTAAAATTAGCTTTATTTTCATTGGTCTGTTAAATGTCTTGTCCTGAAATATGGCTACAGGTTAAAATTGAATTAAGCTGATAATTTATATACCATATTAGGTGTTTTATAATCTAAAGATAAATGTAATCTTACTTCATTGTATAAATTAATTGCATTTTTTGCAGCTCTCTTAGCGTGACTCACGTTATCAAAGGTTTGGTCTAAATAAAATTCATCTTTTAAAATTCCATTTACACGTTCAGCCATTGCATTTTCGTAACAATGATTTTCTTCTGTCATACTAATATCTATCTTTTTTCTTTTGAGTATTTGTGTGTATACATTGCTACAATATTGTATTCCTCTGTCCGAATGATGAATAAGTTGTTTAAAGCTTTTAGCTTGATAAATGGCTTTATTTAGGGCTCTCACACATCCTTTAAGTTCCAAGCTATCACTAATATCATAACCAACTATTTTCCTTGAATGCATATCTGTTATTAAAGCGAGGTAACAAAAGCCCTTTATGGTTCTAATGTATGTGATATCAGATACCCAAACTTGGTTAGCTCTAGTAACTTCTAAGTCTTTTATGATGTTATTATATTTGTAAAAACGATGATAAGAGTTCGTAGTTCTAGCACTGGTTTTCCTTCTAAGTGTCAGCATTTGATGTTTTCTAAGCACATTAAATAAAGTATCTCTACCAACTTTAATATTGGCTTTATTAAAATCTGCATTTAATGATTTTACAAGTTTTCTCACGCCTTCTCTAGGAAGGGATTTGCGTCTTTTTCTAACGATATTAATAATCTGTAGTTCTAGGTTTAAACGCTTATCAGCTCTGTTTTTATGCTTGTAATAAGCATTGCGTTTAAGTCCAAAACAATGGGTTATAGTTGTCAAAGAAGCAAATCCCTTAGATTTCTTTTTTGCTTTAATTAAGGCTTTATACTTAGCTTTTTTTTTAGTTCATTAACTGATTTATATCCAAGATCTTCAGCAGCTACTTCCAGATAACAATCCTGTACCATAGCATCGAGATCCTTTTTAAGTAGTAGTTTTTTAAGTTGTTCAACCTCTTTTTGAAGTGCTTTAATTCTAGATATTTCGTCTTTTGTTTCCACTTTTACTCTGGTGTTCATTAAGTCTTTACGATTGTACTTTTTAATCCACACATTAACTGTTGTAGGTGCAATAGAGTAGAGTTTACAAAGTTCACTCTTTGTGTGTTTCCCAATTGTAAGTTCGGCTAAAATTTTTAATTTAAAAGGTTCACTGTAACGTCTAATTACTTTGTCATTTCTATACATAATGTTTAAAATTATGTAGCCTTATTTCAGGACGGGTCAAGCTTACACACAACGTTTATGTATATGGAAAGTTGCGTGTTTGTGCGCGAGGATTTTCCGAAGGAAAATCAGACGTAACAAACGTGCAACGACCTTTAAGTTTAGCCAAAACCAGCAATTTTTTATATACTGTGTTGGCAACAGTTTTTATTCTTAATCTCCTTTTCCTACAGGAACTATAACAAAAGCCCATTCAGCATCATCAGGAACTTTATATTCGTCTAAAAATTTTCCTCCAAGACCACTAACTTGAGATTGTTTATCCTCAATTTCAAGTCCATAAGTTTCTCCAAACATAAATTTCACACCATTTTCTAATTTAAGTGTATCAATGTCTTTTAAGTTAAAAACTCGGAACTCATTCGGTTTTATTTTTAGGTTTTCAATAATTCCGATTTCGTCAGAAGTTTCATTGTAAATAAACACTTTGTATAGTTTTCCAGTTTTATTGTATTCGGCAGGAATTATAGAAACTTCATTTCCTTTTTCGGTGAAAACGTTTCCATTCGAATCAGTCCATTTTTCCTCTTTTTCAGATTCAGTTTTTTGTTCCGATTCCGCAGACTTTTCATTCATATTTTCTGATGTTTTCTTTTCAGTTTCTTTTTGTCCGCAAGCAGATAATGTCAAAAAAATTATAAAAATTTGAATGTATTTCGTCATTTCTTAAATTGTTGCCAACGCTTGAGCTATTGTTAGTGCGGGAATAGAAAGTCAGCGGACTTTCGGTTTAGCACTTAGGCAAAGCATTTTGTTTGTTTTTATTTTTTTCAGTCCAAAGACAAATCAAAATGATTTGACGGACTTAGTAAAAATACACAAAACTTTTAGATATACACAAATGCCCGCATTAATTATAGGTATTGTTACAAACAGTGTTTTGTATCTCATCCAGCGAATTTCCTTTCGGTTGCGTTAGCATCTTTTTCAAGGGAATTATATTCTGCAAATTTCCATTCGCGTTTTGTTCTGTCAATTCTTTCTTTTTCAAATTCCACAAACAGTTTTTTTTTCGGTAAAAGACCTATTCACGTTTTGTTCGGTCAAATTGAGAAATCGTATTATTATTCCTTATTCCTTATTCCTTATTTCAAATTCAAAGAATAGTTCAGGATTTCAGAGAATACTTAGGTTCTGTTCTGTCAAAGTCAATTACTCAAAATTATAAAAGAATAGAGGTGGAGAGAAGTCAGATAATATTTTCTGTTTTATTTTGACAAAATGAAGTTTGAGTTTTGTGTTAAAAGACAATTTTAAAACCTAATTCCTTCATTGTTTGTAACGTGTTTGTGTATGATTTCGTTGCGTGTTTGAGCAACTAAATTAACAAAAGAAAACTTACCAGAGGAAATTCCGAAGGAATTTCCAAGCAGGCTAGAACTAGCAATGAATTATACACGTTGTTGTGCATAGTTATTCTATTTCAATGGTTTTTATATTCAGTTCAAATGATTTTACAATTCCATCATCTTCGATTAGTTTTATTTCAATGTTTTCCCAATTTAAGTGCTTGGTTATTTCTATTTCCTTTCCATTCTTGTTGATGACAATAGTTACTGGAAAAGTTTCTCTTTTACTTTTGAAATAATCCATTAATTTTTTTGAATTTTCAAACACAGAACCCAGAGGAGAAATAATTTTTTTATTTATTTCATTTCCATTGAGTTCAACAATAACAAATGATTTTTCCGAATCCTCTTTTTCAAAATTGTACAGGTGTTCTATAGTAGGAAGCTTTATTTTTTCAACTTTAGAAGATTCCGATTCTATTTTTCCAACATATTTTATTATGTATATTCCGCAAGCTTGTCCAAAAGAATATTGAATTGTAAGACTTAAAATTAACAGTATAAATATTCTTTTCATTCGTATTCTTTAATGTCTTGTCCTGAAATATGGCTACAGGTTAAAATTGAATTAAGCTGATAATTTATATACCATATTAGGTGTTTTATAATCTAAAGATAAATGTAATCTTACTTCATTGTATAAATTAATCGCATTTTTTGCAGCTCTCTTAGCGTGACTCACGTTATCAAAGGTCTGGTCTAAATAAAATTCATCTTTTAAAATTCCATTTACACGTTCTGCCATTGCATTTTCGTAACAATGATTTTCTTCGGTCATACTAATATCTATCTTTTTTCTTTTGAGTATTTGTGTGTATACATTGCTACAATACTGTATTCCTCTGTCCGAATGATGAATAAGTTGTTTAATGCTTTTAGCTTGATAAATGGCCTTATTTAGCGCTCTCACACATCCTTTAAGTTCCAAGCTATCACTAATATCATAACCAACTATTTTCCTGGAATGCATATCTGTTATTAAAGCCAGGTAGCAAAACCCTTTATGGTTCTAATGTATGTGATATCAGATACCCAAACTTGGTTAGCTCTAGTAACTTCTAAGTCTTTTATGATGTTATTATATTTATAAAAACGATGATAAGAGTTCGTAGTTCTAGCACTGGTTTTCCTTCTAAGTGTCAGCATTTGATTTTTTCTAAGCACATTAAATAAAGTATCTCTACCAACTTTAATATTGGCTTTATTAAAATCTGCATTTAATGATTTTACAAGTTTTCTCACGCCTTCTCTAGGAAGGGATTTGCGTCTTTTTCTAACGATATTAATAATCTGTAGTTCTAGGTTTAAACGCTTATCAGCTCTGTTTTTATGCTTGTAATAAGCATTACGTTTAAGTCCAAAACAATGGGTTATAGTTGTCAAAGTAGCAAATCCCTTAGATATCTTTTTGGCTTTACTTAAGGCTTTATACTTAGCTTTTTTTTTAGTTCATTAACTGATTTATAGCCAAGATCTTCAGCAGCTACTTCCAGATAACAATCCTGGACCATAGCATCGAGATCCTTTTTAAGTAGTAGTTTTTTAAGTTGTTCAACCTCTTTTTGAAGTGCTTTAATTCTAGATATTTCGTCTTTTGTTTCCACTTTTACTCTGGTGTTCATTAAGTCTTTACGATTATACTTTTTAATCCACACATTTACTGTTGTAGGTGCAATAGAGTAGAGTTTACAAAGTTCACTCTTTGTGTGTTTTCCGATTGTAAGTTCGGCTAAGATTTTTAATTTAAAAGGTTCACTGTAACGTCTAATTACTTTGTCATTTCTATACATAATGTTTAAAATTATGTAGCCTTATTTCAGGACGGGTCATAATTATGCACAACGTTGTTGTATATGGTTTGTTGCGTGGTTTAAGCAACTAATTTAGTAAATAATTACCGACCAAGAAAGTCCGCGAGGACTTTCGTAAGTAGGCGAGAAGCCAGCAATAAATTATATACGGTGTTGGCAGTAGTTTTTTATTCATAAGTCGGGTCGAATAACAATCCTTTATTTTGTTTTGCTTCTGCCTCGATTTCTTTTGTTGTTAATTCAGATAATTCTTCAAGCCTTTTACCAACAACAAAGTATGGTTTCTTCTTTTCGAATTGAGTTAATTCGAGTCTTACTACTTCTATTTTATCTATTAATTCCTTTATTTTTAAATCAGAATCTGTAAGTTTTTTTTGAATTTCTTCTCTATTAGTTGTTTGTGTCAAGTCTGTCAAATTTAAATTTTCACTTAACTCAATTAGCTCGTTTTTTAATTCAGTGTTTGAAAAGTTATTCTTTGAAATATAATTGGTTATATGCTTGAGTTTAGCTTCAATTTTTTTAAGATAAGACCTTTCTACTTTTAAAGGTTCTAATTTTCTTAAGTTGTCATAGAAATGTATGTTTCTAGATTCTAATATATTAAAGAAGAAATGCTCTTGAATAACGGATTTAGTTAATGAGGGAATCCAATCTTTATATATTGCTTCGTAAACTAAAAGCCATTCTTTATTATTTAAATTTTCAGTAGTTGCTAACTCTATAATTGAAGAAAAGTCAAAGGATTTAATTCTATTATTCTGTTTATATAAATCTAATCCTATAATACTTGCTGTAGCACTTTTGCTATTAAAAATCATTTCAAAAATTCCCTTTGTCGGCTGTATTTTAAATTCATTTAATAACCAAAGTGACCAAGTTAGTTCGTAATCGTGTTGGTTTTCATAATTCCGTTTGATTATCTCAAAACAGAATTCTTTTAGTCGTTTCTTTGAAACTAAAGTTTTATAAGTAACTAACAATTTTGCAATCTTATTTAAAGAACTTGTTTCTATTAAACCAAGTCTGAATAATAGAGATTCAAAATAATCCCAATTATCTTCTTCAATTCGGACGAAATTAAACTTGTTTAGTGCTAATTTTAGAACACTATCTTTTGGATTTTCTTGTGCATATCTAAATGCAATTGCAAAGTAATTCCATATATCATCTTTTTGGCCATTTTCAGAAGGTCTAAAATAGAATGATTTTATAGCAAGTGCCCAAGGTTTTTCTAATTCATCTTGAGTTCTAGAAATTTCCGTTTTTTCATCATTTATTTTTAATTCAAAATCATTTAGTATTTTCTTCAATTCTGAAAGACCAATTTGTGCATCTAACTCTGAATTAAAATAGAGGGCATAATCATCGTAATATCGATAGCCTAGAAAATCTATTTTTTTTGACTTTAATTTTTTTTCTAGATGTTTGTCTAAATGACAAGCAATTATTTCTGCAATAATGAATGAAGTATCAGGACCAATAGGAATTCCCATTGTTTGCTGATTTTGACACCACATTAATCTATTATCAATATCATCTCCATAAATGTTACGAACTTTAAGTACGTCACTATCATTTAAAGTGCGATTTTTTTTATATTTATCTTTGCCTCCAAATGTTACCCAAGGAACTGAATGTGTATAAATAGAAGGATAAAATTTTGCAATATCTGTTTTTAGTTGAACAGCATATTTAAAAGAATTAATAATTCCTGATTCTTTAAAGTAACTGAAATCATTATGTTTTACTGAACGTTTTCCTTGTTCTTGTTCAGTTTCTAATTCAGGTTTTGTTGTTGAGAATTTTGAATCTTTAAATAGTTTTTCTATTTCTGGATAATTATCAATAATTGATTGAGATAGTTTTCCTTGGTGAATTGGATTTGGAATTTTTATTCCTTTTCTAGCAATTCCACTTTTTGGTATATTGTATTGACTGCAATCAGAAAAATTTAATCTATTTCTGAAAATTTGTTTTAAACGAACTCTTTCTTCTGCTTTTTCAGGGTCAGTTAATCCTGCCATTACATTTACTGTTTGTAATAATGTCGATAAAAAACTAGCTTGTGTTGAGTCAACTAAAGCTGATATTTGCGTGTAATCATTTCCAAATAATTCTGTAAAAAATGATGGTGGAAGTTCTTTTGGGAAAAATCCTTTATTCAATAAATGTTCAATGTTCATTGTTTTCTTAAATTACTGCCAACGTTTGTATGTAAGATTAGTTGCGTGTTTTAAGTAGTGAATTTAGTAAATAAAACACTAACCAAGAAAGTCTGAAAAGACTTTCGTAAGTTGGCTAAAACCAGCAATTAATTTTACACGGTGTTAGCTGTAGTTATCTTTTTTCCTTCCTTTATTAAATGAATATATCATTCCAATAAATAGTAAAATTAAAGGAATAAGTATAACTATAATTTCAAGAGTTCCAGTTCCATTTATTCTGGAAACTCCTATTATTTCTCTAAATCCAGCGATTGCAATTAAATATCCTGCAATACTTATTAGTTCCTCTACAGTATTAAACCCATTAGGTGTTTTAATAAATCCATAGAGTAATAAAGAAGTTAAAAATAAGAAAATAATGGAACTAATAACAATTGTTGCTTTCTCTGTAGTTGAACGTGTTAAAATGATATTTCGTTTATTCCCTTTTTCAAATGTTAGTAATCTTCCTGGAATCCTTTTTTGAACTTTTAAATTAAATTCAGAATATTTATTATTAATAAAAAGAGAAATATTGTGTCTTATTTGAAAATCATCAAAAGGAAACCCATTTATCGTTGGTGCAACAGGTATTGTAAAAGTATTTGATTCAAATCCTGAATTCATATATCCATAATCTTGTTTGTTTACATTATCCTTAAACGTAGATTTGAAAATTATTCCGCTTGGATTGTAGTAATAACTATCTGAATATATTGCTACTAAATTTATAGAATCACTCTCACTTTTTTTAAATATAGAACTGTGATTATAAGTTACAGCTAATGTTGCCTCAACCGAATTTTCCTCAACTAAATATTTTTTAATGATTAAAGTTATATTTGGCTTTTCATTATAAATTTTTGATGAAATGTCTTTTGTTTGAATTAATCTACCATATAAATCATCATTTATAATATTGACAAACGCGATTATTGAGACGAAAACAATAATTGTTCCTATAAATATCTTTAAAGCTGTTTTTATTTTGTTCAATTTATTTAAGTTCAGATTGGTTTTTAATTACAGCTAACGGTTACGTATAAGGATAGTGCGTTTTTGCTTGCTGGGATTTTCCGTAGGAAAATCAGAAGCTGGCAAAAGAAGCACTTACATTGTTTAAGGACTAAATTAAGCATTATTTTTATACAATGTTGCCGTACGTTACAGGAATTATTTTATCGGCTTAAGAGTTACGTAAAGCTTGGTAAATCGGATTAGTAAAGATTGCGTAATTATAAATTAGAATTCATTTTATTTTATCGGCTCAACAGTTACGCAAAGCTTGGTAAATCGGTTTAACAAAGATTGCGTGGGAGTGAGGTCAGTCGTACACAAAGATTGCGCAATTAATGGATCGGAAACCGTTATTTATTTTTATTAACTTTTGAGTGAATTACCGTTTTTTGAGCCGAGTGAGCAATGGACGGCAACGTTGTTGTATATGGTTTGTTGCGTGTTTCAAGCAACTAATTTAGTAAATAATTACCGACCAAGAAAGTCCGCGAGGACTTTCGTAAGTAGGCGAGAAGCCAGCAATAAATTATATACGGTGTTGTAGCCAGTTATTTTCTGAATTGTTTTTCTTTCTCCTTTTTAATTTCTTCAATTAAATAAACAAATGCGGTTTGGACAATTTCCTCAGTTGTGAGAATATTTTTATTATTTTGTTTCCAAACAATAGATTTATTATATTCTAAATCAAAATTATATTTGGTTTCTCGAACTGTCTTTGGTTCTTGACCTGGATAAAAAACACCACTATTGTCAATTCTAATATAACCTTTCCAATTTCTTATGGTAAATACAGAATCTCTGGTTGAATTTGAATAGGCATTTCTCCAATAAAAACTCACAGAATATCCATTTGCATGGATTATTGTAGAATCTCTATTATTACTTTCGTAGGTAAACTGAATTTGAGTATTGTTTTTATATAATTCAGTTTTTTCTTTAAGTAACTGATTTAATCTTTGTGTTTCTTTCCGAAACAGTTCAACACCTTCAGTAGATTCAAGAATAAAATTTATTTCATTATTCAATTTCTCTTCACTTGTAATTGAATTAGCAATATCTATAATTGGGTCATATTCTTTTTTTGAAAAATCTGGAATTTCTCCTAATTCAGGTTTTTCAATAATTGGTTTATCATATATGATTTTTGATAATTCATATACCTTATTAAGATATAAACTATCATCACTCATTTCATGATATAATTTTGATTTTAAAAATTTGGGTGAAGATGTGTTCGAATTTCCTTCACGCAATACAGGAATGAATTTAACTTTAGAAATTGGTGATTCAAAAATTTCCTGAGTTATCATTGATGTCTCATATCCAACACCGCTTTTTCTTTCTTCTGCCTTTATTTTATAGTTAGGAGTTAATATTATTAATACTTTATCTGCTTTAATAATAGAACTTTCCATAAAGTGAGTTAAGTCCTTTCCTGCGCTTAATTCAAATTGGTCAAGAATGACTTCAATTCCAAATTTTTCCATTAAATTTTTCGCAAAATTTAAAACCCATTCTTGATGTTCTTGAGAATCCCAAGAGTATGAAATAAATACAATTTTTCTTTTATTGCTCATTTTTTTTAATTGGCTACAACGTTGTTGTATAAGCTTTGTTGCGTTGTTTAAGCAGTGAATTTAGTAAATAAAGTACGAACGGCGAAATTCCGGAGGAATTTCCCAAGTGAGCCAAAACCAGCAATAAAGTTTATACGGTGTTGTGCGCCGTTATTTTTTAGTTCCTTCTAACATTTTTTGTAATTCAGAATTTGTATTACTATTTATAATATCATTTAATTTTCCGCTTTTGAATTCATATTTTTTGATTAATGTTGGTTCATTATATTCGTTGAATTTTCCGTCTTTATTTTTATCAACTCCGAATATAATAATCAAATCTTTACTTTTGTTTATAAAATTATAACCATAAACATCCATTCCTTCAATTCCGACTTTTTTCAGTTTATTTTGTTTAAAAGAGTAGATATATAATGATTTAAAATCTTCTAAATTTATTACTCCATCTTTGTTCGTGTCTTTTTCGGAAGCCTTAATTAATAAAAAGATTTCATTGTCAAAATACTCAGTATTTATTTCGTTAAAATTCACTCTTTTTTCAAATATTTTTTTATTATTTTCAATATTTGGATCATACACAATTACATTATTATAAGCTCCATAATATCTACCTGAATACCTTTTGTCTGATGGTTCAATTTCAGATGAAGTAAATGCATTTAAAAGTCCTGTTATGTCTTCTTTTTCATTCAAAGTTTTATGAGATACAGGAACAATATAAACAGATTTTAAAGTATCAATAAGAATTGGTATTTCGTATGAAATTACTTGTTCTCTTTTGTTATCTTTTTGTAATTTCTCAATTTTATCATCTGATAATATTCCAGTTTCAATATCTTCTGGACTGTATCTGCGATATTCCATAATTGTAATTGAAATAAATGCTATCAAAGCAACTATTAAAAATATTACTCCAACTGTTCCTAAAATGGCTAATAATTTTTGATTGTATTTCTCAATTTTCATTTATAGTTATGATTTTTTTTAATGGCGCACAACGTCTAGTATAAGAAACGTAGGGCATTAAATAAGCACTTTCGTTTCGGTTTATTACTTAGCTAAATATAAATATTTTGCTTTTATTTTTTCTTCTATAAACGCCAAATTTTATATTTAGCGAACTTAGTTAATATTCACAGACCTTTCGGTTGAGCACAAACGCCCTATGTTTTTTATACATTGTTAGGTGTCTGGCTTTTCTTTCCGCAAACTTGCTAGCGTTGGCGTGAAAGCTCTTTTAAATTTGTGAGGCACGAGCAAACTTTAAATGTGCTTGAACTTGCGTTGGCTTAATTCATAATCTCTAATATTCTAATATATTTATCTAAATCTCCTATTTTGACAGTGTCTCCAACAGATTTTCCTTTTAAAGCAACTCCTAGTGGCGTTTTAATATTTATTTTCTGAATTCCATTTGATTTTTCTGCTTTTGAAATAGTTTGTTCTACTAAATGAATTTTTAAATCTTTATCAATATTCAAATATTTCACTCTTACTTTACTATTAATATCAATGGTTTTTTTAAATAATTCTGTTTGAACATCTTCTTTATTACTAACAGCTTCAATAGTTCCTTTTAAGTCCTTTTGAAGGCTTGGAGATATTTTAGATAGTTCGTTTTCTATTACCGTTATATTGTCTGTAAAAGCTAAACCTGTTTTTGATTTATCTTCAAAAATTGAAGGATTACTATTTTCAATACTTTTGATAAAATCAACTAATTTTCTTGTTTCTTTTTGTGGATTTCGCCACCAATTTGTACTCCAAATTCTATGAAATACAAAACCGTGTCCTTCAAGTATTTTTTGTCTGTGCAAATCGTGTAGATATGCTTCTTGGCTTGAATGATATGTAGCACCATCACATTCAATTGCAATTTTAGGTAATCCAATATGTTTTGTGTCATAAACCATATCAATTCTAAAGCCTGCAAATTGCAGTTGAGGAATGATATTGTTTTCATCAAAATGCTCCGTTAAAGCTTCATATACTTCTTCTTCAAATGGAGATTCAAGGTCTTCATTTAGATTGTCAATGGTTGTGCTTTTAGTTGAGTTTTCTGCAAGTGTATTTAATACAGAAATTCTTGCTTCATTATCTTCTTCACTAACGGCTTTTGAATATGCTAAATAAGCATACAAAGCACCTTTTCTATTATTTGAGCCTTCATTTATTAAATGCTCTTTATAGTTTAAAAAGACATCTTCAGGAATTGAAGAACAAACATATACTTTGTATTTTGCTCGTGTAACAATAACATTTAGAAGCTTGTATCCTTTTTGATGATTTATAGAACCAAAGCGTTGAGCAAATTTCCCTTCTTTATTTATACCATAAGTAGTTGAAAGAATTATTACATCTCTTTCATCTCCTTGTATGTTTTCTAAATTTTTAACAAAAAATCCATTTTCTTCGAGTTCAATTATTTTGTCATTAAAATCGCTGTATTTTTCAAATTTTCTTCGTTCATTAATTTTTCCAAGAATTAGATTACGTTGATTAATATTGAAAGTAGCAACACCAACTGTTGGGTATTCTCCATTTGGTAATCTTGAAATATTTTTATCGATAATTGATAAAATTGTTTCTGCCTCTGAATCATTTGAAGTATCTGAATATGTTCCATTTACTGGAATATATTTAATCGGAATATATTCAAAACTATTAGGGAGTGGTTTTAAACGCTGATTATAAAAAGCATAGTTAGAATAATCGATAAGGTAAGGGTGCCTTGAACGATAATGAAAATCTAAGTGTTTTTTCTCAAAGCCTAATTCAGATGCAAAATCAAGAAGTGATTCGCAATCTGAAAGCGAATTACTTATGTCATTTTTAATTTTATCTAACTCGTCTTCAAATTCATCTTCATCATCAATTGCACCATCAAATATTTTACTAAAATAATTTGAAGGTGGCATTTGGTGTTCGTCACCTGCTATAATAATCTGCTTTCCTTTTAAAAGTGCAGGTAAATTATCTTCTAATTTTAACTGACTAGCTTCATCAAACATAACAATATCAAAATATTGATTTTGATTTTTAAAAAGATTACTTGCTACATCTGGAGTTGTAAGAATTATAGGGAAAAAGGTAGTAAATAAATCAATATCTAACTTAACAATTTCACGTAAGGACAATCTTTTGTGTCGTTTCCCTGCTCTCTTGTTATATAAATTTTCAACTGCTAAATTTGGATGTTTATTGTTAAAATCTCTTGTAGCATCTATTTGTTTTGAATACCAATATTCATTAATGTATTTAATTTGTTCACTTTCAAGTTCAGATAAAGATTTACTTAATTCTATATGGTCATTATCATTTGTCGGTAAACTTATGTTTGCAGAATTTACAAGCATAGAGTTCAGGTAGAAAATCATAAAGGTTTTTCTCCAATTTGTTTTATCTTTTAATTGGTCAATGATTAGTTTATGCTCTGTAGATAAAGAATTATAAAATTGAAACCACTTAAACTCAATAGAGAAAAGGTCGTTTTCATTTGAGAAAAAATGTTCTTTAGAATCAATTAGAGCCTGAATTTGAGAACTTAATCTATTTTGAGAATCTCCGTTCAGTCCATTTACTGTCCAATTTTGCTCTTTGATTTTAGATTTTAATTCACCAAATTTTATTCTTATTGATTGTAATAGTTCAGTATCAAATTCCTTTTCAGTTGATTTAAGTAAGTTTAGTGATTTGTACTCATTTTCGATTTTAGATTGAAATTCATTATTAATTCGCTCAATTATTAACTTATGGTTCTTAAGTATATCTTGATTTTCTTTAATAGAATTAATGAAGTCAATATTTTCAAAATCCTTGTTGTTTTTTGTTGTTAAAGAATAGTTTTCAAAAAGAGAGCTTATTGTTTGTTGGTCAATAATTGTAGTTTTCTTTTCTTTTGAAAAAAGTGAAAGTGTTTTGAATAAAAATCCATTTGCTTTTTCCTCATCTAAAAAGTCATTGTTTTCTTTGTGTTTTTTTAAAATATTTTGGATGGAAGTTTCAATGTCATTAATTGAAGTTTTTTGCAAGTGTAATTGCTCATTTCTTATTTGATAATATTCTATTTCATAATTTGAAATGTTACCTATTAATGTTTTGAGTTCTTTTTTATAGATTGAAAAATCTTCTTCAATTTGTTGTTCTATTATAAATGGATTATCTCCAACTAATTTTATTGAGTTTATAAAAGAAAGGCTTATGTGAGGTTTAAATTCGTCATATAAATTTTGACCTTTTCTAATTATTTCAAGTAACTTATTGAGTTCAGATGATTCATAATTGAATGTTTCTTTATCTAAATCAAGATTGTATTCTTCTGAATTGTTTTTTAATTCTGATAATAAAGAACCAACAATGTGAGTCCAATTTTTATTGCCGACTAAGTTTTTACCTAATTTTTTATGTTGTTTATTTATTGAATCAATTAAACTTTTTGATTTGTTAATTATGTTATCTAAGGTTTCTTTGGAATGAGTATATCTATATCTTCTATATGACGAGTTATCAACCCTATCTCTAACAGAATCAACTGCTAATCTTCTGTCTTTAACTATGTCTTTTAATAAAACACATTGATAATTAAGCCCTTTTTCATTTAGTGCATTGTAAAGTACTTCAAGAGCAGTTCGCTTTTCACAAACCACAATTGTCTTTTTTTGATTTTCTAAAGCGTTAACTAAAATTGCTGTAAGCGATTGACTTTTTCCTGTTCCTGGCGGACCTTGTATTAAAATATTTCTAGACGCTTTTAATGAATGTAAAATACCTTGTTGCGAAGGGTCAGTTTCAACTGATGAAATAGGTTGAAACGTATGTTCTTCCATATCTTCAAGGTCAATGGTTGCACCTTTTAATTCAAGTAAATTACTGTAATCGTGAATTATATTTTGTTTTTGAACCTCAAAAATTGAAAAAAGGCCACCAAAATCTATGAAAGAGTTGTTAGATGTTAACGGTAGTTTTTCATAATGTTTCTTTTCAGGAATTGATTTTATGTCATTAAGTTTTTTTTCAAAAGTTTCACGAAGATTATCTGGAATTGAAGTGTTTATGGATTCAATAATATTTACGCAAATGTCCAACAGTTCGTTTTTGTCAATTAAACCATCATCTAAAAAGTCAGTTGAAATTTGATTAATTTCAATTTTCGAATCATTTTGTAAATGATTAATAAGAACTTCATTGATGTAAATTGGGTCGTCTTCTGTTCTTAAAATTTCCCAAGTATTAAATTCTTTTGTTCTTTTTATTCTTAATGACCAAATCAGTATAGGAGCAACCGTTAATTTATTGTCTGATTGGTCACGTCTTACAAGAATTGGAAAACCAAATCCAAAAGTGTTTATTCCTTTTTCAGATTCAATTGCATCAGTTTGATTAATTAAATTTTCAAAAGATTTTGTGATTTTCACCAATTGCGTTTGGTCTTCCTCAAAAAGTGAATTTAAATCAGGAACATTATCTTTCCAACTTATTTTGAATTTAAGCGGTAATTCTGTTAATAATGAATTAATAAAATCTTTAGGTAGGTTTTCGTCAATATGAGTTAATCTAGTTAAGTCAAATTTATATCTTGAACGAGCAGGAATTGCATTTAAGTGAACACCTCTTCGGCTACCAACTTTAAGTCGGTTTTGTAATTCAATCAGTAGCTTTTCGGTTATCTCCATATTTTTTTGTTGTCTTTCAGTCGTTTAAAATACGGACATTTTTTTTATTTGATTTACTGTTTTCCTTATTCTGTTCGAGCGTTGGCAAAAAACAGCTCTTTTATTTTTTTTGCGTTGGCTTATGTGTCGGCAAAAAAATAAATGTGCTGTTTGTGCGGCTGGCTTTTCTGCTTGCACCTAACGTTTATGTATAAGAATAGTTGCGGGTTTGTATGCGAGGATTTTCCGCAGGAAAATCAGACGTTACAAACACGCAACGACCTTTGATTAAGCACTAAACCGCAATTATTTTTATACGGTGTTGGCACCAGTTTTTATTTCCTTAATATATATTGTTCTTTTTCAGTCAAAGATAAAGTCAGTTCTAAATATTCTTTTCGTTGGTCGAAATTCATTTTGTATTCCGAGTTCTTTAAATAATGTTCAGACATATTTTCTCCAATAAATTCTATTCTCAAAATCCCTTTTTCACTATTCCATTTATAATTCTCATTTTCTCCCGAAGCTAAAGTCAAAGTTGCAGAATTAGCGTCATTAAATACTATTCTAGGACAAACATTGCAATTCATTTCTAATCCATTCATAATTTGCACATAAATTCCCCAATCTCCAATAAGTTTGTTTTCCGATTTTTGAGTTTCAGAATTCAACACATTTTCAGTTTTCTTTTCGTTCGTATCAAACTTGTTAGTTTTGTCGGTTTTACAAGAACTTAATGTGATTATAGTTATAAAGATTAATATCCGTTTCATCGTTTTTTCAAATTGGTGCCAACGTTGTTGTGTATGATTAGTTGCGTGTTTTAAGCACTAAAGTTAATAAATAAAGCACAGATAGAAAGTCCGCGAGGACTTTCGTAAATTGGCTAAAACCAGCAATTAATTATACACGGTGTTGGGTGTAGTATTTGTTTATTTATCAAATTCTTTATATTCACAAGTTATTCCATCTAACGAATCAATAAAAGTTTTAAAACTTGGTGAATTTTTATAAATTATAGACGGATTTGCTTTAGTAAAAAGGTCAACACCATCAGTTGTCTTTCCATAAGATCCTTTATGCTTTTTAATGACAGAAGAACCTCTTAATCCATCTGTTATTTCAGGTTTTTTTTCTGTTTCAGTTATTACCGACCAATCTGCTAAAATCCAATTTTCAAGCATTTTATCTGCAACATTAATTCGTATATCATCATTTTTGTGACCTTTTTCAGTTAGTTCTTGTCTCAATTCTTTAATGATTTCTGTACAATTTTCCTCTCTGTCTTCTCTATCAATTACTATTATAATTGGATAATACTTATTGTTCAATAAACGAATTAGACTGCTGATTTTATTAGCGATAGCCTTAATTGTTACATATTTTCCGTTTAAATCTGTTCTTCTTACTGGTTTTCCTGGACATATTTTACCTAAAATAAGTTTTTCTGTAAAACCATCTACTATAAATGCTGGGTTGCTCATAAATTATAATGAATCTGAAAAATAAAAGTGACCTAAACCAAAACCAGAACTTGAGATTTCCTCCTTCACTAATTCTATATTTTCAATTCGTTTAGCATTAGTTTTTCCATTTTCTAAATCTACCAAAACAATTTCATTTGGTTCTGAATGATTTAGTAGAGATTCACTATGAGTAGTCATCAATACAAATGAATGTTCTTTCTTATTCGCAATATGGCTTCTCATAATATTTGCTATTTCTGCCTGCATCCAAGGATGTAAAAAGTTTTCAGGTTCTTCAATAGAAAAGATTGTTTTTGATGTTAATATTGCTGTAATCAAAGCCAACCATTTTATCGTTCCGTCCGACATTGCAGAAAGAGGTAAAACCGCGTTATATTCACCAGTTTCAATAAAAATTTTAACAATTAATTTATTGTCAAATGGGTCGTTTTCAACATCTAAACTTGTAATTGTTCTATTTGCTAATTTTAGATATGAAACAATTTTTTTTAAAGTTTCTGGTTCATATTTTTTCTCTTGTCTATCCAAGTAAAAAAAGAAATCGGGTAAATCCCCTTTTTTACTTTTGCTTTTCTTCATAGCATAAAGAGTTGTTGCTAAACCAGATCCATCTTTTTTTATTCCTGGAGGTGTTGCTGCATCTTCAATTTCTTTAACTTTACTTGGAACTACATTAAAAGTTTCGCCACCAATTAAATCTGAATGAATGCTAAAAACTACTTCGTCCATTATTGGGAAAAGGCATCCAATTAGGTTTCTAAAAGAAGGATTAAAATTTTTAATTAATTCAATAATATTTTCTTCCATCGTTTTTTTTCCTTCATCAGGGTCATAAAAACGTGGTTTAATTTTTCTCTTATTTATCTTTTCAATTTCAATTGATGAGGAACCATTTTCAGACGTATCTACATTTAAAATAAGATCCCATTTATTAGGTGAATAACTCTTTTCGTTTGGACTTGCCCAATATTTTGTTCCAGAACGATATCTAATGTTTTGTTTTGAATAGTAGATATTGTCTTTTTCGAATGAGGTCGTTATTGTGGCACTATATTCATAAGTTATAGCTTTGCTTTTTGAAATATTTTTTGAACCATATATTTTGAATTTAATATTTGGCTCATATTCATTAGCACCTATTTTTTTATAAATAGAACCAGCACCACCTATAGAACTCACAGCATTACCTACTTGGTTAGTTGTTAATTTTGATAAGAATTCAAAAAAGAGAACTATATTAGTTTTTCCTGAACCATTAGGTCCAACGAGGATATTTAGTCCTGTATTCAAATCGAGGCTGAAATCTGAGAGAGATTTAAATCCGTCTACTTCTATTTTTGTTATCATTTTATTTGTATTATACTAATGTATATTTGGTATTCTTATATTACACCCAACGTGTTCGTGTATGATATCGTTGCGTGTTTCAGCAACTAATTTAGCAAAAGGAAACGAACCAGAAGAAAATCCGAAGGATTTTACAAGTAATCATTGCCTAGCAATGAATTATACACGTTGTTACCCACAGTTTTTATTCTTTTTTTCTTTCAAATAATGACTTTCCTCGTACTTTAAAATCGGATTCGCTTAATACTCTACCTAATTTTATTATCTCAATTATCGAGTCGTTTTTATCATACTTATATTCTGTCATAAACTCAACAAATTCGTTTGGGTTTGTTCCTTGATTAAAAGAACTGTCGATTTCTCTAAAAAGAGTTCCGTTTTCATTGTACTCGAATTTAGTTTTCATTCTGTGATTTCCACTAAAAACCCAATTCTCAATTATCGGTTGATTTGTGGAATCGTATTTAAATTCAGAGGTTTTAGGTTTGGCATTTCGTTCCGCAACAATTCTTTTTTTAATAATTCCGTTTTCAAATTCTTGTGTTATGGTTCTGAAGTTTGTTTTGGTTTCTATTAGATTTTTTTCGGAATCGTATTTGAATGATTTTATAGTGTCAACTTTTTCACGTTTCTCAATAATATACTCTAATAAACCATCTTTATTGTAAACATAATTTTGTGTATCAATTTTTGAAACTCCTTTGCCTTTCCGTTTATAAATAGATTTAGTTTTTTCAATTCGATTTTCATTGAAATAATGAAATGTCCAATTATTACTATTTATTAGGCGATTTTTAGAGTCGAAAGCATTAAATGATTTTCTATTAAAGTATGTTGAATCGGATTTGTTTGTTCTTTTTTCAGTTGTCCAAATTCGGTAACTTTCTTTTGCACTAAATTCAGCAATCAGTTTAGATTCTTCTAAATTCCCGCAAGAAGTTAAAATCAGAGTTAAAAATGTTATGGTTAGCAGTTTTTTCAAATTGTGGGTAACGTGATTGTATATGGTTTGTTGCGTGTTTAAGCAACTAAGTTAATAAATAGAAACTGGATAGAAAATCCGCGAGGATTTTCGTAAGCAAACACGGAACAAGCAATAAATTATATACGGTGTTGCCACCAGTTACTTATATTTTAAAATTAATAACATCTTTATGTTCAGTTCTCATATAGTCATTTCCAACATATTCAAATTTAACTAAGTTAACTTTAAAAAAAGCTGTTTTGGGTATTTTAGCCTTACTAAAGCGAAAATAAATAAGACCATCTTGTTCAATTACTTTAATGTCACTTATTCCATCAAAATTAATATTGTCAGAGCTTAATTTTAAGCCAACTGACCATTTGTTTTTTGGAATATCTTGAAATGTGAAATAATAAAATTCTTCGTCAGACATTAATTTTGGCGTGTCTGTGAACCCAATCATAAACCAAAATGGTTTAACAAATTGAGATTTATTGAATTTTTCAAGAGTTAGAGGTTCTTTAAGTAGTTGCCATTTACTATCTTCAGGATAATGTGTAATTATTGACAATTCAGGTTTAATGTTAAAATAAAACTCAGAGGTTTCTTTTTCTTTAGAAGTTCCCCAAGTTGTGTCAATTAGAATCCATTCATCGTTTAATTTAATAGCATTCCAAGCGTGTCTATAACTATCATCAGTTTCTAATTCAACATAATGATTTCTTAAATCTCGAATATGTCCAGATACTACAACAGTTTCTATATCGACCCATTCCAAAAACCACTTGTATAGATTCGCATAACCAGCGCAAACTCCTGTTCTATTATTGTAAACAACTGATTCATCTTGGCTTTTCCAAAAATCTTCATTACTTATTTCTCCATTTATAGTTTTCAAAAATGTCTCTTCGTCATATTGAATATTCGAGCCAATCCAATAGTAGAAAAATTTCGCTAATTCTTCTTTATCCTTAATGTTTTCCTCCGCAAAAGTGGTCAAGTCCCACATATCAAGATTCAATTCATTAGTTTTTTCAATTAACGCTTTTATAGATTCGTTTTGAGAAAAGACTGAACTAATGAAAAAGAGACTAAGAAATGTTATAAAGACTGTTCTTTTCATAATGTCTTGTCCTGAAATATGGCTACAGGTTAAAATTGAATTAAGCTGATAATTTATATACCATATTAGGTGTTTTATAATCTAAAGATAAATGTAATCTTACTTCATTGTATAAATTAATCGCATTTTTTGCAGCTCTCTTAGCGTGACTCACGTTATCAAAGGTCTGGTCTAAATAAAATTCATCTT
Organism: Lacinutrix algicola; assembly: GCF_001418085.1. Taxonomy (GTDB): domain Bacteria; phylum Bacteroidota; class Bacteroidia; order Flavobacteriales; family Flavobacteriaceae; genus Lacinutrix; species Lacinutrix algicola. Next base: position 78,803 of record NZ_LIQH01000044.1, read on the forward strand.
TTAAAATTCCATTTACACGTTCTGCCATTGCATTTTCGTAACAATGATTTTCTTCGGTCATACTAATATCTATCTTTTTTCTTTTGAGTATTTGTGTGTATACATTGCTACAATACTGTATTCCTCTGTCCGAATGATGAATAAGTTGTTTAATGCTTTTAGCTTGATAAATGGCCTTATTTAGCGCTCTCACACATCCTTTAAGTTCCAAGCTATCACTAATATCATAACCAACTATTTTCCTGGAATGCATATCTGTTATTAAAGCCAGGTAGCAAAAACCCTTTATGGTTCTAATGTATGTGATATCAGATACCCAAACTTGGTTAGCTCTAGTAACTTCTAAGTCTTTTATGATGTTATTATATTTATAAAAACGATGATAAGAGTTCGTAGTTCTAGCACTGGTTTTCCTTCTAAGTGTCAGCATTTGATTTTTTCTAAGCACATTAAATAAAGTATCTCTACCAACTTTAATATTGGCTTTATTAAAATCTGCATTTAATGATTTTACAAGTTTTCTCACGCCTTCTCTAGGAAGGGATTTGCGTCTTTTTCTAACGATATTAATAATCTGTAGTTCTAGGTTTAAACGCTTATCAGCTCTGTTTTTATGCTTGTAATAAGCA
>NZ_LIQH01000045.1 GCF_001418085.1 Lacinutrix algicola
AAGTATAAAGATAGTGCGTTTTTGTTTGCTGGGATTTTCCGTAGGAAAATCAGAAGCTAGCAAAAGAAGCACTTCCATAGTTTCGGTACTAAATTAAGCATTATTTTTATACAATGTTAGCGCACGTTATTATTAAACCGTTTAAATTAAGCGTTCCTAAAATCATTAGCACGCAACAGTTGCACTTTGCTTTGGTCGGAAGTTCGAAAGTGAGTTTTTTGTAATTTATTTTTTTACCGTTCCGATTTACCGTTTCAATAATCAGTCGTACGCAACAGTTGCGCTTTGCTTTGGTCAGAAACCGGTTGAGTGAGAAATATAGGAATCTATTTTTACTTTTTAAACCACTTTAGAACGATTTATTTTTTTTGAGCCGAGTGAGCAATGTGCGCTAACGGTTACGTATAAGGATTGTGCGTTTTTGTTTGCTGGGATTTTCCGCAGGAAAATCAGAAGCTAGCAAAAGAAGCACTTCCATTGTTTCAGGACTAAATTAAGCATTATTTTTATACAATGTTGCCGTACGTTACAGGAATTATTTTATCTACTTAAGAGTTGCGCAAAGCTTAGTAAATCGGTTTAACAAAGATTGCGTGGGAGTGAGGTCAGTCGTACGCAAAGATTGCGCAATTAATGTATCGGAAACCGTTATTACTTTAATCGACTTTTGAGTGAATTACCGTTTTTTGAGCCGAGTGAGCAATGGACGGCAACGCTTGATGTATGGTTAGTTGCGTGGTTTAAGCAACTAATCTAATAAGAATAAACCGAACGTTAGGGAAATCCGCAGGATTTTCCGAGTACACACAAGCCCAAGCAATTAATTATACAACCTGTTGTTAACCGTTTTTTAGTTTTTTACGCCTTAATTTATCGCTTTTTACGCTGTAATTGTCAAATTCCGATACGAAATACTTGCGTAACACTTGCGTTTCATAATTCAATTCCGATTTGCGTTGTACTTCGCAACATTGCTAAATTCCGATTGTTGCGTTCTATTGCGACTGAGTGAAATTCCGATTATTTTCATTACAATTTTTCGGTAGCCATCTTTGACTTAAATTCAAAAAAAATTGAAAGCTCCGCTTTCATATGAAGAATAAATTTGTCCGCTGCGCAATTAAAATATTACGTGACAATTGCGATACAAGGAAATGGTTTACAACGTGTTAGTATATGATAAGTTGCGGGTTTGCGTGCGAGGAATTTCCGAAGGAAATTCAGACGTAGCAAACTTGCAACGACTTTTGGTTAAGCACAACACCAGCAATTTTTTATATACTGTGTTGTGTACAGTTTTTTAATTTTCAGCTTTTCAATAAATTCAGTTTTTTTACAAGAAATAATGGCAAAGATTGAATTCTGTATGTCGAAATCACAAGTGGTTTTAGACTTGTAGGTTTTCCATATTCAAATTCCAGTTTTAATTCAGATTCTAAATATTCAAAAATTCGGTCATTGCATTTTATTTCTCCCTCAAACCAATTAGTCCAACCAAACAATATCTTTTTAAATCCTTTTCTTAAAATCAAAAAATCGTCATCAATTCCAGCGTCAAACCCGTAATATTTGGCAGTAACAATCCAACCTCTTTTTCTTAATTCAGAGATTATTTCATTCCACTTTTCAGTTTTGATATTTATTGCAGTTTTTTTCAAGTTCAATTCAACGTTTTATTCCTTCTTTTGAGTTAGTTGAGTAATTGTACACAACGTGTTTGTATATGGAAAGTTGCGTGTTTGCGTGCGAGGATTTTCCGAAGGAAAATCAGACGTAGCAAACGTGCAACGACCTATTGATTTAGCTAAAACCAGCAATTTTTTATATACGTTGTTGTACGTAGTTTTTATTTTTCAGATTATTATTTTCAAAATACTATTTAAAAAATATAGTCAAAATAGTGATTAGAATTAAGAAAATCAATGCAAATATTATTCTTTCCTTTTTTCGTTCCGATTGCGCTTTCTTTCTAATTTCAGCTTTAATTCGAGTAAGTTCCTCCTCGGAAACTTTTTTAAAATTCAGTTTTTCAGATTTGCCACTTGAAAAATTCAAATCTCTATTATTAGATCTAAATTTCGGTTTGTTAGATGTTTTCATAGAACGATTTTGTTTCATTCTATTATTCATATCCGCAACGTGTCCAGCTCCTCCGCTCATTTAATTAATTCTTTATTTTCTATTTCAGTTCGGTTTTTCTCAAATTACGTACAACGTTTAATATAAGAAACGTAGGGCAGTTGATAAGCACTATCGTCTCGGTTTAACACTTAGCTAAATATAAATATTTTGCTTTTATTTTTCGGTTAAATGCCAAATTTTATATTTAGTGGACTTTGTAAATAAACACAGACCTTTGAGGTTAACACAAAAGCCCTATGTTTTTTATACATTGTTAGCTGTAGTTTTATTTCACTTTAAATCGTATAATAACTTCATTATCCAAAACAACATTTGTAGACCAAATAAATTCTGCACCAGTTCCACTAAATTTTTCTATGAAATTTATATATGCTTTTTTGTTTTTAACCCCTATTACTTCTTCTGTATAAGTTGTTGCATTTGGCCATTTACTATCATCAAAATCAATACCAAAACTATTTTCTGGAATTTTCCAATGTATACCATAAAAATTCGTTCCATCATCAACACCATCCGTACTACAATTTGAAGAAAGTCTTTTCTCTCCAACTTCACTTAAACAACTTAAATCATTTATTGGAGCTGTATAGAATGTCTGTGCTTTCCATTTATTATTTGTGACCGTTCCATCACTAAAACTGGCTATAAAACCGCCATCTCCTGGATGAAATTTTTTACCTCTATTGTTTTCAGAACCTAAACCTAAATTTTCTTCCCAATCAATAACTTTTAAAGCTATGGTATAAGGCTTACTTACCTTAAATTTCACAATGTTTGAATTAAATCGGGTAAACGGAACTGGGTCTACTGCAATTAACTTTCCATTAATGTATAATTCAAAATAATTGTCAGCAAAAATGTAACCTGTAATAATTTCTCCATCAACATCAATTTCTGTGACTGGAACAGAATTTAAATCTACTTCGGATAGATTACTCGGTGTAGTTCCACTATTTTCATTATACAAGTCAAATGCTTTTGGTGAATTATCGAAATTATTGATTCCGGGAACTGTCCAAATATTTTTCTCAGAATCGTTAATTTCTCCAACACCAGCAATTCTACTACCTTTTGGATTCGAACTTAATAGGCTTTCTATTTTTGTCTTTGCCAAACCTTGGGTTATACTTCCTGTTCCTTTGTAACTTTTTTTATTGTCTATAATTTCGGTTTTTGATTTCTTTGTTGATGTGTTTGTGTTATTTTCCTTGCAACAAACTATTGTAAGTGAAAGGAATATAATTAATATGTTATTTTTCATAATGTGAGTTTTTTTTAAATTACAGCTAACGTTTGCGTGTAATATTAGTTACGTAAATATAGCAATAAATTCGTAATTACGCACGAACGGCTGAAATCCGAAGGATTTCATAAGTGAGCTATTTGCAGTAATTAATTTTACACATTGTTAGCATTTGTTTTTCTTTTTAGTTTCCAATTTGGAATTTTATTTTTTCAGCATTTGAGTAAATTCCTGTTTTTATTTTGTACAGATTTTCAAATTCGCAAACTTTTTTAATTCCGATTGAGTGATAATTCACGAGTTTCTGTTTCGCATATAATTCAGATTTCACAAACGAACTCAAATTCCGCCAAGTTGCTTAAATTCCGCAATTTTATAAATTCAGAGTTTGAGTGATTTTTCACACAATTATTTTCACATTTTTCTGTATTAAAGCACTTTTTATTAAACAACCTTTTTAATGTTTCAGATTTCTGTCGTCAATAAATGCTAACGTGATTGTATAAGATTAGTTGCGTTGTTTGCTTGCGAGGATTTTCCGCAGGAAAATCAGATGTAACAAACACGCAACGACCTTTAAGTTTAGCCTAAAATAGCAATTAATTTTATACGTTGTTGCCATTTCGTTGTTTTTTCAGAGTTCAAATTATCATACTAAATTCTGTTTTCCACTTTTCAGCGTTTGAGTAAATTCAGTCAGCGTTTTATTCCGTAATATTTTTCAATATAGATTGAGTGAGCAATTCCGCAACTTGCTAAATTCCGCACACAGTTCAGTTTCAAATTAAATATTCGAATATTAAACTCGGAAAAGCAACAATGCTCATAATTATTAATAATAATGATATTGAAATTAATATAGTTTTTAATTTTTTTTTAATAGGTGGTTTACTTTTGTAACTAAAGTATAGACTAAGCGAACCAAACCCTATAGCAATTAATTTAAACCAAATTGTCTCATATTTTCCGCTTCTTGGAGCTAGAATGAATATTCCGCCTTTGAATTGTTCCCAAAAGTCAATATGATTCAAGTAACTTATTGAGAAAAAATATAGCCATCCAAGTATTAAAAGAACAATTGAATAAATTAAATATTTTTCTTTCTCTATTTTCATTCTTTTTAATTCCTGATTTCCATTTAGAGTGCGTTCCGCAATGAATGGCAACGGTTACGTATAAGGATTGTGCGTTTTTGCTTGCTGGGATTTTCCGAAGGAAAATCAGAAGCTAGCAAAAGAAGCACTTCCATTGTTTAAGGACTAAAATAAGCATAATTTTTATACAATGTTGCCGTACGTTACAGGAATTATTTTATCGGCTTAAGAGTTGCGCAAAGCTTGGTAAATCCGTT
>NZ_LIQH01000046.1 GCF_001418085.1 Lacinutrix algicola
AAATTACACACAACGTTGTTGTATAAGCTTTGTTGCGTTGTTTAAGCAGTGAATTTAGTAAATAAAACACGAACGGCGAAATTCCGGAGGAATTTCCCAAGTGAGCTAAAACCAGCAATAAAGTTTATACGGTGTTGGCAAATCGTTTTTTATTTTTCCTTTTCTAACTTTGGAAATAAATCATTATTTTTCCATTCTAATTCTCTACTCGTTTTCTTGATTTCTATCCAATTAGTTTCTTCATCTTCATAATTTCCGATTTCCTTTTGATAAACTATTTTTCCTTTTATTCCATCTTTATCTTTAGGGAAAATTAATTTTTCTTCTAACCAATAAATTCCAGCATCTGAAACTTGAGATATTTCCAAGACTTTTTTCAACTCAGACTCTGTTTTGAAGAAGTAAATTCCTCCACCATCGATTCCACAAGCTTCTGATAAATAATTCACAAACAAAATATTCTCTAAATTATCAATTCCTTTATTATCAAAAATGTCAATTGAAAATTCATAAGTTTCTAAAATAGAAATATTTTCGGTTAGTTCAGATTTTTCATTCAAATGACGTATGATAATTGAGTAATTATCTTCTATTTTTTTATAAGTAAAAAAGTATTTTGAGTTTTTAAATTCCTTTTTTTCTAACGAAATTAATCCACCAAGTAAATAACCAACTTTATTATTGTATTTAACTTTATAAAAAGGTGATTCAATTCCGTTATAATTTAACTTGTTTTCAGTTTTTTCAAGTATTAGTATTTCTGTTCCAATTTTAAGTAAATCAATCACTTCAGATGTTAAATTTGGAAGTTTCCTGAATTTGACATCATTTCCAAATAAATAATAATGTTCTCCGCTTTTAAAGTCAAAATTCGGATTATGATATTTTATTTCTTGACTAAAAGAAAAGCTTGTTATTAAAAGAAATAATAATGTTAATTTTTTCATTCTTTAATGTTTGCCAACGTTGTTGTATATGGTTTGTTGCGTGTTTCAAGCAACTAATTTAGTAAATAATTACCGACCAAGAAAGTCCGAGAGGACTTTCGTAAGTAAGCAATAAGCTAGCAATAAATTATATACGGTGTTGCCACACGTATTTTATTTTTCCTCAATTGTTATTAAATTTTCAGAATTAAACATTTCGGCTGGGGAAATTACTTTTTCATTCATAGGTATATTTTCTCCATATCTTTCTTTCATTTTGTTCTGAACAATTTCATTAGATAAATCAAAGTCAGAAAGTCGTTCAAGTTTTCCAATTTCTATATTCGCTACTTCTTTGTAAATTTTCCAAACGAGTTCAGAGCAATATATTTTATCGTCAGACCATTCAAAGTATATATCGTAAGATTTTCCTTTGAATTTTTCTCCGTAAACTTTCATTTCGTTCACAACTCTATTTGTTAAAATATTTTCAGAGTTCTTAATTCGTTTAATTACATAATGTCCATTTTCTCCACGATTTTTCCATTCCTGTAATGGTGTCAACTTAACTGGCTCAACTGCCTCAAAAACAAAAAATTTTCCGTCATTTTCATAGATAATTCCCATATGACTATATTTCGAGTTTGTCGCCAATTGAATGGCTTTACTCTGACTCGATTTTGAGGTTTGGAATATTATATCTCCATTTTTAAGGGATTGGTTGTAATTAATTTCTTTCTTGGTTAATGTGATTTCTGTTGGATATTTATAATCTAAGATTTTCATATAAATATAGAAAGTCAAAACTGGCAAAATTCCAATTAATATTCCCCAAAATTTAAAATTCGGAAGTTTTCTCGTTTTTTCATTAATTGCCAAGAATAAAATTCCAACTCCTATTGATATAAAAAATAAATAAGTTGGCCACATTTTTTCAGTAAACATTCGATAATTCATTACCAATCCATAAATAATATATGCAATTCCGAATATTCCTAAAGGTGTTTTGAAGTTCTTCATTTATATGTGTGGCAACGTTTCATGTATGGAAAGTTGCGTGTTTGTATGCGAGGATTTTCCGAAGGAAAATCAGAAGCTGGCAAACAAAACAACTACCAAAAAGTTAGGACTAAAATAGCCATTTTTTATACATTTTGTTAGCGAACGTTATAATTTCTCACTTTTAGGATTGATTTAATTCTCTAACATTTATAAAACATTGTTTTAGTGATTTTTATTTACCACATTTAGATTTTCCGTACAAAAAGTAAATCCGCCGTAATATTTGCGTTTTGCTATGGTCAGAAATTTTAGAGTTTAGATTACGTACAGAATATCAGTCCGACGCAATATTTGCGCATTGCACTTGTCCGAAATCGGTTGAGTAAGTAAATCCGTTGCCTTTTATGTTAAAAGTCTTTTAAGAAGCTAATTTGACGAAAGAGTAATGTTTTAATTTTTTTGATAAAATTAAAATCACAGAGTTAGAAATTAAGGAATTTCACTTTTTTTTGAGCCGAGTGAGCAATGTTCGCTAACGTTGTTGTATAAGCTTTGTTGCGTTGTTCAAGCAGTGAATTTAGTAAATAAAACACGAACGGAGAAATTCCGAAGGAATTTCCCAAGTGAGCTAAAACTAGCAATAAAGTTTATACGGTGTTGTACACAGTACTTTTATTTCCATTGTTTTAAAATCTCTTCAATTCCTTTATTAATTCCGTTATAATAATTTCCGTTTTTAAATTCAGGAATCATAATGTTTTCAATAATCTCTTTACGAGTTTGTTTTAATAAAATATCCTTTGTATCCATAGCAATTCCAATTCCAATATTTTTTAGAGATTTGTTCAAAGTGATTATTATTCCGCTATTTGTTCCAAGTACATTAACAATACTCCATTCTTTATTCAACTTCTCTCTTGAAGGGTTTATTAAAATTATAATCTGTTTTCCATTTTCTTTTAGCAGTTTAACTAACAGTTTTTCTAATTCCTCATTTTGTTCTAGTGTAAAGGTTTTGTCTAAATCATTAAGGTAAGTGAAAGGTTTCGCTTTATAATTTTCAGGCATATTAGAGAAATCAAATTCCACTTTTGGAAGCTTTTCCTCTTTTTTTTGTGCATTACAAGAAAATAAACTCATTGTTAGAATTATTAAAAGTATCTCTATTCTCATTTTTTTTGTATTGTGTACAACGTGTTTGTATATGGTTTGTTGCGTGTTTTAAGCAACTAATTTAGTAAATAATTACAGACCAAGAAAGTCCGCGAGGACTTTCGTAAATAGGCGAGAAGCCAGCAATAAATTATATACGATGTTGGCAGTAGTTATTCTTCGTTATCTATTTCTAAATCTTCAAATCTTTCATAACTCAATTGTAATTTAACTTCTTCATTCTTCACCTTTTCCGTTGAAGAAAAATCTAATATTTTATATTTCGGAGCACCAAATTCATTTTTAGAATCAAAAGGAGTCGGTATAGCCGTAAATTGAATTTCTCCAGAATCTTTATTAGATAATGGTAAATATATTTGAAAAGTATAATTTCCATATGCTAATAAAAAAATCATATATGGAACATTATCCTTATGCTCTTCTTTTCTCTTAAATAATAAACAAGAAGTGAAATCATGAGGAAGTGGACCAGGAGTAAAAGAATAAAAGCATTTCAAGTTATTAAGACTAAACCTGCTATTATCGTGCTGTTCTTCGTTTATCCATTCTAAAGTATTCCTAAAATTCTCTAATTCACTTTCGTCTATAATTGTAAGTGCCATTTTAGTAAGACATTTGTATATTGCAATTGGTATATATGTTGCTCTTATTGTTTTTAATGTGATTGTTTTATTAACTTCGTCAAAATCAAAAATTTCTCTTTCTCCATCATGAGCTTGAATTTTTAAACCGTCTTTTTTTAAATCAATTCTAGATTTTTCACCTCCTTTTCTTACAGATGGCACACCTTTTTTACCTCGAACTTGTGACATTGTATGATTTGGGTTCATATAATCTCCCATGTGAGTTTCTATAGTTCTTGCAAATTTACTATTACAAGAATCACATTCATAATAACTTAAAAGATTATGATTGTTTACAAATTCAGGAATTGCATGAGCGATTTTATTAAATAGAACTTCAGGTTCTGTTTTTTTACAAAACCTACACTTTTTATCTTCTTTATTTCCTAAATATATTTTTTCTGTAGTATTAAGATGATATGTTTTATGAGGAATATAATTGTTTTCTAGTATTATCATTCTTTTTTCTACTGTCATTTTTGGATGTTTTTAAATAGGAGAATTTCTGTTCTATAGTGAGTTTTTAATTACTGCCAACGGTCTAGTATATGGTTTGTTGCGTGTTATTTGCACGTAATTTAGTAAATAATAACGGAATAGAAAAGCCGAAGGGCTTTTCGTGAGTAGGCTAGAAGCAGCAATTAATTATATACATTGTTGGCAGCAGGTTTTAATTTTTTATTAGTCAGCCGTTATACTTGCGAAATGCTGATAAATTTAATTTTTATTCGTACGTTTTTAAGGAACGTAGCTCCAGGAATTATTTATTTTTTTACTTAAAATTCTAAATTCAGATTGTTTTTTTTGCGCTCAGTTCAGACGTAAGTTTTGATTTTTTTTAAGAGTCAGATTATTAAATTTAATTTTTTCTGCGCAATCTTGAAATTTTTGGACCTAAAAAACAAGTACAGACTATAAGAGGAAGAAGGAAAATTGTAGATCTGCACAACTTGCTGCCAACGGTCTAGTATATGGTTTGTTGCGTGTTATTTGCACGTAATTTAGTAAATAATAACGGAATAGAAAAGCCGAAGGGCTTTTCGTGAGTAGGCTAGAAGCAGCAATTAATTATATACATTGTTGGCAGCAGGTTTTAATTTTTTATTAGTCAGCCGTTATACTTGCGAAATGCTGATAAATATAATTTTTATTCGTACGTTTTTAAGGAACGTAGCTCCAGGAATTATTTGTTTTTTTACTTAAAAATCTAAATTCAGATTGTTTTTTTGCGAACAGTTCAGACGTAAGTTTTGATTGTTTTTTTTTTAGAATCAGATTTTTAAATTTAATTTTTTCTGCGCAATCTTGAAATTTTTGGACTTAAAAAACAAGTACAGAATATAAGAGGAAGATGGAAAATTGTAGATCGGCACAACTTGCTGCCAACGTTGTTGTATATGGTTTGTTGCGTGTTTCAAGAAACTAATTTAGCAAATAATTACCGACCAAGAAAGTCCGCGAGGACTTTCGTAAGTAGGCAATAAGCCAGCAATAAACTATATACGGTGTTAGGTGCTTTTATTTTTTTTTAATCTCTATAATTTAACCTAAAACTAAAAAACTTTTTTGAATTATATCTGATAATACGTCATCCAAAACTTTCTTTGATTTTTCTAAATATTCTAATTGTAAATCGTCTGTTTTCAGATAAAATTTATTTTCACTTTCAATGAAACCAATTTTATCATTAAAATCATTGATTAACTTTTCTTTTTCATCGGAATTCTTATATTTTGAATTCTCATGGATAATTTTATTTCTTAAGATTTGAAATTTTTTCAACCTAGGTTTATGCCTATTTACTAGTTCTACATTTAAGGCTGATGTTAACATTAAATATTCAAAAGAATTTTTTATATAATCTCCACCTTTTAAATTTTCAAGAGAGAATTTATGATTAGTTTCTTTTTGAATTAGAAAACAAATTTTTGATAAATGTTCTTCCAAAAAGCTATGAACCAATGCTATTGAGGAATGGTAGTATAATGATGTTATAGTATTCAGACTTGTTTCAAAAATATCCTGAATCATACTTTCATTATCTGGGTCACGATTAGTGTCTTCGAATAGTTCATCTTGTAGTCTTGTTTGATTATCAAGAACACTCTGTCTATTTAATTCGAAATATTTTTTTAAATAATCATATTCTTTAGTCAAACGATTATTAAAATACGCTAAATCAATTTGTTTGTTATTAGTTTCTTTATTAGTAAACATAGTATTTAATAATCTGTTTTTTAATAACTAAATATTTTTTATTTAAGCCGAGTGAGATAATTGCACCTAACGGTTAAGTATAAGGATTGTGCGTTTTTGCTTGCTGGGATTTTCCGCAGGAAAATCAGAAGCTAGCAAAAGAAGCGCTTCCATTGTTTAGGTACTAAATTAAGCATTATTTTTATACAATGTTGCCGTACGTTAGAGGAATTATTTTATCTACTTAAGAGTTGCGCAAAGCTTAGTAAATCCGTTTAACAAAGATTGCGTGTGAGTGAGGTCAGTCGTACGCAAAGATTGCGCAATTAATGGATCGGAAACCGTTATTTATTTTAATCGACTTTTGAGTGAATTATCGTTTTTTAGAGCCGAGTGAGCAATGGACGGCAACGTTTATGTATAAGAATAGTTGCGGGTTTGTATGCGAGGATTTTCCGAAGGAAAATCAGACGTTACAAACACGCAACGACCTTTGATTAAACACTAAACCGCAATTATTTTTATACGGTGTTGTAGCCAGTTTTTATTATTTTTCTATTCCGAAATTTGCCCAATTCAGAGTGTTAAAATTTTCATTCCGATAGTTAGTTAATTCCGATTTATTAAACATCAATTCCACTTCATTTTCGGTTCGGTCAAAATTCACAATCCAATGCGAACAAATTCTGTCAGTCAATTCAATTGATTCCAAAATCGAATTATTTTGGTCAGCCATTTTTCCAATAATTTCAATTCGGTATGAGTTTTTCAGTTTCGCATATTTTGAGATTTCAAATCCGTTTTCACAATTCAGAGTTTCGCATATCAATTCCGCAAACTTTTTCCCTTTTTCAAGAGAATTTTGGTTTTCAGTAATTAAAGTTAATCGAAAGTTCTTCATTTTCTCAAATTGGCTACAACGTTGATGTGTATGGTTAGTTGCGTGGTTAAGCAACTAAGTTAGCAAACTAATCACAGATAGAATATTCCGCAGGAATGTTCGTAAGTCGGCAGTGACCAAGCAATTAATTATACACGGTGTTGGCAAATCGTTATTTTAATTCGCGTTCTGCCATTCACAACCATTAGTTCTTTGTTCTTTAGTTAGAGTCCAAACGTTAATTGCTTTACTCTTAAGTTTGTTTTCAGATTCAGGTTCCACCAATTCAATTTCCATAATACATTCAGTCGCAATTTTGTAATCAGAATTTTCTATTAAATATCCATTTACATAAACTCCGTTATTTTTTTCAATTCCGAAAAATTCATTTAATTCAGATTGTGTTTTAAAAGCAGTTTCTTTCTTTAAACTGACAAAAATAATTCCGTTTTCAGACAGATTGAAGAATTTATGTTCTTTCCGATTTGGTTTGCCTTTAATAACACTTATTTCATCAATCAATTCTTTTGTTGTTCCGATAGCACTTTCATTCCCAATAATGTCTTTTTCAATGATGATTGTCGGACAATTATTTTTTACAGTTGGTAATTTCACGTATGTATCTTGAGAATAGATATTCGTAAAACAGAAAGTAAAAATTAAAATAAAAATTATTCTTTTCATATGCGTTTCGTTAATGTTTGCCAACGGTTACGTATAAGGATTGTGCGCTTTTGTTTGCTGGGATTTTCCGTAGGAAAATCAGAAGCTAGCAAAAGAAGCACTTCCATTGTTTAAGGACTAAATTAAGCATAATTTTTATACAATGTTGCCGTACGTTACAGGAATTATTTTATTGGCTTAAGAGTTGCGTTAGGTTTAGTAAATCCGTTTAACAAAGATTGCGTGGGAGTGAGGTCAGTCGTACGCAAAGATTGCGCAATTAATGGATCGGAAACCGTTATTACTTTAATCGACTTTTGAGTGAATTACCGTTTTTTGAGCCGAGTGAGCAATGGACGGCAACGGTTACGTATAAGGATAGTGCGTTTTTGCTTGCTGGGATTTTCCGTAGGAAAATCAGAAGCTGGCAAAAGAAGCACTTCCATTGTTTCAGGACTAAACTAAGCATTATTTTTATACAATGTTGCCGTACGTTACAGGAATTATTTTATAGGCTTAAGAGTTGCGTAAAGCTTGGTAAATCGGATTAGTAAAGATTGCGTAATTAATAAATTGGAATCCATTTAATTTTATCGGCTTAAGAGTTGCGTAAAGTTTAGTAAATCCGTTTAACAAAGATTGCGTTGGAGTGAGGGCAGTCGTACGCAAAGATTGCGCAATTAATGTATCGGAAACCGTTATTTATTTTAATCGACTTTTGAGTGAATTACCGTTTTTTGAACCGAGTGAGCAATGGACGGCAACGGTTAAGTATAAGGATTGTGCGTTTTTGCTTGCTGGGATTTTCCGCAGGAAAATCAGAAGCTAGCAAAAGAATCACTTCCATTGTTTCAGGACTAAATTAAGCATTATTTTTATACAATGTTGCCGTACGTTACAGGAATTATTTTATCGGCTTAAGAGTTGCGCAAAGCTTAGTAAATCGGTTTATCAAAGATTGCGTGGGAGTGAGGTCAGTCGTACGCAAAGATTGCGCAATTATTGGATCGGAAACCGTTATTTACTTTAATCGACTTTTGAGTGAATTATCGTTTTTTAGAGCCGAGTGAGCAATGGACGGCAACGGTTAAGTATAAGGATTGTGAGTTTTTGTTTGCTGGGATTTTCCGCAGGAAAATCAGAAGCTAGCAAAAGAAGCACTTCCATTGTTTCAGGACTAAAATAAGCATAATTTTTATACAATGTTGCCGTACGTTACAGGAATTATTTTATCGGCTTAAGAGTTGCGTTAGGCTTGGTAAATCCGTTTAACAAAGATTGCGTGGGAGTGAGGTCAGTCGTACGCAAAGATTGCGCAATTAATAGATCGGAAACCATTATTACTTTAATCGACTTTTGAGTGAACTACCGTTTTTTGAGCCGAGTGAGCAATGGACGGCAACGTTCTTGTATATGGTTTGTTGCGTGTTTCAAGCAACTAATTTAGTAAATAATTACGGATAAAGAAAGTCCGCGAGGACTTTCGTAAGTAGGCGAGAAGCCAGCAATAAATTATATACGGTGTTACCACACGTTTTTTATTTAGGTAAGTATGGGTTTAAATATTCTTTTTGGATTAATTCATTTGAAATTTCAATAAAATCATTCAAATTCTCACTTAATTTTTGAATTTGTTCATTGGATCGGCCACTTTCGATTTTATTCTCAATTTGATTAATTCTTAATCCATAATGCTTGTCAAATAATTCAGCCGTCAATCTCGTATCATTATAGAAGTGCGGTAAACAAACATATTCCATAGGCAGACCTTTTCTTTCGTTTATAAACGATAAGTCAATGCTATTTTCTAAGATGTCAACATTTTTTTTTAATGACTCAGTAAAATCTTTATTGAATTCGGTATGTTTTTCTGTTTCATATTGGTGAATTCCTGTAGTAAAAAAGTCATTTTCTATAATTACCGGTGTTCCTGCTTGTTCTGAGAAATCATTCTGATTGTAAGATGTAGTGTCAAGTTTTAAAAACAGATAGTCTTTTCTTAAAAACTGTTCAACATTTACAGTTTTTTTAAATTGTTTTTCATACCATTTATTGTAATCCGTATATTTCAAGTGAGTAAAAAAACTAAACGTAATAAATGCATTTCCTGATTTTTCATCCCAAATGAATCGATATCCATTTCTATATAACCAATAAACTAAAGAGAAGCCATTTTTTGAAAAGGTCAATTTACTTTCAGTCTTCTTTAGTTTGAAACCTAAACTTTTCAGTTCAGTAGAAAGCTCGACCAATACTTTGTCGTTTAAAATCTTATTTATTGATGAGTTCTTCATTGTTTTCTCAAATGTGTGGTAACGTGATTGTGTATGGTTAGTTGCGTGGTTAAGCAACTAAGTTAATAAACATTTACGAACCCGTGAATATTCCGCAGGAATATTCGCAAGTAAGCTCAATGCAGCAATTAATTATACACGGTGTTAGGCATCTGGCTTTTTATTCCAAAAGTGCTTTTATTTTCGACCAAAAACTGTCTTCTTTAAGTTTTCTTTTATCTTCTTCTTTTCCGATTTTTTCAAGAAATTCGATTGGGTCAGAAAAGAATTTCACAGCATTTGAGTTTTTTATATCTTCAAAAATCAATTCAGTTTGTGGTTCGAATAGAATTCCCTCTGTATTTAGAACCATTAAATCATTTTGACTGCATACATTCAACATACCATTTAAAAATTTCATTGCATTTTCTTTATTTCGCAAATCAGTTCTAAATTGAAATTCAGAAATTATATTTGTTTTCTTGTCGTAAGCAATATGTGCGTCATTATCTTCTTCTTTTTCTGAATTTCCTTTCCAACCGATAAATCCTCTTTCTCCATCATCATTCCAATCTCCACGTGTAACGTATTGGTCAATTTGTTCCGAAGTTTTTTTAATATCGAGTTTAATATTGTTCCACCATTTTATTGTTCTTGCATCCTCAAAATTTGGTTCTGGATAACCATTGTCATAAGTTACATTTTCCCAATAAATTTTCCAATTAATAAAATCGATAAAAAGAGTATCTGGTATTTTTCCATACTTTTCAAGTATAGCTTTTTTTGGTATTATGTTCAATTGGTATTGCCAAATTGCCATTTTATTCGCGATTTTTTTTAGCTTGTGCCTAACGTTGTTGTGTATGGTTAGTTGCGTGGTTAAGCAACTAATTTAGCAAATAAATCACAGATAGAATATTCCGCAGGAATGTTCGTAAGTCGGCAGTGAACCAAGCAATTAATTATACACGGTGTTGTAACCAGTTTTTATTCTTTTTTTATTAATTCAGTTATTTCATCAAGACTTAATTCCATCATTCTTTTATGAACAAATCCAAAAAATATAACAAAAAATATTGCTGCCGGAAGTCCAACAAAAATTCCGTGCTCATAAGTAAATCCAACTGTCCAAACAATTAAAAAAATCAGAACAGCAATCAGAATATTATTTTTCGGTTTTGATGTAAGTTTTACTTCAAGAGAATTTAGTTCGCAAGCAAAGTCATAGAATACTTTTCCATAAATCGTTATTACTCCAGTCCCTATGTCAATTTTTTTATGGTTGAATTTTTTAATTGAGTCAACTAATTCCAATTTAGATTTTTCTGTTTTGACAATTCTGTCAATTTGGAAGTTATTTGTTAGGTTCATTATTATTCAGTAATGATGTATATATTTTCATTATTCGTTTGTCATAAATTCCGAAAGATGATTTTGTAATTAAAGCTCCAATAATTGGAAAAGTGAACATTAAAATCAGTTCAAAACTTAAAATACTTTCTCCGTTGATTAATTTATAGATTGAAATTCCCCAAAGTCCAACGAACATTGCAATCAGAAACAGGTTTGTAAATAAGTCAAATTCGTTTTTAATTTCAATAGTTGTTTTTTCAGAAGAAACATATTTTAAATTAATGTCTGATATTATATCATATCCAGTTCCATATTTGTTTTTCATTAATCCGTATAATTTCGTTTCGTTCAATTCCGTAACATTTAGTTTGTCATTTGAAGATTTTAAGTTATTTCTCACAATATTGAGAGGTTTTTCGGAAACTAAACTATGTCTTTTTATAAATAACATTCTTTGTAGTTAGGATTTTTCTCAAATTGGTTACAACGTGATTGTGTATGGTTAGTTGCGTGGTTAAGCAACTAAGTTAACAAAAAGGTACGAGCCTGTGAATATTCCGAAGGAATATTCCAGATGAGCACTTACACAGCAATTAATTATACACGGTGTTGTGCGTTCGTTTTTTTATTCATTCGTTTGTTAATAAAATCTACCAACAAGAACTTTAATATCTTTTTTGTCTAAATATATCTTTAGCTTTGTGTCTTTAACTTCAATTTCGTCAATTCGGATACTTTTATATTTGACAGCGTGGATAGAAATGCTCAAATTTTCGGGAAACAATTTTCTATCTAATTCCAGTTTGAATTTACCTTTTCTATCAATTAATAAATCAGTTACGAAAACTTCGTTTGAATAAATATTGACTTTAAATTCATTTATTTTTTTCCAACCAATAAATGCTTTAATTTTTACAATTCCCTCAATTATGATATTCTCAGATTTTAATTCAGTTTGCTCAATAGTAAATGAGTTAGCTTTTTCAGATTCCTGTGCATATAAATTCGGATGGAATAATGAGCTACCAATTAAAACACTTGCAATTCCAATTTTCCTTAAATCAAAAATCGACTTCTTTTTTTCCAATTCCTGAGTTAATTGATTCGTATTTGCTAAAACACAAACATTTTCATTATTTTCTTTATACCAAATTTCAATCTCAGATTTGTTTTTTGTTCTTATATCAAAAACTTTTTCGTTACAATTCTGGCAGAATTTTTCATTGGAAGAAAATGTTTCTTGCATATCATTCCACCTTTTGTTGCAAGGTTTAGGGATAATATATTTCGGATTTTCTTTCATTTTTGAGGTTTCTGTTAAATGACGCACAACGTTGTTGTATATGGTTTGTTGCGTGTTTTAAGCAACTAATTTAGTAAATAATTACCGACCAAGAAAGTCCGCGAGGACTTTCGTAAGTAGGCGAGAAGCCAGCAATAAATTATATACGGTGTTAGCAACTGTATTTATTCTTTTTCTTTTTTTATTCTTTCGACTTCTTCATCCGATAGGTTTCCGTTCAAGTCATATGTTTTTCTTAAAAGTTTATCGTAATATTCCCTTGAATCATCTTCTCCAATTTTAAAATAACTCTTTTTCATATTCAATGTGTTGAAATTAGCAAATTCAGTAATCTGCATAATTAATAAGTCTCCATCTGATTGCTTATTATTCATTAGAATCCATCTGTGTCTATTTAAACAATAGGCAATAAAATCAATAAATTGCATTAAAGGGTCACTTTGTGAATCTATGTATTTTAATTCAGAGTTGACAGCAAAATCCTTTATTTCAACTGACTTTTGAGTAGTGTTTGGCTTTTGCTTTCCGTTATCCACATAAATTTCTAGAGGCAATTTGTATTTTGTGAAAACTGGATTGTTTTTTAATCTAATCAATAATAACCATAAACATAATTGTGCATTGTCAGAAAAATCAAAACCCGAAAGTTTTAGATGTTTAAATTCAGACATTTCATTTCGAATAATGTCGTCATCATTCAGCGATTGTATAATAATTGGACAATTATAGTTTTTATAGATTTGCGCAAAATGCTGAAATATTCCAATTCTGAAATTTACTGGAACTTTTTTAAAATCATTTTTTCCAGAATAAATATCCGTAAAATGAAACTCCTTTATATTCCATTTTTCGCTAATGTTATTTTTCAGAGCAAGTATTAATTGACTTATTTCTGTTCTTTCCGTAGGTTTTAAAACGACAGCAACCCAACTTTTCCAGTTTCCTGGGTCGTATTTGCTTTTGGATTCTTGAGGTGTTCCAGTGTCGTCTATGTAAATTGCTGTTTTCACGGTTTTCGGTATATTGTTGCTAACGTTTATGTATAAGAATAGTTGCGGGTTTGTATGCGAGGATTTTCCGAAGGAAAATCAGACGTTACAAACACGCAACGACCTTTGATTAAACACTAAACCGCAATTATTTTTATACGGTGTTGTAGCCAGTTTTTATTATTTTTCTATTCCGAAATTTGCCCAATTCAGAGTGTTAAAATTTTCATTCCGATAGTTAGTTAATTCCGATTTATTAAACATCAATTCCACTTCATTTTCGGTTCGGTCAAAATTCACAATCCAAGGCGAACAAATTCTGTCAGTCAATTCAATTGATTCCAAAATCGAATTATTTTGGTCAGCCATTTTTCCAATAATTTCAATTCGGTATGAGTTTTTCAGTTTCGCATATTTTGAGATTTCAAATCCGTTTTCACAATTCAGAGTTTCGCATATCAATTCCGCAAACTTTTTCCCTTTTTCAAGAGAATTTTGGTTTTCAGTAATTAAAGTTAATCGAAAGTTCTTCATTTTCTCAAATTGGCTACAACGTTTATGTATAAGAATAGTTGCGGGTTTGTATGCGAGGATTTTCCGAAGGAAAATCAGACGTTACAAACACGCAACGACCTTTGATTAAGCACTAAACCGCAATTATTTTTATACGGTGTTGTAGGTAGTTTTTTATTCAGTTTTTGGAAATTCAATTCCTAATATTTCTGCTTCTCCAATTTTTCTTGCTCCTTCGTGAATCCACCATTTTCGTCCGATATTCATATATTCGTCAATCGGTTGTCTTGATAAAAACCTAACTAAAATTTCTTTAGTTTCTCCAGGCAAAATCCGCTCAGTTTGCTCGAATTGAATATCTCCCATATAAGCATACTTAAATTGTCCGTTTGTTTGATATTCGAAAACGTGATTTGGACGATATCCACTTGCAATTCCAGTTTTCCTTCCGCCTTGTTCAGTTGTAACGAGAGTTAATTTCGCTTTTACGTGAATTAATTCAGGTGTTTCTTCAAGGTCAAAATCAGTAATACTATAATCCGTGTATTTTCCGAAAGCGTGCGTGTCAAAAACTTTTCCGTAACCTAAATTCAGCCATCTTTTGTAAATCAATTTTCCATTGAAATACAAATACAGTTCATTATCATCTTTTATTTCCTTTCGTATTATCACGGTTTCTTAAATTACCTACAACGTTGATGTATAAGCTTTGTTGCGATGTTTAAGCAGTGAATTTACTAAATAAAACACGAACGGCGAAATTCCGGAGGAATTTCCTAAGTGAGCTAAAACCAGCAATAAAGTTTATACGGTGTTGGCATTTCGTTGTTTTTATTCAGACTTTTAATTATTCTGCTTAATTCCTTTTTTTACTTTTTTCAGCGTTTGAGTGAATTCAGTCAGCGTTTTATTCTGCAAACTTTTTCAATTCCGATTGAGTGAGCAATTCCGCAACTTGCTAAATTCCATATTCAATTTTTCTTTTTCCCAAATTCAGACTCAAAATTTAGGTCAGAAATCAAAAGGCTTTTCTTGATTTCAGTGAATTGCTTTAAGTCATAAGGTCCTTCAGGTTTTTCCTTATATTTATTTTCCTTCTTTTTGATTATCCAATAATAAACTTTTCCTTTTCTACTTATTTGAGTTGCTATTATATATTCTTTATTACTTCCAATACTTTTTACACATTCAAGTAAACCAATTCCATCATTCGATAAATATAAGCAACTTGGTTCTCCTGCATTGGTTGATAATCTGTAATTTCCATCTTTCCAATAAGCTGGGTCAAATAAATCAAAACAGCTTGATAACAAGACGCAAATAATTAATATTAAATAAATTTTCTTCATTTCTTAAAATTGTCAATATTGTGTTTTGAGTTTACTGGTCAATGAATGCCAACGTTTATGTATAAGAATAGTTGCGGGTTTGTATTCGAGGATTTTCCGAAGGAAAATCAGATGTTACAAACACGCAACGACCTTTGATTAAGCACTAAACCGCAATTATTTTTATACGGTGTTGTAGTGCGTTTTTATTATCGGATTATTACTGTTTCTGTCATTTTTATATTAGCCATTTTCCCTCCATCATTCAGAAGTTGGTTAATCGCATTGAATTCGGAACTTCTTCCTGCAATATTAACTATCACGTCATTATTCGGATTATCATTCCAATATTGGTCAACAATTTTTTCCATTGTCAAATATTGATGATTATCAGAAAATCGTTTTGATATTCTTTTCGATTCAGAATATTGTTCCAAATATGTTTTTGGCCAATCTACGTCAGCCAACCATTTTCTGACGAATGCTATCGGCAGAAAAGTAATGATTTCAATTCCGCTATTTTCTTCAATTCCATTTCGAGTAAGTAAAGTCAGAAGTTCGTCATTCTCAAGAGATTTTTTACTTCCAATAATATCAATCGACTTTTTAACATCAGAGTCAAAATCCGATGTTTCTTTTGTTGGATTATTATCCTTTTTTCCTAAAATTTTATTCCAAAAACTCATATTTCTCAAATGCACTACAACGTGCTTGTGTATGATTAGTGGCGTGTTTAAGCACCTAATTTAGCAAATAAAAACTGAATAGAAAATCCGCAAGGATTTTCGTAAGTAGGCGAGAACTAGCCATTAATTATACACGTTGTTGCCACACGTTTTTATTCCGCTAATCTTTGTCAAATCCATTAAATTCCATTCTTTTCATTGTCGGACAATTATTTACAATTATATCAAATTCCGACACTTTATCGTTTGGTGTAACGTACTGTTTACTTACAACCTTATCAAAACTATATGTCAATTCATAAACGTTTTTAAATTCAGTTGGTTTTATTGTTAATTCTGCTTTTTCAGATTTAGTTTTCTGTGGAATAGTATTTAATTCTAAAGCGATTTCGTTTTCTCTCAATTTTTTCAATTCAGATATTAAGTCAGCATCTGCTTCAAGTTGATGAAAGAATAGAACAGAATTTTCATTGATTTCGTATGATGGCGTATTTCCGTCACAAGGTTCGTAAATCACGAATTCGTTATTCAACTTTTTTAAACTAATCCAATGTCTCGGAAATCCCTTTAAGTATACTTTTTTGGGTTTGTGTTTTTTTGAAATTTCTTTCTCGTAATAAGAAATTGCATCATTATCCATTCGATTCGGTTTCCAGTTAATTACCTTTTCGTAAATCTCCGAATTTCGTGTTGTGTCGATAAAAAGTTGATGTTTTGTTAAGTCAAGACTTTTGGGATTATTTCTTTCCAAAATTGTGTCTAAATCAATTTTCCACGCAGGAATTTCAGTCGGTTTATTTTCCGCCTGTTTTGGTTCTTTTTTCTGTTTGCAAGAAATCAGAATTCCCAATATTAATGTTATGTATATAGTTTTCCTCAAATGTGTGGCAACGGTTACGTATAAGGATTGTGCGTTTTTGCTTGCGAGGATTTTCCGAAGGAAAATCAGAAGTTAGTAAAAATGCATAATCCGTTGATTCAGGACTAAATTAAGCATTATTTTTATACAATGTTGCCGTACGTTACAGGAATTATTTTATCTACTTAAGAGTTGCGCAAAGCTTAGTAAATCCGTTTAACAAAGATTGCGTGTGAGTGAGGTCAGTCGTACGCAAAGATTGCGCAATTAATGGATCGGAAACCGTTATTTACTTTAATCGACTTTTGAGTGAATTACCGTTTTTTGAGCCGAGTAAGCAATGGACGGCAACGTTTATGTATAAGGTTAGTTGCGTGGTTAAGCAACTAAATTAGTAAATAGAAAACGAACCAGAGGAAATTCCGAAGGAATTTCCAAGTAGGCGAGAACCAAGCAATTAATTTTATACGGTGTTAGCCACAGTTTTTCTTTCGGAATATAATTTCCATATGAAATAAGTCAGTCCTAAAAATCTAACCAAATAGTTTAATTCATTAGTCCAATAGAATTGCGATAAAAATTTATAATTAGAAAATTCCAAATCAGTTTTGTCTATAAGATATTCCGAAACTAAAAAGTTGTTTCCTGAAGCTAAAAGGACTAATATAATTCCAACAGATAATAGGATATAAATATTCTTTTTAGAAGGGATTTTATTCTTTATTATTCGGTTGTACATTGAAATTAAGATTACAACAGACAAAAAACCAAATAGAACATTAATACCTAATATTATAAATTCGTTTTCTATTTTTAAGAGTGTATAAATCCAAGTAAGTATTGAAGTCGAAATTAGATATACCTTTTCAAATAATAAATAACATAATACACTTGATATTCCAACTTTCAAAATTTTAGATTTTTTTTCAAAGTTCTGTTTTTCTAACGAGCCCAATCTTATTAGATAGAATATTAGTATTGCAAATGAAACAAATAAGAAAAAAGCAATTGACCACGATAATTGATTAAAATAGGTTTCTTTAAATGAGCCAAGTTCAGAGATTGACATATATTGATTTCTATAAATATCAGTTCCCTCTCTAATAAAAGTCAGAACTATTAAAACTATAAACAGGGAAAATATAGTTTTGAAAGTCGGAATAATTGATTTTAATATACTTTTATTAATGGAAATTATCAAAACAATAATTGGCAAAACTCCAGTAACAATTCCATTTAAAGTCAATAGAATTATTTCATTTTCAATTTGGAATTTTAAATTAAGTATTAGTAGTAGTTTTATTAAAATGTAATGACTTACTCTTAAAATCAAATAGCATAAAATACTAAATGTTCCTATTTTTAGTATGTCATTTTGTTTCATTTACGTTCTGATTTTAAATTGTGGCTAACAATTGTATATAGTTAATATTAACTATATATCTATTATATGCACTAATGTAGTAAATCTTTAATCTCTGTAAAAGAATTTGTTGCAACATGTGTATAAATTTCTGTTGTTTTAGTTGAATTATGACCTAATAATAACTGTATATAACGAATGTCTGTTCCGCTTTCTAATAAATGAGTAGCAAAACTATGTCTTAAAATATGTGGTGTAACTCTTTCTTTAATTCCTGCTTTTTTTGCAGCTTTAACAACTATTTGTAATACACTTGAGGTGCTGTATTTGTTCCCAGGTATAGGGCTTTCAAAAAGATAGGTTTTAGGTTT
The DNA here is from genome assembly GCF_001418085.1 of Lacinutrix algicola. Classification (GTDB taxonomy): domain Bacteria; phylum Bacteroidota; class Bacteroidia; order Flavobacteriales; family Flavobacteriaceae; genus Lacinutrix; species Lacinutrix algicola. The sequence goes on from NZ_LIQH01000046.1 coordinate 18,502, forward strand.
ATATATTTTAAAATACTTTCTCATATCTTCAAGTACACTTTTGTTTAGTACTGTATAGCGATCTTTATTACCTTTTGCTTGTTCAACTCTTATAAGCATTCTTTTGCTATTAATATCTTCTAATTTTAGTTCTAAAAGTTCATTTCTACGTAAACCGGAGGAGTATAAAAGACTTATAATACATTTGTGTTTTAAGTTTTTTGTTTGGCTTATCATTTTAATTATTTCTTCTTTTGCTAATACTTTAGGTAGCTTAGATTCTTTTCTTGGCCTTTCTATGGAATAAAACCGATTTGGCATGCCTAAAACCATTTCGTAATAAAATTTAATAGCATTTATAGACATATTTATATATGAATTTGACCTTTTTTCTTTAATTAATTTTTGTAAATACAATCTAATATCATTCTCATTTATACTAAATAATTCTCTATCCTTATAGTAGTTAATAAAGGACTCAAAACTATAGACATAGTTTTTTACAGTACTATCTGAGTATTTTTTCAATTCTAATTTAAGTAAATATTCTTCAGGACAGGATCTATAATCTTTACTAACTACTCGGTTTTTAAACCAAGTAACATCTGTAGTTATATTATTGCTATTTAATTTTCTGTCTTGAAAAAAATAATTACAATTAACCCACGCAACGTTTTTAAATTTTTCAAAAATTGAATCTAGATTAGATTTGCTATTTAATATATAAACCATATTAAACTCTTTACTCCATTTTGGTTCTGGTAATTCTTTAATTAGAGCTTGTATAACTTTATCGGAATTAAATTGCAGACCAATACATTGCTTTTCTTTAATAAAAAGATGTTTTAGAGTAATATGTTTATTTAGCATTTTAATAATTTTTAAACAATATATTTATATGATATGAAATAGTCGTATATTAAACGAATAGTATTCGTATAATACTCATTAAATGCAGTTTATGTTTATGAACGTTAATAAATGTTTGGCTTGTGAAAAGGAATTAAAAGGTAGATCGGATAAGAAATTTTGCGACCTCTACTGCAAGAGTTCTTTCCATTATAAGAGAACATTAGAAGAAACACCTCAGTTTTATAGTAAAGTAGATAAACAGTTAAAGTTAAATAGGCGTATATTAAAAACTTTCAATAAATCGGGAAAATCAACTGTAAGAGCATCAACAATTATAGATTTAGGTTTCGATTCTAACTTTTTTACACATTATTGGAAAAATGTAAAAGGAGAAGTTTACCTTTTTGTTTACGAATACGGCTTTTTAAAAAAGAAAGAGCACAATTTAGAAAAGTTTATTTTAATAAAATGGCAAGACTATATGTCTCAAAAAAAATAAGCTTATTTATTTAAAATCTTTATTGTTTATTTTGTTTAAGAAATAATGACAACAATAACTTAAATATAATTCATTATAATATTAATGAATTCTAAAAACATATCCAGTTTTTAAAATATATTAAAAACGCATTGTAGTTCTAATATTAAATACTCTAGGTGTTAAGTAATTAGGAATTGCATATTGTCTTTTGCTATATACATCGCGAACCCAAGTATTGGTAATTGAGTTTTGCACATCGAAAACATTAAAAATTTCGAAACCAAAAGAAAGATCCTTGAAAGGTTTTTTCCAACCGCTTTTAAATTGCTTTTTAGCATCTACAACTACAAACTGAAAACCAATGTCTGCACGTTTGTAATCTGGCAATCTACTTTGGTATTGGTATTTGTCTGCATAACTAGGTGAACCACCTGGTAATCCTGTATTATAAACTAAGTTTAAATACATTTTAAAGTTTGGTAAATTAGGTACGTAATCTTGAAAAAGAGCAGCAAATTTTAAACGTTGGTCTGTTGGTCTTGCAATATTACCTCTGTTATTAATATTCTCTTCGGTTTTAAGGTAGCCAAAACTAAACCAGCTTTCTGTTCCAGGAACAAACTCACCATTTAATCGCATATCTAATCCGTAGGCATAAGCGGTAGCATTGTTTTCGGCAGCATAGCGAATACGAACGTTTTCTACGGTATATGGATTTACATCGGTAAGATTTTTGTAATACAACTCTGTAGTTAGTTTAAACGGTCTGTCGTTCATTTTAAAACTATAATCGTTACCTAAAACAAAGTGTACCGATTTTTGAGCTTTTACATTAGGTTGTACAGTTCCGCTAGCATCTCGTAATTCTCTGTAAAATGGAGGCTGATAATATAAACCACCACTAACACGAAATAACATGTCGTTTTTCCAATTTGGTTTGATAGCAAATTGTGCTCTTGGGCTAATTACTATTTGGTTATCTCCAGTTGCATTATCATCTTTTACTTGCCAATTATGTGCACGAACACCAGCATTGTACCAAACATCGGCATCGCCTAAAGTAGAACGTTTACTCCATTGTAAGTAGGCCTGTATTCTATTTATTTGTGTGTTATTTTTTGCCTGCACATTTTGAAAAGCAGTAATAGGAAATGTGTCTGGCTCGTATGGTTCTTGACTAAAACCTCCAGAAGCTGGTGGATTTATAGAAAATCCTGCCGAGTCTATAACTTCCCATTCTATTAAACGATCTCTAATATCTTCTTTTGTGTATTTTACAGACCATTTAATTTCGTTACCCTCAATATCTGCTGTTCCTTTATGTTCTATAGTTGTTATTAATGCGTCTAAATCGTTACGTCCATGGTTTAATTGACCACCAATACCTTCAGAAAATTCTACTTCTCCTAAATCTTCGTCTCCAATATTACTGTTTACTTCTCCTAAACGGTATTGTGCCAAAATATCGAAATGTTCTTCTTCTGTAGTATGATAAGTTGAAGCTACTAAGGCTAAGTTAACATTATCATTTAATTCGTAAGTTCCTTGTAATGCTCCAAAAAGTGTTTGGTAGCTATCGCGCTCTTGTCCTTCGTAAAACACTAATAAAGCTAACGGATTGTCTAAGGTTCCAAAATTGGTTTGTCTGGTTTGTGGCTCGTAATTATATTTGTTAAGCGAAGCGTTTCCGAGGAAACTCAATTCAAATTTATCTGTAAACCTATATGTTAAATAGGTTTGCACATCGGCAAAAATAGGATTATAGTTGGTTTCGGTTTCTTTTGCTTGTACTAAAAGCGAATTGTCTCTGTAACGTAAACCAGTAATGCTTGTAAATTTAGAATCTTTACTCGCTGTTTCTACGGCAACACTTCCACCAAGTAAACTTAAATCTGCAGCGACAGCAAAATCTTTAGGTTTCTTATAAGTAATGTCTAAAACCGAAGATAATTTATCACCATACTTAGCTTGAAAACCTCCAGCAGAGAAATCTACATTTTCTACTAAATCGCTATTTATAAAACTTAAACCTTCTTGTTGTCCAGAACGTACTAAAAAAGGTCTGTAAACTTCAATACCATTTACATATACAAGATTTTCGTCAAAATTTCCGCCACGTACAGAGTATTGTGTGCTTAATTCGTTATTTCCACTTACTCCTGGTAATGTTTTTAGTAAATTTTCTACACCGGCTTGTGCTCCTGGAATTTTAATTAACGTTTCTGGAGCGATGTTTATAATGCCTTGTACGTCTTTTCGTTTTCTTCCGTTAAGAATAATGGTTTCAATTTGATCGACATCTGTTTTTAAAACAGGATTGAACTCGAAAATTTCACCATTTTTTAAGTTAACAGTAACGGTTACGTTTTTATGCGATACATGCGAATACACTAAAGTAACATCGGTATTTGCTTTAACAGTAATTTCGTAAAAACCATTTGCATTAGTGGTAGTACCCGAAGATTCCGTTTTAATATTTACAGCTTGAAGCGGAAAATTGCCTTCGTCTAAAATAACTCCATTTATAGTTGCAGTTTGTGCTAATGCGTAGAGTGGAAGCAGTAAAGTTAATAGTTTAAGAAAATTAGTTTTTGTAATCAAGGTCTTTATTTTTGTAAATTATTTTCTAAAAAAAGTAGTTTCAAAAGTAGTATTATTTCCTACGTTATCTGTAACAATTACTTTTAATTTATTCTTAGTTTCTGTTTTAACAGCATCGTTAAAATCGTAAGTCAATATTTTATTCTTGTAATTGTATTCCATTAAAATCCATTGGCCATTAATAGTCGCTCTATAGTTAGAAATGCCAGTACCTTTATCGTTAATTTTTACTTTTAAATAACGGTATTTACTTAACCAACTTCCGTCTTTAAAATTTACTGCTTTAATTGTAGGTGCAACGGTGTCTCTTGCTAAAACGTATGTTCCTAAATCTTTAGTATAGGTGCTAAGCGTATTTCCTTTTCTTTTTGTAGTAGAATAGCTTGGCCAGTTGTTCCAACCTATTAATTCGGCTATATAAAGTTGTTTTAAATCTTCTTCTTTAAAATTGCTAATATCGTAAGATATGGTGAAGCTTTTCTTTACCGGTAGCACCGGTTTATGCAGTGTAAGTGTATCGTTTTTAACACTAAAATCGATGAAAAAACTATCGTAAAAGGTGTCTTTGTAAAAGCTAACCTTAAAATTGTCTTGTTCTAATTCTGCTTCTAGGTCGTGTTGTATATAATGTTGTGTGGTTACTTTTTCTTCAACATCGTCTGGAAGTTTAACATCGCCTTTAAGTGTAATGTCTAAATTAGTTTCGTTGCCTTTAAAATCACTAATTTTTGCTTTGTAAACCGAAGCTGTACTATCGTAAATAGTAATATAACCGCTATCTATAATGTTATCGTATAAACTTAACGGATTGTTTTCTTCTATAAATAATTTTTGAAGCTTTTGCTTTTTATCTTTATAATGCGAATAATCGATTAAGCGATTTAGATGTTTTGTTTCTTCAAATGAAAAACGTTTAAAATCTATTTCAAAATTCTGAATACCATTATAGTAAGTAGAGATATTATAAACGCCATTTTTGTTGGCTGCCAAATCTTGTCTGTCTATTGTTTCTAAAGCAAAACCAATGGTTCCAAAGGCTTTTAAATCTTCAATTTTATAATCACCATTTTTTTGAGGGATAACACGCAGTTTTTGTTTTTTGTTTGAACCGTTAACATGAGAGGCTGGACCAATAGGATATGCATATACGTTAGAAATTGTTGGTTTTCTAGTGTCTTTAACGTCTACACCAAAAAGCATTGGGTTAATTGGTCTTTCTTCATTATCACGAATTTCGAAATGTAAATGCGGACCAGAGGAACTACCAGTATTTCCTGAATAAGCAATTAATTCGCCTTTGGTAATTTTTAATTCTTCAGGCGTTGGGAAAACTTCAATTTCAAAAGATTCTTTCTCGTATTGTTTCGCTTTAATATAGTCTTCAATTTTAGGACTAAACTTTTGTAAATGTGCATAAACACTAGTGTAACCATTAGGATGAGTGACATATAAGGCTTTTCCGTATCCAAAGTGAGCAATTTTTATTCTGCTAACATAGCCATCTGCAATACCATAAACTTTTAGGCCTTCAATTTGCTTGGTTTTAATATCTAATCCAGAGTGAAAGTGGTTAGAGCGCAACTCGGCAAAAGTTCCGGCTAAAACAATATTAATGTCTAAAGGTGATCTAAAATAGTCCTGCGGATATTGGTTTTGTGAAAAAACAGAATAACTAAGCAGGAAGAATAAAAGGAATTTGTGCATATATAATTTTATATCGATTTCTTGATACAGTTGCTAAAATATACAATTGATTATTAATAGCAAAGACAAATTGAAAGACCAAGCCATAGTATTGATTTTTTGTAGTTTAAATACTAATAATTTGTTTTCCTAATTATTATTTAAAATTTTATGAAAAAACAATTGTTAAATAGGTTGCGTTCTGTTAACTTTGTAACATAAGTATTGATATTTGTAGATGAGTAGTATAGAAGGTATTGTAGATGCTTTAGAGAAAAAAATAAGCGAAGTCCTGAAGACCCAAGGTGTTTTAAAGGAAGCTAATTTAAAATTATCTCAAGAAGAAACACAATATCGTAGTACTATAGAAAACCAAGAATTAGAAATTAAAGCTTGGAAAGAAAAGTACGAGACACTTAAAATGGCCAATACAATACTTGGCAGTGATGAAGATAAACGAGAAACAAAACTCAAAATAAACACATTAATAAGAGAAATAGATCATTGTATTGGTCAACTCTCAGAATAATGTAACATAGCAACATATGGCAGAAATGCTTAAAATAAAGCTTTCGATAGCAAATAGAGTATATCCTTTAACAATTCCACCAAGTCAGGAAGAAGGTTTACGAAAAGCAGCTAAGAACATAGAAGCTATGATAAAACAGTTTGAGCAAAGTTATTCTGTTAGAGATAAACAAGATGTTTTAGCCATGTGTGCTTTGCAATTTGCATCTCAAGTAGAACAGAAAAATTTAGATAAAGAACATGTAAACGAACACGTGGAAGAGAAGTTAAATGCTTTAAACCAAATGTTAGATTTACATTTAAGTTCATAACGTTCTTATAAATAAAACTAGGTTACTGCCTACATTAATTATTTTTTTGATAAACTCAACAGTTAATTCTTTATGAAGGGTGAGTTTAAGTTGTAAAAGCGTGCTGCTAATAGTTTACTATTTGGGCAGATACTTGATCAGCTTGTTAACCCTAAACGTGTATTTAAGGAGTTTATACAAAACCAAAATTAGTGTAGGCTTTTTTTATACAATTAAACTAACTAAAATGGATCAAACAATTATACTTAGTATCGCAGGTGTAGCAATAGGTGCTATTATCGGCTTTGCTATTGCTAAAATGATGGAGAGAAGTAATGCTTCTAAAATTATTAAAAACGCTAAAAAGTCGGCATCAAGCATCTTGAGAGAAGCTAAAAGCGAAGGAGAGAGCATTAAAAAAGATAAAATGCTTCAAGCAAAAGAAAAATTTATCGAGCTTAAATCTGAGCACGAAAAAGTAATTTCTTCTCGTGAAAAGAAAATGTCGGATGCTGAGAAGCGTACACGAGATAAAGAGTCTCAGGTATCTAGCGAATTAGCTAAATCGAAGAAACTTAATACAGAGGTTGAAGCAAAACAAAAGGATTACAACTATCGCTTAGAAATTATAGATAAAAAACAAGAAGAAGTAGACAGACTTCATAAAAGCCAAATAGAGCAATTGGAAGTTATTTCTAGCTTATCTGCAGAGGACGCAAAAACTCAATTGGTAGAATCTTTAAGAGGTGAAGCTAAGATAGAGTCTATGGCTTATGTTCAAGGTAAAATGGAAGAAGCGAAACTTACCGCTCAACAAGATGCCAAGAAAATAATAATTAACACTATACAACGTATTGGTACAGAAGAGGCAGTAGATAACTGTGTGTCTGTATTTAATATAGAGAATGATGATGTTAAAGGTCGTATTATTGGTAGAGAAGGTAGAAATATTAGAGCTATTGAAGCTGCAACTGGTGTAGAGATTATTGTAGATGATACTCCTGAAGCCATTATTTTATCTTGTTTCGATTCTGTAAGACGTGAAATTGCACGTTTATCTTTACACAAATTAGTTACAGATGGAAGAATACATCCTGCAAGAATTGAAGAGGTTGTTAAGAAAACACAAAAACAAATAGAGCAAGAAATTATAGAAGTAGGTAAGCGTACTGTTATCGATTTAGGAATTCATGGTTTAAATCCAGAATTAATAAAAATGGTAGGGCGTATGAAATACCGTTCGTCTTACGGACAAAACTTATTACAACACTCGCGTGAAGTCGCTAAGCTTTGTGGTATTATGGCTGCTGAGTTAGGTTTAAATCCTAAACTAGCTAAAAGAGCAGGATTATTACACGATATAGGTAAGGTGCCAGATGCAGAAGCAGATATGGAAACACCTCACGCTATTTTAGGTATGCAATGGGCAGAGAAATTTGGTGAAAAACCAGAAGTTTGTAATGCTATTGGTGCTCACCACGACGAGGTAGAGATGACTTCTTTATTATCTCCAATTATTCAAGTTTGTGATGCTATATCAGGAGCAAGACCAGGAGCAAGACGTCAAGTTTTAGATAGTTATATCCAACGTTTAAAAGATTTAGAAGATATTGCCTTTGGTTTCCAAGGTGTAAAGAAAGCATACGCTATACAAGCTGGTAGAGAATTACGTGTTATTGTAGAAAGCGAAAGAGTAAACGATCAAAACGCTGCAGATTTATCGTTTAGTATCTCGCAAAAAATACAAACTGATATGACGTATCCAGGACAGGTTAAAGTAACTGTTATTAGAGAAACAAGAGCGGTTAATATTGCAAAATAAAAAGACTATTGTATTATATACAAAAGCCCAATTAGTTTACTAATTGGGCTTTTTATTTGGAATAATAATATTAAATATTGTTCCTACATTAACCTCACTATTAACTGTAATTTTCCCTCCAAAGGCTTCGATTTGATTTTTTGTTAAATATAAGCCTACACCTTCGGCATCCTTATTATTATGGAACGTTCTATAGAGGCCAAATATATCTTTACCAAATTTAGCTAAATCAATACCAATACCATTATCTTGAATAGAAATAACTAATTTAGACTTTACTGTTTTAGAACTTATTGTAACTACAGGATCTCTTTCAGGGTGTTTGTACTTAATTGCATTAGAAATTAGATTTTGGATAATACTCTCTAAATAAGCAGAGTTATAGTGTACAAATAAACTTGGATCGACTTTATTATTAATAACAGCTTTACTCTCTACTATAATAAGATCTAATACCTTAAGTGTTTCTTCTATAAAATGGCTAATATTAAGATTTTCTAAATGAGTATTCTTTTTAGATTGTACAGATACTATTTCGTTTAAATTTTGGATGGTTCTATCTAAGCAGCTCGAGACTTCCTTTAAATGGCCAATAAGTTCTTCTTTTTCTTTTATACTTTCTGCTTCATCATAAAACTCTAAAAGGCTTTCAAAATTACCCGAATATTGCCTTAAATTATGAGTTACAATGTGTGCAAAGTTTTTAAGCTTGTTATTTTGTTTTGTTGCAATGGTAAGTGCATTATGGACCTTAACTTCGTTATTTTGTTGCTCGGTTATATCTGTATGTGTGCCAATAAAATGAATGTATCCATCTTTTCTATGGTCGTTAACAATTTGACCTTTATCTAAAATCCACTTATAAGTGCCATTTTTACATAATATTCTATGCTTATTAATGTAAAAAACCGTTTTTCCATCAATATGGTTTCTAAAATCTTTTCTATAGTTTTTTTTGTCTTCTGGGTGTACTCTGTTATTCCAATCGTCAATATTATTACCAAAGGTAGCATCGTTTTCAAAGCCAATAATAGCTTTAGAAGATTTAGAGAAGAAAACTCGATCTAGTTTTTCGTTAAAATCCCAAACGCCAATTTTTGATATTTCTAGGGCAGTTTGAAACTTTCTAAGGTTAGATTTTGGGGTGTTAAAATTCATAAAATAAATTGTGTTAGTTTATAGCATTGTAAAACTTGCTACAATTTAATTTTAAGGGATTAATCTATTTTGTAAATGGATTACACTCAAATATATAGAAAAATACTTACAATTCCATTTTTCAACTTAAAATATTGATTTATTGTCTTGGGTGATAGGTGTTTATAACACTTTTTAAGTGGCTTTTGTCTACATGCATATAGATTTCTGTAGTTGTTATGCTTTCGTGACCAAGCATAAGTTGTATGGCTCTTAAATCTGCTCCATTTTCTAGTAGGTGAGTAGCAAAAGAATGTCTAAATGTATGTGGAGAGATGGTTTTTTCTAAATTAATCTTTACTGCTAATTGTTTTATTATAGTAAAAATCATGGCACGTGTAAGCTGTTTACCTCTTCGGTTTAAAAATAGTGTATCTTTAAATTCGTTTGGTATGGTTTGGTGATTTCGTATTTCGGTTTTATAAATGTTAATGTATTTTTGTGTTGCTTCAATAATAGGCACAAAGCGTTGTTTATCTCCTTTTCCTGTAACTTTAATAAAACCTTCTTCAAAAAATAAGTCAGAAATTTTAAGATTAGTTAACTCGCTAACACGTAAACCACAACCATAAAGCAGCTCTAAAATAGCACGATTACGTTCGCCTTGAGGTGTACTTAAATCTATAGCATCAATAAGTTGGTTTATTTCTGTTTCGCTTAAGGTATCTGGTAATTTTCTTCCAATTTTTGGAGCATCTATGGTGTCTAAAGGATTTGTTTTGCGATAGTCTTCAAAAACCAAATAATTAAAAAAACCTTTTAGCCCAGAGATTAGTCTAGATTGTGAACGCGCATTAACTGTTTTAGCAACAGTATAAATAAACTGTTGTATGGTTTCTTTAGATATTAAAATAGGAGAAACCACAATGCTATTATCTTCTAAGTAATTAATAAGTTTTTTAACATCAAAACTATAGTTACTTATAGAATTGCTTGATAAGCCACGTTCTATTTTAAGATACAGTTTATAGTCTTTAAGTGCGTTTTCCCATTTCATAGCACTAAAATAAAAAAGCCACTTCAATAAAGAAGTGGCTTTTATAAAAAATAAAATTATTTAGCTGTTATAGCCCAGGATATTTATCTGTAATAATATCAATTCCATCAATTACCCATCCAACGAAAAAGAATCCAGCAGTAAGAATAAAAAGAATATTCCATCCAATTGGGCTTCCTAAATACCATCTGTGAGCAGCAAAACCACCTAAAAACACCCATAATAAAATGGCTGTAGTTTTGTCTTTTCTTTTCATAACAGCAGGAGACGTCATCTCTGCATCTACAGTATCTGTAGTTATGTTAGTTGTGTTTTCTACTGTTTTAGCAGTACGCTTAACTGGAAACGATGCACTTGCTGTAGTAATTCCAATAAAGAATACTAAAAACGAGAGTAATAGTTTAATTTTCATATTATTTGGTTTAAGTTTGTTTACACAATATCTATTTTTTTTTCCATTTATGAAACGTATTATACTCTTTTTTTTAATTTCATTTTGTTTTAAAATGTGCTTTGGGCAACAAGAGTACGAATACGTTGGTTTTATAAAGCTTAACGATTCTTCCTTAATAAGTTTAACTGTTAAACTACAAGAAACAAATGGTATTATTAATGGTTATACATTAACAGATGTAGGTGGAGATCACGAAACCAAAACTAGTATTATTGGAGATTATAATGAAAAAAATAAACAATTACGTTTTCAAGAAGTAGAAACTATTTATACTAAGTCTGATATTACTGAGGACGATTTTTGTTATGTAAATTTTACTTCAAATTCTTACAAATTAGGAAAGTCCTCTAAGTTAAATGGTGATTTTAAAGGTTTGTTTCCAGATAAAACCGAATGTATTAATGGAGAGATCTTACTATCGACCAAAGAAAAACAGCTTAAAAAAATAGAAAAAGCAAACAAGTTTATTAAAAAAACAAAACGCTTAACAGATAGTGAAAAGCAAAATATTGATATTGCTAAAACTATGGATTCTATTCAAATGAATATTTTAAGAAGCAAACAAACCATGAGTGTGTTTTCTAAAAGTAAAAATATTAGAATTGAAATTTTCGATGGTGGACAATTAGACGGCGATAGAGTTACTTTAAAATATAATGGTAACACTGTTTTAAGAGATTTTGAAACTACAAACCAAAGAAAAAGTATCCCGTTAGCATTAGTAAATAAAAAGAACACATTTATATTAACAGCAGAAAACGTTGGTACCATGTCTACAAATACTGCTGTAATAGAAATTTTTGTTGATGACTCTAAAATTAGAGCATTAACAAATTTAAAAGCTGGAGAACAAACTCAAATAGATTTTTATTTTAAAAATTAAAATATCTTATTTATATAGTATTTAAAGCCGAAGCATTTGCTTCGGCTTTTTTGTGCTTTAAACTAAGCTAAAACAAATATAAATTCGCTTAGTGGTATCTCCCAAACCGTAATTTATCGTTCAACTAAAATATTTACTTCAAATTCAAGGTAATTAGCAGTAAAAATAATACAGTTTTTTAGCCTTTTTTTTGCATTATTAGTCGACTTTAATATTTTTTAACACAGAGTATTCTGTTCTATGTGTTTTTTAATGATAAAAATGCAAAAAAACAATAGTTTAATTTGTTGTTGGTTTGTTAATGTTCTTAAAATCAAGAATTTAGTTGTTTAATATGGGAAATCATTCTATCAAAAAAACTAAATTTTGTGTTAAATATTTTATGCTAAAAATTAATAATCAACAAGTTATAATTAGGCTCTTTTTTTAGGTTCGTTTTTGCTTGTTCAATATGTAAGTATCTTCTAATTTTGTAGCCACAAATCAATAAAATCATATTAAAATGAAAAAATTATTATTTACAGCTGCTATCGCAGTATTAGGTTTTACAAGTGTTAATGCACAAGAAGATACTACTGTTGGTGGTTTCGAAAAAGGTGATTTTTTATTTCTGGAACAGTAGGTTTTAGTAATTCATCTTTTGGAGATAACAGTTCTGATTTTTTTACTATTGCTCCTAAAGCAGGATACTTTGTATCTGAAAATATTGCTGCAGGTTTAAAAGTAGGATATGAGTCAGATACAGCAGATAATGACGGTACTGATACTTTAGATCAATCTGAATTTTCAGTTGGTGTATTTGGTAGATATTACTTTGCTCCAGCTAGTCAATTTTCTTTATTTACAGAATTAGGTGTAGATTACAAATCTGGTGAAGATAAATTAATTGATGCTGAGTATGATGGTTTCGATATTGCTTTTGCTCCAGGTATTAGCTATTTTGTATCTAAAAACTTTGCTATCGAAGCAACAGTGGGTGTCTTAAGTTATCAAACTCAAGAGTACGATGGTGCTTCTGATTCTCAAGATAACTTCAATGTAGGATTAAACTTTGATGATATCAGATTAGGTGTTGTTTACAAGTTCTAATTAGAACCACTATAATATTTAAAAAACCGAAGCCTAACAGCTTCGGTTTTTTTATGCCATAAATATTTTTAGAAAACCTGATTAATAGGGTTTTAATTTTTTATTCGTTTTTTATGTTGCATACTATATTACTATAGTATAGTTTTAATGCCTAATCAATAACATAAACAAAATGAAAAAAAACTACTTTATCCTTACTTTTCTATTAACGGGCTTACTTGTAAATGCACAAGTAGATTTATCTAACCTTAGTTTTGGTGTTAAGGCAGGAGCAAATATGTCTTCTATTTTAGCAGATTTTGAATCTAGTCCAGTTTATTCTTTTCATGCCGGTGGTTATTTTGAAGCAGAAATTACAGAAGGTGTAATTATAAGACCAGAATTATTATATTCTTCTGAAGGTTTTAATGCTGAAACTTATGATTACGAATTAGACTCTAAAATAGAAAGTGAAGTAAAACTTAATTACTTAAGTTTAGTAATGGTTTTTAAATATGAAATATCTGAAGGTTTTGGGTTTGAGGGCGGTGGAACATTTAGTTACCTATTATCTGGAAAGCAAACAGATAAATCCAATACAACAACTTATAGTGTAGATATTGAAGATGAAATAAGAAAGATTGATGTAGCTTTAACTGGTGGTTTATACTATGAGTTCGAAACTGGTTTAAACTTCTCTTTGCGTTATAGTTATGGTATATTATCTGTTTATAAATCTACAGATGATTATACTACAGATTTTGATACTAAACGTGGTTTGTTACAATTTTCTGTAGGCTACACGCTTTAATATCAAATTGTATAGTATTAAAACCGAAGCCTAACCGCTTCGGTTTTTTTATGCCATAACTTTTGTATTTTTACATTATGTAACTAGCGTATTCAAAAATTATAAATAAGAATTTTATATTTATTAGCGAACAGCATGTTTCAAAAAAACAATAAAAAAATCACATGAAAAAAATAATCATCATTAACGGTCCAAATCTTAATTTACTGGGTAAACGAGAACCTAATATTTATGGAAGCTTAACTTTTACAGAGTTTTTTGATACCGTAAAAGAAAAATATCCAAATGTAGCATTAGAGTATTTTCAATCTAATATAGAAGGCGAGTTAATAGATAAGCTACAAGTTTGTGGTTTTAATTACGATGGTATTGTATTAAATGCAGCAGCTTATACGCATACCTCTGTAGGTATTGGAGACGCAGTAAAAGCAATAGAAACGCCGGTTGTAGAGGTGCACATTTCTAATACTTTTGGTAGAGAGGAGTTTAGGCACCAATCTTATATTTCGGCTAACGCAAAAGGTGTTATTTTAGGTTTTGGTTTACAAAGCTACGAATTAGCAATACAGAGTTTTATAAAGTAGATTGCTCGACTTTTCGATTGGTTGATTCTTTGATCGGTTGATTTTTAGATATAAAAAAATTCAAAAAAGAATTCCATGAATTCAGACTGTTTTTTTATTTATATAATATTTAAAAAATCTTAACTATTTATAAATGTATTACTTCATCATAAGCATCTGCAACAGCTTCCATAACCGCTTCACTCATTGTTGGGTGAGGATGTACTGTTTTTAGTACTTCGTGTCCTGTAGTTTCTAGTTTACGTCCTAAAACTGCCTCAGCAATCATATCTGTAACACCAGCACCAATCATGTGGCATCCTAACCATTCGCCATACTTAGCATCAAAAATAACTTTTACAAAGCCATCTTTAGCACCAGAAGCACTTGCTTTACCAGAAGCCGAGAACGGGAATTTACCAACCTTAATATCTAAACCTTGATCTTTAGCTTGTTTCTCTGTTAAACCAACACTAGCAATCTCTGGAGACGCATAAGTACAACCAGGAATGTTACCGTAATCTAAAGCCTCAACATGTTGTCCAGCAATTTTTTCAACACATAAAATACCTTCAGCACTAGCAACGTGTGCTAAAGCTTGTCCAGGAGTTACATCGCCAATAGCATAGTAACCAGGAATATTTGTTTGGTAGAAATCGTTAACTAATATTTTATCTCTATCTACAGCAATACCAACATCTTCAAGACCAATTCCTTCAATGTTTGTTTTAATACCAACAGCAGATAAAACTAAATCAGCTTCTAAAACTTCTACACCTTTTTTAGTTTTTACAGTCGCTTTAACACCAGTACCAGAAGTATCAACTTTAGTTACTTCGGCAGATGTCATTACTTTTATACCACTTTTCTTAAAAGATTTTTCTAATTGCTTAGAAACATCAATATCTTCTACAGGTACAATATTTGGTAAATATTCTACAACAGTAACCTCAGTTCCCATGGCGTTATAGAAATAAGCAAACTCAACACCAATAGCACCAGAACCAACAACAATCATTTTCTTAGGTTGTTTTTTCAATGTCATTGCTTGTCTGTAACCAATAACTTTTTCACCATCTTGTGGTAAACTTGGTAACTCACGAGAACGTGCGCCAGTGGCAACAATAATGTGGTCTGCAGAATATTCTTTTCCTTCAACTTCAACCTTTTTACCAGGCTTCAATTTTCCAAAACCTTTAATAACGTCGATTTTGTTCTTTTTCATTAAAAACTGAACACCTTTGCTCATACCTTCAGCAACATTTCTGCTTCGGTTTACAACAGCATCAAAATCCTTATCATATTCCTTAACAGATAATCCGTAATCGCTAGCATGCTTTAAATATTCGAATACCTGAGCAGATTTTAATAAAGCTTTAGTAGGTATACAGCCCCAATTAAGGCATACACCACCAAGACTTTCCTTTTCTACAACGGCAACTTTAAAACCTAATTGCGAAGCTCTAATAGCAGTTACGTAGCCACCAGGACCACTTCCAAGAACAATAATATCGTATTTACTCATCGTGTAATTTTTAGTCGTTTTATAAAGTATCAAATTTAAGGATTTTCAATCGGAAAATCCTAAATTCCAAAAACCAAAAACAATAAAATTCTAAAAACATATAAAATTCTTAAAACTCTATCTTTTTTTTGAGGATTTAAAATATTTTGGGCGTGACCTAAAGGTCGTGCTATCCACTATATCTTTTGCTTAAAAAAGCAAAAGGATGCCGTTGCTATCACTCACGCAAAGAGTGGCAGTAGTCTTTTTTAATTTTAGTAATTAACCATTATAGTTGCCTACAAATCGTCTGTAAAATGTCTTTTACCTTTCGCTTTAGAAAACTTATCGTCATTATAAGCAGTAGAATTTCCTTTAGGTATAGATAAAGACTCCCAATCACTACCTTTTAGTAGTTTCCCTAAAAATACTATTTGCCCAATATGATAAGAGTAGTGTGCCAATTGTCTATTTATAGCCTCGGTTACCGTATGGCCTTGGTTTCTTATATAAATAATGCGTTCTAAATCGTCTTTGGTTAAAGGCGTAATAGCATCAAACAAACATTTCCAACCGGTTTCCCAAGTAGTAATTAAATCTTCGTAGGTATTAAAAGTAGCATTAAACTCTTCATCTCGATGTCTCCATTCTTTCTCACCATCTTCGGTTAAAAAATTAGTCCAACGCGAGAGCATGTTACCAACAATATGCTTTACAATTATAGAAATACTATTTGCATCTTCATGACTTTGCCACTGCAATTCATCGAAAGTGAGTTGCTTAAAAGTCTTATCTCCAAGACTTTTATAGTATTCAAATTGTTTAATAGTGCTGGATAAATAACTACTCATTAGGCTTGTCAAACTTTACACTTAAAGAGTTTACGCAGTAACGTGTACCAGTTTCTGTTGGGCCATCGTTAAAAACATGACCTAAATGTCCGCCACAATTAGAGCATACAATTTCGGTACGCATCATGCCATGGGTTTTATCTAAAACATATTTTACTGTGCCTTTAATAGACTCGTCGAAACTTGGCCAACCGCAATGCGCATCAAACTTACTAGAGCTTTCAAATAATTGCTGATTGCATCCTGCACATTTATAAGTTCCTTCTTCAAAATGAAGATTGTAAGTTCCTGTGTGTGGTCTTTCGGTTCCTTTGTCTCTTAAAATACGGTATTCTTCGTCTGTAAGTTGTTCTTTCCATTCTTTATCAGACTTATTAATTTTAAAATTACTCATTTTCTTTTGGTATAAATTTTACTGCAACACCGTTAATACAATGTCTTTTACCTGTTGTTTTACTTGGGCCATCGTTAAAAACATGACCTAAATGTCCGCCACAAGTAGCACAGTGTTCTTCGGTTCTTGCGTGTCCTAGGTTGTAATCTACAGAAAAATCTACATTTCCTTTAATTTCTCTGTCAAAACTTGGCCATCCTGTTCCAGAATCGAACTTGTTTTTACCTTTAAATAATGGAGTATTACAAGCAGCACAAATATAAGTTCCTTCTCCATATTCTTTGTTTAATTTACTCGAGAATGCTCTTTCTGTTCCAGCTTTTCTTAAAACATAATATTCGTTATCTGTTAATTGGGCTTTCCATTCGGCATCGGTTTTAGACACCTTAAAAACTTCTTCTTCCTTTTTTCCTGATTGTGCATTACTGTTACAGTTAAATAAAACTAATGCAAAAAGTATTAGTGCAAATTTTTTCATAGAAATCTTTTTTTTAGGTAGTAATTAATTTTTCTTTTTTCAAAAATAAAGATAGTTGTAAATATCTTTTATTTCTATTTTAAGTCGTTATTTTAAGTAAATCATAACATTTTATAACCGAATTTAATTTTGATACAAATTAAGAGTTTTAACGTTTAAATTAGTTCTTTATCGAATAAGCACCTACTATTTAGGGTGCTAGTACCACTATATTTACACAACTTTTTGTAAATTGGTTTTATATTAATAAAAACAACAAATAATGAAACTTAAATCGAGTGTAACCTTAGCATTTGCATTGCTACTTTTTTTCTCATGTGCAACAAATCCTTTTACAGGAAAGAAAACGATGGCATTGCCTGGGACAGAGAATAGCTCATTATTTCCAACTGCTTTTGCACAATACAGTCAGTTTTTAAATGAAAACAATGTAATTACTGGTACTAAAGAAGCCGAAATGATTACTAGAGTAGGACAACGCATTGCTGTAGCAGCAGAACGTTGGTTAACTGCTAATGGTAATCAAGGGTATTTAAATGATTATAAATGGGAATACAATTTAGTTAAAGACGAAACTATTAACGCTTGGTGTATGCCAGGTGGTAAAATTGTTTTTTATACAGGAATTTTACCTGTAGCACAAAACGAAGCTGCTGTTGCTGCTATTATGGGTCATGAGGTGGCACATGCTTTAGCAAACCACGGACAACAACGTATGAGTGCAGGAATGTTACAACAATTAGGAGCTGTAGCAGGAAATATTGCTATTCAAGACGAACAAAATAGAGCTATCTTTAATCAAGCTTATGGTATAGGTTCGCAAGTAGGAGGTATGTTACCTTTTAGTAGAAGTCATGAGACAGAAGCCGATAGAATAGGTTTAATACTTACCGCAATTGCTGGTTATAATCCAGACGAAGCTGCAAATTTATGGAGACGTATGGGAGCTGCTGGAGGAGAAGCACCGCCAGAATTTATGAGTACGCATCCAGCAACAACAACACGTATTGCTAATTTAGAAGCATTAGCGCCTACGGCAAAAACCGAAGCTAAAAAATACGGTGTAAAATCTTTTAGACCAGTTACACCTTACTAATAAAATATAAATTCTTATTTTCGAAGCCACTCTAAAAAACAGAGTGGCTTTTTTTATGGAAAAATTACAAAAAGGAGATAAGAAATTATTAAATGCTTGGGCATTTTTCGATTGGGCAAATTCTGTTTATACATTAACTATTGCCTCTTCTATATTTCCAATTTTTTATTCGGCATTATTTATTTCCGAAGTTAAACATATTGAAGCTTTTGGGATGGTTTTTAAAAGTACAGCACTAATAACCTATGTTACAGCTTTTACTTTTTTAATTGTCGCTTTTACTTCTCCTATTTTATCTGGTATTGCAGATTATGTAGGTAATAAAAAGACTTTTATGAAATTCTTTTGCTATGTTGGAAGTGCAGGTTGTATTGGGTTATATTGGTTTAGTATTGAAAATATTCATTTAAGTCTCTTATTTTATTTTATGGGACTAATTGGGTATTGGGGAAGTTTAGTTTTCTACAATTCGTATTTACCAGATATTGCTTTTCCAGAGCAACAAGATGCTATAAGTGCAAAAGGCTTTTCGTTAGGTTATGTTGGTAGTGTTTTATTGTTAGTTGTTAATCTAGCAATGGTAATGAGTCAAGACGATGGTGCTGCTAAAATGCAAATGATGCGCTACTCTTTTGTAATGGTTGGTATATGGTGGATGTTATTTAGTCAATATACTTTTTATGTGTTACCAAAAGGTGTTTCGTCTGGTCATAAAGTAACAAAATCTGTTGTTTTTAATGGTTTAAAAGAGTTAAGAGTCGTTTGGCAAGAATTGAAACAAAATTTAAGATTAAAACGCTATTTAATTGCATTTTTTGTATTTAGTATGGCTGTACAAACCATTATGTTAGTTGCTGTATATTTTGGAGAAGAAGAAATAGCTTGGGCAAATAATAGCGAAAAAACTACAGGATTAATAATTAGTATTTTGGTAATACAATTAGTAGCAATTCTTGGCGCATTTTTAACTTCTAGAGCTTCATCGAAATTTGGAAATATTAAAACATTAATTGCTGTAAATATTATTTGGATGGGTTTATGTTTTTATGCGTACACAATGAAAACGCCAATACAATTTTACTTTGCTGCTGGTTTTGTAGGAATGGTAATGGGAGGAATACAAAGTTTAGCACGATCAACTTATTCAAAATTTTTACCTGAAACTGATGATACAACATCATATTTTAGTTTTTATGATGTTGCCGAAAAAATAGGAATTGTTATTGGAATGGTGATTTTTGCAACCATAGACCAAATAACGGGTAGCATGAGAAATGCAATTTTATTTTTATTCATTTTCTTTTTAATGGGTATTATATTACTTTTTAGAGTCCCTAAAGAAGAAGAGGTCTCGAAATAAGTTTTCGTTCCTTATATTTGCGTAACCAACAATTTAATATATTATAAATGAAGAAATTTAAGTTAGCCTCAGTTTTTGTTCTTTCTATTCTATTTACCACTTTTTATTCTTGTGATAATGAGCCTTTAGATTCAGAGTTTTTATCGGACTCGGAAGAAGGAATTTTTAATCCAGACATTATTGAAGAGCCAGGAGGTGATTCTACCGGAGATTATTGGCCTTTAGCTGTAAATAATGAATGGTCGTATAATTATTATGTTGATAATGTTGCTCAAGAAAATTATGATATGAGTATTGGTTCGACAGAGGTTTATCAGGGAGAACCTGTTTTTAGATTCAATCAGTATTTACCATCTGCTACGGGTACAGATGGGACTCAATTTGATGATTTAGATATTGATACTTATGCAAGAAAAAATGGTGGCGATTATATTGTTACTGTTGGAGATTTATCTGCTAGTTACTTAGATGGCGCTTTTGAGTTATCTCAAACAGGTTATAGTTTAATAATTCTTAAAGATTATGTTGCTGTTGGTACATCTTGGACTAGTAATGTTCAAACAGTTACTTCATTTATCTCTAATAATGAGACTTTTCCAGACTTACCATCTATAACTAATAATATTATTAATACGTTAGAGGTTGAAGAAAAAGATATTTCTGTAACTGTAAATGGAAATGTATATACAGAAGTGATTAAGGTTAAATATACGCAAGAGACATATACTGCTGCTGCGCCAGATCAAACGACTAACTCTTTATACTATTACTATTTCGCCAAAGATGTTGGTATAATTAAAACCGAAGGTTTTATAAGTGATAACGCAGATAATATTATATCTAACACACTACAAGAATTAGATACTTTTGTATTAAATTAATTACAATTTATATAATATTAAGCCACTATTTCTAATATAGAAATAGTGGCTTTTTTTATGATTTTATATTTAATTGAAGTGCTTTGTAGCTGTTAAATAAGCCTATACAGATTAATAGAATATTTCTTATGTTTGTGATATAAATAGTTTATTATGAAAAAACCAGCCATTCATTTTTTAATGTTATTCTTATCAATGTTTTTATTTACATGTGATAACGAACCCATAGACCCAGATTTAGTACCTCAAGAAGAAACTTCAAATTTAGATTGTTTAGCAGCAACTCAAGCTTATATCACCGCAATTACAAATTTTGGTAGTTGGGATGGTAACGAGGCTACTTACCCACCTTTGTGTGCAGATTACGCAGCATCTTTACAAGGTCTTATTGATAATTGTGGAGATCCAACAGGTAGTTATCAAGCGCTATTAGGAACTTTAGGAGATTGTAGTGAGCCATTAGATCCATACACTTGTGAGTCTGCAATTGCAAACTCTGGTATTGCTGAAGTGAATTTAAATAATACTACAAGCGATTTATATGCACAATTTTGTAATGCATACGTATTAGCATTACAAGAACAAATCGAAATTTGTGGGGATGCAGATGGTTCTATTCAAGCAACTATAGATGGTTTAGGAGATTGTAACTCTCAAGAAGAAACAATAGTTGGGATTTGGAAACCAATTAAGGTCGTTAATGTTTGTTCTTCAGGTTTTGAAGAAGTATATGATGTTAGTACTTGTGGACAATTGTCTAGGTTAACTTTTCTTTCTAATGGAGTGTATAGCACAAGTGAATATAGCGATGATACAGGTAATTGTATAGAGTATTTAAATGCCAATGGTACATGGGGGTTGAATGGTACAAATCTTACTGTAGTTATAGATGGAGAAACTAATACTCCAATTCTATTTGAACTAACAAATAATACACTTAAGTTTGGTTATTTTGAAGATAACGATTTGTGTCAAAATGGAGAGCAACTATCTTATGAATACACTGAATGCATAAGAGTAGAATAATCAAAAAAATATTTTATACATCTTAACTAATTTCCAATACTTCCAGAACCAGTTACCTTAGTATCTTCATGTTTAGGATTTCCTTTATACTCAATATCACCAGAACCAATAACTCTAGCATTTAAATCGCCATTACATACAATTTCTACATCTCCAGAACCTGTAACTTTAGCGTCTACATCTATGGCATCTAAATTATAACCATGGAAATCACCAGAACCAGTTACACTAGCTTTTAAGTCTTTAGTTTTACCATTTAAGGTTAAATCTCCAGAACCAGTTACAGAGGCATTAATATCGTTTGCTTCTACGTCTAAAACAACATCTCCAGAGCCAGAAACTTTTGCTGTAAAGTTATTAGTAGTAATTTTATCTTTATTAATAATATCTCCAGAACCAGATAAACTTACATAGTCTATATCTTTAAAAGGAATTGTTATGGTAATAGTCTTGTTAAAGCTTGTTTTTAAATTAATGTTGTTTTCAGTTTTAATTTTAAGTGTATTACCTTCAACTTCAGTAATAATATATTCTAGTAAGTTGCTTTCGCCTTCAATTTTAATTTCACCTTCTTTTCCTTTAACTAAAACAAAGTCCATCCACCCTGCACATTTAATGGCATCGTAGTCCGATGTAGATCTTGTAATAGTAGTTACATTTCCGTTTCCTTTTATTTTTTTACTTCCCCAAAGTTGTGCTTGAGCAAAAGAGAAACTTAGTAATGCGATAGCTATTAATAGCGTGTTTTTTGATGTTTTCATGAGTGTTTTTTTAAATGATTATTTTGATTGATTTTTTTATTTTTAATTCTGATAAAAAGTAACGCTACCGTATTCTGAGTTTATTTTTACTAAACTTCCAGAGTTTTGTGTTTTTTGGTAACCTGTATAGTAACGATCTGAAGACTCTATACGTTTTTTTACAAAGTTGAAACTATCGTCACTATCTTTTAAAGAACCGTATTCTAATTCTATATCAAAATCGAAAGCTAATTGTGAGTCGTAACCAATTTTTATACCTACGTAGTCACTATTTATAGAAACGTTTTTAACGCTCTTTTGCAGCTTTGTAATTTTAATAGAACCATAATCTGCATAGATGTCTAAGTTCTTATATACATCACCAATTAAAACAGTTAAATAATCTCCATTACCTTTTAGGTTGTTTACTTTATCTACAGTAATACCTCCGTAATCGCAATTGTATGTTATGTTTTCGGCAACTTCTACTTTAGATTTTGTGTAGTCTGCAATAATTTCTAAGGTATTAGCTTTAGAGACAGTGAAACCACTATAATCAGCATCAATTTTACCACCTTTAATAAACTCGAAATAACAGTTGTTAGAGTAATCGAAACTAATATTATTATTATCTGATAACAACTCTTTGGTAGTAATCTTACCATAGTCGCAACTTAATTCTGCACGACCTTGAAGCGTACCTAAATTAATATTACCATAATCGTTACTTAAGTTTACGTTATTGGTAATTGGTATTTTAATTAAATAATTAATTTTCATTTGTACAGTATTACTATTTGTCCAGCTCCACCAAGATTTACTCTTGTTTTTACTAAAGTTTGTAATAGCAGTAACTAAATCTTGAGACCCAGAGAAGTCTACGGTAATACCATCTAATTTTTGTTGTACTTTGTCCTCGTCGTTGCCAGTAGTGGTAATTACTATTTCAAAATCTATAGTGTTACCATCCCAGGTAACAACATCTATATTTCCATAGCTATTATCTACTTTTAAAGTCGCATTATCGTTAACATTAAATGTTTTTGTAATGGTCTTTTCCTTTTTGTATTTACCATCTCTATCATTACCATTACTAGCCATTAACACTAGAGGAAGCATGAGTAAAATGGTGAATAATTTATAGTGTAATACTTGTTTCATCGTTGTTTAATTTAAATGTTTTTATACCTTCTATGTTTTCTACTACAGATTTTAGAATGTTAATTCTATTCCAGAAATTATCGATCATGGCATGGATTACACGCTTATCGTTTCCGCTTTCTGTTAAGTCTAATTTTAATTGTTTGTATTGTGTTTCTAATGTTTCCATTTGCGTCATAGCATCTTTTATAAGTGCTTCGGTTTCTGGAGTACGCTCGCTATCTATTTTTTCTAATTCTTCGGCAATAACTGAAGTAAAGAAATTTTGAGTATTTGCCATTTCAGGAGATACACTTGCTAAATCTTGAGTTTTAGTTTTTGCATTAAAATTAAAAGCTAAAGAGACTAGCAATAGAACTGAAGCTGCAATACCTAGAAATGGTTTCCATAAATTTCTATTTGATTTTGTTACAACAATATCTTGCGATTGCTGTTGTGCTTTTAGTTTTTCTAAAAATCTATTTTGGTGACCATGGTTTGGCACTTCAACATCAAAATCGTGTTGGATTTTTTCGAAAAGCTGATTTATATTATCGTTTTTCATTTATTACTATTTTTTATTATTTCCGCGTAAGCGAAAACAGTATTCTTTTTTAGCCTACTAAGGCTTGCATTTTTTTTCTTAAACTTTCTTTTGCTCTTGAAATGGTTGTACGACAATTAGCGCTAGATATTCTCATAATATCACTTATCTCATCGTAATCAAAGCCTTCTATTAAATGAAGCGTTAAAGCCACACGATAATTCTCTTTCAAGGTTTTCATGGTTTCTATTACTTGTTTAGCTTGTACGTTAGTAAACTCGTAATCTTCTGCTATGCCATCGGTATCTTCAACTTTATAAAGTACATCGTCTAAAGGCACTTCATCAAACTTAGTACTCTTATTATAATGGTAAATACTTTTGTTAATTACTATTCGTTTAAGCCAAGCTCCAAAGGTTTTAATCTCCTTTAAAGTATCGAGTTTAGAAAACGCTAATAAAAAAGCATCTTGCATAACGTCTTCGGCTTCAAAACTATTTTTTACAATACGGTAGGCAGTGTTGTACATGGCTTTGTAGTACCTGTTGTACAGTTCCAATTGCGCAAATTGGTTGTCGGTTTTACAAAGCTCCACGAGCTGTTCGATATTGTGGTTGGTTAATGTCAATTCTAATGGTTTGTTGTAGTAAAGATATAAGTTAAATGAGTTTGTTACAGTTTATGTAATTTTTTTTTAAAAATCTACAAGTTAATAGTTGTTTACTAAGTTGTGATTAATCACAGATAATAAATTTTAAAGATATGAGTAAGAAAACTATTAACTGCTCACTATTAATTATTAACTAAAAAGATTGGCATATTAATTGAAGTTTTACTAAACGATATAAACACTGGATTATTTTTAATGCACTAATAGTCAATGTGTTTTGTTGTTTTTAATACTAATTTTATAAAAAAAGCATTATTAGCCTATTACTATTTGGTGACATAATGACGTAAATATACATATGAAGAAATCTAATTTTATTAGTCTAGACAGTTTGTCATTGCAGGATTTTGATGAGAATTCAGAGTTAATTCCATTAATGACACCAGAAGACGAAGAGAAAATAAACAAAGAAGAATTACCAGAAACATTACCAATCTTATCGTTGCGTAATACTGTATTATTTCCTGGTGTTGTAATCCCAATTACAGCAGGAAGAGATAAGAGTATTAAGTTAATAGACGATGCTAATAAAGGCAATAAGGTTATTGGTGTAGTGTCGCAAAAGGACGAGGCTGTAGAAGACCCAAAAGCTGGAGATATACATTTAGTAGGTACAGTTGCACGTATTCTTAAAGTGCTTAAAATGCCAGATGGTAACACAACAGTTATTATTCAAGGTAAAAAGCGTTTTAGTATTGCTGAGGTTATTACAGAAGAGCCATACATTAATGCTACGGTAAGAGAAGTGCCAGAAGCAAAGCCGGCGAAAAAGAATAAAGAATTTCAAGCGATTACAGATTCTATAAAAGATTTATCGCTTCAAATTATAAAGGACAGTCCAAATATTCCTAGTGAAGCTTCTTTTGCTATTAATAATATTGAGAGCGATTCGTTTTTAATAAATTTTGTTTCTTCTAATATGAATTTGCCCGTAGAAGACAAACAAAAGCTTTTAGAAATAAACGATCTTAAAGAACGTGCATTAGAAACGTTAAAGTTTATGAATATCGAACTTCAGAAATTGGAGTTAAAAAATGATATCCAGTCTAAGGTTCAAAGTGATATGAACCAGCAGCAACGTGAGTATTTCTTAAATCAGCAAATGAAAACCATACAAGAAGAACTTGGTGGTGGTAATGCAGAGGAGATGGAAGACATGAAACTGCGTGCTAAAGATAAAAAGTGGGACGATAAAGTAAAAGAGCATTTTGAAAAGGAATTATCGAAAATGCAACGCATGAATCCACAAGTTGCAGAATACTCAATACAACGTAACTATTTAGATTTGTTTCTAGATTTACCTTGGAATGAATTCAGCAAGGATAAATTCGATCTTAAACGTGCTAAAAAGATATTGGATAGAGACCACTATGGTTTAGACGATGTTAAAAAACGTATTATAGAATACTTAGCAGTATTAAAATTACGTAATGATATGAAATCCCCAATTCTTTGTCTTTACGGACCTCCAGGAGTTGGTAAAACCTCTTTAGGAAAATCTATAGCAGAAGCACTTGGTAGAGAGTACGTGCGTATGTCTTTAGGTGGTTTACGTGACGAAGCAGAAATTAGAGGACATAGAAAAACGTATATTGGTGCTATGCCAGGACGTATAATTCAGTCTTTAAAAAAGGCCGGAACATCTAATCCTGTATTTGTTTTAGACGAGATAGATAAATTAACAAATTCTAATCAAGGCGATCCATCGTCTGCATTATTAGAGGTTTTAGACCCAGAACAGAATAGCGAGTTTCATGATAATTTCTTAGAAATGGGTTACGATTTATCTAAGGTGTTATTTATTGCAACTTCTAATAGTTTAGGTAGCATACAACCTGCACTAAGAGATAGAATGGAAATTATAAATGTAACCGGTTATACTATTGAAGAAAAAGTAGAAATAGGTAAACGTCATTTATTACCAAAGCAACTTAAAGAGCATGGTTTAGAAGATAAGCACTTAAAGCTTGGTAAGCCACAAATAGAAAAAATTGTAGAAGGTTATACAAGAGAGTCTGGAGTAAGAAGTTTAGATAAGCAAATTGCAAAAATGGTGCGTTATGCAGCCATGAATATTGCAATGGAAGAAGAATACGACCTTAAAGTAACTAACGATACTGTTATTGAAGTTTTAGGCGGACCCAAATTAGAGCGTGATAAATACGAAAATAACGATGTTGCAGGAGTAGTTACAGGTTTAGCTTGGACTAGAGTAGGTGGTGATATTTTATTTATAGAATCTATTTTATCTAAAGGTAAAGGCTCAATGTCTATTACTGGTAACTTAGGTAAAGTAATGAAGGAATCTGCAACAATAGCTATGGAATACATAAAAGCTAATGCTGAAGAGTTTGATATTAATCCAGATGTTTTCGATAAGTACAATGTGCATATTCATGTACCAGAAGGAGCAACACCTAAAGATGGTCCAAGTGCAGGAGTTACAATGTTAACTTCTTTAGTGTCTTTATTTACGCAACGAAAAGTAAAAAAGAGTCTTGCAATGACGGGAGAAATTACACTTCGTGGGAAAGTTTTACCAGTTGGCGGAATTAAAGAAAAAATATTAGCTGCAAAGCGAGCAAGGATTAAAGAAATATTACTTTGTGAGGAGAACAGAAGAGACATTGAGGAAATTAAGCAAGATTATTTAAAAGGCTTAACTTTCCATTATGTTACAGATATGAAAGATGTTTTAAAGCTAGCTTTAACAAAGCAAAAGGTTAAAAACGCTAAAAAATTATAAAAATGAAAGCAATCGCAATTGGTTTATTCAGTTTACTATCATTAGGAGTTTTTGCTCAAGAGACTGATGAAGAATTTCTTCCTATTGAAGTAGAAGGCAAAGAAGCATTTATGTCTACTAAAACTGGAGAATTTACCTTTCGCGAACATGCAAAAACAGATCCTGCTCAATTAAAAACAACTGCAAGCGGAGTTGTTTATACAGATATTTCTATACATACTATTAAAAAAGGTGAAACATTATCTGCTGTAGCCAGGAAAAACGGTATTACTGTTTCAGAACTTAAAAATTATAATAAAGAAGCAACTTCAAATTTAAAAATTGGAAGTAAACTTAAAATTGTAAAAAAAGTACTGGTTAAATCTAGTAGTCCGGTTATTAGTTATGCAGGAGAAGAACAAATTATAGCAAAGTTACGTCCAGGTGAATCTCCTGGACAGTTTGCTGCTCCACCATCTGTAGAAGAGGTGGAAAGTAAAGTTATTGAAACTAAGAAGACAGAAGAGAAGCCTTCGGCTACTATTTATAAAGTAGAAACAAGTGTTAAGAATCCTATTTTTGGGTTGGATAATACTGATGATGCTAGAGAGGAAGAATCTATAGAAGATTTATCTAAAGCAATTAGTAAAGAAGTAAAAGAAGCTAAAACTGAAGTTATAAAAGAGAAGGTTGCTATTGAAGTTGAGGAGATTGAAACAAAGAAAGAAACTAAAAAAGAGAAATTAGCAAGGCTAAAAGCCGAAATGCTGGCTTTAGAAGCAGAGTTAGAGGAAGAAACGCCTAAAAAAGTCTCAATTAAAGAAACAGTTGAAAAAGAAGTAGAGAAAGTAAATACATCTGTAGCC
Organism: Lacinutrix algicola; assembly: GCF_001418085.1. Lineage (GTDB taxonomy): Bacteria > Bacteroidota > Bacteroidia > Flavobacteriales > Flavobacteriaceae > Lacinutrix > Lacinutrix algicola. Next base: position 46,986 of record NZ_LIQH01000046.1, read on the forward strand.
GAAACTAAAAAGGTTGCAACTACAGAAGCTGAAACTACAAAAGTGATTGAGCAAGTAAAAAAGACGAATTTAAAAACTGAAATATCTATTGCAGAGAAAGCAAAACAAGCTATAGCATCGGTTAGAAAAACTGAAAAACAAGTTGAGGTTTCTAAAGAAGTTGCTACAGAGAAAGATTCTGAAGAAGAAAAAAGTGAAGCAACTTACTATACTGTGGCTAAAGGTAATTCGTTATGGTTTATTGCTCAAGAACACAATATGACAGTAGAAGGAATAAAGAAGCTGAATAATTTAAAGAATAATAACCTTAAAATTGGTCAGAAATTAAAAGTCACTCCTAAAAAATAATTCAAATTAAATCTTCTAGTTTTCGTTAGTTATTTAGTTAGTGGGAACAATTACAGAAAAATCAAACACATTTTTTATAGTATGAATAAAATAGTATTGGCATGCTTATGCCTAATAAGTATTAGTGCATTTTCTCAAGAAAACATTGTAGATGTTACTATAGATGGTATGCCAGCAAAAATGAATACTACAACTGGAGTTTATACATTTACAAATGGTGCGCCAAGTAGTTATACTTCTCAATCTAATACGCAAACAGAACCCACAACAGTAGCCGTAGTTAGTGAAGCCAATGTTATAGTAACTAACGATGGTACAATACATACTGTAAGTAAGGGTGAAACTTTATATTCTATTTCTAAGAAATATCAAATTAGTATGGCTCAAATTAAGAGCATAAATAATCTAAATACCAATGTGCTTAGTGTAGATCAAAAGCTAAAAATTGGATATAATACTTCAGTTGAAATTAAAGAAGTATTAGTTTATACAGTAGTTAAAGGTGATACTTTATACCGTATTGCAAAAGCATCAAATCTTTCTGTTCAAGAATTAAAAGAACTAAATAACTTAGAAAATAATAATATTAGCATAGGCCAAGAACTTAAATTAAAATAAAAAACACAACTCTGCGTTTTAAGATAGATTTAATTACTTTTGCGACTTTATGCTTAAAAAAATTATTCTTTTTAGTTTTATTTTATTTAGCACCTTTTGCTTTGCGCAATTAGGTGGTCAATCTACTTATCAATTTTTAAATTTAGTATCCTCTCCAAGGCAAGCCGCTTTAGGTGGTAAAGTACTTACCAATGTAGATTGGGATGTTACTCAAGCACTTTATAATCCTGCGACTATTAATGTAGAAATGGATAATCAGTTTGCTTTGAATTATACTAATTATTTAGGAGGTATTAAATACGGTACTGCAGCTTATGCATACACAGTAGATAGACGTGTGCAAACTTACCATGCAGGAGTTACATATATTAATTATGGTGATTTTGAAGGTTATGATGAAGAAGGAAACGAAACTAGTGAGTTCTCGGGTTCCGAAATAGCATTGTCCTTTGGTTACGCCAAGCAAATAGGTTATAGCGATTTTTATGCTGGAGCAAACATAAAACTAATTAACTCTAGTTTGGAACAATACAACTCGTTTGGTGTTGCCACAGATTTGGCACTTATGTATATAGACGAGCGTTTAGAGTTTCAAGGTACTTTGGTAGTTAGAAACCTTGGAACGCAAATTACTACCTATGCCGGTAGGCAAGAATCTTTACCTTTAGAAATAGATATAGGTCTATCTCAAACTTTAGAAAATGTACCATTACGTTGGCATTTAACTTTCGAGAATTTACAGCAATGGCCAATTGGAGAATCTAATCCTGCCAGAGCAACTACAGATTTAGAAGGTAATCAAGAACAAGAAAAAGTTGGTTTTTTATCTCAAGTTATAAGACACACAATACTAGGAGCAGAGCTATTTCCAAGTAAAGGTTTTAATATTCGTTTAGGCTATAACTTTAGACGTGCCGAAGAATTGCGTATAGAAGATCAACGTAACTTTTCAGGTTTATCGGCTGGTTTTTCTGTAAAACTTAATAAAATGCGTTTTAGTTATACTCATGCTAAATATACTTCAGCTGCAAACTCTAACTTTTTTGGGTTACAAATAGATTTAAAGTAATATTACTCAATAAACAGAATTTATGAAAAAGTTTATTTTTTCAAGCATAGGTGTTTTATTGTGCCTAACAATATCATTTGCTCAAGATACTCGACCAGAGGTAGAAATGATGAATTGTATGTATAATAGTTATAAAGACGGAGGTGTCGCTTTTAAAAACATATTAAATGATTTCGAGCAGCAACTAGTTGTAAATAATTTTTTAAATGATGCATCTGGAGAAAGTTATATTGTGCTTTTAAATAAAATGTCGAACAAAGAGATTAATAATTTAAAGTTATCTTCATTCTCTTTTAATGCTATTAAAGAAATAGAAACACTTAGTGTATTAGAAGCTCAAATTTGCAGTCAGGAACTAAAAAAGGAGTTAGATTTAGACAAGTTTAAAGGAACAAAATTAGATAGTGTAATGAATGAGGTAATGTCTGCAAATAACATATCTATTACGCAATATTCGAGTTCTTTGTTATCTTTTTTAACGGCAGAAGATTTCGAATTAGATCTATATAAAATAAATTTATTGTATTTTTTTGGAATCGTTAATAACGATATTAATTCGGGTATAGAAAGAAAAGGATCTATTGACTATAAGGAAACAGAAACCTTTAACTTAGAGAAATCAATAAAGGTATTTATTAATTCAGAAAACAAGATTTTTATTGATAATAATGAAGTTTCAGTTGAAGTATTAAATAATAAAATTAGAGATTATATGGTTCAAAATAAATCGGAATCATATATAGTAATTGAAAATGATTTGGAGGTTTTTTACGAAAAGTACATACAAGTCCAAAATTCAATTATTTCTACAATTAATACTTTAAGAAAAGAGTTGTCAATTAAAAAGTTTGATAAAGAATATAAAGATTTAAATATTGAAGAGGTTGAGATAGTTAAAGCGGTCTATCCAAGAAATATTAGAGAATCAAATTCAGAATAAATTAGAATTCTATTTTAATGCAAAAAATAACAATAGCCATAGACGGTTTTTCGTCAACAGGAAAAAGTACAGTCGCAAAACAACTAGCAAAACATTTAGGTTACATTTATGTAGATACAGGAGCAATGTATCGTGCAGTAACCTTATTTACTATGCGCAATGGTTTTATTACTAAAGAAGATTTTAATGTTAATGCATTAGTAGAAAAACTAGGAGAAATAACCATTAATTTTAAGTTTAATCCAGATTTAGGTTTCGCTGAGGTTTATTTAAATGGCGAAAACATCGAAAGAGAAATTAGAACATTAGAGGTCTCAAGCTATGTAAGTAAAGTAGCGGCAATACCAGAAGTGCGTTACCAATTGGTAAAGCAACAACAACAAATGGGAAAAGATAAAGGTGTTGTTATGGACGGTAGAGATATTGGTACAGTAGTATTCCCTTATGCAGAGCTAAAACTTTTTATGATAGCTTCCGCTGAAAAAAGAGCAACACGTCGTTTCGATGAGTTAATAGGCAGAGGAGACGATGTAAGTTATCAAGATGTTTTAAGAAATGTACAAGAACGTGATTATATAGATTCTAATAGAGAAGATTCTCCATTACGTAAGGCAGATGATGCTATAGAAATAAATAATAGCGATTTGTCTTTAGAAGAACAGTTTAAAAAAGTATTACACTTAGTAGAAACAACTTTTGAAGGTTTAGAGTAAAATTATTTAGCTGTATACAGTATAAAAAAAAGCCCTTAGTTCCTTCACAAAATTTCTAAGTATAAAGAATTGTATCGATAAATTTTTAGTTAAATACGCAGCAAAATAGATTCCTACCTTTACAGGAATGACAAATAACCAAATTAATGCAAAACAAAAAGCGAGCTAACAATTGTTAACTCGCTTTTCAAAAGAAATCGCTATTAATTCCTATAAATTCGGAATTATTAATTCTTGATCTGGGTGTATTACATCTGGGTTCTTTAATATATCAGTGTTTGCTTTAAAAATAGCATTGTATTTTCCAGCACTTCCGTAATATTGTTTTGCAATAGCTCCTAAAGTTTCTCCACTTTTAACAGTGTGTCTAGCAAAGACGCTTGAATCAGCAACAGTTATATCTGCAACAATATCACTTGGGCTTTCACCGCCAGAAGCTTTTATTTCATCCCATATTAAATTCTTTTCATATTGCGTAGCAGCAGTTCCTTTTACTGTTAATACACCATTAGCTTCAGAAACGTCTCCGTTTTGAATGTTTAATTTCTCGCCTAAATCAAGTACTGCTTGATATTTTGCTCTTACCATATTTGTTTTGTTTTTAAGTGTTATTCTTATAGTACTAAAGATAGTAATTAATCATTTAATAAGTCTCTATATAAATTCTATAAAAACATAACACATTAATTTATTAGATTAAGTGTGTTTTTTTGTCGATAAAACGCATAATTAAGGCAAGTGTTATATCCTTTATAAATAGACTGTTTAATATCTTTAAGGTATTGAATTATAGCATGTTTATTTTTTTTGTAATGTGCTTAGGTAAAATGATTTAAAAGTATTATTTTTGCACTCCTTTTTAGCACCTCTAGGAAAGATGAAAAGGGATTAAAACAAAAATATTTATAACACTTCTGTGTGTTAGTGCTTTAGAATCTTCCAAGACATACAGAATACAACGCGATGTAAACGTATTTCTCAAAAAAGAGGAAACGAATATAAACATCGCAGAATTATTTTCAATGGCTGACAAAGCAAAAGAAGTAGAAGCTCAAGAAGTAGCAACTGCAAAAAAAGAAGCTCCAGTAGTATCTGAAGCACAAGCAAATCCTGAAAAATTCTTAAAAGAATTCAACTGGCACAACTACCAAGAAGGTATTGATGAAGTTGAAGATTCTCAATTAAAAGAATTTGAAAAATTAGTATCAGAAAATTTCGTTGACACATTAGATGACGAGGTTGTAACTGGAGAAGTAGTTTTCATGTCTGACCGTGATGTTATTATTGACATTAACGCAAAGTCTGAAGGTGTTATTTCTTTAAACGAATTTCGTTACAATCCAGATTTAAAAGTTGGAGACAAAGTAGAAGTATTAATCGATGTTCGTGAAGACGCAACAGGACAATTAGTATTATCTCATAGAAAAGCACGTGTTATTAAAGCATGGGATCGTGTAAACAATGCACACGATACAGGTGAAATCGTTAATGGTTTCGTTAAGTGTAGAACTAAAGGTGGTATGATTGTAGATGTTTTCGGAATCGAAGCATTCTTACCAGGTTCTCAAATTGACGTTAAGCCAATTAGAGATTACGACCAGTACGTAAATAAAACTATGGAATTTAAAGTTGTGAAAATCAACCACGAATTCAAAAACGTAGTAGTTTCTCATAAAGCTTTAATTGAAGCTGATATTGAAGAACAGAAAAAAGAAATTATCGGTCAATTAGAAAAAGGTCAAGTATTAGAAGGTATCGTTAAGAACATTACTTCTTACGGTGTATTTATTGATCTTGGTGGTGTTGATGGATTAGTACATATTACAGATTTATCTTGGTCAAGAATCAACCATCCAAATGAGATTGTTGAGTTAGATCAGAAATTAAATGTTGTAATCCTTGATTTCGATGAGAACAAATCAAGAATCCAATTAGGTCTTAAGCAATTATCTAAACATCCTTGGGATGCTTTAGGAGAAAGCGTAGCAGTTGGAGACAAAGTAAAAGGTAAAGTTGTTGTAATCGCAGATTACGGTGCATTTATCGAAGTTGCAGAAGGTGTTGAAGGTTTAGTTCACGTTTCTGAAATGTCTTGGTCTACACACTTACGTTCGGCTAACGATTTCGTAAAAGTTGGTGATATGATTGATGCTCAAATCTTAACTTTAGATAGAGAAGATCGTAAAATGTCTCTAGGTATCAAGCAATTATCGCAAGATCCATGGACAGATATTACAACTAAATATCCAGTAGGTTCAAACCACAAAGGTATTGTACGTAACTTTACAAACTTTGGTGTTTTTGTTGAATTAGAAGAAGGTATCGACGGATTAATTTATATCTCTGATTTATCTTGGACTAAGAAAATTAAGCATCCATCTGAGTTTACAAACGTAGGTGATACTTTAGAAGTAGTAGTATTAGAGTTAGATGTTGAAGGACGTAAATTATCTTTAGGTCACAAACAAACAACTGATAATCCTTGGGATAAATACGAAACTGAGTTCGCTTTAGGTTCTACACATACTGCAGAAATTTCTGAAGTTGTAGATAAAGGTGCAACTATCGATTTCAACGAAGATATCGTAGCTTTCGTTCCTTCTCGTCACCTTGAAAAAGAAGATGGTAAGAAACTTAAGAAAGGAGATTCTGCTGAATTCAAAATTATAGAATTTAACAAAGAGTTTAAGAGAGTAGTTGCTTCGCATACTGCAATCTTTAGAGAAGAAGAGATGGCTAATGTTAAAGCTGCACAAGCTAAACAAGCTTCTCAATCTGCTGAATCTAAACCAACTTTAGGTGATGCAAATGATGCTTTACAAGCTCTTAAAGATAAAATGGACGGAAAAGCTTAATTAGTTTTTTAATTCTGTACTGAATACAGAATCCATTTAATAGTATTAAAAGCCTCTTGGAAACAAGAGGCTTTTTTTTTTACCATTAATTACTCTTTATACTTCTAAAATTTTGCGCTATATTTGTGTAACTACACACGTTTGGAAAACAATATGAGTCAGAAAGTGTTACTTAATGCAACAGCCATAAACATCATTCTTCATAGATTGGCTTGCCAATTAATTGAAAACCACAAAGATTTTTCTAATACCGTTTTAATAGGCATACAGCCAAGAGGTAAGTATTTAGCTAATCGTTTAGCCGAAATGCTAAAAACGGAATACAAAATTAAAAACTTACAACTAGGTCTTTTAGATATTACTTTTTATCGCGACGATTTTAGACGTGGAGATAAAATACACGAAGCTAATACTACCGAAATAGATTTTATTGTGGAAGATAAAAATGTCGTTTTTATAGACGATGTTTTATATACAGGACGAAGTATTCGTTCTGCATTAACAGCTATACAATCTTTTGGACGACCAAACGAAATAGAATTACTTACTTTAATAGATAGACGTTTTAGTAGACACTTACCAATACAGCCAAATTATAGAGGCAGACAAGTAGATGCTATAAACGAGGAGAAGGTAAAAGTAAGTTGGAAAGAGAACGATGGAGAGGATGCCGTTTATTTAGTAAGAAGTTAGATTAAATTTGCTATACTATATGTTTTTATACGTAGAGTAGTTAAAGTACTTCTAATTATAAATATTATTTGTCATTCCTGCGTATGCGCAGGAATCCACAATAAAAGAATAAAGAAATAGATTCCTGTTTTTTGGCAGGATTGACAAAAGAAAAAATTATGAGCGAATTAAGTGTTAATCACTTATTAGGAATTAAATACCTTCAAGAAAAAGATATTCAACTTATTTTTGAAACTGCAGATCATTTTAAAAAAGTGATTAATCGACCTATTAAAAAGGTGCCATCGCTTAGAGATATTACAATAGCTAATTTATTTTTTGAAAATTCTACAAGAACAAAACTGTCTTTTGAGTTAGCCGAAAAACGTTTATCAGCTGATGTTATAAACTTTTCCGCAGGACAATCTTCAGTTAAAAAAGGAGAAACTCTAATAGATACAGTTAATAATATTTTATCTATGAAAGTAGATATGGTAGTTATGCGACATCCTAATCCTGGCGCAGGAGTATTTTTATCTAAACATGTAAAAGCAAACATTATTAATGCAGGAGATGGCGCACATGAGCATCCTACGCAAGCCTTGTTAGATTCTTACTCAATAAGAGAGCGTTTAGGAGATGTTGCTGGAAAAAATGTAGTTATTGTTGGTGATATTTTACATAGTCGTGTTGCATTATCTAATATTTATGCTTTAAAATTACAAGGCGCTAATGTTATGGTATGCGGACCAAAAACATTATTACCAAAATATATAGACCAATTAGGCGTTAAAGTAGAAACGAACTTACGCAAAGCATTACAATGGTGTGATGTAGCCAATATGTTGCGTGTTCAAAACGAGCGTATGGACATTAGTTACTTTCCATCAACAAGAGAATATACACAACAATTTGGAGTTAATAAAGCACTATTAGATTCTTTAGATAAAGAAATAACTATTATGCATCCCGGACCAATTAATAGAGGTGTTGAGATTACAAGTGATGTTGCAGATTCTAAGCAAGCTATTATTTTAGATCAAGTAGAAAATGGAGTAGCAGTTAGGATGGCAGTAATATATTTATTAGCTTCAAAAATAAAACAATAAATTATGATAATAGATCAAGAAGAAAACACTTCAATAATTACACAAGAGAAGGCTACTATTATAGAATTAGTAAAAAAAATAGAAGCACTATATCCAAAATTTGAAAAACATAACATCATTATAAAATTATCTTCTTTGGGAGAAATAACTTTAGAGAATGTTAATGAGTTTTTACGTCTTTCAAAAAAGCACCGTGCAGCAAAACATTCGTTTGTAGTGGTTACAAATGCAATGGGTGCAGACGAAACTCCAGAAGAAATTATAGTAGTGCCAACAGTTAAAGAAGCTTTCGATATTATTGAAATGGAAGTTATGGAACGTGATTTAGGTATTTAATTTTCACTTAAAGTCAAAAATTTTTAAGCTATATTGTATTAATGAAATTAAACATCTTAGGTTGTTATAGCGCAACACCACGAACGTTTACTAATCCTACATCTCAAGTATTAGAAATAAACAATCATGTTTTTTTAATAGATTGTGGAGAAGGTACCCAAGTGCAATTGCGTAAGCATAAGATTAAGTTTAATCGTATTAAACACATTTTTATATCGCATTTACATGGTGATCATTTCTTTGGTCTTGTTGGTTTAATATCAACCATGCGACTATTAACACGTGAGACAGATTTACACATTCATGCACCAAAAGGTTTAAAAGAAGTAGTTACGTTACAGATGAAATTAGCTAACTCATGGACTAATTATAATCTTTATTTTCATGAATTAACCAGCAAATCTTCAGAGTTAATTTTTGAAGATGATAAAGTAGAAGTGCATACAATACCTTTAGACCATCGAGTATATACTAACGGTTTCTTATTCAAAGAAAAAGAAGGAGATCGTAAGCTAGATATGAATGCAGTTTTAAATTCAAATATAGATGTCGCTTATTATAGAAAGTTAAAACAAGGTTTCGATGTAGAGAATAACGACGGACAACTAGTAAAAAATGAAACCGTTACATTTCCTCCAGAAAAACCCAAAAGTTATGCCTTTTGTAGTGATACTGCATATAAAGAAGACATTGTACCACTTATTAAAGATGTAGATGTTTTATATCATGAATCTACCTTTTTAGAGCAGCATGCACATTTAGCTCCTAAAACAAAACATAGTACAGCAAAAGAGGCAGGAAGTATAGCAAAACAAGCCAATGTTGGTACTTTGTTATTAGGACACTATTCTACACGATACGACGATTTAAACCTTTTTAAAACTGAAGCCCAAGAGCATTTTACAAATGTAGAGCTTGCTGACGATGGTAAAGTTTTCGAATTTTAAAAGTATAGTGTACCTTTTTGTATCAGAGACATAGCTGAATTCATTAAGCTAATCCTTAAATTCTTTTAGATTTGTAATCCAATTTATAGAATCTTCTATATTATCGGTCCTTTTTATACTTTTCTTAGAAAACTGTTTTTCAATAGTTGCATTAACGTAGTTTATTTGAGAATAACATATAGCTACACTAGCAATAATAAAATCGTAATTTTCGTGAAATTTTTTCCATAAGTTTGGTTCATAGGAATAAGAGTTTACTTTGTTGGAGATGTAACCAATTTTACAATTTACTCCATAATAAGAAAAGACTAATTCTATAATTTTTTCTATTTTATTCCAATCTAAGTGAACACCATAATTTATTTCAGAAAGAAAAAACTTGGGAAATAAATATATTTTACCAAAAGGTAATTCTTTAACAGTATAAATAAGTTGTTTACTTATTTGAGAGTTTTCAAATTGCATTTTAAGCTGGTTAGTTTATCCTAAATATATTAATTTAAAACCTCATTTTACCCAGTTTTTAATTTGTTTTAAGAGCTAATCCATTAGCTTTTTTTATGTTTTTTCTATCAGTTTAATTATGAGTTTGTTAGACTTAGCACACGTTACTATTATTTTTTTATTAAAAAATGAAGCTCTATAGATTTTAGAATATTTACAGAATAACACGATTTTCTCTTTTAATTTATTAAAACTTTTTTAAGATGATTTTTAATTCTTGTAAATTGCACTATGGAAAAAGATTTAGGAAATTACAGAAGGTCTTACGAGAAAAACGAACTATTACTCGAAGACACACCAGAGAACCCAATAGAGCTTTTTAGAACTTGGTTTAATGAAGTTGATACTTATTTTCCAGAAGATGAAACTAATGCCATGACGATTTCTACAATTGGTTTAAATGGCTTTCCAAAAAATAGAGTAGTGCTTCTTAAAAAATTCACGTACGAAGGTTTTATTTTTTATACCAATTACGAAAGTGAAAAAGGTATGGCAATACAAAACAATCCTAAAGTATGTTTGTCTTTTTTTTGGGCTGGAGCTGAAAGACAGATTATAATAAAAGGTAAAGCCGAGAAAATAGCCTCAAATTTAAGTGATGGTTATTTTGAATCTCGTCCTAGAGGAAGTCAATTGGGAGCGATAGTTTCTAAACAGAGTAGTATTATAGAAAATAGAAATTTTTTAGAAACGAAATTAATTGATTTAGAGCAAGAATATGAAGGTAAAGAGATATCAAGACCAGAATTTTGGGGAGGCTTTATTGTAAAACCTATTGAAATAGAATTTTGGCAAGGAAGAGCTAATAGATTGCATGATCGTATTCATTATAGGATGGATGAGGATTATTCTTGGGTTAAGAATAGGTTATCACCATGATTGACGATTAATGGTTGTTTTTTTTCGTTGAAATACACTTTGAATTGTTTTGAAATTGTGTTTTAACGATTAAAAACATTTAATAACGATGAAATACATGTATTTCATCGATTTTAACATTTCTTTAACACTTCGTAAGGTTTTGGTTGGGTATATTTAAATCCCAAACAAATTGTACCCTTATGAAAACGATACTTAACCTACTATTGTTAGCCTTATTTTTAACTTTTGCAACATCATGTTCTTCAGAAAGTTCAGACGATTTACAACTTGAAGATATCACTATTCCACAGACAAAAGAAATCGAGATCGAGATAATGGAGCTTATTAATGCTTATAGAATTGAGAATGGTCTAAATGCATTATCTAATCATGATTTAGTAAAGTCGCAAGCTTTTAGTCATTCAGATTACATGGCAGAAGAGGATAACATGTCACATGCAAATTTTTATAATAGAAAATCATTTTTAGTAAATAATGCAGGAGCTAGTGTAGTTACAGAAAATGTAGCATTTGGGTTTACATCGGCACAATCGGTTGTTAACGCATGGATTCAAAGTGAAGGACATAGATTAAATATGGAAGGTGATTATACAAATTTTGATGTTTCTGCAGAACAGAATACGGAAGGTAAATGGTATTTTACAAATATATTTATTAGAAAATAAACAACATAATTTATAAAAAAAAAAAGCTGTTCTTTCGAAACTCTTTTTTTGGTTTAATTTTTGCTAAATTAATATTTCATTTTCGTAAATGACTTCTCTAATATTGTATATGAATTTTATATAAGATATACAGAGTAATATAAAGAGAGTAGTTACTATTATTTAGCATATCCGCTAGTAATAATAAACTTTGAACGTCTATTTTCTTGGTGTTGCTCTTCAGTACAATTTTTACTATTGGCATCGTCGCAATTGTTTATTAATTGACTTTCTCCATAACCAATAGCACTTTGCACTCTGTTTACAGCAATGCCTCTAGAGAATAAATAATCTCTTGTAGATTTAGCCCTTCTATCAGATAACTTCTCGTTATATGCAACTCTACCACGACTATCTGTATGCGACTCTATTTTTATTACCATTATTGGATGCTCACGCATAACCGCTACAATGTTTTCTAATTCGTATGCAGCATCTGGTCTAATATCATACTTGTTATAATCGAAGAAAATAGGGTTAATTACAATCTCACTATCAATTATTAAAGGAGTAAGGAAGAGATCTATAGTGTTTTCTACACCGCTTTCTTGAGTTGTAGTTACATCTTTTTGGTCTGGTCTGTATATTACTTTTTCACCAAGTACAACAAAGGTTTTATCGCAAGCTACATCTTTAAACTCATATGCACCTTTTTCGTTAGAAGTCTCCATTTGTATTACTTTACCATTTTCATCAATAAGTTTTACAACCACTTTAGGTAATGGTTCGTTAGAAAGTTTGTCTCTAGTAATTCCTTTAATTATTTGCTTACAGTCATAACGTCCAAAACTATAAATATCATCTCCACCTTTCCCACCATCTCTGTTAGAGGAAAAGTATCCAGTATTTGAATCAGTATCAATAAAAAAACCAAAATCATCGAAACCACTATTATATGGAGCGCCAAGATTTTTTACATAAACTTGTGTAGTATCTTTTTTTAGAATATTACTTTCAAAAATATCATATAAACCTAAGTTTAAATGACCATCGGATGAGAAATATAATGTAGAATCCTTTGCAATAAAAGGAAAATTTTCTCTTCCTTCGGTATTAATTTTAGCTCCTAAGTTAATAGGATTACCAAAAGTTCCATCAGTATTTATTTTTACTTTATATATATCTGTAAGACCTTTTGAACCTTCACGGTCTGAAGAAAAATATAAATCTTTTTCGTTTGGACTTAATGCAGGAGATCCAGTAGAAAAGTCTTCACCATTAAATGGTAACTCTTCTATTTTCTTCCATTTACCATCAATATTCTTTGCTCTAAATAATTTAATTTGTGAAGTACCACCTTTGTCGTATTTGGCTTTGTTCTTTTTATTTAAATTTATTCTAGTAAAATACATTGTATTACCATCTTTTGTGATAGCAACAGAACTTTCATGAAAATCGGTATTAATTTCGTTAGATGTAATTAGTGAAGGCGAAGAAACTATTTTGTTTCCTTCATCAATAGTTATTCCAGATTGATAGATATTAAGGAATGGTTCTTTATTCCATTGATACAGTTTTTTCTCGTCTATTACAGTATCTTTTACTCGAGTAGAAGCAAAGTATAAAATGCTATCTTTTTCAAAACTTCCAAAATCTGAATATTTTGTATTAATATCAAGATTTTTATAATCGACATAAACACGATCTGTAGACTCTAATGCTTCAAATTTTTCAATATCAAATACATCTTCTTCTTTTACACGTCTATCATTTTTTTTGCGCTCTTTAAAAATAGTAGTCCATTTTTTAGATTCCTCAAACTGATTTAAACTTCTTAAAGTTTGAATATATTTATAGATATACTCAGGATTTACATCCTTATATTTTGTTACTGCTTTCTTGTACCAATAACTTGCTAATTGTACGTTAGAGTTGTTGTAGTAACAATCACCAAGTCTGGTAACTACGTGTTCCGTAGTATCTCCTTTTTTTAAAACTTCTAAATAAAGTTCTGTTGCTTGATAATAGTCGTAATCTTTAAAGAAATTATCGGCTACTTTAATCTGTGCACTTATTATAGAGACAGTAAAAAGGAATAATATGGATAGTAAACTATTTTTCATTTTATATTAGAAATATCTTGGAGATTTAATACGTTTTCTTGGTTTGTACACTTCGAACATTAATAAAATTTCATGTGTTCCACTTGTATACGGTCTTAAATCGGATAAAAAATATTCATAAGAATATCCAATTCTTAATTGTTGAGAGATTTGAATATCTGCTAGCGCTCCTATGGTTGAAGTATCTTGATTATATCTATAAGCACCACCTAACCAAAATTTTTCAAAGAATAAGAGGTTTGCATTAATATCGAATGAAACAGGAGCTCCATTTGTAACTTTTAATAGGGTAGATGGTTTTAGTTTAAGATTTTCATTAAGTTCAAAAACATAACCTCCAGTTAAATAGTATCCTATTCTTTCTAAAGCTAAATATTCTGGTCCCGCATCTTGATTGCCTGTTAAATTATAATCTGTATTTAATATTCTTGGAGCAGATAAACCAACATACCATCTATTACTGTGTAAAAATAAACCAACTCCAATATTAGGATTCCAACTACTAGAAATGTCGCTAAAAAATGGATCAGAATAGACTTGCTCCTGATCTAAAAAACCAACAGTATCTAGGTTATAATGAGTAAAACCAGCTTTTAAACCAAACGCTAATTTTGTTGTTTCACTTGTGTTTATTGTATATGAAAAATCACCATACATGAAAACAAAATTTTCATAACCTAATTGATCGTTAATTACAGATAGTCCTAAACCTAACTGCTCATTTTTTAATGGAGAATGTATAGAAAGTGTTTGAGTACTTGGCCCTCCTTCTAAACCAACCCATTGACTTCTATGTAAACCAACTAAACTTATTGTTTCTCTACTTCCCGCATATGCCGGATTTACAGATATAGTATTAAACATATACTGAGAGAACTGTGGTAACTGTTGAGCAAAGGAAAAAACACAACTTAATGCTACAATAGTAAATATATAAACTCTATTTTTTTTCATTCATTTTTTTATTTGGTACCTAAATACAATGGGCCTGTAATAGGATCTAAACCACTATTTCTTAAAATAATAACATAATAATATGTGCCATTTGGAAGCTTATCTGCATTACCTAAAGATTGTTTAATAGCTTGACCACTCCAATCATTTTTATAATCTTTTACATCATAAATTATGCCTCCATAACGATTAAATATTTGTAAATCTATTATGAAACCACACTTTTGATCTCCTTGTATGAAGAAGAAATCGTTATGACCATCTCCATTTGGTGTTACAGCTTTCGAAATAACCATACCTTCTACACCACATGGCTGAACAATACATTTATCGTGTATGTTTAACGTAACTCTAATTGTAGCTCTACAATCATCATTTGTCATTGAATAGGTAAAGATATAATCACCAAGTTCTAAGTCGATAGGATCAAAAGTGCCATCAGTATCTAATATAACATCACCTTGTTCTACTGTCCAAGTTCCAGAGGTATCAATACCATCTGTTAAATATTCGAATAAATCTATAATACCATCGTTATTACAACGTTCTCCATCAAGGTTTGTAACAAAGTCTTCACTAATAACGTTTACAGTATGCGTGTAAACATTAGAGTTATTACAGCTATCGCTAACAATCCATTCCCAAACTATTTCATAGTCTTCACCGTCACCAACGTTGTTATTTGTTTCATTAAAATCGATAGTAACTTCTACATTAGAACATTCGTCTGAGAATTCTAAAGTTGGAGGCTCAGGGATTTTAGAACAAATAACATAAGATTCAGGCTCTAAATTAGTTAATAGAGTAGGAGCTGTAGTATCTTCAATTGCTAGTGTAGCAATTAGAATAGATTCGTTTCCGCAATCATCAGCAACAGTATAAGTTACTTCAATTGTTCCTCCAGCACCACAATCAGAATTTAAATTAACAAAAGCATAATTAGAAGTTACTGTATTTGTTGTATCCGCATTACAAGCATCAACACCACAAGATGTAAGAGTTGTAATGTTATTAGCATTCCATTCATCTGCTAACATTTCATTTTCACTTCCATTACATTCTATCGTTGTATTTGTAACATTACAGTTAGATAAATCAGGACCAGTTGAATCTTCAAGTGTTAATGTAGCAGTTGTTGTTGCAGTATTACCACAATCGTCAGTCACAGTATAGTTTACAATGATAGTTCCACCTAAACCACATGTTGACACTAGATTGTTAAAGTCGAAATCTGAAGTTATTGTGTAAATAGAATCTAAATCACAATCATCACCAGGACAAGTAGAAAGTGTAGTTACATTATTAGAATTCCATGCCGAAGCTATTGTATCATTATCTGTACCATTACATTCTATAGTAGTATTAGTTACATCTGTACAAATAGTTAAATCTGGAGCTGTTGTATCTTCTAGAGTAAGGGTTGCGGTAAGTTGTGTAGTATTACCACAATCATCAGCTACTGTATAAGTAACAGTAATTGCACCACCTGCACCGCAATTAGAGACTAAGTTGTTGAAGTCGTAATTAGAAGTTACTACGTTAGTAGGATCTATATCACAAGTATCAGTACCACAGTTTTGAAGTGTTGTAATATTTGCAGCATCCCAAGCGATAGCAATGTTTTCGTTATCGGTTCCACCACATTCGATAGTTTCATCTATCGCAGTACAATTAGTTAAATCGGGACCTGTTGTATCTTCTAGAGTAAGGGTTGCGGTAAGTTGTGTAGTATTACCACAATCATCAGCTACTGTATAAGTAACAGTAATTGCACCACCTGCACCGCAATTAGAGACTAAGTTGCTGAAGTCGTAATTAGAAGTTACTACGTTAGTAGGATCTATATCACAAGTATCAGTACCACAGTTTTGAAGTGTTGCAATATTTGCAGCATCCCAAGCGATAGCAATGTTTTCGTTATCGGTTCCACCACATTCGATAGTTTCATCTATCACAGTACAATTAGTTAAATCAGGACCTATTGTATCTTCTAGAGTAAGGGTTGCGGTAAGTTGTGTAGTATTACCACAATCATCAGCTACTGTATAAGTAACAGTAATTGCACCACCTGCACCGCAATTAGAGACTAAGTTGTTGAAGTCGTAATTAGAAGTTACTACGTTAGTAGGATCTATATCACAAGTATCAGTACCACAGTTTTGAAGTGTTGTAATATTTGCAGCATCCCAAGCGATAGCAATGTTTTCGTTATCGGTTCCACCACATTCGATAGTTTCATCTATCACAGTACAATTAGTTAAATCGGGACCTATTGTATCTTCTAGAGTAAGGGTTGCGGTAAATGTGCTAAAGTTCCCAGTTGTATCTGTTAGAATATATGTAACAGTAATAGTACCACTAGCTCCACAAGTAGAAATAAGATTTCCAAAAGTGTAATTTGAAGTTATAATAAAGCTATTATCACACTCATCAGTTGCACAAGCTTCTAGAGCAGCGATATTTGCAGCATTCCAAGCAATCGCAATATTTTCATTATCAACACCGCTGCATTCTATTGTTTCATCTAGAGTAGTGCAATTTGAAGTATCTGGAGGAGTTGTATCCTCAATTAACTCAGTTGTTGTTTGAGAAGTCGAAGTAACTAATGTTCCGTTTGAAACTCCTTGAGCATTTACTGTTGCAGTATTAATAACTTCAGTAGCATCAATATCTATTTGAGTTATTAAATATGTAGCTGTGTAAATCCAAATCTCAGTTAAATCTACTTGCTGATCGTTATCGACATCTCCAGAAATATAAGTAATTACTACATTAGGAGTTGTATTATCTAATAACGGATCTGTTATTATTACATTTTCTAATGATACATTACCAGTATTAGTAATCGTAAATGTATATGTAATTGTTTCGTCAATTTCTGAACAATTATTATTGTTGTCGTTATTGAAAACTCCAGTTTTTACAATATT